>NC_010168.1:1200000-2400000 GCF_000018885.1 Renibacterium salmoninarum ATCC 33209 | reverse complement strand
GATCGACGCTCGTCGTCGGGGTGCTGAGCTCGGCTGTATCTCAGCAGCGGTTACCCGCGGATTATGGGTTGTCAGTAAGCCCGAGAAGTGGCATGTTTGTGCGCCGAACAGTCGGATCTCAGGGCCATTTATCCGGCACCGAAGCCGAGGGCGTCCTTCTGTGCTCGACGTTGTACTTCAATGTCTACGCTGTTTGCCGGAGCGCGAGGCATTCGCCGTGGCGGAATCGAGTGTAGTGCTCCGGCAACTGACTTTGGCGCAATTGCGCGCGGCGACTTTGGGCCGTAATAAATGCCAAAATCAACGCGATTGTTGCCCGAATCAACCCGGCGTCAGAGTCAATTTTGGAAACGGTGGCCCGCTACGAACTTGAGAGCGCCGGTTATCAGGTGCAAATTCAAAAATATTTCCCAGGACTGGGCCGGCTAGACATGCTGCTGGACGGCGTTCTGGGCTTGGAACTTGACGGCCGCGAGCACCATTCGACGGAGACCGCCTTTGATGAGGACCGGCGTCGGAATAACTACTACGTGGTCAACGGGATTCCAACCCTCCGCGTCAAGTACAGCACCGTTTTCTACCACCCCGAAGAGTTTCTGCAACTAGTAAGCAGCGCAATGACCAAAGTTATGTCCCAGCGATAGGGGCGAAGAGGGGACATAAGTACTTATGTCCCCGCACAGCGGTCTGAGCGGGGACATGACTTTCGGATTAGAGTCGGAGTCCGTCAAACACCATGGCAATCACCTGGTCAGCTAATTTGGCCGCACTCAGGGATCCGCCTGGTCGGTACCATCCGACTATTGAGTTGATCGTGCCGACGAGCAGCCGCTCTGCCGTTCGAGCATCAGTGTCTGAACGAAGCGAACCACCGGCCTGAGCTGCCGAAACCAATATTGAGACTTCACGGTCAAAATCACGACGACGGCGCAGCGCCTCGCGCTCCATCGCCGTGTTCCCGCGCAACCTCAGCAGCAACGTGACATAGGGCAGCTTCTCCACGAGCACCGCAACCGTGCCACGAAGCACTCGCTCTAATCTGGCGTCAGGCTTTTCTGCTGCAGAAGAAGCCGCTAAAACTGCTTCAAGACCGCCAAGTGCCTGATCCAAAGCGAGCTCCAATAGCGCCTCTTTGGAATCTACGTGGTGGTAGATAGCAGATTTTGAGACACCTAGCCGTTCAGCCAGAAGCCCCATTGAGGTTGCTTCATATCCGTGCTGGTTGAACGCCTCAACAGCTATTCGAAGGACAGTCTCTTGGTCATAACCGGGTCTGCCGCGCCGCGCCGCGTTGACCGTCATGGCTTCTCCCGCAGATCGTAAACGCGGCGAAGTTTGCCATTGGAGCGTTCCAAAGTGCCAGGATCGACGACGACGATCGCGGCCGAAGAGCCAATGTGCACTTTGATCTCCTTCCGCAGCAGGGCTACCGCCGCGTCTCGTTGCGCTACGGAAGTGCCTTCTCGCGGTTCAACTTTGACGGTCAATTCATCCATCTGTTGCCCGGGACTGCGAGTGATCTCAAGCTGGAAGTGTGGGCTGAGATCGGGGATGCGCAGTGCGATTTCCTCGATTTGAGAAGGGAAAAGATTGACGCCGCGCAAAATAATCATGTCGTCCGTGCGGCCGCCAATCCGAGCCATTCGACGCATGCCAGGCCGTGCGGTACCGGGCAATAATCGGGTCAGATCTTTCGTGCGGTATCGAATTATGGGTAGGGCTTTTTTGGTCAACGTGGTGAAAACTAGCTCACCCGTTTCACCGTCCGGCAGCACATTATCCAAGGTGTATGGGTCAACAATCTCGGGTCGAAAGTGATCTTCCCAAATGTGAGATCCATCCTGTGTTTCGACGAATTCGCCGGCGACTCCAGGCCCAATCACTTCGGAAAGGCCATAAATGTCACTGGCTTTGAGCCCAAGCCCCGCTTCCAGCTCGTGCCGCATTTCTTCGGTCCAGGGCTCAGCACCGCAGACCGCGAATTTGAGCGAAGTTGACTGTGGCTCGATGCCGCGTCGCACCATCGCATCCATGATGGTCAATAAATAGGTTGGCGTACACATGATGACATCCGGCTCAAAGTCCTGGATCAGTTGAATCTGTTTTTCAGTCTGCCCGCCAGACATCGGAATCACGGTGCAGCCCAGCGCTTCGGCACCGTAATGCGCGCCTAGGCCGCCAGTAAAGAGCCCGTAGCCGTAAGCAATGTGCACCTTGTGGCCTGGTCGTGCCCCAGAAGCGCTTATTGACCGAGCCACTAGGGAAGCCCAGTTTTTTAGATCCTGCGCGGTATAGCCCACCACGGTAGGTTTGCCGGTGGTACCAGAGGAGGCATGAATCCGGGCCACTTCGGACTGCGGAACGGCAAACATGCCAAAGGGATACTCAGCTCGTAGATCTTCCTTGGTCGTGTAAGGGAAGAGCGCCAAATCATCTAGAGTGCGCAAATCTGATGGCTTAACCCCTGCGGCATCAAATTTTCGTTGGTAGAGCGGAACGCGGTCATAGGCATAATGAACAGTTTGTTGGAGCCTGGCCAATTGCAGTTCTTCAATGCGCTCGCGGTCAAAAAACTGCGGGTCTTCAGCGTTATTCATGCATTGCTCCCTCGAGTAGGAATGGTTCGGGAACGTCCGCGGAACTCGGCAATGAGTTCCGGGCTGGCATCAGATTCAGCAAAAACTTGCACATCGTAAATACCGCTACGGCCGGTCTGCGCCCGTCTGTTGGCTACCGCTGTCAGTCTTTGGCCCGCCCGGCTTGGTGCCAGAAAATTGATATCGACGCCAGCCGCCACTGTTTGAGTCGAGCCGTCGGAATCCGCAGGATTGCAAGCAAAAGCAAATGCCGAGTCGGCAAAGGCAAAGATCATGCCGCCGTGGCTTACGCCAAAACCGTTCATCATCTCGGGCCGTAACGTCATCGACAACGTTGCGTGGCCGTCGCTGATCTTGTCGATAGTGATACCAAGCCAGTCGGAGGCGGCCTCGCCTTCAAGCATTGGATGCGTCATAGTGGCCTCCGGAGGCTGAACAAGCAGGTTATTTACTGACTGAATGTTCATTAGGTAATCCTGTTCATCGGACTGTGTCAAGACCGAGACATTTTGCTCAGCCCAAACAAAGGCCTGCTTGATGGACTGATGCGATGGCGTATTCTCAACCCTTAAGCCACTCCGGGGGAATGATCAGTGAGGGAAGCCAATATGAGCCGTCAATCCAGACGGCGCGAATCACCGCGCCACCTGGTACCGCTGGAAGGTCCCACCAGGCCGGGACCAACCTTCGGGTTACTTTTGCTCAATGCAGTTTTCCCTGGTGCGCCGAGATTCATCCGCGGTGGCAACACCTGGTTACGCTGGCTCTTTTTGGTCATTCCCGCGATATTTTGGGCAGCGGCTGCGTACGTTGGCGTTTCGGTACTTGTTGACAAGACCTCGGCAATTTCGCGCATCACACACCCGGGTCGCTCGATGGCCGTTCTGGTTGGTCTGGCCTCGCTATCACTCTGGTACGTGATTACTTATCTGGATATCTTCGGCTTAGTCCGATTCCCCAGGCTGCGATCCGCGCTTAAAGTCGGGACCGTCGTCGTGCTTGTTCCACTACTGCTGTTTACCGCTGGCGGCACCGGCTATGCGGCCTATCTGGTCAATCTCAGTCGTAATGCGCTCGCGGATATTTTTAGCGGACCTGTTGCCGGAGGTGCCGACGATAAACCGGTTACTCCCTTCTTGAATCCCATTGATGGCCGGTACAACTTCTTGGTTATGGGCGGCGACGCCGGAGAAGACCGGGTCGGTCGTCGGCCGGACAGCATCATGGCGATTAGCGTGGACGCGACCACTGGCGCCGCAGCAACGATCAGCCTGCCGCGTAATTTCCAAGGAGCCCCTTTCCCGGCTTCTTCGCCGCTGAAGAAGGTTTTTCCCACTGGATTTAGCTGTGGCGACGAATGCATCATTGGCAATCTCTACTCCAAGGTCTCTGAGAACTATGCTTCGTTGTACCCGGGAGCTGCTGATCCTAGTGCTAAAGCAATGATGGAAACCGTCGGAGAAATCCTGGGCCTGACCATGCAGGCGTTTGTCATTGTGGACATGGACAATTTCTCGCAACTTGTGGATCTGTTCGGTGGCGTCAAGATCAATGCTGGCGGTTGGGTACCTATCAGTGGTGAGGCTATCGGTATCAACGGCTTGCATTTGCCGCCTGAGGGTTGGATTGCGCCCGGTGCTCAGACTCTGGACGGGTACCACGCGCTTTGGTACGCGCGCTCCCGTGAGTGGACCACTGATTATGCACGCAGCTCGCGGCAGCAGTGCGTGGTTCAGGCGCTAGTGAAGCAAATGGACCCGCTCAAGGTGCTCACCAAATTCGGCGAGCTAGCCAAGGCCGGTACTCAGATCATGGAATCGGATATCACTACCGAACAGCTCGGAACCTTTGTTGGGCTGGCTCTAAAATCTCAGGGCCAAGAGGTCAAGAAACTGACCCTGGGTCCACCAGATTTCGGAATTGAGTTTTCCACCTATCCTGATTTTGCCCAGATCAAGAGCCGCGTTTCAGCGTTGCTAGGCAAGACGCCGCCAGCAGATTCAACGCCAGCATCGGGTGCTCCTACGCAGCAGGCCTCAGGCGGAGCTTCCTCGACTCCGGCTGTTCCGCCGACTTCTCAGGCCCCAGGTGGATCGAATAGCTCCTCTACGCCACCGGTCACCGAACAGTATTTGCAGCAGCTGGCGCGGAACGGAAATAGCGATTCATTGGTTAGCCTGCTAGCGAATAACGGTAACTGCACGCCCGGCTGAGCTATTTCGTGGCTGAAGGGCATCGGTTGATTGACGAGTATTTGCTCACAATCCGAGCTATCTGAGCCTTGAGTTTGGCAGGATGGTTACATGACTCAGGGGATTTACGTCAGTGCCACCATGCCGGGATCCGGTAAATCGCTCATTACCTTGGGTTTGGCTGATGCCATGCACCGCCGTGCAGACCGGATTGGCTTCTTCAGACCGATCGTGGCCGAAGAAGACACCGCGAATGATCCGATGGTTGCCATGATGGCGCGGACTTTTGATCTTTCGCCGAATGCTTGCAGAGGTGGCATTACGGCAAAAGAAGCTCGCTCTTTGCTCGCCGCTGGCCAGCGCGAGGAAATCGACGCTCGTTGCGTCGCGATCTATTCGGAGATTGCGAGCGAAGCTGGTGAAGTCTTGCTTGAGGGGCTAATTGAAAAGATTGGTCAATCCGAAGTTGCTGACCATGCTGAGGCGTTGGAATTGGTGGCTACCGAAATTGGTCAGCTGCGAATCGACGCGGTGGGGCATCGGGTAGTTCATGGTGGCGAGCGTTTCAGTGCGCCGGTTCTTATTGACAATGAAATTACCCGGGCAATCGAACGACTCAACCCTTTGGCGCCGCTGCATAATCCAGCCAATGTACTAGGAATCCGGGCTATTGCGGCTAAATGGCCAGATCTGCCACAGGTTGCGGTGTTTGACACGGCTTTTCATCGGAGCCTGCCGGAAGAAGCCTGGCGGTACACGCTAACCGACGAGTTGTACCGGAAACACGGCATTCGGCGTTACGGGTTCCATGGGACGAGTCACGAATACGTCTCCCGGCATGCGGCCAGGTTTTTACAGATAGCGCCGGAGAAGTTCGACGGCGTCATTGCGCACCTCGGCAACGGTGCTTCGATTACCGCGGTCAAGGCGGGAAAAAGCATCGACACCTCAATGGGTTTCACTCCGCTCGAAGGTCTGGTCATGGGCGCCCGTAGCGGTGATCTTGACCCGTCAATCCTGGTTTACCTGGCACGGCAGGGCTACGACGCGGATGCCCTGGACACGATGCTCAACCGGGAGTCAGGCTTACTGGCGTTGGCCGGCGACAATGACATGCGTTCTGTGGTGGAACTTGCCGAGTCAGGTGACGCGGGAGCCAAAATGGCGCTCGCGGTGACAAGCTACCGATTGGCTAAGTACGTCGGTGCGTATCATGTGGCTGTTGATGGAGCGAAAGCGCTGGTATTTACCGCCGGTATCGGTCAAAATTCGAGCCGATTTCGTGAGCTAGTAGTGGCTCGACTCGGTGCACTCGGTATTGTGCTCGATGCCGGAGCCAATGCAGTGCGGTCGGAGGAAGCTCGCTTGATTAGCGCAGTTGATTCGAAAATTCCGGTATTGGTGGTGCCCACAGATGAGGAGCGAGCCATCGCGGAGGCGACGGCGGCCGCCGCTGGGTGAGCTCCTGATAGCCCTCCCCACGTAGCTAGCATTTTTGTGGGGAGGAGTAATTATACCCCACACAGCGCGCGCACTTGGTGGGCATGCCTTTCGGGTAGGAGAGCAGGTATGGTGCAGATATGTCTCAGATGCCCGCCATCCCATACCCGCTGCACACTGAGCGCTTAACACTCCGTCGCTATGTCCCGGAAGATCTCGCGGCTTACCACGCTTACCAGTCGCTGCCCGAGACCGCATGATTCCTAATGAACGAGGCACGTAGTTTGGCTGAATCCATGGAACGGGTCGGCAAATTCTACCGAGCAGAGTTCAACGAGCCGGGTGAGTGGGCCAGTTTCGTCGTCGAACGGCGAGCCGAGCCCGGGCTGCTGGGCGATATCTCTCTGAAATGGGATGACGGCGGCGATGCCGAGCATGGCTTTGTCGGCGAAATTGGTTGGACCTTTGCCCCGGAAAACCAGGGCAAAGGTTACACAACCGAAGCCGCCCGTACGGTGCTCAAACTTGCCTTCGAATCCTTAGGCTTCCAGCGCGTCCAAGCACGATTAGACGTCGAAAACCCGAGTTCGCGGAAACTGTGCGAACGGCTCGGCATGACACTTGAAGGAACGCTCCGAGACAACTGGTATCTCAAAGGAGAGTGGACTTCCGAGGCGATCTATTCGATCTTGCTTAGCGAGTGGCAGTCGCAGAACTCACCAGGGTCGTAGCACCAAGCGCATCAGCTAAGAAGGCGTAGTCCCAGGCGCGAGTTTTCCAGCCTTCATAGCGACCGGAAGCGCCGCCATGGCCGCCATCCATTTCGACCTTCAGCACAATTGGTTCGCTACCGGTACTGGTTTCGCGCAGCACCTGAACCCATTTGGCCGGTTCTACGTAGAGCACTCGTGTGTCGTTGAAGCTGGTTACTGCGGCGATTTTTGGATACGCAACCGGACGCACATTCTCGTACGGCGTGTAGTCCTTCATGTATCGGTAAACCTCGGGATCCGTGATCGGGTTGCCCCATTCTTCCCATTCCAGAGCGGAAAGTGGCAGATCCGGGTCCAAGATGGTGGTCAGCGCGTCAACGAATGGAACTTGGGCGACGACGGCGGCGTATTTCTCCGGGGCTAAGTTCAGCACCGCACCCATCAACAATCCACCCGCAGAGCCGCCCATAGCTGCAATCCGAGCCGGGTCTGCCCAGCCCGAGCCAGCGAGCCAATCGGTGGCGGCGACGAAGTCTGTGAACGTGTTTTTCTTCGTGAGCTTTTTACCGTCTTCGTACCAGGTGCGGCCCAGCTCGCCACCGCCACGGATGTGTGCCATGACAAATACGATGCCGCGATCCAAAAGCGAGAGCCGGGGCAGCGCGAAGCCAGGATCCATGCTGATCTCGTAGCTGCCGTAACCGTAAACAACTGCCGGGTTAGATCCATCGCGCTTCAGGTCAGCCCGGCGGATCACCGACAGTGGAACCTTCGTGCCATCGGCTGCCGTGGCCCATTCGCGTTCCGCTACGTAGTCCTCAGCGTTGAAATTGCCAAGAACAGGCGTTTCCTTCCGCAAAATTAGCTCGCCGCTGGCCAAAACGTAGTCATAGACCCTTGGCGGGGTGACGAACGAGGTGTAGTTGAGACGGATCTGCGGGGCATTGAATTCAGCCAACGACAGTTCAACGGTGTAAAGCTCTTCGTCGAAACTCGGCACGATAGGAGTGGACAACAAATCTTTCAGCGGCAGGATTTGCACCTTGTCGGTGGTGGCCTTACGTACCGAGATGAAAGCGTGCGTTGCATTGGAACCCGTTCCATTCACTCGCACGGATTCGCTATGCGGCACTACGGTTGTCCATTGCTGGTCGGCCAACGGCTTGCTCAGTTCATCGACGGAAACTAGTGAAACCATCGAGTTACGTGCGTCACGGTTGTGCGTGATGATCAGCTGACGCTTGCCCTCGATGGTGACCGGGTCGACGTCGTACAGCACACGCTCGTCGCGAGAGATTACCAAAGTGAGGCCGTCCTCGCGATTGTCAAAATCAAGGAGGTGCGTTTCGCTGTATTCGGAGCAACCGATCGAGATGAGCAATTGCCTGCGATCAGCCGAAAGATCGAAGCCAGTCCACATACCTAGATCGTCTTCTTGGAAGAGCACGGTGTCTTGGCTCGAGGGTGTGCCAAGGATGTGAGATTTGACCTGGTAGGGACGCCAGGAATCGTCGACGACGGTGTAGAAGAGCTCGGTGCCATCGGGGGAGAAGGCTACGCCGTAGAAGATATTTTCAATCTCATCGGCAAGCAACTCTCCGGTTCGGAGGTCCTTGATGCGCAAGGTGAACCGCTCATCGCCGGCATTGTCCACGGCGTATGCCAAGAGGTTGTGGTCGCGAGTTAGCGCCTGGCCGCCGATGGAGAAAAACGGTTTTCCTTCAGCCTCAGCATTGCCGTCGAGCAGAATTTGTTCGCCGGCAATGGGCTGGCCAGCTTCGACGGCGGGCGGCGTCCAGTCCGCAATCTGGTCGCCAGTCTCCGATGCGGCTACTCGGCAATGGATTCCGTATTGCTGGCCCTCTTCCATTCGCACGTAGTACCACCAGTAATCGCGACGGTACGGAACGGAAAGATCAGTTTCCTGGGTGCGGTCCTTCATCTCATTGAAGATGGCTTGCCGCAGCGGTTCTTGATGTTCGGTGATTTGATCCGTGTAACTCTGCTCTGCTTCAAGGTGTGCCACTACCTCGGGGTTTTCCTTATCGCGGAGCCATTCGTAATTGTCGGTGAAGACATCGCCGTGATGGCTTCGGGTGACTGGGATTTTCTTAGCAATCGGAGCACTGGTCATGCTGTTCACTTTATGGCCAAGGATGCCGGGACAGGAAGCGGTTTCGCTGGCAGCGGGAATCTAATAGCGCCATAGGAAGACGGCGCAAATAGCGAGAAAGATCAATGAGGCTGCGGTGAATCCCCAATTTCGCAATCTGGTTTGCCACTGTTTACCGAGTTCCGCCGTCAAGTACTCTTTGGGAGTGTCATGTGGGCTGTAGACGGGTTCTATTGGGGCAAGTCCGAACTGAGCCCAGACTGAGCCAGCTAGCCCGAGCGCTAAGCCAAGAGCTAAGAGCAACGAGGCTGGTGCTTGAATTGAGCTTCGCGGGTCTTGGCTAAGCTGAGCGCCGATAACTATTATGGCAACGATTATGACGACAAAGGCTGCGGCTTTAATCCAGATTTTCGCGACTCGAAGACGCTTTTGTTTGAAGTAGTCGCCATTGATCAATGTGGCTACGAAGTAGGTAACTGGGATTAACAACCAGAACCATTGCACTGTCACTTTTCCCGGGCTCAAAAGGTTCAATGCGCTCGGGAAAAGGATCCAAAATCCAAGGATTTGAAGGGTCAGCGGCATGGCGTTGACCATACTCGTCCACAGTTTTATCTCGTCTGGTGAGAGTCCTAGCCCCCTTGCGTACTCAGCGGGATCACCGAATGTCTTTTGGTGCCATTCACCACTGTCTTGGCAGAATTGGTCGGTCTCGTTGAGCGCCGTGCCGATTTTTGATCCAGCTACGCCAAGTGCGCGGAGTTCGTTAATGCAGTCCGCTCGCCATTGCCAGTCCTCAAGCTTCAACTTAGCCAGAACGCTGTCATTAATCGCGATCCTTTCCGATGATTTTGCTATTCAAGAGTTCGCTTGTGCGGTGCGCGAACTCATTCCACAAGCGACGCTGTCGATCTAGTTCGGCGAAGCCCGCTCTCGTGAGCGAAAAGTATTTGCGTCCGGGGCCGCCGTCGCCCTCGCGCCACTCATTACTGAGTAAGTCGGCCGCTTCAAGTCTCGCTAGCAAGGGGTAGAGCGTGCCGCCTTTGACCGCGCCTAAGCCAGCAGATTGCAAGGCTGCCGCAATGGCATAGCCGTATGTTGGCCCGGTAGACAGGGTCTGCATGACGCACAGGCTCAAAGCGCCGCGCAGCCAATCATTTGGCCAGACCTCTTCTTCCACAACTATATTGTCTGTCTATCTAGATGAAGTCGCTTCTTCGACCAGGGTCTCTGAGGCTGCTTCGCTGGACCCGATCTGGATCTCGGACCGCAAGTCGCATTGCGATTATCAGGCGCTGTTGATTTCGAAATAAGGGTTCGTGTTTTCCGAGGCCAAGCTGTCATGACCGACTGGAGTGTTCACTTGCAATCTTTTATCGACGGCGATGCCTCAAGTCCAGCTCATCGCCCTTGCGGAGTGCTTACCTCTGATCCGCTACCGGGCAGGTTGCAGTATTGAGCCTGCGCATCGGGATGTCTCTGAAGAATCACTCCACAGGTTCTTGACAGAAAGCTGCTCGCTCCGTCTAATTAGATCCGAGTGTGGATTAATTGTTCACGGCTTCTTCGCGGAACATCCACCCAAAACAGTACTTATCAAAGGTTGGGGTCTTTCGTGTCTAAATTGAGTAATAGGGCTATTGCGATTGGCGTTAGCGCGCTCCTCGTCGCAGGTATCCCAATAGCGGCACAAGCCGCTCCTGTCGCATCCGCATCTTCGAGTTCGAATGGTGACATTGGATCGTCTTTCGCTTCGTCTAGTTTGTCTGCCCAATTGAGGGTTTTGATTGCTAAACAGCGGTTTCAAGATGTTCTTGATTCGGATCCAGATTCGAATAAGCCCACGGCAGCCAGCTTCAGTGCAAGATTTGGCCAGCAACCGTCCTGGAAATCGACTTTCATCCCGGATGAATTGGAAATTCCTGGTAAGGCTTTGGCGGCCCCCAGCACAGCTACTGGCCTATCTGCGAAGCCGAAATATGACTAGATTCGGCAGACGCCGAATATGGACGCGACTGTTATCGAGCTCGATGATAGTGGTGCGCCCGTCAGCGCTGCGAATGTAATTCTTAGCCCTCAGAACCCTTATGGTGTCTCGGTTCCGATCGATAAGAACTTCTCCACCGATAAAGCGGTTCGGTGGCGGGACTGGGATGACGCCCTCTGGGACTTCAATGGCGGAATTGGTAAGACTGATCTAGAGCCAGGCACTGAAAACTCACCTATCGACTTCATGCTGCCGTATCCGGCCTCGGTATTGAAGGTCATGGTGGGGTTCGGTGTTCTCCAGCTGGTAGATCAAGGAAAAATCACTCTTGACGGCAATTATGACTACAAACCGACTGGTAGCAGTGCTACTTGCACCGGTGATACCTCGAAGCCAGTCAAACAGTATTTTGACGAGATGATCACCTACTCAGATAATCATTCAACGTGTGCGTTGATCAAGATATTGCATGACAACAATGCAATTGCGTCACTGAACTAAACGTTCAAAGACAACGGCCTGGATCTACTCCGCTTAGTAGGCACGAATCCGGCGAATGGCGGAACGTGGATCTCAAGTCAGATGAGTTCCTTGGATACCGCAAAATTGCTCTTGGTAATTTCTGGATCGCCGGGAACATTTTGGACGGCGCCCAATGGGACCAAGGTCACCCGTGATTTGTTGTCTCAATCGTCCCGGGACTTCTTCATGTCAGAACTGGGCGATCAAGGTCTCAACATCATGCTTTCGACAACTAATCGGTGCGGAGCAAAGTATCCCGCACCGGGGATTCCGACTGCTGCACCCAATCGCTGGGTTGATCCGCTGACCGGCACCGTCAAACTTCCGGAAATTGGTGAATTTGGCCGGGACGTGCGTCCTTGCAACGACAAAGCTGAGGTGAAGTTCTCCCATAAGAACGGCTCAACTCCTATCAACAGCACGGAGGCCGGCATTGTCAATTCACTACCGGGCAAGGACAAGCGAAACTACATTGTCGTGTTTACCTCGAACCTCAGCTCTCGCTACGTCGACGCGTATCGTCCGGACGATACCCCTGGTCTCTTCCCAGTTATTAATACTGAAAAGATCGGCAAGCTGGGTAAGGATATCGATTCACTGATGCGGGTCCGAGCTGCTTGGTAGCTAGGATTTCTTGGGCTAAGACCAGCGTCTAGTCTTAGCCCAAGGGCGGCGGACACATGTCGTGTCCGCCGCCCTTTTAGACTAAATGCCGATTTTCACTGGCGTAGTCGAACAATCCAGTGAAAAACGGGTCATCATCATCTGGTCGTTCTGCAGGGTTCGCAATCAACCAGTCCAGCTCAGCGCCGATTGTTTCGGCATAGTTGCCAACTGGGCGGTATCCGAGTGCCAACGAGGCTGAGGTTTCGAGGACAACTGGATGGACTGCTGTCCAGGGATGCGCGCCGAGCTCGGGGTCGACGTCGTCCGCCAGCAATATCTCTTGCCACTGAGACCCAAAATGTTGCGCCACGGTTCGGCAGATCTCCAGCGCGCTAGGAGCGTCCGGATCAGCGCTATTGAGGATTCGCCGTCCTGGGATTCTAGCCACTTGTTCGATCAGGGCTGCGGTATTCGCCGCCGCAGTGGTGTGGTTGATATCGCGACCCTCACGGGCAAGGAAGACTGTCTTGCGTTCGTCGAGAATACGTTTCACGAAGACCCATTCCCGTGCTTGCGCAGTGCCAATTCCGTGTACCTTTGAGGCTCGAATCACGGTTACGGGATAGCTGCTGTCCAGTAATAGTTACTCGGCCGCGACTTTGTTTGGGCCGTAGCCTTCACGGCTCGCAAAGTCGGAATTCTGCGCGGGCAGGGTGGCTTGCTCTTCGGAGATCGGCCCAGAGAACTGCGGAGGCTCGTCGGAGTTGGCATGCCGTCCTTGCTCATCTTGGTAAACGGCTTTGCTGGAGAGCATCACGGTGCTGGAAAACCCGGCGAGGTGAGGTAGCAGCATCTTGGCGTGCGCTTCGTTGAAGCTCAGCGCATCTACTAATAGATCCGCACCTGCTCCGAAGACGGTTTGAAGATCGGTGCTGTTGTAGCGATCGGCCGATTGGAATGTGGCTCCAGCTTCGCGCAATTCAGCAGGAAAATTTTCGGCGTTCCGCCCGACGACGTCGACTGTCCAACCTTCGCTAAGAAGTTTGCTAGCAGTCGCCCGGCCCAATGCTCCGGTGCCGCCGAGAATAACTGCGTGATTCATAAGCCCAGCCTAATGCGAGCGGCGTTGACCCACGCCGAGCATCCTGGATATACTGAACGAACGGTCAGTAATTCGATTCCGGACGCGGAATCCGAACCCCGTAGGGAGCAGCAATGGCGCACACACTCGAGTCGGTCTCAACTGAGGCTGGCAGATCTGCAGAGGCAGCCGGCAAAGAGAACTTCGACCGGGTCATCGCCGCGGATTCACGCATTGAACCGCGGGACTGGATGCCAGAGGCCTACCGAAAGACACTAGTTCGGCAGATTTCCCAGCACGCGCACTCGGAGATTATTGGCATGCAGCCTGAGGCGAATTGGATTTCGCGTGCGCCGAGCCTCAAACGCAAAGCTATTCTGATGGCAAAGGTGCAAGATGAAGCCGGTCACGGACTGTACTTGTACTCCGCCGCCGAGACGCTTGGCACGCCGCGCGAGAAGATGACGACAGACCTCATCGCCGGCAAAGCGCGCTATTCCTCGATTTTCAACTACCCAACGCTGAGCTGGGCGGATGTCGGCGCAATCGGCTGGCTGGTTGACGGCGCCGCAATCTGCAATCAAGTTCCGCTCTGCCGCGCTTCCTATGGACCATATGGTCGCGCAATGGTTCGCGTTTGTAAAGAAGAGTCGTTCCACCAGCGACAGGGCTTTGAAATCCTGCTCGAATTGGCCAATGGCACCCCGGCGCAGAAGCAGATGGCACAGGATGCGGTGAATCGTTGGTATACCCCTTCCCTGATGATGTTTGGCCCGCCGGATGACGATTCGCCGAACTCGATCCAGTCCATGGCCTGGAATATCAAACGGTTCTCTAATGACGAACTTCGCCAGCGCTTCGTATGCATGATGGTTGAACAGGTTGAAGTCCTTGGGCTGACACTGCCAGATGACCAGATCCGGTTCAACGACGAAACTAATAAATGGGAACACGGTTCGCTTGATTGGGACGAGTTCAAAGAGGTACTAGCAGGCCGTGGACCATGCAATTCGCAGCGGCTAGAACGCCGTCGAGAAGCCCATGAAGATGGTGCCTGGGTACGTGAGGCGGCTGCCGCCTACGCTGCTCGAAAGCACGCTGAACAAGAAGGAGCCGCCTGATGTCGCAGTCCGAGGGAAATCAGCCCTGGCCGTTGTGGGAAGTTTTCGTCCGGTCGTCTCGTGGCCTTTCGCATGTGCACGCCGGCTCGTTGCACGCCCCGGATGCCTCAATGGCGCTGCGTAACGCACGCGATTTGTATACCCGCCGCAATGAAGGCGTGTCTGTTTGGGTAGTGCCCGCAGATGCTATTTCTGCCTCGGATCCGGGATCGAAGGGCGCTTTCTTTGAATCGCCGCAAGGCAAGGATTACCGCCACGCCACGTACTACACGAAGAGTGAAGGGGTGAAACACCTCTAATGGCGCAAGAATCAGCAACTCGAATCACGCCCGGCAACGCGCTGCGTCCGGAGGACATTGCCGACGCCGGTGCGAGGCCAAGCGCTACGGTCGCCGAGTACGCGCTGCGGCTGGGCGACGACGGGTTGATATTGGCGCAAAGACTTGGTTGGTGGATTTCGCGCGCGCCCGAGCTTGAAGAAGACGTGGCACTGGGCAATATCGCCTTGGATGAGCTCGGACATGCGCGTTCCTTTTTGAGCTACGCCGCAGGTGCTTTCGACCGCCCGGACGGTACGCCACAGACCGAAGATGATTTGGCTTACTGGCGTGGCGAAACCGAGTTCCGTTGTGCGCAGCTCTTCGAGCAACCCAACGGCGACTTTGCGCGGACTATCGCGCGCCAACTGGTTGTTTCGGTTTACCAATTTGAGCTGTACTCCAGGCTGCAGAATTCCAGTGATTCCACGCTAGCTGCGATTGCTGCCAAGGCGGTCAAAGAGGTTGATTACCACCGAGATCACGCGAGCCAATGGGTGCTCCGACTTGCTTTTGGAACGGAAGAGTCTCGGCGTCGGATGATTCATGGTCTGGCGCTGACCTGGCCGTACGTTGAAGAGCTTTTTGACGAAGATGCTTTGTATCAAGAACTTGGCTCGATAGCCGACGGCGGAGTTTCGGTACCGCCGTCGTTGTTCCGGGCCGAATTCGACGCCTTTATTGCTGCTGTTTTGACCGAGGCGGAGCTTGAAATTCCGCAAACGTCACGCGTTAGCGGCGGCGGGCGCCGCGGTCAGCGCAGCGAACACCTGGGCTACCTTTTGGCTGAAATGCAGGTGCTGGCTCGAGAGCATCCGGGAGCTGGCTGGTGAAAACTCTTACAAAGAAATTGGCCCAACACGAGCTGTGGGAAATCGCCGCAAGCATCAACGATCCAGAAATTCCGGTGCTCAGCATTGCTGAGCTGGGCATCCTGCGCGCCGTCGAAACGACTGAGCATGGAGTCAAGGTCACCATCACGCCTACCTATTCTGGCTGTCCGGCGATGGACGCGATTCGGGCAGATTTGATCACCGAATTCGGGCGTGAAGGCCTTGAGGCCAGCGTGGAATCGGTACTTGCGCCAGCCTGGACTACCGACTGGATGACGGAGTCTGGCAAGGCGAAGCTCACTGAGTACGGAATTGCGCCGCCCAGTGGCACCTCGCAGGTTGGCAGCCAGAGTGGGCCAGTTCGGCTCAGTCTGGCGGTGAAGTGCCCGCTGTGCAATTCACTCAATACTCGCGAACTCACGCGCTTCAGTTCTACCTCCTGCAAGGCGCTGTACAAGTGCCAGGACTGCCAGGAGCCCTTCGACTATTTCAAGGTGCATTAACTATGGCGGTTATCCGCAAGCCAGCGAATCGGCGGGCTAGTTTTCATTCGTTGACGGTCAAAGAAGTCCGTCGGCTCACCGCAGACGCGATCGAAGTTGCCTTCGAAGTTCCAGCTGATTTGACCGGACAGTTCGACTACTTACCGGGCCAATATGTGGCGCTGCGTACCGAACTGCCGGACGATTCGGGGGAGTTGAAAGAGCTTCGCCGTAGCTATTCAATTTGCACTGAGCCAAAGACGTTCGACGACGGCAGCAGCGAAATTCGAGTTGCGGTCAAAAAAAACTTGGGTGGCAGGTTTTCCACCTGGGCTAACTCGGAACTTGCGGCAGGGTATCGCCTCGATGTTATGAGCCCGATGGGTGCTTTTACTTCGAAGCACCACAACGTACTCACTGACTTGAACCGCCCAGAAGATTTGGCGGCAATTCCGGGCTTTCCGCAAGACGGTGGCTCCTTCGTTGCGATTTCGGCCGGCTCCGGAATCACTCCCGTAATTGCCATTGCGCGAACGCTTTTGGCTGTGGATGCCCGGAACCGCTTCGATTTGATCTACGCGAACAAAGCGGCGATGGACGTGATGTTCTTGGAAGAGCTTGCAGATCTGAAGGACCAATACCCGGCGCGGTTTGCTTTGCACCATGTGCTTTCGCGCGAGCAACGCATTGCGCCTTTGCTGTCCGGTCGGATCGACGCTGAAACACTGCAGAGCATCTTGAGTAATGTGCTGCGAGTAGACCAGATTGATGAATGGTTTCTGTGTGGTCCTTTTGAGCTAGTGCAGTTGTGCCGCGACACGCTTGCTGAGCGTGGGGTTGCTGCTGAGAAGATTCGATTTGAACTCTTTACGACCGGCAAACCAGAACGTCCGGAAGGCCAGGTTGGCCGGCCAGTGGTCGTTGACGAATCGGACGATAGTTTCGACATCACCTTTACTCTGGACGGGCTCAAGGGCTCGGTCAAAAGCCCGACGCATGCTCGCGAGTCAATCTTGAACGCCGCATTGCGGGTCCGACCAGACGTGCCATTCGCTTGCGCTGGCGGAGTCTGTGGCACTTGCCGTGCAAAAGTGGTCTACGGCACGGTAGAGATGGTGGAAAACTATGCCTTGGAGCCGGATGAGTTGGCTAGGGGCTACGTGTTGACCTGCCAAGCACATCCGACGTCCGGCGCTGTCACGGTTGATTACGACGTCTAATTCGGCACGAAAATCCGGCACGAAAACCAGAAGGGAATTCGATGGAGACCAGCATGATTGAGCTGACCATAGCCGACGGCGTAGCTGAGGTGGTTCTGAACGCACCGAAGAAGCTCAACGCAATGAGTGCCCAGGCTTTCGTCGACCTGCGTGCGGCCGTTGAACGTGCCTCGGCATCTGCCGCCGACGGGCAAGCGAAAGTGCTGCTATTGCGTGGTGAAGGTAGGGCATTTTGTGCCGGTCGCGATTTGGGCGGCGTCGATATTGAGAACGACAACGCGCTAGCTTTTCTGGAAGAGAAGATCGTGCCTGCGATGCAGGCGATTATGAACTTTCCTGGACCGAGTTTTGCCGCGGCGCAGGGGGCAGCGTTAGGTGCCGGGCTAGGCTTGCTGATCGCGGCCGACGTCGTCTATCTCGCCGAAGATGCCAAGATCGGTTCGCCTTTTGCGGACCTGGGCATGGTGTTGGACGCGGGCGGACACTGGCTTTTCACTGAACGGCTGGGCACACATCGGACGCTGGATCTGATCTACACCGCAGATCTCATGAGTGGCGCTGAAGCGGTACGTTCCGGGCTCTTCAGCAGAGCATTCCCTACCGAGACGCTTTTAGAAGAAACTCGTAAGATCGTGCAACGAGTTTCACGCGGTCCGATTAACGCCTACCAAGATGGCAAAAAGCTCGTTGAGGCGATCCGCGATCAACGGCTCGGATTCTGGGACGCACTGGACCTAGAGAACAAAACCCAAGGCGCAATTGTGAGCACGGACAACTACAAAGAAGGTATGGCCGCGTTTTTGGAAAAACGCGCTCCGAACTTCACACCGTAAAGCGCTCGAAATAGGCCTGTACCTCGTCTCGGCGGACTTCGTTGAAGCCATTCTTGAGAAGCACGGCTTGCGAGGTTGCGTTGTCTAGATCGGTCACCGCTTGAACACAGCGCGCGCCTGCCTGCGTGGCAATCTCGATGATCCGAGCTACCGCGTTGCTTGCCATGTGATTGCCTCGCGCTGAAGGGACCACGTTGTAGCCAATGGTGACCGCGCCGTCGTCATCCGGCGGGCCGAAGAAACCAATGCCGCCAATCGCGAGACCACTGTGTTGATCCCGGATGGTGTAAATACCAAAGACGGCTGGCTCCGGAAGGGGCTGGGCCAAAAACATCCGCATCGCATCAAGCTCATCTGGCCATGGATAGTCCGGTGCCCAACGATCTGTTGGCAGTGGAGCGTTCTGCAGCACCCGCTCGGCCAGCTCGCGATCGATCAGTTTCAAGACAACGTCGGTCACGGCAACAGTGTATCTTTAGCGTCCGCTGGAGAGCGTCGACTAATGCTTAGTCACGGGTGCCTGTACACCGCTCACCACTTTTTGGCAGAAATCCATATCGTTGACCGCGCTGCTGCCAGGATTTGGAGCGTAAAAGTGGTCGGATGTGCGAAAACCCGACGTCGGAATGCGCCGGTAGCGGGCTGAGATATTTAGAACCAGAGTTCGAGCCTGAACTTATATAGATGTCCCGCCTGATCATTAAGGTCGTTGAGGATGCGCACGCCTTCAAGGTCAAACCATTTACGCTTTTCTTCACTAAGAAAGCTGCCTGATTCGAGATCCGCGTGATCATTGAAGTACTTACCCCAAGCGAACATGCGTTTCTTGAGCTCGGGAGTGATGAGAGAATCCCAATTTGGTCGGGGCTCGATGGACATAATGTCGTTGAGCGGCCATCCCATACCCCAATCAACGGCAAGTTTAAACTCTCTCATGGCGACCTTTCCAGCCCCGGTATCCCATTCTTTGACAACTGTATCGAGAACTGGTGAAGCGCCGGCATCCGATTACATCTGAGCCAGATAGGGGGCTTACTTCTGCGCCGCTCGAGGTGACTTGCTTCCAGCCAGCCACGTCGGCGTTGCAATCAGCACGAATCTACGTCGTCGAAAATCAGATAGGTCTGGGTATCTAAGACGCCGGGCATCGACTGTAGCCGGTCAAAAACAAGCCTGCGCAGGTGCTCGTTATCCTCGGCCCGGACCAGCAGTATCACGTCGAAGTCGCCACCGACCAGCGCAATATGGTGCACCTCGTCAATCGTCTTTAGCGACTCGCGCAGCTCACGCCAAGAATGCTGTTTCACTTTAAGCGTCACATAGGCGGAGGACTTGAGCCCGGCCTTGATTGGATCAATGACGGCGGCAAACTTGGTCAACACGCCACGCTCGCTCAGCTGGCTTACTCGGTGGTAAGCGTGTGCGCGGCTGATGTGAACTTTTTCAGCTAAAGCACTAATTGAAATCCGGCCATCTTGGGTGAGTTCGGCGAGAATTTGCCGGTCTACTTCATCCAGCGGGGCCGATACTGGCAGCTCAGTCATGATGTTGCGCCAGCGATATGTCCAGAACAGCGGCTGTAATGTGAGTCACGTTAACAGTCTATCTTCAAAAACACACCTTTTGATTCATTTCGTCTTCTCATTGAGTCTCAGCTAGCGGATAAAGTCTAAAAAAAGTCATACTGGAAGTCATACTGCAATCTAGCAGCGCGACGAATGGACGGAACGATGACGATCTCCGCAGAGCAAGAAAATCAGCTGAAGAGCGTGAGTCAGGCCTTTGGCATCAGTGTCGAGGACTACATGCTCCCGGCGCATGAACAGATCCAAATGGTGGACCCGCAAGGGCGCCGCTCGGAGCCTGGTTTACGCCAAGCTGGGCACGAGTACCCGGTGCCCGACGATGCCGCACTATTAGAGGCCTATGCTCAGCTGGTCATCGGACGTCGATTCAACGACCAAAACTCTGCCTTAGTTCGGCAAGGGCGAATGGCTGTTTACCCGTCAAGCCACGGCCAAGAAGCCTGCCAAGTCGCGGCCGCGCTGTGCCTTGATGAGGGCGACTGGCTCTTCCCAACCTACCGGGACGCTGTGGCCGTGATGAGCCGTGGCGTTGATCCGGTGGAGGCGATGACACTTTTCCGCGGTGACTGGCACGGTGGCTATGACCCGATGAAATACAAGGTGGGCATCCAATGCACCCCGCTAACCACCCAGCTACTCCACGCAGTCGGCGTAGCGCATGCGGCGAAACTGCGGGGTGAAAACACTGTAGTGATGGCGTTGTGCGGTGACGGGGCCACGAGTGAAGGCGATTTTCACGAGGCGCTGAACTTTGCCGCAGTGTTCAATTTGCCGGTGATCTTTTTTGTGCAAAACAATAAATACGCAATCTCGGTTCCGCTCGCTCAGCAGTCAGTTGCGCCGTCGCTGGCGCACAAAGCCGTGGGTTACGGGATGGCAGGCGAACACGTAGACGGTAACGACGTCGTCGCCCTGCTCGCCGTTTTGAAGCGCGCGGTTGCCCTAGCCCGGGAAGGCTCTGGCCCGCTATTGGTAGAGGCCAATACTTACCGGATTCAATCGCATACCAATGCCGATGATGCCACGAGATACCGTCAAGACAGCGAAGTTGCCGAATGGCTAGAGAAAGATCCAGTGGCCAGAATGCGTGCTTTCTTGCGCGCTGAAGCGCTGCTTGACGACGACGGCGAGGCCGAGATCGTCGCTCGCGCCGAAATCGTTGCCACGCAGTTGCGTGACGGCATGAACTCGGAGCCGGACATTGACCCGCAAGATCTTTTCCGATTCCTGTACACCGAACCAAACCCGCAGCTCGATGAGCAATCAGCTCAGCTCGCGGAAGAACTCCGACGCGAAGGAAACGCCTCATGACCGCCGTCGCAGATGCCGCACAGGCACAAACTAGTCAGGCAGTCCCTACGACTTTTGCGAAAGCGCTCAACCAGGCGCTCGCTGATTCGATGGTCCTGGACGAGTCAGTCTTGATGCTTGGCGAAGACGTTGGCACCCTGGGCGGTGTTTTCCGCATCACGGACGAGCTCACCGCGCGCTTTGGCGACCAGCGCTGCTTTGATACCCCGCTGGCGGAATCTGGCATTGTGGGCATGGCGATTGGTATGGCCATGAACGGTATGCGTCCTGTTGTTGAAATGCAGTTCGATGCTTTCGCTTACCCGGCCTTTCAGCAGGTAGTCAGCCATGTTGCCAAGATGGCTAATCGAACCAGAGGTTCAGTTCGGCTGCCCATGGTGATCCGGATTCCCTACGCGGGCGGCATCGGCGGCGTCGAGCACCACTGCGACTCGTCCGAGGCGTACTACGTCCATACACCGGGGCTGACGGTGCTTACGCCGTCGACGGTTGCTGATGCTTACACCATGCTGCGCGACGCAATTGCTTCTGACGATCCAATTATTTTCCTTGAGCCCAAGAAGCTCTATTTCTCCAAGGACACCGTAGATCTAGCAGCTTTGGCTGCTGAGTGGCCGGGCAAAGCCAAACAAAGCATCGGCAAAGCCGTTGTTGCGCGCGAAGGCACCGATGCGACGCTCATCGCCTACGGGCCTTCGGTTGCTGCCGCGCTTACCGCTGCTGATATCGCTGCGGGCGAGGGCCGTTCGCTCGAAGTTATCGACGTCCGGTCGCTGACTCCGTTTGACGACGAGACGGTGTGCGCTTCGGTGCGCAAGACCGGTCGAGCCGTGGTTATTGCTGAGGCGCCTGGCTTTGCCTCAATGGCCGCCGAAATTGTGGCTCGGGTGCAAGAACGTTGTTTCCATTCGTTGGCGGCACCGGTGCGCCGGGTAACTGGTTTTGATGTGCCATACCCGGCCCCCAAGCTTGAGATTTTCTTCCTGCCCGGTGCCGACCGGATTCTTGACGCCGTTGACGAGTTGCAATGGGAGGACTCGTTGTGAGTGCCACGATTAGTACGCAAAGCACTGGCAACCAGCAGGTCTTCCTGCTCCCTGATTTGGGCGAAGGGCTGACCGAAGCTGAACTTGTTCGCTGGTTGGTCTCCGAGGGGGATACCTTGGTGATCGATCAGCCGATTGCCGAAGTCGAAACGGCCAAGTCGCTCGTAGAAGTTCCCTCGCCGTTTGCCGGCTTCGTAGCCATCTTGCATGGTTCCGAGGGGCAATTGATGGATGTGGGAAAGCCTTTCCTCACGGTTTCCCGTGCCATAGAGCCCGGTGAAGCCCGTGATCCGCACGAAAGCTACCGTGAAGAAGAGCGTGCGGGCAGTGGGAATGTGCTTATTGGTTATGGCACTAGTGGCCAAACAGCCACTGCGCGCTCCAGGCCCCGCAAAGCCGAAGCTACTCCTGCAGCCCCAGCTTTGGCGGCAGCAGTCGGAGTGAGCTCAGTCGCACCACTGGTTATTTCACCATTGGTCCGGAAACTGGCGCGTGATTCAGGTATCTCCTTGCACAGCGTCACTGGCTCAGGTCCTGGCGGTTTGATTTTGCGTCAGGATCTCCAGCTAACCGGCGCCGCCGTAACCGCAGCGGAAACAGGTTCAACAACACCAACCGAAAGCGCTGGCCTGGACCCCCGATCGGGGCTCTCGGTACTTTCGCGGACTCCGCTGACCGGCATCCGTAAGGCCATAGCAGCGAACTTGAGCCGAAGCCGGACGGAAATCCCGGAAGCAACGGTGTGGGTCGATGTAGATGCCACGGCTCTGCTGCAAATGCGTGATTCGCTCAAGAAGATCAATCCGGAGACTACGCCTGGGATTCTGGCTTTTATTGCTCGATTTGTGTTGGCCGGACTGGCTCGATTCCCCGAGCTGAATACTCGGATCGAAAATGGCGAAATCGTCGCGGTCGATGGAGTGAACCTCGGCTTCGCGGCCCAGACTGAGCGCGGTTTGATGGTGCCGTCGGTTCGCGCAGCGCAAAAACTAAGCGCTCGCGAACTGGACGCCGAGATCAGGCGGTTGACCGCCGTCGCCCGCTCTGGCAAAGCTACGCCAGCGGAATTGGCCAGCGGCACCTTCACGCTGAACAACTATGGCGTCTTTGGTGTGGACGGATCTGCCGCCATTATCAACTACCCGGAATCAGCGATCTTGGGCGTCGGCCGAATCATCGATAAGCCTTGGGTTGTGGACGGTGAGTTGGCCGTGCGCAAACTGACGGAGCTGACTTTAGTCTTCGATCATCGAGTGTGCGACGGCGGGACGGCAGGCGGGTTCCTTCGCTACGTGGCTGACGCGATTGAGAATCCTGGGACGCTCTTGGCCGATCTTTAGCGGCTAGTGAGGCAGAATTGGGCCATGGCATCTTGGCGTGAACTCGGTTCTCATAACTTTGTGTTGAGCACTTCTGGCGAATTACTCGATACAGGTTTAGTCGTCGGAAACGAGCGGGCCTTGGTTATCGACACTGGCTGTGGTCCAAGGCAAGGTGCTGAAATACTCTCTGCCGTTCGCGAAATCACGGCCTTGCCGTTGGTCGTAGTGAACAACCACGCGCATTATGACCACTTCTTTGGCAACGCCGTTTTTGCCGATGCCGGGGCGCTGGAATTTTGGGCGCACGAGAATGCGGCCAACACCATGGCGCAAAGCGGCGAAGCGCAACGCAAGTGTGTTAACGCTAGCTCTGAGCCGGAGATGGCAGCCAATGAAGGCGTCGCGGCCAGGCTTGTGCTGCCGAATGCTTTAGTGAAAGATCAGCCAGTCTTAGTTGATTTGGGCGGAAGCGCGGCGACGCTATTTTCGCTTGGCCGCGGCCATACTGACGGAGATTTGTTGGTGGGCACTTCGAGCACAGTGTTTTCTGGCGATCTGGTGGAGCAGGGTTCCTAACCTTCTTTTGAGGATTCCTATCCGGCAGATTGGGCGGATACCTTGCGGCAGCTCTCTGCGCTGCGGCATCGCTACGAATTTTTAGTACCTGGTCATGGACTGCCGGGCGACGACGACTTCGTCAAAACCATGGCGAAGACGATGTCTACCGCTATTCGAATGGCGCGGGAGGCGGCTCGAGAAACACCAAATGACGCCACCAAGGCGATTCCGATTTTGCCTTATGGTCCGGAACAGTCCCGATGGTTTATCACCAGACTGCGGCAGAGCGCTTAACTAGTTCGTTGGCTCCGCACTAGCAAGCATCGTAGCGAGAATTTTCGAACCCTTGACCTGGTCGGAGTAGGGTGGCCAGAGTGAGTCAAGCCAGCGGCGGAGCCGAATTTAGCTTCAAAAAGATTGCCCTCCCGGCCTTTGGCCCATCGTTATTATTTGGAATTGGCGAAGGCGCAATCCTGCCGGTAATCGCCTTGAGCGCCAGAGATCTTGGCGCATCAGTGGCAATCGCAGCCCTCATCGTGACGCTGATTGGCATTGGCTCCTTGCTGAGCAACATTCCGGCGTCGATCATCACCGACAAATATGGCGAGTGTTGGGCAATAGTCGGTGCCGCTGTGCTGAGCATGGTGGCCATGCTGCTCTGTCTGGTTGCGCCGAATCTCTGGGTTTATGGATTAGGAATCTTGTTAATTGGCGCAGCCTCTGCAGTCTTTAACCTGGCCCGGCAGAAATACCTCACCGAAGCTGTCCCCGTAAAATACCGAGCTCGAGCGCTGTCCACATTGGGCGGCGTAATGCGTATTGGTGTTTTTATCGGTCCGTTTATTGGCGCGCTGGCGATCAATTTTCTACACCTCTCTGGCGCCTATTGGGTTGGCGTAGGAGCAGTTATCGTGGCCGGGACGATCGCGCTGAGTATGCCGGACCTCGTGCATGCAGGTGGTGCTGGTGCGCAGCTTCCCTCGCCAAAACTCCGCGAGATCCTCACCTCGCACAAACATGTTTTCCTCACCCTGGGCCTCGGCGTGCTTTTAGTCAGTGCCGTGCGTTCCTCGAGGCAAGTAGTGATCCCGCTTTGGGCTGAAGGGCTTGGCTTAGACGCAACAACGACTTCTTTGATTTACGGTCTCTCCGGCGCGATAGACATGCTCGTCTTTTACCCGGCGGGGAAAGTGATGGACCGCCGCGGAAGGGCTTGGGTCGCGGTGCCGTCGATGGTGATTATGGCGGTGTCGCTCATCGTGATGCCATTGACAGTGGGTGCGGTGAGTTTGCTTCTCGTCTCGCTACTGATCGGCTTTGGCAACGGAATTGGAGCCGGCATGATCATGACGCTGGGAGCTGATTACTCACCGAATGCTGGGCGAGCGCAATTTCTTGGTATTTGGCGGTTTTTGTCCGATTTGGGCTCGTTTTCTGGACCCGCATTGCTTTCGGGAATTACCGCGATAGCCACCTTTGGCTTAGGCATTGGTGCAACTGGTCTGCTCGGTTTCGCGGCGGCGGCAGTGCTTTGGTACTGGATTCCGCGCGTGCGAAAACCTGAGCTGAACTAGGGGGGGTGGCATCAGCCCGACCGCAGACAGCGACCCTGCCGGGACCTGGCAATGCTACTAAGGTCGGGAATGGTCACGAGATACAATCGCGTTGAGGCGAAGCGCCAGGCAGAGAATCCTGTAGCGCTGTGGGGGAGGGACAAGATGTTCGGTTCGAAGAAGAAGCGCGACAATATGATGGAGCATCTCAGACCCGACCTGGGCCGGGAAGCGCTTGGCATCGGGCCCGCTTTCCCCAGTGTCGCCCCGAACCCGCTCCTAAGCAGCGATGCACGCAAGCGCAATGCAGAACTGCGGACGGGGGCGCTCGCGCTCGGGGTTCTGGTCGACTGGCGGGAAGTCAACAGCAATCCCCGCTTAGTCCTGATGCTTGATGTGGAGACCGCCAACGGAATCTCGTTCCGCGGTATTGCAGACGAGGGCTTCACGATCACCGAGCTCACCCGGCTCGCCCCGGGACAGACGTTTCCGGTGCGCTACCGGCCGGCCGTCATGGATCACTACGTTGCCCTTGCTCGGGACGCGGACCCCGCCCAGGTGCAGCAGCTCGCTGACCAGATCGCTAGACGTAAGAGGGTCTGACCCGAAACCGATTAGCCGAGCGGCGCTAGCGCTTCGCTGATCGCCGTCGAGGCTCCCAGCCAAAAAGCAATACTCCGGCAACGGAGATCAAGTATCCGGAAATCACGATCATTGCGGCACCAGCGAGAAAGTAGTTGTTGCTACTTATCGCTTTCGGCGCGGCTAGTGCCTGCAGGGAGAATACTGCGACAGCGGCAGCACCGATTCCTATCAACACTGAAAGCAACGGCCAGATCCGCGAAGACACCCAATACTGGCCAAAGCCCTGCCACGAGTTCCAGTCTTTACCCCAACGCAGGATCGCCCAGCCGGCTAAAGCGCTCCACGCGCCAACCATAAGGTAGGCAGCCAGTACATCCGCGGGGCGGTGCCATTGATTGATCAAGGTCGATGTACCAGAGACGACGGCGTAGCTACCGCCGGCAAAGGCTACGAATGGCCGCCAGCGCGGACTGGCAACAAGAAACACGGCGACTGCGGAACTTGCGGCTAATGTGCTGTGCCCGGAAGGGAGCGAGTTCAGATCGAGCGTTGGCACGCCCCGATCAGGACGGTCCGGCAATGAAGCTTTCAATAGCTGGGTGCTCAGATTCGCCCCACCCATTGCTATTAACGCGATTGCGGCTGCCAACCAGCGCTTGCGCCAAATGGTAATCAGCAAGACCAATAGCGCGCCAATTACCACCGAGGTGACCGGTAACGCGTCCAGAAAATGCGAGGTCTGCTCACCGACCCCGCGCTTTGCTGCCGCAACTTCAACGAGCGCGGACTCGTCAATGTCGTCAATGTACTGTCCGGTAGTTGTCCGAACAAAGTAGAGGTAAGTGCTGATCAAGCCCAGGACCGCCAACGCAGCGGTAAGAAAAAATAGCCCAGGATGTAGTGGAAAGCGCCCTGGCCGTGCTGGCGCTGCGCCAGGCTGTGCTTGACCGAATCCCATTCAGTAACCCTACGTGTTCGCGCCGAAATCTTTGTCAGTGAATTCTGTGAGCGCGCTTTGGCCCTTGGCGTTGGAGAGTAGGCTCGTAGCGTGAACTTGCCTGAATTTGAAGAGCTCCGTGCCTCGGCGCGGGTCGTTTCCTTGCCAATGCGAGTCAAGTTCCGTGGCATTCTGACGCGTGAAACCATGTTGTTGCGTGGTCCAGCTGGTTGGGCAGAATTTGGACCTTTTGTGGAATACGACGACGCCGAATCTTCGCGATGGCTACGGGCCGCCGTTGAAGCGGCGTGGCAGGGCTTCCCCCAGCCGTTGCGGAACTCGATTCCAGTAAACGCGACGGTGCCGGCGGTGCCGGCAGCTCAGGTTGCTTCAGTTTTGGCGCCTTTTGGTGAGGTTCCAGCTGTTAAGGTCAAGGTTGCCGAGCCGGGACAGTCGCTTCAAGACGACTTGGACCGGGTAGCCGCCGTGCGGCGCGCGTTGCCGAATGCCGGGCTTCGAATCGATGCAAACGCTGGTTGGCAGCATGCGGAAGCGATGCAAGCGCTCCGTGGTTTGGCTGAATATGACCTCGAATACGCGGAACAGCCTGTTGCTGGAATCGATGGATTGTCTCGGCTGCGTGAAGCATTATCCGCGGTAGGGCTGCCGATTCGACTTGCCGCGGATGAGAGTGTGCGCAAGGAATCCGACCCGCTGGCAGTGGCTCGCGCCGGTGCCGCTGAGCTGATCATCGTCAAAGTAGCCCCGCTCGGCGGGGTGCGAAATGTACTGGATTTGGTCGCTCAAGCCGGGTTACCCGCCGTCGTCAGTTCTGCTCTGGATTCGTCGGCGGGTATTCGGGCCGGATTAGCGTTGGCCGCTGCGTTACCTGAGCTGCCGTTCGCCTGTGGCTTGGGTACGGTCTCGCTTTTGGCGGCCGATGTTTGGGCTGATCCCTTGCTGCCGGCCGACGGCAACATCGTCTTGCGTGATGCCCAACCGGATCCCGAGTTGATGGACCGCTACCAGGCGGCACCTGAGCGAGTTGCCTGGTGGCACGAGCGGCTTCGCCGGACGCTGGCTAAGCTTGCCGGTTCGCCTAGACTTGGGTGGTGAATGCTTCGGTAACTGGGATCGGCTCGATGGAATCTGCACGTCGGGTCGTCGAGGCATTGATCCGGGGCGGGGTTCAACACGTCGTTGTTTCGCCGGGGTCCCGTAACGCACCTCTGGTTTATGCATTGGCTGAAGCTCAGCAAGCAATCCATGTTGTAGTGCGAATTGATGAGCGTAGTGCTGGCTTCACTGCGCTAGGCCTGGCTATTGGCTCCAGCTCTCCGGTGGCCGTGCTGACCACTTCCGGAACTGCCGTGGGCAATTTGCTGCCCGCTGTGATGGAAGCTGATCACGCCGGGGTTCCGCTCTTAGTACTTTCTGCGGATCGACCTGAGGAACTGCGCGGCACTGGTGCCAATCAAACCACCGACCAGATCGACCTGTTTGGCTCGCATGTCCGGTTTGCCGCCGACGTCGCCGCTGGTGATCTACCAGAACCGGCAGTTAGGACGGGTCTAGACGCTGCACTTGGCAGGCTCGACGGCGTCGCAACCGGACCTGTTCAGCTGAACTTCGCCTTCCGCGATCCGCTGACTCCGGCCTTAGACGGTTCCGATTTTCGGCCGCTAAAAAGCTCGCAACCGGTTGATGCCGCGATAGAAACGATCATTCCGCAACACCAAGAGTCCGAGCATCGGTACCAAACGGTGGTACTTGCTGGACACGGGGCTGGCCCGCAAGCGGAATTGTTTGCCCGCAGGCATGGCTTGCCGTTGCTTGCCGAACCGTCGTCGAATGCGCGGTTTGGTCCGAACGCGGTAGGGCCTTATCGGCTTTTATTGGAGCATTTTGAGGCTTTGATCGAGCGAGTGGTGATCTTTGGCCGCCCTACGCTCTCTCGTCCGGTGGCGGCGCTTATGAACCGCGCCGATTTGCCTCGCGCGCTTTATTTGCCGCGACCGGCGACCTGGTTTGAAGAAGGTAAGCGTAGCGAGCAGATCATCAGCGACTGGGCTGCGCTGAGTGAGTTTACTGGCTCCGGGTCTGCGAGCTGGTTGGAAATCTGGCTCGCTGCGCAGATTCAGGCCGAGGCGGCTTTAGACGATGCCTTGGGCGAAGAGCTCAGCGGATTACGGCTTGCGCGTGAACTCTGGGGCAGCTCTGAGAATTTGGTTATTGGCTCGTCAAATCCCATCAGGGACGCTGATTTGGCCGGTCGGCCACGGTCGGAAAGTCCACGAGTCCATGCGAACCGTGGGCTTGCCGGGATAGATGGCACCATTTCGACGGCGACGGGGATTGCCTTGGCAACGGCTAGGCCGACTCGCTTACTCGTTGGAGACCTGACCTTCTTACATGATGTGGGAGGTTTACTTCTGCCACGTGGTGAGCAGGTGCCTGATTTGCAGATAGTGGTGCTCAACGACTCGGGTGGCGGAATCTTTACGCTGTTGGAGCATGGCACTCTGGGGGACGAGCCTGCTTACCAGGCCGCCGTCGAGCGTTATTTTGGCACTGCGCACGACGCGGAGCTGGCGTCGCTAGCTGCTGCGTATGGTTTGGAATACCAGCTTGTCTCCAGCACCGAGCAACTAGTTGAAATGTTGCAAGCCCCGGTCAGCGGCCGTTCAGTGTTGGAAATTCGCACTGAACGGACCGCGTTGCGGGGCTTGCATGATCGAGTTAGGGCCGCGATATCTGCGGCGCTCACCATCTAACAGAGTCGATTACAAAACGCGGCTGAGGAACCCTTTAGTCCGCTCGTGCTGCGGGTTCGCAATAATCTCGCTAGGGTCGCCGGACTCCACAACGACGCCGGCATCCATGAAGGTGAGTGTGTCTCCGACTTCGCGGGCGAAGCCAATCTCGTGAGTTACCACGACCATGGTCATGCCGGACTTGGCAAGGTCCTTCATAACTTGCAGGACGTCGCCAACTAGCTCAGGATCGAGCGCTGACGTTGGCTCGTCAAAGAGCATCAATTCCGGATCCATGGCCAGCGCGCGGGCGATTGCCACCCGCTGCTGTTGACCGCCGGAAAGCTGTGCCGGATAGTGATTGGCGTGATCAGCCAAACCGACCTGATCCAGCAGTTCCAGAGCCCGCTTCTTAGCAGTGCTCTTGGACTGCTTTTTGACTTGAGTCGGGGCTTCGATAATGTTCTCTACTGCGGTTTTGTGGCCGAAGAGATTGAACCGCTGGAAAACCATGCCAATTTCGGAGCGTTGCGCAGCGATTTCTTTCACTTTGAGCTGGTGAAGTTTGCCATCGATTTCCTTGTAGCCAATGAGCTCATCGCCAACATGAATCCGACCGGCGTCGATAGTTTCCAGAAGGTTGACGCAACGCAGCAGAGTCGATTTTCCTGAGCCGGATGGTCCAATCAAAACAGAAACTTCGCCTTGTTTGACGGTCATATCGATGCCTTTTAGCACATGGTGACTGCCGTAAAACTTGTGTACTCCCTCGATGCGAATCAGAGGTTTGGCGTTGGTTTCGGTGCTCATATTCACTTTCCTCCGTTCATGTCTGGAGCGCGGACCGGTGCAGGCGAAAGATTATCCACACCTTTGCCGTAGTGGCGTTCAATGTAGTACTGACCCACCATCATGATGCTAGTGATGAGCAAGTACCAGAAGGCCGCAATAAGCAGGAAGGGAATGGGCAGGAAGGTCTTATTGGCTAGCGCGGTGGTTGCAAAAGTAAGTTCGCCAAATAGGAAGGGAACCGCGACAACAAGCGAGGTCGTCTTGAGCATGCCAATCGTTTCATTACCGGTAGGAGGCACAATGACTCGCATGGCTTGTGGGAGAACAATTCTCCGCAGTATCTTGCTTTTGCGGATACCCAAAGCATCTGCAGCTTCAATTTGTCCCTTATCGACGGATTTCAGTCCAGCACGGAAGATTTCCGCCAAATAGGCTGACTCGTTGAGCCCGAGCCCTAGGATTGAAGCGACAAAGAAGTTTATGACGTCTTGGGTGTTGTAACTCAGGAATTCGGGGCCCCACGGAATGCCGATGACGATTTTCGGGTAGAGCACTGCGATGGCGCCCCAGAAAACTAGCTGGGTATAAACCGGGGTTCCACGGAAGAACCAAACCCAGAACCAACTGACCCAGCGGAAGATCGGATTATCTGACTGCCGCATGAACGCAAGCAGGATGGCCAGCACAATAGCCAGGACCATGGAGGCAACAGTCAGCACTAGCGTCCAGCCGACGCCCTGGATGACCTTTACATCACGTAAGTAGAGCCAGACGATGTACCAACGAAAATTTTCGTTAGTAGCCACCGACTGAATGATGATCGCAACAATGATCGCGATAATAACAATGCCAACCCAGCGGCCAGGATGACGCACCGGTACCGCTTTGATTCGATCTATGCGTTCGGTCGTCATCACTTCACCTCTGGATTGACTTGAAAGGAATCGACTGCTGAATCACTTGAGCCCCAGGAGTCGAGGACTTTCTTGTAGGAGCCATCGTCCTTGAGTGCGTCTAACGCCTTTTTGATCAATTCAGCAAAAGTGGTATCACTTTTCGCAACTGCGATGGCTTGTGGTGCTTGGTCGTAAGCGTCGGTCAGCCGCTCGATCTTGCCATTTGTTTGCGTTATCGCATAGCCAGTGATTGGCGAATCTGCCGCCATAGCATCCAACGTGCCACCAATCAGTCGGGTGGTGATATCGGTCTGGTTTTTCAGCGTCACAATGTTGATCGGAGCTTTGCCGTCTTCCTTGCACTTAGCACTGCGCCCGCTCAGATCGGGGTCTTCCTGGGTGGTGCCCGTTTGTACGCCGATGGATAATCCACAAATATTGTTCAGATCGACCTTTTTAGGGTTTCCTTTTTGCACCGCCCAGGTGGTGCCAACGTTCAGGAAGCTCACCATGTTGACGTTGTTCAATCGTTCCGGCGTCACAGTAAACGACGATATGCCGACGTCGTACTTCGGCCCAAGGGCAGGCAGAATTGCGGTGAATTCGGCACTTTGCGCTTCGGTTTTCAGCCCGAGCTTCTTTGCTATGGCTGTAATCATTTCGATGTCATAGCCGGTAGGTTTGCCGCTAGCATCAAGAAACTCGGCCGGTGGATATTCGGTGTTAGAGCCAACGATCAGCGTGCCGCGATTTCTAATCGATTCCGGCAGTTGGGCAGTTAGTACTGCGTTGGTCTTGACGCTGTCAAGATCAAATGGTGCCGCAGTGGCACCGCTTGCCGGTCGGTCCAGTTTTTCGGATTCATACGTGCATCCGCTCAGCGCAAGGGCGCCGACAGCGAGAATTGCGAGCATTTTCGCAATTGCCGTTGGAGCTACTTTCATGGAATTCCTCTGTTCGAATCAAGGTGCGTGTTTGAGTCTGTTACTCAACTGTCCCCAGCAACAGCCCGTCACATTTCTTGCAGGCCAAAACTATACCTTAGTAATGCACATCAAATTTTGTAAACAGTTGTTGACCTTGAGGAAACAAATTACTTTTGGGCACCAAGTGCCTGCAGCATTGGGCGGAACTTCGCCCAGTTCTCAGCCAACTCAGCCTCTGGGTCCGAAGCCTCGACGATGCCACAGCCAGCATAAAGCCGGGCTTCATATTCGTTTTCAAGCACGGCCCCCCGCAGCCCGATGCCCCATTCACCGTTTCCAGCCGCATCCAGCCAGCCGACTGGCCCGGCGTACGGCCCACGATCAAAGTTCTCTAGCTCTCGAATGAGTGCGCCGGCCTCAAGCCGCGGTGTTCCGCACACTGCCGCTGTTGGATGTAGTGCTTCAACCAAGGCCAAAGAACTTGGCAGGTGATGGTTGCTAGCGGCTAGCTCCGCGCTGACATCAGAAGCTAGGTGCCAAACATTCGGTAACTCTAAAATAAAGGGTTCAGCAGGGAAGTGAAGGTCGATGGAAAACGGGGCTAATTGGCCGATTAGCGATTTAATCGCGATCTCATGTTCTTGCCGCTGCTTGGCCGATTCCATCAGCATTTCTTGTGCGTAGCTGCTGGAATTGGGCGCTCCCGCGCGATCGACTGTGCCGGCAAGTACCCTGGCACGAGCCACACCAGCCTCGACCTTAATGAGCATCTCTGGTGTGGCACCAATAAAGTTCCCCACCTCATACGTCCAGCATTCTCGATACTGGTTCATTAGCTGGCTTAGTACTGTTGGTCGGTCAATCGGACGTGAGCCACGGACCACGATGTCTCGGGCAAGGACGACCTTTTCCAAGGAACGTTCCTTGATTGCCCGAATTCCTTCCGCGACTACTTCAGTCCATTCCGGTTCACTCAGCGCGCCTGTGGCAATTTCAAAGCTGCCTCCGGGCGCTTCGCTAGGGGTGATTGACTCCCGCCAGCGCGCTAACTCTTCATGCGCCATCTGCTCGGTTACTTCAGCCTGAGTGCTATTGATTGTTAGCCAGGCCACGCCGTCGCGTAGGCCAACGACTAGTCGAGGCAGCCGCAAGGTCGAATCTTGTTTGGAAAGCTTGGAAAAGGTGAAACTGCCAAAAGCTGCCGGTCCGCTACCAGCAATTCCCACTGGATTTTCAATCTCGGCGTTGCCGGTTAATTCCGCCCACCAGGTTTTGGCTTCATCAAATCGGTTGTGCCCGCGGACAGTGAATTCTGCCACGGTACCGATGCCCACCAGGCCTTCATCCCTCCGGACCCAACACAACGAATCCTGCGTCAAGAGGCCCGCGAGAAGTCCGCTTGGCGGATTAGAGGAGGAAACATCCGCCAACGGGACGGTCAGACTGCGCAGCACGAATCCAAGCGTACCCGCCCGGCAGGACTGCTGTTGATTGGCTTTGTTCACTTCATCCTCCAGGGTTTGAGAGAATAGGACGATGAGCCGTGCATCTTTGGATAAGCGCCCGGACGAAGTCGCCGCAATGTTCGACGACGTCGCACCGAAATATGACGTGACGAATGACGTTTTGTCGATGGGGCAGACTCGGCGTTGGCGCCGTCTTGTTGTTGATGCCGTTGGTGCTGTTCCTGGCCAGCGGGTCTTAGACGTGGCCGCCGGCACGGGTACTTCAAGTGAGCCTTATGCCGACGCCGGTCTTGACGTCGTTGCGCTCGACTTCTCGCTCGGAATGCTCAAAGTGGGCAAACGACGTCGACCAGATATTGATTTCATTGCCGGCGACGCAACAGCACTGCCGTTTGCCGACAACTCCTTTGACGCGGTGACAATCTCGTTCGGATTGCGCAACGTCAACGAGCCAAAAAAGGCGCTCGCCGAAATGCTGCGAGTGACAAAGCCCGGCGGCAAGCTAGTGGTTGCCGAGTTCTCGCACCCAACATTTGGCCCCTTCCGAACGGTGTACACCGAATATCTGATGCGGGCGCTGCCTGCGATTGCGAACCGTTCCTCATCGAATCCATCGGCCTACGTGTATTTGGCCGAGTCGATCAGGGCTTGGCCGGATCAAGACAACCTGGCGCAATGGATAGCTGACGTCGGTTGGTCTGATGTGAGCTACCGGAATCTTAACGGCGGGCTGGTCGCACTGCATCGGGCATTCAAAGAAGGCAAGCTCGAAGCCAAGCCATGAAAGTTCTGATTGTCGGGGCTGGTCCGGCAGGCTCAACGGCCGCCCACTATCTGGCCGCCTACTATCTGGCCGCCTCAGGCGTGGACGTCACGGTGCTAGAAAAAACTCATTTTCCGCGGGAAAAAGTCTGCGGTGATGGGCTGACGCCGCGAGCGGTACGGGAGATTCAGCTCCTTGGCCTACCGCATTCCGCTGAACAATGGCGGCGGACTCGTGGCCTTCGACTTATTGCTGGTGGCCGACGCGTCGAAGTGCCGTGGCCCGAGCTCACTGACTTTCCGAATTATGGTTTGATCCGCACTCGGCTGGGGTTCGATGAAGAACTTGCCGCTCATGCCCGATCAGCAGGAGCGCAAATCCTGGAAGGGCATTCAGTGCTCTCCGCAATCAGTTCCGACGACGGTCGAGTCACTGGTGCGCGGGCTGCGCTGCTCGATGCGAATGGCCGAAAGACCGGAGAACAGCAAGACTTCATGGCCGACGTCGTGCTCGCGGCGGACGGTAACTCAACCCGCACGGCTTTGTCTTTGGGGCTGGCAAAACGGGACGACCGACCGCTTGGTGTTGCAGTGCGTACCTATATTCAGCTCGCCGCGACATGAGGAGGACTGGATGGAAGGTTGGCTGGAACTAGACGGTCCGAAAGGCCCGTTGCCGGGTTACGGATGGATCTTTGGCGTAGGGGATGGCACGTGCAATGTTGGCTTAGGCATTTTGAACTCCTCACGTGAGTTTGGTCATCTTGATTACCGCCAAGTCTTGCGCGAATGGACCGAGTCGATGCCGCCGGAGTGGGGATTTTCTGTTGACAACCAGGTGGGCGAGATCCGCGGCGCCGCATTACCGATGGGCTTCAACCGAACTCCGCATTACAGCCCGGGGATGTTGTTGCTGGGCGATGCGGGCGGCATGGTAAGCCCCTTTAATGGTGCAAGGAATCTCCTATGCGATGGAATCAGGACGTTTCGCTGCGGAGATGCTGCAACGGGCTTCGTTGACCGATTCTAGGCTTGCTTTAGATGCCAGCATGGCTGGATACGCTGACCAGATTCGCCAAAAATGGGGAAAGCATTTCACGCTAGGGCGAGGCTTTGCCGGGCTTATTGGCAGGCCCGCTGTGATGAAGTTTGCTTTGCGTACTGGAATGCCTGTTCCGCTGATAATGCGCTTTGTGGTCCGGCTGATGGCCAACCTCACCGACCGTGTTGATCAGGACGCTATGGACCGCACTGCGCACTTGTTGGAGCGGTTGGTTCCGGCAACCAGCAATGGCCGGGTTAGGGTTAACTCGTGAGCGAGACTGCAAGCACCGGCACCCCAAGCAACTCCGGCAATTCCACCTGGACCCATGCAGGCCATGGCCTGCCCGATTCCATGGAGATTGATCCGCCGACGAGCGCCATTGCCATGGGCATTAAGCTGCCTGCCGCCTTCGCAGAAATTGCGGATGATCCCGAGCTGGGTCCGGCAATTTACAACAACTTAGCCAAGGTAGAAAAGCAGTTGCGCGAGGCAATCGCGAACTCTGATCCTTTGGCAGATGCGACGTCGCGGCACCTCATCGAAGCCGGTGGCAAACGGATCCGACCGCTGCTGGTGCTACTTGCTGCTCACTTGGGTGATTCCAGCCGCCCCGAAGTCATCCGGGCCGCCGTCGTTGTTGAACTGACTCATTTGGCCACTTTGTATCACGATGACGTGATGGATTCGGCGCCATTCCGCAGAGGTGCGCCCACCGCTCATGAAGTTTGGGGCAACTCGGTTGCGATTCTCACCGGTGATCTGATTTTCGCCCGGGCATCGATTCTGGTTTCTGAGTTGGGCCCACGAGCGCTAGGCATCCAGGCTCGGACCTTTGAACGGCTCTGCCTGGGTCAGCTACATGAAACTGTGGGTCCACGCCCCGACGAGGATCCGGTGGACCACTATATTTCCGTGGTCTCAGACAAAACGGGTTCGCTAGTTTCCGCCTCTGGGCAGCTTGGCGCAATCTTTGCCGAGGTGCCGGAGCCGATTCAAGACGTCTTAGTGGAATACGGCGAGAAGGTTGGCGTCGCTTTCCAACTGGCTGACGACGTTATTGATGTCACCGGGCTCAAGCAGGTCTCTGGCAAAGCACCGGGAACCGATCTGCGTGAACGCGTGCCAACGCTGCCCGTGCTGCTATTGCGTAAGGCAGCTAGCACCGATCCCTCTGCTGCAGCGGTTTTGGAATTAGTTGACGGCGATTTGAGCTCTGATGAGGCTTTGGCTGCCGCGGTAACTGCGCTCAGAGAGCATCCTGTCACCGAAGAGTCTTGGGTGGTGGCGCGCAGGTGGGCGGATGAGGCTGTTGCTGCGCTTGCTCCGCTTCCGGAGGGCGTGGTGAAGTCTGCTTTGGCCAACTTTGCTTTAGCCGTGGTGAACCGCGAAGTCTAGCTGCGGCACCGTTCACCACTTTATGGAAGTGGTTTGCCTGGAATTCAAGGGCTAAGACCAAGGTTCAACCAGAAAGTGGTGAACTGTGTTTCGAGCTCTGGCGAGGTTATCCACATTCTGGCGCAAGGCCTATCCGCGAAATGGAAAGCCTCGTCAGATTGAACTATGACGATGGTTCCATTTCTTGCTCGAAGAGGCGGCGTAGCCCGGTATCAGGCTTTGCGGGCGGCGGGGTTTAATCGAGCTGAGATTGAGCAATCGGTTCGTTGCGGCCTAGTTCTACGTACAGCGGTTGGAATTTACCAATTGCCGGCGGCCGATGCATCAGTAGCTTTGGCATCGCTTCATGCGGGTCGATTGACCTGCGTCTCTGCCGCCGCGTATTACAACTTGTGGCAACTGACCGAACACAGCAAAGTTCATTTGCAAGTCAAATCTGGAGTGCCACGAGAAGGTGTAGTCGCTCACCGGACAACTCGGATTCCAACTCAAGCCTTGATGCCCTTGGCTTCATTGGCTGACGTTCTTTTAGACGCTTTACGGTGCTTACCCGAAGCTGAGTCGTTGGTAATGGTGCAGTCTGCGGTAGGGCGCGGTGACATCGACCGCGAGTTTCTCCGGGTAAATCTGCCGGGCAGGCGTAACGCCAAGGCCAGAGGAGTGCTTGATTTGGCCGGAGGCCGTGCTGATTCAGTTCTCGAGGTATTGACCAGAGCCAGTTTTATCAGAGCGGGCATCCGTTTTGAGCAGCACGTACTGCTTCCCGGCGTCGGCGAGGTGGATTTCCTGCTGGAGGGATTCCTCATTATTGAACTCGACGGTGCTACGCATTTTGCGGCGCAGCAGATCAAGAAAGACCGCCGCCGGGATAATGCCTCGGCCATGGGAGGGTACTTGGTCTTGCGCTACTATTACGACGACGTCGTGCACAACCCTGGAAAAATGCTGGCTCAAATCACCAAGTTGCTGACAATGGGGCGCCAACTATGGCAACAGGCTTGACCAGTTTTAGCTCTAACATTGAAGGAGCTGCTCTGATGCTTGGCATTGGACGGCTGAAAACTGGTCAATCCTGTTTAGCTAGTGGAGTATTCGACGGCGATCTCAAGCACCTAGGTGATTGACCGTGTGGCTTAGCGGAAACCGAATAGCGGCTATGCCAGCAATGAAGACCGAGCCGACTCAGTCGTCTTCGTCGCTAAAGACCCATTCGAAGTAGTCGAAGACAAACTCGCTAAAGGTTCCTTCTTCGCAGACCCAGTTACCTTTAGCATTGCTGCGTCGCCAAATCAGCGGGTCTGGAACGTCGAGCTGATCGGCCCGAAAGCCCCAAGTGTAGAGTTCCTCTTCGTCTTCTAGGAACAGCAAATAGCCGTCTTCGAACTCCAACTCATCGGGGTCCCAAAAGAAGTGGTGTGCTTCCATAAACTCGCTATTGCCCAACGCTAAGTAGAACTCGCGCAGCACAACGGGGATCTGGACGTCGAGATCGGCGGCCAGATCGGCCTCGGTCAGGCCGTCCTCTTCCTGCCATGGCTCGCCTATTAGGTTGGGAATGACATCTCGGAACTTCTGCAGGAACATTTCGCTCACTTGTCCAGTCTAGTGGAGCGCCAGGCCGCTAACGGCGCATGCCAACGAAAATGCCAGGCGACAAGGCGGAAGACAAAGACGACGACGGCGATTGCCACCCCGGTGCCCAGGTTCAGCAAGCCATTGAGCCAGCAGAGAGTTGTCAATGCTGCACAAAGGAAAGCTGGAATTGCATAAATATCGTGCGGGCTAAACAGCCTAGGCACTTCGTTGGCGACGACGTCGCGGAGCAAGCCACCACCGACCGCGCTGGTCACGCCCAGTAACGCCGAGGCAACTGGATTGAGCCCGGCCTCGAGGGCCTTTGTGCTGCCAGTGATGCAGAACAGCGCTAATCCGGCAGCATCGAAGACAGTGAGTAGCCGGCCAATTTTTTCTGCCGAAGAGTAGAGGAAGTAAACAAGGAGCGCCGCCAGTACCGGCGGGATGAGGTACACGGGATTAGTAAAAGCGACCGGGCTTTGGCCCAAGATCAAGTCACGGGCGACGCCGCCACCCAGGCCGACGAGCGAACCGAGCAGCAGCGAACCAATGAGGTCAAAGCCTTTTCTGCCAGCCAGTAGTGAACCGGAGACGGCAAAGAAAAAGACGCCTAATAAGTCCGGAAGAATTTCGATGCTCACCGGAGCAGATTACACTTCCTTGCATGACTCAGCCGATCCTCGTTGCGTGCTCGCACGGCACAGACAATCTTGACGGCCAGGCGGAGATTACTTTATTGCGCTCGCAAATTGCGGCATTACGGCCTGGTTTAGGGGTGCGCGAGGCGTACGTCGACGTGCAGCAACCAGCTTTGCCTGATGTTGTGGCCGGGTTGCCCGCCGGGTCATCTGCCGTCATTGTTCCGCTTTTGCTCTCCGTGGGGTATCACGTGCAGGTAGATATTGCCAAGGCGGTGGCTGCTCGTGAGTTAACGGTGGCAGCGGCGCCGTTGGGCCCCGATCCACGTCTGGCCCAGCTGCTGAAAGATCGTCTGGGGGAGTTGGGTCCCGACTGGGGTGTGGTGCTGGCAGCGGCAGGATCGTCCCGGGCCGAGGCTGCGGCCGCCGTCGAAGTGATGGTGGCGCAACTTGCGCAGCTGGTACCAAATTCCGTTTTGGCTGGATATGGTGCGGGAGCCGAGCCTCTGGTACCGGCCGCCGTCGACATTATGCGGCGGAAGAAAGCTAACGTGACGATCTCCTCGTATCTGTTGGCGCCAGGATTTTTTCATGACCGGCTGGCGCAGGCTGGCGCTGACACGGTTACACCTGCCCTTCTGCCAAGTCGGGTGATCGCGCAGATCGCTTTGGATCGCTATGACGCTGCGTTGCGCAGCTTGGCACCGTAATCCTCGTTAGGCCCTGGTCACCAGGCGCGCAAGCGGGGTTTCGCCGGTGCTCAGCGCATCGGCGACGGCGGTGATCATGTTTTGCATCGCTTGTGCCGCCGGTGTTGGGTTTACATCAACTCGATGCGCCAAGCTGATGGTGCGAGTCAATTGAGGTTTGTGTAGGCGGACTGACCTCAATGTTGGCCGGTCCAGCAGCACCATAGCCGGAACGACGGCGACGCCGATGCCGCGCTCGACGAACCTGAGTACCGCGTCCATCTCCGCACCTTCAACGGCACTGTTCGGTTCAACTCCGGCGACCCGGAAGGCGGCGTCGGTGGTGATGCGCAGATCGTAGCTTTCGTGAAAGGTGACCAGCGGCATTTTCGCCACTTCTGTCAACGAGATTTCCTGTTGAGCTGAGACGGGTGGATTCGCCGCCGAAGAGACCAGCACGAGTTCTTCAGCCAGCAGTGGGGTGCGAGCCAAACTTGTGCCAGCTTCCCGCAGCCCGTCCGTGGCGGTAATGATAGCCAGGTCTAAGGCGCCGTCGCTCAATTCTTGGATCAAACTTCGCGATCCTCGCTCCATAATGTGTAGCTCAATCCCCGGATGCGCGTTGCGGAAAGCGCTGAGCACCTCGGCGACCAAGCTAATGCACAGTGTAGGAGTGGCACCGAGCCGCACACGACCCCGTTGTAAGCCAGAAAGCTCGGCCATTTCACGTCGGCCAGCATTCGGCCAGCATTCGGCGGGCCAACGGTAACAATTTCTCGCCGGCGTCAGTGAGCCGAATGTGGCCGCGGGCGCGGTGGAACAGTTCCGCGCCAAGATCATGTTCGAGCGTGGCGATTTGTCTGCTCAATGAAGGTTGGGCGAGATGCAACTGCTCTGCGGCACGGGTGAAAGGCCCGATTTGCGAGACTGCGACGAAACTTTGGAGCTGTTCCAGATTCACATCAATAGCATAAACGCATCGTCAAGAGTCAAATAATTCATTGGAGTAATCAAGCAACGCTTTCTAGCATGGAAATATGAATACGCAGAGTGTCACTGAACGTCAGCTAGCCACCAATGTTCTTGTCATCGGTACCGGCGGTGCCGGTCTTCGAGCTTCGATCGAATTGGCTGAGCGAGGTGTGCAAGTGCTCGCCGTCGGCAACCGCCGGAAACATGATGCGCACACCTCACTGGCGGCGGGCGGAATCAACGCAGCTTTGGGCACGATGGACCCGGAAGACAGCTGGCAACAACACGCTGCAGATACGTTGCGCGAATCCTATTTCTTGGCGGATCCGGAAATTATTGAAATTGTGGCACGCAATGCTGCTCGCGGTATCGAAGAACTGGAACGGTGGGGGATGCCATTTGCTCGCGAAGATTATGGCAGGTTGAGCCAGCGATTCTTTGGCGCGCACACCTACCGCCGTACCTGTTTTACGGGCGACTACACCGGACTGGAAATGCAGCGAACCCTGGTCAGCCACGCAGTAGCCGCTGGTGTTGAGATTGTGGATACCATCTACATCACGCGCATCCTGGCAAGCGATGGCGTGGTTTTCGGTGCGTACGGCTTTGACGTTGTGGATGGTACGCCCGTGGTGATCCACGCCGATGCGGTGATCTTGGCTGTCGGTGGACACACTCGGATCTGGCGCTACACCTCTTCGCGCCGTGACGAAAACACGGGTGATTCTTTCCGGCTTGCCGCGCTCGCGGGGGGAAAGATTCGCGACGCCGAGCTGGTGCAATTCCATCCCTCGGGTTTGATCGAGCCTGAGGACGCCGCTGGCACGCTGGTTTCGGAGGCCGCGCGCGGTGAGGGCGGCATCCTGCGCAATGCCCTAAGGGGAGCGATTAATGGATCGCTACGATCCAGAGCGGATGGAGCTGTCCACCCGTGACCGGGTTGCGCTGGCCAACTACACCGAGATTGCCGAGGGCCGAGGTTCGGAGAATGGCGGCGTCTTAGATGTATCGCATCTACCTAAAGAGCAGATTCGTTCTAAGCTGCCACGGCTTTACCGAGATTTGATTGATCTACAGATGCTGGACATCACTGAGACGCCCATTGAAGTGGCCCCGACCGCGCACTACTCAATGGGTGGAGTCTGGGTGCGACCGGAAGATCACGGGACCGGCGTCGAAGGTCTTTATGCGATTGGCGAGGCGTCCAGAGGCCTGCACGGGGCTAACCGGCTCGGTGGGAACTCGCTGATTGAACTGATGGTTTACGGCCGGATTGTTGGTGAAGAGGTGGCTGAGTACTCGCGCGCTCGCGGCACGGTGGCTCGCAGCGCCGACGCCGTCGCTGTGGCGCGAGCGGAAATGCAAGGTCTGCTGGCTGGCGAGGGTAAGGAGACGCCGCGCAGGATGCAGCGGGCGATTCGAGACTTGATGACTGAGCACGCTGGCGTGGTGCGCAGCGAAGTTGGTTTGCGTGCCGGGCTGGCGAAACTGGCGGAGCTGGAAGCTCGGCTGCCCAAGGTGACCGCGTACCCGGATATCGCTGGTTTCGATGATCTAGCGCATGCCTTCGATTTGCTTGGTTCAATCCTGGCCGCGCGCGCGACGCTGGAATGCGCATTGGAACGCCGCGAAACGCGGAGTTGCCACAACCGCGAGGACTTCCCAGCGCAGGATGACGCTCTGAGGGGGAACATGGTCTGGAGCCTGGGTGGCGGCGTGAGTTTTGAAGCAGCGAAGGAAGCCCCTGAGTCGTTCTGGGACTTGGCTTATGCCGCAGCTGATGATTCGGTGGATGGAAAGTTGGTGGAATAACGCTTAGGCGTTAATCAGTAGTGGCCCGGTTCCTAAGTTTAGGAACCGGGCCAATACTAGTCAGAGGTGCTTGCGAATTAGTGCTGACGTCTCCGCTGCAGCCCGAAGAACAGGAATGAGGATGCCTACCGCCAAGGCCGCTCCGCCAGCCAACAGGATGTTCGGAGCGCCATCGACGCCGGTGTTGGCCAGGACCTGACCAGTATCCGTGCCGATGGTCAGGGTGGTAGAACCAAATAGCATCCCGTCCTGCAGATAAACACCGATGGTGTGCTGGCCAACAGGAACCTCAGCCGGGATTGTTACCTGGTAACTTCCGTCCGCAGCCGGCGTATTGCTGCCTAAGAAGTACGGATCGCTAAACAACCAGGTGTCGAGCTTTTGGCCAATCCCTGCAGCAGACACCGTGACATTAATAGTCTGTCCGGGGCGTGCAGTCGCGGGTGCGCTGACGGTATTGCCAGTTTGGCCTGCGACCGGCACAGTTGCCGGGGCGGTCGGCGTCGTCGGCTTGTCTACCGGCGGCACCACGACCGGCGGCACCACGACCGGCGGCACCACGACCGGCGGGGTGACGACCGGGAGCGGCGGTACCTCGGAGCCAAAGGCCTTGAATGCTTGAACTTTACCGCCAACAAATGGCACCGAAATGCTGCTCTTGCTGAGGTCGATCGAGATCTTCGTCCCAGCCTTCCCACACAAGGTGGCGCAATTCTTGCCATCAACATCGGTTGAGTAGACCATCAGCTCCAGTTTGTGATCCTTCGCAAGCACATACTGAGTTGAGATGAACGGCAGCTCCATGGCGTAGAAGGTCCCCGGTGTAACGGCCGTGGAACTGGTCAACGATTCCCGATTCTGCGGATCCTGCCACGCCCTCGTCACTACCTTCGCTTTGCCGTCCGTGCCACGATCAATTAATTGCAGCGACAAATTCGGTGCCAGCGTACTGAAACTCAGATTGAGTTTGGCTGAGGCGAAGCCGCTGAGTGTGATGTCTTCTTTGGCGGGGTTCGAGCTATAAAGCAAACGTCCATCTGACTGATTAGCGGATAGATCTTGATGTGAGGTCTTGCCGTCGTCAGTGAGGGTCTGAATCGGATCTGAACCTGCGACCGGGGCGCCAGGCAGCGCTGCGGGGTTGAAGGCTACCAAACCAGGTTTATCCGCGGTACCCGGACGAAGGTTCAAATCGGTAACGCTGCTTCCTGGGAGTGGCCAGGATGACACATACTTCCAGGTGTCTTTGTTCTGATCCTGGATGCTTACCTCTGAGTTTTTCTCAACCCCATTATCGACGCCGAAAAGATAATGTGAGAACCACTTGTTGATCAATGATCGCCAGTTGAAATCTCCCGAGCTCGGCGGAGTTTGGTGCGCATACTGATGGAGCACCAGTTTCACCGGTACGTTGCGTTCTTTCAGGGCTTGATACCACTCGGTGGATTGATCCAAGCGCACATTCCAGTCAGCCAAACCAGCTGCCAATAGGGTAGGCGTTTTGACCTTGTCAACGTTTTTGAAGAAGTCGCGCTCCGCCCAGAAATCGCTGTATTGTGCGGTGGCTCGGTCTTCTTTTTTCGCGAAGTCGTCAGCCAGGTAATGACAGGAGCCTTGTAGCTTCTTGGTGCTCAACAGCGCGGAAACGTAGTTGTCTAGATCCTCGCCCGGATACCCCTCAGGCTCAACGACGGTGCCACCTACACGGTAGTAGTCGTAGAAATTGGTGAGTGCGGAGACTGGTACCACCGCTTCCAAACCGGGTACACCGGTGGTGGAGGCCAGAATCGGCAGCGTGCCGTCATAAGAAACGCCGGTCATGCCAACTTTCCCGCTTGACCAGGCGTTGCTGCGGGATTCATTGCCGGTGGTATCACGGCCCACGGTGCGGCCGGCGAGCCAATCAACTACAGCCTTAGTGGAGGCCGCTTCATTGCCATCAAGCATCGTCGGGCAGCCCGTGGATTCATTGGTGCCCAAAGCGTCGACCGAGATGTAAGCAAAGCCTCGGTCGGTATAGAAGGCGCTGTTCGATCTATTATTTGACGGGCTGCCGGTGTCTTTTACCGTGCCGATCGTGCCTACAGGTACGGGTTGACTGGGGTCCCAGGCCTTTTGCTTCATGTCATGCAAAAAATATTCTGTGTTAAATCCGCCGTTGTAGGGGCTCATATGCACCACAGAAGGCACCTTGATGCTCGCTGAATCGCCCCGGTGTGTCCGGAGACTTTCTTGTTTGAGAGGATCAGGACATGGCAGGGAAAACTACGACACGGTATCCGCAGGAGTTGAAGGATCGTACGGTGCGCATGGTGGCGGAGATGGAGGGTGCATCTTCGGAGTGGGCGGCGATGCAAAAAGTTGCCCAGCTTTTGGGTGTGGGTGTGCCGGAAACGGTGCGTAAATGGGTCCGGCAAGCCGAGATCGATGTTGGTACTAGAACTGGAACAACGAGCACGGAATCGGCCGAGCTGAAACGGTTACGGCGTGAGAACGCTGAGCTGAAACGGGCGAACGCGATCCTTCGGAGTGCTTCAGCTTTTTTCGCGGTCGAACTCGACCGCCACAACACTGATCGTGAAATACATCAAGGACCATGCCGGTCACCGCGAGAATAATGGATTGCGGTGGGGTGTCGAGTCGATCTGCCAGGTGCTTACTGGGACGGGGTGAAGACCACCCCGTCCACGTACTACGAATGGGTGGATAAAACACGATCTCACCGAGAACAACGTGATGAGGTGCTCAAGCCCGTGATCCAGAAGGTGTATGCCGCTAATTACGGGGTTTACGGCACCAGGAAAGTCTGGTTGGCGATGAACCGTGAAGGTGTGCCGGTGGCCAGGTGCACGGTAGAACGGCTCATGGGGTTACTTGGCATACAGGGTGCGGTCCGTGGCAAGGTCAAACGCACCACGATCAAAGACTCGAAGGCGGCCCGAGCGAAGGACTTGGTCCGCCGTGATTTCACACCAACGGCACCGGATCGGCTATGGGTAGATGATTTCACCTATGTTTCGACCTGGTCCGGGTGGGTCTATGTTGCCTTCGTGATCGATGCTTACTCTCGGAGGATCCTGGGCTGGTCAGCGAGTGCTTCTATGAACACCGTGCTAGTGCTCAACGCAGTTAATCAGGCAATCTGGAGTCGTGAACGGGCCGGGGCTGAGATTTCCGGGGTGATTCATCATCACGATGCCGGGGCTCAATACGCCTCCTTGGCCTTCACCGAACGCCTGGCCCAGGCCGGTATCCGCCCCTCGATCGGTTCTGTGGGTGATAGTTACGACAACGTCTTGGCGGAAACCATCAACGGGCTTTATAAGACCGAGCTGATCAAACCCGGCAAGCCCTGGCGGACTCTAGAAGAAGTCGAAATCGGCACTGCTGAATGGGCCGATTGGTACAACCACCGAAGGCTCTACCAGTACTGCGGAGACATCCCACCAGTAGAGCTAGAAAACCACTACTACAATCACTACCAGAGCACGGCAGCCGCCGACAGGCTCATCGTCTGAGAAACCCTCAGGACACACCGGAGCGATTCACGCTGCACCAAGGTCAGTATCTTTCGGGCGATAAACGGTCGCGCGGATCTGATCGTCTTTACCGTCACGATCGGTATCCACGCCAGGGACTGGAATCCATACTTCGTCTTTCACCAAGGGATGCCCGTTATAGACCGGCTGCGCCTCACCGTTAGTGAAAACCGGTTGCTGCGGCGTGACGCCATCCCATGCGGCAGCGCTAGGCGCCTGATCGGTGCTCGATTGCTCAGCGTCCGCGCTCGGCATGGGTTTCCCGAGCAGGCCGACGTCGGCCATTGCGGAAGTCGATCCCGCGGCTAACAGCAGCGAGAGGGCAGTGGCTAAGGACAACGTGGCGCGGGCTGTGGACTTTCTGAATTTCATGCGGCTCCTTCGAAGGCAACTTAGACGGTTTTGATCGTGCTGTTCACTGGTGGGTTCGGTCTGGCGGAGGGTTATCCAATGACGCCGGCATGCGTCAGCTGTGAATCTGCTCTGATTAGCTGGAAACGTTACCAGCCTGAATAGTTGCTGTACAGAGCCTGAAGAATGATTTCGTTTTTGCTGACGATGTGTATGACGAAGTATTGCTGCGCGTGACTTAGCATGTCGTTTTCGTTCGGGGGCGGTCCCGGTGCAAGCCTAATCTCGATATATGACTCAGACCGCTGCTGACCCTTCGGCCAGGACATCGAGGCCAGCGCGCCCTGCTGCGAAGCCGCACGGGCAGTGGAAAGTTGACGGCACCGAGCCGCTGAATGCGAATGAAACCTGGAAACAGGAAGACGGTGGACTCAACGTCCGCGAGCGAATTGAGCAGGTCTATTCGAAGAAAGGTTTTGACTCGATCGATGGCACCGATCTACACGGCAGATTCCGTTGGTACGGCCTGTACACGCAGCGCAAACCAGGGATCGACGGCGGCAAGACCGCAACCCTTGAACCGTACGAGCTTGAAGATAAGTACTTCATGCTTCGAGTTCGGATTGATGGCGGCGCGCTTACTACCAAGCAGTTGCGCGTTATTGCGCAGATTTCGGTAGATTTCGCCCGTGGTTCGGCAGACCTGACTGACCGACAGAACATTCAATTGCATTGGATCCGGGTTGAAGACATCCCGGAAATCTGGCGGCGTTTAGAAGCTAACGGGCTATCTACCACCGAAGCGTGTGGCGATGTGCCGCGCGTCATTCTTGGCTCGCCGGTTGCTGGTATTGCCAAAGATGAGATTATCGATCCCACTCCGTTGATCAACGAGCTAGCCGAGCGGTTCATTGGCGATCCGGAGCTGGCGAACTTGCCGCGGAAGTTCAAAACCGCAATTACGGGGCACCCTTCGCAGGACGTGGTGCACGAGATCAATGACTTCGCTCTAGTCGGCGTCGTGCACCCTACCCTGGGCATCGGGTACGACCTTTGGGTCGGTGGTGGCTTGTCTACCAGCGCGCGGCTGGCTGAGCGGCTTGGTGTTTTTGTCTCGCCTGAAGCAGCTGCCGAAGTGTGGCTTGGTGTGACCAGTATTTTCCGTGACTATGGTTACCGGCGGATGCGGACGAAGGCGCGCTTGAAGTTCCTCATGAACGATTGGGGCCCGGAGAAGTTTCGGTCCGTTTTGGAAACTGAGTACCTCGGTTATGCCTTGCCTGATGGCCCGACGTCGCCCAAACCGACGTCGCCCGGTGACCATGTGGGTGTGCACGAACAAAAGGACGGCCGCTTCTACATTGGCGTAGCCCCCACCGTCGGTCGGGTATCTGGCGATAAATTACTGGCGTTGGCTGCCCTTATCGAGGAGCACGGCTCCGCGCGGCTGCGGACCACTCCGCACCAGAAACTAGTGATTTTGGACGTTCCCGGTGACCGCGTTGATTCGCTGGTTACCGGTTTAGAGCCGCTCGGGCTGACCGCCAAGCCGTCGATTTTCCGTCGCAGCACCATCGCCTGCACCGGAATTGAGTACTGCAAATTGGCGATTGTGGAGACCAAAGTGACCGCCGCGGCGGCGATTGCCGAGTTGGAAAAGCGATTGTCCGATCTGGTTGATGCTGGCGATTTGGTTGATCCCATCGCGCTGCACATCAACGGTTGCCCGAATTCCTGTGCCCGGATTCAGACCGCAGATATTGGCTTGAAGGGCATGATGTTGCCGACGCCCGGTGGCGATCCGACTCCCGGATTCCAGGTGCATCTTGGCGGCGGATTGGCGTCGTCGAACCGAGAAGAAGCCGGTTTGGGCCGGACGATTCGGGGCCTAAAAGTCACCGTTGAGGATCTACCTGACTATGTGGAACGCGTGGTGCGGACTTTTGTTGCCTCGCGTGCTGAGAACGAAACGTTTGCCGAATGGGCACATCGATCGGACGAAGAGGTGTTGAAGTGACTACCGCACTGAGATCTCAAGAAGACCTGAAGGCTCTGGCTCTAGCCGGTGCTGAGCAGCTTGGCTGGGATGCGCCGACGTCGGACGTGATTGCCTGGGTAGCTGAGAGCTGAGAACTTTGCGCTGCCCTCGGTTGCCGTCGCCTGTTCCATGGCCGACGCCGTGCTGCCGGCCTTGGTTGCGGACCAGCTGCCCGACGTCGACGTGCTGTTTCTGGAAACCGGTTATCACTTCCCAGAAACCCATGACACTCGACGCGAGGTCGCGGAAAATCTGCGCGTCAACATTGTCGATGTGCTACCCGAACAGACCATCGCTCAGCAAGAAGTAGCGCGAGGTAAGGATCTATTTGCGCGTAATCCTGCGCAATACTGCCAACTGCGCAAAATGGATCCGCTGAAAAAGGCGTTGTCTGGCTACGAAGTATGGTTTACCGGTGTTCGCCGAGATGAAGCTCCAACTCGTACCAACACGCCTTTGGTGACCTGGGACGAGGCGCATGGTTTGGTGAAAGTGAATCCGATGGCGGCCTGGAGCTTGGACGCCTTGGTTTCCTACACCGAAGAGCACATCATTCCGGTCAATCCGCTGATGTCGCGCGGATTCCTTTCGATTGGCTGTGTGCCGTGCACCCGACCAGTCGCCGTCGGTGAGGATCCGCGGGCTGGTCATTGGGCCGGGTTCGACAAAACAGAATGCGGGATCCACATATGAGCACTGAAACTAGCGTCGCCGTGAGCGTCGGCCAGGGGGCGCGTGCCCGCTTCGCGATGCCCGCCCGCCACGCGCCCCCATGGCCGACGCCTCACGGCTGTCGAGCTTGGATGTGCTCGAATCTGAATCCATTCACATATTGCGTGAAGTCGTTGCGGAGTTTGAACGGCCGGCGATGTTGTTTTCCGGTGGCAAAGACTCCGTGGTGATGCTGCATTTGGCCACGAAGGCGTTCTGGCCAGGCCGAGTGCCGTTTCCGGTGTTGCACGTTGATACCGGGCACAACTTTCCGGAAGTTCTGGATTTCCGCGATCGCACGGTTGAGCGGTTAGGGCTGCGATTGGTTGTCGGCAGTGTGCAGGAATACATCGATCGCGGTGAGTTGGCCGAGCGGGCCGATGGAACGCGAAATCCATTGCAGACCGCGCCATTGCTTGGCTCGATTGCTGCGGAGAAGTTCGACGCTGTATTTGGCGGCGGGCGACGTGACGAAGACAAAGCCCGGGCCAAGGAACGGATTTTGTCGCTGCGCGATGATTTTGGTCAGTGGGATCCGCGCAATCAGCGCCCTGAACTGTGGAATTTGTACAACGGCAGGCATACCGTGGGGCAGCACGTGCGAGCTTTCCCGATTTCCAACTGGACTGAGCTGGACATTTGGCGGTACATCGAGCGGGAGAACATCGAGTTACCGTCGATTTACTATGCGCACGAGCGGGATGTATTTGACCGCGATGGCATGTGGATGGCGGTCGGGCCGTATTCCGAGCCGCGTGGTTCCGGGACTGTAGTTGCCAAAACTGTGCGGTACCGGACGGTGGGTTACATGTCCTGCACTGGGTCGGTTGTGTCTTCAGCTGCTTCGGTAGCGGATGTTGTGGTTGAAGTTGCCGCCTCGACGCTGACTGAGCGCGGTGCAACGCGTGCCGATGACCGGATTTCTGAAGCGGCAATGGAAGACCGCAAAAAGGACGGGTATTTCTGATGGGTGTTGGTTCTACGCTGACTGGGACATTGTTCCGCGTTGCCACGGCTGGCTCGGTGGATGATGGCAAGTCGACTTTGGTGGGTCGGTTGCTGCACGATTCGAAGGCGATCCTCGCGGATACCTTGGACGCGGTGGCGCGGACCTCGGCGGAACGCGGCTTTGGCGGGGCTTCTGGTGGAATCGATTTGGCCTTGTTGACAGATGGCTTGCGGGCCGAACGTGAGCAAGGCATCACGATTGATGTGGCGTACCGGTATTTTGCCACGGACCAGCGCTCGTTTATTCTGGCGGATTGCCCCGGGCACGCTCAGTACACCAAGAACACGGTGACGGGCGCGTCCACTGCGGATGCCGTCGTTCGTCGTGCTGATTGATGCGCGCAAGGGTGTGCTGGAGCAGACCCGGCTGCATTTGTCCGTGCTGCATTTGCTGCGCGTTTCGCATGTGATTGTTGCCGTGAACAAGATCGACCTGGTTGATTTTTCCGAGGCCGTGTTCGCCTCGATTGCGGACGATGTTGCTGCAGTGGCTGGGTCGATTGGGCTGGCTGCGCCGTTGGTGATCCCGGTGTCTGCTTTAGAGGGTGACAACGTGGTGACGGTGTCAGAGAAGACACCGTGGTATTCGGGTGCTTCGTTGTTAGAAGTGTTGGAATCGTTGCCTTCGACCGATGATTTGGAGTCGTTATCTGAGACAGCTGAACCGTTCCGCTTTCCGGTGCAATTGGTTTTGCGGCCGCAGGGTGGCTTGGCATCTGGGCTGGCTGCTGAAGAGTTTCGGGATTATCGCGGCTATGCAGGTCAGGTTGCTTCAGGTTCGGTTGCAGTTGGCGATTTGGTCAAGTTGTTGCCTACTGGCCGTTCGACGACGGTGGTGGGAATTGATGGGCCAGGCGGCGCTTTTCTTGATTCCGCGACGGCCCCGCAATCGGTGGTGCTGCGATTGGCAGATGAGTTGGACGTGGCGCGCGGAGAATTGATTGCCGCTGCGGGGACTGTGCGCGAGCCGTCGCAGGATCTTTATTCTTCATTGAGCTGGTTGTCACCAAAGCCGTTGCGGGAAGGTTCTAAGGTTTTAGTGAAACACAGGACTCGGACCGTTCAGGCGCTGGTGCGGGCAATTAGCGGCAAGCTGGATTTGGATACTTTTGTTTTAGAGTCGGCATCTTCGTTGGAACTCAACGATATTGGCGCGGTTCGGCTGCGGTTGGCCTCGGCGTTGCCACTGGAGCCGTATGCGTTGCATCGTCGTACGGGGGCATTCTTGGTGATCGATCCGGTAGACGGAAACACTTTGGCCGCTGGGATGGTCGGCGAACATCCGGGGGATTCCGAGGACGAGCGGTACGTGATTTAAAGGCGACGGGAACCAGCGTAGGGGTTTACGTCCTGGCGCTTTGGAATCGCAAATGTGTTGGAGTTCGTCAATCCAGAATCCGAGCCGTTCGCGACGTTTCACTCTTTGTTGTCCCAGTAGGACACTGGTCACCCACAAACCTAAAAGTGGAAACGTGACTAAGAAACCAGATTCGAAGGACCCAGAGACTAAGTCTTTTTAATCGGAAGCGGGAAGATCAGCCTTATGATATGCGGCATTTAGCAAGGTCAAACTGATGCCAAATACAGTAAGCATGGATAAATCAGAGGCGACAAGGAACTGTGCAGAATTTGCGAACCAACCGTGATTGAGCGCCTCTGATTTTCTCTTCATTTTTGACAACACCTGACGTCGTTGGTTCTTGTCGAACCTTTCATACTTCGCAAGGTCTTCTGGATCTGGAAGCCTCAAGAGGGCAGCCGTATCGAAATTTTTCGGATCGTTGGGTTTGATTGTATTGGGTCTGGTTCTCATAGTGAATATCTACCGTTGAGCAGCGACGGTTAGGAACAGGGCAGGCTGTACAGAAGTTTGTCGCGATGCTTGGTCCTCAGGAAGATCAAGCATCGCGGATCCAGATTAGCCAAGGCACTCCCTACTGTCGATGAACTGACCATCGTGCTGTCTACCAGGGTGAACTACTAATTTAGAGTTAACAGTTCGATCTGCTTGTTGCCTTTCATGTATCGGTGGTTCTATTACCTGCGCGCTGCCTATTTTGTTGCGGTGTTCGCGGGACAGGCCCAAGCTGCTGGGTTTTGTAGGCAATTTTGGTCAACCAATTTGGTGGTGATTCGCCAGACTTTGATGGCGACTTTGTTGGTCGCAAAGTTGCCTTGGCCGGGGATGGGAACTGCTGGGTGACCGTTGACGGAGTAGGTGCCGGTGAACGTTGTGGTGACGCCGGCGGTGTAGTCGAGGGTGTCTTGGTAGGCGTGCGACGTCGGTGTTTTCTGGCCGATGTTATCGGTGCTCAGGGTGATGCCTGCTGCTTGGGTAGGGCCGAGTTTAGTTCCATCGCCATAGTCGTAGCTGTAGGCGACTGGGGTTGCGGTGATGTGGACCTTTTGACCGAGTAAGACCAGATCGAAAGTTTGCGGTTTGGTGTCGACGACGAAGTTGGTTTGCGCGCCTTTCAGCGTGTTGATTCCGGGTTGCGAAGTTAGCGCTCCTGCGTTGATCGGCTGCTGTTGGAAAGCGGTCTGAATCTGCGCCGCGATCTGTTCGAGGACGTCGACGGGTTTCTGATCGTAGACGCAGGTTAGGGCGCCAGATTTTTGCCAGTCAGGTGGATCGAAGCCTTTTCCTGCGACGTACCACTGGACCATTTGGCCGTGCTCACCGTCTTTGCACTGGCTTGCCGAGATCGCTCCGCAATGTGCTGCGTCAGAGTTGCTATTGTCGGTGGTTCCCGTAATGCATTCCTGAGCGTATTTATAGATTTGGGATTCTTTTGGTGTGATCGAGGAACCAGAGGTCCATCCGTTGTTGCCTGGAACCTGAATGAATGTCCCGATTCCACCATCGTCATTTCGCCAAAAAAACTCCCCCATCGTCGGCATGAGCTAAGTTAGGAAAGCAGACCAGAGAACCAAGCAATACTGAGAACAGAATTGCTAATTTTTGACTGTTCAGAAGTTTCAGCATGGAGTTAGCCGATCTTACCGATGTCGTATACGAACCACTTGCTGTCTTGATAGGCCGCGTTGAAGATCGCACCATTGGCAACTGACGCTGCCCTGGTCTCGCCAACGGTCCCGTCTGATTTGTACGAAGTTGCGTCAGGTAGGTTTAATTGCAACATCATTTGATAGGCACCATTTGAGGCGGGTTTGAACCCGAGATTGGCAATCTGGGCGCGGGCGACCAGAATCTGATCACCGACTGACCAACGTTTGGCCTTGTATTGTGCATCTATATTGCCGAGCACTTTGTTGCAATAAGAGCAAGAACTTTGGGTGATTTGGGTGACAACTGCGATGTCCCCAGTTTCAACTGCGTAGTTATAGGCCGCGTACCAATACCGGGTAAACGCGTCCAGCCCCTTCTCGGAAAACTCATCCGCCAGTGCGGGTTTCTCGGGCTTCGGCACGTTTTGCGCCGGACCTTTCGCATCTGCAGGCTTGTACACCGGCGTCGGTGTCGGGGATGCAGAACTCTGCGTGGAACTAGGGGAGCCGCCGGAACTCGAAGGCGCTGGCCCGCCACCGCTACACCCGACCAAAGCCAGAAACAAAGCAGCTGAAACGGCCGAACCACTAACGAGCTTTTTCATCAAAACCAAGGCTTGCTCCTGATCGCTGCACCAACGGGTTTATGGTTTCCCAGAGTAATAGTGAAACCGCACAGTCTGAAGAGAAGCTGAATTACCTGTGGATAACTCAGCCAACCGGCCAGCACAAATATGACTCTTCGTTACCCAGCGTGACCCCCTGTTTCCGCACAATTGAGGCGCAAGCCCAGCGAAACTACCGTTGACGCATGGTCACTAAAACCTTGCCTGCCAAGCGCGCAAATCAGCGATGTCGAATGTGCTGACTCAACGCAATTAGTCAGCCCAATGCACTCACTCGCAGCAAAGATCCCGCCATGTCAGATAACAACGAAGAAATCCAAAACACTAAAATTGTGGCTGGACAAAAAGCGCCGAAAAAGCCCAAAGCTAAGAAGCGCCGGACGGTCGAAGTCTCGGTGGCTATCGGCATCGCCGCCGTCATTGTCGCCGGCGCCGCAACGGCAACTATCGCGGCCAATTCAAACAACAAGCCGGCCGAGACCGCCCAAACAGCTGACGATCTCAAAGAGCTGAAACTTGGCTACTTTGGCAATGTCACACACGCTTTGCCGGTTGTTGGCGTTCAGCAAGGTTTTTACTCCAAGGAGCTTGGCAAAAATGAGCTCCAAACCCAGATCTTCAACGCAGGTCCTGCCGCCGTTGAAGCGCTCAACGCCGGTGCGATTGACGCCGCCTATCTTGGCCCGAACCCGGCTATCAACTCTTATGTGAAGTCCAAAGGCGCCTCCATCAGTATCGTCGCTGGCGCCGTTTCCGGTGGCGCTCAGCTGGTGACCAAACCCAACATCAACAGCGCGCAAGACCTCAAGGGCAAGGCCTTAGCTACTCCGCAACTCGGCGGCACGCAAGACGTCGCGTTGCGCAATTGGCTCGCGAACAACGGCCTGAAGGTCGCCACCAACGGCGGCAACGACGTCACGATCAACCCCACGGACAACGCGCAAACTTTGAAACTTTTCCAAGATGGAAAACTCGACGGCGCCTGGCTCCCCGAACCCTGGGCCTCCCGGCTGGTCCTGGACGCCGGGGCAAAAGTCTTGGTAGACGAGAAAGATCTCTGGAAAGACGGCGAGTTTCCCACCACGATTCTGATCGTGAATAAATCCTTCCTCAAAGACCACCCCAACGCGGTCAAGGCCTTACTCACTGCGCAGCTCAATACCCAGGACTGGCTCGCTAATAACAAAGACCAGGCCGTCAAAGCTGTCAATGACGGGATCAAACAAGCTGCGGGAGCAACGCTTGCCGACGCCGTCCTCAAGCGGTCGTTGGATAATCTCACCTTTACCGCAGACCCAATCGCGGCCAGCTACCCCGAGCTCCTCGCGAACGGCGTCAAAGCGGGCGTTACCCAGGACGCCGACATCAAGGGAATCTTTGATTTGCGGCTGCTCAATCAAATTCTGAAGGACCGTAATAAGCCAACTATCAGCGCTGGCGATCTAGGTCAGAGCTAAGCAACAATTTCGCGATAGTTAGATGACTTTCCGATAGTTAGACGACCTGAACTCTGGCTATCGGAAAGTCGTCTAGCTATCGCAAACGGGCTCGCAAAGCGACTTAGGCTGGCCCCGGAGCAACCAGCGTAAGTGTGACTTCCGGTTACCCCGCATGACTTCGCGTTGCCGCTTTATTGAGTGAACGGCTCTAGCTACCTAGCGTTGAGGAATGACAGTGACAGCCACCGCACAAGAGCAGCTAGCGGCGTCCCCAACGCCGGCACGCCCAGTCGTTGTGCTGAACAAGCTGGGCAAGACTTTTGGTGGTGCTAAAGGTCTGAATACCGTGCTGGAAGATGTGGATCTGACTATTGGTCAGGGCGAATTTGTTGCACTTCTTGGCGCTTCAGGCTGCGGCAAGTCCACGCTGCTCAATCTAATTGCCGGACTAGAAACTCCCACCGCTGGCAGCATGGAAATCCCTGCCGACGGCGTCGCCTTCATGTTTCAGGACGCCGCCCTTTTTCCCTGGCTCACCGCGCAGGTTAACATCGAACTCGCGCTCAAACTTCGCGGCGTTCCAGCCGAAGAGCGCAAAGATCAAAGCCGAAGAGCTCTTGGCCTTAGTGCATTTGCAGCATGCCGGTGCCAAACGTCCACACGAACTTTCTGGCGGTATGCGTCAACGAGTCGCTTTGGCCCGGTCGCTCGCCCAGGACAAGCATGTACTGCTGATGGATGAGCCATTCGCCGCCCTGGACGCCATTACAAGAGATCTGCTCCATGATGAACTTGCTCGAATTTGGCAGCACACTGGCCGGACGATTGTTTTTGTCACCCACAATGTCGGCGAAGCAGTCAGATTGGGCCAACGCGTGCTGTTGCTCTCCTCGCGACCAGGCAAGGTCATCCGGGAATGGCGAGTCGATGAAGCGCAAAAGCAACCCGAACAGGCGGCGTTGCTTGCCAATGAAATGAGCGCCGCGCTGCGTCAAGAAATTAGTCGACATGTCTAGCACTCTCAGCCTCGACAAAAAAGATGCCGAGCTCGAAGGCCTAGATAAGCTGCAGACCGACGTCGGCTCGCAGAAAAGCTTGAAAACAAGCCTGGTTCGAGTATTTGCGCCGCTTACCGCCGTCGTGGTGTTGATCGCGATTTGGCAGATCTATGTGCTCCTGAGCGGCAAACGGCCCGACGTCGTCCCCGGCCAGCTTGACGTGGCGGGTACCTTTGGCCAACTTTGGGCTCAAGGCACGCTGCAAGAGGCGGTCTGGACTTCGGTACAGCGTGGCGTGATCGGCTTCGTGGGCAGCGCCGTCATCGGCACCGCTTTGGGCTTAACTTTTGGCGCAAGTTCGACCGCTCCCTACCGCATTCGGTCCGCTGATTTCCGGCTTACAAGTGCTGCCAAGTGTTGCTTGGGTGCCAGCTGCGATTATCTGGTTTGGACTCTCTGACGGCACGGTCTATTTCGTCTTGCTGATGGGTGCAATCCCGTCCATCATCAACGGTCTCATTTCTGGCGTGGATCAAGTGCCACCGCAGTTCCGCTCAATGGGCTCCGTTTTAGGCGCTTCAAAGCTAGAGATGGCCTTCCGGATCATCTGGCCGGCTGCACTTCCCGGTTACCTTTCGGGGCTCAAACAGGGCTGGGCATTTTCCTGGCGCTTGCTGATGGCCGCAGAGATCATCGCAGTGGGTGGCAACTTCGGATTTGGTCTAGGGTCCCTGCTGCAACGCGGCCGCGATCTGTCCGATATGGGCGTGGTGATGGCCGCAATCTTGGCGATTTTGGTGGTGGGGATTGTGGTTGAACTTGCCGTATTTGCGCCGATCGAACGCAAATTGCTTCGCGGCCGCGGCCTGCTGCCCGGCTGAAGATGAGGCCGAGTTACTCCGGATGAACTGCGGCGTAATACACGTTCGTTGCGCTCACACCGCAAAAGCTAAAGTCGATCCATGACCGTTCGTGACCTGTACCCGACTTCGCTGCGTTTACTTGGCCGCCCCGTGCTCGTGGTGGGCGGTGGGCCGGTTGCGACTCGTCGGGCCAAAGGTCTGCTCGACGCCGGAGCGGTAGTCACCGTGGTGGCGCCGGAAGTGTCCACAGAACTGTCAGAGATGCACGACGCCGGACTGCTCAGTTGGCAGCCGCGAGCTTACCTACCCGCGGATCAAGATGGTAAATGGTTTGTACAAACCGCGACCGGAAACCCCGAGGTAGACGCCCAAGTAGCCGCGGATGCCGAGCTGAACCGGGTGTGGTGTGTCAATGCTGCCGATCATGAGAGCTCTGCGGCTTGGACCCCGGCCGTTGCTCGCGTTGATGACGTCACAGTCGCAGTGAAAGCTGGCGGTGACCCACGCCGCGCGCTAGCAATTCGCCGCGCGATTGTTGCCGGATTAGAGACCGGTTCCATTCCGTTGAAGCACCATCGCAGTGCTAAAGGTTCGGTTGCTCTAGTTGGCGGCGGCCCCGGTGCCGAAGACCTGATAACGGTGCGCGGCCGGAAACTTCTGGCCCAGGCCGACATCGTGGTTGCTGACCGACTCGGTCCGCGCGGGCTGCTTGCCCAGCTGGACGGTGCCACCGAAATCATTGAAGTGGGCAAGAGTCCGCAGCACCACCCCGTCCCGCAAGCCGAAATCAACGAGATTCTGGTCCGTGAAGCCAAAGCCGGTAAACGTGTGGTCCGGCTCAAGGGCGGCGATCCTTAATGTCTTAGGCCGTGGCGGTGAAGAAGCAGAGTTCTGCCGAGATCACGATGTTGACGTTGAAGTGGTTCCTGGCGTCACCTCAGCTATCTCGGTGCCCGCCGCCGCTGGCATTCCAGTAACTCATCGAGGGCTAGCTCGTGGCTTCACCGTAGTCTCTGCACAACATGAAGACTTGGCGGAGGTGCCGAGCGGTAGCGACCACACTGTGGTGCTGCTGATGGGCGTTGCTACGCTGCGCCAATCCGCGGTGACCTTGACCACAAAGGAGCGTGTTGTGCACTGCCCAGTTGCTATCATCGAAGATGGTTTCGGGGCAGGTCAACGCATCACGATCGGTACTTTGGGCAGCATCGCAGACCAGGCTGAGGCCGTCGGTGTTGCTGCGCCCGTCGTCGTCGTCGTTGGTGACGTGGCGCGAATTAGCCCCTTTGCCCCCAACGATTTTAGGCTGGCACATTTTCGGCCGGCCCCTATCAGCGAAGTAGCGCACGCAGCTCGTTGAGCTTCGTATTCAGAAGGAGAACGAACTGTTGTCTAGCCACACCGAACTGTTTCAACGGAGCACCGCTGAGCGTCCACTACGGGTTGCCGTGATTGGTTCCGGCCCCGCAGGTGTTTATGCAGCGGATATTTTGACCAAATCTGATCTGGTCAAAAATGGCGAGCTGGAGGTCAGTATTGATTTGTTTGATCGTTATCCGGCGCCGTTTGGTTTGATTCGGTATGGGGTTGCGCCGGATCATCCGCGGATTAAGGGCATTATTCAGGCTTTGCATAAGGTGCTGGACCGTGGTGATATCTGTTTCTTTGGGAATGTTGAGTACGGTACTGACCTGACGTTGGCGGATTTGCGGAAGCATTATGATGCGGTGATTTTTGCGACTGGTGCGATTGATGATGCGGCGCTGAATATCCCTGGTATTGATCTTGAGGGTTCTTTTGGTGGGGCAGATTTTGTCTCTTGGTATGACGGTCATCCTGATGTGTCGCGTGATTGGCCTTTGGATGCGCAGGAAATCGCGGTTCTGGGTAATGGGAATGTGGCGTTGGATGTTGCCCGAGTGCTCTCTAAGCATGCTGATGATTTGTTGGTGACCGAGATCCCGGAGAATGTTTATGCGGAGTTGAAGAAGTCTCCGGTGACGGATGTGCATGTTTTTGGTCGTCGGGGGCCTGCGCAGATTAAGTTCACGCCGTTGGAGTTGCGTGAGTTGTCACATTCGAAGGATGTGGACATTATTTTGTATCCGGAGGATTTTGAGTTTGATGCGGCTTCTGATGAGGCGGTGAAGTCGAATAATCAGGTCAAGACGATGGTGAATACGTTGACGAACTGGTCGGCCGAACAGCCTGAAGAAGGTAGCCAGCCTGAGGATTCGACGGCGTCGCGTCGTTTGCATTTGCATTTTTTGCATAATCCGGTGGAGATTCTGGGTGTAGATGGTCAAGTTAGTGGGATTAGGTTTGAACGTACTGAGCTTGATGGCACTGGTAACGCTCGTGGTACGGGGGAGTTTTTGGAGTATCCGGTGCAGGCTGTTTATCGGTCGATTGGTTATTTTGGTTCGGCGTTGCCTGAGGTGGAGTTCGACGCGCAGCGTGGTGTGGTCACTAATGTTGGTGGTCGGGTTCTGGGTGTTGATGGTGAGCATGTTCCGGGGTTGTATGCGACGGGTTGGATTAAGCGTGGTCCGGTCGGTTTGATCGGCCACACTAAAGGCGACGCCCTGGAAACCATTACATTCCTGCTTGAGGATTTGGATTCACTACCAGCCGCTGAGGCACCTGCTGCGGCGGCGATTGTCGAATTGTTGGATGCGCGCGGCGTCGAATTCACCAGCTGGGAAGGCTGGCACGCGCTCGACGCGCATGAAAAGTTGCTGGGCGAAGGCTTTGATGCGGCAGCCCTGGGCTTGGAGCTGAGCCGAGAGCGGGTCAAAGTTGTAGCCCGCGAAGAGATGGTGAACATTTCCCGAGCAATTAACGCCAAGGTCTAACCCTTTTTCCAAACGCTGCACCACTTTTCGGGCTTAAACCCACTGTTTAAGCCCGAAAAGTGGTGCAGCGTTTGTGGTTAGTGGAGCTTTCGGACTGAGAGCGCTAGCCATAGCTGTACTCGATCCGCAGTTAGCGAAGGGTCAAATCCGGTCAGCTCAGTGATTTGGCCCAGCCGGTAGCGCACCGTGTTCCGATGCAGCGACAACTCTTCGGCGACGGCGGCCAAGGAACCGTTGAGCTGAAGGTAGGTTTCCAGGGTGTTCATGAGCTCCGCACCGTGCAACTCATCGAACTCCAGCAGCGGCCCGAGCGTCTCGGTGGCCATATCCACGATGGGTACATCTTCGCTGGCTAATAGCAACGAAGTCAGTGAAAGTCGCTCGGGTTCATTGACCTCAAGCCCGCGACTGGCAGCCTCCCGCGCTTCGAAATAGCTCCAGCGCAACCCATTTGCTCGCGCGTAGGCGCCACCGACACCAACCGACGCCGGAATCCCAGCACCGTGCAAATACCGTGACAGCCGAGTCGCCAAAGCAGCGGGGTCTCCAACTGCGGCGGGCAATACGACCAAAAACTCCTGCTCGACGACGGCGGTAACGCCAGCTTCTAACGCCGGAGGCAGTGCGATGCCGCTCAATAAGGCGAATTTCTTTTCCGTTACTTGAATCAAAAGGATGACGTTTTTTACCGAGGGGTCAATGTGAATTCCGCGTAATCTCGCGGAAATATCGGCCGCTGGAAGGGCTGATCTCAGCACGTCTTGGATAACTTGTCCAGCTACATACCGTCCGTCGTTACGGCGCTGCCACTGATTCGCAAGTTCCAAGCTGATGAGGCTTTTTGCGTAATCAACAATGCCCGCATCTCGAAACGGTTTGCGTAACCACAATGTGCACGCGTCACGCTTACCGGTGGGCACCGGGACCGGCAGCCAGCCGTCGTCTTCAGGCTCCGCGTGCGGGATTGAACTGTAAAGCTGAGCGTGGAATTGCTCCAGCACGACGTCGGCGCCAACCATGGTGCGCAAAGTTGCCAAGAGGCTGGCCAAACCGGAACCGGCAGTTTGATTCGCCGTCAACAACGACTGTGCCAATGATTGATGGCCAGCCAGTAGTTTTTGCAACTCAGCGACGTGCTCGGCGCTCAAAGCATCTGCGACCAACTTACCAATGGCGATGAATGGCGTCTGGTACGGGACTTCGATAATCGGGATGCTCCACCGGTTAGCCTCTGAAACCAGCGGTTGTGGCACGGCATCATGACCAAAGCCAATACCGAAGCCGATGCCTACCGCGCCAGCCCGTTTGACCTGGCGGACAAAGATTCGCTGCGCATCAGCTGTTGCCAGCCTTGCCCCTGTGGTCAAGACCAATTCAGCTCCGGTGAGGAACGGCTGCGGATTTTCGACTTCGGTCACCGCAACCCATTCGATTGGTGTGCGCACCGTGCTTGCCGAAGAGCCCATGGTCCGCAGGGCAAGACGCGAGTCGTCAAGTAAGTCAGTAAGCGTGATCGCCATAACCTCTAGGCTAGTTTGCGTACTAGACAAACGCACTATTTATGGCAAGATTCCTAGTGCAGTCGTCCATTCCGAGGAAATCCCAGGTGTCATAGGCTCCCAATCAATCCGGACTTCATCACCGAACTTACACAGAAATCAGAGGTTGGACACCGTGGTCAACACCTTGCAGAACTTCATCAATGGCGAATTTGTTGCACCTACCGGTAACGGCGTGCTCGACGTGGTTAACCCGGCCACCGAAGAGATCGTGGCACATGCGCCGATCTCCAGCCCGGCTGATATTGACGCGGCAATGGATGCGGCCGCCAAAGCCTTCACTAGTTGGAAGCGCACCACGCCGTCCGAACGGCAAATGCTGTTGCTCAAGTTGGCCGATGCCATGGAAGCTCGCAATGATGAATTGGTAGAAGCGCAACACCGCAACACTGGCCAGGTAAAGCAGCTTATTGCTGACGAGGAAGTTGCTGCAGGGGCCAACCAGATCCGCTTTTTTGCCGGTGCTGCTCGATTGCTTGAAGGCAAAAGCGCTGGCGAATATATGGAAGGTTTCACCTCCTACGTGCGCCGCGAAGCTGTTGGCGTGATTGCCCAGGTGACGCCATGGAACTATCCGTTGCTGATGGCCATTTGGAAGATCGGCCCGGCATTGGCCGCGGGCAACACCATTGTGCTCAAGCCGTCGGACACTACGCCGGAAAGCACCTTGGTACTGGCAGAGCTGATCAATGAGATCTTCCCAGCTGGCGTATTCAACGTGGTACTCGGCGATGGCGAAACCGGTGCCGCAATGGTGGCACATCGCACGCCGGCGATGGTCTCTATTACTGGCTCGGTTCGAGCAGGTATTGCGGTAGCAACGGGTGCCGCCGCGGGGCTTAAACGGGCGCACTTGGAACTGGGCGGCAAAGCGCCAGCCATCGTTTTCGCGGATGCTGATCTGGCCAAAACCGCTCAGGCTTTGGCCGAATTCGCGTTCTTCAACGCCGGCCAAGACTGCACGGCAGTCACCCGCATTTTGGTGCAATACGCGGCCAAGGACGAATTCTTGAGCTTGCTGAAAACCGCTGCGGAAGGTTTGCACACTGGCAGCCAGGACGATAGCGAAAACTACTATGGCCCGCTCAACAACGTGAATCACTTCGCGGCGGTCAGTAAAGTCGTGGAGTCGCTGCCTGAATACGCAACCGTTGTGACCGGCGGACACCGAGCAGGAGACAAGGGCTTCTTCTATGCGCCGACCGTGATCGCCGATGTGAAACAGACCGACGACGTTGTGCAGAAGGAAACCTTTGGCCCAGTGATCACCGTGCAGACTTTCAGTACCGAAGAAGAAGCGCTCACGATGGCGAACGACGTCGAGTATGCCCTGGCCTCGTCGGTCTGGACTACCGATCACGGAACCGCGATGCGAGTCTCTCGCGACTTGGATTTCGGTGCGGTCTGGATCAACACACACATCATACTCACTGCCGAGATGCCGCATGGCGGATTCAAGCAGTCTGGCTACGGCAAAGATCTCTCGATGTACGGCGTCGAAGACTACACCCGGATCAAACACGTCATGAGTGCGCTCGACGCCTAAGGCTTCAGCACCGCTATGACTCAAGTAGAATTTTTTTGTATTTGTGAAAGGCAACATCATGGCTGAAATTCAATATCGTCTGGAACAGAAGCGTCGGGTGCTGGGGGACTTCCCTGGACCAAAGTCAGCCGCTCTGGCCGAGCGTCGGAAGAAGGTCGTCGCCGGCGGCGTTGCCTCTAGCGTCCCGGTGTATGTGGCCGACGCCGACGGCGGCATCATCCATGATGTTGACGGCAATTCTTTTATCGACCTAGGCTCCGGTATCGCGGTAACGTCAGTGGGCGCTTCGGATGCCGCTGTTGTCGGCGCAGTTGCAGAGCAGGCCGCACACTTTACGCACACCTGTTTTATGGTGACCCCTTATGAGGGTTACATTGAGCTCGCTGAAGAGCTGGCGCGGTTGACCCCTGGTGACCATGAGAAGCGATCGGTATTGTTCAACTCCGGCGCTGAGGCAGTGGAGAACGCCGTCAAGATCGCACGTTTAGCTACCGGCAGGGACGCCGTCGTCGCCTTTGACCATGCCTATCACGGTCGCACCAACTTGACTATGGCGCTGACCGCCAAAGCCATGCCGTACAAAACTGGCTTCGGTCCGTTTGCGCCGGAAATCTACCGAGTGCCGATGAGCTACCCGTACCGCGAAGAAGCCAATATCAAGGGCGAAGAAGCTGCCCAACGCGCCATCACCATGATTGAGAAGCAGATCGGTGGCGATCAGGTCGCAGCAATTTTGATCGAACCCGTGCAGGGTGAAGGCGGCTTCATTGTGCCAGCCGAAGGCTTCTTGCCCACCCTGGCTGCATGGGCCAAGGAAAAGGGCATCGTTTTCATTGCCGACGAGGTGCAATCCGGTTTCTGCCGCACCGGAGCCTGGTTTGCCAGCCAACACGAAGGCGTCGTCCCGGACCTGATCACCCTCGCTAAAGGCATAGCCGGTGGCCTGCCACTCAGCGCCGTTACCGGACGTGCGGAGTTGCTGGACTCGGTACACCCTGGTGGCCTTGGTGGCACCTATGGCGGCAACCCAATTGCTTGTGCCGCTGCGCTCGCCGCGATTCGGACTATGGAGGAATACGACCTCAACGCGCGCGCACAGCGAATTGAAGATATTGTCTTCGCTCGGCTGCGTCAGCTTGCCGAGGAACTCGGTGAGCAGAGCATCATTGGCGATATTCGTGGCCGTGGCGCGATGCTGGCAGTAGAACTGGTCAAACCGGGAACCGCACACACGACCAAAGAGCCAAATGCAGAGGCTACCAAGGCTATTGCAGCAGCCTGTCTGCAAGCCGGCGTGGTCATCTTGACTTGTGGAACGTACGGCAACGTGGTCCGGCTTTTGCCACCGTTGGTGATTGGTGAAGAACTGCTCAGCGATGGTTTGGATGTGCTGGAAAAAGCCATTCGTAACGCCTAAGCAGAGCTCGGGTTGGGGCTGAATTCTGCTAGGCTCCAGACATGATTTTCTTAGCCATTACAGGCCTTCTCATGTTTATTGCGAAACATGCGTTGATAGCCGGAATTGGTGTTGTTTTGGCTCTGGGCTTTTTCGCCTGCATGGCCTGGCTAGTTGTCCAGGGTCTTGCGGCAGTAGTCACGTTGACGATCCTTTCCGTTCGTAAGACGAATCGTCAGGCACGTAGGCGGCTCCAAATGTCTATCTGACGTTTGGAGCCGCGCTCTGTGTAAAGTGTGAGCAGTTGTGCGTCTAGTGGTTTTGTCTTGCGTCGATGGAGGATATTCAATGCGGTACGTAGTCGGTTACACCCCCAACGAACGTGGGGCAGATGCGGTAGCGTTAGCCGCCGTCATCGCGAAGACACAATGCGCACATTTGGATCTGGTTTATGTGGTGAAGGATGGCGCACCGTATGTGGCGCTGAACCCACAGGGCAACCGGGTCAGCGCGGCAGAGCAAGAGGTGCTCACCGCACGTCGTGAAGCGCTCAAGCACGTGCCGGAAGGCATCGAGGCTGAATTCCATGTGCGTGAAGCTGAGTCTTTTGCCAATGGTTTGATTGAGGCCGCCGTCGAATACGAAGCCGGGTTGATCGTCGTCGGCGCAGCAAACAATGGAATTTTCAAACGCTTTACTGTCGGTTCAGTAGCTAATGCTTTGCTACACGCTTCACCGGTACCGGTGGCCCTTGCGCCCCGCGGCTACCAACGCAAGGAAACGCTGAGCAGGCTGACCTTGATGGTGGGGACTAGGCAGGGCGCGCAGGCGGCGATTGATGTTGCTATCGATTCAGCTGGTCGCCGAACCATCCCGCTCCGGCTTGTTTCACTCGTGGAACTTGATGAGCTCACCCAACAGGACTTTGACCTGGACAATGCCCTTAGCCCGGCACGTCAGCATGCGAATTCAATTCTGGCCAAAGCCGGTGAGCAACTGCCCGCTGGCGAAGCTACCGTTACCGTGGCACACGGTCGCAGCATTGAAGAAGCGATAGATTCGATTGGCTGGGACGACGGCGAACTCGTGATTGTCGGATCGTCGCGACTTGCGCAGAATAACTTACTTTTCATTGGCAGCACAGCGAACAAAGTCTTGCGCGCGTTGCCGGCGCCGATGGTCGTCGTGCCGCGTGACTACGAGCGAGTTAACTCGCAGGTCTAAACAACCAACGCGGCTTTTCGCAGTCCAGCATTGCGGCGAACGGACAGCACCATGTCTGTGGTGAGCAGCAACAGCGCGAGCCAGACGATGCCGAATCCGATCCAACGTTCTGGGCCCATGTGTTCACCCAAGAAAAGCACCGCGATGAGAAACTGCAGCACCGGGGCAAAGTACTGCAAGAGCCCGATCGTCGTCATGGGTAGCCGTCGTGCTGATGCACCAAAGAAGAGCAGCGGCACCGCGGTAATGACGCCGGAGGCGGCCATCCACCAGAAGTGTGCTGGCCCTTCGCTGGCGATTGTGCTGGCGCCGCTGAGCGCGATGATCGAAACGACGACGATCGCGAACGGCGTCAGCACCGCAGTTTCAACACTTAGAGAAGTCATTGCGGTGACTTGCGAACCGACTCGTTTTTTCACAAATCCGTAAACACCAAAGCTGAAAGCAAGCACCAGGGCAATCCACGGCAGTTGACCGTAGGCGATTGTCAGTTCAATAACAGCCGCGAAACCAATTCCAACGGTAGTCCACTGCAACGGCCGAAGTGAATCGCCCCGGTGTGTCCGGAGACTTTCTTGTTTGAGAGGATCAGGACATGGCAGGGAAAACTACGACACGGTATCCGCAGGAGTTGAAGGATCGTGCGGTGCGCATGGTTGCGGAGATGGAGGGTGCGTCTTCGGAGTGGGCGGCGATGCAAAAAGTTGCCCAGCTTTTGGGTGTGGGTGTGCCGGAAACGGTGCGTAAATGGGTCCGGCAAGCCGAGATCGATGTTGGTACTAGAACTGGAACAACGAGCACGGAATCGGCCGAGCTGAAACGGTTACGGCGTGAGAACGCTGAGCTGAAACGGGCGAACGCGATCCTTCGGAGTGCTTCAGCTTTTGTCGCGGTCGAACTCGACCGCCACAACACTGATCGTGAAATACATCAAGGACCATGCCGGTCACCGCGAGAATAATGGATTGCGGTGGGGTGTCGAGTCGATCTGCCAGGTGCTTACTGGGACGGGGTGAAGACCGCCCCGTCCACGTACTACGAATGGGTGGATAAAACACGATCTCACCGAGAACAACGTGATGAGGTGCTCAAGCCCGTGATCCAGAAGGTGTATGCCGCTAATTACGGGGTTTACGGCACCAGGAAAGTCTGGTTGGCGATGAACCGTGAAGGTGTGCCGGTGGCCAGGTGCACGGTAGAACGGCTCATGGGGTTACTTGGCATACAGGGTGCGGTCCGTGGCAAGGTCAAACGCACCACGATCAAAGACTCGAAGGCGGCCCGAGCGAAGGACTTGGTCCGCCGTGATTTCACACCAACGGCACCGGATCGGCTATGGGTAGATGATTTCACCTATGTTTCGACCTGGTCCGGGTGGGTCTATGTTGCCTTCGTGATCGATGCTTACTCTCGGAGGATCCTGGGCTGGTCAGCGAGTGCTTCTATGAACACCGTGCTAGTGCTCAACGCAGTTAATCAGGCAATCTGGAGTCGTGAACGGGCCGGGGCTGAGATTTCCGGGGTGATTCATCATCACGATGCCGGGGCTCAATACGCCTCCTTGGCCTTCACCGAACGCCTGGCCCAGACCGGTATCCGCCCCTCGATCGGTTCTGTGGGTGATAGTTACGACAACGCCTTGGCGGAAACCATCAACGGGCTTTATAAGACCGAGCTGATCAAACCCGGCAAGCCCTGGCGGACTCTAGAAGAAGTCGAAATCGGCACCGCTGAATGGGTCGATTGGTACAACCACCGAAGGCTCTACCAGTACTGCGGAGACATCCCACCAGTAGAGCTAGAAAACCACTACTACAATCACTACCAGAGCACGGCAGCCGCCGACAGGCTCATCGTCTGAGAAACCCTCCGGACACGCCGGGGCGATTCACCGACTCGTAGTAGGAAAATAACTGCCCCAAGCGTTCTGGTCCCCAGCCCAAAGTGATCCGGCGCAAATAACGGCCTAAAAGCCAGGAAGTTAAGGTGCCCGCGACCAGCAACACCAGGCCCAGCAAAAGTAATGCCGGAATTCGCCCGCTCAACGCAATGTCTACCGTGGTGACGGTTACGCCGACGGCGACCATCGCTTTGACCTGCCCATCGGAATCTTTGACTGGCACGATGCTGCGCACCGAGGGCCCTAGCGTGCCAGTGGTGACTTCGCTGTAACTGTGCCCAGCAAGTGCTTGAGTGATCGAGCCGATATAGGGTTTGCCCAATTCGGCTGGGTTTGGGATGCGTCCATCTGGTCCGGTCCGGGGCCATGATGGTGATGAAATCAACTTTTGTCTCGTGATCTACCGCAGTGGCATAGGGCTGCAAGATTCTACTCGGGTCGGCGATTGTGACCGCTATCGCCGTCGTCCGTTCAGTTACTTGGGTATAGGCGCGGTCGCGCGAATCGATGAAGGCTGCCGTCACCACAAAGGCGGTCAAGATGATGATGAAAAGCAGCTGACCGAGAAAGAGGCGCCGGGCGATGCTCCAACCTTGCACGCTAGTCTCGCTTTCTGCTACCGGAAATTTTCTGGTTGCGACGGGTTGTCTCTATGAACAATATGACCGCAACAGTGACCTCAGTCACAATCCTAGGCAGTCTTAGTCTTGCAATGACTGGCGGGCGGTCGCCGTCCAAGGATGTCGGAGGATGAAAATGAGCTCTCAACGTGGAGAGACTGCAGCGCAGGGGACTAAGCGCACGAAACGGATAGACAAGACGCAATGGCTCTATATGGCGGTAATTGCCGCGGTAGTTCTCGGCGTTATTGTTGGCTTGATAGCCCAGACGACGGCGACGCCGGGCCAAGAGACTAAAAACTTCGCCACCGCGCTGAAGCCGTTGGGCGATATCTTCGTTGACCTCATCAAGATGCTCATCGCGCCCGTCATCTTCTGCACCATCGTGACCGGCATCGGCTCCATTGCGAAAGCCGCCACGATCGGAAAAGTTGGCGGCTTGGCCCTAGTCTATTTCTTGGTGATGTCTACCTTCGCGTTGGCAATCGGCCTGGTGGTTGGCAACTACCTCCACCCGGGCGAGGGACTCAAACTTCAGGCTTATAAACCAGCAGCCAGCGGCGGCACCGGCAATGCGCTATTCGACTTTGTGATCGATATTATTCCGCTGGGAATTCCAGTGCTGCCGACGCTATCTATCGCGATTCTGATTGGCTTCGCGGTCCAGCGGATGGGTAAGTCTGGCGAGCCGATTCTGCGCGTTGTCAAGGCGGCGCAAGGCTTGGTGTTCCGCATCCTGATGATGGTGATGTGGGTGGCGCCGATTGGTGCTTTCGGGGCAATTGCTGCAGTTGTTGGCGCTACTGGCTTTGAAGCAGTTAAATCGATGTTATTTTTGATGCTCGGTTTCTACGCCACCTGCATTGCTTTCATCGTGTTGGTGCTGGGCTCGGTGCTATACCTAGTGACCCGGGTCACTATTTTCAAGCTCATGAAGTACCTGGGCCGCGAGTACTTGTTGATCTTCTCCACCTCATCGTCAGAGGCGGCTTTGCCCAGGTTGATTGCCAAGATGGAGCATCTAGGTGTTTCTCGACCGGTTGTTGGCGTGACGGTTCCCACCGGTTACTCCTTCAACCTAGATGGAACCGCGATTTACCTCACGATGTCTTCGCTTTTCGTGGCGAATGCGATCGGTGTGCACATGGGCTTGGGTGAGCAGATTTCGTTGCTGGTCTTCATGATCATTGTTTCCAAAGGTGCCGCCGGCGTTGCCGGTGCGGGGCTGGCGACCTTGGCCGCCGGCTTGCAAGCTCACCGACCGGAGCTGCTCAACGGCGTCGGCGTTATTGTTGGCATCGATCGGTTCATGTCTGAGGCGCGCGCCCTGACTAACTTCACCGGCAATGCCGTGGCCACGGTGCTGATGGTTACCTGGGTAAAATGGATCGATCGGGCGAAAGTGGATCGTGTACTGGCCGGAACTGAACCCTTCGATGAGTCCGTTTTGGATGCTGATTCGCATACCGCAGTTGAGCCTACAGAGGCATTAGTGCGTAGCTGAACCTGCCCTGAAAGAGAGTTTTTCCGCCGATTCCCGGTGAATTGCCAGCTAAATGAAACTGGCAGTTCACTGGGAATTCGGTTTTTTGCTGATTAACAGTCTCTAAGGTGATCTCGGACTTATCGCGATAGGCAATCGCCTTTGCGCTCCAGCGGCCCAATCAGTGGACGCGAACTGTTTCGGAGAAAAGGAAATTCTCGTGACTTCTGCATCAACAATGAAGGCTGCTTTCGTCAAGCCTGCAGCGGCCGCGGTTTTGGCCCTTGGGCTTTTGGCTGGCAGTGCAGCGGCGGCTTCGGCTGCTCCGGTAGCGACGAGCATGGGCGATGCAGCCAATGCTTCGCTCGCCGCCAGCTGTGCAGTTCCCTCGAAGGAAAACCTCAGCGTAGCCAAGGAAATCTACAAAATCACTCAAGAGCGCAAAGTTTCCGCTCGGGTACTTTTGGCAACCTTTGAAACTGCTTGGGTTGAATCGCACGTCAACAATCTCAACTGCGGTGATTCGGATTCGCTTGGCGTCTTCCAGCAGCGTCCGTCGCAGGGCTGGGGAACCAAAGCTCAAGTGACTAACGTGAAATATGCGACGAATAAGTTCCTTGACCAGGCAATCGCCCAGGACAAGAAGCTTGGCTCAAGCGTCGCTGCTGGCGAGCTGGCACAGAAGGTACAACGCTCTGCCTACCCAGACCGCTACGACGCGGCTAAGTCCAAAGCACAAAGCATCATTGCTGAGGCGAAGAAGTAGCGTTCGAGTTTCCAAGTACACGCCGTTGGGCGGTGGGATCAGTCTGTAGGCCGATCTCACTGCCCAACCTTCTAGTTCAGCTGGAGGGTAAAGGCTCGAAATTGCTTCTGTGGTAATTGCCTTGTCTGCACATTCCGGAGCGGTAACGTTGCACTAAGAACCAGCAACAACGAAGAAAGCGTGAACAGGTGAGCAGCGAAACGTTGGACGGAACGGATCTGGAAGCCGTGTTGGGCCCCACAGGCCGGCCGATGACAGAATTCCCTGAACCTCCCGTGCTGACCTCGCATGGTCCGGCCCGCGTTATCGCGATGGTCAACCAAAAGGGCGGCGTGGGTAAGACCACCTCGACGATTAACCTTGGTGCGGCACTGGCAGAGCTAGGGCGGCGAGTGCTGTTGGTCGACTTTGATCCGCAGGGCGCCCTCTCAGCGGGTCTTGGCACCAATCCGCATGAGCTGGATCTCACTGTGTATAACGTGCTGATGGATCGCAAAGTTGATGTCAAAGATGCCATCCAGCGCACGGAAACCGAAAACTTGGATTTGCTACCGGCCAATATTGATCTTTCCGCCGCTGAAGTTCAGTTGGTTAACGAAGTGGCCCGTGAGCAAGTACTGGACCGCGCACTGCGCAAAGTTGAAGACGAATACGACGTTATTCTGATCGATTGCCAGCCTTCGCTGGGTTTGCTCACGGTTAACGCGCTTACTGCTGCACACGGCGTGATCATTCCGTCGATCTGCGAATTCTTTGCGCTGCGCGCCGTGGCGTTGCTGGTTGAGACGATCGAAAAGGTGCAGGACCGGATCAACCCGAGGTTGCAGATCGACGGCGTGCTGGCCACGATGTATGACGCGCGGACCTTACACAGCCGCGAAGTGATTTCTCGATTGGTTGAGGCCTTTGGTGACAAAGTCTTCGAAACAGTGATCAAGCGGACCATCAAGTTTGCTGACGCCACGGTTGCTGCGGAGCCGATTACTACCTATGCCGGAAACCACCAGGGTGCGGAGGCATATCGCCGCCTGGCCAAAGAGCTGGTGGCCCGTGGCGGTGCTCCCTGACCAAAAGCGCGGGGACCTAGAGCTGTCAGATCCGGTTACCGAGCCAGTCAGCAAGACTCGGTTCGAAGTCCGGCTGAATAACTTCACCGGCCCCTTTGATTTGCTGCTTGGCTTGATTGGTAAGCATGAACTGGATATCACCGAAGTGGCACTGGCTACCGTTACCGATGAATTCATCTCCTACATCCGCGCAATGCAGCGGGCGGATGGTGAGACCGGTGCTGGACTGACCATCGGCGCCCTCGATGAGGCGAGTGAATTCCTCGTCATTGCCGCGACGCTTCTTGACCTCAAAGCCGCCCGACTTTTGCCACAGGGCGAGGTTGAGGATGAGGAAGATATTGCGCTGCTAGAGGCTCGAGATCTGCTGTTTGCTCGCTTATTGCAATACAAAGCATTGAAGCAGGTGGCTACCTTATTCGGGCGAACCTTTGAGCAGGAAGGCCAATGTTCTCCCCGCCAGGTTAGCCTTGAGGCCCCTTTTGCCGCGCTACTGCCTGAGCTAATTTGGAAGTACACGCCAGAGCAATTTGCCACCTTGGCGGCAAAAGCCCTTATGCCCCGCGAACCGTTGCCCACCGAGGTTGGCTTAGCCCATTTGCACGCACCAGCGGTTAGCGTCAAAGAACAGGCCGAAATTATTGGCGGCAGACTCAAAGCAGGCAAGGCGCTATCTTTTCGGACTTTGGTACAAGACGCCGAGACAACTTTGGTGGTTGTTGCGCGATTCCTCGCATTATTGGAGATGTTCCGGGACGCGGTTATTGCCTTTGAACAAGCGAGTCCGTTGGGCGATCTCACCGTGCGTTGGACCGGAGCGCAGGAAGATTGGAGCGCGGAGAGTATGACTGAAGAGTATGACGAGGATGGTGCCGATGAGTGAAGATTCAGCCAGCCAGCCAGAGGCAAGTCAACCGGCCCTGAGCCAACCAGAACCGGAGACTTTCGACGTCGGCTCGGTGCCCGGTGGCTTACCTGCGGCCCTTGAAGCAATACTGATGGTGGTGGATGAGCCGATCAGTGAACTGAACCTCGCCAGCACCGTCGGGCGGCCCGTTATCGAGGTGACTGAAGCGCTCGTGGCGCTGCAACGCGAGTACGACGGGTATACTGGTAGCGGTTCTGATGCAGATTTTGACGAAGATCTGCAACCGCGTGGCTTTGAGTTACGAAGCATTGCCGGTGGCTGGCGGTTCTATTCGCGTAGCGATTTTGCACCCTTGGTACAGCGGTTTGTGCTCGAAGGTCAGACGGCGCGACTAACGCAAGCAGCGTTGGAAACGCTGGCGGTAATTGCTTACCGGCAGCCGGTATCTAGGGCCAGGATCTCCGCGATCCGAGGCGTCAATGTGGACTCAGTAGTGCGGACATTGACCCAACGTGGATTGATAACTGAGCTGGAAACCGACCCGGAAACCGGGGCGATTCTGTATGGAACCACCAGCTATTTCCTGGAGCGGTTGGGCTTGGGCAGCGTCGATGAGCTTCCCAAGATTGCACCGCATTTGCCAGGAGTAGAAAACCTAGAAGATTTTGATGAAGTAACCCGGACTGCCGAATAAGCGAAGCCGGAAAACCACAGCTGAGAAGTTGCGAGATTAAGGACGTAGGATGACCCCGACCCCCCGTTCAGGTGCCCAAGGCCGAGGTGGCAACGATGGAGGACGTCCTAGGCGTCCACAATCTGGTGGCAAGTCTGCCACCTCCGGTAGCAAGTCATTCGGTGAGCGTTCGGCAAAGCGTGCCAGTGCAGCCGGCAAACCGGTTGGTAAAGCTGACGCTGGCAAATCAGGTGCCGCGAAAAAATTCGCGCCGAAGTCGCGTCCTTTCGGCAAGGAACGCTTTGGCCAGAACCTTGGCCCGGTAAAGAATCCGCCCACGCGCAGCCGTCCGAATGCCGGCCAAGATATGCACGATCCCGAGGGCGTCCGCTTGCAAAAAGTGATGGCCGCTGCTGGAGTTGCTTCGCGTCGAGTCTGCGAAGAGATGATCGAAGATGGCCGAGTTGAAGTTGACGGCAGCATCGTCACCGAGCTCGGATTACGCGTCAATGTTGAGACTGCAGTGATTTCAGTCGATGGCATTCGACTGCAGCTCAAAGAAAACATGATCTACCTCGTTTTCAACAAGCCGCGCGGTGTGGTCTCCACGATGGATGACCCGGAGGGTCGCCGAAACATCAGCGATTTCTTGAAGAACAAGTACGCCCACGAGCGGCTGTTCCATGTGGGCCGGCTCGATCAGGCAACTGAAGGCTTACTTCTGCTGACTAACGACGGCGAATTGGCCAACCGATTGACGCACCCGAGCTACGAAGTGCCTAAGACCTACTTGGTACAGACCAAGGGCCCGATGGAAACTGGCGTCAGTAACCAGATGCGAAAAGGCATCGAACTTGAAGACGGGGTCACCAAAATTGACGCGTTCAAACTCGTTGACTCCACCCCGGGCCACGTGCTGGTCGAGGTAGTACTGCACTCCGGCAAGAATCGCATTGTGCGTCGCTTGTTTGATGCGGTGGGCTACCCGGTAGAGCGCTTGGTTAGATTGCAAGTTGGCCCCATCCGCTTGGGAGATCAGAAACAAGGCAGCATCCGCGCGCTTGGCCAACAGGAAGTGGGTCATTTGCTCGCTTCCGTTGGACTCTGATCCAGAACGGAGTGTGAGCCGAAATGGCTGAACACATCACAAATCTCCGCGATACCTACCTCAAGGGCCCCGTGGTCGTTTTCGGCACGGGCCTACTGGGCACCAGCATCGGTCTTGGTCTGAGCCATCGCGGTATTTCCGTGCTGCTTGACGATCCTTCGCCGTCCGCGCTTTCGGTCGCGGTGGATATCGGTGCGGGTACGCCGCTTAAGGACGCACCAACAACGTGGCCGGAGCTAGTAGTTGTTGCCGCGCCGCCGGACGTCTGTGCCCGGGTGGTGGCGGACGCGCTGGAGCGGTTCCCAGCCGCCGTCGTCGTTGACGTCTCTAGCGTCAAAGGCGCGATCCTGCGCGAGCTGGAAGCGATTTCGGTAAAGACTCCCTTGGACTTGAGCCGCTACGTTGGAACGCATCCGATGGCTGGCCGCGAGCGAGCTGGTGCGGTTTCTGCGCGCGGTGAGCTCTTCAATGCCATGCCCTGGGTGGTTTGTGCGCCTGAGGGCGGCAGCCCAGTTGCCGTGCAGACCGCGCAAAACCTTGGTTTGGATCTGGGAGCGGTACTCAGCAGCTTCAGCCCGGACGAGCACGACGCCGCGGTGGCTTTGGTTTCGCACTTTCCGCAAATGATGTCCTCGCTGGTTGCGGCGCGTTTACAGGAAGCGGAGCCGCACGCGTTGTCGCTCGCCGGAAATGGCTTGCGTGACGTCACCAGAATCGCGGCCTCGGATGCTGGCATGTGGGTGCCGATTATGGCCGCCAATGCCGAGCCGATTGTGGCAATCCTGCACAATCTGCACGAGGATTTAATTAAGCTCATTGGCACATTGGCTGCACCTAGCGCCCCGGGCGCCAGTCTAGCGATGGCCAAAGTGATCAGTGCTGGCAACGCTGGCCAAGCTCGGATTCCAGGCAAGCACGGCGGCCCTGCGCAGCCTTATGTCTGGCTAAGCGTGCTGGTCGACGACGAGCCCGGCCAAATTGCGCAGTTACTCACTGAAATCGGCGAGATCGGCGTGAACCTAGAAGATTTACGCCTGGATCACTCATCTGGTCGTAACGCCGGCATCGTGGAGATTTCAGTGCTGCCAGGCAAACGGGAAATGTTGATCGATGAGTTGACGGTCCGAGGCTGGAAGGTGTTGCAATGAGTGCTTCTTCGCAGTTGCGAATTGGCAAGTCGCTGGTTATTGCGATCGATGGGCCGTCTGGTTCCGGGAAGTCTTCAGTCGCCCGAGAAATTGCGAACCGGCTGGGCTTGGCTTATCAAGATACCGGCGCAATGTACCGGTCCCTTGCCTTGGTCTGCCTAGAGAACCGGGTAGCGGTGCAAAACCAGGCCGCGGTGGAAGAACTCGCCAAACGGTTTTACTTTGAACAGTCATTTGATCCGGGCATCGATATGGTCGCGGCGGGTCTCGACTTCGAGCGCGCCTTAGACGTTACCGATGAGATTCGGGAACCACAAGTTTCGGCCGCAGTATCGGCGGTAGCCATCAACTTGGGCGCCCGAACTGAACTGATCCGCAGACAACGCGCTGCAATCGAATCAGTACGCGGCCGAATGGTTGTTGAAGGTCGCGACATCACCACGGTTGTGGCGCCAAATGCTGAGATTCGGTTACTGCTGACGGCATCGGAAGAAGTCCGACTGGCTCGACGCGGCGCGCAGTTAGCTTCTGCTGGTGAGCAGCAGAGTGCGGAAGAACTGGTGCAACAGGTACTGGCGAGGGACGCGAAAGATGCTACCGTGGTGGATTTCCAACGGGCCGCTGACGGTGTTGTGACCATTGATTCCTCAGATCTGAACTTTGAACAGACCGTCGCGGCGGTACTGCGCTTAGTGCAGGAGAGCTTTTCGGTAGGTGGAACGGATGACTGAGAGCATTAAGCGAACCCCGGCTGCCTGGGGTACTTGGTGGTCCCGTCCATTGGGCAGGGTTTTGGACCATGTGACGTACCGGACCAAGGTTTACGGACGCGAGAAAATTCCGCGCAAAGGTGCGGTAATCTTCGCGGCAAATCACTTGAGCTATTTGGATGGCCCGGTGATGGTCGGCGCAAGCTCGCGCTATATGCACGTACTAGTACGGGACTCGATGTTCAAGGGATTCCTCGGTTGGGTGCTTCGATCTTCGGGGCAGATTCCGATCGACCGGGCCGGTGATCGAGCAGCGCTACAGGCCTCTAAAGCGGTGCTGGAGCGTGGAGACTGCATCGGTATCTTGCCGGAGGGAACTCGGGGCAGCGGTGATGCCGCGTCGATGAACAGCGGCGTGGCCTGGTTGGCGCTGAACTCGGGCGCGCTAGTAGTGCCTGTTGCGGTGCTGGGTACCCGAGTGACCGGTGAACACAAAGACAATATCCCGCGCTTGCGCCGACAGTTGTACGTGACTTTTGGCGATCCAGTGCGGATCGAACGGGTGCCCGGCCTTTCCGGGCGTGCTTCAATGGATGCGGCGGCGGAGCAGATCCGTGCGGCGCTCGCGCGAAACATACGCGAAGCGATCGAACAGACCGGGCAAGAGCTGCCTGCAGATGACAAGGTTGACAATGACTGACGAAGAATACGTTCCCACCGGCGACGACCAGATCCTGGAAAAACTCGCGGCTCTTGATGAGGGCGAAGCTGATCAGCGGGCCGAGTCATTGCGCGCCGGGTTGGCGGACTACGAGCTGGACGAAGAGGATGCCGCACTGCTGGCAGGCCTGGACTCCGGTGATTTCGACGACGTCGAAGGTGGCCTTAACCCGGTGCTTGCCATTGTTGGCCGACCGAACGTGGGCAAGTCCACTTTGGTCAACCGCATCCTGGGTCGTCGCGAGGCCGTGGTGGAAGATACTCCCGGTGTCACTCGAGATCGTGTGATGTACAACGCCGAATGGAACGGCCGCGAATTCACCGTGGTGGATACCGGCGGTTGGGAATTCGACGCTAAAGGCATTCACCAGCGCGTTGCTGAGCAAGCTGAAATGGCGATTGAGCTGGCCGATGCTGTGCTCTTTGTTGTTGACGCGACAGTTGGCGCAACCGCGATGGACGAGTCCATGATGAAGATGCTGCGCCGGTCCAAGAAGCCGATCATCTTGGTGGGCAATAAGGCCGATGATCCGCGTACTGATTCTGACGTTGCTGCGTTGTGGGGCTTGGGCCTGGGCGAACCGTGGTCCGTTTCCGCGCAGCATGGTCGTGGCGTTGCCGATTTGCTTGACAAGATCATGGAAATTCTGCCTGAGTTCTCCGAGGTGGAGACGACTGACCGTCGCGGTGGACCGCGTCGAATTGCCTTGATCGGCCGGCCGAACGTGGGCAAATCGTCGCTTTTGAACAAACTTGCTGGATCTGAGCGCGTCGTGGTGGATCCGATGGCTGGTACCACGCGTGACCCGGTCGATGAGTTCATCGAATTAGGCGACCGTACTTGGCGTTTCGTGGATACTGCAGGTATCCGACGTCGTCAGCATATGGCGCAGGGTACCGATTTCTATGCTTCGCTGCGTACCCAATCGGCTCTGGAAAAGGCCGAGGTCGCCGTCGTGCTGTTGGCCGTTGATGAGGTGCTCTCTGAGCAGGACGTGCGCATCTTGCAGCTGGCGATTGAATCCGGCCGGGCGTTGGTGCTGGCATTCAACAAGTGGGATCTGCTGGACGATGAGCGCCGCCGTTACTTGGAGCGGGAGATCGAGCAGGACTTAGCGCACGTTGAGTGGGCGCCGCGGGTCAATATCTCGGCAAAGACCGGTTGGCACAAAGACCGCTTGGTACCGGCGCTGGACACCGCGCTGGAATCCTGGGATCGTCGCATTGCAACCGGTCGTTTGAACGCGTTCCTGGGTGAGCTCGTTGCAGCGCACCCGCACCCGGTTCGTGGTGGTAAGCAGCCGCGCATCTTGTTTGGTACCCAAGCATCGTCCCGGCCGCCTAAGTTCGTGCTGTTTACCACCGGGTTCTTGGATCCAGGTTATCGCCGCTTCATTACTCGGCGTCTGCGTGAGACTTTTGGCTTCGAGGGAACGCCGATCGAAGTTTCGATGCGCGTGCGCGAAAAGCGCAAACGCACCCGCTAGGCTCTTTAATTTTGCTACAACTTCTTCCCGTCGAGTATCCATACTCGGCGGGAAGAACTGCTTTATCCCACCGGGATGCCTTTAGCCGTGGGATATTCTTGCCGATCTAGCATTAAACTAAGCGGAGATCAAATCTCCACTTAACACTTGGAGTTCTGGAGGCGCATCATGGCAGAAAAAGTTGTCGTCACCGGTGGTACTGGTTATGTGGCGAGCTGGTGCATCGTGGAACTCCTCAACCGCGGTTATGAGGTGCGCACCACAGTACGGAGCGCAGTGAAGAGCGCTGCGGTGGTACAGCGGGTCAGCAGCGCAGCGGATCCGGCGAAATTGAGTTTTGCCGAGGCGGATTTGACCGTCGACGCCGGCTGGGATGGGGCAATGGCCGGCATTGACTACGTGCTACACGTAGTTTCGCCGCTAGGGGATCAGCGTTCCCAGGATGCTGAAGCGCTGATCGTCTCTGCGCGCGACGGTGCCTTACGGGTTATCGGGGCGGCGCTACGTCATAACGTAAAGCGTGTGGTGATGACCTCGGCGGCCAATGCCGCCAGCCCATCGTCATATGCCGAAGAAGGCGTGACCGATGAGACATTATGGACCAACACTGAGGACCCGAAGCTGATCCCGTACCGTAAATCCAAAACGGTGGCCGAGCTCGCTGCTTGGGAGTATGCGCGCGCAGGGTCGAGGGGACAAGCTAGTAACCATCCTGCCCGGTGCGGTCTTTGGCCCAATCCTGGCCGCAGACCGCGTGGGTACGGTGGAAATCATCGCTCGAATGATTCAAGGAAAGCTTCGTGGTGCGCCGCGCATAGGCCTGGAAGTCGTCGATGTGCGAGATCTGGCGAATATCCATATTCGGGCCATGAACGCCCCCGAAGCTGCTGGTGAGCGTTTCTTGGCCACCGGGGACTTTATCTGGATGCGCCAGATGGCACAGATTCTTCGGGACGATTTAGGTGCGGTCGGGGCAAAGGTTTCGACCCGGCAGTTGCCAGATATTTTAGTGCGAACGGTGGCGCTGTTCGATTCCGGCATGCGGGCCGTTACGCCGTCGTTAGGCCGGAAAAATCAGCACACAACCGCAAAGGCGCAGTGGCTGCTGAGCTGGCACGCCCGGCCTGCCCAGGAGACGGTGTTGGCTGCTGCGCGTGGCCTGCAGCATTGAGGGATCGTCTAATGCCTGGCGCCAATCGCGCACCGCGCAAAGATTCAGCGGCAAATCGGCTGAAACTCGTCGCCGCGGCACAGAAGCTCTTTGCGGAGCGCGGGCTCAACGTTACGTTGGATGAGGTGGCCCGAAAGGCTGGGGTGGGTACTGGCACTGCTTATCGGCATTTTGCCAATAAATCAGAGCTGGCAGCCGTGGTTCTTGCAGGAGCTACCCAGGCTATTGCCGATGACGCCCAGGCCGCTTTAGCCGCAGCAGACCCCTGGCAAGGATTAGTGCAGTTTTTCAGCGCGACGGCCGCCCGGCAGGCGGCAGATCGCGGACTGTACGAGTCATTGTCGCGGCAAGGCGATGACAAATTGCAGTCTGAAATTTGGCCTGGCGTATTCCGGGCAGTAGCCGAGCTTTTTGAGGTTGTTCAAGCGAGCGAGCAGATTCGTGCCGATGCCGTGCCGGAAGATGTTGCGGCGATTTTGGTGATGTTGGGACCAGCAGTCGACATGAGTCGAGAAGCTGGCACGGAGCTTTGGCGGCGATATTTGAGTCTATTGCTCGCGGGTCTGCGGAATCCTGATTCGCCAGTGCAGATGTTGAGCGGGCCGATTCCGCTGCCGGAACAGCGAATGGCATTGATCCAAGCCGGCATGATTCGGCGCTAGCTTAGTCTCAGGGCAAACATAGCGATTTCTAGGCCAGTCGGCCGTAATCTGAGTCCATGGAGCAAAATCCAGTAACGCCAGAAGAGTCCGCCCCGGCAGTGAGCAAATTTGCTGCACTACCGGAACGGACTCTGCCCGCGGACTACATCAAAGTGGTTGACGTTGATCAGGTCAATTTCCAAGAAGTTGGTATGGACGATTGGCTGAAAAACTCCGCGGGCTAATTTTGGCTAGGAGTGCAGCCAATTAGGAATGCAGCCAGTTAACCTGAAGGCCGTCTGAGCCGTCGTAGCTTGTGGAGTCTTTTTTCACGCCGTTGTACTTAATGTCATACAGGGCAGCGTTGGCATTTTGATCGGCGTTGTAGCTGATATTGCTAAATCCGCTGTTACCAAAGTTAGCTAACGGTGTTCCTGCATCTCCAGGAGCTTCAGCAATAACTTCGGCCGTCAGGTTACCCGGGTCGGTTCCCGGCGCATTGCCGTCCTTGCTGTAGGTCCAGCCCTGGCTTGACGTCTCGTAAATTCGGTATTTTCCGTTACTTAGCTTTGTGACCGTCGCAGTCACCGTATCGCCCGCAGCAACTGGATATCCAGGGTATTCGCCGCCGTCACCAGCGATAGGCGGGCTTGACCAGAATTCAGCAAACAGACCGTAATGTGGATCTCCGTTATCGCACCATTGCGCGGTTCCTAGCTGTTCCAAGCTGCGGTTGCCGTTCCAGCCGCCCAAGCCGACCCAAAAATAGGATGACTGGAAGCCGGAACTTGGGCAGTTGAGCGTGGGGACCGTCCAGCTAGAGGTGACGCTGCTGAAATTGGCGTTCGTGAAAACTTCGCCGGACCAGTTGGTGCTGGTGCCATTGCCGGCATGACTTTCGTGACTTGGCTGGCTAGCGGTGCTGACTCCGCCGTCGTTGTTGGTATGTTGCGGTGCTGCTACGGCAGCACCAGAGCCGACCAGTGCGATTCCCAAGGCGAACGCGACGCTGAGTCCGGCCTTAGCAATTCGGGATGATGACATCTTAATCCTCTCAAAAATGTGAGATGACACACACGCGTGCCGAGGATCAAATTAGGATTGATGTCTACGAAAGAGCAGAAAGTTGCCTGAGGAATCTACTTTTTCTTGCCATGTGACTTTCGATGACGGGCAGGCGTCTTAGCCAACCAGGCTCTGGGTGCCAAATACGGCAAGTAACGCAAGATTTTGCGCATCTGGCGTTCCTGGTTCTGCGGTGTAAATCATGATGGGTAGATCGCTACCGATGACGGCGAGCATGTCGCAGTCCAGCGTCAAAGTGCCAATTTGTGGATGGTCAATGGCTTTGCGTGCCGATTGGTGTGAACTTACCTCATTGGCCTCCCACATTTGCGCAAAGAGGCTACTTTTTGTCTGCAGCTCGGCAATTAGACTCCGCAATTGCGCGTCGGCGGGATACCGGCTGGAGCTGGCGCGAAGGTCGCCAACTTGAGCTGCTCGCAGTTCAAGTTGGGATTCTGGCGTATGCCGGACGCGGGTGCCCGAGCCGAGAAAATTTCGCCAGACCGCATTGCGTTCTTTGCCGAGCTGTTCGCCCATGAGCGCGACGTACATCGGATTCGCTAGCAGCATGTTGCCAGCGGCATCGAATACCGCAACCGGGGTGCCAATCAATCGATCCAGCATCCGCTGGACGCTCGCGGTGATAAATGCTGGCACGGCGCCCTGCCCTGGTGGCATGAGCCCGGAGGTGTGAAATAGCCGTTCACGCTCGGTGCCGGACAAGCGCAGCGCGCGGGCCAAAGCCTCGACGACTTGACCGGAAGGGTTGGTCGCTCGGCCCTGCTCCAGTCGGGTGATGTAGTCCACTGCAATCCCCGCCAGGAAGGCTAGCTCTTCGCGTCGCGAGCCGGCGGCTCGTCGGTGTCCGGTGCTGGGTAGACCGGCAGCCCCTGGCGCCACACGATCGCGCCATTGCCTTACTGCATTGCCGAATTCCGGCGTCGTCATGCTTGCCAGCGTACTCCGCAGCCAGTTTGCCGTCCTGGCCCTGCCAGCCCCAGGAAGATTGAGGGGGTGGCTGTGCCGACTGATTGGCAGCAAGCTGAAGGCATGAAAAAGATTCTGGTAACTGGAGCAAATAAAGGCATCGGATTTGAGACTGTGCGGCAGTTGATTGCCGCCGGACACACGGTCTACCTGGGCAGCCGTGACGTGGCGCGCGGAACCGCGGCCGCTGCGGAGCTAGGTGCACAATTAGTCCAGCTTGATATCACCGACGACGCATCGGTGGCCGCCGCAGTGCGGAGCATCGAAGCCGACGGCGGACTGGACGTGTTGATCAATAACGCTGGCATCGAAGCACGAGCCGAAGGCAACGCGGTAATCGATGCCGCGAGTGTTACCGCGGAGATCATGCGCGAAACCTTTGAGACAAATGTCTTTGGCACGGTGCGGGTACTGCACGCCTTCTTGCCGCTACTGCAGCAATCAACCGCGCCCGTGGTGGTCAATGTGAGCCGCGGCTTGGGTTCACTCACGGTCTTGAGCACGCCAGGGACCCCTGGCTATAGCTACCCTGGGGTGGCGACCCGGCGTCGAAAACCGTGGTCAACGTGCTCACCGTGCAGTTCGCAAAAGCCTTTCCCACGAGGCGGATCAATTCGGTAGAACCAGGTTTTACCAAAACCGATCTCAACGGTAACACTGGGCACCAGAGCGTTGCGCAAGGCGCGGCAATCATCGTGAAAATGGCGCAGATTGATGCGGATGGACCCACTGGCGGCTATTTCTACGCTGAAGGTGAGCTGCCTTGGTAAAAAGAAGGGCCGGTGGAAATTATCTGGGCTGCGGGTCAAGGCCTGGCAGCAGGTCAGGGTCAGTAGGGTAGCTCGCCGGTAGAGTAAGGGGAGCTAAACTAGTGGTCCCGTTCGGCCGCTGCCCGGAAAAGCAGGATCGGATTCTCCTTGATGACAACTCAGAGGAACGCCGTTGCGCGCGGAGACGACGCTGATCAGCAACTTGTTGCTACTTGGAAACCGCTGACTGCCGGTTTCGTCGGCGCAATTCTGTTGATGATCGGTTCGCTGGGTATCGGCTGGTTGGGTAGCTCATCGGTATTGTGGCAGAGCCCGATTCTGATTTGGTTTCGCACGGAACAATCCGGTGTGCTGCTAGCGATTTGTTGCCTGGCCGTTGGTGGTTTGCTGCTGTTCCGGTCCTGGCTCAGGTTGGGTCAATATGCCAAAACTTGGCCGCCAGCCTCGGGGCGCCTTGTTCGGTGGGTAATCGTGCTTTGGGGCCTGCCGATGATGTTGGCGATTCCGCTGTCCAGCCGCGATGTCTATGCCTACATTGCGCGAGGCAGGCTTGTCCAAGCAGGTGTGGATCCCTATCTCAATGGCATTTCGTCCGTACCCAACTGGTTGGGCTTAGGTACGGATAGATTCTGGGCGGAGGCGCCTACGCCCTACGGCCCGGTGTTTTTATGGATTGAACAAGCTGTTGTTGCGGTCAGCGGGGGCAGTCCCGAGCTGGCAATTTTATTGTTTCGCGTCGTCTCCGCCCTGGGCATCTTGCTCTGCGCTTTCTACGTGGTTCGGCTAGCCGAGTTGCATGGCGTCAACCCCAACCGGGCGCTATGGCTCGCGGTAGCCAATCCACTGATGCTGATCAATTTCATTGCCGCTGGGCACAACGACGGCTTGATGATTGGCCTAGCGCTCGCTGGGTTGTACTACGCCGCAACAAAGCGCGGTGTGCTCGGTATTGTGCTGATCAGCCTGTCCATTGCGGTCAAGCCGATCACCGTGATTCTGCTGCCCTTTGCTGGCCTGTTATGGGCCGGTAAACAAACCAGCTGGCTAAGGAAATTAAGTTTCTGGTTTTTCACAGCGATGATTTCGCTGGCATTACTGACGCTGATGGGCTGGCTCAACGGCTTCGGTTTTGGCTGGATCAAGGGTCTTTCTGCGCCAGGAAGCGCCTCGATTTGGTACGCTCCGATGGGTGCCTTCTGCTATCTGGTGATGGCAGTGGTTTCAAGCCTGGGCGGCGATGGCTGGGCCGCAACGCATCTATTCTGGGACGCGGCGAAAGTCCTGGCCGTGCTGCTGGCAATCTGGCTGATGTTCCGCGGCAATTACCAGCACATCGTGCGCCGATTGGCTTTGGCGTTTGCCGGCATAGTCTTCCTGTTGCCCATGGTTCAGTCTTGGTACGTAGCTTGGCTCATCCCGCTCTTTGCTGTGACCGGCATCCGGGACGGTTGGCAGACGAAATTGCTGTACTTTGTGCTGGCCTTCTTCGCGGTGTATTTGGTTTCAGATCAGCTGAGTATCTACCCGTATCTTGGCCAGAATGGCGGTTGGCTGAGCATCGGCAACGCCTTGATACCCGCCGGGCTGATCGGTGCCGTAGCCGCGATTTACATCATGCTGATTGACCTTAAGGCTCGTGGGCTATTTTTGCCACGCTTTCGGAGCAAAGAGCTCAGCTAGCTCTGCTTGCCATGTAGGTGAGCGCGCTCGCCGTCGTGATCAAAGATCGTAATAATCTCCACCGGACCGCCATGCGCGCCGATCACATGTGGCTCCATGGTGGAAAATTCTGCGGCCTCGCCGGTGTGTACCAAAACGGTGCGCTCGGCCAATTGCAGCCGAACGGTGCCAGAAAGCACCGCAAACCATTCGCGGCCTGGGTGGACTTTTTGATGTTGCCGCTCGGCCGGGCGCTCAGCAGTAATTCGCATTTTCGCCACCGTGGCACCGTTGAGCATATTTTCGAGTGAAAGCAGCCAAGTAGTCAGACCTTGGGTGTGTTCTGGCTCTGGTCGAATCACCACGCTGTCTTCATCAGTGGATTCAACTAATTCATCAAGCGTCATGCCCAGCGCTTTTGCTAACGGGACCAGCTGGTCGAGCGCGATCCGACGATTTCCCGTTTCGATTCGACTCAAAGTAGAGGGGCTGAGCGCACATTTTGCGGCTAGCGAGTCCAGCGACCAGCCACGAGCCAGCCGCGCAGCGCGAATACGTTGTCGGATCACGGCGTCTAAATCTTGCGTCATACGCAAAATCATATGCTATTGGGGCAAGGCGCGATTACTCTCAAAGCATATGACTTCTTCAGCGCATTCCGGGCACCACGACCACAACGAAACCTGGCTTTTGGAGATCCTCGAGTTGGATGCCACGCTGCTCGGATCTTATCTAGCAGACGCGACGGCTTGGCTACGGTGGCAGGTAGTGAGTGAGCCCCAGCTGATTGTCGACGTCGGCACAGGACTTGGCGGCGGCAGCTTCGCCTTGGCGGAGCAGTTTCCTACCGCAAAGGTGACTGCGTTCGACCGCTCGGAGCTAATGCTGGACAGGGTGCGCGGCGCAGCAATTGAGCGCGGGCTCAGCGAACGAGTCACGCCGGTCTCGGTCGATTTGGACCTGGCCTGGCCCGGCTTGGCTAATCTCGACCTTGTCTGGGCCTCCTCCTCGCTACACGAAGTTGCCCGTCCGGCGCGGGTCTTTGCCGATATCCATGCGGCGCTAAAGCCTGGCGGCCTACTGGCGATTCTGGAGTTGGACAGCCTGCCCAGTTTCTTGCCGGCCGACGTCGGGCTGGGCAAGCCAGGTCTGGAAAGTCGAGTGCATGCGGTACTCACCAATTTGGGCTGGAACAAGCAGCTGGCATGGGAAGAGCTCATTGAGCAGAGCGGGTTCGAGCTGGTTGAACGGCGTGGCTTTGTTAGCGCCGGTCAACAGGACGCGGCGGTAGCCCGGCATTACGCGGAAACGTATTTGCAGCGGATTCGGCCCACGGTGCAGGAACATCTTGCCGCCGACGACTTAGTCACACTGGACGCGCTGCTGGCCGGTACTGACCCGAGCGCTTTGCTTCAGACCGCTGATCTTACTGCCAAGGTGAGTCGCACTGCCTGGCTTGCGCGGCGTCGTTAAGTTCAACCGCGTTAACGCAAGCGCTGGCCCGGAGCGAGCGGTCTCCGGACCAGCGCTTGCGGCAAGTTAGATCGGTGCCACCACTGAGTAGGTCGAGGAATCGCCTTCGATGGAGTAGCTTGATTCGCCGTTGACGTTGACCGGAATGTCGCCCGCGATCGTGACGCGAGTGAGTGCCCGGGTTTTTCCGTCGTAATTGTCTGGGCGTAGTGCTGAGTTGCCCGGTTGTCGAACAGCACTACTTGGTTGGGCTCACAATTGACCCGGACGATATTTTCCGGCCGAGTGACATACGCCTGCAGCAGGCGCAACAGGTCGCGGGACTCGGTATTGGATACGCCAAGGATGCGTAGCCGCTGCGCAAAGGCGCCGATGAAGAGGTTCCGCTTGCCAGTCAAGGGGTGTACCCGAGCCACCGGATGTGCTGTTTCAAACTTGATCCGGGTGAAGATTTTCCGTTGCTCTTCGGAGTTCTTGTGTTCCAGATTTTTAGGGTTCACGTAGTCGTAATCGTTGGAGTGAATTGCCCACAAACTCTCCGCGAAACTGCGCAGTTCCACCGGTAAATCGTCGTAGGCGCCAACCGTGCTGGCAATGAGCGTTTCGCCGCCATACTCCGGCAAGGTCACGCTGCGCAGTGTGGAAGCCTGTGGCGGATTGACCACAAACGTGACATCGGTGTGCCAGGTATTGGCCACGCTGATTTCACTATCAACTGGTAGCACCTCCGGTGCGCCGTCAACCGAATAGGTGGTCGGGTGCGCCTGCGTCAGGGGGCCAAAGTTGCTGGCGAAGGCGACTTGCTCTTCATTGCTGTGCACATTGGCTTCGCGGAAGACCAGCGCCTTGTGCTCATTGAGCGCGGCACGGATCTGCTTGATCTGTTCCTCGGTAACGGATGTGAGGTCTAAACCGCGAATCTCGGCGCCGATCCGGGCGGTGAGTTTGCGGAACACGAGCTGATTGCTGTTGGTATCAATCGGGGCATCTGCGGTGAGGTTCATAGCTACTCCTTAGTTTGGTATGGGTTAGACGAGTTTGTTGCCGACTGCGCTGCGCCATCGCGAGAATCGGCGTTCTAGCGCTATCAGCAAGGTGTTGGTGAGCAAACCCAGTAGTGCGACGACGAGGATGCCGGCGTACATGTCTGGGATGAGGAAGCTACTTTGTGCATTGATAATCAAGTACCCGAGCCCGGCTTTTGCGCCCACCATTTCGGCGGCAATCAACACCAGAATGGAACTGGTGCCGGCCATTCGAATTCCGGTGAAAATAGTTGGCACGGCTGAGGGCAGAATGACTTTACGGAACAGATCCACGCCGCGAATATTGAGCGATCGTGCCGCTGTGAGAAACAAAGGATCTACTGTGCGGACGCCCGCCACGGTGTTGAGTAGTACCGGGAAAAACGCGGCGTAAACCACGATGGTGATTTTTGATTCCTCACCAATGCCCAGCAGCAGGGTCAAGACCGGCAGTAGTGCTAAGGCTGCCGTGTTGCGGAACAGTTCTAAGAGCGGATTGAGCAGTTCGCGCAACGGCCGGTACCAGGAAATGAGTAACCCCGCCGAGACGCCTAGGGCGACGGCGATTACAAAGCCAATTGCCGCCCGGAACAAACTCGCGCCAATATGGGTGGTTAGCTGGCCATTTAATGTCAGTTTGATCCCGGCTTGGATTACTTCATGCAGCGGTGGCAGGAACACCCGGCTGGTGGGGTCCGCGAAAGTGGGACCAAATTCCCACAGCGCAAAGAAGCCGACGACGGCGATCGATCCCCAAGCGAGTCGGCGGACTCTTACGGGCCAGGCTCGGGTGCTGGTAGCGGCACCGGTTTGTGGCGGCGCTACCGGTCGGAGCAGTTGCGCGATGGGCTGCTGAACGGCGTCGCGCGTCTCAGAAACGAGAGTCATCAAGCGGCCTTTCGAGCGGGGGATTCGCTGTGTAGCGCTTGCCAGACTTGATGACGTAGCGCAGCGAATGCAGCGTCAGAGCGAATATCGCGGCTGGCATCGCCTCGAGCGGGCAGGTCAATGTCGATCACCGAATGCAGCTGGCCAGGGTATGCGCTGAGCACTGCGACGCGTTGGCCTAGGTAGACCGCTTCTTCGACGCCGTGCGTGATGAAGATGATGGTCTTAGCGGTAGCGCGCCAGATGCGCAGCAGCTCGTCTTGGAGCTGTTCGCGGGTTTGCGCATCGAGCGCGGCGAATGGCTCATCCATCAGCAAAATGTCCGGTTGATAGGCCAAGGCGCGGGCAATCGCAACGCGCTGCTTCATGCCACCGGAAAGCTCGTCCGGGTAACGGTCATGGCTACCGGCAAGTCCTACCAGTTCAAGGTATTTTTCGGCTTCAGCTCGGCGCTCGCGCCTGTTCAATCTGACACCGTTAAGCCCGCTGCCTTCCAAGCCGATGGAGACGTTTGCGCCCGCGGTGCGCCAAGGAAAGAGCGCGTACTGCTGAAAGACCACCGCGCGGTCTTTGCCCGGGCCGGTTATCGGGTTGCCATCAATCAGAATGTTGCCGGAGCTTGGCTGATTGAGCCCGGCGAGAAGGTCAAGCAGGGTGGTTTTACCGGAGCCGCTCGGGCCGACCAAGGTTAGGAATTTGCCGTCGTGAATGTCCAAACTGATCTGGTCGAGAGCTTGTGTAGCGGGCTTTCCTGCACGGCCACCAAATGATTTGCTGATGTTTTGTACGCTGATTTTTACGCTCATGAGGATGCACTCGCCAACTCGTTTAATTTGTTGGAGTAGTACTTTGTGGGGTCCAGAGGTCCGTTGACTGCGCCAACGAGTTTCAGCCAGTCTGCCCATCGGCTGAAATCTTGGTTATGTACGGCACCGTTATCTGGCACGGCAATGCTGCGCCAGTATTTCAGGGCTGCGGTGCTTTCGCTGCGTCCGCGTTTTTCAATGATCTCGGTGAATCTGGCAATGACTTCTGCTTTGGGCTGTTGGCCTAACTATTTGATTGCTTTGGCCACCCCGGTTGCGAAGGTTTTAACCGTGTCCGGTTTCTTCGCGAGGAAGTCGTTGCGGAAGACGATCTGGCCGCCGGCAAAGGTGCCAAAGAGTTCCACGTCGCTAAAGAGTGGGCGTAGGCCACCGGCGTCGATTGCTCGGTACTGCAGCGGACCACCCAGCGCGCCGACGTCGACCTGGCCGCGCCGGATAGCGCTTTCGGTATCGTTCGGAGCGAGTGGCACAAGCTGGACTTCTTTTGCTTCGGCCTCAGTTAGGCCGTTCTTGAGCAGAAAAGTGGTGAGCGCTGCTTCCAAGTGCGCGCCGAGCGCGTTGACCGCGACTTTCTTGCCGATCAGATCTCGGGCATTGCGGATCGGTGCATCGTCTTTGACGAAGTAGCCGTTGAACGTTTGTTGATCCTCGCCGTAGTAATTGACGACGCCGGTCACCGCAGCACCGGCTTCAACAAGTTTCACGATTGCACCGGCGAAGGCGCCGCCAAAGTCGGTCTGGTTGGTGGCGACTGATTGAATATCTTGCGGGCCGCTAATGGTGTTGCCAACCCATTTCAACTTCAGCGATCCAAGAAATCCTAGGTCAGCCGCGAGTTCAGGCAGCGTAATTTCGTTGGCTGCGCCTTGGTAGCGCAGCTCGGTGGGGGAGGCGGCCGAATTTGAGCCGCCACAGGCAGACAGGGCAAGGGCGAGGCCAGAGAGTGCCCCGAGGATTGCGGTGCGCCGGGTGAAAGAGAGCTCAAGTTGTTTCGACATGCATAGGAGCCAACGGAAAAAACGAATAATTAGAAAATTATGCGAAATATAAATTAACTCCAAAACGCTTTTTGTGAAATATTTCAAGATAAGACGAATTGAGAATTTTGGCTTAACAATTCATTTAATGGCATAAAGCCAATGCTTGCCGCGTGGGTCCACAACGGCGGCTAGCTGGTGACCAATCTGTAGCGAGTTATCGCGGTCCTTTTCCGCTTCGGCGTGGAATGGTTCAAATGCGCCGGGGTGTTGTGGGCTGATCAATATCGAGAGCTTCATGACGTTGTCCACGCCGTCGCCCCGGCTGACTAGTTGAATCTCTTGAATGATTCCAGTGCCAGGAACGTCGTGCGCCGCTAGCTGTTTATCCTGACTGCGGCCGGCAAACGCTGCGCCGATGATGCCTAGCGCTGCCAGGCCAGTAATTACCGAGATCACGACCGCTGTAATCGCAGGAGCGTCTGGGTTTTCCGGCTCTGGGTTAGGTATCAGTAGCGTGCCGGGGCCAAGAAGCAGCAAGAAAATCGCGGTGCCAATGCAGAACCAAAAGACGCCCTTGGACATTCTGCTGGCCTGGGCGGGTTTTATTGTCTGGGGCTGCCCGGTCTTTGCCGCGCTGCTTCTTCGCATGTGAGTATCCTAATCGTTGATTTCTATCTCTCCCAGAAGTACATTTATCTCTGGGAGAGATAGGAGTCGAGATTGTGAAGAAAATCATTCCAAAAAAGAAGGCCTTGAGCCCGACGGCGTACACCGTGTTGGGGTATCTTGCCTTGCAACCGCGTAGTGGATATGAGATCAGGGAAGCGGCAAAGCGTTCGGCCGCCTTCTTTTGGGGAGTCAGCGATGGGCAGCTTTATCCGATGTTGCGGGTGCTTGATGAGCAGGGTTTGATTGCCTCCTTGCCAGGGGAATCCGGGGCTGGCCCGAAAGCTCGAGTTGCCTGGGAACTGACTAGTGCTGGCCGAGACGTCTTGAACGAATGGTTGGCAGCTCCATCTCAGCATTTACGGATGCGTGATGAGAATCTGGTGAAATTGCTCTTCGCTTCGCCTTCCCAGCCCGAGATTGCCTGGCGATTGCTGGCCGAACGCAAGCAGAGCTACCAATGGTTCGCCGAAAATATCGTGATTCGGCGCGGAACTGATCAATCCGATAAACCAATGGACGAAGCCACGATTCCAGCGGCTATTCGTGAGTATGGTCGAAGCTTTGCGGACAATGCGATTAGTTGGTGCGAGGAACTGATTTCGGCCCTGAAGGATTCTGCGCCGACGGACCAGGCATTGGCTGAGTCCGCGCGGGAAGAGCAAAAATGAGACCTCGTACCGTGACCGCAGCCCGGCTATTGCTTTTGTTTTCCGGATTCATTGCGGTACTAACCGGTGTTTTAGCCCTTGGCCCGGAGGCTGCTTTCGCTGCTCGGGCGCTCGGGGCGTTGTTGCTGGTGACCGGCTTTTGCTGTTGGCTGCTGGTGTGGTTGATTCGTCGACCAATGCGACGGGCTTGGGTTGGAATCGGCGTCGCGACCTTGGCGCAGCTTGTTCTCCGGCTGCTACAACTACTCGATGCCGGTGGTGCCGCGCTGACGGTCGGGCTGCTCGGTACGGTTGCGCTTCCGGCGGTCGCTCTGTTGTTGCTGTTTTCGGGTTCAGCGCGCCGCTGGCTGAAGATGTCGCAGCGGGACTGGCAAAATCTGCGGGATGCTCGGCAATCCGCGGTACGTGGCCAGAGCTGGTTCCGTCGGCTGAGTGCAGCGATTGGTGCGGTGGGGCTGGCAGCCGGGTTGCTCGTCGTCGTCGGCGGTTCGGCAGTGGCGGCTGCCGCACTGCCTTGTAGCTTTCCTGAGGTGACTAGCGCCGGGCTGAATTCACAATCGACCACGCAAACTGAACACATGCCGCCAACGGGTACGACCACAGCGAGTGATGGAACCGCATTGGCCTATTACGCTTTTGTGCCGCAAAAGCCAGTGGCGAGCTTGGTTTTCTACCATGGCTCCGGGGCGAACAGCAATGCCGGGTACCTGGATTTTGCCAGGTCTTTGGCGGCTGACTATGGCGTGGCAGTGTATTTGTTTGATCTGCGCGGGCACGGCAATTCGGCTGGTCCGCGTGGGGATGCGCCGAGTACTGATCAGGTGTGGCGGGATACGCTCAGCGCTGTGGATGCCGTGCGGAGCTTGCAACCAGCGTTGCCGTTGTTTTTGGGCGGGCATTCGGCCGGGGACGGCACTGTGATCAACAGTGAACAGCTGGTCGCGGACAAGGTCGCTGGCTATGTGCTTGTTTCGCCGGATCTGGGCTTGAACTCGGCCACCACGCAGACTTCCGGGGCGGCCAATTTCGCCAGTATTTGCACTCGAGCGTTTGTCTCGGAGAAGCTTTCACACGGCCTAGTCGACGCGCATGTGCCGGCCTTGCAATTTGCCTATACCGCGGAGAGCGTTGCCTCGGCCGGGCGGGTCAATCGGTATACACCGACGATGGAAAATGCGCAGAATCCAACATCGGCTGCCGCCGTGCTGGGCGCAATGAACCGGCCCGTTGGGGTGTGGATCGGTGCGCAGGACGAGGTTTTCAATCCGGATAAGGTTGTTGACTTCATTCACGGGGCTAGCTCTGGACCGAATCGCGCCTCGGTGACGGTGCTTCCGGGCGTTGACCACTTGGGTGCGATCAACGCCTCGGTGCCGGGTATCGGGGAGTGGATTCGGGTCAAAGCTGTTGGTTAGTAAATCTTGGCCGATGACCCCCAGCCGGGAACTCTTGAGTTTATTTGTTGCCGGACATCATTCGACTAACGACCGGCATAATCATCTTGCGTGGTGTGACTCGGCCGAAGAATGCGAGCGTGCCGTTGACGGTGCCGTCTACTACGGTGTGTGAGTTTTTGGCGAGGCCTTTGAACGTGGTTTTCACGACGTCGTCGACTGTGCGCATGCTGCCTGCGGCGGCGTCAGCGCCGGCCACGTTGAAGAACTCAGTGGAGGTCGCCCCTGGGCAGACGGCAAGTGCATGTACGCCGGTGCCTTGCAGTTCGCTCCAGAGCGCTTGGGTGAAGGAGAGGACAAAGGCTTTGGTGGCGCCGTAGACCGCCATTTTGGGTATCGGCTGGAAGGCTGCCGTGGAGGCGATGTTGATGATGAAGCCGCGTTTATTGGTCAACATGCTGGGCAAGTAAGTCTGGGTGAGGTCAACCAGGGCGCCGCAGTTGAGCTGGATTTCTTGATTGACTCGTTCCGGGTCTTGATCCTGCAGGAAGCCGTGTGTGCCAAAGCCGGCGTTGTTGATCAGGCCATCGATTTTCGGGTGTTGGTCTTTGAGCTTTTGCGCAGCGCCGGGCACCGAGAGGTCTAGTTCGACCACGTCGGCCTGGATGTTGTGCTGCTGTTCCAGTTTGGTGGCGAGCTGGCGGAGCACCGCGCCACTGCGTGCGACCAGGATCAGATTGGCTTTCCTTTGCGCGAAGGCCTCAGCGTAAGCGGTGCCGATGCCGGAGGAAGCGCCAGTGATCAAGATGGTTTGGTTGCTGAAATCGAGTGCCTTAGCCATGACGGCTCCTTTAGGGTTGTTGTACGCTGCATAGGAGTCAATATACATGGTAAAGTTGTGTTGTGAACAAGACCGCTTTGAGTCGAGAAGCCATTCTGCTGCGAGCGTTAGCTATTGCCGACGAGGAGGGCCTGCCAGCGGTGACGATCCGCCGGATCGCGGGGGAGTTCGGCGTGACGCCGATGGCGATGTACTGGCACTTTGCAAATAAGGAAGAGCTGCTCGCGGCCTTGGGTCAAAGCTTGTTGGATTCGGTGCAGTTAGATCCGGACGCGTCATTGCGGGAGTTGTTGACCGTGCTGGTGGGGGCATTGCGGGCGCATCCATCGGTTGCGGCGTTGGCGGATACGCAGATGCTGTCCTCGGAATGCGGGCTTGCGGTGGCTGAGCGCGCTTTAGAGATACTGGCGTGGGCCGGATTTACCGTGCAAGAGGCGGCGGCGATTGCCCGGAATGGCATGCAGCTGGCCGCGACGATCGTCGCGGGGGAGCCGGGTGCTGAAGCGGGCGTTTCTGGTGCGGAGCGGGAGGCGTTATTAGCGATGAAGCTGCAGCGGATTGGTGAGCTCTCGCAGGAGCAGTACCCGCGGATTAGCGCGGCAGCTGGGCCGCTGACCGAGGTCGACGACGTGGAGGAGTACTATCGGGTGTCGATCGAATTGTATGTGGCTGGGGTAGAAGCGACGGCGCAGTTACGGACTGGAGCCGGGCGTACTGTATGATTTTCAAGTTGGCTTTCGCCGGGTTTTCCTGGGACGAGGCCGACGTTCGGGCTGTAGCGCAGCTTGGTAGCGCACCTGACTGGGGGTCAGGGGGTCGCAGGTTCAAATCCTGTCAGCCCGACCAGTAAGAATCCCCGCCAATTCAAGGAACTAAGGTTCCGAATGGCGGGGATTTTGTCGTTCTGTAGCGGTTTTGTGGCGGTCTGAACCGCCCTAGATTGCAACAAGTAGAAATGTTCAGACAGAAGTGAACCGCCACAAAACCGCTACAAAAATGAACCAATTTCTCTACACCCCATTAACTACGAAAATGGCCCCATACCCGGGGAAGGGTATGGGGCCGATGGGCGCATCGAGCGCTCTTTCGCCTGGGGCATTGTCAGTAGCCGAGATAGGAACGCTTGAAATCATTTTAACCTAAAGGGTGGATAAAATTCAGCACTTCTCGATTTTGGGGCCGTTTGTCCACCGTGGCCAATTCGCGTCGCTGGTATTGGGGCGCAGATACCCTTACCCCCGTTTTTGGAGGTATAACAAACCTGGGAGTTTCCTCCAAATCATGGACTTTCTTGTTGTCCGTTCCATAGGTTTGATTTTGTTGTTACGAAACAGACGTGAAAATTACCGAAAGGTTGACCCGAATGAAGAACGTCCTAACAAAAACGATCGTCGGTGGCGCGGTTCTAATCTCCTTATTGGGTATGACGGGCGTTGCGCACGCATCGCCAGCATCTGATACTGCATATGCCAATCAGCAGGTTTCTTGGCTGAGTGATGAGCAAATTCAAGGTATTAGAGACCGCTCGAATGCTCTCGGTGAGTAAATCCAGGTTCAGAATACGACTGTTGAAAACCTCAAAAAAGGTATTTGGCCGCAGTCCGCCATTGGAGGAGTAGTGGTTGATGAACAGCAGGTAAAGCAGGGTCGAGACGATGTATCGCTAAAGACCTATGCTGATGGTTCGAAGTCGAAGACAGTTTTCCAGACTCCTGTAGCTTCAACGCCTGGATCGGTTCAGCCCAGAAGCATTGGGGAATGCCGGGACCAGGATGGTGTAGGAGTGTTCCCGTTCACTGCCTGCAAAATAACCAGCCAGGTTTCCGCCTACATGATCGAATTTTACGCGGATGGGCGTAAGAGATCTAACGGCAGCAACCAAGCATTTGCAGCGAGCATTGATCGTGTTTACGGAGGATCGTATGTTGGGGCTGGTAACCCGGGTGAAGGCCGTGGAGAAATATTTGAACAGTACCAAGTGGGAGACAATCCAGCTCGGGCCCGGTGGTCTTTCACTGTTTCTGGTGGTGTCGCTGGTACAACGCTTTCAGTAACTTTCTACGTGCGTAACGGGGATCGCTGGGATACCAACCCGTAAGCCAGTAGGGTGACTTCTATGGTCGAAAAATTGTCGAAACAAAAGAAAAACGTGGGACTGCGCCTCATATTTATCGGCGTAGCAGGCTTCATAGTTTTCAATCTCATCGTGCTGTGCTTGCCGCTCATGATGAAATCTTCGATGAGAGAGCCAACATTTTTCTCAATTATTTACATACTCAGCATAGTTGCGTGGATTTGGCTCCTCGTAGTGATAGCTGGGATTGTGAAGTTCGTGGTCGACCTTCCTCGAAAAAATCGGGCAGCAGAGGCTGGAATCGATAACAAGGACGAAGCAACTAACTAACAAAAAAGAAATTCCCTCTTCTGCTACGTAGCAGAAGAGGGAATTTCTTTTTTGTTAGTTAGTTGACGTGGCGCCCGGTGCCGACGCGCTGCGCGGCATGAGCGGTTCCTGTTGGCTTCCAGATGCCGAAGTGGGTCCCGACGCTGATCGCAAAGCTCACTGCGGCAGTCACCAGCGCAATGCCGAGGTTGTACGGCTTGCCGTACTGCAGAGCGTCTGCAACTTGCGAAACTAGTGCGATCACCACTGCGAGTGCTGCGAGTAAGACCGCTTTGACTCCGGCATTCGTGGTTCGTGTGGTGACCAGACCCACGAGCAACGGTAAGAAGGTGGCGGCGAGCGCTTGGAGGATGATCCATAGTGGTAGGTCGAATGTGATCATGGGTCGATTGCTCCTAAAGGGTTGAGGAGATCTCGAGTGTGCGGACGATGGCCGCGCCAATGGTTTCGAGGATTGTGTAGATGATCCACGCGGACGCAGCGCCAAGTACAGCCAGGACGACTAGCAAGCCTGCGATTGCTGCTGGGCTCGGTGGGCGGTTCATTTGATGGTGAGGACTTGCCCGGCGGGGATGTAATTGAGGTTCTTGATGCCGTTGCGTTGTGCGATGTAGTCGGGACTTACGTGGTAGTAGGCGGCGATGCTGGAAAGAGTGTCGCCGGGGTCTACTACCCATTGCAGCGGGCCGGGGATGGTGAGCACTTGTCCGACTTGAATCGCGTTCGGGTCGGCGATCCCTTTCGCGACGGCAATCTCCTCGGCGCTGGGCCCGTTGTAGTATGCGGCCACCTGCGAAAGCGTCTCGCCGGACTCGACTAGCCATTGGATATCCTCGCTTGATGGCTGAGGTGTGACGACGTCGGGAGTGGGTGGCACGATAGCCGGTGGTTGCGTCACGGTTCCGCGCGCGAGTGCATCAAGCCGGGCTAGATCCCAATTTCCAGGGCAGGCCGTCGAGGTCCAGTACTTGTGCGGGTAGAGGGGCAGATCACCATACGCTGCCCGTAGCTCACGGATGAGTTCGGCCACTGTCTCGTAGTCGGCGTCGGTTGCTTCTGGTCGGCATTCGATACCAATCGTGGTCGCGTTTCCGCGAGGGTTTCCTGCGTGCCATGCTGCGTTTGCTGGATCAACGATGCACGCAACTAGCCCAGCTTGTGCGATGTAATGGGCGCTGGTTGGGGTGTTATTAGTGCACAGCCAGTTCCGCACGTTGTCGAAGTCTTGACCGTTCGATCCCCAATGATGAATCGTGATGCCACTAATAGTGCGGGGCATTCCGAACACAGCTGGGACCTGGGCTGCTGGGGTAAAGTTCCTAGAGGTGTATTGGGTTTGGGCGGTATATGCCATGTTCTTGCCTTTCAAATTGGGCATAAAAAATGCCCAGGTCTGGGGCTTAGGGGATATAACCAGCGGGCGGGTCTGGTGGTGGTGGCGGCTTCCGCTGCCAGATGTGATCGAGTAGCGAGGCTACGTAGATTCGGCTGGCGTGCTTGTCCGTGTAAAAAGCGTCGATGCGGGTCTGAAGAGCCGCAATCTGTGTTTCTCGTACTTCGCGTTCCTCTTGGAGCTGGTCGATAATGTCGTGCTTACGACGGCTCGATCCGGCAAGGTAGGCGATGATTGCGGTGATGGTGGCTGGTATGCAGGAGATGAGTAGGTCGATGATCACTTGAGGCATGGGACCGTCAGAGCCGCTGCTTGAGGGTTACTTTGATTCTTGGCACGCAAGTGGCAGCCACGTTTTGAGCGCCAGTAAATCTGATTTCCAAGTTTGCTTGCGGAACTACGAGATTATTCGCGTCTATCTGTGTTTCATAGAAGGAAGCGCCGTTCATGTGCATGTTATGGCCAGAGATTCCGTTTGGTGCGTCTGGAGGCCCAGGCCAGGTTCCTGAGATATTGATTCGATAGCCCCCATTTCCTACCTCTCGATCAGGGGCGTGATACCAGCGGATGTCGTAGATGCCGGGTATCAGAAATTTAAGCGTTCCGGATAATGAGCCGGGAGCTGAAAATGGTGTTACTGGTGGTAGCTGCTGAGATGACGCCCCAGCCGAGGAGTCAACTGACAACGTGCCAGCATCCCAAGAAGAGTTTGCACCCCAGCTGAATCCTCCATTGGAAAAGATCATCGTTTCTAGGCGTCCGCTAATCCAATTGGTCCCGTTCCAAGTTTCAATCGGTTGACCGTTGATGTCGAGCCGCTGCACTTGTAAGCCATTGAATGCTATGAGCTCTGATCGCTCGGAAACGGACCGGACGGGAATTGGTGTTCCACGGAGCGCCGTATAGCGCCAAACCTGTGTGCTTGTGTTTGGGTTGGCGTTAGTCGCGGTGGAGCCGGAGAAAATTTGGTGTTCGGACAGGGCATAGGCGCCGGCAGGGATGGTGGGGCGGGTTGAATCGCCCCGCTCTGAATCGCTCCGGTGTGTCCGGAGGGTTTCTCAGACGATGAGCCTGTCGGCGGCTGCCGTGCTCTGGTAGTGATTGTAGTAGTGGTTTTCTAGCTCTACTGGTGGGATGTCTCCGCAGTACTGGTAGAGCCTTCGGTGGTTGTACCAATCGGCCCATTCAGCGGTGCCGATTTCGACTTCTTCTAGAGTCCGCCAGGGCTTGCCGGGTTTGATCAGCTCGGTCTTATAAAGCCCGTTGATGGTTTCCGCCAAGGCGTTGTCGTAACTATCACCCACAGAACCGATCGAGGGGCGGATACCGGCCTGGGCCAGGCGTTCGGTGAAGGCCAAGGAGGCGTATTGAGCCCCGGCATCGTGATGATGAATCACCCCGGAAATCTCAGCCCCGGCCCGTTCACGACTCCAGATTGCCTGATTAACTGCGTTGAGCACTAGCACGGTGTTCATAGAAGCACTCGCTGACCAGCCCAGGATCCTCCGAGAGTAGGCATCGATCACGAAGGCAACATAGACCCACCCGGACCAGGTCGAAACATAGGTGAAATCATCTACCCATAGCCGATCCGGTGCCGTTGGTGTGAAATCACGGCGGACCAAGTCCTTCGCTCGGGCTGCCTTCGAGTCTTTGATCGTGGTGCGTTTGACCTTGCCACGGACCGCACCCTGTATGCCAAGTAACCCCATGAGCCGTTCTACCGTGCACCTGGCCACCGGCACACCTTCACGGTTCATCGCCAACCAGACTTTCCTGGTGCCGTAAACCCCGTAATTAGCGGCATACACCTTCTGGATCACGGGCTTGAGCACCTCATCACGTTGTTCTCGGTGAGATCGTGTTTTATCCACCCATTCGTAGTACGTGGACGGGGTGGTCTTCACCCCGTCCCAGTAAGCACCTGGCAGATCGACTCGACACCCCACCGCAATCCATTATTCTCGCGGTGACCGGCATGGTCCTTGATGTATTTCACGATCAGTGTTGTGGCGGTCGAGTTCGACCGCGAAAAAAGCTGAAGCACTCCGAAGGATCGCGTTCGCCCGTTTCAGCTCAGCGTTCTCACGCCGTAACCGTTTCAGCTCGGCCGATTCCGTGCTCGTTGTTCCAGTTCTAGTACCAACATCGATCTCGGCTTGCCGGACCCATTTACGCACCGTTTCCGGCACACCCACACCCAAAAGCTGGGCAACTTTTTGCATCGCCGCCCACTCCGAAGACGCACCCTCCATCTCCGCCACCATGCGCACCGTACGATCCTTCAACTCCTGCGGATACCGTGTCGTAGTTTTCCCTGCCATGTCCTGATCCTCTCAAACAAGAAAGTCTCCGGACACACCGGGGCGATTCACTGATTCGCGGCCATACGTAGCTCTGGCAGGATATGCACGGCCAAAATCTCAAGCTCCATGGTGAGAATTTTTCCAGCCTGCGCTGCGACGTCGGCCATCAAAGACTCGCTTCGGACCAGCTTTGCCTCCTGTTGCACCGGGCACTGCGCTACACGCGGCGTTTTGATCTCTTCGGAAGCTTGGAAACTTATCCCTGCGCGGGCTGCCTTATCCGAAACATAGCGATATCCGCGGCGCGTTTTGTTGATTGAGATTTCCGGGTTTCCTGTTGTCAGAGCCAAGGCATTGACTAGTTCGCTTTGCTCGGCAGCAGGCAAATTGAGCACGCATTCCTTTGATCCCAAGAGATTTTGCGCAGTCTGTGAACTAGCGCTGATGCCGATCACCGCTCGCTGGGCTAACCAAAATATCGAAGAGATCGGCGCCACGTTGACCGTGTTATCCGGGTTGAGTGTGCTGATCAGCACGACCGGCGTACCGAAATACAAGATGGCAGGCTGAATCCGGAGATGGTTTTGCGGAATACTCATTCGTTTATTCTGCTGGCATTGGCGCACATTTACTCGCGGAAATCGGACGTGGCATAGAGTCCGGCTATAGCCTCGCGGCCAACTCAGTTGCTTGTTTGATAGCCCGTTTGGCATCCAGCTCGGCGGCCACGTCAGCACCGCCGATGACGTGGACCTTATCTCCGGGTTCATTGGCCACCAGGTCACGAACCGAGTCCTGTCCAGCGCACAAAATGATCGAATCAACCTCGATGATCCGAGTGCTGCCGTCGGACAGCAGGATATGTAGTCCGGCGTCGTCGATCTTTTGGTACTCAACGCCGCCAATCATTTCAGTCTTAGCAGCTCGCAAGGCCGCCCGGTGTACCCAACCCGAAGTCTTACCGAGGCCAGCACCGAACGACGTGGTTTTTCGTTGCAACAAATACAACTCGCGTCGCGGCGGCGCAAGCACTGCGGTACCTAATCCGCCAGCGACGTCGGTATCCTTACTGATACCCCAGCGTTCTTGCCAAGCTGGAATCGACTCGTCTGGATCGTGTAGCAAGTACTCGCCAACGTCAAAACCGATGCCGCCAGCGCCGATAATCGCTACCCGGGGACCGGCGGCTTTTTCGCCACGCAGCAGCTCGTCGTATCGAATCACGGACGGGTGCTCGACGCCGAGAATCTTTGGCACTCGGGCACGCACGCCGGTGGCGAGTACGACGTCGTCGAACGGGGCAAGTGCGGTGAGATCAGCCTTGGTGGACAGTCTGAACGTCACGCCCAGGACTTCCAAGCGTCTGGTGTAAAACTTCAGCGTCTGCGCAAACTCTTCTTTGCCCGGAATCTACATTGCGAGCCGGAACTGGCCGCCAAGCTCTGCGCGAGCTTCGAAAAGCGTTACCGCGTGGCCGCGCTCGGCTAAGCCGGTTGCCGCGGCGAGGCCAGCCGGGCCAGCACCAACGACGGCGATTGATTTGCGTCGCTGTGGTGGTACAGGCAACAACCGGAGCGTCGTTTCTCGGCCCGCTCGAGGGTTGAGCATGCAGCTGGCCTTCTTGTTCGCGAACGTGTGGTCAAGGCAAGCTTGATTGCACGCAATACAAATGTTGATTTCGTCAGCCCGACCGGTTGCGGCTTTATTCACGAACTCGGCATCGGCCAGGAATGGTCGTGCCATGGAAATGAGGTCAGCATTGCCTTCGCTGAGGATCTGCTCAGCGGTTTCCGGTGTATTAATTCGGTTGGAAGCCATCACCGGGATGTGCACTTGGGATCGCAGTTTCCCGCTCCAGCTCGCGAATGCCACACGAGGAACTGAGGTGAAAATCGTGGGTACACGCGCCTCATGCCAGCCAATGCCGGTGTTGAAAAACGATGCACCCGCGGCTTCAATCTTGTGCGCGAGTTCTTCCGTTTCATCCCAGGTTTGCCCTTTGGGAATCAGGTCTAGCAATGAAATTCGGTAGCTGATCATGAACTCGGTGCCAACTGCTTCGCGCACCCGGCGTACGATTTCTACCGGGAAACGCATCCGGTTTTCGGCGCTGCCGCCCCAGGAGTCACTGCGATTATTGGTGTGTTCAGACAGGAATTGATTGATCAAGTAGCCTTCTGAACCCATAATCTCTACGCCGTCGTAACCACCGAGCTGAGCCAGTTTCGCCGCGCGTACATAGTTGGCAATGGTTCGTTCGACGCCTCGGCTAGAAAGCGCTCGTGGCTTGAAAGGCGTAATGGGTGACTTCAGGTTGGACGCGCCGCGGTTGAGCGGCGTGTAACCATAGCGGCCAGCGTGCAGGATCTGTAGCGCACTCAGACCGCCTTCGGCGTGCACCGCATCGGGTAATCACGCGGTGTTTGTCCGCGGCCCGGCCGGTGCGCAAGGTGGAGCCTCCCGGAGAGAGAGCCTTCAATATTGGGGGAGAAGCCGCCAGTAATGATCAGAGCTGCACCGCCAGCAGCCCGTTCAGCGAAATACGCGGCGAGCTCCGGGAAGTTCTTGGCGCGGTCTTCCATGCCGGTGTGCATTGAACCCATCACGACCCGATTGCGCAGCGTGTGCGATCCCAAGTCCAACGGTGAGAGCAGCTGGGGGGAGTTCATGGGTTCTCCAGTTCGTGGGGATTGCTAGCTTGGTCGAGCAGGTCGAGCATTTCTGCACACCAGTCCAGATAGCCTTGCTCGGTGCGGATTCCGCCCCGGAGCACTAGATAAAGCGGTAACTTCTCGGCACTGAGTTTGCGTGGTTCGGGGAAGTTTCGTTCGGCGTCGGCCAGATAGTAATTGAGTCGCTCTCGATACGCTTCACGTTGACGTCGAATGTCTTTGATGACGGCGGCTCGGTTACCATGCGCCATGCCGCGAACCTTGATCGCGAATTCACTGCGCTGCTGTTCAACCGGCGTCGGCTCTGCGGTCCATGCCGTGAGCGCTAACTTTCCGGACTCAGTCAGTTGATAAACTTTTCGATCGGGTTTGCCATCGCCGGGGTGTACTTCCGAGCTAATTTCGCCGGAAGCCTCTAATTTCGCAAGCACCTGATAGATCTGCTGATGGCTTGCTTTCCAGAAGAAGCCAAGGGACTTATCAAAGCGGTTGGCCAGCTCGTAGCCACTCGCGACCTTTTCTGCGAGTGAAACCAGAACTGCATGCTTTAATGCCATGCATCAAGTTTCATATGCAATTACTTGCATAGTCAAATCTGGCTTACCCCGTATCCAAACGCTGCACCACTTTGGGCCTTATTCCATGGGTTTAAGGCCCAAAAGTGGTGCAGCGTTTGCAGGGGACGGAATCGGAAATGAAATCTGGCTCATGACGGTTAGCCTCAGTGAGCGCAGGAGCTTGCGCGAGTCCTATTGCGAAGGAAGTTGTGATGTCTAGGTTCGTTCAGTACGAAGAGTTTGGTGGACCCGAGGTCCTGCAAGTCGTTAATGTCGAGGAGCCGCAGGCTGGGGAGGGACAAATTCGGATTAAGGTTTCTTATGCCGGGCTGAATCCAGCGGACTTCAAGCTTTTCCATGGCGGTCCTATTGCGGCGGCGTTCGGTGTCTCGCTGCCATCCGGCGTCGGCAATGATCTTGCTGGAGTTGTGGATCAGGTTGGCGAGGGTGTTTCAGAGTTCGCAGTAGGTTATGAGGTATTTGCGGCAGCTCGAAATGAGGCAATCGCGGACTTCGCGGTGGTGCCAGTGTCTTCGGTGCTCCCAGTGCCGGCGGGCCTCAGCTTGGAGATAGCAGGCAGCTTGTGGATTGCGGGCAGAACAGCCTGGGCGTTGGTGGAGTCCCTCGATTTGGGTGAGCAAGATACGGTCTTGGTCAGTGCAGCTTCCGGTGGCGTCGGCGTCATCGCAGCACAACTGGCAAAGCGTAAGGGTGCGACAGTAATTGGTACCGCTAGCGAAGCCAATCATGCGTACCTTCAAGGACTCGGCGTCGTGCCGGTCAGCTACGGCGACGGGCAGGCGGACCGGATCCGTGCCGCAGCGCCGCAGGGGATTACCGGCGTGATTGATGCTCAGGGGGCAGCGACGATTTCGGCAGCTTTGGAGCTGGGCATTCCGTTGAACCGAATCTCTTCGGCAGCAGCGCACGGTGATGAGTTGCAAGGCGCGAATTCTGTTGGCGGTGCTCAGTCAAGTAACGAAAATCTTGCCGAGCTTGCCGTTTTGGTGGCCGCTGGCGACGTCGAAGTTCCTATTGATTCGCGTTACCCCTTCGACCAGGTTCAGCAAGCTTATGTGCGTGCCGAAGGCGGGCATCTGCGCGGCAAAATCGTCATCACGCTGAACTAATCGAAAACGCTGCACCACTTTTGGTCGTTATACGGCCTTCATAACGACCAAAAGTGGTGCAGCGTTTATTGTGGGGTGGGTCGATTTGGGGTGAATTCCCAGCTTGGAGTCATTAAACGTTCACTCTGTTGAGAGCCTCCGGACGTGTTGGTTAGTGAAAATAAATTCATGTCTATCGAACTTGCGAATATTCAAACCACTTCAGCAGCACAGCGGCGGCTTCCGCGCTGGACTGCATTACTTGCTGCAGCTGCGGTCGTCGCGGCAACGATCAGCGGCCCCGCGGCCCTCGAGTCACCGCTTTCGGCTCGGGCAGCCTCTAATGCCAGCCCTACCTACCAGATCAAATTGCGTTTGGACCCGGCAAAGGTGCTTGACTCAAACGGCAAATTCACCGCGACGTCGAGCAGCAAGCTGAGCATTAGCTCAGAGTCAGGATATGAGCTGGCCCAGTACATTGATGACAGTGCGCAGGACCTTGCAAGCGAAGGTTGGAGCATGCGAATCAAGCGGGACAACGGCGCTGGCGATCAAAAACTGACCTATAAGAAGCGGTTCAGTATTGCCAATGGAGGCACCGCTGCGAAGGACATCAATGCCACTTTGGATACCGCCAATGACTCGGGATTCAGCTCCTCGGACACTAATTATGATGCGCAAGTAAACATGAGCTACACAATTTCCACCTTGGATTTCTCTAATAAAAAGAAGGCTTCTGCGGACAGCCTCAATGACGACCAGCTGCCCGGTGGTGCGGATTCTATCGACGTAGTTCAGTCGAATCTTCCCGGAAAGTTGAGCAAATGGCGGTCGAATAATTGGGTGAGCTCCGTGATCGACAAATCGCGGATCTATGGTCCGGTACGGCAGTCAAACTACTCGGCGACCATTGGCGGGCACGCTGTTGATCTTCAGCTGACGCCGATGAAGTCCCAAAATGGCTCGTACAGCTATCTTGAGGTCAGCGCGGATGCGACCAAGCTCGGCGATGCGACGGCGATTCGCTCTGACGTCATCAAAACCCTTGATGGCCTTGGCCGGTTATTGCATGAAAATGCCTTCAAAACGGATCTGGTTTTAGCGAACTACTAAGGCCTGATTTAGCAACTAATTAGCTCAGTTTTACTCTGAAGTGGCGGTGCCTTTGGCACCGCAACTTTGCGTTCTGGCAGCAGTGAGAAATGTGCTCAAGTATCGAAATGCGACGAGCATCACATCAGCTTTTAATTAGCTTAGCTTAGCCTTGCCTTGCCTAAGTAAAGGCTGTCGATTAGCCTCGAATCTGTCGGTCGAACAGATTCCATGCAATGGCCGAACTCAAGGTTTACGACCTTGTTAGATGTGCAGCGAACCGGGGCGAAAACTGTCGAAGGATCCCGCCCCGGACGCCGTACGACCCACATAGAGCCGCGAATGCGGCACCTTCATAGGGCTAGGCTGCGAGGCCAGCCTATCGCAGAAAGAATGGTCTCAGATGACTCGCACCTTGCTGGCCGAAACCTCCTCGAACGCCAAAAAGAAGTCCCGTCTGTTCGCTGTCCCAGCGGCCGCTGTCGCCGTAGTTGCTTTGGGTTTGCTCAGTGCAATGCCTGCTCAGGCAGCCGTAACCAACCCGGTCAATGGTTCTTCCGTCGTTAGCGGAAGCTCCGTTACTGTGCAGGGAACCGTACCTACCGGGGCTGGTTTTTATGCAATCTCTAGCTGCAACGTCGCTAAGACTCCGGGAACTGCCTGCAACGGTGAATCCGGTCGGGCTACTCGTCTAACCGCCGCGGCAAGCAGCTACTCCAACTCCGTGATCATCGATGGCGACTTCAATAACTTTGACTTCACCACTCGCCAGCCCGGCGTCGGCAGCACCACCTGTCTGAACACGGCTAAGGACAATGGCGGCGAGCAGTGCGCCATCGTTGTCTCTTACTACGGCAAAACCCCGGCCGGACAGTACGTCCCGGTGGGCGCGCCGGACGTTGTGAACGTCTACGTCGACTAATTTCGACTGCTTCTCGACCCGGTTTCGATGCCGTTGATCGACTAACGGGCGAAGGCGACACTCAAGAGGGTGTCGCCTTCGCTTTCGCCGCTTGATCTTTCGTATCCTTTGGAGCTTTCTGTGCCTGCACACTCGCCGTCCACCCAACGATTTTTTGCTAGCGTCTTGGCGATCGCCTTGGCGTTTGCTGGTCTTTTCCTCACCACCTCACCTGCAACCGCGGCACCAGGTGACAAACAGGAAAACATCCCAGCGGCAGCAGTTCAACTCAGCAAGGGTTCGTTGAACTGGGGAGTTAAAGCAAGTTGGCGACAGTACGCTGGCCCTGCTGCACTGGCGGGCGGCTCGGCCCAGCCGACGCCCGGGGGCAATTTCACGTTCCCCCTAACGTCTGGCAGCTTTGATGCGACTAGCGGCACCACCATAGTGAATTTCTCCGGTTCTTTGCATTGGAAAAGTCACTACTACCCGGACGAGAAGAACCTCATCTCGCCGCCGCCAGGCTCTAATGGTCCATTAGATATTCACGTTCTGGATGTGACATTCGCTAACCCCTCAGTAACTATCGGAGCCGATGGTGCAACGTTGAGTATGGAAGTTGTTTCACGCAACATCAACACCTGGCAAATGGTCGATTTTGGTCGCGTGCCACTAGTGCAGCTCGATGTTTCGGAGAAAAAGCCGGTCCTGGACAGTGGAAACACCTCGTGGTCCGAGATTCAAACAGCCTGGACGCAGCAAGGAGTCGACGCGGTTGGTTACACGGTTGGCCAAATAGTTGATCCTGTTGGATTCAGCTACGCCGGTCCCGGCGGTGCACCGGTGGTCAGCGAATCTTGGACGTTACCGGGCAGTCCCAAATTGGTGATGGCTGAAAATCGGCTCATCGATGGTCGCGACCTCAGCACGCTCTGGGCCGATCCCAGCTCGGGGATCTACCACACCGTGGCGAACGATGACACAACGCAGACGAAAATTTACCGAGCTTACGATCTGGCCAAACGCAGTTTTATTGGCAGCTCGTTGACGTTGAGCTGGGCGGAAAGTAGCCAGATTGGCAGCTTGGCGATGGCCGATCCGGCTGCGGGACGACTCTATTTCCGCTCGTCAACGGCTCCAGGAGCCAACATAGACTCGGCTTTGCAATGGGATGCAGCTCGGCAGACCTATTCCGTGTTGAAAGGACTGTCGATTCCCATTCCAAGTGGGCAGTTCTTGTGGAGCGGGGCACGGGGCGAAGCATTTCAGTTAGCTGGAAAGCTACCCCCGGGGGATAAAGACCAAAACAACAGGCAACGGACGCTGACCAAATGGGTTATCAACGCTAACGGCGCTGCAACGGCAACCGAATACGCATTGCCTAAAGCGCTAGTCGGGTCCGACCGAGGTGGCACCTGGTATCGGCTAGCTGGTGGTGTTGTGCTGAGCGACGGCTCCTTACTGTTGCCCCGAGCCAAACTTAACCCGCTTCCAGGCGGGAGCGTTCCGGAAAAGGTGTTAGCGCAACGCATCACGCTGCCGGCACCCGGTACCGCGGTTGTTGAGGAGATTGCTGGAACTGACGTTGGCACGCAGAACAATACTGGTTACAACGGCGCGTTTGCAGCTGGTAACAGTGTTTATCTCACGCGCGCAGCGTCCCGAACGGGCACTGCCTTGGCTCAGAATCTCAATAGTTCTGGTAACGGCCAACTCTATGTTTCCAACCCTGTGGCGGATTTAGCTAAGGCCTCGGTGTTCGCGATTGATCCCGAGAATGCCACGCTTTGGGCTCAAGACGGCAACGCGCAGACACTGAGTGCGGTGCGTAACGGCGGCGTGCTGACCACGTTGTCTTCGCCCTACCTGAGCCAAAATCCCTTTCCACCCTTGGTCGCGGCTGATCACTCGGTTTATGCGGCAACTTTCGATGGCAGGCAGCAAGGCATTGAAAACGACGGTAAAGGGCTATTCGGCTTTGCTTCGTTCTCCTTAGCTAGTTCACCAAGGATTTCCATGCAGCCGGTTCCGCTGACGCTGAACGTGCCAACCGGTAGTCAAACTGTGCAAGCCACTTTTCGTGTCGAGGCCTCCGCCTCACCTGCGCCGAGCGTGCAGTGGCAAGCCAAAGCCAGGGGAGTGCTGGCGTTCAAAGACATCCCCGGCGCTACCGCAGCCGAGCTAAACATTAGCGCTCGCCAGCTCGATGACGGCGTGCAGTACCGGGCAGTGTTCACTAATCCGGCCGGTGCTATTGCGACGAAACCTGCTGCGCTGTCGGTGACTACAGAAAAGGCTCCAGAACCACAACTACCCATTGACCCAACTGCGACGAGCAGGCCGGGCAGCACTGTGGCAGGTTTTCTGACCTGGGGCGTCAAAGATAGTTTCCGTAGCTATATCTCAGGTTCGATCGCTCGGGGTTGGATTGCTACGAGTAACGGTGCCAGCGGGCGGGAAAACTTCACTTTCGCCCAAACCGGCACCAGCACGTGGAACGTGGCGAGCGGCACGGGCAGCACCGGGTATCAGGGCTCAGTACAGTTCTGGGGTCACGGCGGCATTTTGAATCTAACTTTTAGCAACCCGCAGCTCAGTATTGATTCCGCAACCGCTGGCACTCTGTTTGTTTCAGCCAACGGTTCAGGGCCTGTGGCAATTGCTGCGGTAAACCTCGAGGCAGCGGCAAAAACCGAACTCGACGGCGGTGTTTCCTATGCGAATGCGCCAGTCACTTTGAGTGCAACTGGAGCTCGGATGTTCAGCTACGGCAGTAGCCAGTTTTATCAGCCAGGCCAAGTAATGGATCCGGTGACCTTCACCGTGGGATCGCCGCCAGCGCCAGGTACGGCTATCGGGCCCGACGGCACGAAAGCGGGAACTGGTAAGACCACGGTTGCTGCATTCTCGAACAAGGACTGGAAGCCACCGGCAGAAGCGCCCGTTAAGGAAGGTATTACCCTGCAAGGCGCTGATCCGCTCAAGCTTCAAGCCGGTAGCACCATTACGGCAACCGCGAGCGGATTCCAGCCGAATGAAAAGTACATCAAAGCGGTCATCTACTCCGAGCCACGAGTGCTCGCAGATGACCTTGTCGCGGATGGACAAGGAAATGTCAGCTGGACAGGGGCCTTACCCGCTGATCTAACGGGGGAGCACACCCTGACCTTCCAAGGCAGCGTCAACCGTGGCGTGACGCTGAAAATCGGCGAACAAGACCTGGCTGGCCAGTGCAAGGTTGATGGGGCAAACCTGAGTTGGGGGTTCAAAGAGTCTTTCCGCTCCTACATCCAATCAACTATCGCGAACGGTAACTGGACCACAGCAAACGGGGCAAGCTATCAGACACCGAATTTCGCCTGGTCACAAGGCAGCGGTGCGATCAACCCCAGCACGAAAGCCGGTTTGGTGAAGTTCACCGGCTCGGTCAATTTCACTGGTCACGACGGCGTGCTGAACACCACGGTGGCCAATCCGCAGATCCAACTCGTGGACGATCGAACTGCGTTCTTACTGCTCGATGTTTCCGGAGCCACGATGGACGGCGCGATGATCGATAATAAAGCCTCGTCGTTTGTGAAGTTAGATCTGGGAGCGGTGAGCACTTCGTTTGACGGTGGCACCATGAAAGTCACCGCTGCGCCGTCGGCATTGACGCCGGCAGGACATATTGCTTTCCCGAACTATGAGTCAGGCGCTGCCTTCGATCCGGTGAGTTTCAGCTTCCCGGTTCCGGCAGACTGCGGCAAACCAACTGAGGCCAAAACGCCCGTCGTAGCGCCGCCGGTCAACAGCTTGGACGGCGGTAGTGCTGCTCAGCCGGGCGATCTCTGGTGGCTACTCTGGGCTATTCCCGTGGCCATTATTGCGGCGGCCCTGGTTCTGCTGCTGGTTCTGTTCCTCCGACGTCGGCTGAGTGTGAGTACACGATGAACCGGCGGTCGAAAGTTGGCTTAGCTGGGGTAGCGCTGCTGAGCCTTGCGTTGAGCTCTTGCGGTTTGGGTTCCGGTGATGCCAACTCCGGGAGCCCGTCGTCGGCAGTGACTTCGGCGAGTTTGCCCGCATTGTCTTCGCTGAAGCTGCTGCGCGAACCAAAGTCATTCCAGGGCATTTCAACGGCAAAATTATCGGATGCTTCCGTGCTCCCGGTTGAGGCGAATCCGAGGCAGACTCTGCCAGCCAGCGTGGCTTCGCACGATCGCGGTGGTGATGTTGACGTGCAGGTAACGAGCACTGAGCGCATTGTGGCATTCGATCTTTCCGGTTCAATAGCGGGCACGGTCTACGGCCTGGGATTGGGCGAGAAACTGGTGGGTCGGGATGTTGCGACGACGTTGCCGCAGGCAGCAAACCTACCGCTGGTTACCTCCCCTAACGGGCAGTCCGTCAATGCGGAGAGCATCTTGGCGCTCAAACCATCAGTTGTGATCACAGACGGCACTGTTGGGCCGCTCGATATCATCACGCAATTGCGCCAATCTGGAATTCCGGTAGTTTTCGTGAAGAACGCGCCGTCATTTGAGGGCGCACAAGAGCTAGCCAAACAAGTCGGCGCAGCGCTGGGCGTACCGGACTCCGGAGCCAAGCTGGCAGCGCAACTTGGCAGCTCGGTCAACGAGAAAAAGGCTGAAATTGCCGCGATAGCACCGAAAGTTTCAGCACAAAAACTCCGAATGGCTTTCCTCTACCTGCGTGGCGGTAGCGGAGTTTATTACCTGTTCGGTGAAGGATCCGGGGCAGATGCGCTTATTTCCGGTCTGGGCGGCATCGATGTTGCAGCGGAGATCAATTGGCAAGGTATGAAACCAATGACGGATGAAGCACTTGCACAAATGAATCCGGATTTGATCCTGGTGATGAGCGGTGGGATCACCTCTGTTGGCGGTGTAGACGGGCTATTAGCGCAAAAACCTGCGCTCGCCTTGAGTAATGCCGGTAAGAATAAGCGGTTTGTCGATATGGCCGACAGCGACATTCTCTCCTTCGGCCCGCGCAGCGCCGAGATCTTGGATGCGCTTGCCCGAGCGGTTTATGCTCCGGAATAAGGCAACAACTTCAGCGAACAGGGAGAACCACCAAGCTGCCGTGGTGTTCGATAACCTCAACGTCGAGTCCGTAGACAGCGGTAATCTGTGCCGGCTGCAGCACTTCGGCTGGGGTCCCGCAGTGGATCAGCCGCCCCTGATCTAGCAATGCGATCCGGTTCGCAAAAGCCCCTGCCAGCGACAAATCGTGTAGGACTACGACGACGGCCCGGCCTGCCGCAGCTAGTTTGCGCGCAAGGGCCATCACCTCTTCTTGATGGCGGAGGTCCAAAGCGGCAGTTGGCTCATCGAGAAAGACTATTTGGGTCTGTTGAGCCAAGACCCGGGCCAAACTCACTCGCGCACGCTCGCCACCGGAGAGCTGGGTATACGGACGATCGAGTAGGTGCGTGACATCGGTGGCTTGAATAGCCGCCGCGATGGCCGCCTCGTCTGCTTCGCGTTGTGGAGCGCGTGACCATGGTGTGCGCCCCATCGCGATCACGTCTGCGGCGCGAAAGGCGAAGCTGACCGCGTTGTCCTGTAGCAGGACCGCTCGTTCCCGCGCCAACGCTAACTGGTTGAACGTTTTGATTGGTTTGCCGCTAATGGTCACTTGGCCCGAGTCTGCAGAAATATCGCCTGCTAGTACGCCGAGTAAGGTGGATTTGCCCGCACCGTTTGGGCCAATCAATGCGAGCACTTCGCCGCACTCAACAGTAAGTGTCACATCGTCCAGAATCTTCCGCCCAGTCCAGGCGAGACTGATGTTATGTGCGCTCAGCGCTGCCGCGGTCATGACCAACCGCCTTGACGGCGTCGTTGCCGGATCAAGAGATAGAAGAAAAACGGTCCACCAACCAAAGAGGTCAACATCCCAAGGGGCAGATCGGCGGCTCGGATCAGCGTCCGGGCAAAAAGGTCTGCAGCCACAAGCAATAGGGCGCCGCCAAAAGCGCTGGCTAAAATCAGTGGTCGGTGTGCCGGCCCGATCGCCATCCTGATGATGTGCGGTACCACCAGACCAACGAAGGCGATGATTCCGGCAAAAGCCACCGCAACTCCGGTGAGTAAAGCAACCAGCAGTATTGAAACCATTCGGAGCGACTCAACGTCGATGCCGACTTGTCGAGCGCTGCGTTCGCCGAGCGAAAGGACATCGAACTTGTTACCCAACGCCCAAGCAGCCAGGGTTCCTAGCAACATCACCACGGCGACCAGTATTGCCTGCGGCCACAGTGAACCATTGAGCGAGCCAAGCTGCCAAAAGACAATCTGTTCTCTGCTGGAGGTATTTGGCTAAGAACAGCATAAAGGCGATGCCAGCGCCGGCAAAGGCGTTTATCGCGATGCCGGTGAGTAAAAGCGTCGTCACCTCGGTGCGTCCATTTGATCGAGAGACCAGATAGACCAATAACGCAGCGGCAAGCGCGCCTAAAAAAGCGAAACCAGCGATGAGCCAACTTGGTGCCGCGGCTTGGCCAGCGGAACTTTGACCCGCAGTAGAGAACAAAAGCGGAACCGCCACGATAGCGGCCGAAGCACCGAAAGCCGCACCGGAGGAGACCCCGACGACGCCGGGCTCCGCCAGCGGATTACCAAAAACCGCTTGCATGGCTGCACCTGATACGGCCAAGGCTGCGCCGACGCCGATGCCCATCAGGATGCGCGGGAAGCGAACCAACCAAAGCGTGTTTTCGATCAGTGGGTCTTGTGGAGCCCAATCATTGTTAAGACCAATAGCGCGAAGTACCGAGCCAATGACCTGCTCGGGTCCGGTGATAACTTGGCCGAGCATGGCAGATAGCACCACAGCGGTAAGGAGCAATACTGGCAACGCAATGCTAAATATTCGACGTAGAGCAGTGCGGCGCACGGGTGTTTCGGTCACGATAACTGGATCAAGCTGCGGTTGCCGTAGTTTTTGCTAAATCAGTGAATACCGCGATGTTGAGGCTGAATGCTGTGGTCACCTCGTCGATGAATTGTTTTTGCTCTGCTGCGTTGAAGCTCAGAGTGTTCAGCTTGGCCCGGTATTGGTCTTTGAACGGTTTGGTTTTGGGGATTGCGGGGAAAGCGTAAAAGTGCACACCATCGACGTCTAAGCCGAATTGGCGTTGCAAAAGTCGCTGCATGATTTGGTCGCCGGAGAGATCGCCTAAGTAGCGGGTGTAGTGATGAGCGACAAAGCCTGCTGGCCACGCTTCGGTTTGAGCGATCTGCTCGGTGTACCTGCGAGTAACAGGCAAAGGGGAGATCACGTCACGCCAATGCGGTCCAATCAAAAATGCTAGATCTTTTTCGATCTCCGGCACTCTGCTCAGCTCGGTGCAGTGGAATCCGCCGGCGATTTCATTGCTTTGCAGCTTGGCTGCGGTCTCTTCGAGGGCCAGGTAAAAGAAATACTGCTGGGTAGCCAACGCGGTGTAGTCCGCAATCGTTCGTTTTCCGGTCATCAGTTCAGCAATAAATGGCGAATCGTGGGCATTTTGATGCATGACGTGGGTTGATTCGCGGAGAGCATGGGAAAAATCAGTGTTGCTGGTCATGGATACCCTTGGAGTGAGAATGATACAGAGAAAGTCTATTAGGTAAGGCTAACCTTTGCTAGAGTTCTAGCGTAGTACTAAAAATTGATCTTGACGACAGTATGTCAGTAAAAGTCCCTCGCGACTATTTGTGATCTAGCAAAGCTGGGACCTGGCCGGAACTGTTTAGGATTGAGCCATGGCAAATTACACTGCGGGCAGCTTGGAAAAAGCTTCGGTACTCGATCAGCTTGATTTGGTCGCGACACCGACGGCCCAGTTTCTGCAAGGATTTGCTGCAGCAGCGCAGGTCGGCGTCGTCGAAATCGATCCGGAACTCTCTGATACCGCGGCAACCCAGGATGCCTACGGGCTGAGCAATGAAATGCTGGTCAATTGCGTCATCGTCGCGGGTAAGCGTGAGGGTGTGGAACGGATTGCTGCCTGTCTGGTGCCCTTCACCAAACGCGCTGATATTAAATAACGCGGTCAAGCGCCGGCTAGATGTGCGAAAGGCGTCGTTCTTATCGCGTGAACGAGCCACCGAACTGACTGAGATGGAGTTTGGCGGCATTACGCCTTTGGGGCTGCCTGGGCAATGGCCGATCTTGGTCGACGCCGAGGTGCTGGAGCTGCCGCTGGCCTTGATCGGTTCTGGAATTCGCAAGTCTAAGCGCATCTTGCCGGGCAAGGTGCTGGCCCAGGTGGCCGGCGTCGAAATTGTTCCCGGGCTCGGCTTACTTGCCGCCGGTTAAAGCCAAATAACTGCGGCGTTGTTCACGATTGCGCTTGTAATAATTGCCCCTGTGCCGAACCGACTGGGTGGCTGAGAACCCAATCAATCAATTCTCTTTCAAGCAGCCTGGGCGCATCGGTTAGCACGGAATGACCTACCCCGGGGAAAATTACCGTCTTCACGTCGTTGACCAGCTCGCGTACTTTGGGTTCCTGCGCTACTAAACTACTTTCGCTGCCATAGATGGCCAGTAACGGAACCTGAAGATCCTTGATGGCATCATCCGCAACTAATTGTGGATAGGGCAATTCCTCGAAGAACTTGGTCTCTGCGGCCATTCTGCGGCCATTTTTCAGCATTTTTGTCCCGCCCTGACCATAGTCAGTGAAAACGCGGTCCATGGTTCTGACCTCATTCATCTCCTGGTCGTTTTGCCGGAAAGTGTGCGCGATGCTGTCCGACCAGAACTGGGTTGGTGGTTCCGCTTCCAACGAACTCAGCGAAGCGATTCGCTCCGGGAAACTCAGCGCGAAGGCATAAGCCACCGTGCCGCCATAGGAGTTTCCGGCTAAGTGAACCGGGGTGCCGTCATGGATTTGATCCAAAAGCTTTGCCAAGTCATCAACAATGTTTTCGAGCTGATATCCGCTGACGATCTTCTCGCTTTTTCCATGCCCGCGGTGATCGAACATGATTACATCGATGCCCGAGGCGGCGATCGCTGGCGCAATGGTGAGGTAGTAGCTCGCAAGATTGTCAATGACAATCCCGTGGATGACTACCAACGTTTCCCGAGGAACTTCTGGCCCGCGATCAGTGGCTCGCAGAATCTCATAGTTCATTTTGAGTCCATTGATCACAGTGATCGGCATCTGAAATTCCTCCTCGAAATAAGTATTCTCAAGCTAATACCGGGTTGTTCGCGGTGACTCGCTCAATCGCATCGACAGCGGCGCTCACGCCACCGGAGCCACGGAGCGCATCGCCATATGGCTTAGTGTTCTCCCGATAAGAATTGTCCTCAATGACGGTGCGAGTTGCTTCGGATATTTTTGCCGGGGTGGCCCGGGAAAAGCGAACCGCGATTCCGACGCCGTATTCATCTGCTTTCTCCGCAATCAATGGCTGGTCATCTCGGATGCCAGCAAGCACAATGGGCACGTTGTACCAGAGCGATTCACAGACGCTATTATAGCCACCATGATTGATAAAAGCATCCACATGGGCAAGTAACTGTTGCTGCGGCACATACGGAACAGCTAGTAGGTCAGGATCGCTGACACCGGCCAGCGCCTGGGACGGATCCGCAACAATTGCCCGATAACCGGCCTTCAGCACCCCTTCGGTGGCCGCACGGAGAAATCTGTCCCCAGCGCCGATATTGGTCGTACCAAGCGCAATCAGCACTGTTGGCTTCACTGACGCCTTGGCCCAATTTAGAATTCGTTCGTTCTCAGCGGCTTTTTCCGCGGAGGCAACAACTGGCCGGAACACTGGGCCAACAAATTCCACCGGCGAGCCAACGTCAGCCCGAGTGCCGAAGAGGCCAGCAATACCAAAAGCCACAGTGAGGGTGGGGGAGAAGAGCGGATTGTGTCTGGCTAACGGATCGCCAATTCGACGTCGAAGACCCGCGAAGAGTTCGTTTCGCCAGGCATGCACTTTGGGCAGCCGAGAGACTGGATTGATCAATTCGATCATAGTCGTTGCCGAGGTAACCCACGGCACGCCAAGTCGTGCGGCGACCATCGAGCCGGCTAGAGCTTGTTGATCGACAAACATCAAGTCTGGCCCAAAATCAAGCACGGCGGCTTCGACGTCGGCAGCTGAGCCGTCAGCGAACGGAACCACGTGTTCTTCCCAGAAAAACTTCAGGGCGCCGGGACCCATCAACTTTGCGGGACGCTCCGGCATGCCGGATTCACCCCAACCAGTGCGGCAGTCGTAGAAGGTTGCTGAATTTGGTACATACCGTGAATGGAAATCAGACACTCCCGCCCAGGCGACCTGGTGGCCCCGACGTTCGAGTTCTTCAGCAATGGCAAGCGGCGGACTGCTGTGTCCCACTAGAGGCGGGACGACGATGAGAATGCGCATGAGCAACCGATCAGATCGAATTTTCCGGAACTTGGGCATGTGCGCGCCGGGCCACAATTTCTGCAGCGGGGTGCTCGCGCACCCAGGAGATGACCTCAGTCTCGACGAGTTCAGGGACATCCATCAGCACCATATGCCCAATGCCCTGAGCGACCACGGTCTTATTGATCGGTACCAGTTCACGGATCAACGGCTCTAGTTTGAAAGCTTCGGATTCGCTGCCATAAAAGGCAAGAACTGGCATATCCAGATTGGCAATCGCATCATCTGCAACCGCCGGAGTGTCAGTCATCTCGTACATGAATCGAGTATCGTCGAGGATCTTTTTTGCGGCTCGGCCCAACCGCATTCCCTGCTGACCCCACTGTGCTTGGAAATCGCTTTGCACCTCGGGCTTGTCGATGACTCGCATGGCTTCGGCCATGCCATCATCAATCATCTTTAGCCAGGATTTGGTCGGTGGCTCGGCGTCAATCGAGGTCATCGTGGCCACGCGTTCTGGGTAGCGCAGCGCGAAGGAAAATGCTAGCGTGCCGCCATAGGAATTGCCAATCACATGGACCGGAGTTCCATCGTGGATCTCATCGAGTAGCGCGGCTAAATCATCAACCACATTATGCAGCTGGTAGCCGGACTCAATTTTCTTGCTCTTACCATGCCCGCGGTGATCGAACATTATCACATCAAAGCCAGCCTCGGCAAAAGCCGGTGCCACGGTGAAGTAGAAACTGGAGAGGTTGTCGAACAACATTCCGTGAATCAAAACGAGCGTTTCCCGGGGCTCACCCGGGCGGACGCCAGCGGCCGGCAAGACTTCGTAGTGCAGCCGGTGACCATTAATCGTGCTGAAACTCATGCTGCGCCCTCCGATGAAGTAGTTGCCAATCGATCGGTAACGTAATCGACTAATTGGCCGACCCGCATATTGATGATTTCGTCAAGATCCATCGAGCCGATGAACTCGGCGAAGTTGATTCGCTCGCCATAGCTCTCGCGCAACTGGCCGCCGAGCGAGACGAGGTCAATACTTTCTAGTTCCAGATCGTCTTGGAACAAGGTCTCCCGGGTTACCTCGACGTCGTCCAGGCTATATTCGTCCAGAAGCTCGCCAATGAGGCGGGTGATTTCGGCAAGGACTTCGTCGCTCGTCGGGGCGTTTGCTGGCAGGTCGATTGTCATGATGGGTTCCTTTCAAGGTCGGCTGGACCGGTTGTCCAAGCGACCACGTAACGGTGATCTGGGAGCTTTTCTGGATTCTGGATCGTTTTTATCGATACCTCGAAGATTCGGTTTTGGCCGTCGTTGACGTCGAAAATATAGTCTGACTCGGCACTTCCGGAGCGCACCGTGCGGACTTCGAACTGCCGAGGTTTGCCAGCCAGACCGGTACCCAGCGCTTTGCCGACTGCCTCTTTTGCCGACCAGAATCGGGTGAACCAACTCCGGTACTCAAAAGAACCGGCTTCGGTGTTGGCCCGGTGTTGGTCAAGGAGCTGCTGCTCGCGCGCCGTGAAGGCGATATTTTCAACCGAGTCCGGTAGTTCTTCGATGGACTCAATATCAATTCCGACGCCGACCGAGCCAGCTTTGCGCGGGGAGGCAATAGCAACGCCGATGTCGCGACTGTGCGCAATGGAAATGTCCAACTCGGGTAGCTCAGTGCCATGCATACCGCTAACCGTTGGCTGACCCGAGCAGAGGTGGCCAATGCCCACCTCTGCTGGGAACAACGGCCGGTCTGGATCAGACTCCCAAACATGCAGACGCACCGCGTCCTTTGCCGCGAGTCGGCCGAGCAACCGCTGACGGCGCCCGAGTGGTGCACTGGCTTGATGTTCTAAGCGCTCGGCTTTAGCCAAGTATCTGCGCATCGTGAGGTCGCGCGAAGCAAGATCTGGCCAATAATCCGGCACCATGACCCAACCGCCCGGTTCCGCTTGTGCAAAAGCGTGATGCTCAACTGCCGCTTCAACTTCTCTGATGTTCGGAGCGCTATCAAATCGCCGGTCTTGCCAGCCGGTGACTTCGCACCAAAGCTTGCCGTTGTGCACTAACTGACCGTCAGTTTGGAACATGGAATCGTTGACTTCGGTGATGCGCATATGGCACTCGACGCTCTCACCTGGCGCAGGGTCCGGGCCGTAAAAACGCAAAGTTTGAATTCCCGCGGGATAAACCGTAGCGCGCTCGGTAAATTCAGACATCAGCCAGTACCCGGCAAGCTGACCAACATTGTCCATGAGGGAGCCTTTGGCTGGTTTGGCCAAAACCGTACCGCGAATATGAGTTTCGCTGCGGCCGTGCACTGCGGTGAGCCCCTGATATTGCGGTCCGTGGAACATCCAGCGTTGGCGGTAGAACTCGGAGATGTCCTCTTCGAGGATCATGTCCTTCACTTCGGTCGGCTCAATAGACCAAAGCGGCGATTCAGCGGTGCCGTACTCCGAGGCTAGCTCTACCGTGCAGTGCGAGAAATTACCAAAGGAGACTGCGAGCCGATTCTCATCGATCCACTTTGCGCTGACCTCAATGACTGTTGGCTCGAAGAGATCAGCCCAACGATGGAAGCGGACCGAATGCACGGCCACCGCATGGCGCCCGGTGGATTGTTCCGCGGAATCCATCATCAATCTGATCATCGTCGTGCCGGGAACTACCGGGAACCGGTCGGTGAAATCTGGCCAGTCCGCACGCTGAGTGAAGAAACTGTGGTCAGCCAAATGCGGCATGGACGCCAACGAGACGTCGAGAAATTGTGTTGCGATCTCTGGCATCGACGGCGGAACAGTTGGCTCGTTTGGCACGGGCGGCGTCGGAGCTGTGGGTACAACGTGATCCGAGTTTCCCACCAAGCTGCCGCTAAGCACCGAGGCAACGAATGCATCGGTCTCGCCGAGGAAAGCCTTGAGCTCGGCGGCCACTGTGGGGGCCAGATTGCTGCCAGGGGCCAGAGCGGCAGCCGAAAGTTCCGTGGCACCTCCTGCTGCTGCAGTGTTGACCGAAGCCGAGTGTAGCGACTTCCCCAGCCGTTGTGCTGCTTCTTGTGTAAGCACAATAACCGGGCTGGAAAGATCTAATTTGCTGCGCGGGCCGGCTACGGCGTGAGCTACTTCAGCGTCCGTTACCGCAGCCAAATTTGGCGTAAGAGATTTCGCCGTGTTGGCAGTCGCATCAAGCTGGAGAACCTTTTGGCCCAAGAAGTCCAAGTCAACGTTCCGGCCAGCGGCCCACAGCGCGGTCAACACCGTACGCAGCTGATCAAGTCCGCTCCGGTTAGCGTTATTGGCGCTAACAACCACATGCTCGGTTGAATGCAAAGTATCCGAGATCAGGCTACCCAATTGTCCTGGACCCAGCTGAACAAAGAACCTAATTCCACTGCCGGACATGTTCTCGATGAGTTCTCTAAAACGGACGTGCTCTAAAAGGTGCCGGACAAAAATCTCTTGAATTTCGTCATGATCGGCCGGAAAAGGTTGCGTGGTAGTTGCGGACCAGACCGGAGTCCGAGCTGAGGTAATGGCTAGGCTCCCGGTCAATATTTCAAGCTGGTCCAAGTACTTGGCAAACATCGGCGTGTGAAAGCCCGAAGTGAACGGCAGTGTCTTTGAGACGTAGCCGCGGCCGCGGAAAAGTTCCACCAGTTCGTCTACGACGTCGCCAGGCCCGCAAATCATTGATTGCTGTGGTGCATTGTCATGCGAAAGGACGACGTCCTCGCGACCGGCCAACTCGGTGAGCACCATCGAAGCGGGTGCACCAATGACGGCAAAAGCCAAACCCGAGAACTGAGCCTCGGCCATGCCGGATTCGTCGAGAAAAGCATCGACTTCTTCGCTGTCGAACATATCGCCCAACATCATGGCGGACCATTCGCCGAGACTGTGCCCGGCAAAAGCATCAGCTTGCACACCAAGTTTCGCCAAAGCCGCCGAAAGAGTCCGTGATACCTGAAGCACGGCGCTGCCCTGGAGATTGATGTTTTCGGTGAATTCGCTGCCGGCAGCGATGCCTCGAATTCTTGGTAAATCGAAATAACTTAAGACGTCGTCAATCCGTGGGCTGAACTCCACTTCCAAGCCCGGGCAGACAAAGGCGAGGCCGCCGCCGTCGGCATCCAACAACGGTTCCGGCCGGAACCAAACGTCGCTGCGCCCGTGCCAGGCTTTGCCACGGGCTACTGCTTTCCGGGCAATTGAGAACTGTTTGGCTCCAGGGGAGACAATGCCTAGCCGCACTGATCCGGTTCCGGGTGCGCTGCCAACTCGCGCTAATAGCTGATCATCGGTCTCGGCCAAGATGAGCTGGAGTTCTTCCTGGCTCGCTGCGGCCAAAAGCAAAACAGGTGCTGCGCCGGGCTCCGGCGGATAAATCGGGAGCCGCTCAGCTTTGCTGACACTCTGGGAAGCGACGCTTTGCTGGTCCACATCGAAAAGCGTGCCGTTGATGGAGACCGGAACCGCCGCTTGGCCGGATACTTGTTCAACAACGATATGGGCGTTGATACCGCCGAAACCAAAAGCGTTCACCCCAGCCCGGCGCAACGGTTGCCTAGCATCTGGCGTCCATTCGGCTGCCTGGGAAACCGGTGCAAATCGAGTATCGGAGAGGGCAGGATGTGGCTGACTGACGCCCAAGGTCGGCGGTAATACGCCGTGATAGACGGCAAGAACGGCCTTGATTAATCCTGCCGCACCGGCTGCTGGCATCGCGTGGCCGATCATCGATTTCACCGAGCCGAGGCCCGCTCGGGGACCGTCCGGATCGGTGGGTCCGAAGACTTCGCGCAAGGTGGTCAGTTCGGAGGCATCACCAGCGGGCGTGCCGGTGCCGTGCGCTTCAATCAAGCCAACTGAGCCCGCTGCTTTTGGATCTGAGCCCGCTCGGTTCCAGGCGGCACGAACTGCGCGGCTTTGACCGCCCGGATCCGGATTCATCAAACTCGACGTCCGTCCGTCGCTGGCAATGCCGGTGCCACGGATAGTGGCGTAGACCCGGTCGCCATCGCGAATGGCGTCTTCCAAACGTTTTAGCGCAAGCACTCCGGTGCCTTCGCCAATCAGAATGCCGTCTGAATCGGCGTCGAACGGTCGGCTCAGCTGTGCTGCCGAAAGAGCTTTGAGCTGGGTGAAAACACTCCACAGGGTTGCGTCATGCGCATGGTGCATGCCGCCAGCGAGCATCATATCACAGCGGCGGCTTTCCAACTCCTGCACCGCATGACCTACAGCAAGCAGCGAGGAAGCACAGGCAGCATCAACGGTGTAAGCCGGTCCGCGAAGATCAAGACGATTAGCTACCCGGGAGGCGGCCAAATTTGGCACCAAACCGATCGCGTTATCTGGCCGGTCCGGGCCTAACTGATCAATGAAAGCACTCCGGACCTGCGCAAGAACTTCCTCGCTGAGCTCTGGCAGGAGCTGACTCAACGTCGCAACCACCTGGCCTGCGGTGCCCACCCGCTGACTTAGCCGAGCAATTCCGGGGGAGATATAGCCGCCGCGACCCAAAATAACGCCGACCCGGGACCGGTCCACGCCGTCGAGTAGCTTTCCGGAAAGTCCCGCATCAGCGAGCGCTGCTGCGGCCAGTTCCAAAGCGATGAGCTGATCCGGTTCCGTTCCTTCGACGGAGTTCGGCATGATGCCGAACTGGGCCACAGAAACTTCGGGGAAATCGTCGATAAAACCACCTCGACGGCAGTAAAACCGATCGGAACTTGCCGATTCGTGCACTGCCTCAGGGTGGTAAAGAGCTGGGTCCCAACGACTACCTGGCGCATCAGTAATGGCGTCGAACCCGGCGAAAAGATTGTCCCGGTACTCGCGCAGATTCCGCGCGCCAGGAAACATCGCAGCCATTCCGACGACGGCGATTGGCTCCTGAGTGTGCTTGTTCACCAGTTCGTCTCCGGCGCGTTCGGCTGCCAAACTCACCACCCCGAGGCGGTGTAGACGACGGCATTGAGATCGCGCTCGCCCCAGGCCAGTTCTTTCAGTAGTGCATGCGTACCGGCGTCCGGATCAATCAGTTTGATACCGCGGCGGATGTAGTCGCGTCCCAGTTCGTGGCTGACCATGCCCGGGTTGTTGCCCGACGGTGCCCAAGGTCCCCAGTGCACGGTTACTGCTCGCTGTCCAGTGCGTAGCGCCCAGGCCGCCCCCATAGCTTCAAGCGCATCGTTAGCCGCGGCGTAATCGCTTTGACCGCGGTTACCTAGCGCCGCAGCAATACTGCCAAAGAACACCACAAACCCGGGGCTCACCGGAAGCGTGTCCACCACGCTCAGGATGGTTGCCGCGCCGTCGACTTTGGTGTTGTAAACCCGGCTGAAGGAAGACGGATCCTTATCGACAACCAATTTGTCTTCGATCACGCCGGCGGCGTAGACCACGCCGTCAATTCGACCGTAGCGATCAAAGACTGAGGTCAGCGCGGTGCGTACCGAATCAGCGTCGCGAACGTCAACTGATTGGTATTCCACCGTGCTGCCGGCCGCGCGCAGCGTTTCAATGGTCGAGTTCACTTCGCGGCGTGCCAAAATTTCGGTAGCTTCGCGTTCCACCGATGCGGCAGTAGCGCCAGCCCGCACAGCCAAGGCTCGACGCAGGCCGGCACGGTCGGTTGCTGCCGCGGTGTCAGCAGCTTCAGCTTCGGTAGCTAATGCGGTGCGACCGAATAACTCGATCCGGCAGCGACTAGTTGCCGCCAACGTTGCGGAAAATTTCGCCGTGATTCCACGAGCGCCACCAACCAGAACAACCACGGAATCTCGGTCAAGCTGAAGTGCCTCAGCCTCAGCCGCACCCTCACCAGCTGGGCCAGCTCCGGTGGAACCGAGTAGTCCTAAGTCACTTGTGGCTAGTTCTAAACCGCTTCGTTCGCCATTGACTAGGTTCACGATTGGTTCATTAGATGTGTCAGTAAGCTCGGCTATCAGTGCCGAAGCAACGACGTCGGCCGGTTTGGTCGGTTCCAAGTCGACAAGCCGCACCAAAGTCTGCGGATATTCTCTGGCCAGACTGCGGAACAGTCCGCGTAAGCCAATGGTTCGCTCAGCGCTACCGGTGCCGTCGGAGGCAAGCGGCCTGGCCGCGATCAAGTATCGCGGAGCTAGCGCTACTGCGGCTTTGATGAGCGGGAAGATCTCCGGCACATTTGCGGTGCCGGTGTTATCTAGCGGGTCTAGGTACAGCACGCCATCGAATGCGGCGTCAGGCGCGGTCAAAACGTGAAGAGCCGCGGACGGCTCCACACGTTGGGCAGAAGCGCCCAGAACATTAGCCGCAGCAACGGAATTCGCAGCAATTTCTCCGGAGCCGATCACCAGAATCTTGCTACCGGCCAGTGCGCCAGCCGTTGGAACGGGCAGGTCTAAGCGTGTTTTGCGAAAAACTAACCTTTCGGGAGCGTGGCCTTGGACGTCGGCCTGGACATTGGCAGTCGGGGCGGCAGTCGGGGCAACGGCCGGAACCGGTGCCTGCTGAGCTGGCTGGGTCACTTGAGCTGCCGGCGTAGCCGCTGGGCCGTTGAGCGAAAGCAACAGTTGCTCGGCGATTGCTCCAGTGGTGCGGGCTTTGGAGAGTTCTTCCAATTGCGCTTCGTTCAGTGCGGAGCCTTGAGCCCCGAAGCGCGCTGCCAGCTCGCCGGCGATTTCGGTGCGTTTGATCGAGTCGATGCTGAGGTCAGCTTCGAGGTCCAGATCGGGTTCGATCATGTCCGCTGGGTAGCCAGTGCGCTCACTGATGATTTCGACGACGGCGGCCAAGATGCTCGCCGAGCTCACCGCCGCAGTAGCTGCTTCAACAACCGGTGCAGCAACTGCGCTGGAGACAGCAGCTTGGCTAGCAGCAGCGGGAGTGCCAATTTTTTCCGAAAGCCATTCGGCAATGGCGCCGGTGGTTCGTGCCTTGGACAGTTCTTCAAGCTGCGAATCGGTCAACGAGGTAGACGAGCCGCTACCTGCAAGTTTGCTGGCCAGTTCGCCGGCGATTTCGGTGCGTTTGATCGAGTCGATGCTGAGGTCTGCTTCGAGGTCCAGATCGGGTTCGATCATGTCCGCTGGGTAGCCCGTGCGCTCGCCGATGATTTCGACGACGGCGGCTAAAATTGCGGCAGGTGTCAGGCCAGCGGGTGCCTGTTGCTGGGTTGCCTGCTGAGCTGGCGCCTGCAAGAGCGTTGCCGTAGCGGCCAAGACCGGAGCTGGCACGGGAGCGGCGTAGCTAGTTTCAACCGGTCGAGCTGCAGGCAGAACTGGCGCAGCCGCTAGCGGTGCGGGGTTGAAAACCTGAGACGGGCTGGACGGTAAGCCTGGGCCCGAACCTGTGCTGCCAAGATACCCGAGCAGTACGTCTCGTTGTGCTGCGACCATTTCTCGGCTGGTTCGCAGGAATTCGGCGACTAGGGTGTCACGCTCGCTGGCTGGCTGCTGGGTCTGGTGCACTACGGTGACCTCCTGGAGACGTCGGGCTGGGGCTAGCGCGCCGGGCAAGATCTTCCCGTCGCGAGTTTTGATGGTGACGCCGTTGACGGTCCACGCGGGCGTCGTCGGAATCACTGAGCTATTGATGTGTTGAATTTTGCGACCGCGGTAAAGCCAGTCACTGCTAACCGAGATACCTGTGGTTGCGAGTCTTGCCAGGGCAACCAGCAGCTCGCGGATGCTGCCGTGCGAGCTGGGCGCCAGCGGAACCACCGTGTGTGGTCGTTGGCCTAGGATCGCGGCAACGAGTTTAGAAAGAACCTGTCCTGGACCGACTTCTACGAAAGTTCGAACGCCCGCGGCGTACATTGATTCGATTTGTTCCATGAACCGGACCGGCGCAGTAACTTGTGCGGCGAGTTCGGCGCGAATCGCTTCGACGTCGGTCGGATAGGGAGCAGCTTGTCGATTGCTCCAAACCGGGAAGTTGGCTTCCAATAATGGCACTGTGCGCAGAGCTTCGGCGAAGTTGGTCGAAGCCTCGGCAATGACCGGGCTGTGGAATGCGCAGGCAACCGGGAAGGTTTTGACGCTGAGCCCGGTTTCGCGAAGTTTTTCTACCGCGGTTTCAATGGATACGCTAGCGCCAGAGATCACGGTCTGAGTGGGCGAATTTCGGTTTGCCAGTGTGACAGTTCCGGAGAGGCCCGCAGTTTGCAGCGCAGCCTCGATGTCTGCCGCTGAGGCAGAAATGGCAGCCATTTTTCCGGGCTCCTCGCCGATGGCCTTGACCACAGATTGCGCTCTTGCCGCACTGAGTGAGATCAAGGTCTGGGCGTCCACAACGCCGGCGGCTGCCAGCGCAGCAAGCTCGCCGTAGCTGTGGCCAGCGGCGACGTCTGGCTGTACGCCGCTCTTGTGAAGCAATTGACCCAAAGCCAAAGCAGCCAAACCCAAGACTGGTTGCGCAACCGTGGTGTCGGTTATTTGTGCGACTTGTTCGGCCGAGTTTTCGGCGTCGAAGGCGGCCGGCGGAAGCATTGTACTGGCCCATTCGCTGCCCAAAGCCAGCACCTCGTGGAGCTCGGGGAATGCGACAAATAGTTCTTTGAGCATGCCAGGGCGTTGGCTGCCTTGTCCTGGGTATAGGAAGGCGAGCGAGCCTGATTCGCTCTGGGCGGCTGGCGTATACAGCCCGGCGTCTGGGTCTGATTCGCCTTGAGCCGCTCTGGCAAGTAACAGGGTCAACTCGTCAATATCCCGAGCTACGACGGCGATCGAGACCGGTTTAACGCTATTGGCTGCGCGAAGCGAATTATTGGCGGCCAGATCACGCAACTTCCAGGGACGACCTTTGTCGTCGCCAAGGGAGACCATCGCGCCCAGTTCTTTGACCGCGCGAATGGCGTCCGTCGCCTCGCCTCGGAACAAGAACAACTCGGCTGGCCATTCGTCGAGGCTGTGTCGCTGTGGAGCTGAAACCTTATGCCCGCTGAGCACAATGTGGAAGTTCGTGCCGCCGAAGCCAAATCCACTGACACCGGCAAACCGTTCGTTCAACGGTATTGGCCACGGTGCTGATTCCTTATTGAAAACGAACGGGCTTTGCCCCTTTGTCCAAGCGGCACTGGGGGTGCTGACGTGCAACGTTGGCGGTTTGACACCGTTGTAGATAGCCAAAGAAACCTTGATCATACTGGCAACGCCAGCGGCACATTTGGTGTGGCCAATCTGGGATTTCACCGAGCCGATAGCCGCGTTAGCAACCGGGACGCCAGCTTCCAGGAAGACTTTGGTCAGCATAGACAATTCGGTGCGGTCACCAACCACGGTGCCCGTTCCGTGCGCTTCGACCAACCCAACTTGCGATGGCGCAACGCGAGCGTTGCGGTACGCCCTCTCAAGCGCAGAACGTTGGCCTTCCGGCCGGGGCGCGGTTAGCCCGAGCGACTTTCCATCGCTTGAGCTTCCGATGCCGCGGACGACCGAGTAGATCCGATCGCCGTCGCGCTCGGCATCCTCGAGCCGCTTGAGCACAAGGCAGCCGACGCCTTCACCGAGCGCGATGCCGTCCGAATTACCGTCGAAGGCTCGCGAACGACCGGTCGGGCTGAGCGCGGTGACCGAAGCGAAGAGCAAATAATCGTTGATCGTATTGTGCAGATCAACACCGCCGCAGAGCACAATGTTGCTGGTGCCTTGCGTGAGTTCCTTGCAAGCGACATCGAGCGCGGCTAGTGATGAAGCGCAGGCGGCGTCCATCGTGTAGTTTGCGCCGCCCAAGTCCAAGCGGCTCGCAATACGGCCCGCAATAACGTTTGAGAGCATGCCGGGGAACGAGTCTTCGGTGAGCCGGGGGAGCTGGTCTGCCAGTTCTGCCGGGATATTTTCAACGTAATTCGGCAGAATTGTTTGGATCAGGCTGGCATTGGACATATCGCTGCCAGCTTCAGCACCAAAGAATACTGAGATTCTGCTGCGGTCAATGTCAGAGCTAAGCTCGGCGTCCTCAAGCGCGCGCCGAGTTACCTCAAGCGCCAACAACTGAGCTGGTTCGATTGCTGCCAGAGATGCTGGCGGAATGCCATAACGTAGTGGATCGAAGGGAATTTCGGGGAGGAATCCGCCCCATTTTGAGGGGCTGTGAATGCCGTTCGACGTCGGATTGTCGTAGTACACAGCCGGGTCCCAACGGTCCGGATCCACTTCGGTAACCACATCTTTTGCATTCACTATCGTGGCCCAAAATGCGGCTAGGTCAGGGCTGCCGGCAAACATGCCGGCCATTCCGACGACGGCGATGTCCAGCGGCGCTGGGGTGGCAGCCTCTGCTGACGCTTCGACGAGCTTGGGGGAGTGTTCTTCGAGGAAGGCAGCGGCCTGGCTGCTAAGCGTTTCATGTAACTCAGCGACAGTAATGATCGATGAGCGCAAGGCGACAACTTCGCCAGCCATGAACATGCCTTCGGAAAGCTGCCGATCAGCATCAACTTCAAGCAACTCGGAACCGATTCGCTCAATGCCTTTGCTGGCCAATCGCAAGCGACCCAGATTGAGTGCCTCTAGCTCTTGCCAAGCGTCGCGATCTTGAGTTCCTTCGGCGCTGAGCCTGGCCTTGATGGCCAAAAATTCCTCGGTGAAGGGGCTCGTGACGCAGCGGGTAGCGTGCCCAGGCGCGGTCTCCAACTTTGCCGTGGACTCGCCAGCTACTACTTGATCCTGGAAAACCCGGCTGATCGCTCCGGAACTGACAGCTTCAGCGGTGAAAAGGTAAGCCGTGCCCACGAGTAGGCCGATCAGCGCACCCTTTGCGGCGAGCGGGGCGGCCATGGCGGCGACCATCGCCGCGGATCGCTCGTCGCTGATGCCGCCAGCAAAATAAATGGTGACTGGTTCGCCGTCGAGCTTGTCGATCCGGTCTTCCAATACCGCCAGCTGCGCCTCCCAGAGCGCGAAGCTATTGCGCGGACCAATATGTCCGCCACATTCAGAACCTTCGAAAATGAAGCGGCGTGCGCCAGCGGTGAGGAACTGATCCAAAAGTGCGGGGGAGGGCACGTGCAGAAAAGTCTTGATGCCCACTGCTTCCAGCGCTGCCGCCTGGGCAGGCCGGCCACCGGCGATGATTGCGTGGCTGGGACGCACTTCATGCACGATTTCTAGCTGAGCGTCCTTAGTTGCGTCGTCGGCAAAGCCCAAGATGCCCACGCCCCAGGGCTTGTTGCCAATCTGATCGCGGGTACCTTCAAGCATCTTGCGGCTTTGCTCCGCATTGGACAACGCCAGCGCGATGAAGGGCAGGCCGCCAGCCTGGGCCACCGCGGTAGCGAACTCGGGCTGGTCACTTACCCGAGTCATTGGTCCTTGTGCCAGGCCTAGGCGAGTTCCCATTGCCTGCGCTAACGGAGAATCAGCCAGCAGGATCGAAGTGTCGGTGGGCAGCTCGATTGCTTTGCGTAGCCCTTTTACCGCTGCTGGTACGGTACGCCAAAGTGATTTGAAGCGCGCTGCGAGAAAGCCGTCCTGGCCAATCGGGACCAACTGATTGTTGAGGTCATTGCTGCCAAGTCCAGCGGGGAGTGAGATTTCCGCTGCCGACTTATCGCGGCCAGGGCCACGCCGGCGGAGCACCCGATACCCGTCAATGACGACGGTTTCAGAGCCATCCATACCGGCCAGCGCGTTGCTGAGCTCGGGCGATGTCTCAGCTTCGGCGAGCAACGCAAGCTGGGTGTCTAGCACCACGCCGGCTGCCCCGCCAGCAAGAGCAGCGCGAGCCGTATGAGCTCCGATTCCGCCGCTGGCCCATACCCGTAGCTCAATGTCGGTCGAACTGGTCAGCTGTTGAAGCAGCACGAACGAGCTGAGCGGGCCAACCAGGCCACCGCCGTCGCTCCCGTGGGCGATGAGACCATGAACTCCGGCACGCTGGGCAACCAGCGCTTCGTCGAGAGTCCTTACTTCGGCAAAGACGACAGTTACTGCGGGCAGAGCGCCAGGTGCCCAGTCTTTGACTGCGGCAACTTCGCGGGCTAAGAGAACATGGCTTGGATGCGGTTGGCCCTCAGCGAAGACTTGCTCTGGGCGCAGGGCACAAGCGGTATCTACCCGGATTCCGAAAGGTTCAGAGGTCCATTTCCGCAAAGAACGGAGCGCGTCTTGAGCTTGGTTCGCAGATGCGCCCAGATCGAGTACACCCAATGCTCCGGAGTTTGATGCTGCGGCTGCTAGCCGTGCGTCCGGAGTGGCGAAAGGGCTTATCGCGATGATCGAGATGCGATGTGCAATATCAGGGCGCATGGAATTTCCCATCCCTGGATGCCGAAAGGCTCCAATGTAAAAAAGTTAACCGGCAAAGGCGTTTAGCGAAGAAAATAATCTCCTGCTTACTGCAATCTTTATTGTAGAGTCATAATTCCATGCGTCAAGCGGTGATTGAAGGATGTACGTCTTGTTTACCTGTTAGGTGCTCAAAGTTATTAAATCTGAAATATATTGAAATACATCTGGCATATTTTTTTGCGAAGTTAATTGCGATAAGCGATTCAATATTATTAAGCGACAATTTGTTGCATAAATGCTCGAGAGTGCCGCTACTCCTTGAGCTACCGGGCCTGATTGGCGCATGGGTGTGGTTAGCTCGAAGGTGGGAGCGCCTGATTTAGTGGCTCAACAGTAATTTATCAGCCATGTGATATTCGTTACATGAGAGAATTTTTCGGGTCAATTCCGATGAAAGTATCGTATAAGTTCAACGACGGAAAATTGCCAGCAGCCATTGCGATTTGTGACTGTATCAAAGTCATTTCAATCAGCTTAAATACATTTCATGTCTACTAGACCCTGAGTGTAATTGCAATATCCGACCGGATAACCTTCTGGTTATACTTTTACTAACACGTCATATTTCTTCCTGCGTCAAAGCCTCAAATACACATTGCAGCGCCAAAGGGATCAAATCACTGGGTTCGAGTGCTGGAGATTCAGGAAAGCGTGAATGCGTCATGGCACCGTCATAGACGGCCATGACAATTCTGACCAATGTGGTGAGCGGCACCGTGGGGCGCCTGCCCGTGCGTTTGATGGCGGCTAGCCACATCGGCTCCAAGCGTTCGCGTAGTCGCCCTCGATGTTCGGCTAAGGCTTGGGCTGCTGCTGGATTACGCATTGCTTGAGCCGCGAATTCGGCATTGAGTAATTGCCAGGTGTTCCCTAGCGGTAGCAGCGATAAGACGCTACTCACGATTTCACGAACGTCCGTTGGGGTTGCGGGCTGGGTGAGCGCTTCTTCGAGGCGCTCTAGATAGATGCCCACGTTGTAGTCATAAAGCGCAAAAAATAGGTCATCAACAGAGCTGAAATTCGAGTAAAAGGCGCCGCGGGTGTAGCCGGCTCGCTCGCAGATCTCTTCGATGCTCGCTCTTTGAATGCCGTGTTCTAGCAATATTTTGCCGGCGGCCTCGAGGAGGCGTTTACGAGTCTCGGATCTGCGTCGGGGAATTTTTTCGGTGCCGATCATGGCCAGAGTCTATCCAATACAGAATGTTTTGAATACATTATGTATTGACACTCGATGGAGAGAGGTTCTAAATGCCAGTTTTGCCAATTGGACCGGACGTGAAGCGAATTTCGATCAACGGTCGAAGTACTCGCTACATTGACGTTGGCGAGGGGCCGCCACTGTTGTTACTGCACGGGATCATCCGCAGTCTTGAAGACTGGGGCCAAGTGATTGACCCGCTGTCAAAGCACTATTGGGTACTTGCGCCCGATCTGGCCGGATTTGGCTTCTCTGACGATATCCCGGAGTACACGCTGGACAGCCTGGCGGAGTACCTTTGGGGTTTTCTCGACGCTGCCGGGGTGTAAGAGCCAGTACGTCTAGTAGGCAATTCACTAGGCGGCGCGGTGATCATGCAGGCTGCCGTTGCGCAACCAGGGCGCGTAGACCGGGTGGCTTTGGTCAACAGTGCCGGGTTTGGCAAAACCGTCACTATCGCTATCCGAGCCTTAGACATTCCTGTTATTGGCCCCAAATTACTGATGCCTTCGATGGTCATGGCGAAAAATGTAGAACGTTCGCTCTACCGGGACCAGCGCATTGTGACAAGTGAGCGAATCCAGCTGGGGTTCGACATGCTTAGCCAACCGAATGCGGTTCGTGCTCTAGAAGAAACTGCGCGCTTCCTAGGAAGTTTTCGAGGAGTCCACGAAGCGTGGCGACGGACGCTGCTGGACCAATTCAAAGCCCTGGGTAAGCCAACGTTGGTGATTTGGGGTACGCACGACAAGATCTTGCCGGCCACACATATGGAGAATGCCAAGCGTGAGCTGCCGCAGGCACAACATCACCTTTTTCAACGAGTGGGGCATATGCCACAGACCTGAGGTGCCCGAAGCGTTCCTGGCCGTCGTCGAACCTTTTTTAGCGAGTAGCCACCATGACTGATCTGAAGCCAGCTGAACTGCACATCGAAATTGCCATTGTGGGTAGCGGATTTTCCGGCTTAGGGGTGGCGTGTGAACTGGTCAGAAAAGGTCGCCGGGATTTCATTGTGTTGGAACGTGGCAACACCGTTGGCGGCACCTGGCGAGACAACACGTACCCCGGCTGCGCTTGCGATATTCCCAGCGATCTCTATTCGTTCTCCTTCAGACCAAACCCTTATTGGTCGAGCAATTACGCCTCGCAGCCAGAAATTTTGGCCTATTTGCGACGGGTAGCCGCACAGTTTGGACTGCTGGCGCCAAAACATGGCGAGCCGACCGACAAGGCGATGGACGACGTCGAACTGCCGAACGTGCCAAATTGCACCATTAGCTTCGGTACCGAATTGCAGGGTGCAGATTGGGATCCGATCGCGCAGCATTGGCGTATTGAAACCAATCGCGGCACGGTACACGCTCGCTACCTGATCTCGGGGCACGGGCCGCTCATTACGCCAAAGTGGCCCGAAATTGCGGGTCTAGCGAGCTTCAAAGGCACCGCCTTCCATTCGGCGCAGTGGGATCACAGCGTTGAACTAGCAGGCAAGCGAATTGCAGTGATTGGCGCCGGTGCCAGTGCCATCCAGTTTGTCCCGCATCTTCAGAAGATCGCTGGCGAGCTGACCGTGTTCCAGCGGACAGCGCCTTGGATCACTCCACGAGGTTGGCATCCGACGAGCGAGCGCCGTAGGGAACTTTTCGTCAAATACCCGATCCTGCAAAAAATCGATCGGCAGCGAAAGTTTCGAATCTTAGAAACTCGACATTTGGGCTTCACCACACCACGATTCAACAAAGTCATGCAGGATTTTGCACTCAGCTACTTGGAGCGGAAGGTCAAGGATCCACAACTGCGCGCCAAGCTCACCCCGGATTACCGGATTGGTTGCAAGCGGATTCTGATTTCTGATGACTATTTCAAAGCAGTTCAGCAACCCAATGTTGAACTGGTTACGGAGTCGATCCAACGTATTACCGAGACCGGCATCGTCACCGAAGATGGCGTGGAGCATCCCGTTGATGTGCTGATTGATGGTACCGGTTTTGTGGCAACTCAGCCCAAGATTGCCGGGCTGATCCGGGATGGTGACGGAATTTCGTAGGCCGAACGTTGGGGTGCAGACTTTGAGGCACATCGCGGCACGATGGTTGCGGGATACCCCAACCTGTTCCTGATCGTGGGGCCGAATACCGCGCTCGGTCATAATTCGATCATCTACATGATCGAGGCGCAGGTTCGCTATGTACTAGCAGCCCTCAAGCACACCAAGCGGCGCGGCGCGGTGGGATTGGTGCCAAGTGCACAGGCGCAAGCCGGATACAACGAATGGATTCAGAAGCGGATGAAGCGGTTGGTTTGGGTACGCGGCGGCTGCTCGAGTTACTACCTTTCCAGTAACGGAAAGAACACCACGCTATGGCCAGACCGGGCGGCCGCTTTCCGCAGATTGCTAGGCAATTTCGATGCGCGAAGTTTCCAGTTCGTCAGCAAGCACACATTCGGCCAAAATTCCTCGTCCAGCAAGAATTTCATCGAGAAAGCGGTATGACAAAAATGTCTGAATTTCCTTATACCTCTGGAGCTACGGTGCTCACAGGTGCAGCTAGTGGAATCGGTGACGCGCTGGCGCGTGGACTTGCCCTGCGCGGCGTCGACCTTGCCGTAATAGATAAGAACGCAGAGGGTCTAGCGGCGCTCGCAGCGGATTTGCGGGCCAAGTATCCACGGTTGAATATCAGCACGCATGCGGTGGACCTAAGCGATGCGGATCAAATCGCTGCCTTGCCGGAGGCGGTTAAATCGCAGCATCGACGGGTGAGCATGTTGATCAACAATGCCGGAGTGGCTCTTGGTGGCGCATTCCAAGATGTATCGCTGGCGGATTTCGAGTTTGTCATGGACGTCAATTTCTGGGCGACGATCAGGATGACTAAGGCATTTTTGCCGGATCTACTCGAAGCAGCGCCAGCTCAGTTGGTGAATCTTTCTTCGTTGTTCGGGATTATTGGTGTTCCGGGACAGGCTGCGTATTCATCGAGCAAATTTGGTGTTCGAGGTTTTTCCGAGGCTTTGCGGCCCGAACTGGCACATCAGGGCGTCAAGGTGCTTCAAGTACACCCCGGTGGAATTAAGACAAATATTGCCAATGCTGCTCGGATTGGCGAAAACGTGCGCCGGGAGCAGGTTGGTGATGTGCGTAGCTCATGCAACAAACTGCTGACTATGGAGCCACGAGTTGCTGCTGAGCAAATCCTTGCTGCAGTTGCGGCCGGAAAGAACAGGCTGGTGATTACTAAAGAAGCCAAGTTCCTGGATGTCATTGCCAGGCTAATGCCGTCCAATTATGGAAGTACCATCGGCAAACTTATGGCACAAAAGAGCGGAATTTCGGCAGAAAAGCTGATCGTTTGATGAATTAGGTGCAGCTGGGGTGCACGCTAGTTTTTGGCACATGTGGCCAGAATCTCAGTAACTTCATAGCGATCTGCCCGGATCCCTGCAGCGGCAAGGATCCGGGCAGGGCCGTCTTTGCACCGGAATTGCCTTTTGACCGTTATCGATTTGTTATCAACTGTTGCCTCCCGTACCGTCGCTTAAAAGTTTCTGCCAGGGATGTTCCGGCGATTGTTCGGAAGACGTCAATTGTGGAAACGATGGGCACCTAGCATCCGCTACCGCCACGAGGTTTGCTTCAGATTTGTCCCCCATTATGGAAGCTGGATGGCGGTAGTCGGTCCCGAGAATTTCTTGGCATAGCCGCGTGGATGGCTGGCAACAACCAAACTGATGATTAAGCAGACAAAGAATATCCGCCGAACTGCTGGCCGTGTTTTGGCCATCGCCGCGATTGCTGGCGCAGGAATCGCTGTCGGTGGAACCACCGCACAAGCTGCAGACGGGGGCACCTGGGACGCACTGGCTCAGTGCGAATCGGGCGGCAATTGGGGTATCAACACGGGAAACGGCTTCAGCGGCGGCTTGCAATTTACGCCTAGCACCTGGGTCGCCAATGGTGGCACGGGCAGCCCGCAAGGCGCTTCACGGGAACAGCAGATCGCAGTTGCTGAGCGCGTTGTACAGACCCAGGGTTGGGGCGCTTGGCCCGCATGCTCGGCCAAACTTGGCCTGAGTGGCAAGGCCGCAGCAGCTCCGGCGGCTTACCAAGCTCCGCAGCAAAAGGCGCCAGTCCAGCAGAAGGCTCCGGCTAAAGTAGCGCCCGTGCAGCAAGCACCAGCGCATGCAGTTCAGCCGAAGCAAGCTCCGGCGCATGCAGGCACCGCGCCGGTCTCTGGTGAGACTTACACCGTCAAGGCCGGAGATACGCTCAGCAGCATCGCAGATGCGCTGAAAATCTCTGGCGGCTGGGATTTACTTGCCGATGCGAACGCTAGCACTATTAGCAATGTGAACTTGATCTTCTCCGGACAGGTATTGAATATCCCCGCGTAAGAGGCACTAATTTATCGCTGACCACGTGTCCGCGATAGTAAGACGGCTCCGCGTTAGCAAGATGCACTGTTTTCTTGCTAACGCGGAGCCGTCTTACTATCCCGAATCGGATTTGGATTGCACTTGCCCTAGACCGCCGCGGCACTGTTGACTGGGAGCAATAGTTTTTCGACGAGTGATGCAGTGGCAGAGCTCGTTTTACATCTCGCTTAGACCTGGAGGCTTTCCATGAGCAACATCCCCACCGAGTTGTCCTACACCGCCGAGCACGAATGGATCACCGCTCCGGATGCTAATGGTGTGGTGCGGGTAGGCATCACCGATTTCGCTCAAGATGCCTTGGGTGATGTGGTTTATGTCCAGGTACCTGAGGTGGCTAGCTCGGTCACCGCAAATGAAGTAGTTGGCGAAGTTGAGTCGACGAAAAGCGTCAGCGACATTTTTGCGCCATTGAGCGGGGAAGTTTCTGGTCGCAATGAAGGCCTAGACAGCGATCCCGCGCTGATCAACTCGGACCCGTATGGCGAGGGCTGGTTGTTGGAAATTAAACTCGAGGATTCTTCCACATTTGGCAGCTTGCTCAGTGCTTCAGAGTACGAACAACAGGTAGGGTAGTCTGATACCTCGCAATCATGCGGTGCGCTGGGTAAGCGCGCGGCAATTGGCAGTGATTCGACAGGTATTTGCTAGGAATAATCATCATCATGCGGAGGGAACAACATGGGTGGCACTGAGCGCGACGCCCTGAATGCGACGCCGGAAGAGGCTCATACGCCCACTGCTTCCGAGACGACGTCGATCCATCTGCCGTCAGCGGCTGCAGAACCGGTAATTACGCCAAATTTGAGCAGCGAAGAGCTTTCCGCAGTTGAAGCACTGCCAGCAGGTTCGGCGTTGCTGATTGCGCGCTCCGGACCGAATCAAGGAGCCAGATTTCTGCTCGATTCGGAAACGACCTTGGCTGGTCGCCACCCTGACGCAGACGTCTTCCTTGATGACGTGACTGTTTCCCGGCGCCATGTTGAGTTTCGCCGCGAAGGGTCAAGCTTCCGGGTCGTAGACGCAGGTAGCCTCAATGGCACCTATGTCAACGGTGATCGGGTGGACTCCTTGCTTTTGCGAACCGGCAATGAGGTGCAGATCGGCAAGTTCCGATTGACCTTTTACGCCAGCCCGGCGGTCTAGGACTGATTGATGAGTTTGCAAAGTGCCCGCCGTCAGTTGAGTGATACTCGCCTGGGTGAGGGTAGATCTTCGTCCTCTCGTCCGGTGATTTTCAATATCGGCGAGGTTTTGGCGCAGCTTATCGAAGACTTTCCCTCGGTGACAGCTTCACAAATTCGTTTCTATGAGGAAAAGGGTCTGGTTACCCCGCAACGGACTCCGGCCGGCTATCGACAGTTTTCCGAGTCGGATGTTGAGCGACTTCGATTTGTGTTGGCGTTACAACGGGATCACTATCTTCCGTTGAAAGTGATTCGTGACTACCTTGATGCCATTGATCGGGGCGGAGGGCCAGAAAACTTACCGCCCCGCGTTAGCGCATCCATCGCGCCACGTCCGGTTAATCCTGAGTTAGCCGCCGAATTAGCTGGCCGAGCACGCAGGTTGACCGCAGAACAGCTGCGGATCGAATCCGGGGCTAGTAGTGAACTCATCGAGTCGTTATTGAGCTTTGGCCTCATCAGCAGTGTTGACAATCATTTTGACGATCACAGTTTGCGGGTCGCTAAAGCTTGCACGGCCTTAGCTGCTCATGGGCTTGAGCCTCGCCACCTTCGGCCGTTCCAAGCGGCGGCAGAACGTGAGTTCGGCTTAGTTGAGCGCGCAGTTTCACCGTTGGTCTCCCGTAAGGATGGGTCCTCGCAAGCTCGGGCTGCCGAAGCTGCGCGGGAAATCAGCGAACTGTGCCTCGGCTTGCATTCAGCCCTTGTGCAAGGCCATATTGCCCGGATGGATAGCTGAGGCGTGTTAGGTGGGGGTTCAGATGGTTGAACTCGAACTCGTAGGGGTCCGCATCGAGATGCCTTCTAGCCAACCGCTAGTGCTGCTCAAAGAAATCGACGGGGATCGTCATTTGCCAATCTGGATTGGCACTCCGGAAGCTAGCGCCATCGCAATAGCCCAGCAGGGTGTTACGCCGCCGCGACCCTTGACTCATGATTTATTGGCTGATGTCTTGGCCGCTGTGGGGCGTAGCCTTTCGCACATCACCATCACCTCAGTTGAAGATGCCGTGTTCTTTGCGCAATTGGTGCTCGACGACGGCACGGTGGTGGGCTCGCGGGCTTCAGACGCATTGGCCATGGCCCAGCGTGCGGCTTGTCCGATTTGGTGCGCGGACTCCGTCATGGATGAAGCCGGCGTACGGATCAGCGATGCTGACGACGATGAGTCAACCGAGGGTGAAGAGCGGGAAGTTGAGAGATTCCGGGCCTTTTTGGACGACCTTGAGCCGGAAGATTTTGGAAATTAAGCCAGATTCAACGCTTGGGCTAAGCTTTAAGTAGAAGGTGAAACTTTCGACACGCCAGAAGATTTTCTTCGGCATCTTTGACCAAAGGCCTCCGCGGTTCTAACGTCGAATTAGACAGTTCCCATTGCATGTCCGACGATGTTTCGTCACACTAGGTTGAGAAGTTACTTTGATGAATTTTTCATCGCCGTGTTTTTTGCTCGGTTGTGACGAAGCCCGGACTGCACCTTCCCTGGGAACTTTGATGGACAAAAGACGGAGGGTCCGATGGGTGAAGGTGGCGAGCTGAAACAAGCCGTCAATCCCACCGCGGTCATACCGGCCGGGGCGCAGGGACTGCTTTTTACTGAGGATTTGCCGGTCCTGGATGAGGACGCTGGCTACCGCGGACCCACTGCATGTAAGGCTGCCGGAATCACCTATCGGCAACTCGATTACTGGGCTAGGACAGGCCTGGTAGAGCCAACCGTGCGCAATGCCGCTGGTTCTGGTTCTCAGCGTTTATACGGTTTTCGTGACATTTTGGTGCTCAAAGTCGTCAAGCGACTCTTGGACACTGGAGTATCCCTGCAGCAGATTCGTTCAGCCGTCGAGCACCTCCGTGAGCGCGGCGTCGATGACCTTGCCCAAATCACTTTGATGAGCGATGGCGCTTCGGTTTACGAATGCACCTCGGCTGATGAAGTTATTGATTTGGTTCAGGGTGGCCAGGGCGTATTCGGTATTGCTGTAGGTAAGGTTTGGCGCGAAGTCGAAGGAAGCCTTTCCGATTTGCCCAGCGAACATGCCGTTGACCAGTCATTCCCGGATGATGAGCTCAGCAAGCTTCGGGCATCGCGAAAGATCTCCTGACTTTTAGTCACCTGGAGTTCGTCTTTTAGGCGTATTGCGTTCATGCCAAGATGGCAGCGTTTCAGCATGCCAAGCACTCATTCACCATCTTTTACTGCCGGGTCTAAAATTCGGCAAATTATCCTACCGGTAGTGGCGGTAGCACTTGTCGCTACGCTCACAACTCTTGGTACATCAACCGCTTTTGCCGCTTCGCCCGTGCAGGTTTCCACGCCGCAAGATACCGCGGTCAAAGCAAACGCCTTCGGCGGCAACGAAGGTTACCGCTCCACCGTCGTCGGGCATTCGCAGCCGAGCCACGGCGATCTCAGCATCAGCTCGAATGGCGATTACCAGTACACCCCAGCGGCAGGCTTCACCGGCAAAGACTCCTTTTCCGTCAGTAGCTCGGATGCCTTGCAGCTTTTCAGCACTCAGCTGCCAGCACTGGAAAATTTCAGCGGTACGAATATTACTGCGGGTGGCTATGGATCCTCCGTGGTAGCGGTACCCGGTAAACCCGGATTCATTTACGGGCTGACCGATCGTGGTCCGAACGTTGACGGTCCGGAGAAAAATCTTAAGATCGAGGCCATTGCGGACTTCACGCCGTCGATTGGCGAGTTTCAGCTGATTGACGGCCAAGCAACGCTGATTCGAAATATCCCGCTAAAAGCCGCAGACGGCACTCCAATGAACGGTCAAGTAAATACCAGCGCTTCAACCGGAGAAACCATCAGAGATCTCAACGGTAATGTGCTGCCCGCTTCGGCAAATGGCCTTGATTCTGAAGGTTTAGTCGCAATGGCTGATGGCACGTTTTACGTCTCAGACGAATACGGCCCTTTTATTGTGCATTTCGCTGCTGACGGGCGAGAGATCGGCCGAATGAGTCCGTTCGGTGCCGGGCTGCCAGCTAAATTAGCCAACCGGACGCCCAACCAAGGCATGGAGGGGCTGACTATTACCCCGGACGGCAGCACGCTGGTTGGCATTATGCAGAGCGGGCTGAATCAGCCGGATCTTGCTAAAGGGGTCAGTGCGAAGAAAGTCGCGCCCACTCGAATCGTCACCATAGGCCTTAACGATCAGAGCGTTCATGAATATTTGGTGATGTTGGAAAACCCCGGCAGCACAAAAGATGCGGTCAGCGAAATCACTGCGCTTTCTGCGACCGAATTCTTGATCGATGAGCGTGACGGTCTTATGCAGCCCGGCGGCCGCAAGCTGTTCTACAACGTCGACCTCAAAGACGCGACCGACGTCGGCCCGGCAGCTACTGTAGCTGGTACAAGCTATGACGGGGCCAAGGGCGGCTTGCTCATTGCTGGTAAAACGATTGAAGTGACGGTAGGGGAGTCTACGACTGAAGCTGCCACTGCAACTCTTGCCGCGGCAGGCATCAAAGCTGCCGCCAAGAAGCTGACGCTGGACTTGGGCGCCCTGGTTACCTCGCTCAATCCAAGTGGTGCATTCTTTGGCCACGATAAAATCGAAGGAGTTTTCCCGCTTGACGGTGGCCGCAAATTATTGATTTCTAATGACAATGATTTTGGTATCGATGCAGTTTTCGACGGCAGTAAGAATCCATAATGTACTGCACCCGAAGACGCTGCCAAATGGTAGCCAAGATGACGGCGAGTATCTGATCGTTGACCTCAGCAAATTGCCAGCAACGCCTATGAGTCAAACTATCGAAATTACCGTTACGGCAAAACAACCTACTGATCCGATTCAACCCGGCGGCTCGAACCCACCCAGCAATCCAGCGGTGCCGCCGGTAACACCGCCGTCTGCGGCCACGGCGCCGCTCGCCGCGACCGGCGTACCGGAATTGGTCTGGGCGCTCGCTACGGCTGCGCTGCTCCTCTTAGGCCTTGGCGTCAGTATGACGGTGGTCGCTCGACAGCGCGCCTAAGCCCGGCCTGGTGAGGCTAACGGGTTGCGCCGAGGATTTGTTGCAGGAGTTCATCGAATCCAGCAGCAGCGTTCTTCGCAGCCTCGCCAGGCCACTGATGCACCGAGCGGGCAGCGCCCTGGATTTGTTGCCAGTTAGTTTGTTCTTCCATGGTCGGGCTCAGCAAAAGCGAACCGAACATCGTGGCCATTTCGTCAAGCCGATATTGGTGCTCCGCTGAGGACTGTCGTACCCGGTTGGCCACAATTCCGGCCGCCGAAAGACCCGGGGTAAACTCATTGCGGAACAAGTCGATAGCTCGCAAGGTACGTTCGGTGCCTGCAACTGAGAACAGGCCAGGCTCGGCAACGAGCAAAACTTTGTTAGACGCGGTCCAAGCAATTCGAGTCAGACCGTTCAACGACGGCGGGCAATCAATCAACACCAGTTCGTAGTCTGGCTTATCGCCCAGCACGCGTTCACGGCGATCCAGCCCTGCTAATACTGCCGAAAGCCGACGCAAATCGCGTTTACCAAGATCGGGGCGGTCAAAAATTCCGGCGTAGGCGGAACCAACAGCCACATCAAGCACGGGGTGCGAATCGCCCTGGTGGGTTCGCTGGCTACGCCTGCCGACGGCTGCGGTGGGCGAGGTGCTTGCCGCGCGCGCGATCGCATTTTCAATCCAGCCAGACGGGGCTACTTGTCCAGCCAGATTAGCTTTGCGCGGATTTTTTAGCATTCGACCAATGTCCAGCTGAGCGTCCGCACGCACGCCCAGGCCAGTTGTGGCATCGGCATGCGGGTCTAAGTCGATGACAAGCGTGGGAATACCTGCGGCCAAAGCGGCTGATGCAAGTCCCAGTGTCACCGAGGTTTTGCCCACACCGCCCTTCAACGAGCTAATACTCACTACCTGCACTCGAGATCCCAACTGAGTAGAAATTTTCAGTCCAAACTTCCCTTCATCATATGTTGATCCGGATGAGTTTCGAGTTATTCAGCCAGGTATGGTGCGGTTAGCTGCTGATAAACCATCTGGTGATGACAACTTTGCTGAGTAACGCAGTGACACTCGCCACCAAAATCAGCCTCGCGAAACGGTATGCTAGCTCAGCAGCAGTAGGGATCTGAGACAGTACAGCAAACATCGGGAACAAGGGGAATGAATGTTTTCCAAGATATTGGTGGCAAATCGCGGCGAAATCGCGATCCGCGCCTTCCGTGCCAGCTACGAACTCGGCGCGAAGACCGTTGCCGTCTTCCCCAACGAGGACCGCAATTCAATCCACCGACAGAAGGCTGATGAAGCCTATTTGATCGGTGAAGAGGGCCATCCAGTCCGTGCTTATCTAGATGTTGAGGAGATCATTCGCGTTGCCAAAGAAGCTGGCGCGGATGCAATCTACCCGGGCTACGGATTCTTGAGCGAGAATCCGGACTTGGCCCGTGCCGCCAAAGACGCAGGCATCACCTTCGTTGGCCCGCCAGCTGAAGTCCTTGAATTGGCAGGCAATAAGGTAGCAGCGCTGAAAGCAGCGAAAAAGGCTGGCGTGCCGGTGCTCAAATCTTCGGAACCGTCCCAGGACGTGGCCGAATTGATTGCGGCCGCGGACGAGATCGGCTTCCCGATTTTTGCTAAAGCTGTTGCCGGTGGTGGCGGTCGCGGCATGCGCCGAGTGGAAACCCGCGAGGATCTGCCCGAGGCGCTCAAGTCGGCAATGCGTGAGGCAGATGCGGCCTTTGGCGATCCGACGATGTTCTTGGAACAAGCCGTGTTGCGGCCTCGCCATATTGAAGTCCAAATCTTAGCTGATGCTCAAGGCAACGTGATGCACCTCTTTGAGCGCGATTGTTCTTTGCAACGGCGGCACCAAAAAGTCATCGAAATCGCACCGGCCCCGCAACTAGACGACACGATCAGGCAAGCGCTTTACCGCGACGCGGTTGCCTTTGCGCAGGCACTTGGCTACGTCAACGCGGGCACTGTCGAATTCCTCGTAGATACCGTCGGCGAACGCGCCGGCCAGCACGTTTTCATCGAAATGAACCCGCGGATTCAGGTTGAGCACACGGTCACTGAAGAAATTACCGATGTCGATCTTGTGCAGGCGCAAATGCGCATTGCCGCCGGGGCTACGCTGGCAGATTTTGGCTTGAGTCAGGACACAGTTTTCATCAAGGGTGCGGCCTTACAGTGTCGAATCACCACTGAAGACCCGGCCGATGGATTCCGGCCCGACGTCGGCAAAATCACCGGCTACCGCTCCGCTGGCGGCGCCGGCGTGCGGCTCGATGGTGGCACTGTTTATTCTGGCGCTGAGATCAGCCCACACTTCGATTCAATGCTGGTCAAGCTAACTTGCCGCGGCCGAGATTATCCTGCCGCGGTTGCGCGGGCTCGGCGTGCTTTGGCGGAGTTCCGGATTCGTGGTGTCTCAACCAATATTCCGTTCTTGCAAGCTGTGCTGGACGATCCGGATTTTGTCGCCGGAAACGTAGCCACCAGCTTCATTGAGGAACGCCCAGAGCTGCTTAAAATTCGGCCCTCGGCCGATCGTGGTACCAAGTTGCTGACCTGGTTGGCAGATGTCACCGTCAATAAGCCACATGGCGAATTGACCGTGCATTCGGCCCCGGAGGCAAAGCTTCCGGTCGTGAAGAACACCACGTTGGAAGCTGGGCACGGTTCCCGGCAACGGCTCGCTGAGCTGGGTCCGGTGGGCTTCGCAGTTGCACTACGTGCGCAGCAAGCGGTAGCTGTTACTGACACAACCTTCCGGGACGCGCACCAGTCGCTACTGGCCACTAGAGTCCGCACCCGGGATCTCGTCGCAGCGGGTCCGGCGGTCTCTGCTTTGACCCCGCAACTTCTTTCCGTCGAAGCCTGGGGCGGAGCTACCTACGATGTTGCTTTGCGGTTCTTGGGCGAGGACCCCTGGGAGCGTCTTGCCTCCTTGCGTGCGGCGTTGCCAGATATCTGTCTGCAGATGCTTTTGCGCGGACGAAATACCGTGGGATACACCCCGTACCCCACGGAGGTCACCGAGGCGTTTGTGCAAGAAGCAGCAGCTAGCGGGATTGATATCTTCCGCATCTTCGATGCACTCAACGATGTCAACCAAATGGCACCGGCTATCAAGGCGGTCCGGGCCACTGGAACTGCGGTTGCTGAGGTCGCGCTCTGCTACACCTCAGACATGTTAGATCCAGAAGAAAAGCTTTACACGCTGGACTACTACCTTGAATTGGCGCAGCGTATTGTCGACGCCGGCGCACACATTTTGGCTATTAAGGACATGGCTGGGCTACTTCGTCCGGCAGCGGCCGCGAAGCTCGTCACCGCATTACGTGAACGCTTCGACTTGCCAGTCCATCTGCACACCCATGACACCGCCGGTGGCCAGCTAGCAACCTTGCTCGCTGCCATTGACGCCGGAGTCGATGCAGTAGACGTTGCTTCGGCCTCTTTGGCCGGAACTACAAGTCAGCCCTCGGCATCTGCCCTGGTTGCGGCGTTGGCACACACCCCCAGGGATACCGGAATGTCGCTAGCCGACGTCAGCGCGCTTGAACCATATTGGGAAGCTGTCCGGAGGCTCTATGCGCCATTCGAGTCAGGATTGCCAGGGCCGACAGGCCGGGTTTACCAGCATGAAATTCCTGGTGGCCAGCTTTCGAACTTACGCCAGCAGGCAATTGCACTGGGTCTTGGTGAGCGATTTGAAGCGATTGAAGACATGTACACGGCGGCGGATCGAATTCTTGGCCACCTGGTCAAGGTGACGCCGTCGTCGAAGGTCGTCGGTGACTTGGCTTTGCACCTGGTTGGTCTTGGTGCTGATCCAGCGGACTTCGAAGAGAACCCGCAGAATTATGACATTCCAGATTCGGTAATTGGCTTCCTTTCTGGCGAGCTGGGCGACCCTCCTGGCGGCTGGCCGGAGCCGTTCCGGAGCAAGGCGCTGCAGGGTCGAGAAATAAAGGTTCGCGACACGGAGCTAACCACCGAGGATAAGGCTGGACTTGCGGGGGACTCGGCCAGCCGCCGCGGAACGCTCAACCGACTCTTGTTTGCCGGGCCAACTAAAGATTTCCTTGCCACGAGGGAAAGCTATGGCGACGTATCGGTGCTCGATACTAGGGATTATCTTTTCGGGTTGCAGCAAGGCCAAGAACACGTGATTCCGTTGGAAAAGGGCGTCCGGTTGATTGCCTCGCTGGAGGCGATTTCTGATCCGGACGAAAAGGGTATGCGTACCGTGATGTGCAAATTGAACGGCCAGTCAAGGCCGGTCAGCGTGCGCGATCGCAATATTGAATCCACGGTCAAAGCAGCGGAGAAGGCAGACCCAAGTGTGCCCGGGCAGATTGCGGCCCCCTTTGCCGGTGCAGTCACGCTTTTGGTGGAACCGGGCGCCTCAATTAGTGCTGGGCAGAGTGTTGCAACGATCGAAGCAATGAAGATGGAGGCCTCGATCACTAGCCCGGTAGCCGGCACTGTCGCGCGTGCTGCCATAGGGCCTGTGGAGCAGGTGCAGGGTGGAGATTTGCTGCTGATCATCGCCAACTGAGCGCAGATTCGTTCACTTTCCGTTCATGCCTCGGCCGCTGAGTGCTGTCCTGCGTTTGGCCCTATGAACCTTCTGTGCGTTAGGGTGAATGCTGATTCATGCATGTTTCATGCTGGGGAACGAACAGCATGCAGAGAAAAGAGAACGAAATGCCGCAGGACAAGGTGGAAACCGATCCGCAGTCGCACAGAGACCTGAGCAGTGATGCTGCAGGTGATCCGACGAGCACCGGAGTGATGACGAAGGTTGGGCCGGTTATTGCGGCTCAACCTGGTGCTGAGGCATCAAACTCGGCTGATCCAGAAGGTGCCGCAGAGGTCGAGGCTGATGCAGAAATAGCAGCAGAAACTACGACGTCGGTTTCCGAGCCCCTGGTGGCTGAGCCCGCGGCAGAACAGCCAGCTTTCGATGAAACGTCAACGTGGCAGCCTTCTGGCGTCTCTAACAGCCAGAAGTTAGTTGCCTCGGAAGACGCGCCGCGGCCGAGCGCACGGCGCGAACGTGAGGATGGTCCTGAGCCAGCCGCTGCGCTAACCTCAGACCGATTGCTGACGACGCGGGAGACGCCTCCGGTCTCGGGCTGGCGACGGGTGCTTTACAGTGCCTCCTTCGGCTACATCAACGTTGGCGATTCGGATAAAGTTCGGTTGCAGCGTGCGCGTGCGCACCGAATTTCGATGCGGCTGGGGCAGCGGACTCGATATGTGCCAGTGCTTTCCCGCAAGGGCGGCGTGGGAAAAACTACGGTGACCACATTGCTGGGCATGGCGCTTGCGGATATGCGCGAGGACCGCGTCATCGCCATGGATGCGAATCCGGATCGTGGCACCCTCTCGGACCGTTCACCGGGCCGGGCGGATTTCACCGCCAGGCATTTGGTAAAAAACCGTTTCGATGTCACGAGCTTTTCGCAACTAGCTGCTTACGTGGCAAGAGACGGATAACGACTCGACGTTCTTGCATCGGATACTGATCCGGCGATAGCCCAAGCTTTTGACGACTCGGACTATCGGGCTGTGACCGATATTCTGAGCCGGTATTACTCCGTTGTGTTCACAGACTCTGGCACCGGAATGGTGCACTCAGTCATGAAGGGCACTTTTAGAGAAGGCCGATACCGTGGTTTTGGTCTCCGGTGGCAGCGTCGATGAGGCTCGATTGGCCTCTGAGACGCTGTCTTGGCTCGAAGCGCACGGTCGGCATGATTTAGTCGCCCGCGCCATCGTAGTGGTCAATATGCCCGCTGGTGAAGGAACGCTGGTGAACATTGAGGAAATCGAAGGACATTTTCGCTCCAGGGCAAAGTCCGTTGTCCGGTTGCCTTATGACCGGAATCTAGCCTAGGGTAGCCGGGTGAGCCTAGACAGGCTCAAACCAGCTACCCGGGACGCAGTCTTCGAACTCGCCGCCCTGGTGGTCGACGATCTGCAAGGTCTCTAAAACTTATTCAGTCGCTAAGAACTGATACATGAGGAGGGGCGCCAACATATGTTGGCGCCCCTCCTCATGTATCAGCCGAACTATTTACGCTGGCTTGGGTGCTGAGTAAATCTCCTCGACCACGTTCGAGAAATCTTTGAGCACCTGGGCTCGTTTGATTTTCAGCGATGGCGTGAGGTGGCCGGAAGCCTCCGAGAAGTCGGTCGGAACAATCCGGAATGCCTTGATTGCTTCGGCATGCGATACGGATTCGTTGGCGTGATCGACGGTCTTCTGCGCCGCGGCCAACACAATTGGATCGGTGCTGGCTTGCTCCGGTGTTATTTGCTGGCTCAGTCCGTGCTGGCTGGCCCACTGTGGCAAAGCTTCCTCATCCAAAGTAACTAGTGCCGCGATAAACGGTTTGCCTTCGCCAACAACCACGCATTGCGAGACCAAAGCGTCAGATCGAATTTGATTTTCCAGCTGAGCCGGCGCCACATTTTTGCCACCAGCGGTAATGATGATTTCCTTTTTGCGACCAGTGATTCGCAAGAAGCCTTCGTCATCAAGCGCGCCGATGTCGCCCGTTCGGAACCATTCTCCGCTGAATGATTCTTGCGTCAGGTCGTCGCGACCGTGATACCCGCGAGTCAGACAAACACCCTTGACCAGCACCTCGCCGTCGTCGGCAATCTTTACGGAGTTGCCGGGCAGCGGTCGGCCAACCGTGCCGATTTTGATTTGATCTGGTTGATTCACCGTGACCGGTGCTGTGGTCTCGGTCAGACCGTAACCCTCTAGAACCATTACGCCAACGCCGTAGAAGAAGTGACCTAACCGTTCGCCCAGTGGACCGCCACCGGAAACGGCGTAGGTTAGTTGCCCGCCCATTGCCGCGCGCAATTTGTTATAGACAAGCTTGTCGAAGACGGTGTGTTTCAGGTTGAGCATGAAGGGGATTTTGCCTTCTTGCTTGGCCCGAGAGTAGGCAATAGCGACGTCGGCCGCCTGAGCAAAGATCTTGCCTTTGCCTTCAGGCTCAGCTTTGAGTACCGCCGAATTATACACCTTTTCAAACACTCTGGGCACGGCCAAAATGTAGGTTGGGTGAAAGCTTTGGAAATCGGCCAACAGGTTTTTGATATCTGGGGTATGCGCCACCCTGGCGCCGCCAGCGATGTTCATAATCGAGATATAGCGGCCGAATACGTGAGCGAGTGGCAAGAACATAATGGTCTGCGCATCGTCAGTGACAACAGAACGGCCTAAGACGCCCATGGCGTTGTCGGCGAGCTCAACAAAGTTGCCGTGTGTGAGCTCAACACCCTTGGGTCGGCCAGTGGTTCCCGAGGTGTAAATGATGGTGGCCAAGTCACGCAGGCCAGCGGAGGTGCGGCGGGCTTCGACGTCGGCGTCGTTAACTTCTTGGCCAGCATTTCGGAGCTCATCGAGTCCGTTGCCGGTGATTTGCCAGAGATGTTTGACCGCTTCTAGCCCTTCGGAAGCGATTGCTTGCCGAATGCTGGCTACGTGCTGCTCAGACTCGGCGAAGATTGCTATCGCCTCTGAGTCGGAAAGATTCCAGGCGATTTGGCTCGGGGCGGAAGTCTCATAGACGGGTACCGAGACCGCGCCAGCATACCAAATAGCAAAATCGACCAGGGTCCATTCGTACCGAGTCCGGGACATGATGCCTACTTTGTCGCCCGGCTGCACGCCGAGGGCGATGAGCCCTTTGGCCAAGGCAATCACGTCAGCGCGGAATTCAGTGGCCCGAATATCTTGCCACTGACCGTTGTCGCCAAGAACCGCGAAAAGTGCTCGGTTTGCGGGGTCTTGCGCCTGGCGCTCAACAAAGTCGGTGCAATTGGTCGTTTCTGGAATCACGACGACCGGTGGGACAGAAATTTCCTGCACGATAGCTCCCTCGATATCTTCGGCTGAACCAAGCAGCTCTTCGATTCTGCATCAAAAAGCTACTGGTCAGTAACATTAGTCTGCCATAGAGTCTCTCCCCAACCAACGCGCCTACAACCAGGTAGGTTCCAACAGCAGCTTCTTCTAGAATGATGCCTGATGAGCAGCAATAATTCGCCCCTTGACCGGGCATCCGTAGCCGAATCGGTATCTAACCCTGCCGATCCCGAGCTGTCCGCAAGCTTTGACGTGCCTTCAACACTGGCAATTGGCATAGATATTGGCGGAACCAAAGTCGCGGCTGGCGTCGTCGATGAGCACGGTGTGGTGTTAGAAGAACGACGATGCAGTACCCCCGGCAGCGACCCGCGGGCCGTTGAAGAGACGATTGTGGAGTTGGTTCGCGATCTTGGCCAGCGTCATGAAATTGCTTCGGTCGGCATCGGCGCCGCTGGCTGGATGGATCTTAGCGGCGGAACCGTGTTGTTTAGCCCGCATTTGGCCTGGCGTAACGAGCCGCTCAGAGAAAACTTGGAACGACTTTTATGCCGCCCGGTTCGACTCACGAACGACGCCGACGCCGCTGCCTGGGCTGAGTGGCGGTTCGGCTCGGGGCGGGATGAGTCCCGGCTAGTTTGCATCACGCTTGGCACCGGAATAGGCGGTGCCATGGTGATGGACGGCCGAATTGAACGAGGGCGCTTTGGTGTGGCCGGTGAATTCGGCCATCAAATCATCATGCCGGGTGGGTATCGTTGTGAATGTGGCAATCGCGGCTGTTGGGAACAATACGCTTCGGGAAATGCTTTAGGCCGTGAAGCTCGAGAGCTGGCACGGGCTAATTCTCCGGTTGCCCAGGAGATCTTGCGCGCAGTAGATGGCGATGCAGATCTGATCACCGGCGCGATCATTACCGACCTAGCGCGCGCCGGTGACGCTGCTTCGATTGAACTCATCGAAGATGTTGGCAGCTGGTTAGGTCTGGGGATGGCTAATTTGGCCGCTGCGCTCGATCCAGGCATGTTCGTGATTGGTGGCGGACTGTGCGAGGCCGGGGAGTTGCTGCTTGAACCAGCTAGACGAGCCTTCGGGCGGAACCTGACTGGTCGCGGATTCCGGCCAGCCGCCGCAATTGCCCTTGCCGAGCTCGGGCCCAGCGCAGGCTTGATAGGAGCAGCTGACCTCTCTCGGTCGGCGTCGGGCAGCTAGAGTTTAGCTCCGTCGTCGTCGTGATCTCGATGCCCGGGTAAGCGGTAGACCAGGTAACCAGCGCTGACCAAGAAAACCAATACCAGCGCGATTATCACTACCGAAGGCAGGCTGCGCCAGAACATTGCTGAGAGCAAAAGTGCGATCGGCGCACCGGCCGCGCCAATCCAACCCAGGGCAATTGCTGGCTCCACCGAAGATAGCGACTCCGGTTCAGCTGGCACGAAGTCTTCTTCGGGTTCTTCTGGCGGGCTGTAGTCGCGCGGTCCGCGCGCCGGCATTGCTGCGGGAGGTGGATCATTGCGCTGACTGACATTAAGCGGATCGAAGCGGCTGAAGTCGGAATCCGAGTTCAGCAACGCGTCGTCGGAATTTTCCTTGAGGCGGGAAACGAGGTCTTCCAATACTTCGTCTTCGCTGGGGCCTTCTCGGCGCTCAGGAGTTGTGGACACCGGCCAGCTCCTTGAAGAAATCGCTTGAACGGGTAAATATTTCGGGGGCGTCATTATCCAAAGTGGCTACGTGATAGCTGTTGGACAATTTCAGAATGTGCACGTCTTTACTGGAAACTCCGGCCTGAATCCGGGCCACCGAGGACGCCGCAACAATGTGATCCACGGTTGAGTGAAAAACTGTGATCGGCGCGGTAACTTTCGCTAGATTTCCGCTGGTGTCCTTGATGAGCTTCATCAGTTGAGCTACCGAGGCAACTGGCGTTCGGTCGTAGGCGTATTCCTCCGCGCCAGGCTTCAAAATGTCATTGCCAATTGCCGGCGTCGATTTGAGCACATATTGCATCAGGCCAGCGAGCTTGGCTCGGGGGTCCACCACAGCCAGCGCCGGATTGACCAAGGCAAGGCCCGCCACTGGATGATGCTCTGCGATTCGTAGCGCAAGCGCGCCGCCCATCGAAAGTCCAGCAACAAAAACTTGCTCACAAGTGCTGGCCAGTTCAAAATAGGCCCGTTCCACTTCCGAGTACCAGCGTTGCCAGGGTGTTCGAGACATTTCTTGCCAGCTAGTACCGTGCCCGGGTAGCAATGGCATTCTGACCGCGAAACCTTGGGCAGCGAAATGTTCTGCCCAAGGCCGGACGCTTTCGGGCGAACCGGAGAAGCCATGCGAAACTACGACGCCGATGCGCGCCAAATCGCCGTGTCCCGGCGACGTCATTGGATCATGCAAGGCCATTGTGGTTGCCTCCATCTGGCTTGTCGTCCTAGTTCGTCACCACCGGCCGAATCGACTGGAATTTCGTCTAGGTTCTCCCACTGAGCAGGTTATCTCATTAGAGTAGGCTGGCAGAAAGCTTTGCCGCGAGTTCGGAGCGATCTGCCGTACTCAAAGCGTTCTCAGGCCGAACAAAGGCGAACAGCGTGTTTTATTGGGTGATGAAACGGATTTTTCTCGGTCCGTTGCTCAAGTTACTCTTTCGGCCTTGGGTCAAAGGGCTAGACAACATTCCAGGTGACGGTCCAGCAATTTTGGCAAGTAATCATCTGTCCTTTTCTGACTCGATTTTTATGCCGCTCATGGTGCCTCGTCCAGTGGTGTTTTTGGCGAAATCCGATTACTTCACGGGCAAAGGGATCAAAGGTAAGCTGACCGCTTTGTTTTTTCGACTCACGAACCAACTGCCGATGGACCGATCCGGCGGCACGGCGTCGGCTAATTCGCTCAGCTCCGGAACTGAGGTACTGGAAAACGGTGGCCTACTGGGCATCTATCCAGAAGGTACGCGCAGCCCAGATGGCAAGCTCTATCGGGGCAAGGTCGGCGTAGCGAAGCTCGTTCTCAGTTCTGGTGTCCGAGTTATCCCGGTTGCCATGATCGGAACTGACAAAGTGCAACCGATTGGCCGCAAGCTACCTAATATTCGTCGCATTGGCATGATCTTTGGTGAACCATTGGACTTCAGCAGGTACGAAGGGCTCGAAGACGACCGCTTCGTTCAGCGGAGTGTTACCGACGAGATCATGTACGAACTAATGCGGCTTTCTGGCCAAGAGTACGTTGATATTTATGCTGGCACGGTCAAGGAACGGCAGGCTGCGCGCAAGGGCAAATCGGAGCCACCGCCCGCTGTGTGACGAAGATCGCCTGATAGGTTATGCACCGGCCACCCACTGTAGCCTCCGAACAACTAGTCTTAACGGGTGCAAGATCAGACGAATTCACCCTTCATGACCCTTGACGACTCTGCTGTCCGGCTTGGCCAAGCCGGCGCCGCGAACTACCCGGGCTTGGATGCCTGGCGCTCGCTGCCGATTTCCCAGCAGCCGACATGGCAAGATGAAGCGGTCTATCAGTCTTCGATCAAAGAGCTTTCCTCGCTGCCGCCGCTGGTTTTTGCTGGTGAAGTTGATATTCTGCGTGACCGGCTTGCCGCCGCAGCGCAGGGCAAGGCATTTCTGTTGCAAGGCGGCGACTGTGCTGAAACCTTCGATGGTGCCACGGCAGATAAAATCAGTGCTCGCGTCAAAACCATCCTGCAGATGGCGGTTGTGTTGACCTATGGCGCGTCATTGCCCGTGATCAAGATGGGTCGGATGGCTGGCCAGTTTGCTAAGCCACGGTCCTCGAACGACGAAACGCGCGACGGCGTGACTTTGCCGGCATACCGCGGCGATATGGTCAACGATTACGAATTCACGCCCGAATCACGCGGCCACGACGCACAGCGGCTGGTGCGCGCCTACCATACCTCGGCGTCGACCTTGAACTTAATTCGAGCCTTCACTCAGGGTGGTTTTGCCGACCTCCGATTAGTGCATCACTGGAACAAGGGCTTCACGCAGAATCCGGCGCACGCACGCTACGAATCATTGGCGGGGGAGATCGACCGGGCAATCCGGTTTATGGAAGCCTGCGGCTCAGACTTTGAGGCGCTCAAGCGCACTGAGTTCTTTGCCAGCCACGAGGCGCTGCTGCTGGATTACGAGCGTTCGCTGACTCGTATCGATTCGCGGACCGGGACGCCGTATGCCACAAGTGGACACTTCCTCTGGATTGGCGAGCGGACCCGGCAGCTCGATGCTGCGCACGTGGATTACCTTTCTCAGGTGCGCAACCCGATCGGCGTCAAACTTGGCCCAAGCACCTCCGGCGACGATGCGCTGCGCTTGATCGACAAATTGGATCCAAACCGGGAACCGGGTCGGATCACCTTCATCACTCGGATGGGCGCGAAAAACATTCGTGAGAAGCTGCCCGCCTTGGTGCAGAAGGTTACTGACTCTGGTGCGCAGGTGCTTTGGGTGACCGATCCGATGCACGGCAACACGGTGACCTCACCTAATGGTTACAAGACTCGCAATTTCGACGACGTAATGGACGAGGTGCGTGGCTTCTTCGAAGTGCACCAAGCCTTGGGCACCTTCCCCGGTGGCTTGCACGTCGAAATGACCGGTGACGATGTAGCCGAGTGCCTTGGTGGCGCTGATCCGATCGATCAGGAAGCCTTCCTGACTCGATACGAATCAGTGTGCGACCCGCGCCTGAACCACATGCAGTCGCTAGAAATGGCGTTCCTGGTTTCAGGAGCCCTAGCCCAGCGCTAAACCCGTTTCAGATAGCCAGACAGCTTTGCGTTAGCGAGAAGACAGACGTTCTTGCTAACGCAAAGCTGTCTGGCTATCTTGTTTTATCCACAGGCTCCGACGTTTAGCTGGCGCTCTCCCGGTTGAAGCTCAATAGTTTTCCCATGGATGACCTTCGTAAGCTGCTGATCAGTCCGTCAGATGATCCCTTGGCTGAAGGCCGTGCCCGCCGATTGCTCGGTGCCGCCAAAACCGGAACTTTGCACCGACTGCGGTATGCGAAGTACGTCGAGGCGGAAACCTGGGTCACTTTGGACAGCGGAGAAAAACACCGGCTCAAAATGCATGCCGTCAACGCATCGGCGAAACATTGCGCACCGATTTGTAGCGGAGAATCTGCGGCTATTCTCTGGGGACTTCCGGTTGCGGCGCTGCCTGAACACGTCCAGATAAACATTTCGCCGGGTAGCGGGCAACGTTCAGCAGGATTGGCTCGACGTCGAATATTTCCGACGATCGAACCGGGACCGTGGGAAATCGATGGCTTAGCCGTCACGGGCAAGATCCAGACTGCGGTCGAATTGGCTTTGCGACAACAATTTCCCTCGGCGCTCGCGGCTATGGACAGATTATTGAACATTGAGCCCTTGGCCGCGGAGCAGTTTTCTCATCCGGTGTTAGCGCCGCAGGTCATCGAAGCGATTTTGAAATTGCCGAGCAAAACCAAAATGCGAAGAGAGCTTGCCGTTGTGGATCTAGCGGTGGCTGAATCTGGATCTGTTGGCGAATCAATTAGCCGCGCCAACATGCATCTGGCCGGGCTACCTACACCTACGCTGCAAAAAAGGTTCGACGACACGGATGGCCTGATTTGGTATACGGATTTCGATTGGCAGGAATTCGGCGTAGCGGGAGAGCTCGACGGCAGAGTGAAGTATCGAAACCCAGAGTATCTTCGTGGCCGCGATCCGAGTGAAGTGGTCATCGCGGAGAAGGAACGCGAAGACAGACTGCGGGCGTTGGGCCTTACCGTGGTTCGCTGGACCTGGGAAACGGCGAACGACCCCAGACGGCTTGCAACGAAACTGCGCGCCGCCGGCGTCAAAACTCAGCTGAGATAGCAAGACGCCTTTGCGATAGCAAGAACGATGGTTTCCTTGCTATCGCAAAGACGTCTTGCTATCTGAAACGGGGAATTAGACGACGGTGAGGTTGATCGTGGTGCCCTCAGGGACCGATACGTTCACTGGGTCCTGAGCTCTCACGGTGCCAAAGAATCCGCCTAGGATTTCGTTGATTTTGTACGGCAGATTCAGGCGTTTAAGTTCTTCAACGGCCTGATCCACCTGCTTACCGATAAAGCTGGGTACATTAACCATCTTCGGCCCTTTGGATACCACCAGATTTACTTTGCCACCCTTGCTAAGCGTTCCGGTGGCGGGATCTTGCGAAACGATGGAGCCAGCTGAAACCTTGGCGTCATTGACCTGATCGGTTGCCACCACGGGCGTGAGACCAGCGTCGGTGAGTGCCTTAACCGCGGCCTCCTGAGTCTGCCCGACGACGGCTGGCACCGGTAGCGGTTTGGGCCCCTGCGACACCAAGAGGTTGATGGGTGTGGCAGCCCGTTTCTGCACATTGGCCGCCGGATCTTGACTCAGTACTTGACCGGCAGGAATCTGTTCTTCGTATTGCTGGGTCACGGCGCCAAGGGCCATATGCGCCGAGTTAAGTGCAGATTTGGCTGCGTCAAGGCTGCCACCAACCATTGCCGGGACTGCGTAAAGCGTCGGCCCATGCGAGACCAGCAACACTACCGAGAGGAACTTTCGCTGCTGGCTCTGTGCTGCGGGTTGGCTGGATACCACATGATCTTGGACGATCGTCTCATCATCGATGGCTTGCGTCGTCGAATTGAAGCCCAGCTTGCTCAATTCAGCTTGGGCTTCGGCGACTGTCTTATCTTTTAAATCGGGCACCGTAGCCAAGGCGCCCGGGCCTAAGCCAAAGAACCAGCCAGCTGTTGCGCCCAGCAAAATCAAGATCAGCACTAGTACCAGCCAGATCATGCCTTTGCGCCGCGAGTTGCCTTTTCGCAAAGTAGTCACTGGCGTAGAAGCATTGCGAGCTGCCTCGCGGGCTGCTGCCTTATCGGACTTTTTCTGCGCGCTTTTCGCCGCTCGGGCACTAATTCGTGGCGCGTCTTCCGTATCCACTGTCAGCGGAGCTGGGCGTTCCATCATGGTGGTCGGATTGACCTGCCGGTCCATGATTGTCGTTGCTTGCGGCGCCGGCGGCCCGGTGAAAATCTCGGTGGGCTGAGCGGCGCTACTGAGAGCTTCGGTGAGTCCGGCAGAACTCGGCGGGAACGACGGCGGCGCAGGGACTGCCGCGGTGCGGTTCGGATCACCGCTGAAATCAAGTTGGGCGTCGGTCAGGGAGGTTCGAATATGCCGGAGTTCACCAAGTAATGCATTTGCATCGTGCGGGCGATCTTCTGGATCAGATTCCGTGCACCAGCGAACAAGTTCGTCCAGGTCTGGGGCCAGGCCGGGTAGCACGCTGGAGGGCGGCGGCACCACGGAATTCACGTGTTGATAGGCGACCTGAATTGGCACCTCACCACGGAATGGCTGCTCACCGGTGAGCAGCTCGAAAAGCATAATTCCGGCGGCATAAATATCGCTGCGCGCATCGGAAGGCTTACCCATAACTAGCTCGGGGGAGAGGTAAGCCACGGTACCGATCAGGGTTCCGGTACTGGTCGAGGTGGTAACCGCTCGGGCTAAGCCAAAGTCGCCCACCTTGATTCGACCGTCGTCGGCAATCAGTACATTTTCGGGCTTGACGTCACGGTGCACTAAGCCTGCACGGTGTGCTGCGGCTAATCCTTCAACCACGGCGTCGAGATAGGCCAAGGCAAGTCGCGGCGACAAGGCACCGTGGTCGTTGAGAACATCACGCAAAGTGTGGCCCGGAATGTATTCCATCACCAGATAGGCCAGCTGGTGACCGTCGCGTAGCTCTTCACCTTGGTCCAGTACGCCAACCACGTGCGGGTGCGACAACCGGGCAGCAGCCTTCGCTTCGCGCCCCAATCGGTCGAGGAACGAATCGTCCATGCTCAGACGCGGATGCAGCACTTTGAGCGCCACTTCTCGGTCCAGGCGCAGGTCAGTGGCAAGGTACACCGTGGCCATCCCGCCACGCGCTACCTTGCTCAACACTTGATACCGCTGGTCGACGAGTGTGCCAACCAACGGCTCTTGAACCTTATCTTGCACCCTTCGATCCTAGATGCTGATGCGAAAAGCTCCCGAATCCAACACGGAATCGGGAGCTTTTCGTTACCTAAGCAAGCAGATTAGCTACTCAGCGAAAGTTGTTTTGGTGCGAAAGTACTGCCGCAACATAGTCCTTGGTATCCGAGTACATGCCGTAGAGCTTGACCGAAGTCTGACCTTGGTAATAGCCAGCGATTGCAGTTTCTACCGAGGGGGAGGTACGTACTAACGCGCGGATGATGGCAATGCCTGCAACCACATTGTCTTGCGGGTTGAGGAGGTTCAAATGACGTCCGACCATCTCGGAGGCCCATTGCCCTGACTGCGGGATGACCTGCATGGCGCCAATAGCATTCGCCGGCGACACTACCTGGGCCTGGAACCCTGATTCTTGGAAGGCGAAGGCAAGTGCCAGGGAAGGATCCACACCCATTTGGGCTGCGGTAGCTGCGATGAGCTGTTTCATCTCGGCCTGACTTGGCAACGGGGCAGCGGCCAATGCGGCGCGGTTAGCGTTCGCTTGTGAAACTACGGCTTCAGGGTAGGTGTAGTTGCCAAAGGTGCTCGGGCCTGAGGCAGGTGCAGCCGGAGTGACGTTACTCGCCGGAGTTACCGCGCAGGGAATGCTGAGCGTTTTTCCGGCGTAGATCACGCTGCTCATGGAGAGCCCGTTCGCTTGGAGCAAGTCGTTCAAGCTGACGTTATTGCGCGCGGCAATTGAGCTGAGCGTGTCGCCAGATTTGATCTTGTAACCGCCGCTGGGTGCCGGGGCGCTCGGCGCTGCTGGCGCTGGCGTGCTGGCTACTGGTGCAGGCGCGGCTGGTGCGGCATTGCCACCAAGCTGAAGTACCTGTCCCGGTCGGATAATGCTCGTCATGCCTAGGCCGTTGAGCCGCAAGACATCGTTGAGTTTGAGGCCGTTTTTGGCGGCGATCGCACTGACAGTATCGCCGGCGCGAACCGTGTAGGAGGCAGTGCCGCTCGCCGGTGCACTCGGGCCGGCCGCCGGCGCAGCAGCGGCAGCGACGCCGGTTAGCTTGATTTGCTGGCCAGGAAAGATCAGGCTGGTTTGGCCCAGGCTATTGAGGCTCAGCACGTCATTGACGTTTAGGCCATTGCGGGCAGCGATCGAGCTAATCGTGTCGCCAGCGCGCACGGTATAAGTGCTCGACGACGGCGCTGCTGGCTTGATTGCCGATGGCGTAGTCGCTGTCTTCAGATTGGGCAGACTGGCGGCTACGTTTCCTGCCGGGATAAAAGATCCAGCAGGCCGATTTGCTAAGACTTTAGCTACCGCATTTTTGACCGCGGCATTAAGCGTGCCCGCGGATTGCGGAGTGCTGGTGGGGGCCGCATTCGCTGGCTGAGCGAGCGCTAGCGAAGAAAGCATGATGACCGGAAGCGCGGCCGTGCTGACGACGGCAAGCTGCTTTGCCTGCTTGGCAGCCTTGGAATTGGGCTGGGGGGGGGATGTCATGGTCGATCCTCATCGTCAGTGGCTAAAGTGGCCAGAGTTAACTGTGTTTCCTATGTGACTATTGTGAATTTACACGAATTTTCGATTATCACAAGTGGGCTTAGAAAATTAGTATTTTGATTTCCGGCGTGTCGAAATCTGTGCTAGTCGACTTTTTAGTAGTGTTTTGCCGCTTTAGTTTCCTAGTTCTGGCTGAAGCGAAGCCAAAAATATGGCACCATTATCAGGTGAGAATTGCTGAAAACCCAGAGTCGAAAAACACTGATCAACCGGCGTCCAGTGCGGAATCCATGGTGGAAGCCTGGCTACCTTTACCGGACGTCGCAGAGATCCTTGATGTCTCGATCACTAAAGTGCACGCGCTTCTTGATGAGCGCGCGCTGCTGGCAATACGCATTGGAGAGCGCAAAATTAGGTCGGTACCGGCAGAATTTTTGGCCGGAGACCGGGTAGTTGACAGCCTGAAGGGCACCTTTGCCGTGCTTTTGGACGCTGGATACTCGGATGAAGAAGCAATCGTCTGGCTTTTTACCGCCGATGAGACCTTGCCCGGCCGTCCCATCGATGCGTTGCATGCTGGACGCAAAACTGAGATCCGGCGTCGCGCGCAAGCTTTGGCTTGGTAGCGCAACTCGCAAATTCTCCCGCAGGCGGGAACCCGTAGAGGCCCGCTAGGCGCTTCGTTGGACTGCCGCCTGAGCCATCGATCGTAGAGCAAGCATGGTGTTTTCGTCGATTGGCAGCGAATCTAGAGCTTCGAATGCCGTGTCACTGTAGCGGCCAATTAAGTCTTCGGTAGCGGCAACTGCTCCGCAGCCAACCATGATGGACCGAATTTGCTCAATATCGGCTTCGCCTAGATCGGGGATGCCCAGTCGTTGATCGACAAAGTCGGCCTGATCCGAGTCTGCTAAACGCAAGGTGTACCCGATCAAAACGGTACGTTTACCTTCGCGCAGATCGTCGCCAGCTGGCTTGCCCGTAGTCGCCGGATCGCCAAAGACGCCGAGCATGTCATCGCGTAGTTGGAAGGCTTCGCCTAGCGGCAAGGCAAAGGCAGAATATCCGCTTAGCAGATTTGCGTCTGCGCCGGCTAGTGCTCCGCCTAGTACTAGTGGATGTTCGCTGGAGTATTTTGCCGACTTGTAGCGAATAATTGACTGAGCGCGTTCCACAGCGTTTTCCGGCCCCCGTGATGGGCCAGCGACCTCCTCCAGAATGTCCAGATATTGCCCAGCCATCACCTCGGCGCGCATGGTGTTAAAGACGGAGCGAGCCTTTTGTGGCGCCGGTACGTTAATCGATGAAAAGACTTCCTCGCTGAAGGAAAGGCAGAGGTCCCCGGCAAGGATCGCTGCAGCGTGCCCGAATCGCTCCGGGTCGAGAGCCCAGCGCTGCCGTTGGTGCAATTGGCTAAATTGCCGATGAACGCTTGGCGCCCCACGACGTATATCTGAACGGTCAATGATGTCATCGTGAATGAGAGCTGCCGCTTGGAAAAGTTCTAGGGCCGCGCCAGCGGTGGTGATAGGGCTGCTGGTTTCAGGGTTGCCACCGGCTCCTCGCCAGCCCCAGTAGCACAGTAGAGCGCGCATTCTTTTACCGCCAGTGACTAGCCCAGAAATTGTATCGATGAGCGCCGGGGCATCAACAGAAATCTCGGCAAGCTCGTTTCGTTTAACGGCGAGAAATTCTTGAAGTTCCAGACCAAGAGCCTGCGTGTAGTCGTCTTGCACCGAGCTATGAGGTTGCGTTGTCACTTCAGTGAGGCCTGCGCTACGTTTGCGCCCAAGGTAAAGGTGCTAGTGCCAGCATCGGTAGTCACCGAAAGGTTGATGGTTTCTTGGCCGTTATTGCGCACAAAGTCTTTACTCACCACTGCTCCCACGTCTTCTCCTGGCAGCAAGCTAAAACCTTGATCGCCGAAGGCCTTGGTGTAGAAGGCAACAATGTCAGTAGCTGACGACGTCGTAGCGCCTACCAAGGAGGCGCCGGCAGGCTCTTTAGTCTTGTCGAAAGCACTTTGTTTCACTTGTGCGCCGGGGAGTAACGGCAGCAAGGTGCTAGGGAAACCGGCGACCAAATTACCAACAGTTGAGGTGGCCTGCGCCGACGGCGATGAAGTGGGCGGGGTACTAACGCTCGAAGTGCTGCTAGTGGGCTTTTCTGATGATGAAGCGGAAGCCGAACCTGTCGATTCGCTGGGCTTGGGGTTGGCGTCAGTGCATGCTGTTATAGCTGCTAGGGCAAATAGTACCCCGGCTCCGGCGATGGCGACCTTGGTAAAGGCTTGGCGTTCAGTCATGCTTGCCAGTCTAACTGTCGGTGCCCCCAACTATTATGGCTTTAGTTATGGTCAGCACTAATTCTGGACCGACTCAGGGACCCGGTGGTGAGGTGGCTAGCGGCTACTCAGAATGCACCATCCTTCATGTGGATATGGATGCGTTTTTTGTAGCTGTCGAGTTGCTTGAACGCCCAGAGCTAGTTGGTCAACCGGTTATCGTCGGCTTCCCGCAGGGTCGCTCGGTGGTTCTTTCCGCCTCATATGAGGCGCGTGCCTTTGGTGTGCGTTCTGCGATGCCGATGGCGGCTGCTATGAGACTTTGCCCGCAGGCAGTAATTTGCGAGCCTAAGCACTCCCGCTATTACGAAGTGTCTAAAGTCTTGATGCAGATTTTCGAATCAATCACAGACAAAGTAGAGCCGCTCAGCGTCGATGAGGCGTTTCTCGATGTTGCTGGCTCGCGTCGGCGGCTCGGCTCAGCTCTGGAAATTGCTCGCCTTATCCGAACTCGCGTGCGCAACGAGCTGGGCATTACCGCTTCGGTCGGGATCGCTTCAACAAAGTTTGTCGCCAAAATTGCCTCTACCCAGAGCAAACCGGATGGCTTATTGCTGATTCCCCACGAAGATACGGTCGCATTCCTGCACACCTTGCCTGCGCAAGCATTGTGGGGAGTGGGCGCGAAAACTCGAAAAGTTTTAGCAGATATGGGTATCCACACGGTGGCTCAAATTGCCAACACACCGGTGCATATGTTGCGAAGAGTGCTAGGTGCAACGGGCGATCACGTCTATCGACTGTCTTGGGGAATCGACCCCAGAGCAGTTACTCCGGTGCGGATCGACAAAAGCATCGGATCAGAGGAAACTTTCGCAGAAGATACTCGAGACGATGAGATTTTGCATCGAGAATTGCTGAGGTTGGCACACCGGACGGGGCAGCGGCTGCGATCTGCTGGCTATCTGGCTCGAACCGTGGCAATCAAGATTCGTTTTGAGGACTTCTCCGTGATTACTCGATCAAGAACGCTTTCGGTGCCGGTCAATAGCGCGCAGCTTTTGTATCAGGAAGGGTTGAAGCTCTTTCAAGCCTTGGGTAAGCGTCCAATGGCGGTTCGATTGATCGGCTTGCGTGGCGAAGGCTTGGAACTTGCCGGCCAAGTTGCCGTGCAATTGAGCTTGGAACGCAGCGAAGATAACTGGCGAAGTGCGGAGGTGGTTATTGATGCGCTAGGCGCGCGTTTCGGTGCAGATCAGATACTTCCGGCAAGGCTACTTAAACGAGCGAATGACGCTGCAAAACGGCCCGAAAAACTTACCGATGAGTAACGACTGAGCTCTTTGGCTCTCTCCGGCTTTCGGTTCTGGGCCAAGAAGCCTATTCTTAAAGTTAAGACGACGACTAAAAGTGTCTGGGCAGCAGCCCATCGCTGAAGTTGCCGTCAACACTGGGAACCAGAACCAGGGCATAATTCGTTGAGTGTGTGTAACTCACAGTCAACGGTTGGTCATGGAGATGGCATTGGCCTTAAGGAGGTCGTGATGCCCCTGTCGGAGCACGAACAGAGGTTGCTCGATCAGTTGGAGCAGCAATTGCACGCGACTGATCCGAAGTTTGCAAGTGCCTTGGGTGATGATCGTGCCCGAACGCTTTCAACTCGACACATCATTCTTGGCGTCTTGATCAGCATTGTTGGCATCTTGGTATTGCTCTTTGGTGTAACCATTCAGCAAATCATTGTCGGAGTTCTAGGATTCCTGGTGATGGGTGTCGGTGTGTATGTGGCAACAATTCGGCGCGGAACCGCTAAGACCCCGGCATCGGACGATGGCGCAAAGGTCGGGCGTAGCAAGACTGGCTTTATGAGCTCGCTAGAAGACCGCTGGGACGAACGTCGCAGAGGCGAATGAACTGTTGAATAAATAACTGACTTCACGGTGAAGTAGCCGTACAGCCTAATATTTCGCAAAATGCCCCGGTGATGATGCCGGGGCATTTTGCGTTTGGTAAGCGCTAAACCAGGCACCTTTCGCCTGCCAGGTTCTCCGGGGATTGCTGTGTTAAATTCTGCGAGATATGCCCGTGAGGACAGCAAAATGACGAAAGGATTTACCCGATGATAAGACGTCACCTAGCCGCTGGTGCGGCAGCGCTTGGACTAGTTTTGCTTCTGGCAGGCTGCGGAGGAAATAACTCATCTGGGCCGGCGTCGGCAACCTCGGATGCGGATACTGCCAAATTGGCTGCCAACAATCCGCAACCGATCGACAAACTGGAACAAGGCGGTAGCTTCACTTTCGCGGTGGGTGACTTCGGTCCAAACTTCAACTTCGGCACAAGTTCCGGGTTTTCCGACGGCGTGAGTCAGACGTTGCAGCCAATTGACAACACCGGCTGTTACAAATTAACGCTCGACGGCACACCGGTCTTGAATAAGGATTACTGCACGGACGTCAAGGAGGAGATAAAAGACGGCCAGCAAACCATTACCTATACGCTCAATCCCAAAGCAGTCTGGAACGACGGCACGCCGATTGATGTGAAGACCTTTGCGAATCAGTGGCAAGCGCTCAACGGATCAAATACGAACTTCGATGTGCCCTCAACACAGGGCTACGATCTGATTGAATCAGTGACTGCGGGCAAAGACGACCGCGAAGTCTTGGTGAAGATGAAGTCGATTTATGAGCCGTATACCGATCTATTTAGCATCGGAAACGGCGCTTCAGGATTCATGCATCCAAAGTCAGATGTAGATCCGCAAGTTTTTAACAATGGCTTCGTCAACGATCTGAAGCCTGGTTGGCGGATGGGGCCGTTCAAGCTCGATGCCTTAGATAACACGACCAAAACCGCAGCCTTCGTGCCTAACGAAAAGTGGTGGGGCGCGAAGCCGGTGCTCAGCAAAATAACGGTTCGGGGGATGGAAGCTAATGCAACAATCCCAGCTTTCAAAAACGGCGAAATTGACGTGACTCCGGCAACAACACTTGGCCGTTATAAGCAGGTAGAAAACGTCACAGGCACGGAAATCCGCCGCGGACAGAAGACCGCAGTCTTTGGCATGGTGTTAAACACCGCTAAAGGGACACTCACTGATGTGAATGTTCGCCGGGCAATGTTTATGGCAACTGATCGAGAGAAGCTGACCAAGATCATCTTCAACGGCTTGAACTGGACGGAAAAGCGCCAAATAGCTGGATACTCATGCCCTTTGATCCAAACTATTCAGACAACGCAGCATTCAGCTTTGATGTTGAAGGCGCAAAAAAGGTTCTTGACGATGCGGGCTGGAAAGTTTCAACCGATGGTATTCGCGAAAAAGATGGCCAGAAATTGAGCACTGCAGCAACCTACTTTGGTGACGACACGACAATTGCGGCCTTCACCCAGAGCTTTCAAGCTCAGATGAAAGCCATCGGGGTCGAGGTAGCAATTGACTCCCAACCGGTCGCGGCCTTCGCTGATTACATGGGGCAAAAGAAGTTCAGCACGGCTTATTCAGGAAATGGCGTGGGCGCGGATGCAACATCCGGCCTAGCTCAGTTGTTCAATTCGCAAAACCCTGGCAACGCCACCGGTGCTGGCACAGCTCAGATCGACGAGCTAATCAAGCAAGTTCCAGCCATCGCGGACAAGGAGGCGCGAATGGCTGCTGCGAATGAAGTGGAAAAGGAATTCTCCAAACTGTACGCAATTCTTCCGGTTTACAACGGGCCAAATATCTTCGCAGTCAAGAAGGGCTTAGCTAACTGGGGTCCGGAACTCTTTGCCTTGCGCGGTTGGACTGTTGTTGGCTGGGAAAAGGGATCCGCGCGCAACTAGGATTCGCACCAGATCGCCGTGGCCCCGGAGTAAATTCCGGGGTCACGGCTATTTCTGGACTCAGCCCGCACCGTCAATTCTGCGGAAGCTTCCGGTGTATGGGGCGCGCACCCAGGCGCCTCCACTACCAAGTTAGCTTGGTTGATTTGCGCGCCTCGGGGCCCGGATTCTCCTGCTTCGCTGGCGATTCTGGCTTTCTGTGACCTTCCAGTGCAAAATCTGCCAAAAAATCCCTCCACTTTCCTCCCAGTCGGCAAAAACCTTGAGATCTCGGGAAAAAATTCGCTCTACGCACACGACACACGGGAATAAAAGGGCAATGTCGCGTTGACGGTGGGGCATTGTGGAGTAAAGTGGAGCAGATAAGAGGGTAATGGTGTATAGGAGGTGGTGATGTGTTCCTTGGAACTCATTCGCCGCGTCTTGATGAGAAGGGTCGCTTGATCCTTCCAGCCAAATTCAGAGATGAACTTGGCAACGGGCTTGTTTTCACCAGGGGTCAAGAACGATGCATCTACGTTTTCAGCCAGCGCGAGTTCGAACGTGTGCACGAGCAAATGCGGGACGCGCCAATCTCGTCCCGACAGGCCCGTGATTACATTCGAGTTTTCCTGTCTGGAGCCTCAGACGAAATGCCGGATAAGCAAGGCCGCGTCACCATCCCGGCGGCGCTTCGTGCATATGCCGGACTGGATCGGGAGCTTGCCGTGATCGGTGCTGGTTCTCGAGCAGAGATTTGGGGCGCCACCGCTTGGGCGGAATACCTCGAAGAGAAGGAAAACGCCTTCTCGGATACCGACGACAACGACATACCAGGAATTCTGTAACGGTTCTTGGACGAGATCTCCAGCCGCCCGGCCCATCCTGACTCACCTTCCCCGGTGTCAGGCGGGGCAAACGGCGCGGAGGGGGATCTGGTCTCAGAACCAAAGCGGGACTCATCGCACGGCAAGAAACAGCAGTATCGATTCAGACAGGGGATAGCAGTGGCAACGACACCACCGCCAGCCGACGCTCCCCGCCATGTTCCGGTGCTTCGTGACCGTTGTGTCAATCTGCTAGCGCCAGCAATTGAAGCTGCTAACCTCGCAGGTCGCCGTGCCGTCGTCGTCGATGCCACCCTTGGCATGGGTGGGCACAGCGAAGCGATGTTAACGCGATTCGAAAATTTGCATTTGATCGGGATCGATCGTGATACCCAAGCTCTGGATCTCTCCGGCGCTAGGCTAAAACCGTTTGAGGACCGCACCGATCTTGTCCACGCGGTCTACGACGAAATCACCGAGGTTCTTGACGATCTAGGCTTCGAAAGCATCGATGGCGTTTTGATGGATCTTGGCGTTTCTTCGCTTCAGCTGGACGAGGCCGAACGTGGCTTTGCCTATTCTTACGATGCGCCCTTAGACATGCGGATGGACACCAGTCGTGGCCAGAGTGCGGCCGATGTGGTCAATTCATACTCCGAAACCGAGCTTGTCTCGATCATCCGGCGCTGGGGCGAAGAGAAATTTGCGGGCAGAATCGCAAATCGCATTGTTGCTGCCCGAGCGGAAAAACCTTTCGCAGGAACCGGCGAGCTCGTTGAAGTTATCCGAAAAGCGGTGCCGGCTGCCGCCGCACGCACCGGAGGGCATCCAGCGAAGCGGACATTTCAAGCATTGCGAATAGAAGTAAATGAAGAGCTCGTTGTGCTTGAACGTGCGGTTCCGGCCGCGGTGGACGCCTTAGCAATCGGTGGCCGAGCTGTGGTCATGTCCTACCACTCGCTTGAAGACAAGATTGTGAAAAAGTTCTTTAGCACTGGGGTAACTTCGTCTGCCCCGCCAGGGTTTCCCGTTGAGCTCGACTCGCAAAAGCCGGAGCTGAAGACCTTAACCAAAGGCACTGAGGTGCCCACTGAAGCAGAAATCGCGGAGAATCCACGTGCCGCGTCCGCACGACTACGAGCAGTTGAACGAATCCGACCGAGGAGAACATCATGAGCACCGCTGCGCAAAACGCCGGAAAAGCCCGTGCGGGATCCTTCGGACCCGTCATCGGAAATACCGCTCGAAAACTCAACCCGCAGCGCACCCCAGGGCAGCCGAGTGCCGCACCGAAACGGGTCCGCACTCCGCTGTCAGTGGTACCAAAAGCCATAGCCCGGCGTCGTTCGCCCTTCGCCGTATTTTGCTTCTTGGCACTTGTTGGCGCGTTAGCGACAGTTCTTGTGCTGAACATCTCAGTCTCTTCGAGCCAGTACGAACTTGTTCAGCTCAAAACAGAGCAAAGCAACCTGAACAAGGTAAATCAGGATCTGACACAGAAGGTACAAAACTTCCAAGCTCCGCAGAATTTGGTCTCGAAGGCGCAAGAATTGGGCATGATCAATTCGACGTCGACGGGGCAGATCAATGTAGAGGCAGGAACAGTCGCTGGAAATCCTAAACCAGCAACGAAGCCCGACGCCACCTCTCCAGTTCTTGCCGCGCCAGCTTTGCCAGGCAGCACGAAACCTGCCGATGCAGCAGCTGGTACGTCAACTTCGGGAACAGCAACAACTGGTCAACAAACGGTCGCGCCTCCCGTGGTACCGGCAGTGCCGCCCGTAGATTTGCATGGTGGCACCGTCCCACCGCCGGAACAAAAAGCTCCCCAGAAATAACCGATAAACGATGTGAAACGTAACGAGGTCTTTCCGTGGCAGGACAGCTGAACAGCCCCAACCGGCCGAACAAAACGACCCAGGCGAAAATGTCGCTCAAAGCCCGACGACGATTGCGCTTTGGCTTGGGCTTTGTGCTCGCATTGTTGCTGTTGATCTCTGGAAAGCTGGTTCTGGTTCAAGGGCTAGACCTTGGTAATTACGCCGAAGCCGCGACAAGCCAATTGACGCAAACGCAGGTTCTCGCCGCGAATCGCGGTGAGATTGTTGACTCCAATGGCAAGATCTTGGCGCAATCCGTAGTGCGTTACGACATTGTGGTGGATCAGGTTAACAACGTGGCGATCTCGGAAAAGGGCTATAAGCGGTACAACAAAGACAAGGGCGAGACCGAGACAATCAGCCGCGACCAGGCGCTCCAAGAACTGGCAACTGCTTTGGGCATGAAGGTTGACGACGTCCGGAAACTAGCCACTGGAACCTCCAAATACTCGGTACTGGCTAAGGCTGTTACACCCGAGGTGGAAGCTAAAGTTTCCGCTCTCAGGGTCCCTGGCGTTGCCTCGCAAGCCCTTGAGCAGCGTGTCTATCCGATGGGTCAGGTGGGCGGAAACGTTGTCGGATTCACGGGTGCGAATGGCCCCGGTGGCGGCATCGAGCTTACTTACGACCAAAAACTCCAAGGTCAGCCCGGATCCCGCACCTATCAGCGTGGCCGGGATGGCATCGCAATTCCGAATGCGCCAGCACAAATCAAGCCCGCTGTCGATGGCAAAACCGTCAAACTGACTATCAACTCTGACATTCAATATTTTGCGCAGCAGGCAATTTCTAACCAGGTGAAGAATCTCAAAGCGGCCTGGGGAAATATCGTCGTGGTTCAGGTCAAGACCGGCAATATTATTGCGCTGGCTGAGGACACCACGGTTGACCCGAATAATCCTGGTGCTACGCCGCCTGAATCTCGTGATTCTCGGGCGGTCACCAACGCCATTGAACCGGGTTCAACGGAAAAGTCAGTGACCGCATCTGCGGCGATTCAAGAAGGTAAGGTCACACCCGAGACCAAGTTGACGCTGCCGCCCACTCTGCTGATCGATGGTCAACGGATTGCGGATGCAGAAGAGCACGGCACTATCAATAAGACTTTCGCTGGGGTCATTGGCGAATCGCTCAATACCGGCACTGTGATGGTTGGCTCGCAACTGACCAAGCAGCAACGTTTTGACTATCTGACAAAGTTTGGCATTGGCCAGGCAACCGGAATTCCGTTGCCTGGTGAAAACAGCGGCATTTTGGCTCCGCCGGATAAATGGGATGTTCGGCAGCAGTACACGGTGCTCTTTGGCCAAGGTGTATCACAAACGCCGTTGCAGACCGCGATGATCTACCAAACCATTGCCAATAATGGCGTCCGGTTGGAGCCTAGGCTCGTGGACTCAGTGATCGACGCAGATGGTACCGAACACAAAATGCCGGGCGCGCCGGCTACCCAGGTGATCTCGCCAGACACCGCACAGCAAGTGCGAAACATGCTGGAAGGTGTTGCCACGCAGTACGCTTATAACAAGCTTGACGTCCCGGGCTACCGGATTGGCGGCAAGACAGGTACTGCCGAATCTCCCGGGGCAGACGGTTTCAGTGGCTTCACCGCTTCCTTCGCCGGAATGGCGCCGATGGAAAACCCCGAATACGTGGTTTTAGTTACTGTTCAGCATCCGCAGGGTAATATCTATGGCATTACCCAGGGGCCAGTATTCAACTCGGTGATGGCTCAGGTTCTGCAGGATTACTCAGTGCCGCCGTCGAACACCCCACCGGTGAAGCTCCCGCAGACCTGGTGACAGACCAATCGAAGTTGAGGAAATTACAGCGTGACCGCAAGCCAATCGCCCTCTCATGACTCGCCCTCAGCGCAGCGGCCGAGCAATGTCGTTCCGGTGCCTTTGACCGAGTTGGCTAGATTCTGTGGGATCGAATTGGACTCGAAGCTACAAGTGACTGGAATTAGCCTTGATTCCCGAACAATCTTGCCCGGCGATCTCTATTTAGCGCTCCCCGGTGACCGGGTGCATGGCGCTAAGTTTGCTGCTTCGGCGGTGGCAGCGGGAGCCGTTGCGATCCTGACTGATCGGGCCGGTGCGCAAATCGCCTCCGCCGAGGTTCCGCAACACGTTCCGGTATTAGGCGTTGCCGAGCCGCGGGCGCTAGCCGGACCGCTTGCCGCGAAAATCTACCAACGTCCGCATCTGGACCTTTTCGGCTTGACCGGCACGAATGGCAAAACCACAACGAGTTATCTCATCCGTTCTATTCTGGCGGCGCTAGAGCGCAGCAGCGGGCTGATTGGCACGATAGAAATGCTCGCGGGGGAGACGGTCATCCCTTCCACGCTGACTACGCCAGAGGCGACAGATGTACACGCGCTGGTGGCATTGATGGCGGAAAAGAATCTTGGATCCGTGGTGATGGAGGTTTCCTCGCACGCTTTGGCCTATGGCCGAGTGGACGGCTTGGTTTTTGACGTGGCCGGTTTCACCAACCTGACGCAAGACCATTTGGATCTACACGGCACCATGGCAGAATACGCTGCGACAAAAGCCGAGCTTTTTAGTTCTCGACGCAGCAAACGTGCTGTGGTGACGGTAGACGATCAGTGGGGGCGCCAGATTGCGGCTAGGGCTGACGTACCGGTACTGAGATTACAAATTCAACCGACTGAAACCCCGCTCGAGGACCCTTCGGACTGGCGCGTGCTGAAATCTGAGCCCCTTGGCTTAGGTTGGCGAATCGAACTGCATGGCTTTGAGGCAGATGGCGCCGAGCGTTCTTTCAAATTTACGACTAGCCTGCCTGGCGAATTCAATATTGCTAATTCGGCATTGGCCGTTTTGATGGTCTATGCCTCTGGGGTTGATACCGGGGCGCTGCAACGGGCTCTTGATGAACACGATCCGCTGAGTATCAATGTGCCTGGCCGAATGCAGCTGATTAGCCAAGAGCCGGTTGCGGTAGTGGACTTCGCACATAATCCAGATGCGTTACAACGCGCTATGGATGCAGTTCGGCCAAATAATAATGAAACTCGGGGTCGTTTGATCACGGTTTTTGGTGCCACTGGTCAACGGGATCAGACCAAACGCCCGATCATGGGTGCCTTGGCGGCACGTGGATCTGATGTGGTAATAATCACGGACGATGACCCGCATGACGAGGATCCAGAGCAGATACGTGACCAGGTTTTCGACGGCGCTGCGAAGGCAGTTAAAGCTGGCCAATTGGACACTGTGCTTGAGCTGGTGGCACCGCGTGCTGCCGCGATAGATCGGGCAGTAGCACTGGCTGGAAAAGACGATGCGATTTTGATTGCTGGACGTGGTCACGAGAACTGGCAAGAAGTCCAAGGGGTCAATATTGCGCTTGACGATCGGGACGAATTGCGTCGAGCGTTAGTTCGGTATGGATTCACAGCTGTGCCAGTTCCCGAGATAGAGTCCTAAACCGAGATGATTGAACTTACCGCGCCGCGCATCGCCGCCTTAACTAGCGGACGGCTGAGCCGCACCGTCGCCGATGAGTTGCGCATCAACGTCGCTCAGATTTGTACTGACTCACGTGAGGTGCAACCGGGGTCGGTTTATGTCGCCAAACCTGGCGAGCACAGTGATGGCCATACCTTCATTGAGGCAGCAATCGAAGCCGGCGCAATTCTGATCATTGCTGAACGCGAGATAGCTGACGCTCAAGGCCAGCCTTTTCCCGCGATCATCGTCGCGGATGCAGTGCAGGCGATGGGCGATATTGCCGCCGAAGTGGTGCAACTGATTCGTGCCAATGGCGAAGTCACCGTGCTGGGCATCACTGGTTCTGCTGGTAAGACGACCACTAAAGATCTACTTGCGGGCATTCTCCGTCAGCTTGGGCCGACCGTAGCGCCAATAGGCTCGTATAACGGCGAGGTCGGCGTGCCGTTAACGGTTTTTCAAGCCGATCTCACGACGCGCTTCCTGGTGATTGAGATGGGCGCAACCCGTATTGGCCATATTGAGTACTTGGCCGGCTTAGTAAAGCCGGACATCGGCGTCGTACTTGGCATCGGTTCGGCACACGCTGGTGAATTTGGCGGCGTCGAAAATATTGCCCAAGCCAAGGGCGAGCTGGTTGAAGCTCTCAGCCCTACCGGTACTGCAGTTCTTAACCTGGGCGATGGTCGGGTTTCAGCAATGGCCAGTAGAACGGTCGCGCCAGTTTTGTGGTTCGGTGAAGAGGGTCTGCGGATTCCGGAAGGCCAGACTTCGGTACTGGCTGGCAATGTGCAGGTTGGCTCGAATGCAACGCCATCCTTCGATTTGCGCTTCCCCGACGGCAGCAGCTGGCCGATCAGATCTGGATTGATCGGAATACACCACGTAAATAATTTGCTCGCCGCTGCCGCAGCCGCATGGGCTGCCGGCGCAGATGGCGAAACTATCGCTCGCGGCCTTGACGGACAAGGGCCTAAAAGCCGCTGGCGGATGGAACGCAGTGAGCGTGCCGACGGTGTGACCGTGATCAATGATGCCTACAACGCAAATCCTGATTCGATGCGCGCGGCGCTGCGGGTACTAGCTGAGCTGGGCCGTGGCGGGGCCGATGAGAACGGCAAGATCCTCCCGCAACGCCGAACTTGGGCAGTGCTGGGCCCAATGTTCCAACTGGGTGCGGAATCGATTCGCGAGCACAACGCGCTAGGCCAAGTAGTGGTCCGGCTGAATATTTCGCGGTTGCTGGTTATTGGTGCCGAGGCACGTGCATTGCACATTGGCGCGATCAATGAAGGTTCTTGGGGCGAGGAGTCGGTACACGTGCCAGACCTCGACTCTGCCTACGCTTTGTTGCAAGAAGAATTGAAACCGGGGGATATTGTTCTGTTCAAATCGGGCCATGACGCTGAGCTTCGTTTACTGGGTGATCGGATAGCATTAGGCGAAACGCAGGACTCTGAGCACCACACGGTGACATCCACGAAAGACGACATTTCAGTTGTCTCAACCGAGATCCGCGGGGAGGACTGAGCGACGATGATCCCTTTACTTATGGGTGCTGGAATCAGCCTCGCTCTGGTCATGATTGGCACCCAGCTTTTCATCCGACTGCTGATCCGCAAGGGCTATGGGCAGTTCATTCGTGATGATGGACCGACGTCGCACCACACCAAACGTGGCACGCCAACTATGGGTGGCGCGGTAGTAATTGGCACGGTGATCCTGGCTTATTTGCTCACCCACTTGATCAGTTGGTGGATTAACCCGAAGGCGCCTGGCCCCTCGGTCTCTGGGTGGCTCTTGCTCCTGCTGATGGCGGGAATGGGGCTAGTCGGGTTCCTGGATGATTTCATCAAGATTTCAAAACAACGCTCGCTCGGGCTCAACGCTAAGGCGAAGCTCATTCTGCAGGCCGCCATCGGAATCCTTTTCGCGGTGCTGGCGATCAACTTTGCTGACCACAATGGCCGGACCCCAGCGACGACGAAGATTTCCTTCGCGCGGGATATCCCCGGGCTGGATTTGGCCTTTGCTGGCGCTGGCCTAGGCGTACTGCTTTTTGTTATCTGGGCTAACCTGATCATCACCGCCGCAACAAACGGCGTAAACCTCACCGACGGCTTGGACGGCTTAGCGGCCGGTGCCTCGGTGATGGTTTTTGGCGCCTACACCTTGATCGGTATTTGGCAATCCAACCAAAGCTGTGGTTCACCGCGAGCTGTGTCCTCAACGGTCTGCTATGAAGTTCGGGACCCGTTGGACCTCGCCTTGCTCGCGGCAATTATTTTTGGCGCCTTGATCGGCTTCCTCTGGTGGAATACCTCACCGGCCAAAATCTTCATGGGCGACACTGGCTCGCTCGCAATCGGCGGCGCAATTGCTGGCTTCGCAATTCTCTCGCGCACCGAGATTCTGCTGGCTATTATTGGCGGTCTCTTTGTGCTGATTACTTTGTCGGTGATACTACAGGTCGGTTTCTTTAAGCTCACCGGTGGCAAACGTCTTTTCAAGATGGCACCGTTACAGCACCATTTTGAGCTCAAGGGCTGGGCTGAAGTAACCATCGTGGTCCGATTCTGGATCTTGGGTGGATTGTTGGTCGCAATCGGACTAGGCGCGTTTTACGCCGAATGGGTGGTATTTTAGCAGTGAGCACTCCTGCGCGCGATCAATCAGATAACTCAAGTTCGCTCATCTCCTCTCGTCTGGCGACCTTAACGGAGTGGGAATCTGATTGGGCCGGGCTGCGCGTTGTGGTGACCGGCCTGGGTAAAACTGGTTTTTCCATTGCAGATACCCTTGCTGAGCTGGGGGCTGCAGTGGTCGTAGTCGCCGCCTCAGACGATGATGCGGCTCAATCGGCGGCAGATACGCTCAAAATCGTAGGGGTTCACGAAGTCATTCTGGGCGTGGAAAGCTCGCGGAAATTACCAGAAGTTGATGGACAACCTGCCGAGCTAGTGGTGACTTCACCCGGCTTACCGCCGTCGCACCCTGTGTTGACGCAGGCTGCGGCTGCGGGCATCCCCATCTGGGGCGACATCGAGCTTGCTTGGCGAGTTCGACGTCGCCAAGGCCGTAAAACTGCGGACTGGATTACTATCACCGGGACCAACGGAAAAACCACTACGACCACGATAGTCGAGTCAATTTTGCGCGCGGCCGGATTGGAAGCGATTGCGGCGGGCAATATTGGCACGCCGATTTTGGATGCCGTCCGCGACCCAAATGGCTACGAAGTTTTGGCAATCGAGCTTTCAAGTTTTCAACTGCACTGGACGGAGTCCGTCTCGCCAGTGGCAAGCGTTTGTCTGAACCTGGCGCAAGATCATGTTGATTGGCATGGCAGCTTTGACGCCTACGCCGCAGACAAGGCCAAGGTGTATCACAACACGCAAAAAGCCTGCGTTTTCAATGCCGAGCAAATCGAAACCGAGCGGATGGTCGAAGAGGCCGACGTCGTTGAAGGTTGCCGCGCGGTAGGTTTCAGTACCGGTATGCCCTCGATCAGCATGGTTGGCGTGGTCGAAGGTTTACTGGTTGACCGTGCATTTATTGCCGAGCGAAAAGACTCAGCCGCGGAATTGGCGCAGATTTCAGATATTGGCGATCTAGTCCCGCGGCATTTGGTGGCAAATGCCGCTGCCGCCGCCGCACTGAGCCGAGCCTACGGCGTTGAGCCAACCGCGGTTCGCGAAGGTTTGCGCTCCTACGACAACGGCGCGCACCGTATCCAAGCAGTGGCGCAAAACGCTGGTGTGCTCTGGGTTAACGACTCGAAAGCAACGAATCCGCATGCGGCATCAGCGTCGCTTTCCGCCTTCAATCCCGTGGTGTGGATTGCCGGTGGTGATGCGAAGGGCGTTGATTATTCAGACCTGATTCAGCAACACGTAAATCGGATTAAGGCCGTGGTGCTGATTGGTGCGGATACCTCAGCGTTACGTACCGCGTTGCAGCGACACGCACCGAATGTCCCGGTGATCGAGCGGGAATCGAGCGAGACTGGAAAGGTTCAGCAGGCCGTGGCTGTCCCACACAGGACCCAGTCAGAACTGCGTACCTCTTGGGGGGACGTTGTGATGACGTGGGCCGTGCAGGCAGCTGCTGGAATCGCCGCCGACGGCGATACGGTGCTCTTGGCTCCGGCTGCTGCTTCCATCGACCAGTTTACTTCCTATGCCCACCGCGGTGATGCCTTTATTGGGGCCGTGCGAGGGTTGTTGGAAGGCACAGGCAAGGCAAACAGTAGCGAAGGGCAAGGTAGTAATGGTTAGCACACCCTCTCGCACTAAGCCACCGGTCCAACGAGCCAATGGCACGCGCCCAGAGCCCCGTCTGCGAAGTTTCGTGAAAAACTTCTGGCCGCGGTTAGAAGGTGCGGGTATTTCAATAACGTCCAACTACTATCTAATTCTGGGCTCAACGCTCGCGCTTGTGCTCATCGGATTGATGATGGGTTTTTCGGCATCTGCGGTTGAACTAAGTTCTAGCGATCAGAATCCTTTCAGTATGGGCCTTAAAGAGTCCATGTTCGCGGCTGTTGGCATCATTGCGATGTTCGTGCTTTCTCGAATGCCGATCTCGCTGTTCAAAAAAGCAGCCTGGCCTTTGATGGGCTTGACCCTCGTTGCGCTCGTTTTGGTGCTGCTGATTGGTTCCAATCGTGGTGGTAATCAAAACTGGATTGCCTTGGGCGACACCTTTACTTTCCAGCCATCGGAGCTAGCGAAATTCGCCCTCGCGCTCTGGATGGCTACCGTGCTGTCCGCGAAAGAAAAATTTTTGGGCAAATGGCAGCACATGTTTTTGCCGGTAGTACCAGTAGCGGCCTTAGCCGTTGGCTTGGTTTTGCTTGGTCATGACCTGGGCACCTCGATGATCCTGATGGTTATTGCGGCCTCAGGGTTGTTTTTCGCTGGCGCTCAGCGGAAGATTTTCGTCGGCGCGGCAGTTATTGGAGTGCTGGCCGGGTTGGTTTTGGCGTTCACCAATAACAATCGCCAGGATCGACTCAGCGCGTGGTTGGGCAAATGTGGCCCGGACCAGGATCCGCAGGGCTTGTGCGACCAAGCGCAGAACGGCATGTTTGCGCTTGCCTCCGGTGGTTGGTGGGGCGTGGGCTTAGGCCAAGGCCGGCAAAAATGGAATTGGATCCCGGAAGCGCACAACGACTTTATCTTCGCGATTGTTGGTGAAGAATTTGGCTTGCTTGGCACCGTCGTCATCGTGGTGCTGTATGCGGTGATCGCGATTGCGATGTTCCGCGTGATCGTGCGCTTCAACGATCTATTTGTTCGGGTGGTTTGTGGCTGCATCATGACCTGGGTGATCGGCCAAGGCTTCGTCAACATTGCAATGGTGACCGGAATTCTGCCGGTGATCGGCGTTCCGCTGCCCTTTATTTCCTATGGCGGTACCGCGCTGACCGTGGGGCTTGCCGCAATGGGCATGGTGCTCTCCTTTGCCCGAAATCAACCCGATGCCGCTGCTAAATCCGTAAAACAGAACAGGAAAACTAAAACTTCATGACCAGCAATTCCGCAAACCGTCCATTTTCCGCAGTGCTAGCGGGCGGCGGTTCCGCAGGCCACGTGTCGCCGATGCTTGCGATTGCCGTGGCTTTGACCGAACTTGCGCCAGAGTCGAAGCTGCTCGCCGTCGGCAGTAAAGATGGTCTAGAAACCAGGTTGGTACCGGCAGCCGGGTTAGAGCTGGCATTTATTGACCGGGTTCCCATGCCGCGTCGACCCAATCTGGCCGCGCTCAAGTTTCCGCTGCGGATGCGTCGCGCAATCGCGGACTCGACGCGGATTCTGCGCGAGGCAAAGGCCGACGTCGTTCTGGGCGTCGGCGGCTATATCTGCACACCGATGTATATCGCCGCGCATCGGGCGGGGATACCGATTGTGATCCACGAAGCCAATATCAAGCCGGGCCTGGCTAATCGGCTTGGTGCGCGATATGCAAAGACCATTGGTACCGCGTTCGCTGAAACTGTTCTGCGCGATTCCACCTGGGTCGGTATGCCAATGCGGGAACAGGTTGCCCATCTTGATCGAGCAGCCAATAAGACTGCTGCCAGGGCTGCTTTGGGACTGGCGCAAGATCGACCAACACTTATCGTTACTGGCGGTTCGCTCGGCGCCGTGCGCATCAACAACGCCGTGGTCAACGCGATTCCGGCAATAACGGCCGCCGGAATTCAAATTTTGCATATTACCGGCGGCGGAAAATCAGTTCTTGATGCTGCCGGGGTGCCCGTGAGTGCTCCGGGCTACCGGCAAGTTGAATACGTTGATGGCATGGAACAGGCCTATGCGGCAGCGGATCTGCTCATTTGCCGCTCAGGGGCCGGAACCGTGAGCGAAGTCGCGGCAACCGGAACTCCAGCGCTATTCGTCCCCTTGCCAGTTGGCAACGGCGAACAGGCGCTGAACGCACAGACTTTGGTGGGCAAAGGCGCGGCTCTTGTGGTGGCAGACAACGACTTCAACGGCAGTTGGTTGGCCAGTTACGTCGTCGAGCTGCTAGCGGATCCACAACGACTCATAGCGCTGGGCACAAAGGCTTATCAATCCGGAATCCGCGATGCGGCCAGCAAGATGGCACTTGCCGTTAAAGAAGCAGCGGAGGCAACACAGTGAGCGTTGAACTGAATGACTTGGGCCGCGTGCATTTTATTGGCATCGGCGGTGCTGGAATGTCTGGGATTGTGCGGATCATGTTGGCCCGCGGCATATCTGTCAGCGGCAGTGATGCTAAGGAATCAGCGGGCTTGCTGGAGCTTGGCGCGCTCGGGGCTTCTGTGCACGCGGGACATGCGGCTCAGAATGTAGCGGGGGCAGATACCGTGGTGATTTCTACCGCGATCCGGGCTAACAACCCTGAACTTGAATTTGCCCGGACACAAGGCTTGCGGGTTTTGCATCGCTCGGAAGCGCTCGCAGCGGCAATGGCGCAGGACACCGTAGTTGCCGTTGCGGGTACGCACGGCAAAACCACGACGACGGCGATGATCGCAGTACTTCTGCGTGAGGCCGGGCTGGACCCATCTTTTGCCGTGGGTGGGACGGTGCCCGCGCTCGGGGTAAACGCCGCCCATGGTGCTGGCGGCATCTTTGTTGCTGAAGCTGACGAGTCAGATGGCTCTTTTCTCAACTATCGGCCGCAGATTGCGGTAGTGACGAACGCCGAGCCTGACCATTTGGACCACTACGGCACCGCTGAAGCAGTGATGGAAGCCTTCCAAAGCTTCATCGGTCTTATCCCGGCTGACGGGCTCTTAGTAGCCTGTACGGACGATGACGGTGCGCTAGCTTTAGCGAAGCAAGCCGCCGCCCGCGGCACCCGGGTGGTTACCTATGGTCGCTCTGCTGCCGCGGAAGTTTGGCTGATCAACGATGGGGCACACCGCGCGATCGAATTCATTACGCCTATTGGCCCACAGCGCCTGGTCTTGGAGTTACAAGTCCCGGGGGAGCACAACGCGCTTAATGCGTTAGCCGCGTTTGCTGTGGCCTTAGAGCTGGGCGTCGAAGCTGAGCAGGCCCTTTCTGCGCTGGCTGGATTCACCGGTGCCGCGCGCCGTTTCGAGTTCAAGGGTCAGGTCCGTGGCATCCGGGTGTTTGATGACTACGCGCATCACCCCACAGAAGTTCGGGCAGCACTGACCGCTGCTCGAACGGTAGCTGACGGGCATCATGTGCTGGTGCTGTTTCAGCCGCATTTATTCAGTCGGACTCACGAATTTGCTGCTGAATTTGCGGCTGCGCTGAGCCTGGCGGATTCGATTATGGTCCTTGATGTGTATCCCGCGCGTGAGGACCCGATTCCGGGCGTCACCGGTGAGCTAATCACCGAGGCTAACGCGAAACTCACCTTCCAACCGGACCGTGCCAAAGCAATTCAAGAACTTGTGGCGCGTACGGCTAACGGCGATATTGTCCTGACCGTCGGAGCCGGCGACGTTACCGAGGCTGGTGCCGCCATTCTTGACGCTCTGGCGACTCCGGCACAGGAGGTCAGCCATGGCGGGTAAACGGAAACCGCCGGTGCCGGCAACCGGTGGTGGCCAGGCCAAAGAACGTAGTCTGGAGCGCGACCTTCCTGCCGCCCCGAGTGTTCCTGCGGTCATGGTAGAGCCGCTTCCGGAGCCGAAGGTAGCGCCGCAACTCGAGACCGAGGAGTCGCAAGAAGCCGCAAAAGCCCCTCGGCAAAAGCGTGCTCCGAAAGCAAAAAAGCACGACGACGCTGCGGAGGCCAGAACAGCAGCTCGGACGAACGTGTTGTCGTTTCCGGCTGCCAAAGAGCGCAGAGTTAGATCAGGTGCTGGTCTGCGCAAACATTGGCGACTTTGGACTTCTTTGGCCGCGATAGTCGTTGTAGCGGCTCTGCTGATGCTTGCGGTTTTCTTTTCGCCGTTGCTGGCACTAAAAACCATCACTGTCGACGGCTCAAAACTTGCCTCTGCAGATCAAGTCCAAAGTGCCTTAGCATCGCTCAAAGGCAAACCGTTGCCCCGGATCGATCAATCGGAAGTGCAGAAACTGCTTACTGGATTGGTCCAAGTTCAGTCCGTCACGGTAGAAGCTCGTCCACCGTCGACGTTATTAGTTCACCTAGTGGAACGGATTCCGGTTGCCGTCCTCAAGAACGGTGAACAGTACGTGCTGGTTGATCCGCAGGGAATTCAGCTCGGCACCGTGGCCGACGCAGCGGCGGCTCAGCTACCGCTGATCGACGGCGGCACGGGAGTTATTGGACAGGCGACCTTTTCTGCCATTACCGCGGTGCTAGCAGCTTTGCCCACCGAAGTGCGTGCGCAAATGGCTTCCGCCTCGGCAAGTTCTCCGGACGCTGTTGAACTGACACTAGTGGACGGAAAAAAAGTAACCTGGGGCGATGCTTCGCAAATGGCGCTCAAAGCCAAGGTCTTGCAGACCATGTTGAAGAATCCGCCGCAAGCTGAACCGGGAAAGCCTGCCCTGGCGCCGATCAAGTTCTACGATGTGAGCGCTCCGAAGCATCCAGTAACTCGATGAACAACACTGATTATGAGTAGATTCGCACGACACGCGGGCAAGGTTATTGCAACACGAGGCTAAGCCCCATAGCGTCGCAATCAAGGATTACTTGACATAACTATAACCCTCAAGTAGAGGGTTAAGGTTTTGAAGCTTCAAGCAGTAAATGAATTCCAGGCAGTAGACGAACTTCAAGCACTATCGAACAAGGGACAGCAACCGTGGCAGCACCGCAGAACTACTTGGCCGTCATCAAAGTCGTCGGCATCGGCGGCGGCGGCGTAAACGCAGTCAACCGCATGATTGAGGTGGGACTGCGCGGCGTCGAATTCATTGCGATCAACACTGACGCACAGGCCCTACTGATGTCTGATGCAGACGTAAAGCTTGACGTAGGCCGTGAGCTTACCCGTGGTCTAGGCGCGGGAGCAGACCCCGAAGTAGGTCGTAAAGCTGCTGAGGATCATGCTGAAGAAATCGAAGAAGTTCTTCGCGGCGCAGACATGGTGTTTGTGACCGCGGGTGAAGGCGGCGGAACCGGCACTGGCGGTGCGCCGGTCGTAGCTCGGATCGCTCGTGCCCTGGGTGCGCTGACCATCGGTGTTGTGACGCGTCCCTTCACCTTTGAAGGTCGCCGTCGGTCAAATCAAGCCGAAACTGGCATTGAGGGACTGCGGGATGAAGTCGACACTTTGATCGTCATCCCGAACGATCGTTTGCTGTCGATCAGCGACCGGAACGTGTCAATGCTGGATGCCTTCCGGTCGGCCGATCAGGTGCTGCTTTCCGGCGTCCAGGGCATCACCGACTTGATCACCACTCCTGGTTTGATCAACCTTGACTTTGCCGATGTGAAGTCCGTGATGCAGGGCGCTGGTTCAGCGCTTATGGGCATTGGCTCGGCTCGTGGTGAAGACCGCGCAGTCAAGGCCGCTGAACTCGCGATTGCCTCGCCACTGTTGGAAGCTTCGATTGACGGCGCACACGGTGTGTTGTTATCGATTCAGGGTGGATCCGATTTGGGTCTGTTTGAAATCAATGAAGCAGCGCGTTTGGTCCAAGAAGTCGCCCACCCCGAGGCGAACATCATCTTTGGTGCGGTCATTGACGACGCCCTCGGCGATGAGGCTCGGGTTACGGTTATCGCAGCGGGCTTCGACAACGTCGATGCCACTAGCGCGCCCGCTGGCGATCCAGTAGCGAAAGCAGCCGCTAAGTCCGCCGAGAGCGGCGAAGCTGCTAGGCCTGCTACCGCAGCGCCGAGCTTGTCTAGCTGGAGTCAGAATGGTGCCAGCTCTGTGCCAGCCGACAACGGGTTCGACTTGGATCTGCCCGCCGTCGTCGAGCCCGATCTCAGCGCCGCACGTCAGGACGACCTGGACGTGCCCGACTTCCTCAAATAGGCAGCAGCGTGTTTTTTTGGCGACGTGAAGTCAGGCCAGGATGGTCTGTCGCTTTTACTGATATTAGCGCGGGCTCGATGAGTACTTCAGTGCCGGAAGGCTCTGCGGGGATCACTCATCGGGCAGCTGTCCGCGGGGAGCTGGGTCTTGATCAGGATTTTCAATTTATGCATCAAGTGCACGGGTCGAAAGTCGTTGAGCTAGACGAACATTCTGCGCAGCCTGAAGCTGATGGCCTGATCTCGAGCAGTTTGCCACTTGCTGTGCTGGTGGCAGACTGCGCGGCAGTCCTGCTGCTCGCAGATACGGAAGACGGTAAAGGTCTAGCGGCTGCCGTCCATGCCGGACGCAAAGGACTTGGCGCAAATATTGTGGCGGCTGCAGCGCAAGCGTTGGGGGAGCGCGGCGGCAGCAACATCGCGGCTTGGGTCGGCCCAGCAATTTGCGGTGAATGCTATGAAGTTCCGGAAGCCATGCGGGCCGAGATGGCGGCTGACTTTCCGGCGGCCTTCGCTCAAACATCCTGGGGTACGCCGTCGATTGATCTGCGCGCTGGTATAATGAGTCAGCTGAGGCACCTTGATGTTGAAGTGAACAATATAGCGGTCTGCACCTTGCAGGAGCCGCGGCTTTTTTCCCATCGGCGAGCTGAGCCTATTGGCCGCTTTGCTGGTCTGCTCTACCGAACGAATCAGACGTCATGACTTCTGAAGCACGTCGGCGTGAACTAGGCGCCAACTTGGATGCAGTAAAACAGCGGATAGCGGTTGCTGTTTCGGCATCGGGGCGAGTAGATACTCCGCAGCTGATCGTGGTGACCAAATTCCATCCTGCTGCCGACGTCGCACTACTTGCCGACCTTGGCGTCATGGAGGTTGGTGAGAACCGTGACCAGGAAGCTGCCGCGAAACAGGCCGAACTGGCCAGGGCGGGGATTGACCTGCATTGGCATTTTATTGGTCAGTTGCAAACGAATAAAGCAAAATCAGTCGCCAGATACGCCTATTCCGTCCATTCCGTCGACCGACCGGCGCTGGTCCAAGCGCTGGCTAAAGCGGTTACTGCGGAGCTCGCAGCTGGCCATCGCTCAACGACTCTGGGGTGTCTGGTCCAGGTGGATCTAGACCCACTTGAGCTGGTCCCTGGATCAAGCCCGCGCGGCGGCGCTCGACCGCACGAGGTGTTGGCGATTGCGGATGAAATTGTTGCTGCCGACAGTTTGGAGCTACTGGGTGTTATGGCGGTTACACCGCTAGGAGCAGACCCGGATGAAGCGTTTTCTCGACTCGCCACAATCAGCGCCGAGTTAGTGAATAGACATCCGGCGGCGAAGGCTATTTCGGCCGGAATGAGCGGCGATTTAGCAGCAGCAATAAAGCATGGCGCGACACACCTGCGTGTCGGCTCTGATGTCCTCGGCCCGCGGCCCGCCGTGCGGTAGCGTCGAAATTGCAGCAGCAAGAAACGATACTAGACAACGGGAGCAAAAATGGCTGGCGCTCTGCGCAAGACAATGATTTACCTTGGGCTCGCTGACGGCGATGAGCACTACGAGCCCCAACCTGAGGGTAAGCAAACGCGACCCGCACAGAAGAATGAGGAATACGTGGACCAGGAAATTCGTCACACGGAGCCGGCTTCGGCTCATCAGGCTTCCGAAGATGAATACCGGGCACCGGTGACTCCGATCAAGCGCGCCGCGTCAAACCGGGATGATTCATCCGGATTGCGCCAGATCACTACTGTGCACCCGCGTTCCTATAACGATGCCAAGGTCATTGGCGAGAGCTTCCGTGACGGCATTCCAGTCATCATGAACGTGACTGACATGGGCGAAGGCGACGCTAAGCGTTTAGTCGACTTTTCCGCAGGACTCGTTTTTGGTCTGCATGGCTCGATCGAGCGCGTGACTAATAAAGTTTTCTTGCTCTCTCCGGTTTTTGTTGAAGTCATTGGCGACGACAAAAAGGCCAGCGAGAATCAAGCTAGCTTCTTCAACCAGAGCTAAGTCTTAGACTTATCCCGTGCCTCTGATATTCGCATTGCTCTATCTGCTGCTGTTTCTGTTCTTCTTGGCCATGATGGTGCGCCTAGTTTTTGACTGGGTGCAGCAGCTGGCGAGGGAATGGCGACCCCGTGGAATCGCTCTGGTTGCTGCGACTGGAGTTTATTCGGTGACTGATCCGCCCGTGAAGCTCGTACGACGGTTATTGCCGCCGCTGAATCTGGGTGCAGTATCGCTGGATATTGGCTTCTTAGTTCTACTGTTTGTGACCGGTATTGCGATGTCGATCACATTCACTTTTGCAGCATAGGAAACTCTGGTTAGTTTTCGGCTGCGAATAGTTATACTCTAGATTCACGAGCGAACCAAATGCAATGCCCTGATTACCGATAGAGAAATCCTATTAGGTATCGTAGTTAAGATGGCCGCAGGCGGTCTTAACTCACTAAACCCAACGAGGTGACTAGATGGCTCTGACGCCAGAAGATGTTGTCAACAAGCGGTTTCAGCCGACGAAATTCCGTGAGGGATACGACCAGGATGAAGTCGATGACTTCCTGGACGAAATCGTCGTTGAATTGCGACGTTTGACCCAAGAAAACGAAGAGCTCCGTAAGAAGCTCGCTGATCTGGGTTCCGCAGTTCCTGCTTCTGCTGTTCCGATCGCCTCAGCGCCGAAGTCGCCTGCAAAGGATGACAAAGCTTATGACGCCGCGAAGTCAGTCAAGGCTGACGCTGCTGAGGAGAAGGCTGCTCCTGCGCAGGCTTCGACTCCTGCTGCCACGCCGGCTCAGCCGAGCGCAGCTGCTGCCTCGCCGCTGGCCGCTACTTCGCCTGCTACGCCGACGGTTAGCACTCCGGTGCCGGCCGCCGCTACCGTTTCGCCAAGCGCCGAATCGGCCGCTGGCGTCATTGCGATGGCTCAGAAGCTGCACGACGAGTACGTCAACGCAGGTGTTGAGCAGCGTGACAAGATCATTGCTGAAGCTCAGATTGAGGCTTCTAGCCTGGTTAATGATGCCCAGGAGAAGAGCCGTAAGACTCTCGGTGCTTTGGAGCAACAGCGTTCAGTGCTGGAGCGCAAGGTCGAGCAGCTGCGCGGCTTTGAGCGTGACTACCGTGCTCGCCTGAAGACCTACATTGAAGGTCAGCTGCGCGATCTGGATTCACGCGGTTCTGTTGCTGCTCCCGATGTTTCGGATAGCAACAACGAATCCTGATCTAAATCAGACATAGTTAGACAGAAGCCGGTGGTTGGGTATGCTCACCACCGGCTTCTGCATTGAATAAATCAAGCAGCGGCCAAACGTTTCTCGTACTGGAAGACCATGACAGCGACTCCTCCCACCCCAGCTCCGACCAGAAGACCAATATTTTGGCGGGCCATCATCTGGTTCAGCGGCTTTGCTGTGCTTGCCTACGGCTTGGATCAGCTGACAAAGCTTTGGGTTACTAGCACGATGGAGCTGTACCAAAAGACGCCAGTCTTCCCGCCAGTTCTGCAGTGGTACTACATCACTAACTCAGGCGCAGCATTTTCCATCGGCGAGAATTTCACCTGGGTTTTCTCCCTGATTATGGCCGCCGTCGCCGTGGCTATTGTGGTGCGAATCTGGAAAGTGGGTTCCGCCTGGTGGGGCGTGGCACTGGGGATGGTGTTGGGCGGCGCGCTAGGCAATCTGACTGATCGGCTTTTTCGGCCGCCGTCGTTTGGCCAAGGCCATGTTGTCGACTTCATCTCGTTGCCAAACTTTGCCATCTTTAACATGGCGGATATGGCTGTGGTTGGTGGCGTAATTTTGATCTGTTTGCTCACTTTGCTGGGTGTTCCGTTTGGCGGCGGACCGCGCCGGAGCAAAGACAGTGAAACGTCCGATGCCTGAAGATAAGGTCCGGTTGAGCGTTACCGACGAGTTCGACGGCGTCCGCGCTGATGCGGCACTGGCTCAGTTGTTGGAGATTTCGCGTTCAGCGGCAGCGGTGCTGCTGAACGGAGGTCACGTTAGCAGCGAAGGGAAATCGCTAGGCAAGTCAGCGCGATTATTCACTGGAATGTCAGTTTTGGTTTCGATTCCGGAGCAACGTGATCCGCTCGCCGTCGTCGTCGAAGCCGTTGACGATTTAAACATTCTCCTTGATGACGACGCTTTCGTAGTGATCGATAAGCCGGTTGGCGTTGCTGCGCATCCCTCACCGGGCTGGGTTGGCCCCACGGTCGTGGGCGCGTTAGCAGCTGCGGGTTACCGGATTTCCACCTCCGGGGCCGCTGAGCGGGCTGGCATTGTGCATCGTCTTGATGTTGGCACTTCTGGCGTGATGGTCGTGGCTAAGACCGAGCAGGCCTATACGGTGCTCAAACGGGCCTTCAAGGAGCGTACGGTCAATAAGGTCTACTATGCAGTAGTGCAGGGCCTACCGGACCCGCTACGGGGCACGGTTGACGCGCCGATCGGCAGGCATCCTGGCCACGACTGGCGGTTCGCCGTGATCGAGGACGGCCGACCATCGGTGACGCACTATGAAGTTCTTGAGGCATTTGGTAAAGCTTCGCTGCTTGAAGTTCATCTAGAAACCGGACGCACGCATCAGATCAGGGTGCATTTTTCTGCTCTGAATCATCCCTGTGTTGGCGATCTCACCTACGGCGCAGACCCTAAATTGGCAGCTGAACTGGGCCTGACTCGACAGTGGCTGCACGCAAAGTCGCTTGGCTTTGATCATCCGGTGACGGGCGAGTGGGTTGAAGTCAGCAGTGAATACCCTGCTGACCTGGATTATGCACTGCAAGCACTGCGCGGCTGATTCTGCTAACTTTGGCTCAATTAGTAAATTGAGACGCGTTGTCGCACCAGAGGGATCGGAATTGAGATGACTTATCAGGAATCCACTGTCACGGAGTATCGGCAGTCTGTGGGATCGCTGATTGCGGCAATAATTAGGTGGACTTTTTTGCCAGCTTAGTGACGCTGGCCGGACTGATTTTTCTCCGTGGTTGGAGTATTCCGTTGCGGACTAATCCGCAATTGGTGACGCTGATTTCCTTCAGCGTTGGCGGAGTGGTCTTGATCCTGATGCTGCTTTCCGCGTTGTGGTGGAAGCGAATGACGGTGCGGATCCAAGGTTCCCAAGTCACGATCATTAAGGCGTTTCGGACGTTCGCCGAGTTCGATGCTCGGAACGTAGAGGTTCGGAGCCACGTGCTCAAGCAGTCCACCAATGGCATCCCTAGCTCAACCACACGTACCCTGATTGTGGATCACGGCGGCTTAGAGCAGCGTTTTGTTTGCTCCCGATTCAGCTGTGAAGCCTTCAGTACCATGGTTTCGCAGTTGCAAAGCTTTGCAGTAGCTCAGCCGCAAGCCGCTCCTACGCCAGCTGGGTATTTTGTTGATACCTCGTGACAAGATCAGTATTCAACACCAGTTCAGAGCCAAGGATTTGTACTCAACCGCGAGGCGTATTCCGGTCGCGGTCGTAATCTGCTCATCTTCCTGGCGATTGTGATCGTTATCTGCCTTATTGCCTTAGCCGCGGTAGCAAAGGTGAAGGGAAAGACCCCCAGCCAGATTGGCGTAGACCAGGGCGGAATCTACGTGGAGCAGCAGTTCTACCCTTTTGCTTCATTGCGTAAAATCCGGGCCTCGCCGCCAAACTATGGGCTGGGACAGAACAATTCGCTTGAGCTGTTTGCCTTGGATGGGCAGCGACGGACTGTGTTGTTGGGGCAGAGCACCTATCGAGGGAAGCGCCCGGTTTTTGCCGAATATCCGCATTTCATCTCGGCATTACAGGGCGCAACAGCTCGTTGGCCGGGCTTGCTGATCTTGGATCTGCAGTAGCTTGCGCGGTTGAGCGCGCGTCGGTCAGCTTCACGGTCACAACGGTCCTAGAATGGACAGGTGACCGGCACTGAATCTTCTTTCGTACATCTTCACAATCACACCGAGTACTCGATGCTTGACGGCGCGGCCAGGCTGACTGACCTTTTTGAACACACAGCCGAATTAGGCATGAACTCGCTTGCGACGACGGACCATGGCTTTGTTTTTGGTGCTTTCGACTTCTGGTCTAAGGCCAAAAACGCAGGCATCAAGCCGATTATCGGCGTCGAAGCTTATTTGACCCCTGGTACGGCTCACAACGACCGCACCAGGGTGAAATGGGGCGACGGTTCCGGCAAGGACGTCGCCGGCGCTGGTGCGTATACGCACATGACGCTGTGGTCGGAGACGACGCAGGGGATGCATAACCTGTTCCGGATGTCTTCCTTGGCCTCGCTCGAAGGTTATCTGTACAAACCACGTATGGATCGTGATTTGTTGCAGACTTATGGAAAAGGCCTGATCGCTTCCACCGGCTGCCCTTCCGGTGAGGTGCCAACTAAGTTGGGCTTGGGTCTCTACAAAGAAGCTGTGCAAGCGGCTAGCGATTTCCAAGATATTTTTGGAAAGGGCAATTTTTATTGTGAGCTGATGGATCACGGGCTGGACATTGAGCGCAACGTCAAAGCCGATCTACTGAAGCTCGCCAAAGAACTGAACTTGCCGCTGGTGGCCACCAACGACTTGCACTACACACACGCCGAAGATGCGTCCGCACACGCTGCTTTGCTCTGCGTGCAATCTGGCTCAACTTTGGCGGATCCGAAGCGTTTTAAATTCGACGCCGATGAATTCTACTTGAAGTCGCCCCTTGAGATGCGCGAACTCTTCAGGGATTTCCCTGACGCTTGCGACAACACTTTACTGATCGCGGAGCGCTGCGAAGTAGCTTTCGATACCGGTGCCAGCTACATGCCAAGGTTCCCGGTGCCGGAAGGCGAAAACGAGCAATCTTGGTTCGTCAAAGAAGTCGAAAAAGGTTTGCACTATCGCTACCCGGGCGGAATTCCGGCAGACGTGCGCAAGCAGGCGGAGTTCGAAGTTGGCGTTATCACTCAGATGGGTTTCCCCGGCTACTTCCTGGTGGTGGCCGACTTCATCAACTGGGCGAAGAACAACGGAATCCGCGTTGGGCCGGGCCGTGGTTCTGGTGCGGGCTCCATGGTTGCTTATGCGATGCGAATCACTGATTTGGATCCGCTGAAACACGGCCTGATCTTCGAACGGTTCCTCAACCCGGAACGCGTTTCAATGCCCGACTTTGACGTTGACTTCGATGATCGTCGCCGCGGCGAGGTTATTAGGTATGTGACCGAAAAATATGGTGACGAACGCGTCGCGATGATTGTCACCTATGGCACTATCAAGGCGAAACAGGCGCTGAAAGACTCTTCGCGGGTGTTGGGCTACCCATACTCCACGGGCGAGCGCCTGACCAAGGCTATGCCGCCGGATGTCATGGGCAAAGGTATGGCGCTGACCGACGTACATAACAAGGAAGCTAAGCGCTATTCAGAGGCCGAAGAGCTCCGTGAGTTGATCAAAACCGATCCGGATTCGCAGAAAGTCTTTGATACCGCGATTGGCATTGAAGGCCTCAAGCGTCAATGGGGCGTGCACGCTGCCGGCGTGATTATGTCCTCAGATCCGCTGATCGACATCATCCCGATTATGCGCCGTGAGCAAGACGGCCAGATCATCACCCAGTTCGATTACCCCACGTGTGAAGGCCTAGGCCTGATCAAGATGGACTTCTTGGGTCTGCGTAACCTCACGATCATTTCGGATGCCATTGAGAACATCAAACTCAATCGCGACTTCGACCTTGATTTAGAGGGCCTGGAACTTGACGATGTGCCGTCTTATGAGCTGCTTGCTCGCGGTGACACACTGGGTGTCTTCCAGCTTGACGGCGGGCCGATGCGTTCGTTGCTCAAGTTGATGAAGCCAGATAATTTCGAAGATATCTCCGCGGTTCTGGCACTGTATCGTCCGGGTCCGATGGGTGTTAATTCACACACTAACTACGCGCTACGCAAGAATAAGCTTCAAGAAATCACTCCGATTCATCCGGAGCTTGAGGCTCCGCTCGAAGACATTCTGGGCACAACTTACGGCCTTATTGTCTACCAAGAGCAGGTGATGGCGGCGGCGCAGAAGTTGGCTGGCTTCTCACTTGGTCAAGCGGATATCTTGCGTCGCGCTATGGGTAAGAAGAAGAAATCTGAGCTTGATAAACAGCAAGCTGACTTCTTCGCGGGCATGAAAACCAACGGCTATTCGCAGGCCGCAATGGATGCGTTGTGGAAGGTGCTTGAATCCTTCGCCGATTATGCCTTCAACAAAGCCCATACGGCCGCCTATGGGTTGATTTCCTACTGGACGGCTTACCTCAAGGAGCATTACGCAGCCGAATACATGGCTGCGCTGCTTACTTCCGTCGGTGATGATAAAGACAAACTTGCGATCTACCTCAATGAGTGTCGTCGGATGGGCATCACGGTACTACCGCCGGATGTCAATGAATCATCAGTTAACTTCACCCCGGTAGATACCGATATCCGCTTCGGCATGGGCGCAATCCGCAACGTTGGCGCAAACGTGGTGCAAGCCATGGTCGGTGCTCGCGAAGAAAAGGGCGCCTTCGAAAACTTTAGTGATTACCTACTCAAGGTGCCCGCCGTCGTCTGTAATAAGCGCACCATTGAGTCGCTCATCAAGGCTGGCGCATTTGATTCGCTAGGCCACCCAAGACGCGCGTTGGTCGCTGTGCACGAAGAAGCTATCGATTCCGTCGTGGTGCTCAAACGAAATGAAGCAGTGGGTCAGTTTGACCTTTTTGCCGGATTCAGCGACGAAGAAGCCGAGCCGGGATTCTCCACAGACGTGCCCGATTTGCCCGAGTGGGAGAAGAAGGACAAGCTGGCCTTCGAGCGAGACATGCTGGGGCTTTACGTCTCCGATCACCCGTTGCGCGGTTTGGAAGGCGTGCTGAGCCAGCATGCCGAACACACCATCAGTTATCTGATCGGTGAAGATGGCCTGTCCGACGGCGCGATCGTCACCATTGCGGGCATGATTACTTCACTTTCGCGTCGAATCGCCAAAGCCAGCGGTAACGCTTATGCCCGGGCGGAGATCGAAGATTTGGGCGCGTCAATGGAAGTGATGTTCTTTGGTCAGGTTTACGGACCAATCTCGACGATTCTTGCCGAGGATCTGATCGTGACGATTAAAGGCCGCCTGCAGAAGCGAGATGATGGTTCGATCACGCTCAACGCGATGGAACTCACCGTGCCAGATATCACTGAGGGCGACGGCGGTCCAGTGGTGATCCTGCTCCAAGAACACAAGGCGACCGAAAGCGTGATCACCTCGCTGGGCGATGTTTTAGGCACACACCCGGGCAACTCTGAGGTGCGGCTGCATCTGGCCGGATCGTCGTCCGTCAAGGTCATGAAACTGCCGCTACACCGGCGCGTGAATCCCAACCCAGCGCTCTTCGGTGACTTGAAAGTCTTACTCGGCCCCACTTGTTTGGAGGCATGATGTCGCAGCAAAACCAGCCTTGGGATCAACAGCCCTACGGCACGGCACAACAGGTTTATGCGGCCCCACATCCAGCCGACACCACCTTGCCGCCGCCCGCGTCGTTGCTGCGTTGGTTTTCTAGCACAGCAGCAGCTGGAATAGTTGTCGCACTGTTGTGGTGGTGTGCAGCACCGGGCGGAGCCTTCTACGGAAAAGGCGCCGATGCTCTGACCTGGCTGCCAAGGGATTTGGTGCTGGCCGGATTGACTCTTGTTGCCGGAATTATCACTGGAGCATTACTGATCCCACAGCGGCACCGTAATGGCGCTTGGCTTTCCGCCGTGGTGACGATCCTAGGCTGTGCCGTTGGTGCGGTGATTGCCTGGCAGCTTGGCACGTTTGCGGGTGTGCTTTGGGGGCCAGATACCTCCAGCGCGGCAGCGGAATCGGTAGCGTTCTCGCTGCGTTCGCTGGGCGTGCTAGCACTCTGGCCGTTTGCTTGCGCGATGGTCTTTTTTGTCGCCAACCTAGCGAGTTTATTGCGTTCGCCCGTAGGTGGAAAAGGCTAATTAGCGCCACTGCGGCTAGACTTTTTTGGTGACCAGTACCCGTGATCCCCAGATTCTGCGCAGTATCGATTTGCGCGGCCAAAAACTCTCCCTCATGCAACTGCGGCGAGAATTGCCCCGCGTGGAAGCTCAGAGCGCTCATGACGCCGAGGCGAGCGTGCAAAATATTCTGGATTCGGTCCGCACTGGCGGGCTGACGGCTTTACGCGAGCTAGCACAAAGGTTTGACGGCGTAACTCAGAACCAGCCGCGGGTACCCCAGAGTGCTTTGCAGCAGGCGCTAGCCGAGTTGGATCCTGCGGTACGCGCTGCCCTTGAAGAATCTCTTCGTCGCGCGAGCGCCGTTGCCCAAGCCCAGCGCCCCGAAGATGTTCCGGTGCAACTGGCCCCGGGCGCCAACGTGCTTTTGCGTTGGGAGCCGATTCGTCGAGTTGGCCTTTACGTCCCCGGGGGGCTTGCGGCTTACGCTTCCTCAGTAGTGATGAACGTTGTGCCAGCGCTAGCGGCCGGCGTTGGTTCAATAGCGCTGGCTTCGCCGCCGCAAAAAGACAATAACGGCTTACCGCACCCTAGTGTCTTGGCCGCCGCGGCGCTCCTGGGCATCGAAGAGGTCTATGCCATTGGTGGCGCGCAAGCGATCGGTGCACTGGCCTACGGCATTCCGGAAACTGCGGAATTTGCTGGCCTTGAACCGGTGGATATGGTGACCGGCCCGGGCAACATTTTTGTTGCCACGGCAAAGCGGCTGGTCAAAGGTTTGGTGGGCATCGATGCCGAAGCTGGGCCAACTGAAATTATGGTTTTGGCTGATGAATCAGCGTCGGCACCTTTTGTTGCGGCTGATCTGATTAGCCAAGCAGAACATGATCCGTTTGCGGCTTCTGTGCTAGTCACTGACTCCGCGCGTTTGGCGGAGGCGGTCCAGGAGCAGCTTGTCGTCCAGCTGGCCCTGACGAAACATCAGGAACGAGTCGCACAGGCCCTCGGCGGTGAGCAAGCCGCCGTCGTGCTGGTGGATTCAATTGCCGCCGGCATTGACGTTGCCAGCGCGTACGCCGCCGAACACCTTGAAGTTATGACCGTCAATTCGGCTGAAGACGGTGCCAAGGTGCGTAGTGCAGGCGCAATCTTCTTAGGTTCATCGTCGCCGGTGAGCTTGGGGGACTATTGTGCGGGATCGAACCATATTTTGCCTACGGGCGGAACGGCGGCTTTTGCCTCTGGTCTGGGTGTGCACACTTTTCTCAAAGCGATTCAAATAATCGACTATGACCGATCAGCACTCGAAGAAGTTGCTGGTCACATCATTGCGCTCGCTCAGGTTGAGGGGCTGCCTGGTCACGGTGATGCCGTCTCAATTCGATTGCGCTAATCACGAAGCTCAACCACTACATCTAGTAATTAAGTTCTTGTAATTCATCTATATGTAGTTGTAAGATCGAGTTGAAAAGTTTCGCAGGATAGGAGGTAGAAGCGTGTATTGTCCCTTCTGCCGACACCCAGATTCGCGAGTCGTTGATTCCCGAGTTTCCGATGACGGCTCATCGATCCGCCGTCGCAGGCAATGTCCGCAGTGCGAACGTCGATTCACCACGGTAGAGACCACCAGCCTGACCGTTATCAAGCGCTCCGGGATTGGCGAGCCGTTTAGTCGCGGCAAAGTCATCAACGGAGTACGCAAGGCCTGCCAAGGCCGACCGGTGAGCGAAGACGATTTGGCTGTGCTGGCTCAAGAAGTCGAAGAAAACATCCGCGCTTCCGGTGCCGCCGAGATTGAAGCTCACGAAGTTGGACTAGCGATCCTTGGCCCGTTGCAGAAGCTGGATAAGATCGCTTACCTTCGCTTCGCTAGCGTTTACCAAGCTTTTGAGTCGCTAGACGACTTTGAACACGCGATTGAAATCTTGCGTCATGAAGCCGACCTTGACGGTTCGGCAGAGTCGGCGAAGAAACAGGTTCGCCCTTAAGACTCCGGTGGTGGCCAGGGAGGGGAAGCCCGGGCCACCACCGGCATCCAATGGTCGCCGCTGGTTGAACTAACTAACGCAGCTTAGTTACCGAGACTCAGCTCAAAGCTTGGCGTAGTGTTCGGCACGGTAGCTTGGGAACCTTGCAAGTAGCTATCCAAATAGCTCGAGCGGTCGCCCTTGGTAGCTACATCCGATGAAGGACTTTGCAGCTGCAAGTCAATGCTGCCGCCAGAGACGCTGATTGCGCCGCTATTTGCCAGGCCCGCCCAGTTGCGCGCGTCATCCGAGGAAACACGTACCGCGAGACTATGACCTTTTTCTAGCGTCCAATCAGTTGATTTGAGCGCAAAGTCCGTCTGGCCTGAAGCAGAAATCACCGAAATGTTCAGATCGATCTGAACCGCAGATCCATCCGCTGCGACGTCGTACAGTGCTGCAACCGCGTTACCTTTGGCCTTTGAGGTTTGCAGATGAACTGTCGGCGTGCCGGTGATTCGCGTGCGCTCGCTGACTGGCTGAGAACGCGACCAAACCCCAGAGGTTCCTGAGGCCGCTGCCTTTGTGCTCAACGTCTTCGGCTCAGAGTCCATGTCTTTGGAATTCGAGTTTTCATTGGCTTGCTCGGCGTTGTCGGCAGAAAATGCACTTTGTTTTGGTGCGGGATAGCTGTCGGAACCGATTTTCGCTGAAGCCGAAACGCTTTCTCCCGGCCATGAGTCCTGCTGCCGCCAGACGCCATCGCTGCCTTCGATAGCAAAGGCCGGATCGGTCACGGAAGGGCTGATGCCCTTGAGATTCTTGTCGTAGAACCGTAAGACCTCGTCGAACCAGCCAGCCCTACCCATGGCAAGGTTGCCATCCGAATCGGTGTTGTTTCCGCGTACGTGATCCCATTGGCCAAACCAGACACGAACGGGTCCCTTGAACGCGCTGAGCAGCTCGTCTACGCCCTCAGGTTTGGTGTTGGGCTCGATGAGTCCCTGCGTAAGAAACAGGGGAACGGTTGAACCAGTGGCTTTAGTGATCACATTGCGGTCTTTCCAGAACTTGGCTGAGTGATCAGCGTTCTGGGTCAGCGAGTCATTGTTCTTTTCGCACTCCGGGTGCGATTTTTCGTACGCGGTATTTTTGGCATAGTGCGAATCATCGCCATTGGCGCCACCAACCGGGGGAATTTTGGCAATGCCGCCATAAGCATCGGGAGTTCCCGAATGGTTAGGTCGCGCCACACCGTTGCTGTAAAGGTAGCGGTAGGCATCGTAAACCGGCTCTTGGGCCACCACGGCTTTGAGCCCGGCAGTACCGGAGCCGAGTCCCATCAGCCCGGTACTGGCATCATAGGATTTTCCGTACAGACCAACTTTGCCGGTAGACCAGGATTGGTTGGCGGCCCAATTGACCGCCGCTGCGACGTCGGCCTGCTCGCCTGGACCCTGCCAGTCCAAGCAGCCAGTACTGCCGACAAATCCGCGCAAATCAACTAGCACCACGGTGTATCCGCGATCCATTAACTTGGCACCATCAATCAGATCGGTAAATCTGTCCGAGGGGCCGGTTTGACTGCGTCCTTCGGAGCCAGTTTGGCCAGCGTGACTAAAGTACGGGCCAACCGAAAGGATAACCGGAGTTTTGGCGTTCGCGGCCAGGTTCTGTGGTCGGAGTACATCGGCATGCAGCTCGACGTCGTCAGTGGAGGGAAAGTACGACTGTGTCCATGCCGCGCCAGTGGGGACATAGGGATTACTGGCGCTGGTAACGCCTGGCTGGGCGACTTTCGGTGTGGCTGCGAGGGTTTGTGCATTCGCAATGCCAGCACCAGCGCTGAGCAATATGAGTGCGGCTCCAGTGGCGCCGGCTAGAGCTGAGAAGCTGGGTTTTCTGATAGCCATGCTATTCCTCATCATGAAATGTTCAAGGCGAACGTACCCAAAGCGGCTCTTTGGGTACGTGCCAAGACCTTAGGGATCAGGACTGAAAGCAGGCTGAAAACTGTGTGAAATTTCTCCGGATCCGACTTATTTAGACACGTTGCACGCTTGGTCCTCAAAAGCCGAATTGTTACGGTTGATGGGTGCTTCCGAGGTGCAGAGTAATTTTCTGACCGGGGGGAGCGAACGAAACGAGACGATGACGAACGATACGGGGTGTGGCGTGCAGCCAACGAAAATAGCCAGTACTTTACGGAAACGAAACGGCCGAGTATTCGGCACAGCAGTTGTTGCAGCTGTTCTTTTGCTCTGCTCAGCTTGTAGCTCTGGCAGCAGTAGCCCGAGCGCCGAGAACCCGCAAAATAGTCATGCTCCGAGTTCAGCGGCCGCTACGAAACAAAAAGCTTTCGGAGCGGCCCTGACGAAGTCGCCGGTGTTACCTGGCGGCGGCCGACAAGTCTTTCCGGATCGACGATTTGTGGCACTTTATGGTCACCCTGGAACGCCGAGCCTGGGTGCCTTGGGTGAGCAAGATATTCCAGCATCGATTGCACGAGTTAAGGATCTCGCGGCCCAGTATCAGCCCTATTCCGCCGAGCCGGTGGTGCCAGCGTTCGAAATCATTGCGACCGTGGCCGCTGCCGAGCCGGGCCCGGACGGCAACTATTCCAACGAGTCGCGGGTTGACGTACTGCAACTTTGGATCGACGCTGCGGCAAACGCTGGTATTTACGTGGTTCTCGACCTTCAACCCGGTCGATCTGATTTCACGACGCAAGCTGAGATGTATCGCGCTTTGTTGCGGCGGCCCAACGTCAGGCTGGCACTCGATCCGGAGTTGCGACTGGGGCCGGCACAGTTGCCGTTAGCGCAAATCGGCTCGGTAACCGCGGCGGAGGTCAATACTGCGGGAGCATGGCTTGCCGAGCTCACCAAGTCTGCCAACCTGCCGCAGAAAATATTCATGTTGCATCAATTTCGCAGGAGCATGGTGACCGAACGCGAGCAACTGACGAATTTCCCCGGGTTGGCGGCAGTGGTCCACGCCGATGGCCAAGGGGTCCGAGGCGACAAGATGGCAACCTGGACTGCCTTGCAGGTTGGGCTGCCCACTTTCGTTCGCGTGGGTTGGAAAAATTTCCTCGACGAAGATCCGCAGCTACTCACGCCAGCGGAGACCATGCAGCAGGTTCAGCCACAACCTTGGTTCGTTTCCTACCAATAGCAGCTTTCGGCTGGCTGCTGACAGGGATGAGGTTGCTCAGCGCCCGCCACTGACGGGGATCACCGCACCGGTGACGTAAGAAGATTTTTCCGAAAGAAGCCAGAAAACTGCATCAGCGATTTCCGCCGGCAGTGCGGCACGGCCTAGCGGAATTGTTGGGCTGAGCCTAGCAACCCGATCCGGCAGCCCAGCATCCTCATGCAGCCGAGTTTGAGTCATCCCCGGCGCAACAGCGTTCACTCGAATACCTTCGGCGGCTGTCTCGGTGGCGAGCCCGCGCGTAAAGACATCAATGGCGCCCTTGGTCGCGGCGTAATGCACCCATTCCGACGGCGAGCCAGCTTTGGTTGCCGTCGAGGAAATATTGACTATCGAACGCCCAGGTCCAGGATGAGCGCGCCAGTAACGCAAGGCTGCTTGGCTGAGCAGCATGGTGCCGATGACATTCACCTCAACGGTTCGGCGAAGGACTGACTCCTCAAGACCGATAAATGGTCCCGGAGCGTTGCCGGTGATTGCCGCATTATTTACGACGGCGGTCAGCTCACCAAGTTGCGCGGCGGCGGTAACAAGCTCCGCACAGATTGCGCTATCGCTGACGTCACCTTGGCATGCTCGCGCTACGCCACCGGCCTCAGTCACTTGACGCACTACCGCGGTGGCACCTTCGTGATCTGAGGCAAAGTTAACCAGAACTGCAAAACCAGCTTGCGCGGCTTGGCTTGCGATAGCAGCGCCAATACCGCGGCTTGCACCACTGATGAGGATCACTGGTTGCTTACCAGTGCGGCTGCTCATTTTTTCTTGAAATGCCGCGAGGCCTGTAGTGCCGCCCCAACAATCCCGGCGTTATTTTTCAGTTCCGCGGTGACAATCTTGGTTTGCAAATCTAGCTTGGGCAAGAAGTCTTCGCTTCGCTTGGAAATTCCGCCACCGATGATGAACAATTCGGGGGAGAACAGGAACTCTACGTGGGAGAAATAGCGTTGTAGCCGCTTGCTGTATTCATCCCAGTCAAGATCTTCGCGTTCGCGGGCCGACGCTGAAGCGCGTGACTCGGCGTCGAATCCGTCCAGTTCCAAGTGTCCGAGTTCTGCGTTCGGGACCAGCTTGCCGTTGAAGATAAACGCAGATCCGATTCCGGTGCCCAGAGTGATCACTAGCACGGTGCCTTTTTGCCCTTGGCCAACGCCGTAAGCAACCTCGGCGACTCCGGCGGCGTCGGCGTCGTTCATGACATGTACTGGTCGGCCCAATTTTTTGGTGAGTAAATCATCGACGTCGGTACCAATCCAACTTTTGTCTACGTTGGCGGCGGACCGAGCAACGCCGTGCGCGATGATGGCCGGAAAATCAACGCCAACCGGACTGTCCTTGGACGGGGCATCCTCGCGCGACATCAGCTCGTCGACGATTTGTTTGACGACCTCCGCTACTGCTTTAGGGGTTGACGGTTGTGGTGTGTCGATGCGGAACCGATCACCAGAGAGCTCACCCTTTTTCAGGTTGACGATGCCACCTTTGATGCCCGTGCCACCAATGTCGATCCCGATGATGTGCTGGGGGTTTTGCGACTTATCAGCGTTCTTCGACATGGTTACTCCGGATAGTTCGAGGGTGGTGGTAAAAGCAGGTCAGGTTCTAAGCCAGCGTCAATACTTCGGCACCGGAATCGGTGACTAAAAGCGTGTGTTCAAACTGGGCAGTGCGCTTGCGATCGTGGGTGACCACGGTCCAATCGTCTTCCCACATATCCCACTCCACGGTGCCTAAAGTCAGTATGGGTCGATGGTAAACGTCATTCCCGGTTCGATCACAGTGCTGTATGCCGGAGCCGCGTCATAATGCGGAATGATCAAGCCGGTATGGAAGGCTTCGCCGACTCCGTGGCCGGTGAAATCACGAACTACGCCATAGCCGAATCGCTTCGCATAGGACTCGATAGTCCTACCAATGACGTTGATCTCACGGCCTGGCGCAACAGCCTTGATCGCGCGCCGCAGCGACTCTTCGGTGCGTTCCACCAACAGTCGAGACTCTTCATCGACATCACCGACCAGAAAGGTGTGATTGGTATCGCCATGTACGCCGTCTTTGAAAGCGGTGATATCGATGTTGATGATGTCGCCATCTTGTAACACCGTGGAATCTGGAATGCCATGACAAATCACTTCATTCAGTGACGAGCACAGGGATTTCGGAAAGCCTCGATATCCCAGGGTAGACGGGTATGCCTCGTGAGCCACGATGAATTCGTGCCCGATTCGGTCTAGCTCATCGGTAGTCACGCCCGGCGCAATGTGCTTGCCTACTTCAACGATGGCTTGGGCGGCTATTTTTGATGCGATGCGGATTTTAGCGATTGTCTCAGCTGATTTGACTTCAGAGCCGGTGAATTTGGCCGGGCCAGCTTTACCGACGTATTCGGGTCGCGGAATCGAAGTGGGTACGTTGCGGGCGGGGCTGAGTGTTCCGGGAACTAAGGTCCCGAGTGGGGTATGAAGCATAGAACCATACTAGCCATTGACCGCGGTCGTGCTCGGATCGAGTTAGGCTGAAACAGTGCCGGGAAATCTTGGCAACGCAATCATGGCGAACGGAGTAGGGCATGCCGCAGTTTTGGTACAACGTGAATACGCACGAGGTCGAAGAAGATGCGCAGTCTGATTGGACGCAGCTGATCGGCCCCTATGAGACTCGGGCCGAGGCCGAACAAGCGCTGGCCAAGGTAAAGGCTCGTAACGACGCTTGGGATTCGCAAGACGAAGACTAACCAATGAGTAGGCCGCAGGGTCGAGTGGTGTTGATCAACGGGATCAGCGGCGCAGGGAAAACATCTCTAGCTCGAGACTTGGCGCCGATGCTTGGCTTACCATTGTTCAGTCAAGACGATTTCAAAGAGACGTTCTTTGATTTTGGTCCGGATGGCATTCCAGCGAAAGCATTGGGAATGCTGGCAATCGAGGCACTTTGGACTGCCGCCACCGCGGTACCTGCGTCAATCATTGAATCGAATTGGCACCGTGAACGAGACCGTGAGTTTGCTATCGCAGGTTTGCAGCGGGCAAATCTAGAAGTGGTCGTTGAGATCTATTGTCGTGTTGACGTCGACGTTGCCCTGGCGCGAGCTGCTAGCAGAGCCCGGCATCCGGTGCATAGCGGAGATCAATTCACTATGGCACATTGGCGCAGGCTTGCCGAAGGCGCCATTCCGATTGAACTTTCCCCGGTTCTTGAACTAGACACCTCGCAACAAATTGATTTACCTAAACTGGTTCAGGCCGTCCGAGCTCTTTTCTAACGAACGCCGTCAGCAGGGTATCGGCTGTGAAAACTTGCGAAGTGGTCACAGAGATCTTGGCAATGACAAAGCCAGGGCTTGGCCAAATCGGGGGTTGATCACAAGCTGCCAGGTCACGATGGAAGCTCTTGAACTATTTATAGGAGCAACCGTGAACAATGAAATTAACAACGATCCTCATGCCCTGAAGAAGCGTCCCGGAGGCCGGTGGGTCCGCAATACCGTGATCGCGACTGCGACCGCCGGGATAGTACTCAGCGTTGGAGTAGGCGCGGTTTATGCTGCAGATGCATCATCCGGAAGCTCACCGTCGTCGTCGAGTAGCCAGTTTGGCAGCTCGGATGCCAATAAACACGCGGGGCATCGTGGCGCTGAAAAGATGCTTGCATGGCGAGTCTGTTGTTGACCGTGATGGAAAAACTGTGACTTTGGATGTGCAGTCCGGCACGATCGAATCAATCTCGGACACCTCAGTTACGGTAAAGAGCAGCGACGGCTTCAGCCAAAGTTATCTGCTGAATTCCTCGACGAAGGTCTTCCAGGCGCCAACTAAGCCTGCAGCTACGCCAAAGAGCTCGAGCGATGGCAACAAAAATAAGGCTGATCGGCCCAAGCCGGCAACCGTAGCGCTCAAAGATCTCAAAGTTGGCGACAGCGTCCGCCTGTCCGCGGTTAAAGCTGATGGCAGTGCTACCGCAGAGCGGATCATGCTCGCGGCGAAGTAGCTCGTTCCCCTGGCCGGAGCCAGAATCCGGCCAGGGGAGTTCTCACCCATGGTGAAAATGGTGAGCTGAAACTAGTCTGAGACGATGACTGGTGGAGGTAAGCGATGACTGGCGAGATGTTAGGCGCAAACGTCGGCGAGTTGCGCGAGCTCGGCATGATCATGGACAAAGCTGCTGAGCGAATCGAGGATTCAAAGTCGAGGTGAATCGCTCCGGTGTGTCCGGAGGGTTTCTCAGACGATGAGCCTGTCGGCGGCTGCCGTGCTCTGGTAGTGATTGTAGTAGTGGTTTTCTAGCTCTACTGGTGGGATGTCTCCGCAGTACTGGTAGAGCCTTCGGTGGTTGTACCAATCGACCCATTCAGCGGTGCCGATTTCGACTTCTTCTAGAGTCCGCCAGGGCTTGCCGGGTTTGATCAGCTCGGTCTTATAAAGCCCGTTGATGGTTTCCGCCAAGACGTTGTCGTAACTATCACCCACAGAACCGATCGAGGGGCGGATACCGGCCTGGGCCAGGCGTTCGGTGAAGGCCAAGGAGGCGTATTGAGCCCCGGCATCGTGATGATGAATCACCCCGGAAATCTCAGCCCCGGCCCGTTCACGACTCCAGATTGCCTGATTAACTGCGTTGAGCACTAGCACGGTGTTCATAGAAGCACTCGCTGACCAGCCCAGGATCCTCCGAGAGTAAGCATCGATCACGAAGGCAACATAGACCCACCCGGACCAGGTCGAAACATAGGTGAAATCATCTACCCATAGCCGATCCGGTGCCGTTGGTGTGAAATCACGGCGGACCAAGTCCTTCGCTCGGGCTGCCTTCGAGTCTTTGATCGTGGTGCGTTTGACCTTGCCACGGACCGCACCCTGTATGCCAAGTAACCCCATGAGCCGTTCTACCGTGCACCTGGCCACCGGCACACCTTCACGGTTCATCGCCAACCAGACTTTCCTGGTGCCGTAAACCCCGTAATTAGCGGCATACACCTTCTGGATCACGGGCTTGAGCACCTCATCACGTTGTTCTCGGTGAGATCGTGTTTTATCCACCCATTCGTAGTACGTGGACGGGGTGGTCTTCACCCCGTCCCAGTAAGCACCTGGCAGATCGACTCGACACCCCACCGCAATCCATTATTCTCGCGGTGACCGGCATGGTCCTTGATGTATTTCACGATCAGTGTTGTGGCGGTCGAGTTCGACCGCGAAAAAAGCTGAAGCACTCCGAAGGATCGCGTTCGCCCGTTTCAGCTCAGCGTTCTCACGCCGTAACCGTTTCAGCTCGGCCGATTCCGTGCTCGTTGTTCCAGTTCTAGTACCAACATCGATCTCGGCTTGCCGGACCCATTTACGCACCGTTTCCGGCACACCCACACCCAAAAGCTGGGCAACTTTTTGCATCGCCGCCCACTCCGAAGACGCACCCTCCATCTCCGCAACCATGCGCACCGCACGATCCTTCAACTCCTGCGGATACCGTGTCGTAGTTTTCCCTGCCATGTCCTGATCCTCTCAAACAAGAAAGTCTCCGGACACACCGGGGCGATTCATGAATGAGAGACTGGAAAGTCAACGGCCCACCCATAACGTTCCACAGATCGTGGAACGATTATTGAGCGGCTTCGATGTTGATGCTGAGCAGTAATCCAGGCGAAAGGGCAACGAAGATGGCTTCACGGGCGCGTCTTTGGGCAGTACAGGTCACACTACTGGCCGCAGTTTCGGCCGTGACCATCTTCGTGAGCGCTTGCACACCAGTTTCGCCCCCGGCCCAGTCGAGTCAAGGAGAATCCGTTATGACTGGAAAGAACTCTTCCTTCAATAAGAGCGGAGTTGAAGAGATCAATCGGAGCCGAGCAGCGTTCTTAGATCTGAGCTCCGGATCACTCAACCGCAGCGACGTCGGCGTCCAGGCAGGGGATACCTTCTGGGATGTCAATGTGCCGGTGGACAAATCGATTCACCTCACCATCAAGGGCTCGCAAGGCGAGCTGGTGGCGGATAGCAGCACCATCAGGCTGCTCGCCGACGACGCCGATGGCCAGATTCGTACGATCAGCTACTTTCTGGCGTTCGACGACGTAGCCGAGCTGGCACAGACCCTGCGCGAAGACGCTGCCAAGACAGGCCTAGATTCAGCTGATGTGGAAAGCTTTCTGGCTGCGGCTGAAAAAGCTCCAGAGCGCGAGCACACGGTGAGTCTCAATGGCGGTAACGCCTTGGGCTTTCAACTCAGCATCGATGTAACCGTAGACACCAGCAAGTCTGGGTAAGTCTTGCAATATGTGATTACACCAGCGGCAGTGGCTAGCAAATACCCCAGCCCCTAGTCACCTGGTCAGCTAGTCACTGGTTCCCTAGTCGCTGGGTCAGAACGAGTGCTCAGGGCCGGGGAACGCGCCGTCGCGCACTTCAGCGCCGAAGGTAATTGCCGCCTCGGACAATACCGTGCGCAAATCTGCGTATTGCTTCACAAACTTGGCTACTTGGCCACCGCGCAGCCCAGCCATATCCTGCCAAACTAAGACTTGGCCAGTGGTAGCTGAACCCGAGCCAATGCCAATCGTGGGCACCTTGACCGCAGCATCTACTGCGGCAGCAACCTCAGCCGGCACCATTTCCATCAGCACACAAAAGGCGCCAGCTTCGGCTAAGGCGCCGGCGTCGTCAATGACCGTTTGAGCGGCCTCGCCGCGGCCCTGCACCCGATAGCCGCCTAAGGCATGTTCGCTTTGCGGGGTGAAGCCAATATGAGCCACCACTGGAATGCCAGCGTCCACCATGGCGCGAATTTGCGGGGCAAGACGAGCATTTCCTTCAACCTTGACTGCGGCAACTAAACCCTCTTTAAGGAAACGCACTGCGGTGGCTACCGCTTGTTCAGCGGAAGCTTCGTAGCTGCCAAAGGGTAGATCAGCCACCACGAGCGCCCTACGGGTAGACCTGGCGACGGCCCGGCACAACGGCAGTAGCTCATCAACCGTTACCGGGATGGTCGTTTCGTAGCCGTAAACATTATTGGCCGCTGAATCGCCGATGAGTAGCGTCTCGATGCCAGCCTCGTCAAAAATCTGCGCAGCATACTGATCGTAGGCCGTGAGCATCGCGAATTTGCGGCCCTCATCTTTGGCCTGCTGTAGATGATGCACCCGAATCTTCTTTGGCAAAGCGTTTTGGCCGGTACTATGAGCAGCTGTATTAGCCGCGCCCGTCCCATAGGGAGCTGGCAGTTCAACGGAATTCATGGCAAGAGTCTACTTGACTCGGGTCGCAACAATGCCAGCATGACGGAATGCTCGGTAGAGTTGGCAGAGCTTGCAAGAAGCTTGCAGGCAGCACAGATTTGAGCAAAAGGAGCCTCGATGGATCGCCAGCAGGAATTTGTTCTCCGCACCATTGAAGAACGAGACGTGCGTTTTGTCCGACTTTGGTTCACCGACGTCGTGGGTTCGTTGAAATTAGTGGCCTTGGCTCCGGCTGAGGTAGAAGGAGCCTTTGAGGAAGGACTAGGCTTCGACGGCTCCTCCATTGAAGGCCTGGCCAGAGTCTTTGAATCGGACATGTTGTTGCAGCCGGATCCCTCCACGTTCCAGATCTTGCCTTGGCGTGGCGAAACAGAACAGACCTCGCGCATGTTCTGCGATATTTTGACCCCAGACGGCGAACCATCCACGGCGGACCCACGCAATGTCCTCAAACGCACGCTCGCCAAAGCGGCAGACATGGGGTTCACTTGCTACACCCATCCGGAAATTGAGTTTTATTTGCTCAAGTCCGAAGAACTGGGCGCAGATGGCCGGCCAGTGCCGGTAGATCAGGCCGGATATTTCGACCACGTGCCTGGCGGGGTAGCGCAAGACTTCCGACGCACGGCCGTGGCAATGCTGGAAAGCGTCGGCATCTCCGTCGAGTTCAGCCACCACGAAGGCGGCCCGGGCCAGAACGAAATTGATCTGCGCTATGCCGATGCCCTGCAAACTGCGGATAACATCATGACGTTCCGCACCGTGATCAAAGAAGTCGCTTTGCAGCAAGGAACGTATGCCACGTTCATGCCGAAGCCATTTTCCGAACACCCTGGTTCTGGCATGCACACGCATTTTTCGCTTTTCGAGGGCGACACGAACGCGTTTTACGAGGCCGGCGCTGAATTCCAGTTATCGACCACGGCAAGGCAGTTCATCGCTGGCATCTTGAAGCACGCACCGGAGTTCACCACGGTCACTAACCAATTTGTGAACTCCTACAAGCGACTTTGGGGCGGCGGCGAGGCGCCGAGCCATCTCGCATGGGGCCATAACAACCGGTCCGCCTTGGTCCGCGTCCCGCTATACAAGCCCGGCAAAGGCCAATCTGCGCGCATCGAATACCGAGGTATCGATTCTGCGACCAATCCGTACTTGGCGTATGCGGTTTTGCTCGGTGCGGGATTGAAAGGAATCGAAGAAGGCTACGAACTGCCAGCTGCGGCTGAAGACGACGTCTGGTCGTTGACTACCGCTGAGCGTAGAGCTTTGGGGCACGACCCGCTGCCGTCCAGCCTGGACGATGCGATTCGGCTCACTGAAGATTCCGAACTGATGGCGGAAATCCTGGGCGAACAGGTTTTTGAGCATTTTCTGCGCAATAAGCGTGCGGACTGGCAAGAATACCGACTTGAAGTGACGCCTTTCGAGCTGCGGCGCAATTTGGGGATTCTCTGATCGTTGAGCGCTGCGGCGCTCAAGAATCTTGGGGCAAGCAACTATGGTGAAAAGTCTGCCGCGGGTACTAATCGAACAAGGCTTCGCTGATCTAGAAAAAAGTACTCGGTTCTTGGCAGTGCCTGAATTACTAGATTTTGCTCAGGACGATCTTTTTGCCGGACTGGCCTTTGCCGCGGATCCTGATCTAGCCCTGCAATCGCTGGTCCGGATGTTGGCGGCGCCCGCGGAACTTGCCGAGCGGGTAGCAAGGCTGGTTCAAGCTGGCCCAAAGCGGAGCGAGCCAATGTTCCGGTTGCTTGGCGCGTCCGAAGCTCTTGCGGACTTCCTCATTCGTAATCCGGGCCAGTCTGCGGCATTAGAGATTTCAGTCAGCGCTGAACCCGTCGGCGTCCCAGGCAAGGTGCTGCGCACATCCTTGCTCCAAGCCGTGGGGGCGGACCCGGAATCTGCTACGCCACTGTCTGGACTGGGGACTGCTGAGGCCACCACCGCGATGCGCAGGCAGTACCGCAGGCATCTCACCGAGCTGGCGATTCGCGATCTCTGCGCCGCAGATCCCGCAGACGTCTTACCCATCGTTGCTGCCGAACTGGCAGACCTCGCCGGAGCGGCACTGGACGCAGCACTAGCCATTGCTCGTGCCGAGCTCGTCGGCACCTTTTCCGCCCAGCAAGTGACCGCCGTCGAGCTAGCGGTAATCGGTATGGGCAAATGTGGCGCACGCGAACTGAATTACATTTCAGATGTTGACGTTATTTATGTCGTGGCCGCGAACGGTCTTGCCGACTATGACGAGCTGCCAATCCAGGTCGGTACGCAGTTGGCAGCCCTGCTGGCCCGCATTATTAACGCGCCAGACCGCGAGCCCGGCCTATGGGAGCTTGATGCGAATTTGCGACCAGAAGGCAAAGACGGGCCACTGGTGCGAACACTGGATTCGCACCTGGAATATTACCGGCGCTGGGCTTCCAGCTGGGAGTTCCAAGCCCTGCTCAAAGCCAGGCCAATTGCCGGAAATCTCGCCTTAGGTGAGCAATATACTTCGGCGTTGGCACCAATGATTTGGAATTCATCCGAACGTGATGGATTCGTCGAGTCGGTCCAAGCAATGCGCCGCCGAGTGAGCGCCAACATTCCTGCGGAAGAGCAAAACCGGCAACTCAAACTTGGCCCCGGCGGCTTGCGGGACGTCGAGTTCACCGTGCAGCTTTTGCAACTGGTGCATGGAAAAGCCGATTCGAGTTTACGCAAACAGGACACCACCGGGGCGATCGAAGCATTGTCCACCGCAGGTTACGTCGGTCGCACGGACGCTGCAGAGTTCGACGGCGCGTATCGATACCTCAGGGTGTTGGAACACCGAATCCAGCTAGTGCATTTGCGCCGCACACACCTCATGCCAGTAGCTGAGCCTGCCTTGCGGGCACTCGCGCGGTCCAGCCAAGGTGCAATGGCCATGAGTCGGCCGTCGGCAAAAGTTCTCCTTGACCAATGGCAGAGCGTTAAGCGTCGGGTGAGGTCATTACACGAACGGATTTTCTACCGCCCACTGTTGAACGCAGCAGCCAATCTGAGTGCCGAAGATGCTTCGTTGAGCCCTGAGTCCGCGCAAGCGAGATTAGCGGCGCTGGGCTATCAAGATACCGCTGGTGCGATGCGGCATATTGAAGCCCTCACCACAGGAGTCTCTCGGCGGGCCGCCTTGCAACGGCAACTGTTGCCAGTTTTGCTGGATTGGCTGGGCGACGGCGTTGATCCAGACAGCGGCTTGCTGGCCTTCAGACGACTCAGCGAATCGCTGGGTACTACGCATTGGTATCTAGGCATGTTGCGTGATTCGCAAGCGGCGGCCGAGCGTCTTTGTCATGTGCTTTCTAGCTCGCATTTGATTGCTGATCTCTTGGAGGTCTCGCCGGAGGAGACGAAATGGCTTGGGTCAGACAAAGATCTGCGTCCGTTGAGCTTCCAAGCGCAGTGGCAAGAGATCCAATCGAAGATGTCCAGGCATCCGGACCCCTCCAGCGCGATGCGGCTTATTCGGTTGATTCGGCGACGCGAAGTTTTGCGGATCGCGCTCGCAGACAGCGCTGGCTTGTTGGACCAAGATGCCATCGGTACCGCCTTGGGGGACGTTGATCGTGCCGCTGTACTGGGTGCGCTGCACGTCGCTGAGAATCAACAGGATGAAGCTAAAACTGATGTGCTGGTAGTAGCAATGGGCCGTCAAGGTGGCCGAGAAATTGGCTACGGCTCTGATGCTGATGTGCTGTTTGTGCACAAAGCGCGTCCGGGAGTGGATCCTGCTGGAGCGCAGGCCCAGGCCGTGCAAATCGTCAGCCAGCTCTCTGCGCTGCTCACCCAACCGCTGAAACCAGCGATTCGGGCTGAACGTGTTTTGGCAATTGATGCGGATCTGCGGCCAGAAGGTAAGAACGGTGCATTGGTTCGTTCGCTGGACTCGTATCGAGAGTATTACGGCCGATGGTCGTTGATTTGGGAAGCTCAGGCGTTGTTGCGGGCGCGGCCAATGGCCGGTAGCGATGAATTGGCTGCCGAGTTTATGGCGTTGGTAGATTCCGTTCGCTACCCGGATCAGCTATCAGAGCAGGATCTGCGCGAAGTGCGCAGAGTCAAGGCCCGAGTGGAATCTGAGCGGCTGCCGCGCGGAGCTGATCCAGCACGGCAGATCAAATTAGGCCGTGGCGGGCTGAGCGACGTTGAATGGCTGGTGCAATTATTGCAGTTGCAGCATGCCCGTGCGCAGGTGCAGCTGCGCACGACGTCGACGCTGACCGCATTATCCGGCCTGGCTGAATTGGGTTTTGTGGCGGATGAAGATGCCGATGCGCTTGCCAAGGCCTGGCGATTGGCCAGCCGAATTCGTTCTGCCAACGTGTTATGGACGGGAAGGGGTTCCGACTCCTTGCCGTCCTCACGTCGAGACCTTGAGGCAGTGGCACGCTGGTGCGGATATCCGCCCGGCCACGGTGGGGCCTTCGAGGAAGACTACTTGCGAATCACTCGGCAAGCGCGGGCAGTGTTCGAGAGATTGTTTTATGGCGAATAAGCCGATCTAGCCAAGGTTACGATTTTCATATGCAAAACGTCACCGCATTAGATGATGAACGGATCGATTTCCTCGATCAGTTACGTGCTTGGGTCCGAGGGCATCTTCCGATTGAAGATCAGCCAGCTTTTGAAGATCTTGGCATGAAATTGCGCATCTTGAGTACCATCTTGACTGAGGGATGGGTCGGCGACGGCGACGATGCCGCACTGCAAGCGATGGGTGCGGTATTTGGCGATGCTTTAGTGCAAGATCCTGAAGTTCCGTTTGAACTGGGTGCAGGTTGACGACGAACAGGGGATTGACCCAGCGTTACGGGTGCCAGGCAGCACCATCTTGGTCTTCCCACTAACCACTTTGGCTAAGCAACTCGCGGAAAATCCGCAATTCGATCTGTACGAGTATTACGTGACGGTGCAGGAACGAATCAAAGAACTACGAATCGAATTGGCTGCAGATGCTGGCTGATCGTTCGATCACGACGGCGGATCGGTCAGCAAATAGGCGATTCGAGCCTCAAGAAATTTTGTGTTTGCGGTATTCCTGCTCAGCGAAAGCGCCTTACGGTAATCATTGAGCGCGCAGCGAACCTTCGAAGTGTCCTGACTCGATTGTCGCCGGTAGAGATCGGACCGAATGGCGTAATACATCATGTGCGAAGCTAACGGTTTGGCCAGCGGGTCGATTTCTTGAAGGGCTGCCGCTGGCCCTTCAATTTCAGCCAAAACAACTGCACGATTGAGCAAGACTATCGGCGAAGGCGCGATGCTGTTGAGCAGGTCGAAGTAGTGCAGGATGAGCTGCCAGTTAGGGAGGCTTGAGCTGCTTTCCCAAGCAATGAGCGCCTGGAGTAGATAAGGCTCGGGAGCGGTCGAAAGCATCTCAGATAAGAGCTTCTGAGCTTCTACGAGGTCTTGTTGCCGCCAACGGTCGCGGTCCTGGTCAGACAGCAGAATCGGCATTCCGCCGGCGTCAGTCCTGGCGTCTCGGCGGGAGTTTTGAATGAGCATCAAGGCCAGCAAGAATCGCGGCCGGGCGTCTGAACTTCGCAACACGATAAGCAGTCTGGTCAGGCGAATTGACTCGTCAAGCAGCGCATTATCAGTGACTCCGCTGCCGGTAGCGGGAGCATAGCCAGCGGTAAACAGCGTGTAGAGCACATGGAGGACTGCCGTCATTCGGCTGGCAATTTCCGTGCCGTCTGGTAGATGAAATGCTTGTTTGGTCAACGCAGCACGTTTCTTGGCCCTTGTCAGCCTGGCAGCCATGGTTGCCTCGGAGGTAAGCAGTAACCTGGCGACGTCAGGAACGGCTAGGCCACTGACGCAACGTAGCGTCAACGCCAGTTGGTCGGTTGAGCTGAGGCCCGGATGTGCGCAGATGAACATGAGTTGCAACCTGTCGTCCATCGTTTGCTCGGCACTGGAAATAGTGGAAGGGGTAAGCTCCGGTAGCTTCGCGGCAAGAGTGCTGGCCCGCCGACGGACGTCAATGGCCTGACGGCGTGCCACAATCAGCAACCAAGCTGGCGGATTATCTGGCACGCCGCTCAATGTCCATTGCCGGACGGCCGTTTCAAAAGCATCAGCTAGGCACTCTTCGGCAAGATCGAGGTCACGCCATTGAACCGCCAATAGGCCCAAAAGCCTGGCACAGTGCAATCGGTGCGCCGAAGTAATGGCCGCGGCGACTCCTGGATCTCCGAAGCGCTCAGACACTAGCGTAAGTTCGTTGCGCGCAGAGCCTCGGGCCGATCCAGATCGGTCATGACCGGCCTGATCTCTACTGCATCTCCGGCAAACATCGGTATATTGCTGGCTAACTCGGTAGCTTCTTCAAGCGATTCTGCGTTCACGAGATAAAAACCACCGACCATTTCTGCGCCGGTCGAATAAGGTCCGTCGGTTCTCAGGACTTCAGTCGCGGATTTGCGCAGGGTGACGCCTTACTCCTTCAGCTCCGCGGAGGGGACCTCGCCTTGCCGTTGTTGGAGAAGCTCATTGAAACGGAAATACTGCTGCATGATCGGGGCAAGTACCGCCGGGTCAGCATTTTGCCAGACGTCGTTATTGCCGCGAATCAAAATCAAAAACTGTTTTTGCGGGACTGATTCGTGCTGGGACATCGGAATGACCTTTCGGTAGCTCTAGCTGCTGGGACGGAGGATCGGGCGGATTTCCATCGCGACGCCGTCGAAATCGAGAATCTGGCGCGCCATCTCGGCAGCCTCTTCTAGCGAGGCTGCTTTGACAATGTAGAAGCCCCCAACGATTTCTGCTCCGGTGCTGGTGATGTCGGTTTTTGACTGACGCAGGGTCAGCCCGTCTGCCAGGGCGGCGGTGCGCACAAAATGGTTCTGGCTGATGAGCTGACCGATAAAATTGCCATGATTGCTACCCAGTTCTTCAAGATCCTGCGGAGTACGTTCATCCCAAGTGCGAACGTTTCCATGAATGAGAATCAAGAACTCATCCAGCTCAGTGGAAAGGTTACTGCTTTCAGTCATCTCAATTTTCCTGTCTTCAGTGGCCCACTAACTTTTAGTTTGCGCTGTACCTGTATGTCGAACAAGAGTTTGGGAAATCGACAACTCGCGCAGATTATTTTTTGGCTCGGCGCATTTGGCTCATTTTTCGCCCAGCTTGAACCGAGCATTACGTTATATGACGCACTTTTCGTTACTCTCTATTGGTGCAATCACTCTTTCGTAAGCCTCCAGGATCCAGACTGTTCCGCACCAAAAACCCGGTAATCGCTTTGATCGCGACTGTGCTGACCGCCGTCGTGGTGCTTTTTGGCACCGGATTTTTTGGCATGGTCGGCGCCAATGCCACCAATGCCACCAATGCTGCGGTGGTGCAACCTCAGACGGTTCAGCACGCTTCGGTTCAAGGCAAAACCTTCACGATTGGCGCCGATACCACCTTTGCGCCGTTCGAATTTCGCGACAGCGGTGGTGGGCTAGTCGGCATCGATATGGATTTGGTGCGCGCAATTGCTAAGGACCAAGGGTTCAACGTTGAAATCAAGTCCCTTGGGTTTAGTGCGGCGCTCCAAGCCCTGATCTCTGAGCTCTGGCCAGGTAGACGGCGTCATTGCCGGTATGTCGATTACCGACAAGCGCAAACAGGTTTATGACTTCTCCGAGCCATACTTCGATTCCGGCGTGCAGATGGCCGTGGCAAAGAACGACGAAACGACCAAGGGTTATGAGGACCTGCGTGGCAAGGTCTTTACTGCTAAAACCGGTAGCGAGGGTGAAACCTACGCAGAGTCGATCGCGGATAAGTACGGGTTTACGGTCAAGTCTCTGGACCAATCGGCCACAATGTACGAGCTGGTCAAATCGGGAAATGCCGTCGCGGTAATCGATGACTATCCAGTGCTCGCTTACGGTATTGCGCAAAACAACGGTTTGAAGACGGTAACCGAGAAGGTCCCGAGTGCCTCGTACGGCTTCGCCGTGAACAAAGGGCAGAACTCGGACTTATTGGCAGCATTCAACGATGGCTTGGCCAAGCTGAAAGCTAATGGCGACTACCAGAAATTGCTAGATACCTATCTCAAAGAACCTGCGGCTTCATCAAGCGCTACAAGTTCATTCTGGGACTTGGTTGTGCAAAGCATGCCTGCCTTGCTCAGCGGTTTGGGTAACACGCTATTGGTCACGGTCATCTCGTTCGCTTTCGCGATGCTGTTGGGTTTGTTCTTCGGCTTTTTGAAAGTCTCGCAAAATATTGTGTTGCGCGGCGTCGCGACGACGTTCGTGAATATTTTCCGCGGCACGCCTTTGTTGGTGCAGGCTTTCTTCTTCTATTTCGGCATTCCGCAGCTGACTGGACAACCGATCAACATCTGGGTTGCCGGCGTACTGACTTTGGCCTTGAACTCTGGCGCTTACGTGACTGAAATCGTCCGGGGTGGCCTCCAGTCCGTTGATCCTGGACAACTTGAGGCCAGTCGTAGCCTTGGCCTGGGGTACCTCACCTCGATGCGTAAGGTAGTGGTGCCGCAAGCCTTCAAGATCATGACGCCGTCCTTGATCAATCAACTGGTCATCCTGCTCAAAGACTCGTCTTTGCTAATGGCTATCGGCTTTGCCGAGCTGCTCTACCAAGGCCAACAAATTTACTCTAATAGCTTCCGGATTTCCGAGACTTTGCTCATCGTTGCGGTGATGTACTTCATCGTCATCATGGCACGGACCAAGCTCTCCAATATCGTGGACAAGAGGTTCAACAAATGAGCGAAGCGACCGGATTGCCATCGGCAAAAATTCAGGTTGAAGGCCTGTTGAAGACCTTCGGTACCAATCAGGTGCTGAAAGGCATTGATGCGCAGATTGCCGAGGGCGAGGTTGTCTGCGTCATTGGGCCTTCTGGCTCCGGAAAATCGACCTTTCTGCGCTGCTTGAACAAACTTGAGGACATCACCGGCGGCAAAGTGGTGGTGGATGGTTTTGATCTGACCGATGCCAAAGTTGATTTGAACAAGGTTCGTCAGCACATCGGTATGGTCTTCCAACATTTCAACCTGTTCCCGCATATGAAAGTGTTGGAAAACATCATGTTGGCCCCGGTGGAGCTCAAGAAGTTTTCTAAGTCGCAGGCTCGTGCCAAGGCAATGGAGTTGCTGAACCGAGTTGGACTGTCGGAAAAAGCAGATGCTCGCCCCGCCTCATTATCTGGTGGCCAAAAGCAGCGGGTAGCAATTGCCTGGGCTTTGGCTATGGCGCCCGGCATTATGCTTTTTGACGAAGCCACTAGCGCCTTGGACCCTGAGATGGTGGGCGAAGTCCTGCAGGTGATCAAAGACTTGGCTGCCGAAGGTATGACCATGGTGGTGACGCACGAGATGGGATTTGCTCGTGAAGTATCCGATCGGGTGATCTTCATGGCCGACGGCGTGATTTGTGAAGAGGGTGCACCGGAGCAGATTTTTGATGCACCACAGCAGCCCAGGCTCCAGGACTTTTTGGCAAAGGTACTCTGAGTGTTTAGGCTGATTCTTTTGAAAGATCTAGATGAAGCTGAACGGGCCGTGGCAATTGAAGCGGTGGCCGCTTTGGAAATTCTGCCTGAGCAGGGTGCCTTCGTTGGTGTGCCTAGTGAATTGGTGGCGCGGGGATTAGCGGAGCCTGCTCGGAAAATCTTCGCCATAGTTGACCGTGTGGATGGTGAAGGATCCCGCGTGGTGGGCACCGGAACCCTGCACCGAGGTGCGGCAGAGCAGGCCTTGAACTGGTCAGGAGACTGGGTGCTTTTGCGTGCTTTTCTGATTGGAGCTCAGTTCCAGGGACACGGCTACGGAAGCCGGGCTGCGGCAGAATCGGTGCTACTTGCACAACAACTCTTTGCGGATGCGGAGGGAGTTGTGTTGGGTGTAAACGAAGCGAATGTGGCCGGTCAGCGCGCGTATCGAAAGGCCGGTTACGACGTCGTTGGTGGCTACCTCGACCAACTAACTGGCCCGCAATTTGTGATGGCTAAACGCTTTCCGTCAACTTTGGTTGACGCCACTCCATCTGTCAACTAAAGTTGACGCATGGAGGTAGAACGGATGAAAACTGTAGTAGGGGATATGGACGGGAATAGTCCATCAGATGCCTTATTCGCCTTGTCCGAATTGCAGCGTGAAGTTGGTCGGACTGAGGCCGCTCTGGTGCGAAGGGCTCGACAATCCGGCATGTCGTGGGAAATGATCGCGGTGTGTCTGGGCGTCAGTAAACAAGCGGTACATAAGAAATTCGGCAAGAGCTAAGACCGTGGTGCTTAGCGAATTAAATACTCATTGCGAATCTCGATGAGTCGCTGTAAATAGGACTTCAAAAAAGCTTCTCTGCCAGCCAGCCCAACGGTCCAAGCGGTGCGGAAACCCATAGCGTATCGGTCATCAGGCAGCCTTCGTCGGTGGGTTCAAAACGATGCTCGTGCCGGAAGGATTTGAACGGATTGAATCGCTCCGGTGTGTCCGGAGGGTTTCTCAGACGATGAGCCTGTCGGCGGCTGCCGTGCTCTGGTAGTGATTGTAGTAGTGGTTTTCTAGCTCTACTGGTGGGATGTCTCCGCAGTACTGGTAGAGCCTTCGGTGGTTGTACCAATCGGCCCATTCAGCGGTGCCGATTTCGACTTCTTCTAGAGTCCGCCAGGGCTTGCCGGGTTTGATCAGCTCGGTCTTATAAAGCCCGTTGATGGTTTCCGCCAAGACGTTGTCGTAACTATCACCCACAGAACCGATCGAGGGGCGGATACCGGCCTGGGCCAGGCGTTCGGTGAAGGCCAAGGAGGCGTATTGAGCCCCGGCATCGTGATGATGAATCACCCCGGAAATCTCAGCCCCGGCCCGTTCACGACTCCAGATTGCCTGATTAACTGCGTTGAGCACTAGCACGGTGTTCATAGAAGCACTCGCTGACCAGCCCAGGATCCTCCGAGAGTAGGCATCGATCACGAAGGCAACATAGACCCACCCGGACCAGGTCGAAACATAGGTGAAATCAGCTACCCATAGCCGATCCGGTGCCGTTGGTGTGAAATCACGGCGGACCAAGTCCTTCGCTCGGGCTGCCTTCGAGTCTTTGATCGTGGTGCGTTTGACCTTGCCACGGACCGCACCCTGTATGCCAAGTAACCCCATGAGCCGTTCTACCGTGCACCTGGCCACCGGCACACCTTCACGGTTCATCGCCAACCAGACTTTCCTGGTGCCGTAAACCCCGTAATTAGCGGCATACACCTTCTGGATCACGGGCTTGAGCACCTCATCACGTTGTTCTCGGTGAGATCGTGTTTTATCCACCCATTCGTAGTACGTGGACGGGGTGGTCTTCACCCCGTCCCAGTAAGCACCTGGCAGATCGACTCGACACCCCACCGCAATCCATTATTCTCGCGGTGACCGGCATGGTCCTTGATGTATTTCACGATCAGTGTTGTGGCGGTCGAGTTCGACCGCGAAAAAAGCTGAAGCACTCCGAAGGATCGCGTTCGCCCGTTTCAGCTCAGCGTTCTCACGCCGTAACCGTTTCAGCTCGGCCGATTCCGTGCTCGTTGTTCCAGTTCTAGTACCAACATCGATCTCGGCTTGCCGGACCCATTTACGCACCGTTTCCGGCACACCCACACCCAAAAGCTGGGCAACTTTTTGCATCGCCGCCCACTCCGAAGATGCACCCTCCATCTCCGCAACCATGCGCACCGCACGATCCTTCAACTCCTGCGGATACCGTGTCGTAGTTTTCCCTGCCATGTCCTGATCCTCTCAAACAAGAAAGTCTCCGGACACACCGGGGCGATTCAGATGCCCATCCAAGCTTCTCTGAGTGAGACGAAGCGCTCATCGGCCAAGGCCTGGCTTGAAGCTTTGAAGCAAGGGGCTGAGAGTAACCGCTAATGACGACGGCGGCCCGGTTACCTAAAAGGTGACCGGGCCGCCGTCGTCATTGCTTGTGGATTACACGCCGTAATAGAGCTCGAATTCGAACGGGTTCGGGCGGAGTGCTAGCGGCTTGATTTCGTATTCACGCTTGTATTCGATCCAAGTGTCAACCAGATCCTGGGTGAACACGCCACCGGCCTGCAGGAACTCGGTATCAGCTTCCAGAGCCGCTAATGCCTCTTCGAGGGATCCGGGAGCCTTAGGAATGTCTTTAGCTTCTTCTGGCGGCAACTCGTAAAGGTCTTTATCGATCGGCGCGGGTGGTTCGATCCGATTGCGGATGCCATCCAGGCCAGCCATCAACTGTGCAGCGAAAGCCAAGTACGGGTTCGACGACGGATCCGGTGCGCGGAATTCGATCCGCTTGGCCTTCGGGTTGGAACCAGTAATCGGGATCCGGATGCCGGCCGAACGATTGCCCTGCGAGTAAACCATGTTGACCGGGGCTTCGAAGCCCTTGACCAAACGGCGGTAAGAGTTCACCGTAGGGTTAGTGAAGGCGAGCACCGCGGAAGAGTGCTTGAGTAGGCCGCCGATGTACCAACGGGCTAGGTCGGACAAGCCAGCATAACCCTTTTCGTCGTAGAACAGCGGTTGCCCGCCGGTCCAGAGCGACTGGTGGCAGTGCATGCCGGAGCCGTTATCGCCGAAGATTGGCTTTGGCATGAACGTGACCGTCTTGCCCCACTCCGAGGCCGTGTTCTTGATGATGTACTTGAACTTCTGCAGATCATCGGCAGCATGCACCAGCGTAGAAAACTTGTAGTTGATCTCGGCTTGGCCGGCCGCGCCAACTTCGTGGTGCGAGCGCTCAACTTCAAGTCCGGCTTCGCCAAGTGCGATGCACATTGCGTCACGCAAATCAGCCTGGTGATCCACCGGCGCTACCGGGAAATACCCACCCTTGAACGGAATCTTGTTACCCAAGTTGCCGCCGTCTTCCTTGCGGCCGGTGTTCCACGGTGCCTCGATCGAATCGACTTTGTAGAACGAGCCTTGCGGTGACGATTCATATTGCACGTTATCGAAGACGTAAAACTCAGCCTCCGGTGCAAAGAACGCGGTGTCTGCAATACCAGTTGATGCTAGGTAAGCTTCTGCGCGCTCGGCAACACCACGAGGATCGCGGTGGTACGGTTCGCCGGTGCGCGGATTGACGATGGAGAAGTTCAAGGCGAGAGTTTTTTCGATCCGGTAAGGATCAACAAAAGCCGTGGTCACATCGGGGATGAGCTGCATATCCGATTCGGCGATGCCTTGGAAGCCTCGGATGGACGAGCCATCGAAAAGTTGACCATTGACAAAGAAATCCGCATCCACGCTCTGCGCTGGCACGTTAAAGTGTTGCTGTACGCCAGGTAGATCAGTGAAGCGGATATCGACGAATTTGACCTCTTCGTCTTTGATAAACGCGAGGACTTCGTCCGCGGACTTGAACATCTATGCTCCTTCGGTGCGACTGGCACGGCTGGCAGTCGATTTTTTTGCAAGTGTTATACAGCATAGTCAGAGGGCATTTCTCGACGGTATCGACATTGTTTCCAGTAGGTTACGGGTCTTGGCGTGCGGCGATGACGGCTAAACTTGAAGAGTGGTAGATCGCAAAGACCTTGGCTCCTGGCTCTCCGGCCCTGATACATCCCATATTTCGAAGTACCCGGGGGAGCGTTTGGGCTTGCCGGAATCCGGCCCAGGATCGATTGCCCGAGCCGGTCGGCGAATTTTAGCCATCTGCATTGACTGGGCTTTGTGTCTTTTGATCAGTAACTTCATCTTTCAAGGAAACTCGCTGGCCACTATTGGAATTTTCTTCATTGAGCAGGCACTGCTGGTTGGCACACTCGGTTTCAGCGTCGGCCATCGGATCGTCAATATCCAGGTAGTTCGGCAAGGTCCGAACACTGTCAAAGGAGCCAATGGTTTCTTGCCCGCAGGCCCAGTAGCCGGCGTCGTGCGTGCTCTTTTGCTTTGCTTGGTCATCCCAGCAATCATCTTTGACCCTGATCAACGGGGGCTTCATGATCGCGCAATGAACACGGTACTACTGCGACGTTGAGGGTAATCTCACATCAGGGCGCACACGGCGCACAAAAAGTTCAAGGGAGAACTTGTGATGGAGAACCCCGTAAATGCCCAGCCTAGCGCAGGCGTAGAGCTGAGCCGGGACGAAAATATTTGAAGCCCACTTGGGCGGCAAGCTGAGCGTAGAAACGCGCGCACCCTTGTTGAGTAAAAAAGACTTGTCAATCGCCTATACCCCGGGCGTGGCGGAGGTAAGTAGCGCGATCGCTACCGAGCCGGAGCTAGTTGACGTGTATACCTGGACCAAGCGCTTAGTCGTTGTGGTTAGCGACGGTACCGCTGTGCTCGGACTGGGCAATATTGGCCCGCGAGCATCGCTTCCGGTGATGGAAGGTAAAGCTGCCCTGTTCAAGACTTTCGGCGGTTTGAATTCCATTCCGTTGGTATTGGATACCACTGATGTGGACGAGATTATCGAAACGTTGGTGCGTTTGCGGCCAAGCTTCGGCGCCGTCAATCTTGAGGACATCTCGGCACCCAGGTGCTTCGAACTGAAAACTCACCTCATTGAGGCTCTTGACTGCCCAGTCATGCATGACGATCAGCACGGGACAGCCGTGGTGGTTTTGGCGGCCCTCATCAATGCCGCCAATGTTGTGGAACGGGACATTCCCGGACTTAAAGTGGTTATCTCTGGAGTCGGTGCTGCTGGTGTGGCGGTGGCAAAGATCTTGCTGGCCGCTGGTGTCCGAGATTTGGTTTTGGTCGATTCGCGCGGAATCATCCACTCCGTGCGGGAGGATCTCACCGCTATCAAGGCTGAGCTTGCCGGAGTCACTAACCCACGTGAGGTCTCCGGTGCGCTGGCTGAGGCGCTCGACGGCGCAGATGTGTTCATTGGTGTCTCCTCAGCCCAGGTGCCGGAAGAACACATCGCGAGAATGAGCTCGGACGCCATGGTGTTTGCACTGTCTAACCCAACGCCAGAAATTCATCCCGAACTGGCGGCAAAACACTGTCGCGTGGTGGCAACTGGCCGCAGCGACTTTCCGAATAAAATCAATAATGTGCTGGCATTCCCCGGGATTTTCAAAGGGGCGCTCGACGCCGGTGCGCAAAGAATTACCGAAGCCATGAAGCTTGCTGCCGCTGAGGCTATTGCTGGGCTTGTCACTGAACCGACTGCAGAAATGATCGTGCCCAGCCCTCTGCAGCCTGGCGTTGCCGAGGCGGTAGCTTTGGCGGTGGCAGCAGCCTCGTAGCTCTTCAACGTTAACCGCAAAGCGCCCCTGGCTAGATTAGCCAGGGGCGCTTTCTACGTGGTGTGATTAGCGACCGCGCGCAGCTTTGCGGTCTGGTCGAGCCTTGTAAGGGTCGATGCCCTTGGGGATCGGTAACCGGGTACCCAGAGAAGAGATACGTTTGCTGACCGCGCTGACTTCAGCTTTAGTCAGCTCGTTTTTGAGCTTGCGAACCCTGGGAGCAACTTTGTTCAGCGGCACTTGGCCATCTTCGCGGCCGGACTCGATCACATGCACGCTGACGTTCGGCAGAATCCGGTTGAGTTTCTTTTGCTCTGCTTGCACCAAGGTGCGAACGCGGTGCGTTGGACCTTCGGTGACCAGGACGACGCCGGGGCGACCAATGGCGCGGAACACTGCATCTTGGCTGCGTGGGTTCACCGTAACCGGCTGTTCTTCGACAATCCAGCCGCGTCGGAGGGTGTCCAGTGCTGCTCCTGAAGCCCCAGGCTGGCCTTCGATTTGCGCGAATGCCGCCCTTTCCGCGCGTCGGGAGAGCACCAGCATTGCGCCAAGAATACCCAAGGGAATGCCCAAGATCAGGCCACTGATCCAGTTGCCGCCGAACACGAAGAACCCAACCGCCAAAGCGATCGCGACTACGCCCAAGAACACCAAGATCATCAGCCAGACCACGGTGGGGTCACTACGGCGGGTGATCTTGAAGATGTCCACCATTTGCTTCAACCTGCCGGGATTTTTTTCCGGCTTAGGTGAATTATCTTTGGGTTTACGCGAAAACAGGCTACGTCTGGTTTTGGGTTCGGAGGCAGCGTCGGGTGCGGAATTCTTGGCCATAGTAGATCTATTCTAGCCGCTCAGCGGGCGGCTTCGGTCGCCGTCGGCAGGGCTCTCGCCAACAGCGAAACAGCGTCAATCGCTACTCGCGATAGCCAGACGGCTTCGGGATAGCAAGAACACAGTACATCTGGCTATCCCGAAGCCGTCTGGCTATCGCGAAAGAGTGTGTGACTAGGCTTGCGCGGCCACCAAGCTGGCAGCCTCTTGGCGGGTGTGACCGGAATCTTCAATGCCTTCGGCAATATGCGCCAGTTCCGCAGGAATTTCGCGGCCCTTTTTGCGCATTGCCGTTGCCCACAAGCGACCAGCACGGTAAGACGAGCGAACCAACGGGCCGCTCATGACACCCAAGAAGCCCAGTTCTTCAGCTTCGTCGCGCAGATCAAGGAACTCCTGCGGCTTGACCCAGCGATCAACCGGTAGGTGCCGTTCGCTCGGACGGAGGTACTGAGTAATCGTGATGAGATCGCACTTTGCTTCATGCAGGTCGCGGAGCGCCTCGGAAATCTCTTCGCGGGTCTCACCCATACCCAAGATCAAGTTGGACTTGGTTACCATGCCCAAATCGTGGCCCTGGGTGATCACATCCATGGAACGCTCGTAACGGAATGCGGGACGAATTCGCTTGAAAATCCTAGGCACGGTTTCAACATTGTGCGCAAAGACCTCAGGCTTAGCATCGCAAATTGCCTGAATGTTTTCCGGCTTTCCGGAGAAGTCCGGAATCAGAATTTCGACGCCGGTGCCCGGGTTTAGCTCGTGAATCTTGCGAATGGTCTCGGCATAGAGCCAAACGCCTTCGTCTTCCAAATCATCGCGGGCGACGCCGGTGACAGTGGCATAGCGCAGGTTCATTTTGACTACGCTGCGCGCGACTTTGGTTGGCTCAAACCGATCCATCGGGGTGGGCTTGCCGGAGTCAATCTGGCAAAAATCGCAGCGGCGGGTACATTGGGCGCCGCCGATGAGGAAGGTGGCTTCGCGATCTTCCCAGCATTCAAAAATGTTGGGACAGCCTGCCTCTTCGCAAACCGTGTGCAAGCCCTCTTTTTTGACCAGGTTTTTCATGCCGATGTATTCCGGGCCCATGTTGACTTTGGCCTTGATCCATTCGGGCTTACGCTCCATCGGAGTCTGTGCATTGCGGGCCTCGACCCGGAGCATCTTACGTCCTTCGGGTGCTGGGGCGGTCTGACTGCTCACTGGGTTGCTCCTTCTGTGGCGCGGGCTGGCACAACGGCTTCGTGGGCCGGTGCTCCGATCAGTGTTGCTTCGCGTGCTGAGAATTCTTTGATGATGTGGGGAAGCACCTGGGCGGGTGAAATATTCCGACCGGTCTCAAGCTCCATCGTGGTAGCTCCGGCGTCCGTAATACCGCAGGCGATGATTTGGCCATACGGGGCTAAATCATTGTCGCAATTAAGTGAGAAACCATGCATCGTGACGCCATTGTGGACGCGAATGCCGATCGCGGCGATTTTTCGGGTGGGGCCTTTGGCATCGGCGAGTAGCCAAATCCCGGCGCGTCCATCGACGCGTTCACCTTTGATACCAAATTGAGCCAGTACCGCAATCAGAATGTCTTCCAGAGTCGCAACGTATTCACGAATCGCGTGCGGGTCGGCCAAGGCAATAATCGGATAGCCAACGAGCTGGCCAGGTCCGTGCCAAGTGAGCTTCCCACCACGGTCTACCGGAATCACCGGGGTACCGTCGAAAGGCCGCTCATGGTCTTCGGTACGTTTGCCAGCGGTATACACCGCAGCATGTTCCAGCAGTAGCACAGTGCTGGGAGCCTGTCCTTCGACAACGGCGTCGTGTAGCTTTTGTTGCATTTCCCAGGCCTGCATGTAGTCAACAAAGTTCGGAGCTAACCTGACTTCGGAGAACTCAAGCATCATGCGTAACAGCGTAGCCCTGTTGGCCCTGCGGCCTAAATTGATGACCTTTGGATAACTTCTGCGAAGATTTTACAATTCGGGTATCACTTGAGTATGGAAAAGGGATTTCCGCTCACAGCACCCGTCGTGCGCGAATTTACGACAGGTCGTCTCATTGGTGTTGGCTCAGCCGCACAAGTCTGGTTGCTTCACGGCGATGACGGGCTAGAGCGGGCACTCAAATGTTTTCCACCCGCAATGTCGGAACTTGGCAGCGACAGGGATCTGACTTCAGCGGATCAGCTGCGACGCGAGGTCAGAATCTTGACCAACTTCCGTCATAGTCACTTATTGCCAGTTCATTATGTGGTCAAACTCACAGACGAATGGGGTGGTGTGTCGGGATTGTTAATGGATTTCGCTGCGGGCGGTTCACTAGCTGCGGTTTTGACTTGCCGCGGTTCTTTGAGCCCGGGGGAGACGGTCACCGTGCTGACCCCGATGTTTCAGGTACTTGAATTTCTGCATGGACAAGGAGTGACGCACGGAGACATGTCCCTGGGAAACATTCTCTTTAGCGCGGTAGGTAAGCCACTAATGGCTGACTTGGGCTTAGCGCGGATCATCGGTGAATCAAGTGACGATCTTGTTATCGGCACGGAAGGCTTTATCGATCCACAGGGATTTCGGCGTACCCAACCATCGAGGCGCGCTAGCGGAGAGAATAGTCTGAGCGCCACCATAGCGGCCGATATTTACGCTTTGTGTGCTGTCGGGTGGTGGCGCCTATTCGGCCGTGCGCCCGAACCAACCGGCCAGATTTCGGATCAGATGCGGCAAATGGTGCCGGATGCTTTGTTGACTGCATTGATAAGCGGGCTCGACGCCGATTGGCCCAACCGGCCGGACGCACACGATTTGGCCCATGAGATCTACCGGAGCGCGGCGGCCGAGCCGGTGGATCTCATGCCTTCGGTGCACCCTAGTGTGCTGCCGCAAATGCTAACTAGACGACAAATACGGGTGCGGTCCACGTCAAAGCCGATGCCCAACGCCGATTTGCACACCGGACGCCGTCGAGCAAAGAAGCAGCGCGAACGGTTTTCTAAGCGGGCTGCACAGAAATTTTTCGGATTACATCCGGCCCGAGTCATTGCTGCCGTGATCGTAGTGTTCTGTGGCGCTACTGGCGCATTTTTACTGAATGACTTTCTACCGGGCAACGGATCGTTACCGGGCAACGGAAAGGAATCTGTTCAGGCCGGCGCAACCGCGTCAGCTGCTGCCATTCCTGCGGATCGACAACGGGAGTTGAACGACCCTGATCCAGGTCAAGCGATTCGTGGCATTAGCTGGTTGCGCGCAGAAGAATTTCGAACAGCAAATGCTGAGCTATTGAAGGAAGTCAATCTGATGGGATCTTCGGCGATGGCCATTGACCAGCAGAAACTCGAACAGTTGATTACCCAAAAGCATTTTCTGGACGGATTCTCAGTGGTGGTTCTTGATGTCCGTCCTGTTGCCATCGACACTCGGACTGAGCTGAAGGTTCGTGTGGAGCTGAGCCCGTTTGCCGAGCTCAATGCGCAGCGGGAGAAGGTCAAGGTGTAAGCCTCATCCCGAGTCCAAGATTTGCGATTTATCATGGTCAAAAATGCAGGAAAATGGCTAATTTCCGAGGTCGAAGCGGACAACTAAGCCTAGGAGTGCCGAATTTCTTCGGCCACCCAAGCTGCTGCGCTGGCAAGATCTGGGTACTTAAACTCAAAGCCCTGGGTCAAGAGCACGCCGGGTCGCATAGTAGTGCTGCCCAGAAGCACCTCTTCGGCTGCTCGTCCCAGACCAATTTTGAGCAAAAATGAAGGCACCGGAATGACTGTCGGGCGGTGCAACGCCCGCCCAAGCTCGCTGACAATTTCGCTTACCGTGGCATTCTGCGGGGCGCCCATATTGACCGGCCCGTGGACGGGGTTTTTTAGCAAGAACTGGATTGCTGCAATGTGGTCAGGAAGCGCAATCCATGGCCAGAATTGTTTTCCGCTGCCAAGCCGTCCACCGACACCCAATCGAAGCGGGATGAGCAGTTTCCCCAGTGCACCACCTTTGGGTCCCAAGACAATGCCTGTGCGTAGGAAGGAAGTTTGCGTTTCAGCCGGTGCCTGACTTGCTGCGTCTTCCCATTGGCCGCAAAGATCCGAAAGCACGGTGCCGTGGTCTTGCGCTGAGCTTTCGTCGAATTCGCCACCCTCGCCATAGAAATCTTTGCCAGATTGACTGACAAAAACCGGCGGCGGGGTATCGGCCTTTTGCATTGCCTCTACCAACGTCCTAGTAGACTCGAGTCTCGAAGAATACAGTTCCTCAATAAAAGCTCGTGTCCAGCGCCGTGGCGGCTGAATAACCAATGACCCAGAGAGATTTACTACCGCGTCTACGCCGTCGAATACCTTGGGATCCAGCTGCCCTGCCGCCGGGTCCCAAGCGATTTCTTCCGCCGTCTGCGGCGTTCTGCGCACCAACCGGCGAACTTCATCGCCACTGTTGCGCAAGGCCGTCGTGAGGGCCGTGCCGATCATTCCTGACGCTCCGGAGATTAATACCCGCATACTCCATTGGATCACCTCTTACGGTTGAAAAGTCAATCAGCCGGGACTCTCGGACTGTCAGTGCTATGTGACTAAGATCGATTCATGACCGATCAGTCTTCGCACTATCTCCGTTTTCCGCATCTGCATGGCGACCTGGTTACCTTCGTCGCCGAGGACGATGTTTGGCTCGCTCCTCTGAGCGGAGGGCGCGCCTGGCGCGTCTCTTCGTTGGGCTTGCCAGCCAAAAACCCTCGTTTTTCACCGGATGGCAGCAAGCTGTTGTGGACTGTCATCCAAGGCTCAGTGCCCGAGCTGGTGTGTGTGCCAGTAGCTGGCGGTGATTTGCAAAGATTGACCTGGTTTGGTCACGCTTCAACGAAGTTTCGCGGCTTCACGCCGGACGGTTCGGCGTTGGTCGCAAGCGCCTTTGAACAGCCTGAATCGAGTCTGACGCTGGGCTATGCCGTGTCGACGACAGACGGTTCGCGCAGCCAACTTCCCTACGGTCCCATAGATTCCATTGCCTACGGGCCGGTGGTTGGTGACGAAAAGCCGCTGGTTATTTCTTCGCCATATTCACGGGAGCCAGCGTGGTGGAAACGCTATGGTGGTGGCACCGCGGGCAAGCTGTGGGTCGATCGAGACGGTTCCGGCGAGTTCGTCAGGTTGCTTCCGGAGCTGCAGAGCAACTTGGTTGATCCAATGTGGATCGGGGACCGAATCGCGTTTCTTTCGGACCATGAGGGCTACGGCAATCTGTACTCGGTCAAGCCAAATGGCAAAAAACTGCGCAGGCACACCGACCATGAAGGTTTCTACGTTCGGCACGCCAGCACCGATGGCCAACGGGTAGTTTTTGAATCCGCGGGTCATTTGTTCTTAATGGATGGCTTGGATGTGGAACCGGTTCAACTGAACATTGAGCTTGGCTCCGCAGCTAACGGACGGCGCAAGAGCCCCTTGAATGCAGCCAAACACCTTGCCGAGCTGCGACCAGATCAGCGCGGCCGCGCAAGCCTTGTTGAAACACACGGCACGATCCACTTACTGACCCATCAAGACGGTCCTTCCCGGACGATTGAGGCAACACCCGGCGTTCGAGCCCGATTGGCTCGACCGCTAGGTGCCGATCAAGTGATCTACCTGGCCGATCATGGTGGCGCAGAATCAATTTATCTAGCTCCTTTGGACCCGGTCCTGGCCAGCAGCAAGCTCGATCGACCGGCCGCTGGGGCCAGCCAAAATAATCAGTTCAGCCAAAATGCGGCAAGTAATGGCACGCCGGATTCGGAACCAGATACCGATTTACCCAAACCGGTTTCAGCGAGTTCGGTTAACCATTCCGCGGAGAGTCTGGGAGTTTCGCCTGCTCGGTCGTCCGCTTCACCGTTGGTCGAAGGGGCTGCCCCTGGCGTTCCCGCTCGGTCGGCACCTTCGTTAGTTGAGCCTCGCAAGATTGACGTGCCAAATATGGCTCGGGCCGCCGCCTTGGAGACCAGCCCGGACGGAAAATACGCTGCTATTGGAACCGAGCACGGCCATGTCCTTTTGCTTGACGTGGCAGCGGGAACCTTGCGCCAGTTGGCTGCCAGCACGATCGGCGCTATTGATGAACTGGCGTTCAGCCCTGATTCGTTGTGGCTAGTTTGGTCTGAGCCCACGAGTGCGGGATCTGACCGGGCTCAGATTCGATTGGCATCGGTAGCTGGCGGTGACCCGATTGACGCTACAGATGGTCGCTTCCGAGATTTCTCGCCCTCCTTCACCCCGGACGGAAAGTTCATCGCTTTCCTCTCTCGGCGTAGCTTCGATCCGGTCTACGACACACACAATTTTGACTTGGCGTTTCCCCAAGCGATTAAGCCTTATCTCTTGGCTTTGGCTGCCAAAACACCGTCACCATTTGGGCCGGTTGTTTCGGGCGTCGAACTGGGCAAGCCCAGTAGTGACGAAGCAGACGGCGAGGAATCGAGTAGCAATGAAACTGGCGCAGGGGATTCTCCAGCAAAGACAACCATCGACGTCGCCGGTCTTCCGCAACGAATCATCGGGATTCCGGTGGCACAAGGCAATTACCGTGATGCTTTAGCCGTTGATGGCGGGTTGCTTTGGCTCAACGGCGAGCTGGCCGGAGTCAGCGGTGACGGTAAAGCAAATATTGCTGACCCGGAAGTTGCGCCGCGGCTGGAGCGTTTTGAATATCAGAGCCACGAAATTACGGTCCTTGTAGACGAGGCAGACTCTTTCCAGCTCAGCGGCGATGGGCAGAAGCTCGTGGTCCGGCACGAGTCAAAGGTCCGAGTAATGCCAAGCGATAAGAAATCTGATGAGAAGTCCCAAGACAACGTCAAAGTTGATCTGAGCCGGATTCGAGTAACACTTGACCCGGTCAAAGTCTGGGGCCAAGCGTTCGATGAAGCTTGGCGATTGCAGCGTGATTTTTACTGGACTGAAGACATGGCTGGAATTGATTGGTCAGGCGTGTACGACAGTTATCGGCCGATCGTTGACCGGTTGGGCTCAGCCGATGATTTGGTCGATTTACTCTGGGAGCTGCACGGCGAATTGGGTACGTCGCATGCGTACGTTAAGCCCCGCGTGTTAGTCGAACCGGGAACCAGGCCACAAGGTCGGTTAGGTGCGCAGATTAGCCAAACCGAAGCTGGTTGGACGGTGCAAAGCGTCTTGCCCGGCGAATCGTCTGACTCCAAAGCACGTTCGCCGTTTGAGGTTCCCGGAGCCGCAATTGAGCCAGGCGATGTCATTATGGCAATCGATGGCGTTGAGCTTACCGCAGCTGGCCCGGATCCATTATTGGCAGGCGCCGCCGGCAAGATCGTGGAACTAACCGTGCGCAATGGCGAGGGGCATGGTGAAAAAGCCGGCTTCCAACGTCGGGTCGCAATTGTGCCAATCGCCGATGAAGACAGGCTCCGTTACCAAGATTGGGTTAGTCGGAATCGGAAGTTTGTCCGAGACGCATCGCAGAATCAGTTCGGATATCTGCACGTGCCGGACATGCAGGCTTGGGGCTGGGCCCAGCTACACCGGGACTTGGATTCGGAATTTAGCAAGGATGCGGTAGTCATTGACGTGCGGCGTAATCGAGGCGGCCATACCTCGCAACTGGTTGCGGAGTTGATTGGCCGGAAAGTCAGCGCGTGGACCAGGTCGCGGGCCGTGCAGGACCAGACATACCCGGCATTTTCGCCGCGTGGCCCGGTGGTGATCCTCACCGATGAATTCGCTGGATCAGACGGGGACATCATCACTCAGGTCGCCAAGATCAGGGGCATTGGGCCGGTAATTGGCATGCGAACGTGGGGCGGAGTGGTGGGCATCGACGCGAAGTTCTCGCTTGCCGATGGCACCCTAGTCACCCAGTCGCGTTACGCGTTTTGGTTTAGCGGGGGAGTTGGCTGGTCCGTGGAAAACTACGGGGTCGATCCGGATATTGAGGTTCAGTTTCCGCCGCAGGCGCACGCAGCTGGCATTGATCCACAGCTTGAATACGGCTTGGGCGTATTGCGCGAAATGCTCAGCGAAATCCCCACTGATCGGGCACCAGCGCACAGCGGTTACCGAAACCTACGGCCCGGGGCTTTACCGCCCAGGCCGCAGGTCTCGGAGTAGTCGGAATCGGTGTGGGAGCTCAGCGCTGCTTCGGACTGAGCTGAGTTGCCACACCGATTCTGTTCCAAGCGTTAATGGCAATAATTGTTGCCATCACACCTGAAAGTTCGTCGTCGCCGAAGGCGTTGGCCGCGCGCTGATAAATCAGGTGCGGGACGCCAGACTGAGGTAGCAAGGTCATTGTTTCAGTGAGTTCCAAGGCGGCTTGTTCTTGCTCGGTAAAAAACGACGGCGCTTCGTGCCAAGCGCTCAGGACGTCTAATCGTTGCTGAGATTCGCCCTTCTCACGTGCATCCGTGAGATGGATATCTAGGCAGAATGCGCAATTGTTCAACTGCGAAGAACGAATTCGAATTAGTTCGACTAGCTTGGCATCGAGGCCTTCAGCGCCAGCCGCATCCATTGCGGAAAGCGATTTATAAAATTCTGGCCGGAGTTTCGGAATACGGATTCGGCGTGCTTGATCTTCACTCATACTGCCCAGCTTAAGACGGACAAGGCCGCTCGAATGTTTCCGAGCGGCCTTGTCCGTGAATCGTAAGGATCAGGACTCTAGCGTTGCTTCAAGGGTGATCGTGGTGCCAGTCAGCGCTGCTGATACCGGGCAGCCAGTTTTGGCGCCCTGGGCGATTCGCTGGAAATCTTCTTCGCTGAGTTCCGGAACCGAGGCTTTGAGCGTCAGATGGATGCCGGTGATGCCTTCGCCAGGCTGGAAGCTAACATCCGCCGTCGTCTGTACATTGTTGGGCACCTTACCTTCTTCGCCCAAGGCATGGCTGAAGGCCATCGAAAAGCATGCAGAATGTGCTGCTGCGATCAGTTCCTCGGGGCTGGTTTTGCCTTCGGCTTGTTCTGCGCGTGCCTTCCAGGTGACGTAATAAGTGCCCAGCCCGGAGCTGTCCAGAGTTACCTGACCGCTGCCGGTGGGCAGATCGCCTTGCCATACTGTGTGTGCTGTACGTACGGTCGCCATTATCGCTCTTTCCTCGGGATGAAAATTACTTGCTAGTCCATCCTAGGTAGCTCGTGGCATCGATTCCCAGAACCTTGCCAATCCGAGGCAAGTTGCTAGCCTGAACGCACAGTTGGCTCGCGCCAAGGAATTGGACGCGAGCCAACGGGGTGACTGCTACACCAGTGCATTTGTAGCCCTAGACAAAATTAGTGCCAGAGCGTTGCCACTGCGATATTGATCAGGGCCATTCCGCCAACGGCGTGTGCCAGCCCGGTGGAAACCGGCTCGTTCTTTTGTGCTTTACGGAAGCCAATGATCGCTGGCACCAAAACCACGATGGCGATCAACAGTTTGACGGTGATCTTGATGTAGTTCAACGGCGCGTGCGTGGCTCCCGCTAGGCAAACCAGTGCCAGTCCGGTGACAAGTTGCGCAATTGCGCCCCAGAGTTGGATGGGCAAGATGGTGGGCTTTTTAAAGTTGGCGAACCAGCCGCCCACGATTGCCGCGCCACCCAGAATGTGCAGAAATATCAATAAGTATTTGACGAAGTCCATAAAAATATTCTACGGGACGTAGAAGCATGTTACTGACACATTCTCGATAAATTTTGGATCTTTTTTATTCTTCCCCATCGCGGCAGGACAATGCGGCAGCAAAGATGGTGAGAACCTGCCGGAATCAGGGCAGTTCCTCACCATCTTGTTGCTGCAATATCTAGTTATTTAGCGATATTACTGATCGAAAGAAACTACTGGACAAAAGCTGCCTTCGCAGGGCCCCAGTTGCCGTCTGGGTCCTTAGTGCGAACGAAGATTGTCTGCTTGCCGTCCGGAACATTGCTAGCGGTTCCGTTAAACGATTCGGTAGTCGAGTTAGCATTTCCATCGGTGAGAGTCAGGGTAGTTCCTTGTCCAGCAGCCGCTGGGAGCTTACCTACTGAATACTCTGCAGCAACAACATTCTGTGCGTCAGGTTTGCTGCTTGAAGGGTTGGTGCCAAAGGCATTGTCGTTTGCCGTTGCCTTGATCGAAACTGACTTATCGCTGTTGCGAGTTCCGGTCAGGTTCGTGACCGTTGGGCCGGCCGGTGTCTTGTACGGAGCTGAAGCAGCGTTGGCAGCGTAGAAAATGCCGCCACGGTACTTGTTGTACAAGCCTTCGGTCCGGGAGAACGCGGGGAAGAATCCGCCCTGGCTGCTGGTGCCGATCTCCCAGGTGTAAGCCGGGACGCCGTTGTTTTGGTAAATGGTGTCAATATCGCCACCAGCAGCGTTGTAGATGACATCGCCGGCGGTGCCGGTTTCGAAATTATTGTAGAAACTCTGCCGGAAGCCGAGGTTCTTAATGGCATCGATGTTCGGCGGAATCACCGTGTTGTCGTAGGCATACGGATAGATCACCAGGTTGGAGTAGCTGTGCAAGTTGAGCACGGTTCCTTGCGTGGTGTCCGGAGCCGGGTTCGAGTCGGTTACTGGGTGCGAGCCAAATAATTGGGTGAAGAAGGCCGCTTGCTGTTTGGACTCTGGCTCCGAAAGCTGGCCTTTGCCGCGGTAAGACTGATCGGTCGGATCATTTGAGGTGCCCTGGCCGCCCCAGCCATACGACCAGTTGCGATTCAAGTCGATGCCGGGCTGGCTGCGCGTGTAGTCGCTAGTACCACCGTTGTAGCCGTCAGTGTCCATGTTTTTGCGCTGCCAAGCGGTGTTGTTGGCTGCCGGGTTACCGTCGCCACTTGAAGTGGTACTGGCCGTCTTCAGGCCCTTCTCTACGGTAGCGATGCCGTCCGGGTTAGTGCCGAAAACAACCCAAACTTCAGTCGAATCAAGCAGGGCGGTAGCTTCTGCATCGGTTCCGTAGCCGTTGAGAATGTCGGCGGTGAATCGAGAGACAAACTCGCTACCGATGATTTCACGCGCGTGGATTTGGCCGCTGAAAACAAAACGAGGCTTGTGATTGGTGTTGTTCTTCCAATCGCTGCTGTCTTTCGCGTTAGCTGTGATCCGCAGTGCAAAGAGGTCGTGTCCGGTTTGTCCCTTGGATTTCTGCCAAGAATCGCCATAATCGACATACTGAGCAAATTCCGGGTATGCGCTGGCAATATCGGTGGCAAGTTTTTGATAAGCCGCAATGGTTTTATAACCGCCGAAATAGGTTTCATAAGTATTGTTCTTTACCCGGTCTGGCAAGGGTGAAGATGCTGCTGCTCGCGAAGCGGGAGCCGCGGTGAAATCGCTACCGTAAGGGGTTTCCTTGACAACCTTGATGCCTTTGGCTGCTAGGTCTAACGCAACCTGGTGGCTGCCAAAAAATAGTGCCTGACGTGGCGGACGTAGCCTCGACGTCGTAAGGGGCTAGCAGGGGCTTGACCTTATCGGTGTACATGCCGGTGGCTTGGAATTCAATAACCTGGACGGCGTTGTCCGAGTGTTTTGCCGAGGGAGCCGCGGCGGCAGCGCCAATGGTGCCTCCGGAGACCGCGACAACAACTGCTGCTGCCAGTCATCCGTATCGGGTTTTCTTCATCATGAGAAGTTTCCTGAATGTCAGGGCGCTGGGTTGTGCGCCGTTTGAATGGAAATGTGCCCGTTCAAATTATTGAAAAACTTCCTGCATCTTTCGGGATTTATTGCTGTGAATTCACCGACAACGCTCAGATTTGGGCAGCAAAAAGCCGGGGTAACTAATTGAAATTAGTTACCCCGGCTTTGAGAAACTAGCCGCTTTTAGAGACCCAGGTCAGCCTCGAAAGCGCCTTCTTCCAAACGTGCTTTCAGCGTCTGCAAGAATCGTCCCGCATCGGCGCCGTCAACCAACCGGTGGTCATACGTCATCGAAAGGTACATCATCTGGCGGATCGCAATGGTGTCGTCGCCATTAGCATCGGTCACAACTACCGGACGCTTCACGATCGAGCCGACGCCGAGGATCGCGACCTGCGGCTGGTTGATAATCGGGGTATCAAAGAGCGCGCCAACCGAGCCGAAGTTGGTGATCGAGAACGTGCCACCGGATAGTTCATCCGGACCGATCTTGTTGTTGCGGGTCCGGGAGGCTACGTCAGCGATCTTGCTGGCCATACCGGCCAGGTTCAAGTTGCCAGCGTCAGCGATCACCGGAACAAGTAAACCACGGTCAGTGTCGACGGCGATCGCCAGGTGTTCCGCGTCGTGGAAGGTAATTTCTTGCTTTTCCTCATCGTAGGAGGCGTTGACCTTCGGGTGCTGCTTGAGCGCCTCGGCCACCGCCTTTGCGATGAAGGGCAAGAAGGTCAACTTCACGCCGCCGTTTTGTGCCTGGAACGTGGCTTTCGCCGCATTACGCAGCTTAGCGATCCGGGTCATATCAACTTCGTGCACTTGAGTGAGCTGTGCCGAGGTATCCAAGGACTCGCGCATCCGACGGGCAATGACCTGCCGAATTCGTGGTGCTTTTTCAACAGTTCCACGCAGCGGCGACGGCGCAGAAGGCGCAGCCGGAGCCGCAACGGTAGCGGCTGCTGGGGCTGCAGCAGCCGGAGCTTTTGCCGACTCTGCAGCGGCCAGCACGTCTTGCTTGCGGATTCGGCCGCCGACGCCGGTGCCACTGAGCGAGGAGATATCAATACCGTGCTGGTTCGCGAGCTTACGAACCAGGGGAGTGACGTAGTTCGATTCGGAAGCCGGAGCAGCTGCCGGTGCTGGCTCTGCAGGTGCGGCGGCCGCTGGGGCAGTAGCAACTGGAGCTGGCGCGGCAGGAACCGGTGCCGGAGCTGCAGCGACCGGTGTCCCCACTGGTGCGGCAACTGGCGCAGCCGGTGCGAGTGCGGCCGGAGCTGCCGCGGCGGAAGCCGAGCCCACTACGGCCAACACTGCGCCGACGTCGGCTGTTTCATCTTCAGCAACTCGGATTTCCAAAAGCGTACCGGCTACCGGTGAAGGTATCTCGGTGTCAACCTTGTCGGTGGAAACCTCAAGCAACGGCTCGTCAACCTCAATGCTGTCACCAACGGCTTTGCGCCAGCGAGTAACCGTACCTTCGGTGACGCTTTCACCCAGTGCGGGCAATGTCACTTCGTGTCCTTCGCTTGCTGCAACCGGTGCGGACGCAACCGGCTCGGCAGCTGCCGGCGCCGCTGCGGCTGGTGCAGCAGCTGCCTCTGCCGGCGCCTCTGCCACGGCCGGTTCAGCTGCGGGAGCCGCAGCGCCGTCGCCGGTGCCGATGCGGACCAGCGGTGCGCCGACGTCTGCAGTCTCGTCCTCAGCTACCAGGATCTCTTCAATCACGCCAGCAATTGGCGACGGGATTTCGGTGTCTACTTTGTCGGTAGAAACTTCCAACAGCGGCTCGTCGACTTCGACTCGGTCGCCGACTTGTTTGAGCCAGCGGGTAACCGTACCCTCGGTGACACTTTCACCGAGTGCCGGTAAATTCACGGATTCAGACATGTCGTCCCCGTCTCTCCTTCAGCGATGCGCTTTTGTTCGTCTTGGTAATGAGCCTAGTGCTTAAGCGGTATTGAACCATGTTCAGCCGTGCAAAGGGCGGCCAGCGAGTGCCATTGCGGCCTCGCCGAGCGCTTCGTTCTGGGTGGGGTGGCCGTGTAGCAACGGAGCAATGTCCTCCGGGTAAGCTTCCCAGTTCACAATCAACTGGGCCTCGCCAATCTGTTCGCCCATCCGAGCGCCGATCATGTGCACACCAACAATGGGGCCATCTTTTTGGCGGACCATTTTGACCGTGCCGCTAGTGCCGATGATGGCGCTCTTGCCGTTACCGGCCAGGTTGAACTCTTTGCTCTCAACGTTCTCAGCGCCGTACTTCTCTTGCGCGAGCTTTTCGGTGAGGCCGATCGAAGCGATCTCGGGATCGCAGTAGGTGACCTTGGGAATGTTGACATCCTTGATGACGACCGGGTTCAAACCAGCGATTTCCTCAGCGACGAAAATGCCCTGTTGGAAGCCGCGGTGCGCCAGCTGCAAGCCAGGAACAATGTCACCGATCGCGTAGATATTGCCGACGCCGGTATGTAGACGCTCGTTGGCCAACACGAAACCGCGATCCATCGGGATTCCAGCTTCTTCGTAGCCCAGTCCGGCGGTGTTCGGACCGCGGCCTACAGCGACGAGCAATAGTTCGGCTTCGAAAGTCTTGCCGTCAACCAGGGTGACCTTGACGCCGTCGTCGGTTTGTTCAACGCCTTGGAAGAAGATGCCGGTGGAGAAGTTAATGCCGCGCTTCTTGAAAGCCCGCTCAAGCGTCTTGATGATGGTTGCGTCTTCGTTCGGCACCAGCGAAGGCAAGCCCTCGATGATTGTGACGTCAACACCGAAAGACTTCCAGACCGAGGCGAATTCGCTACCGATCACGCCGCCACCCAGGATGATCGCGCTCTTCGGGATGCGGTCGAGGTTCAGTGCGCCATCGGAAGTGATGACGCGGCCACCGATTTCTAGTCCGGGCAGGCTGCGTGAGTATGAGCCTGAGGTAAGAACGATGTTCTTACCGGTATACGCAGTGGCTTTACCTTCAGCGTCGGTCACCGTCACGGTGTTCTGCGAAGAGAGCTTGCCTTCGCCTTCGATGACGGTGAGGCCCTTCTTGGACTTGATGAGTCCTTGCAAGCCCTTGTATTTTCCGGCGATGATGCCATCTTTGTAGGCGTTCACTGCGGCGATATCAATGCTCTGCAGTTCTACATTGACGCCGTATTTGGCGGAATCTCGTGCGTGGTCAGCCAATTCGGCGGAGTGCAAGAGCGCTTTGGTCGGAATGCAGCCATTGTGCAGGCAAGTGCCGCCCAATTTGCCCTTCTCAACCAAGCCAACGGTGAATCCGAGCTGGACGGCGCGCAAAGCAGCCGCGTATCCGCCACTGCCGGCACCGAGAATCAGGATGTCGAATTCTTGCTGAGTCGGCTGTGCCGGCTGATCGCTCACGTGAACGCTCCCTCGCGTAATGACTGCTTAACAATGTGATGGTCGATAGCGCAGTCGTTTGCTGAACTTCCCTGAGCGCCCGCCGAGTCCACTGGTTAAGCCCGGCACGCTAAGGGAAATACTTTCAGCATTTACCTTAGCGTCCAGCGCACGCTCTCTCCACCTGTGACAGTGTGTCAGTGGCCCTTTGTGTCGCGATTCACTCACGGGTGTGATCTGCGGATCGCAATACCGGCAGATCACACCCGCGTTGACGTACTATTTTCCGGCTGCAACGCCTTCGGCAAAGCTCAACAAAGTACGAACGGCCACGCCGGTTGCGTGCTTCGGTGTGTAGCCGTAAGGCGCAGATTCATTGAACGCTGGACCAGCAATGTCCAAGTGCGCCCACGGAATCTTGGCACCGGATTTTGCGGAGCCAACAAACTCTGCCAAGAAGGCTGCCGCGGTCATCATGCCGCCCGCCTTTTCACCGATATTCGCCAGATCAGCGACAGGGGAGTCCAGGCTTGGCCGAAGCTCGTCGGGGATAGGCATGGTCCAGAAGAGTTCTCCGGACTTATCAGCAGCTTCTTTCACCGAGTTGCTGAGTTGCTCATCACCCATGACCGCGCTGGTGCGATTGCCCAGCGCAATAACCTGCGCACCGGTGAGCGTTGCCACGTCCAAAAGCACATCGGGGTGCTCGGTGGACGCGATAGCAAGGCCGTCGGCCATTACCAGGCGGCCTTCGGCGTCGGTATTGAGAACTTCAACCGTCTTGCCACCGAAGATGGTGATGACGTCCGAGGGGCGAGTTGCCGTGGCCGAGGGCATATTTTCCGCGATGCAGAGCCACGCGGTGACCTTGACTGGCAAGCCCAGTTCCGCGGCGGCGAGCGCAGCGGTCAGGATTGACGCGGCACCAGCCATATCGCATTTCATCGTCATCATGGAGGCAGCTGGCTTGAGTGAGATTCCACCGCTATCAAAGGTGATGCCTTTGCCGACCAGGGCAATGTGCTTCTTGGCGCGTGCGGGGGAGTATTCAACCTTCACCAGCCGCGGCGGGCGTGAGGATCCTTGGCCTACGCCGAGGATGCCGCCGAAGCCGTCTTTTTCAAGTTTCTTCTCATCCCAAACCGTTACTTTAACCGGCAAGCCCTTGGCTAGTTCTTTCGCTGCCTCAGCGAAAGTTTCAGGGTAGAGGCGGCTCGGCGGCTCGTTGACTAGCGTGCGGGTGGCGTTGACGGCTTTACCCACGACGGCGGCGCGATTCAGAATCGTCTTGGCCGCCCGGGTATTGATTGCGCTTGAAATGATCACGTTCTGCACGGACTGCTTGGCTGAATCGTCACCGCTGCGGCGCGCTGCATAACGGTATGCGCCTAGCGCTGCGCCCTCGGCTACTGCGGCCAACTGAGCTGCATCTGCGGCGGGTAGGGCGATGACAACAGTATCCAAACCAGCTAGTTGGCGAACCGCAGAACCGGCCGTCTTGCGTAGTGCTTCGGCGTTCGGAGCGCCGTCTTGAACTGCTCCCAGCCCGGCAAGCACCAAAATTTTTGCTTTGACTTCAGCTGGCGCAGGTAAGCGATGCAGGCTATCGATATTTCCGCTGACGCCCAGGGTCGTGAGCGAATCATTGAGGGCAGCGGTTTCAGCGGCGTCGAGCGGACTTTCAAAAAGAACCGGACCATCTGAACCTTTGACCACTCCGATGACCAGCGCATCGCCCTCCAAAGTACCGGCTGGCGAATTGACTGATGCAAGCGAAACGACGCTGTTCTGAGCCATGAAAGATCCTCACTGCTGGGGGTGGATTGGGTTAGTAGCATTCGCTGCCACTTTAGTTGATCGTAGTCTTTTCTTTCGCTAATTGAGAACCGTTCCATGCGGCGGAATGTTTCTGGGCCTCAACGACGTTGTAAGAAGAAATCGGTAGAATGACAGACCGTTGCGGGAGGATCAGGATGAAAGAAATTAAATACGTGCCGTTGAGAGATCCGGATACTCTGTACGCCACCAATGGTGCGATGCTCCAAGACGAGGGCTTGCGCGGTCTCAACCTTTTGATGGGCTTTACTGGCTTTTCGGATGCCGGCCAAGTGGTCAGTCAGATCAACGCTGAGCTATTAGATAAGCTGGATGCTGAACCGGTTGCGATCTTTGACATCGATCAGCTGATTGACTACCGATCACGCCGCCCGCAGATTAGTTTTGTTGAAGACCACCTCACCGACTATCGGCAGCCAGAGATGGTTTTGTACCGGATGGTCGACGGTTTAGGGCAGCCCTTTCTGTTCCTGGCAGGCAACGAGCCTGACTTACAGTGGGAGCGTTTCAGCGCCGCCGTCGTAGCGCTGGTAGAGCGTCTTGACGTCAATTTGGTGGCTTGGGTGCATTCGATTCCGATGCCGGTGCCGCACACAAGACCTATTGGCGTGACCGTGCACGGCAACCGGCCAGATTTGATTGAAGGCATGTCCTCGTGGAAGGCCACGGTGCAGATTCCTTCGGCAATTGGCCATTTACTTGAACTGCGGCTGAGTCAATCGGGACGAAACATTGCCGGTTATGCGGTGCACGTACCGCATTATCTTGCTGATGCTGAGTATCCGCGAGCTGCCGTTGCTGCGTTGGAGTACTTAGGCGCTGCCGCATCGCTTATGCTGCCCACCGATCGGTTGCGAGAATCTGGTCGCGACGTAGAACGGCAAATTGCGGACCAGGTGCAGACTTCGAGCGAGGTACAGGGCGTTGTCCGCCGGTTGGAGCTGCAATACGACGAGCGCCAACAAGACACTCCTGTGCGTTCGCTGCTTGCGGGCGACGGCGATGAGTTGCCGGACGCTGATGAGCTGGGCGCTGCTATTGAGGCTTACCTCGCAGAGCGAGACGACACAGCAGAGCGAGACGACACGACGGGCTAGGTTGCTGCTGGGCAGTAAGCTTTTGCCGTGGATACCCGACGCGCCTGGCTCAGCTGGGGCGTCGGCGTCTTCGCTTATGTCGTGGCGATCTGCCAACGAACCAGTTTCGGTGTTGCGGGCTTAGACGCGACTGAACGGTTCAACGCTACTGCTGCAGCGTTATCCGCTTTTTCGGTCCTGCAATTGCTGGTTTATGCCGCTTTGCAGATTCCGGTTGGCGCCTTGGTCGACCGATTCGGGCCGAAGTTGATGGTCTCAGCGGGCGCGTTATTGATGCTTTTGGGTCAGCTTCAGCTGGCAGCAGCGACTTCGGTGCCCGCTGGCTTGGTGGGTCGGGTGTTGCTCGGCGCAGGCGATGCAATGACCTTCATTGCGGTATTGAGATTGCTTCCGGCCTGGTTCAGCGCACGAAGAATTCCGTTGTTGACTCAGCTCACCGCGATGATCGGCCAATTGGGTCAGCTGTTGAGTGCAATTCAATTTGCTGCGGTATTGCGCCAGTTTGGTTGGAGCCCTGCTTTTGTTAGCGCTGCGGCATTGTCGCTATTGGCTTTGGTGTTGACCGGAATATTCGTTCTAGATTATCCCGCTGATTTGCCCAGGGCGCATCCGCCGGGCAGGCTGCGGGATATTGCTGGCTCCGTTGCTGCTGCTTGGCGGCAGCCCGGTACTCGGCTCGGAATGTGGAGCCATTTCACCTTGCAGTTTTCCGGCACGGTATTTCTGCTGACTTGGGGTTATCCGTTTTTGGTCTCTGGTCGGGGGCTCCCGCCGTCGCAAGCTTCATTGCTGCTCACTCTTTTCATTCCGGTGGGATTGGTGAGCAGCCCGTGGCTAGGCGGATGGGTGGGCCGGCATCCGCTACGCCGATCGACGCTGGTGTTAGTCATCGCCATTTTGACTGCTTTAGTGTGGGCTTTGGTGTTGCTCTATCCGGGTCCCGCACCGCTTTGGCTGCTGATCGTGCTCATTGCGGTGCTCGGTGTGGGTGGGCCCGCGGCAATGATTGGCTTTGACTTTGCCCGGACCTTTAACCCGGCGCACCGGATGGGAACAGATACTGGAATCGTGAATGTGGGTGGCTTTATTGCAGCCCTGATCACGATGTATATCGTGGGACTGGTTTTGGACTTGCTTAATAACCTGGGCTACTCGCACGGGATGCTTTACGCGCTTGATTCGTTCCGAATCGCGCTTAGCGTGCAATTTTTAGTGATTGCTTTTGGCGTTGGCGCAGTATTGCTGAGTAGGCGTGAAGTGCGACGGCGGATGGCTTCCGACGGCGTGTCTGTGCCGCCGTTGCGGGAGGCGCTGAGCGGTTACCGGGCAAGGCGTCGACGGTACCAATTGCAGAAGAAGACCCGGAAAGAATCTGATGGTTAAGATTCTTCTGATGGAGAGTCCGGTGCGCTGGTTTCCCCTAACTTCTTAGTTTTCCTGCACAGCTGCAGTTTTGTGCAGTTTCCCCACATGAGCTGAGCTGTTTCGCAGCATGTGACAGCCACAAGCTGAATCTATGAACTCTTCATCAGCTTCAAGCAATCTAATTTCAGCTAGCCAGCCGCAAGATATTTTGGCTTATGTGCCGCACGCTCTTGGTTACTGGCCGGAGATGTCGTTGGTGGTGCTTGCAATCTCTGGCAATCGGGTTGGAGCTAGCTTGCGCTTAGATTTGCTGGCTCGGGGCGGAGATATGTCCGACTATCGTGAATTTTCCGAGCAGATTGCCAGCCACCTCAGGCTCGACGGCCGCGCGGATGGTTCGCTGGCTGTCCTATAATACCGGGATGGACTGGAACGATTCGGTGGATCCTGGGTTCGATCAGTTGTTGTTGATGCTGGGCGTGACGCTTTCTGAAGTGGGAATGCCGCTGCGTGATGCGTGGTGGGTCGGTGAAAGCAATTGGCGTGATTATCTCTGCCGGGACGAGGAATGCTGTTCTTTGAGCGGACAAAATTTGCAAAATGTCCGTGAAAGCACCATGAGTGCAGAACTGATTTTTCGGGGGAGTAGTTACGATGCGGATCTGCCGTCCGCGATGACTTTGCCCTCGGTAAGCGCCACGAAAAGGTCTAGGGCACGAAAGGTCCTACGGCGCGAAGTTGCTCAAGTTGGTTTGCTTCGTTTTGACGAGCCGACTTTTGAGTCGGCGCTACGCGCCTGGGACGTCGCGAGGTCGACGCAATTCGGATCTCGAATCGAAACCGCGGAGTCCTTGGGATATTTGGGCGCCACGCTTGCGAATATTTACTTGCGAGATGCTGTGATGGTGTCGGCTTTAACCGACCGCGAACAAGCCAACTTGCCAAAATCTACTGAGCTACTTCTTGGTAGTCCGGAGATTGCGCCACCTTGGGACCGGCTGACTCGCTTTGAGGAAATTCTTCGTCAGATTGCTGCCGTGTGTGTGCTGAACCTTGCGACTTCACCGCAGCAGAGGTCATTATCGGCAGCTCATTTATCGGAACCGTCAGCCCAAGACGGCGACAGTGTCAGGACGGCAAGTGCAGCCGTGCTGAGCATTCTTGCCTGGCTGGAATGGTGTAAAGGTCGAGGTAGCAAGGCTGGATGCTATGTGGACTCTGCGTTGGCCGTAGTACCGCGGTACCGACTGGCCGAACTCTTTGATGAACTACTAGCTGAAGGGGTGCTCTGTCATTGGGCAAAGGATCCAAAAACTGCTTGGCAACAGCACGGGCCCAACGTCGCATAGATTTAGCAGCTAACGATTGTCTTGTGTAAAGAAATGGCTACTGGGCATTTTCACGGCTGGTATTCAGTTAATTTCGGGAACGGCGTGCAGCGTTCGGCCGCGTCGATTCTAAGAGCTCGAAGATCCGTGAGACAATATCAGGACGACCCGGTGGGGTCCGTGAGTTATTCACGTAGCTTCGAGCTCGAATTACCTTTAGCAATTTGGGAACGAGAAGCCGCTCTCAGCAGTTCTACATACTGACTCTGCTGTCCGCGATCGTGAGTGATGACGATCACGGACTTGACAGGGTCATAGTGGTGTTGCGCGCAGGTAACACTACAAGCTGCAAGGAAAGGTAATCAGTGTCTCCAACTGCACGGAAGATCAGCGCAACCGCTGCCCCCGAGGATTCCGCTTCGGCTGAAACATCCACGGCTCGCACCCGCGCCGCGGTGAAGGACGCCCCTGTCGCTCAGACTGCGGCTGTTAAAACCCTGGCTGCTAAGAAGCCCTCCGCGAAGAAGGTAACCGAAATCCCTGACGCTGTCACAATCGAAGAAAAACTCACACCGGCACAGAAGCGAGCTGCTACTGCAGCCGCGAAGAAAGCTGCGCTCTCGGAAGATGACGCCGCAGTAAAGCCGACGCGTGGACGCAAGCCTAAAGCGGATGACTCCGCGGAGAGTGCTGATGACGAAAGCACTGAAGGCGTAGCGGATTCGGCGGAGACCGAAACTGCAGACGCTCCGGAAGAAGCCGAAGAAACTGCCGGATCAGGTTTTGTTTATTCAGATGCTGACGACGACGATGCGCCGGTGCAGCAGGTTATGTCCGCGGGCGCAACGGCGGACCCGGTCAAAGATTATCTGAAGCAGATCGGTAAAGTCGCGCTGCTTAACGCTGAGCAGGAAGTCGACTTGGCTCTGCGGATCGAAGCCGGTCTGTACGCGGAAGAAAAGCTTGCAGCTGATGATGGCAAGATCACCGAGAAGCTAAACCGCGAATATCAGTGGGTTATCCACGATGGTAAGCGGGCAAAAAACCACTTGCTCGAAGCGAACTTGCGACTCGTTGTTTCGCTTGCGAAGCGTTACACCGGTCGTGGAATGTTGTTCTTGGACTTGATCCAAGAGGGCAACATGGGCCTGATCCGTGCGGTTGAGAAATTCGACTACACCAAGGGCTTCAAGTTCTCCACCTACGCGACTTGGTGGATCCGCCAGGCAATTACGCGGGCAATGGCTGACCAAGCTCGCACCATTCGTATTCCGGTGCACATGGTTGAAGTGATCAACAAGCTTGCTCGGGTACAACGCCAGATGCTGCAAGACCTGGGTCGGGAACCTACGCCGGAAGAATTGGCGCTTGAACTCGACATGACTCCTGAAAAGGTCGTCGAGGTACAGAAGTACGGTCGCGAACCGATTTCATTGCACACGCCCCTGGGTGAAGACGGCGATTCAGAGTTTGGCGACTTGATCGAGGACTCTGAAGCCGTTGTACCGGCTGACGCAGTTAGCTTCACCTTGTTGCAGGAGCAATTACATTCGGTGCTTGACACGCTCTCGGAGCGTGAAGCGGGCGTCGTCGCAATGCGTTTCGGACTTACTGATGGCCAGCCGAAGACTTTAGACGAAATCGGTAAAGTCTACGGAGTCACGCGCGAGCGGATTAGGCAGATCGAATCCAAGACGATGTCTAAGTTGCGTCACCCCTCGCGTTCTCAGGTATTGCGCGACTACCTGGACTAAAAATCTTCGGCGATAGCCGTTGCGAAAGTCTCGCATATCTTCATGAAAAGGAGCGGCGCCCTGTGGGCCCGCTCCTTTTCATTCCCAAGTTCATTCCCAAGGAGCCTGGTGCTTTTCCACGATTTCCCACCTAGCTAGCATTTTCACTGGGAAGAAATGGGTATGTCCCTCCGAGAATACCAACTCCGTGGGATATTGTCGCCACGATGCAACCAACTTATTAGCTGCTAACTCGAACACAGACTGAACAAGAAAGGCACCTAGCGATTGCGCTAGGTGCCTTTCTTAACACGATTGTTCAGTACATAGTTGCTCAGTCCTCGATAAGAACCGGTGCTTTTTCAAACAACCGGGAGGTCTCATCGTGCCACTGTCCCGAAATCGGTTTTAGCGTCGCTTCAACTGCGCGTGCATGGTGCGCGCAGAATAGAAGTTCTCCGCCAGAGGACTCAAGGACTACCCTGACATAAGCTTGTGCGCCACAACGATCGCAGCGATCCAAAGCATTCAGTTCACGACTTATAATTGCCGTTGTCATGACCCCTCCTTCATTTCTGGCCCCGTGACGCTTTCGCCTCTACAGGTGCTCCAGCTCTAATGCTTGTACATCTATACAACCATTATGCGGTTCCAAACCATCTCAGGCTGGGTCTTCTTTCGCTGTCCGCGTATTGCAATTTCATAAACGTCCACTTTTCGCCGAATCCTCAGGACACGGCTTGGCCGTTATCTGAGGCGTCGTACGGCCAGCCTGCGCTGCGAGCAGCTTGGAAAGCGATAGTCTGAAAAAGCTCAATATGTCCAGGAAACTGGCACTGTATGACCTTCGAAGGAGCGCCTCCACGTGGCCGCCACAAAATCCGATTACAACGCCCGCCACCTTTCAGTTCTCGAAGGGCTGGACGCGGTGCGCAAACGGCCGGGTATGTATATCGGCTCCACCGATTCCCGTGGCTTGATGCATTGTCTTTGGGAGATTCTCGACAACGCCGTCGATGAGGCGCTGGGCGGTTTCGGCCAGAAGATTCTGGTGATTTTACACAAGGACAATTCCGTCGAAGTGCACGACGATGGGCGTGGTATTCCGGTCGACATTGAGCCGAAAACTGGCTTGACCGGCGTCGAAGTTGTGCTGACCAAACTGCATGCTGGTGGAAAATTTGGTGGGTCCTCTTATGCTGCTTCCGGCGGCTTGCACGGCGTCGGCGCTTCCGTCGTCAACGCGCTATCGGCTCGCCTGGATGCTCAAGTTGATCGCGGTGGCAAAACATACCAAATGTCATTCCGTCGCGGTGAGCCGGGAGTCTTCAAAGAAACCGGGCGTTCGCTGAGCCCCAATTCGACCTTTGAGCCTTTCGTACAAAAGTCGGTACTCGGTGTTATTGGTACTACGAAACGTGGCGTTACCGGAACTCGAATTCGATATTGGGCGGATCAACAGATTTTCACCCCGGATGCGAAGTTCTCCTACGAGGAGCTTGCCGCTAGGGCGCGGCAAACATCTTTCTTAGTCCCGGGGCTGCGGATCACCATTCGGGACGAACGAGGCTTAGCTAATACTGCGGGCGAGTTAGGTCCGCACAAAGAGGTGTTTCATCACGACGGCGGTATCTCAGAGTTTGTAGATTTCCTAGCTGTCGATGCACCAGTAACGGATATTTGGCGATTACACGGCACCGCGAGCTTCAAAGAGACCGTCCCGGTGCTTGATGATAATGGCCACATGATGCCAACTGAGGTCGAGCGCGATTGTGAAGTGGATATTGCCTTACGCTGGGGCATCGGTTACGAGACCACGATGCGCAGCTTCGTCAACATCATTTCCACGCCAAAGGGCGGCAGGCATCAAGAAGGTTTTGAGCAAGCGCTGTTGAGGACTTTCCGCAAAGTCATTGAAGCGAATGCCCGCAAGCTCAAGGCCGGAAACGACAAGATCGAAAAGGATGATGTTCAGGCCGGGTTGACGGCGGTGCTCACCGTGCGACTGGCCGAGCCCCAGTTTGAAGGCCAGACCAAAGAGGTTCTTGGCACGCCTGCAGTGCGTGCGATTGTGGCCAAAGTGGTTGAGCAAGAAATTACCGCGAAGCTGAATTCGTCGAATCGCAATGACAAGGCCCAATCGGCGTTGTTATTGGAAAAAGTTGTTTCCGAAATGAAGTCGCGGATTTCGGCGCGGGTACACAAAGAAACTCAGCGGCGCAAGAATGCCTTGGAAACCTCTTCGCTACCCGCTAAATTGGCGGATTGCCGGTCCGAAGAAACTGAGCGCACGGAATTGTTCATCGTGGAGGGCGACAGCGCGCTGGGCACCGCACGACTGGCTCGTTCCTCCGACTTCCAAGCTTTGCTGCCGATACGTGGCAAGATCCTGAACGTGCAGAAGGCTTCGGTGGGGGATATGCTCTCCAACGCCGAATGCGCGGCGCTCATCCAAGTGGTTGGCGCCGGGTCTGGCCGTTCCTTCGACATTGAGGGCGCACGCTACGGCAAGATCATTGTCATGACGGATGCCGACGTCGACGGGGCACATATTCGCACTCTTTTGCTGACGTTGTTCTTCCGCTACATGCGCCCGATGATTGATGCTGGCCGCGTTTACGCCGCAGTGCCGCCGCTGCATCGAGTTGAGGTAATCAATCATGGTCAAAAGGCGAATGAGTTGATTTACACCTATACCGAAAATGAGCTCAATGACTTGCTCAAGCGGTTAGAAAAAGAGGGCAAGCGCTACAAAGAGCCGATCCAGCGTTACAAGGGTCTGGGCGAAATGGATGCCGATCAGCTGGCCGAAACCACGATGGATCCACGGCATCGAACCTTGCGCAGAGTTACCGCAACACATGCTGAGGCGGCCGAGAAGACTTTTGAGCTGCTCATGGGCTCCGACGTCGCACCGCGCAAAGAATTTATTATCGCCGGCTCGGCAATGCTCGATCGGGAACGCCTCGACGCCTAATCCACAGCCAGAAACTTCAAACGCTGCACAACTTTTCGGCCTTAAAACGAATGTTTAAGGCCGAAAAGTTGTGCAGCGTTCTGGAATATTTAGCTGAGGAGTGCTGGGATAACTAGCAGCGCGGTTGGTGCTGCTAGTAGTAACAGCGAGCCGACCAATATGAGCGCCCGTAACGGCGCAGCTAATGGTGGTTCCGGGTGAATCAGCCGTTGAATTCTGGACGCCGTGGTGCCATCCGAGTCTGGATTATCCGACGAGGGCGCCGGAGACGGGCTGTGTGCCGAGCCAGAGGCTACTAAAGCAATGGAGCGCACTAAGGTGGGCTCTGGCACCTCGCAGAGGGCGGCGTCGTCGGCAAGCATCTCGATCAGTTCGTTGACCGCGCTTTGCGCAAGTCGTGAGGTCGGCAGCCACGGTAGTGCAGATTTCCAGGCGGCGAAGGCCCATAGGAGCAGATGGTGCCGTTGCAAGAGATGCGTTTGTTCATGAGTCAACACGGCTTGAAGTTCTTCTGGTTTGAAGAGCTTCAGCAAACCATCTGAGAGCACCGTGACCGATCGAGCACCACCTGGCAGGCAATACGCGACTGGTGCAGCGTGGTTGATCACAACGGTGCCGGGGCGCTCCGCTGATGGCGAGGAAAGTAGTAATAGCAGCTCCCGGTGCCGGCTGCGTTGCCGTTGGATCCGTACGTAGGTGAGCAGCAAGGTGAAGAGCAGATGTGCACCCAACAGCCCAGCAGCAGAAAGGGCGAAAGCATGCCAGAACCGCAGCCCGCCGATCGGCGCATTGAAAAAGACGATGTCTATCAACCGGCCAAAGGCGGCCAGAATATTGCTTCCTAGCGGCGCCAATCCCCAGGTCAGCATGGCGCCGATCATAGACAATCCGCCAGCAAGGCCAACTGCCTGCCAGAGAATCATTGCCATGGCAGGGGAGCGTCGCGGCCAATGCGCGCGAGAAAGCACCAAAGGAGCTGGCCAAGCCAAAATGACCGCGAGCGCCGCAAGCACCCAAGCGGTTGTTGTGAGCGGGTCAAGACCCAAGAGTCGACCTCAGTCTCTGCTCCGTATCAGCTAGCGCTCGTTGTAGCCCAGCAGTTTGCGTAGTGTGGAAGCTTCATCAGCGGATACTGAACCGATGAATCGTGCCAGCACCGCTTCGCGATCTGGTGCTGAGCCCAGTACTTCATGCATAAGTTCTGCGGTGTGCTCTTCGCGCGAAGTAACAGCGCGGTAGCGGTGCGGACGAATATCGCGTTCGCGCTCGACTAAACCCTTTTTCTCTAACCGGGAGAGCACCGTCAACACCGTGGTCACCACGAGTTCCTTACCTTGCGATGCTTCCAAGTGGCAGAGCAGATCCCGCAGCTCGTTGGCAGTGAGCGGTGCTGGCTGTTGCCACAGCAGATCCATCACGGATCGCTCCAATTCGCCCAACGTCGCCATTTTTATCCTCAACTCTTACGAAATATTTTCTAGCATGATCGCCAATACTGCAGATACCAATGTAGCGCGTTTTTGCGCTAATTTCTACGAGCAGTAGAAAATGTTCTACACTGTTTTTCTAAACAAGACGTAGAAGAGGTTGAAATGGAAGCTCTCGATATCGCTCGGTGGCAATTCGGCATCACTACCGTTTACCACTTCCTGATGGTTCCGCTCACTATCGGCCTGGGCCTTTTGATAGCCGTACTGCAAACCTTCTGGTTGCGGAACAAAAAGCCCGAGTATCTCCGAATGACTAAGTTCTGGGGGAAGCTATTCCTGATCAATTTCATTCTGGGCGTCGCGACTGGGCTGGTACAAGAGTTCCAGTTTGGCCTGGCGTGGAGTGAGTACAGCCGATTCGTTGGTGATGTGTTTGGCGCGCCGCTGGCAATGGAAGCATTACTGGCCTTCTTCGTCGAATCAACGTTTCTTGGCTTGTGGATCTTTGGCTGGAAGAAACTACCCGCGAAAATCCATCTAGTCTGCCTTTGGATTGCTGTGTTGGGCTCGGTGGTGAGCGCTTACTTCATCTTGGTTGCTAATTCTTGGATGCAACATCCGGTGGGCGTCACAGTAGTCGATGGCCGGCCCCGAATGACCGATGCTTGGGCGGTCTTCACTAACAACACTGCATTGGTTGCTTTTCCACACACAATCTTTGGTGCGCTTGCCGTAGCGGGTGGCTTCTTGCTCGGCATCTCGTGGTACCACCTGTGGAAGCGGCGCAAGCTTGGCATCGATACCGTTGACGCCAAGAAGCGAGTTGTCGTCGGTGAGAGCGCCGTCGTCAACGGCAAGGTACAGCACCCCGGTCGGGACAAGACTGACCATAAAGTGTGGATCCGTTCGCTGCGGATTGGTGCGGTGGTGGCCATGATCGCCTTTGCTGGAACTGCGATCAGCGGCGATTTACAGGGCAGATTGATGTTCGAGCAGCAGCCCATGAAGATGGCCGCGGCAGAGGCTGCTTGCCAGAACGGCACTAGCTTCTCCGTGCTATCCATTGGCGACGTCGGCGCGAAAAACTGTAATGACGTTGCCGCCGTCATCGAAATCCCCGGGCTGTTGTCCTTCCTGGCGCACGGTGATTTCAGTACCGAAGTCAAAGGCGTGAACTCTTTGCTGCCTGAGTACCAGGCGAAATATGGCACAAACCTGCCAGATAACCCGATCTACGGCGATCGAGCCGGGCAGCCGATTCAATACGTACCGGTGATGGCAGTGACCTACTGGGGATTCCGGATGATGATCGGTTTCGGTGGCATCGCGGCATTGGCAGCATTTGTGGCGTTCTTTATTGCCCGCCGAGGCACGGTACCAGAATCCAAATGGCTCATGCGGCTAGCAGTATTCGGCATCCTCGCCCCCTTTGGCGCCAACTCTGCGGGATGGATCTTTACCGAGTTGGGCCGCCAGCCCTTCGTTGTAGCGCCTAATCCGCAAATGACCGGCATCGATCCGGTGTTCATGTTCACCGCTGCTGCCGTTTCTCCCGGGGTGAGCGTGGGCGAGCTGATCTTTTCTTTGGTGGCTTTCGTCGCGGTCTATGCGGTCCTGCTGATTGTCGAAGTGTTTCTGCTCTTCAAATACGTCCGGGGCGGCGTGCTCTCTGCAATGCCCGAGCTAGCAACGCCACCTGATAGCGAGAACGACGATGAAACCGACGGGACCAAGAACAAGGACGACGACGATGTACTCGCCTTTGCTTACTGAGCGGTCTATTACCGCTGAGCAGGCCGGGCCAGGATTGCAGCTCGAGATGCCGGTTGCCGATCTAAAGGAGACGAGCTAATGGAATTCCTACCAACTTTGTGGTTTGTGGTCATCGCGGTGCTGTGGACTGGTTACCTCTTCTTAGAGGGATTCGATTTAGGCGTTGGCATGCTGATGAAACTCTTTGCCCGCAATAATGAGGAACGCCGCGTGCTGCTCAACACAGTGGGCCCGGTCTGGGACGGCAACGAGGTCTGGCTTATTACCGCTGTTGGGGCGACCTTTGCCGCCTTTCCGCTTTGGTACGCTTCCTTGCTCTCGGCGCTCTATCTGCCGCTGATCTTCGTATTGCTTGGTCTGATTTTCCGTGCCGTCGCTTTTGAATACCGTGGCAAAGTGGCTTCTCCACGGTGGCAGAACACCTGGGATTGGGCCATTCTGCTCGGTTCAGCAACGTCGGCATTCGGCATCGGTGCAACCTTGGCATTGACCAGCACCGGGCTGCCGCTGAACGCTAACGGAGACCGAGTCGGTGGTGCTTTTGCCTGGTTCAACGGATACGCAATGTTGGGCGGGGCTGCTGTGCTGCTGTTTTGCCTTGTCCACGCGGCCGCATTTTTGGCCTTGAAAACCGATGGTACCGTGCGAGTCCGAGCTCGTATGCTTTTTCGCCGAGCCGCACCACTAGCCTTATTACCTATGCTCGTTTGGGCGATAGCAGTGCAGATCATCAATGCGAAGCCGCTTGGCTGGTTGTTGATTGGACTGGCGGTCGTTGCGGTAGACAGCGCAATTTTTGCTGCCAAGAAACATCGAGAAGGTTGGGCATTCTTGGGCTGTGGAGTTTTTCTTCTCAGCGTATTCGCGACAATATTTTTCAGTCTGTTCCCGAACGTTTTGCCGTCGACGCTCTCCGCAGAGTTTAACCTGACCGTGCAGAACGCATCGGCTTCCGAATACACCCTCGGATTGATCAGCATCATCGCTTGTTTTGGTGTTCCGCTAGTGCTTGCTTACCAGGGCTGGACTTACTGGGTTTTTCGGAAACGAATCAGTACCAAGAGCCTTCCGGCACACTAGGAGCCTGCCGTGAAACCCGAAATTCCCCGTTCCAGTATGCCGGGCATCTATTTGCTCGGGCTGCTCAACGCCATCAAAGCTGCTGCAATGGTGGTGTTCGCCGATGGCCTGGCCAGTTCAATTGTCGCTGCGATCAACGGCACCCCGGTGCTGGCTTCATTGAGCCTTGCTGCGGCAGCCGCCGTCGTCCGCTCAGTGATGGTTTGGGCGGTGCAGGTCAGCGCGAAACGAACCGCATTAGGTGCCAAAGAACAGTTTCGCGTTGAGCTGACTCAGCATTGGATTGCTAGAGCAGGCTCTGAGCAAGCAAATCAGCGTGGAGGTGCGACGGTGCTGGCAAGCAGCGGATTGGACGCGCTTGATGGCTATTACCATCAGTATTTGCCAGCCCTGGTCAGCGCCGCCACGGTTCCGGCCATTATCGGTGTCAGAATTTTGGCCGCCGACTGGGTCAGTGCGCTAATCGTGGTTCTTACCGTTCCGTTGGTGCCGGTTTTCATGGCCCTGATCGGGTGGTTCACGCAAGACAAGGTGAGCCAGGCAACCGGTGCTTTACTCAGGCTCTCCAGCCAACTGACCGAGTTAGCGCGCGGACTGCCGGTACTTATTGGTTTAGGTCGAGCCCGCGAACAACGCGCAGCTTTAGATCGGCTGGGCAACGATTATCGACGCACGACGATGGCGACGTTGCGTGTGGCCTTTCTTTCGGCGCTCGCTTTGGAACTGATTGCGACGTTATCGGTTGCGTTGGTCGCAGTTTTCATCGGAGTGTGGCTTGTCTATGGCCAGCTTGATCTCGGGACGGGGCTCCTGGTGCTGATCTTGGTGGCAGAGTGCTACCTGCCGTTGCGTGAGCTGGGCACGGCCTTCCACGCGAGTGACGACGGACGCGAGGCGATGCGGCGCAGCAAAGAAGAATTAGCCGCTCCGATCGGTGATCGCCTCGCAACGACCGGCGGCAAGGGGGCAGAACTGAATGTCTCGGAGTTAAGCGTCCGATACCTCGATCGAGCAGTACCAGCCCTGTCGGGGGTAAGTTTTTCCGTTCCACGGGGAAAGATTCTGGCAATCTCAGGTGCCAGTGGCTGTGGTAAGTCCACTTTGCTAGGCGCCCTGATCGGCACGGTGACTTCGGCTGAAGCAGATCTAGCCGGGAGCGTGCGCGGGATTGATGCCAAGCATGTGGCCTGGTTGCCACAGGATCCAGGTAGCACTGAGCGCAGCGTCATGCAGGAACTTCTGCTCTGGGGGGCCATCGACCCACAGTCGGCCGCTGAGGTTTTAGCATCAGTGGGGCTGGCTGGCCGAGAAAATCAGCATCCAGCATGGCTCAGCCCTGGTCAGCTCCGACGTTTGGCCTTGGCACGGGTGCTAGTTCGAGTTGACTGCGGAGCGGATAAGGTACTGGTGGACGAGCCAACCGCGCACGTGGACGCGGCCTCGGCCCGACTTATCGAAGATGCCCTGATATCGCTTCGTGGCAGGGCGACGGTGCTGATAGTCAGCCACGACGCCAGAGTTCTGGCCCTTGCCGACCAACAGCTTGAGTTGGTGGCCCCGACAAGCAATGCTGATCCGGGGCTGGATTCCCGCGCAGAGGTCTTACCGCCGGCCCAGGAACCGCTCGCGCCGGGCGATGAAGACGGCCGTCGAAATGACAGCAGCGGCGTTGACAGCAGCATTATCGATCAGCAGTCAACGGTAACTAGTGAGCAACGATTCAAAACTACTTTAGTGCCAGGGATCGTCCAGTTCTTGCGCATTTTACAACCTTGGCTACCAGCATTTTTAGGGTCGATTTTCTTCGGTGTCATAGCGTCTTTGGCCGCGCTCGCACTCACGGCACTTTCCGGCTGGCTAATTGTTCGCGCGAGCCAACAACCACCGGTGCTCTACTTACTCACCGCAATTGTGGGAGTGAGGTTCTTTGGCTTGCTGCGCGCCGTCGCCCGATACGTCGAGCGGCTCAACACCCATCAGTCGATGTTCGCTGCCGCTGATCGGTTGCGCGGCAGGCTTTGGGACGCGCTAAGCAAGTCGTTGCCCGCTAACCGGGAGCTCAGCCGGGGGGACTCTGTATTACCTCGATTGATCGGTGATGTGGACGCACTGCGAAATTTGGCGCCCAGGGTACTCTTGCCTCCGATAACCGCGGTCTTGGCTGCTGTTGCCGTGATTGTCAGCACCTCGTTATTGTTTCCGCAGGCGCTCGGTTTTCAGGTGGTGATCCTGCTAGGCGCAGTGTTGCTCTGCCCAGCCGTTGCGTTGTGGGCGGATAGCAGATCTCGGAACCAAGAACAGGCGCAACGGAGCAAGCTGATAAGCGAGTTGACCGTGTTGCTGGGCTCGGCCGCTGAACTTCGCAGCAATGGCATCGAACAGCCTTTGCTTAGCAGGCTGTTTGCCTTAGACCGAAAATCGACGGCTCTGGCGCAACGCGGTGCTTGGGCCGAAGGTCTAGGTTTGGCACTGCTCACCACTCTTGCGTGCGCGGGTTCCGTCGGCATGATCGCGTTAGGCTCACCGTTGGTCACTAGCGGGCAGCTTCGAATTGAAGTTTTAGTTGCGCTGGTCTTGCTTCAGCTTGGCTTGTTGGACGTCTTTTCACCTTTGGTGCAATCTGCGCCCGGTCTGCCACTACTGCGCCGACTGTGGCGTTCGGTTGCTAGGGAACTACAAGTGCCGGAGCTTCCGCACGTACCAGTGGCAACATCGAACAACACCATTCAAGCCCGGCAACTCAGCATCGGATGGCAGGGCCTCAGCGTTGCCGATGGCATCGACCTCGAGCTTGCCCAAGGGGACTGGCTCACCGTGACGGGTCCATCCGGCGCTGGAAAATCTACATTTCTGGCTACTCTAATGGGCTTCACCGCACCCGTCTCTGGCCGTGTGGCAGTGCATGGGAGTATCGCCTGGTGTCCGCAAGAAGCGCATCTTTTCAACTCGACACTTCGCGGAAACCTGGCGCTCGCGCGGAAAAAATCTGATCCGCCTTCCGAACTCGAACTGCACCAGGTACTACATGAAGTTGGACTTGCACAGTGGCTTAGCCACTTGCCCGCTGGTCTGGAAACTCGATTGGGCGACGCCGGCGGGTTGGTATCTGGTGGTCAGAGGCAAAGGATCGCCGTGGCTCGGGCATTGCTTACCCGGGCAGACGTCGTGTTACTTGATGAACCGACAGCGCATTTGGATGCCGGCTCTGCTGCGGCGCTAATGTCGGACTTGCGTAGTAGTTTGCGGGCGAAAACCGTTGTTCTCATTACTCACCGACCGCAGGACGTTCAGGCTACTGATATTCAGCTGAAACTCGGCGTCAAATCTGCGAGCGGAGCTGACGGTGTCAACGATAGGGTTGGGGTATGAACTTGCCTGGATTGGACACTGCTGTGGGCTCGGAATTGGAATTCCGCCCCATTGAAAAAGCCGACTTGGCGCAATGGTACGAACTGATCTTACGTATTTTCTCCGCAGAAAAAGCTCCTTGGCACGACCAGCTGGAAGATTTAGAAAACTCCTTGAACTCGAGCAAAAATGATCCATTGCTCGATACCGTAATTGGTGTTGACCACGGAGGGATTCCTCGGGCGTTTGCTCAAGTTCGTAAGAACCCTGAGGGTGCTAAAGCCTATGTCTCTGGCGGGGTTGATCCGGAGTGGCAACGTCGGGGTATTGGCTCGGCGTTACTTAAGTGGCAGCTTGAGCGGGTAGCGCATCGATTTTCCGCCCGTCAGCAGAGCCCAGAAATTGCCCGCACTTACGCTGAGGATAACAACCCGGTTGCCCAAGAGTTGTTCACCGCAAACGGGTTCAATATCGTTCGCTATTTTTCCGAAATGCATCGGCCGTTATCCGAAGAGATTCCGGTCATCGATCTTGACGAAAACCTGGTGGTCACTACTTTCTCCTCGGAGCATTCGGAAGCTGTTCGATTGGCGCATAACGAAGTCTTCGCTGACCATTGGGGTTCGGAAACGCGTGATCTGGAAACTTGGCGAGATACCGTAGAACACCCACTTTTCCGTGCGGATTGGAGTTTGGTGGTTTTGGACGCTTCAACCGGGGAAGTGGCGGGTTATCAGCTGGCCAGTTATGACCAAGATATCTTCAGCAGTTTTGGCCGCAAAGAAGGCTATACCGAGCTGATCGGAGTTCGAAGAGCTTACCGAGGATGCCGGATCGCTGCGGCTTTGTTGGCTGAAGCCATGCGCAGATTCAGGGCGGCGGGAATGGATGTGGCCTCTTTGGACGTAGATACTGAAAACCCAACCGGCGCAAATACGCTTTACGAGCGAATGGGCTACAGCGCGGTTCGACGATCAATGGCTTTCGACAGGGTTCTCTGAGATGCCCTATCTCTTCCTCGCAATCGCGATTGCGATTGCGAGATTGTGGCAACGTCGTTGTTGAAGGTTTCGGATGGCTTCTCGAAATTATGGCCCTCGGTCGGCGTCGTCGTTGGTTACGCAATCTCTTTCTACGCACTGAGCCTTGCGCTCAAAGAGGTGCCAGTAAGTACCGCCTATGCCATTTGGTCCGGAGTTGGCACTGCGGTGATAGCGGTAATCGGTTTTTGGCTTTTCAAAGAGCCCTTGTCCGTGACGAAAATTATCGGCATCACCTTGATTGTGGCCGGGGTAGTGGCGCTAAACCTCGACGGCGGTCACTAAAAGTTCTCAAAGCGTTATAAGCCAAATCCCTCGAAGTGACTATTTACATCATCGAATGGACTTATCTTTAGATCACCAACTCCTTAGCGAAAGATGTGATCTTGTGGCACGACGACTTTTCAGTGAACTTCACCCACTGACCTACCGAATTTCTGTCGCGAAGTTGCTAGCGTTCCGGAAGCTCCAGAATAGGTTTTCCCGTGTCCAATTCGCCTCCGAATCGTCGGAGCTGCCCTTACCGGTGCTGGTTTACAAACACAACTCGCTGATTCGTCGCAAGCTTGGAAACGTCGATCTGGAATTGCAGGAGAACAAAGCTATTAGCTTGGGGGCTCTCGGCGCCCAAAGTGAACCGAGTCATCATCAAGCCAGGAGAGACCTTTTCGTTTTGGCGGCTGGTGGGCCCAGTTAATACCAGGCTCGGATATCGAGAGGGCGTGGTGATCAGCCATGGCAGGGCAGCCTCTGGAGTTGGCGGCGGAATGTGCCAGTTTACAAACCTTCTACATTGGATGATTTTGCACAGCCCGTTGGAAATCGTTGAGTATCACCACCACAGCGCCTATGACCTGTTTCCAGACTTTAACCGGCAAATCCCTTACGGTACGGGTACTTCAATCGTTTACAACTATCTTGACTACCGCTTTCGTAATAACTTAGACCAGTCATTCCAGATTATTGTTTATCTCACCGAAGAGCATTTACGCGGCGAGCTTCGTGCCGAACAGCCGTTGCCGTTGAAATATCACGTACATGAAGAGGACGCTTACTTTTACCAGGCGGGCGAGCAAATTTTCCGGCACAACAGGATTATCCGAACGGTAACAGACAAGCGCACCGGAAACCAAGTGCTACACGAAGAACTTCTCGAAAACAATGGCCTGGTCTGCTACGACCGGGACTTGATCAAGTCAGCCATCTTGAGCCAAAAACCAAGCGAATCGGTAGCTAACTCAGTCAGCTGAGCTCTCAAGTGGAGCTTCAAGGACCAATCCAACGGAGTTTTCTTCGGGCTCGGAAACGTAGCCATCAAGCGAAGGGCCAATCTCGTCAATTGATTGCGTCAGTGGTATTCCGGACCCGTCCCGGCGACCATGCTCAAGCGGCAACGCCCGGGCAACGCCAGCGGAGGAAGCCGCCTTCGCGGGTCCGTGCCCGGTCCAGGCCAACAGCAAAATGTCTTCGCCCTTCAGGAAACGGTGCGCACGCACACCGCCGGTGGCCCGGCCCTTGGGCGGGTACTCGGAGAAGTCGCTAACCTTCGCTGAGCCTGGGGCGGTCCCTGGTAGGGCATCGGTGCTGCCAGAAATGCTCACCACTACGGCCGCGGGATCGCCAGCTGCAACTACCGCGAAACTCAAAACCACGTCATTGCTGGCCAGCTTGATGCCGGCCATACCACCGGCGGTTCGACCTTGTGGACGAACCGCTGTGGCACTGAATCGCAGCAGCTGCGCTTGCTCTGTGATGAAAACTAGCTCATCGTCGTCTTGCGCAGCGGCGGCAGCAACCACCGAGTCTTTGTCCTTGAGCGAGATGATTTCCCAGTCCTCGCGATTGAGCGGGTACTCGGGTGTCACTCGCTTCACGATGCCCTGTTTGGTCCCCAGCGCAACGACGGCGTCGATTGGCACGAAACTGATCAGGCTTTCGCCCTTGAGCAAGGTAATAAACTCTTTCGCCGGCACGCCACCGGCCAAATTCGGCAGTCCTGCCGTGGGTGGAAGGACCGGCATGTCGAGAACTTGCAGCCGCAACATCCGTCCTGCGGAAGTCACAGCACCGACTTCGCCGCGGGCACTAGTGGCAATAACCGACTTGAAGACGTCATGTTTAGTCCGGGCGCCAGAGTCGGAAAGCGCTTCGCGAGTGCTAGTTCTGGCAATCTGGCCAGAACTGCTCAGCAACACCCAACAAGGATCGTCGGCAATTTCGAGCGCTAGCGGCGTAGCTTTACCCGGGGTCGTTGCCGCGGCAAGTGCTTTGGCTACGGTTGGCGAAACGGCCTCGGATTCCAGCAGCACCGTGCGACGCGGTGTGCCGTACTTTTCCGCAATCTCGGCTAACTCGCTGGAAACCAATTCGCGTAAAACCGGTTCTGAATTCAAAATCCGTTCCAGTTCTTCAATCTCTTTGCGCAGCTCATCTTGCTCTTTTTCGAGCTCGATCCGCGAGTACTTAGTCAGCTGCCGCAGGCGAAGTTCCAGAATATAGTTCGCCTGTATTTCGCTGAGGTCGTAAATTGCAATGAGCCGGTCACGTGCCGCGGCGGTCTCTTCAGACGTCCGGATGATCTGGATGACTTCATCGATATCCAGAATCGCGATCAGCATGCCTTCGACCAAATGCAGACGGTCTTTTTTCTTGCCCAAACGGAACGCCGTGCGCCGTCGAACAACATCAATCCGATGTGCAACGTATACGCGGAGCAGCTCGAGTAAACCCAACGTCTTTGGCTGGCCGTCAACGAGGGTGACATTGTTGATGCCGAAAGAGTCTTCCATCGGGGTGAGCTTGTAGAGCTGTTGAATGATCGCTTGCGGGTTGAAACCGTTCTTCAACTCGATGACCAACCGTAAGCCATGGTTACGGTCAGTAAGATCCACTATGTCTGAGATGCCTTGCAGCTTCTTCGCGTTGACCCCGTCTTTGATCTTCTCAATGACCTTTTCCGGGCTCACCGTATAAGGCAGCTCAGTGACAACTAGGCCGGTTCGGCGCGCAGTCAACTGTTCGACGTCGATCTTGGCTCGAGTTTTGAAGGAACCACGACCGGTTTCGTAGGCTTCCCGGATGCCGTCAAGACCGACAATCCGACCGCCGGTAGGCAAGTCTGGGCCGGGGACGAAGCGCATGACATCGTCCAAAGTTACCTCAGGATGCGCAATCAGATGCCGCGCGGCCGAAATGACTTCGACCAGGTTGTGCGGTGCCATGTTGGTGGCCATACCAACAGCGATGCCGGTGGCGCCGTTGACCAACAGATTGGGGAAGGCCGCCGGAAGGACTTCTGGCTGGGTGAGCTGATTATCGTAGTTCGGCACAAAATCGACCACATCCTCATCGAGGTGATCGGTGAGCGTCAAGGCGGCTGCGGCAAGCCTAGCTTCGGTGTAACGCGGCGCAGCTGGTCCGGCGTCGAGCGAGCCAAAGTTGCCGTGGCCATCAATCAGTGGCAAGCGCAGGGAAAAGTCCTGTGCCATGCGCACCATGGCATCGTAGATTGCGGTATCGCCGTGCGGGTGCAGCTTGCCCATCACTTCACCCACGACGCGCGCACTTTTGACGTGCCCGCGATCAGGGTGCAAACCCATTTCGCTCATCATGTACAAAATGCGGCGTTGTACCGGTTTGAGGCCGTCGCGGGCATCAGGCAGCGCCCGAGAGTAGATCACCGAATAGGCGTACTCGAGGAAGGAGCCTTCCATTTCCTGGGATACATCGATGTCGATGATGTTTTCGGTGAAGTCCCCGGTCTCCGGGGCTTTCGGTGACGTGCGCCTTGCCATGCTGCTGAATGTTCCTTAGGGCTGGACCAAGTCTGATGTGCTGAAAGGACTGGATGGTCCTCATACCCATCGTATGGTGTTCCCGCGCAAAATCCCCGGATTACCACGGTTTTGCTTCCGTAGTGCTTTCCGCCGAGAGCTTGAACAGGATCACCCAGCGGAAAGGGGTTTCATGTGCTGAAATCTCTGACGCAGTAAGGTGAAACCATGAGCGATTCGCCTGCGGAACCGGCATATCCGCACCATTGGGAAGCAGACGTGGTGCTCCGTGACGGTGCCACCGCGCACTTGCATCCCATTTCCGCTCAGGACGTCGAAGCTGTCCAATCCTTCCACGGCGGTCAATCGGCGAACTCGATTTATATGCGCTTCTTCACCTATAAATCGGTCTTGAGCGATAAGGAACTGCGTCGTTTTACCGAGGTCGATTACCACAACCGGGTCGCCTTTGTGATTACCGTGGCCGGTGCAATCATTGGCATTGGTCGATATGACCGACTTGATGATCCGACGGTTGCCGAGGTTGCTTTCAACATCTCTGATGTTCATCAAGGCCGCGGACTTGGCTCGATTCTGCTCGAACATTTGGCAGCCGCTGCCCGAGAAAACGGGGTGACCCGTTTTACCGCCGAGGTATTACCCGAGAATCGCAAAATGCTCACGGTTTTTGCTGAGGCAGGCTATGAGGTCAGTAGACATTTCGACGACGGCGTCGTAAGTCTGAGCTTTGATATCGATCCGACCGAAAAGTCTCGTGCGGTGATGGAATCCAGAGAGCATCGTGCCGAAGCCAGGAGCATTGAGGGCTTACTATCACCCGAATCGGTTGCCGTGATTGGCGTGGGTCGAAGCCCAGCAAACCAGCAGTCAAGGGGCGAATCAATTCTGGGCTTGGGTGCTCAATTGCTGGAACACATCGACTCAGACCATTTCACTGGCACGGTGTATCGAGTCAATCCGCACGACCCGCAAAGCTATCCGTCAATTTCGGCCATTGAGACAACCATCGACTTAGCGATTATTGCAGTGTCGTACGAACAAGTGCCTGGTGTTGTTCGCGAGTGTGCTGCCGCCGGTGTCAAAGGTGTGCTGATCGCCACTGGCGGCTTTGCTGATGAGGGCGACTTGGGCTTGAGCGTGCAACGTGAGTTAGTGCGGGAAGCACGCTCTGGTGGCATGCGACTCATTGGCCCGGCGTCGTTAGGGCTCGTCAACACGCGGCCACGTGTCTCGCTCAACGCTTCGCTTGCTCCGCAGTTGCCTAAGCGGGGGAGCCTGGGTCTTTTTAGCCAATCTGCGGCGCTCGGCGCAGCGCTTTATGCTTCGTGTGCCAAGCGGGGGCTCGGCATGTCGAGCATTTTTTCGGCAGGCAACCGAGCAGATGTCTCGGGTAATGACCTGATGCAATATTGGGAAGACGACGCGGACACCGCAGTATGCGGAATGTATTTAGAGTCAATTGGTAACCCACGAAAATTCTCCCGGCTGGCACGTCGGTTATCTCGAACAAAACCGGTTATTGTCGCAAAGTCGGATGCTTTGGGGCTGCAACTGCCTGCTGGGCATGCAGTACGCACCACGCAAGCGCCGGCAGGTGCCCTGGATGCGATGCTGCGCCAGTCCGGGGTTATTCGGGTCACCACGATTGATGAGCTTGCCGACGTCGCCCAGATTGTGGTGAACCAATCGCTGCCAGCCGGTCCAGGTTTAGCGGTACTGAGCAACTCTCTGGCCTTGGCTAGAGTGGTCGCAGATTCCGCCATTCAACGTGAACTCAATGTTGTTGAGACCATCACCGACTTAGGTTTGGACGACGGCGGGGAAGCGGCATTGCAACGATTGCGTGCGAAATTGTTGTTGGCATTGGGCAATAGCCAGGTTGACTCGGTCATCGTGACGCTCATGCCGGCCCGAGGTCTTGGTCCGGAGGAGATTGCCAGATTGCTTGCCGAATGTGCGCAACGGAGCGGGAAGCCCGTGCTTGTTGCCTTTAGTGGAATTCTAGATCCTGAGGTACTAGTCGATGGCTTGGCCGGTGCTGGCGCGGTTGACGCGCCAGCTGGCGTGCCCTCGTACTCAAGCCCGGGGGACGCCATTTCCGCGCTCGCCGCCGTCGTGCGTTATTCGGCATGGCTTCGGCGGGAAAAGGGTGCCTTCGATGAGCCTTCCGGCGTCGATCACCATGCTGCCGAAGAATTTATTGAGAGTAAGCTCGCCCAAGTTTCTGGTGCTGAATTGGTGACACTTGACTCCACTGACGCCAACCAGTTACTGAGTTTTTATGGCATTCAGGTTCTCGATTCAGCTCCTTTCACCTCAGATGACGCAGCAGTTTCCGCAGCGCAACGGCTCGGCTGGCCCGTTGCGGTCAAAACGATGGATTCAGCGCTGCGGCATCGCTTGGACTTAGGCGGAGTCCGACTGAATATCGCGGACGCAGAGTCGCTGCGAGCAAATATTGCGCAAATGCGCCGGGCGTTACAGCCTTTTGGTGAATTCGACTTGGAAGTTCAGTCAATGGCCCCGGTGGGCCAGTCTTGTACCTTGCGAGCGATCGAGGATCCATTGCTTGGGCCGGTGATTTCTTTTGGTCTGGCAGGAGACGCGGTGAATTTGCTTGATGACTGGGCGCATCGAGTGACGCCGTGATCCAATACCGATGTCGCGGAATTGGTTCGCTCACCCAAGGCCTCGGCTCGGCTTTTTGGCTATCAGGGTTTGCCACCCGTGCAAATATCAGCCTTGGAAGAACTTGTGGCGAGATTGGCTGCACTCAAGGACCAACATCCAGAAGTTGCCTCAATTGAATTCAATCCGGTACTGGCCGGTAGCGAAACTGTGACAGTTCTGTCGGTTTCGGTGAAGTTGGGCAACGCAGCGCAGCGCACTGACAGTGCGCGTCGGGCGATGAACGCATAATCTGGCCCGAATCAACTTGGCGGTTAGCTTGATGGCCCGCTTTCTGAGAAAATGACCGATATGAATGCATTTCGCTCTGCTGCCTCGCCCTCGGCACAAGGTCAGACCCTGGACCAAGCCTTACAGCGTGCGGGTTTTTATCCGTTGTTAGTGGCGGACGTGGTGCGGGATGCGCTAGACGGTCGCGATTGTCTTTCGCATTTGGCGCATTTGGAAACACATTTTGATCGGACCGAAGTTCATCGACACATTACAGTGCTGGCGCTCACCGACGACATGCTGATCATTGTGCACGTGGACGATCAGCAACTTGATGAAGCTGGTGAACAAGTTGTTGCGCAAGTATCCACAGAATCCGTGCCGGTTAGCCAAATCCGATCTGTTGTTTTGAGTTATCTCTACAACCAACCTCAGGATTACCGTCCCTCAGATCCGGTCCTAGAATTGACCGTTTCGATTGGGTGGTCCGGTGGACAAAGGATCGATATTGGTCCCGCGGCTTGCGGCGATCCGCAATGCGAAGCCGATCACGGCTACACCGGCAACATAGCGCAGGAGGACCTCGCGCTACGCATTAGCGCTGAAGCAGATGGTTTGCAGGCTGTGCAAGATGCCAAAATTTTTGCTCGAGCGTTGCGCGCGGTGAATACCCAGATTCTTGCCATTCCAGAAGTTACCGTAGCTAGAACCGGCCCGGCGAAAGGTGGTCCGGCCAAAGGCGGCTTAGCTAACCTTGGCACTCGACTGGGGCGTAACCATCACCGCTGATCAGAATGGGAATGCGCAAACAGTGAGTTTGCCGGAGTCTCCGGGGTACGGCGCAGCCTCATTGGCTAGCGTGCTGACAAGTTCGGCCGCCGCGATGGGTGCCAGCAGGTTTGAAAATTTGCTCGGACTGCCGGCTGCGCGCCGAGTCTGCGTCGTTTTGGTCGATGGGCTGGGTTCAGCTTTGTTGAAGCGCAAGATTGCGCACGCCCCATTTTTACGAAGTGTGCTTACTGGGAATCTGGCCGGCGGAGTAAGCCGAACGATTAATTCTGCCTTTCCATCAACCACGGCAAGCTCGTTATCCAGCTTGGGCACCGGCGTCGCCCCTGGGCTACATGGCATGGTTGGCTATGATGTCTTAGATCCGAGCCAAGACGAAGTGGTCAATCTTTTAGGCAATTGGGACGCCGGCGTCGATCCGCTCAGCTGGCAGCCGTACCCTACGGTCTTTGAACAGCTCGAAGGTATCTTTCCTACGGCTACTGTCAGCTTGCCAAAATTTGCCGATTCAGCGATGACCCGCGCGGCGCTTCGCGGCAGCCGATTCGTCGCCGCGGGGTCTGCACACGCCCGCACCGCTGCTGCCGCGGAGCTGATGGCGGCAGAGCCCGAGTTATTGATGTATTTCTATTGGTCTGAGCTAGATAAGGCCGGGCACCGGCGCGGGGTAGATTCCGCGCAATGGGAGCATGAGCTTGAAGAATTGGACGCTGCCGTCAAACGGCTTTCCGAACAGCTACCACCCGGAACTTTGTTATTACTGACGGCGGATCACGGCATGGTGGACGTTCCTGAATCGCAGCGAGTGGACTACTCGGCAACTCCCGAGCTGGTTGCAGGTGTGCGGCACACTGCCGGTGAGCCGCGTTTAGTGCAGCTTTATCTCGAGGCCGATGCGGATCCTGAGGCGCTTGCTGCAGCTTGGCGTTCAGCCTGGGGAGCTAAGGCGTGGGTGCTCAGCCGAGCAGAGGCGGTAGCAAAAGGATACTTCGGTGAAGTTCGGCCTGAAGTTCTTGGCCGGATTGGTGATTTATTGATTGCGGCGCGGGAGCCTGTCGCTTTCTACGACCTTCGCAGGGTCTCCGCGCATGCAATGGCCATTGTGGGTCAGCATGGCTCCCTAACAAAGGCCGAGCGGGCTGTACCACTCCTGCAAATACCGGTCCAAGGACCTCGGAACAAAGCGAGAACAAGTAGACGTGGCTGAACTGGTTTTTTATTCCGGCACGATGGATTGCGGCAAGTCCACGCTTGCGCTGCAACTTGATCACAATCACAGCGCTCGTGGTAGGACTGGATTGCTCTTTAGCTGCAACGATCGAGCGGGGGAGTCCGTCATCTCGAGTCGGTTGGGCTTGCAAACCGAAGCGATTGAGGTGCTTCCAGATACCGATTTCTGGCACGTTGTTGTGGCGCACAAGATGATGAATGAATCTGTTGACTATCTGATTTGTGATGAAGCCCAGTTCTACACGCCAGCTCAAGTTGAGCAGCTAGCGCGAATAGTCGACGAGATGGACGTCGATGTTTTTAGCTTCGGCATTACCGCGGATTTTCGCACGAAGCTCTTTCCTGGCTCACAACGACTTATTGAGTTGGCTGACCGAGTGCAGGTGCTTCAGGTGGAAGCCCTCTGCTGGTGCGGGAGCCGGGCCACCCACAATGCCCGTACGCTCGACGGAGTGATGGTCGTAGAAGGTGCCCAGGTAGTGGTGGGCGATGTGGTTACCGAAACCTCAAGCTCGGTGCCTAGCGTCGGGTATGAGACGCTCTGCCGAAAGCACTATACGCGGCAAGTTACTGCGGCTGGAGCGCAGCAGATTTCCGAACAAGACCAGTTGCTGCCCTGGGGCACGGAGAAATGAAACTCACTCAGTCTTAGTGCCAAAGACGATCTCGTCCCAGCTCGGTACGCTGGATCGCTTCGGTTTGATGCCAGGGCGGCGGTCGGCCACCGGGGCAGCGTCTTCTTCTTGATCAATGGGCTTCGCCGGCGGCTCGGCAGACTTCGCCTGTGGCTGCGCGGAGATCTTGATTTCCCGGGTGAGCGTGCTGACACCTTCGGAAAGTTCAAGTGGGTCCGGACGGACCGTTCCGCTAAAGTCATCACTTTGCGCGGGGCGTTCAACCGGGTTAGGAGCCAACGATAACGCGGGGAAAAAGGCGGGTTGCTCGGCAAGCTCAGCAGAATCATCCGCTTCAGCGGCGTCGCCAGCATCATCATCGTTATTGTCTTCATTGCGCGGATGTGCCGCGGGTATGCCTTCGGTGAGCAACAATGCCAGCGCATCGTCGTCGTCTTCGTCGGTGCCGATACGTTGACCGCGTCGTGCGCGCAATAGGTCTAGCAGACCGTCGGACTCGTCGGAAGATTTATCTTCTGGCGTGCTTGGCGCGGATTCAAGGGTCGCCGTTTCTTCGAGATCCTCAGGACGATCGGTTTCGAAGTCAAAGGGCCGGTCGGCGACGGCGGTTAGCCTGCGGGACGGCAACGGCGAATCAAGCGGTTCAATCTCGCTGAGCAATTGTGCCCAGCGATTAGCATTCTGAATGCTCTTGCGTAACGAGTTGTAGACCCATTGTGCGGGCGCAGATTCGCCGACGCTGGATTGTTGTGCCTCACCGGGGGTGAAGGCGGCGGTAACGGCCCACTGGCCGTCTGGTCTGCGCCAGGCATCCCATTCGACTGTGCTGGCGTCGATGCCCATAGCCGTGAGCCGGTAGGAGACCATTTCATCAAGGCTGGCTGGATCGTCGCCAAACGCCGAGCGGTAGCCGTCGTGGCTGGGGATTGCGTCTGAGACTTCGACGCGACGCGCCAGAAGGGCCACGTGTTCGCGCTCAGCTAAAACTGGGCCCTCATAGCGTTCCACATGCTCGATAGGCACGCCTGCGGCCTCGGCTACTTCGGTGGCGCTAGCGCCACCACGGATCCGCTGTTGGATGTCTTTGGGAGAGAGGCGTTCGCCAGGGGCAAGTGGCTTGGACGTAGACGCAGCCAGAACATTTTGCCGCAACGGCGTGCGAGAGGAGGCCACTCGCAACGCTTCATCGATAGGCAACCGGTAGATCTCACCGCCAGCCCCGCTGAGCAGTAAGTGTTCGCTGTCATCGTGAACACCTACTAAACGAAGATCCTGCATACTTTTTCTCACCCGATTCACTGAGCCCACTGGAAACTCGGTCCTCCCAGCTATTCATTAGAAACTTTGCCATTGAACGCGCCCAAATCCTACGACCAGCATAGGCGTGGCGGATGTTGTATGGTGGCGTATGCCATTCGCAGAACGGACGAACCAAAAGGTTCGATCGCTCGCGTCAAACAGTGAAATTACTGTGATTTTCCAGGGATTTTCCTTCGTTGTGAGGGAAATCATAGGGGATTATGACGCTTGGACTGGCGTTTGGGAAGATTTTCGGGAAAAATCACCCCGTTACCGGGCGCAAAATAGGGCCTTACGACGTTTGATCGTCGGAGGCTCTTGAGAGGGCCTGGTGAGACATTGAAAAAAGACCGGAGCGTGAGTATAGAACTATGGCGACTGATTACGATGCGCCGCGGAAGACCGACGACGAACTCAGTGAGGACTCAATTGAAGAATTGAAGTCCCGCCGTACCGACAAACAGTCGGCGGTTGTCGATGAGGACGAGGCCGAAGCGGCCGACAGTTACGAGCTTCCTGGTGCAGATTTGTCCGGCGAGGAACTGCTTGTACGGGTTTTGCCTGCCCAAGCCGACGAATTTACTTGTTCGTCGTGTTTCTTGGTACGGCATCGTTCGCAGATTGCGCGCGAAAAGAACGGCTTGCTGTTCTGCAAAGATTGCGAAGGCTGATTTATTCGACACTCGAGGCGGTCAGGGCAGCGACAAGCTGCTCGGGCCGCCTCGTCGAGGTTAACCAGTACGGTGTGGGATCAGAGGCATCCTGGACTTCGATCCGCACTACGGGGCTAATCCAGCCGCGAAGGCACAGGTAGGCGAGGCCATTCAGCTGTGGGCCGCGTTGCGCAAAGGCGTCATCATCGCGAAACGCGGCAGCTGAACCAATGAATTTCCGCTCGATGCTTGCTCGGCCGACGGTTAGCGTGCTTGCATCAACTTCGATTCTGGGCGTGCTCATGATCAAAAACGCTGCCTGGAGAACAAGCAATACCACTGCGGCCGAGAATCCTGCGACTATGCTGATTGGTGCCAGGATTAAAATGCCGGCTGCCGAGATACCTATCACGACAAGCCACATCCAGAATGCGGGCCAGAGCCGTTCAGCGTAGACGATATCGGTGGGGCGTAGTGCATTAGAATCATTGTGCCGCATGGCTTCAGCTTGTCATCTTTCGCTGTGAGCTGCGAAATTTTGATGGTTCCTGATCTGTTTGCACAATGTTCAACAAGAGTTCAGTGATTTTGATTGGAAGCTTCTTGGCAGCGCGCAAAGAGCTTCCAGGAAGTGCCGATAGAGTATTGCGCGGAGGCTCCGGCCCCGATGACAATAGCCGTGCAATGTGGTGGAGGAAGATTCGTGTCCGAGGCAATCTCGACTGGCCCCAGTTTGGTGGCAAGGTCCCTACCGGTGCAGCTGAAAATGCTCGACGCCGAGCTTGAAGCCCCTAGTTACGCCCACCCGGGGGATGCGGGAGCGGATCTGCGAACCCGTATTGATCTGGTGATTGCTCCTGGCGAGCGGGTGTTGGCTCCTACCGGCGTCGCAATTGCCTTACCCGAGGGTTATGTGGCTTTGATTCATCCACGCTCGGGGTTAGCTACAAAACACGGCCTGACTATTGTGAACTCACCGGGCACCGTTGATGCCGGTTATCGAGGCGAAATTGCCGTGACCTTGCTAAACACTGATCAACATCAATCAATCACACTTTCGCGCGGCGATAGAATTGCCCAAATGGTCATTCAGCGCGTTGAGTACGCCGATTTTGTGCAGGTTGACGAATTGCCGGACTCAGTACGTGGCACGGGTGGGTTCGGCTCCACCGGCGGATTCACTTCTACCCCTATTCAGGCATAGCAGAGGAACATCATGGTTTTCGGGCGTAAACAATCCAATTCCAACAAATCAGCCGAAGAAACGGCAGAGACTGTGGCGACTGAATCTGAGTTGGATTCAACCGACGCTGAGTTGGAATCAACCGAGCTAGCCGCGGCCGATCCGCTGGACTCCGCTTACGAGCGTGAAGAGCATGGTCCATTCGATATTGACGAGATTGAAAGCCATGACGGTTACGTTGACCTTGGCGCCTTGTTGATTACCCCGCACGACGGCCTACAGCTGCGCTTAGAGGTCGAGGAAAGCAGTCAGCGGGTCATTGCCGTGACTTTGGATCTAGAGGGCTCCAGCCTCCAACTCCAGGCCTTTGCGGCGCCCCGCTCCGAGGGGCTTTGGCCGGATATTCGCGAACAGATTGGGCTTTCTGTCGCTTCACAAGGTGGCAGCGTCGAAGAGCTGCATAGCACTTTCGGCCCGGAGATTTTGGCTAAATTGCCCGCCGAAGCGGCCGATGGCAGCAAGGGCTTCCGCGTGGCTCGATTCATTGGCGTCGATGGTCCGCGCTGGTTCTTGCGTGGGGTGCTCGGTGGTGACGCTGCACTGGAATCTGAAGCAGCGAATGAACTTGAAGCGCTATTCCGTGCCGTGGTGGTTGTTCGAGGCGAGGTACCGATGCCCCCTCGTGATTTGCTTCCGCTGAGTTTGCCGAAGGATGCAGTGCCGGACACGCAAGGTCAGGTTGCTGCCGATGAGCCGGCCGCCGGTGAAGCGGGCAAATTTGGGCCTATTGACCGTGGTCCGGAGATCACCCAGATTGGGTAACTTCACCGCGAAAACTGAGCTAACCGCGATTAGCCAGCTGCCCGAACGTGGCCGGGCACTGTGCCGGGGCTATATTGAATCGATCACGATTCAGCCCGGTTCGATGTCACCACAGTTCACCGCCGTTGTGACCGACGTGGACAAGTATGCTCCGCAGCTTTCTCGTGACCGGGCTGTTGAAGCGCCTCGTGGTAGTCACCGTGTTCGGCTTATTTGGCTGGGCAGGCGGAATGTGCCTGGAATCGAAGCGGGTACTGAACTGAGGTTTGAAGGCATGGTCGCTCGGCATGAAGGATTGCCCACGGTTTTCAATCCGCGATACGAAATCATTGGAAAACCCGAATTCCAGGAGTACCCGGCGTGAGCGAAAACAGCGTGAGCCAGCCAAACCCGAGTGAAGAACCAGACTCAAGCAAAGAAAGCGTTGCCAAGCAGCCCTCATTTGCCGAGCTGGCCGGCCAGTATGCAGCAAATTCTGGCATAACGCGCAACGAGCACGGCCAGATAGACATTATGAAAGCAGTTGGTGGCTGGCGTGGGCTGGCCGAAACGCTGCTACCGGGATTAGTCTTCCTGGTCTGCATTATTGTGAGCGGAAACCTGACGGTTTCACTCATCTCATCAATCGCGGTGGCGGTTATTTTTACCGTGGTGCGGTTGGTACAACGCGGCGTGGTCATTCAAGCGTTTTCCGGCTTGGCCGGCATAGCTATTTGTGCACTTTTTTCCGGTAGTACTGGAAATGCTTTGGACTACTACGTGCCAGGGTTCTTGACCAATGCGATCAGCATCGCGGTGATATTGATATCCATTGTGGCTCGATGGCCTATTACCGGCCTTATTTTCGGTTTTATCCGAGGCGAAAACCTAGAATGGCGCGCGAAAGCTGATCGGTTGCGGGCTTATCAGCTCGCGGCTTGGATCGTGCTGGCGCTGTTCGTGCTTCGACTATTGGTGCAAGTGCCGCTCTACTTCGCGCAGAATCTTCCCGCCTTGGGCGCCACCAGGCTTGCTATGGGCGTGCCGCTTTATGCGCTTGCGCTTTGGCTAGCCTGGATGGTCTCTCGACCTGCGGCTACGGTTGCTGCTGATCCTGAGCATTCGGCCGACGTGAGCCCAGAAGCGCCCTGAGGTCATCCTCCGCTGGAATTGTACTGATAAAGAACAGTTCGTCGCGTCCGTCGATCACATCGTCCACGCTTGGTGTGATCGGAGCTTCGTCGCGGAGAATTGCTACCAGAGTGGCATCCACTGGCCATTGAATCGAGCCAACGGTGGCCCCGACTAACTCAGAGTCTTCCGGGACGGTGAACTCCACGAGCGAGGACACTCCGGTTTGCAGCGTGAGTAGCCGCACTAGGTCGCCAATCTCAACAGCCTCTTCCACCAGAGCGGTCATTAACCTGGGGGTGTTGACGGCGACGTCGACGCCCCAAGAGTCATCAAACATCCAGTCGTTTTTCGGGTTATTTACCCGACCAACTGTCCGGCCGATGCCAAATTCGGTCTTTGCTAAAAGCGAGACCACAAGATTTACCTTGTCGTCGCCGGTTGCTGAGACTACGACGTCGGCCTCGTCCAGCTTTGCTTCACGTAGGGTCGAAATTTCGCAGGCGTCGCCTACGAGCCAACGCTCACCGAGTAAGCCGCTGCGACCGATAACTTCGGGTTTCGGATCGATAAGCAATATGTCGTGTCCATGGGCAAGAAGCTCACGGGCAATCGAAGAACCAACGCTACCGGCACCGGCGATGACGACCTTCACTCTGACTCCTTTGCCGGCCCGGTGGCCAGAATGCGTTCAATATCGGCAATTTTTGCCACTTCGAGCATGACGTGCACCGTGTCGCCTTGTTGATAACTTGTCTCGTCGCCCGGCAGAATTCCCTCGCCGAATCGGGTCAAGTAGGCAACCCGGGCTCCGCTGGCACGCTCAATGTCGTCGAGGTGACGGCCAATCCAGCCATCGTGCAGTGACACTTCGCTCAAGATCAAACGCCCCGAAGGCTCACGGAAGTCACCGCTGATGCTCTGCTCGGGAAGAATTCTGCGCAGTACCTGGTCCGCACTCCAACGGACTGCCGCGACGGTGGGAATACCCAAGCGCTGGTAGATCTCGGCTCGGCCGGGGTCATAGATTCTGGCGACAACATGTTCCACATGGAATGTTTCTCGAGCCACCCGGGTGGCTAAAACATTTGAGTTGTCACCGCTGGAGACAGCGGCGAAAGCGTAGGCTTGTTCAATATCGGCCTGTCGCAGGGTTTCACGGTCAAAGCCGATTCCGGTGACTTTACGACCGCTGAAGCCGTTGCGTAGCCGCCGAAACGCGCGATCATCTTGATCGATGATTGCTACTGAATGCCCGGAATACTCAAGGGTGTGAGCCAAAGTAGCACCCACTCGGCCGCAGCCCATGATCACGTAGTGTGCCACTGGATCTCCTTGGTTTCTCTGAATTACACCGCTAAAGACTGACGTTTTCAGCGATATCGGTGCTGGAGCCAATTCTAACCACGCATCAATGCTTGTGTGCGCAGCCTGCATCCAAAGCCTGCAGTTGTGCAGTTGTGAACCGTTACCGGTTTTATGCCGCTTCCTTTTGAGTTTGGAAGGAAGTATTGATGGTTATGAATCGGAAGTTTTCGCGGGAGGTTCGGGACAGGTCGGTGCGGCTGGTTTTGGATCATCTCCAGGAGTATCCATCGTTGATGGCTGCTTGTGCTGCTGTGGGCGGCAAAGTCGGGGTTGGGAAGGAATCCCTACGTCGTTGGGTGAGGCAGGCCTAAATTGATGCCGGGGCCAGGGTAGGGATGTCCACGACGGAATCGGAGCAGGTACGTGCGCTCAAACGTGAGAATCGTGAGCTGCGTGAGTCGTTAGAGATTGTGAAGGCTGCGTCGGTTTTCTTCGCGGGGGAACTCGACCCCCGCGAAGCATTGATCAGGGGATTCATCGATGAACAACGCTTCCTTGGCTGGGCAGTCGAGGTGATCTGCAAGGTCCTGCGTGGCCAGGGCTTAACGGTCACTGCCCGGACCTACCGTAGTTGGAAGGTCTCCACCGCTTCGGTCCGGGACATGGCAGAGGCTTCGGTTATGGATGCGTTGCTAGGAACGGTAGGGACACCGGAGGGAATGTACGGGAGGAGGAAAATGACGGCTTGGCTGCGTCGGAAAGGATTCGAGGTCTCTTACCGGCAGGTGAACCGGCTCATGAGCTTGTTGAGTTTGAAAGGCCGGGTACGGGGCAAAGGTGTGCGCACCACGGTGCCGGACCGAAACCATGACCGTGCCCCGGATTTATTGGATCGGTGCTTCACCGCAGCTGGCCCAAATCAGCGCTGGGTTGCGGACTTCACCTATGTGCGCACCTGGGCAGGTTTCGTCTATGTCGCGTTCATCATTGATTGTTTCTCCAAGTACATCGTGGGCTGGAACATCTCCACGATCAAGGACACCGCCCTGGTGAGCACAGCACTCAGGATGGGCTTATGGCAGCGGACACGCACCAGGCATCCGGTCGCAGAAGGGCTGATCCATCATTCCGCCGCCGGGTCCCAGTACACTTCCTTGCATTTCGGGGAAACCCTGACTCTGGAGGGCATCGCAGCATCAATCGGCTCTGTCGGGGACGCCTACGATAACGCCTTGGCCGAGTCCACCATCGGCCTGTTCAAGACTGAAGCCGTCCGAGAAGATTCTCCCTTCCGCAACGGGCCGTTGAAAACCATCGATGAGGTTGGATGGGCCAGCTTGGCCTGGATCGATTGGTACAACAACGACCGCCTACACACCAGCATCGGAGACATCCCACCGACAGAACACGAAGTAGTGTATTACGCTAAAGAAACCATCCCGGCCCAACCGGTGCAGGGGCTCGCATAAAAGCGGCAAGAAACCGGTAACGGTTCAGTTGTGCAGTTGTCGATCTGGTCCCGGTAACAGCTCAGTTGTTTTAGCTTCATATTTTCGTATCCGCCCGTGAGTTTCTTGCACTCGCCGCCAACATTCCGCAAAGTGGGGATTGTGCTGACATTTTTCAACGCCTTGAAACGGGTGGTCGTCGGCCGGCCGTTCCGCAACGACCGGCTTGCGCATACATTGTTGCCGAAGCGGATTGCGCTGCCCATCTTTGCCTCAGATGCTTTGTCCTCTGTGGCTTATGCGCCTGACGAAATCCTACTTACCTTGGCGCTGGCCGGTGCTGCTGCGGTCACGATCTCGCCTTTGGTTGGCTTGGCCGTCATGGTGGTGCTGATTACGGTTGTGGCCTCATACCGGCAGAACGTGCACGCCTATCCTTCTGGTGGTGGCGATTACGAAATTGCCAATACCAACCTTGGTAAATTTGCTGGGTTGACCGTGGCCTCTGCGCTACTTGTTGACTACGTGCTGACGGTGGCAGTGTCAATGTCTTCTGCGGCCAATTACCTTGCCACGGCGATCCCCGGAATGCACGGCACCCAAGCCTGGATCGCGGTAATCGGTGTGGTGCTATTGGCGCTAGTCAATTTGCGCGGCATTAAAGAGGCTGGCAGCGTCTTTGCTGTGCCCACATATATCTTCATGGTCTGCATTCTGGGCATGACCGTCGTCGGGATTGTCCAGGCGGTTACTGGCCACCTAGGTCAAGCGCCGAGCGCGCATTTTGAAATCATCCCGGTGCCGGAATACGAACAGGGCATCGTGGGGCTAGCCGGTACGTTCTTGCTACTGCGCGCGTTCTCCTCGGGTGCTGCCGCGCTTACCGGTGTTGAAGCGATTAGTAACGGCGTGCCGAACTTCCGCAAACCTAAGTCCAAAAATGCGGCGACTACTTTGCTATTTCTCGGTGCAGTTGCGGCCGCGATGCTCGCCGGAATTCTGTATCTGGCTAATGCCACCGGGGTGCACATTGTGCAGGACCCGGCGAAAGAATTTTTGATCAACGGCCAGCCGCCGCCCGCGGACTATGTGCAGAATCCGGCGATCAGCCAGATTTCCTCTACCATTTTTGGTTCAGGCTCGGTGATCTTCTTTATCATTGTGGCGGCCACTGGAGTCATCTTGGTATTTGCCTCCAACACTGCATTCAACGGGTTCCCAGTACTCGCGTCGATTCTTGCTCAAGATGGCTATTTGCCGCGGCAGCTGCGCACCCGAGGCGATCGCTTGGCCTACAGCAACGGCGTCATCGCGCTAGCCGTGGGCGCTATTGTGCTGATCATCGCCTTCAACGCGGACGTCACAAAGTTGATTCAGCTTTATATCGTCGGAGTATTCATTTCGTTCACGGCAAGCCAGCTGGGCATGATGATCCACTGGGGACGTGCATTCAAGCTCGTCAAGGAGCGGGCAGAAAAGCTTCGAATTATTAAGTCTCGAACCATTAACACGCTGGGGTTCTGTATGACCCTGTCCGTTTTGGTAATTGTTCTGATCACTAAATTCGAGCAGGGCGCTTGGATCGCTTTGTTGGCGATGGTGTTCCTTTTCTTGATCATGTGGAGCATCCAAGCGCACTACCGGAATGTCGCTCGGGAACTGGCTGTGGACGAGGATTCTGCACCCCGTGCATTGCCAACTAGAGTGCACGCAGTTTTGCTTGTTTCACATGTGCGCAAGCCCGTGTTGCGAGCATTGGCCTTCGCTCGTGCGTCCAGGCCATCGCAACTCGATGCGATTACGGTGGATAACGATCCTGAAGAGACTCAGGAGACCATCGACGAGTGGAACAAACTGCAGATTCCGGTGCCGTTGACTGTGCTGGCTAGCCCTTACCGCGAGACCGTGACGCCGATCATGGAGTATGTGAAGAATATCCGCAGTGAGTCGCCAAGGGATCTTGTGGTGGTTTACATTCCGGAATACGTCGTGGGTAAGTGGTGGGAGCAGCTGGTGCATAACCAGACGGCGCTGCGGATCAAGACTCGTCTGCACTTTGAGCCCGGGGTGATGGTTGCCTCGGTGCCGTGGCAACTCAAATCTTCTGAATCCGCTCGGCGTTACCAAGAACTGGACTGAGTGTGACCGAACTAATTCTCGACGTCGGCCCAGTAGCGCATGGCGGTCATTTCGTGGCTCGGCAGCAAGGCCGAGTAATTTTTGTTCGACATGCTTTGCCTGGTGAACGGGTACGGGTTTCGCTAACTGAAGCTGAGGAAGACGCGAGTTTTTGGCGCGCCGATGTCATTGAGGTGCTCGAAGAGTCTGCCCAGTACCCTGGTGCGCGATTACCGCATTTCTGGGCAGCAGCTGATTCCTTGCAAGCACATGCTGACGGTCGGCTGCCTATTGGCGGTGCAGAATTTGGTCATATCAGTCGTCCGGTTCAACGGGAGCTTAAATCCGCAGTTTTAGCAGAGCAATTACAACGGCTTGCGGGCATAGATTTGGCTCCTTTGGTCGAGGAAGTTTCCGGTGAGGATCCGGCCGGCTTAGGTTGGCGTACGCGAACTGGATTTACCGTGACTGACGAGGGTGCGTTGGGCATGCATGCGCACCGCTCCCACCAAGTATTGCCGGTGCAGGAGATGCCGTTAGCAGTCCGAGGAATTCGTGGCTTAGACCTGTGGGGTCTTGATTTTACCGGGGTAGAGCGCGTGGAAATCGCCGCGCCGACGTCGGGGGATGGGCCGTTACTGCTTCTCTCGGGGGCTAAGCAGGCTGCGGCGCGGGTCGCTAAACAGCTTCCCGAAGGCGTTTTCACTTTGCATTGGGAGCCTAAGACCAGCCGGGTTTCTGCCTTGCGCGGACGCGGTTGGTTAGAGGAGACCGTTGCGGATAAGCGATTCAGAGTCAGCGGGGACGGGTTCTGGCAGATTCACCGGAATGCCCCGAAAGTGCTTTCTGAAGCGGTTGGCGACTATCTTGGTGATGATCTATTGCCGGGTGCTGCAGCGGCTGATCTGTACGCTGGAGCAGGTTTGTTTACGGCTCTGCTTGCCGATGCGGTTGGCAGCACGGGCTGGGTACTTTCCGTTGAAGGCTCGCCCGTGACCAGTAAGGACGCGAAACTGAATTTCGCGGGCCGAGCGGAAGTGCAGATTTTGCCCGGCCGAGTGGAGCGCGTTCTTGCCACCGCCGCACGCGAAAGTTCCAGAAAGCTCGACGTCGTCGTGTTGGATCCGCCCCGGGCTGGTGCCGGTAAAGCGGTGGTTGGTCGGATTACAGCTAGTGGCGCGAAAGCAGTGGCTTATGTTTCCTGCGATCCAGCATCGTTTGCTCGGGATCTGGGATATTTCTTCCGCGCGGGCTGGGAACTGACACAGCTTCGAGCTTTCGATTTGTATCCGCACACGCATCATCTAGAGACCGTGGCATTATTGCGCCCTAAGCCCTAAGCCCTAAGCCCTAAGCCCTAAGCCCTAAGCTACGCGGCAGCCGGAATCTGATGGTACGAATTCCGAATCAATGTACGGCGCGGATCTATCCATGGTGGCGGTCTGAATTCTGGTCTACCTGTTCGATTCTCAATGCTCCATTTCCCTTGATGGATCAGGTGATGGTGGTGCGAGCAAAGCAGCACTCCGTTAGAGGTCGAAGTTTCGCCGCCATGTTGCCACCAACGAATATGGTGCGCTTCGCACCAACTCGACGGGATCGAACAGCTCGGGAAAGCACAACCTTGGTCACGAGCAACCAAAGCAGCGCGTTGTGATCGGCTGAAAAAACGTTTCCGACGTCCGACGTCGAGGATCTCGCCCGTATCGCCAAGAACTACTGGAATGAGTTCAGCATCGCAAGCAATCGTTCGGATGTTATGCGCGCCGATCGGTCCAGTGAATTGGGCGGTAGATCTTTGCTGGACTGCAGATTCATTCTCGGACTCGTGGATTTCTGCGAGTAGCTGCCGGTAATCAACAGTCACGTGTACTTGTGGACGGTGCCCACCGGTTCCGGGGAGAACCTCAGCGGTGAGAGCTGAACCCAGTGCACTGATAACCGAGTCCAGCTGCTGCTGTGGCCGGCTTCGGTCCTCAGCATGAGATGAATCGCTGGTCTGCTTGCGCGGATTCGTTCCGGCATTGATGACGGTTAGAAGAGTTTCGGGTTGCAGCTGATCCGCCCATAGCTCGAAGTGAGTAAGACCGCGATACTCGCCTCGCCGAAATAGGCCTTGCCGTTGTCTAAGTTCGGACGGGCTTGGTGCTTGGCCGTCCTGATCCACAAGCGTTGACCAGCGTTTGCAAAGCTGCTTGACGAAATCAGGATGATGCTGCGTCAGACCCTGGGCCAGACTTTCTTCCATCTGAGAAAGTAGCTCTGGTGAATTTCTGTGCCGTGAAACGATCGAGGTAGCTTCATCCAGGGCATCTACCGCAATCTTGAGTCCCAACTTACAGACCGCGCCCTGGCTGGACAGGGCGCCTAATAGGGGATACCGCGCCGGAATCTCAGCTCCGATCAAACTCTTGCTTGCGAGGACTTTGTTACCGAGCTCTAATCGTCGTCGCGCTTCAGAGCGGGTGATCCTTAGTCGAGCCTGTAAAAACCCTGCGACATCCCGAAACTGAGCGCTACCTTCTGGCAGCCCAATAGATTCAAATGCTGATGCGGCGATGATCTGACTATGGTCAATTTGTCGCGAGATCTTCTCGATGAAATCGCTGGCTAGGAGCAAGTCCTGCGAGGTCAGCGACGCAGCATGGCAGGCGAACTCAGCCAACGCCTCAGTCAACAGCGACTGAGCACGCTCTAGGCGGGTTGTCACGGTCGAGGCGGCCTCCATATATCAACACTAATCGAAGCTAAAGACGATAATAAGAGAATGAATTAGAAATAATATACTAATTTGTAAAAACTAGGCATGAAGTGACTTGGGAACGTGCAAGAATCAAACGAACCGAGGTAGGGGGTAGCGATTGCTCAAAAGTCCGCGCTTATATGCTTGTTTGATGGACAATTTCAAGATTGGTCAGACCGTAAAAATTACCGGCAAAACGATGACTGGGAATGTTGGTACCGTAGTTCACCTCGACGAAAAACGAGGGAAGTACCTCGTGCGAATCACGGACGTCACGCAAAACTATTTCGACGCCGACGAGCTTGAGCTTTTCGTCAGCTAACCCTGGCGGCAATTGGTTGGATCGATTTTTGCGAAATGCCAGCTTGAATCCAAAGCTTGACGATAACTATCCACGGATCGAGGTGATGCAAATAATAATGGGTGCTAATGGGTGCTAATGGGTGCTCGTTTTCGTCAATGATTCATACTCAAGGGTGATTTCAAGGGTGCAACTAACCCCATAGAGTGGTGAACACTATGAGCAGCGCAACCCGCATAAAGCCCAGCCCGACTAAAACCAGCCATGCTGACGCCAAGCAGCAAGCGCATCTTGAGGCGCTTATCAGCGCAAAGACGCAGCTCGCCGCGGTGGACGACGCGAAACTTGCTAGTTCTGGCCTGGACGAAAAGCAAGTTTCAGAACGCGCGGCTCTCGGCCTGGACAACGCGGTTCCGAACGACTCCAGCCGAACTATTGGTCAGATCCTTCGATCTAATCTCCTCACGCTGTTCAATATCGTCTTGGGCGTCTGCCTCATCATCATTCTGATTGTGGGCAACTGGCGGGACGCGCTCTTCGGCTTCATCGTGATCGCAAATGCCGCGATCGGCGTCGTGCAGGAATACCGCGCCAAACGAACCTTGGACAAATTAGCTGTCTTGAATGCACCCAAAGCCCGAACACTTCGTTCCGGGACGGTCCAAGACATCCAAGTTGAATCCGTGGTCTACGACGATGTTTTGGTGCTCCGAGCAGGGGACCAGATACCTGCAGATGCCGTCGTGCTCAAAGTCGAAGGTCTGGAAGTTGACGAATCGCTGCTCACCGGTGAATCGGATCCGATCGACAAAGCGGTTGGCGACGAGGTGCTTTCCGGCTCGGCTGTCGTTGCAGGCTCCGGAACCGCCCGCGTAAGTCGGGTTGGCCGCGAATCATTTGCCTCGAAACTCACTGCCGAAGCGAAACGCTTCTCCATGGTCAACTCGGAGATTCGGAACTCGATCAACAAGATCGTCCTCTACATTACTTGGGCGCTCATCCCGATCATCCTCATCGTGATCAACGGTCAGATGCAGGCTAAGGGCGGCTGGGAACACGCACTGGAGTCCGGAGCGTGGAAGGACGCCGTGGTCTCTGCCGTTGCGGCAATCGTGGCGATGATTCCAGAAGGCCTGGTGCTTTTGACTAGCATTTCCTTCGGCCTGGCCGCGGTGACATTGGCCAGACGACAAGTGCTCGTCCAGGAACTCCCCGCAGTTGAAGGCCTTGCTCGCGTCGATATGGTATGCCTCGATAAGACCGGAACCTTGACTGAGGGCGAGATTGTTTTCGACGCCGATCAAGAGCTCAAGGAAACGGTGGGCTGGGACCAAGTACTTGCCTGGATCGGCGCCGATGAAAATGCGAACGCCACGGCAGCTTGTTTGGCTGCAAAATACTCGCAGTTGCCGAAGTCGAAGGCCGCCGCGAACGTCCCTTTCAACAGCGCACGGAAGTGGAGCTCGGTTTCCTTGACGAACGACGGCGATGCGAGTGATGCTCCCACTGGAGGCTGGGTTTTTGGCGCCCCCGAGATGGTGCTTTCAGCCGATGTAGAAGCGCATCGCGAGGCACTAGAACGAGCAGGGGAGCTAGCCGAGCAAGGTCTACGCGCCCTGGTCCTAGCTCGCGCAGAAAACGTAGTCGAAACGGACGTGTTACCAGCTGATTTGGTACCTGTGTCAATTCTCACTTTCCGAGAAAAAGTCCGGCCGGACGCCGCTGAAACGCTTGCTTACTTCCGCGAACAAGGCGTAGATCTACGGGTAATCTCAGGTGACAACCCGCGTACGGTGGCCGCGGTCGCGCGCGAAGTCGGCTTCCAGAATGTTGGCCAAGGCTACGATGCACGCAATCTTCCCGAGGATCTCGACGAGCTAGGCACTGTTCTGGAAAAAGAGCAAGTCTTGGGCCGAGTGACTCCAGAACAGAAGAAATCTATTGTGCTGGCTTTGCAAAAGCGTGGCCACGTCGTGGCCATGACCGGCGATGGCGTCAACGATGCGCTCGCCCTGAAAAATGCCGATATTGGCATTGCGATGGGTTCCGGTGCCGCTGCGACTAAGGCAGTATCGCGATTGGTGCTTCTGGACGGTCAATTCTCTCGGATGCCCGGCGTCGTTGCTGAAGGGCGCCGAGTTATTGCGAACGTCGAGCGGGTGGCCAACCTCTTCCTGACCAAAACTGCTCAAGCAATCATCATTTCCTTGGTGATTGGCGTGCTGCTCTGGCAATATCCCTTCATCCCACGCCAGCTGTCCATCACGAGCGCCTTGACCATTGGTATTCCGGCATTCTTCTTGGCCCTGTTGCCAAATAAGCGCCGCTACCAACCCGGATTTTTACGTAGAGTACTTTCCTTCTCAGTACCGGTTGGCGCGGTCATCGCGCTCTGCATTGTTGGCGTATACAGCTTCGCGCGAGCCTATCCAGACCTCACCTTGAATGCTGCAGATCAACTTAAAGACAGCCAAACGGCGTCAACCATGACGATCTTATTGCTATCGCTATGGGTGCTTGCCGTGCTTGCCCGGCCATTTGACCGCTGGCGGGCCATGGTAGTGATTGGCATCTTAGTGCTGCTGATCTTGGTATTCATCGTGCCGTTCTCCCGTAGTTTCTTCGAACTCGCGGCGCCAAGCGGATCCGTGCTGGCGGTTACTATAGGAGTAGTATTTCTAGGCTGTGTGGCGATCGAAATCCTCTACCGGATACTCAAACGCCGCGGTGCCGTCTCCGAACGGGAGTGACTCTATAAACGTAGTAGGGCTCATTTAGGTGAGCCTTACTAGCGACCTGACTCCCGCGAGACAAAGATAAATGCTGAGGTGAGAGGAGTCCTGTAGTGAGTAATCTGGACAGCTTCGGATCCAAAGGCGTACTTAATGTCGCCGGGACCGAATACGAGATTTTCCGATTGAGCAGCGTTGAGGGGTCTAAGGATCTTCCGTTCAGCTTAAAAGTATTGTTGGAAAACCTGTTGCGCACCGAGGACGGCGCCAACATCACTGCGGACCATGTCCACGCCCTGGGCAATTGGGATCCCAATGCTCAGCCCGATACCGAAATTCAGTTCACCCCGGCTCGGGTGATCATGCAGGACTTCACCGGCGTGCCGTGTGTGGTGGACTTGGCAACCATGCGTGAGGCAGTCAAGGAACTCGGTGGCGATCCCACTCGAGTGAACCCCTTGGCGCCTGCTGAACTGGTCATCGACCACTCGGTACAGATCGACGTCTTTGGCAATGCGAACGCCGTCGAGCGCAATATGGAGATCGAATACCAGCGCAACGGCGAGCGTTACCAGTTCCTGCGTTGGGGCCAAACCGCATTCGATGACTTCAAGGTCGTTCCGCCGGGAACCGGCATTGTGCACCAGGTAAACCTGGAGTACTTGGCTCGGACAGTGATGACCCGTGAAGTTGGCGGCGTGCTCCGTGCTTACCCGGACACCGTAGTTGGTACCGACTCGCACACCACCATGATTAATGGAATTGGCGTCCTTGGTTGGGGTGTTGGTGGCATTGAGGCCGAGGCGGCCATGCTGGGCCAGCCTGTTTCCATGCTGATCCCGCGCGTCGTGGGCTTCAAGCTCTCCGGCGCTATTCCGGCGGGCGCGACCGCGACCGACGTCGTACTGACCATCACCGAGCAGCTGCGTAAGCACGGCGTCGTGGGCAAGTTTGTCGAGTTCTTCGGCGAAGGCGTTGCCGCGGTGCCGTTGGCTAACCGTGCGACGATCGGTAACATGAGCCCAGAATTCGGCTCGACGGCGGCGATCTTCCCTATCGACCAGGTCACCATCGACTACTTGAAGCTGACTGGCCGTCCGGATGACAATGTTGCCTTGGTTGAGGCATACGCCAAGGAACAGGGTCTCTGGCATGATCCTGAGCACGAGCCAAAGTTCTCGGAGTACCTTGAACTAGACCTATCCACTGTGGTTCCTTCGATCTCCGGACCGAAGCGCCCGCAGGATCGGATCCAGCTCACCGACGCGAAGGAGCAGTTCCGTAAGGATCTGCATAATTACGTTGCAGTGGGTCACGAGGACATCGAAGACGGCAGTGTTGACGAGTCGCTTGATGAAAGCTTCCCGGCCTCTGATTCGCCGTCTTTCAATCACGCGGACAACCATGCGACAGATTCCGATCGCAAGGTCTTGGTCTCAGCGGCAAACGGTGCGTTTGGCCGTAGCTCGAACCCGGCCAAGGTCTCAATGTCCGATGGTCGCGAGTTTGAATTGGATCACGGTGCGGTAAGCATTGCGTCGATCACTTCCTGCACTAACACGTCTAACCCTTCGGTGATGTTGGCAGCCGCAGTGCTCGCCCGTAACGCCGTCAACAAAGGTTTGGTCTCCAAGCCTTGGGTTAAGACTTCGGTTGCGCCCGGCTCCAAGGTTGTCACTGACTACTACGAGAAGTCGGGTCTGATTCCGTACTTGGAGAAGCTGGGCTTCTTCACCGTGGGCTATGGCTGTGCCACTTGCATCGGCAACTCGGGTCCGTTGGAAGACGAAATCTCGGCAGCGATTCAGGACAAAGACCTGGCCGTCACCGCGGTGCTTTCCGGTAACCGAAACTTCGAAGGCCGGATCAACCCGGACGTCAAGATGAACTACTTGGCTTCGCCGCCGCTCGTCATTGCATACGCACTGTCCGGATCAATGGACTTCGACTTCGATGCTGATCCGCTAGGTCAGGATGAGGCCGGCAACAACGTCTTCTTGCACGACATTTGGCCGGACCCGGTTGAAGTGCAGAAGGTCATGGATGATTCCATCGACAAGGAGATGTTCGTCTCCAGCTACGCCTCAGTCTTTGAAGGCGACGATCGCTGGAAGAGCATTCCCACTCCGGAGGGCAACACCTTCGATTGGGATCCGAACTCCACCTACGTGCAGAAGCCCCCGTACTTCGATGGCATGACGATGGAACTCACCCCGGTGCAGGACATTGTTGGCGCTCGGGTTTTGGCGAAGTTGGGCGATTCGGTCACTACCGACCACATCTCACCGGCTGGTTCGTTCAAATCGGATAGCCCTGCTGGAAAGTACCTTTTGGAAAAGGGTGTTGACCGCAAGGACTTCAACTCCTACGGCTCGCGCCGTGGTAACCACCAAGTGATGATTCGCGGTACTTTCGCGAACATTCGTTTACGCAACCAGCTGCTTGCTGGCGAGAACAATGGTGCCGGCGTCGAAGGTGGCTTCACTCGCGACTTCACCCAGGACAACGGCCCGCAGAACACCATTTACGATGCCGCGCAGAACTACGCTGCCGCTGGCACTCAGTTGGTCGTTTTGGCCGGCAAAGAATACGGTTCAGGCTCATCTCGTGACTGGGCAGCCAAGGGCACTGCGTTGCTGGGCGTCAAGGCTGTCGTCGCTGAAAGCTACGAGCGCATCCACCGTTCTAACCTGATCGGTATGGGCGTTGTTCCGCTGCAGTACCCAGAAGGCGAGAACGCTGCAACTCTCGATCTCGATGGCACCGAGACCTTTGCGGTCACCGGTCTGACCGAGCTCAATGAGGGTCGTACGCCGAAGACGCTCAAGGTCACCGCGACTAAGGCTGATGGCACGGAGAAGTCTTTCGACGCCGTCGTACGCATCGATACGCCAGGTGAAGCCGATTACTACCGTAATGGCGGCATCTTGCAGTACGTATTGCGCCAAATCAGCGCGAGCTAGTCACGTATCACCAAAACGCTGCATCACTTTTCGGGTTTATGAAACGCTCATAAACCCGAAAAGTGATGCAGCGTTTTGCGTCGGAGCGGTACAATCGAAGCTAGATTATTGACGAAATGAGGAACGATGGGACTTCTGGAGACAATCCAGCATCCGGCGGATCTCGCCCGACTCAGCGATGAGCAGTTAGTTCAGCTGGCACAGGAGATTCGTGATTTCCTGATTAGCAATGTAGCTCAAACCGGCGGGCATCTTGGCCCTAACCTGTGCGTTGTTGAACTGACTTTAGCCATTCATCGAGTTTTCGATTCGCCCCGTGATTCCATTATTTTCGACACTGGGCACCAGTCCTATGTACATAAGCTGGTCACCGGTCGGCAGCACTTTTCCACGCTCCGCCAACAAGGCGGACTTTCCGGCTATGCCGATCGCGGCGAATCAGTGCACGACGTCGTCGAAAGTTCGCACGCTTCGTCGTCACTTTCTTGGGCCGACGGAATTTCGCGGGCGCGCGTACTCAACGGCGAGGGTGATCGATACGTCGTTGCGGTCATTGGCGACGGCGCGCTGACCGGCGGGATGACCTGGGAAGCGCTAAACAATATCGCAGCGGATAAAGACCGTCGAGTAGTGATTGTGGTCAATGACAATGGCCGTTCCTATGCGCCGACGGTTGGCGGCTTAGCAGACTATCTCCGATCGCTTCGGCCCGCGATCGATTCGTTACGCACGCACAAAGCCTATGAAGGCAACCTGGATTGGACCAAGAACAAACTGCAAAACGGCGGCTTTCTGGGCCAGCTCATGTACAAGTCTTTACACGCAGCAAAGAAGGGCGTGAAAGATTGGTGGGCTCCGCAAGGTCTGTTTGAAGATTTAGGCATGAAGTACATCGGACCGGTCGACGGTCACGATCAAAAAGCGCTCGAATCTGCCATGCAGACAGCTAAAAACTATGCCGGCCCAGTCATTGTGCATGCGATGACGGACAAGGGACGCGGTTATGCGCCGGCTCGGGCTGATGAAGCAGACCAGTTCCACGCCGTTGGCGTGATTGATCCAGAAACTGGCTTGCCGCTCGATCCCTCCACAGCGCAGTCTTGGACCTCTGTTTTCGCCGAAGAGATTGCCGAAATTGCCGACGAGCGCGATGACATCGTGGGCATTACGGCTGCGATGTTGATTCCGGTGGGTCTGCACCGGATGGCTGAACGGCATCCACAACGCGTGATTGATGTGGGTATTGCCGAACAGCATGCGCTGACCACGGCTGCTGGTATGGCCTTTGGTGGCCTGCACCCAGTGGTGGCCATGTATGCGACCTTCCTCAATCGTGGCTTTGACCAATTGCTGATGGATGTTGCTTTGCACAAGGCCGGGGTGACCGTGGTGTTGGACCGTGCTGGCGTAACTGGTCCCGACGGTCCAAGCCACCACGGTATGTGGGATCTTTCCATGTTGCAGATCATTCCCGGCTTGCACTTGGCTGCACCGCGCGATGCCACTCGGCTGCGCGAAGAACTACGCGAAGCCGTTGCGATATCTGATGCCCCAACGGTGCTCCGATATTCGAAAGGAAATGTCGGTGCCGAAGTGGAAGCCATCGAACGGCTCGATGACGGCGTTGATATCCTGGCACGCCGACCAGCCGGCTCAACCGAAAATGACGTGCTCCTCGTCTCGGTCGGAGCAATGAGCGAAATGTCGCTTCAGGTGGCGAATTTACTGGGCGCGCAGGGGATTTCCTCAACAGTTGTAGACCCTCGTTGGGTGTTGCCGGTGCCACAATCGATTATTGAGCTTGCGGCCCAGCATCGAATCGTCATTGTGATTGAAGATGGCGTGCGCGCTGGCGGGGTTGGCTCCAGGATTAGGCAGGAGATGCGCGCGGCTGGCGTGGACACGGCACTGAATGAAGTTGGGTTACCGGTGGAGTTCCTGGCTCATGGCAGCCGTGGCCAAGTCTTGGATCGAGTCGGCTTGACCGCCCAAAAAGTAGCGCACGACGTCGTCGCGCAGGTTTTGGGCACCAAGGTCCCGTTTGCCCGGCCGTTACCCAATGAGCAAATCACCCATACCGGCCAATTTCCCACGCTGTGACGGGGGTGGATCGGCCCGAGATTTCTGCGGGTGAATTTGTCGTTGCGCGAAATCGCAAATGGGACGGTGCTGCGCATTGGACCGTCCCCGGTTTTTACCTTGGCGCTGATGAGTATGGGCATTGGGTGTATCAAACTGCCGGAGCTTTTGTGGCTAAACCAGGTGCCGCATTTTTGGCAGAGTCTGCGGCGGTGCTTCTCATACCCTTTGATGCGCACTGGGTTGCTACCTTTTATGACAAAGATCAACCTGACGGCACGTCGCTGTACGTAGATATTGTTACCGATATCAAGTGGGCCAGGCTAGAATGCGGTAATCGCTGGGAGATGACGTTGATCGATATGGATCTTGACGTCATTGTGAATAACGGCCGCACTTGGGTAGATGACGAAGACGAGTTTGCGGAGCATCAAATCCGTTACGGTTATCCGGCTGAAGTAATCCGTAGCATGCAAAGCGCCTGTGACGAGGTGCACCGAATGGTGCTAGCACATGGAGGGCCGTTCGATGGCCGAAATTTGCAGTGGCAAGCAAGGCCGAATAGCTAGCATTCTGAGCTTTAAGGCCTGGCGCACTAGGCTTATCTCATGACTGACTTCCGCCCGCTGGGCAATTCTGGACTCATGGTTTCCACCGTTGGATTAGGCTGCAATAACTTGGGCCGCCCCGGCACCGTGACCGAAAGTCAAGAGGGCACTGACGCCGTCGTACATGCCGCTATTGATGCCGGAATCACGCTATTCGATGTTGCTGACGCTTATGGTCGCACGCCTGGGTTGAGTGAAGAAATGCTGGGCAGAGCACTGGCTGGCGGCAAACGGGACGACGCTGTGGTGGCGACAAAATTTGGCCTAGACCTCAAGGGCGCTAACGGCGTTGATTGGGGTGCTCGCGGTTCGCGCCGCTATATCGTCAAGGCCGTTGAAACCTCGTTGCGCCGACTAAACACCGAGTGGATTGATCTTTATCAGTACCACAGCCCAGACGGCATCACGCCGATCGAAGAAACGCTGGCGACCTTGGACGAGCTTGCGACTGCGGGAAAGATTCGCTACTTTGGCCATTCCAATTTCACCGGTTGGCAAGTAGCTGAAGCCGCGTATGAAGCCAGAATTGGCGGTTACGCTTCGTTCGTGTCCGCACAAAATCATTACAATCTCTTAGACCGTCGAACAGAGCTTGAGGTAGTACCAGCGGCAGAGAATTTGGTCTTGGCGTGCTGCCGTACTTCCCGCTTGCCAATGGCTTGCTGACCGGGAAATACAGCCGAGGTGAAGCGCCTGCTGGCAGTCGATTGACGCACTCGCGCACTAACCTGTTGGAAAAGGCCGATTGGTCGCAGTTGGAAGCCTTTGGCGAGTTCGCGCGGGAGCGGAATCTGACTGAGCTTCAGGTTGCCTTCTCGTGGTTAGCCGCACAGCCTTCAGCTGCGAGTGTGATTGCTGGAGCCACTAAGCCAGAGCAGGTGCGTATCAACGCCGAAGCGGCTTCCTGGCAGCCCAGCGCGGAAGATTTGCTCGCCCTCGAGGAGATTTTTCCGTGGACGCCCAAGGTTGCGTTGTTCTAGGCTGTTCCTGTTCTCCGCTGGCGCTGCTCTAAACTTGGCTTGATGCCGCGGCCCTTGACGTTTTCCTCCCGACTGTTGATCCAGCAGATCCTGGTCATTCTCTTTGTTGTGCTCTTGGCCGCGGGAGTTTTTGGTTGGCTCAGTTATCAGCGACTGGTGGCGGAAATTGGCGCTAAGGCGTTGGCCGTTTCGCAAACCGTCGCTGAAAACGACACGGTCCAAGATGTTTTGCAGCGTACCGACGGCGTATTGCCTGGTTCCACCGAGCTCGCCGCCGGCCCGGTGCAAGACCTTGCCGAAGAAATTAGGCTGCGAACCGGTGCGCTTTTTGTGGTTGTGGCAGATGTGCACGGTTTGCGCTGGGCGCACCCGAATCCCGCTGAGTAAGCACCAGCCCGGACGAAGCATTGGCGGGCAAAGAGGTAGTCGAGACTGATTTAGGCTCGCTCGGATCCTCGGTGCGGGCCAAGGCCCCCATCCGGGGGAGCGGCGGCGCAATCATTGGTGAAGTAAGCGTGGGGTTTGCCACCTCAGAAGTTCTGGATGACCTCTGGGGTGCGGTGGGACCAATTTTGGCCGTCAGCGTGATTGCGTTAGCCCTCGGTGCCAGCGGCACAAGTTTCTTGATGCGTAGTTTACGTCGGCACACTTTGGGCCTAGAACTGGAAGAAATTGGTGCGCTGGTGCAGAACCAGGAAGTGGTTTTGCACGGCTTGGCCGAAGGGGTCATCGGACTAGACGCGGATAAACGTGTGACGATCTGCAATGACAAAGCAGCGGAACTATTGGGTCTAACAGCGCCGGAAGGTACCGTATTCGACCAACTAGGGCTGCCTGAAGGGCTAGTGGCACTCTTGGACCACGCCCATCTGGATACGCTGGACGGCGAGCAGCAAGACCCCGCTGAAAGTGTTCAGATTGTGCTGGGTCGCTCTGTTCTCCTGGCGAACGCACTCAAGGTAGTCCGCGGAAAACATGATTTGGGCTGGGTCGTCATGGTGCGGGATCGAACCTCCGTCCAAGCGCTTAGCCGCCAGCTCGATGCAGTCAGTACCTTGACATCAGCTCTGCGCGCCCAGCGGCATGAATTTGCTAACCGGCTGCACGCCGTCGTCGGACTAATCGACATTGGACGCAGTGCTGAGGCGGCTGATTATGTGCGAAGCACTCTCGAAACCGGACCGCTTCGGTTCCCGCTGGAAAATGGGCAGTTGCTTTCTGACACCTATCTATTGGCCTTCCTGGGCGCGAAAAGTACTCAAGCCGCCGAACGTGGCGTGCGGCTAAGGCTAGGCACGGAAACGTCTTTGCACTCACAGTTGCAGGACGCCCAGAACACGACGACGGTGCTTGGAAATTTGGGTGACAATGCCATCACTGCGGCCGTGCATGGTGAATCAACCGAGCGCTGGGTGGAAGTTGAACTACTGAGCGATGGCAGCAGCGTGCATCTCACCGTTGCGGACTCGGGAGATGGCGTGCCAGCAGCTTTGGTAGATCAGTTATTCGATGAGGGCTTCAGCACCTCGGCTCTGCACGGTGCGCCGAGCGGCCTAGGCGAAGGCCTAGGGTTAGCTTTATCGAGGCAATTGGCCCGGCTGGACGGCGGCGAAGTTAGTTTATTGTCTCCGGGCCGGGTGGGTGGCCCAGGAGCAGTTTTTCTTGCCAGGTTGGAACAGGTATTGACGGAGACGGTAAAAAATGACTGATGACTTGCGAGTGTTGATAGTCGATGACGACTTTCATGTGGCGCGCTTGCACGTAGCCTACGTCGAGGCTACGGCAGGATTTTCCGCGCTAGATCCGGTGGGCAGCGGCGAAGCTGCGTTGCGCGCGGTATCCTCTTTGCGACCCGATTTGGTTCTTATCGATATTTACTTACCCGATTGGAACGGGCTTGACTTGCTGCGAAATCTTGACGTTGACGCGATGGTTCTCAGTGCTGCGAGCGATGTTGATTCCGTTCACAAGGCAATGCGTCGCGGTGCGCTCGGATATCTGATCAAACCTTTTGGTGCTGAGGCATTGAGCGCCAAACTACGAGGTTATGCCAGGTATCGACGACTTCTGGCTGCTGGGCGCAGTCTCGACCAGGACGCCGTCGTCGACGTCTCGCAGCGCTACGGTGCGACGGGGTTGGGGCGGAGTGGGTTAGGCGCGTGAAGCTACGCCCGGTGCGTGGAATCGCTTGCCGTTGACGCGCTCTGAAGCGCCGACGCGATCCAGATACGGTGTGATGCCACCCAGATACATTGGCCAGCCCGCACCCAAGATCATGCACAGGTCGATGTCCTCAGCCGCGGCCACCACACCTTCGTCGAGCATGAGCCCGATTTCCTCGGCCAGCGCATCTTGCGTTTGGACTAGAAGTGCTTCGCCGCTGATCGGAGTGTCCCCGAATTCAAGCAGGTCTAAGGTATCTTGCGGCACGAACGGGTTGCGGTCTTCGCCGATTTCCCAGATACCCTTTTTACCGGCGTCAATGAGTCGTTGCTGATTTTGCGAAACCCAGAACCGATCGCCGAAGGCGCTGTGTAGCGATTCGGAAACGTGTAACGCCACGGGAACGCCAACCATGGAAAGCAACGTAAACGGAGACATCGGCAAGCCCATTGGCTTCAAAGCGGTGTCTGCAGTTTTGGCGTCGGTGCCTTGGTTGAAGGCCCTAGCGACCTCGCCCATCAAACGGAGCAAAATGCGGTTGGCCACAAACGCAGCTGCGTCTTTGACCAGGACGGCATTCTTCTTTAGCGCTTTTGCGGTCTCAAATGCAGTTGCTAGCACCGCATCGGATGTCTTCGGCGCACGAACAATCTCCAGCAGTGGCATCACCGCGACGGGGTTGAAGAAGTGGAAACCTACTACGCGTTCTGGGTGCTTCAGATCGGCCGCCATTTCGGTTACCGAAAGCGATGAGGTATTAGTGGCCAGCACGCAGTCTGCTGAAATGATCTCTTCCAGCTCCGCGAAGACGTTCTTCTTGACCTGAAGTTCTTCGAAAACCGCCTCGATAACAAAGTCGGCGTCGGCAAAGGCTTGCTTCGAGACAGGGCCGGCCACAAGTGCTTTGGTCCGGTTTGCCGCGTCCGGTGAGATTCGCTTTTTAGCCAGTAATTTGTCGACTTGACCGTGCACATAGGCCACACCCTTATCGAACCGTTCTTGATCAATATCAGTCATGACAACGGGTACCTTGAGCTGCCGGGCAAACAACAGGGAGAATTGCCCCGCCATCAGTCCCGCGCCGACGACGCCGACCTTAGTTACTGGCTTAGCCAACGATTTGTCCGGGGCGCCAGCAGGGCGTTTCGCGCGTTTTTGCACCAAGTCCAAGAAAGCGTAAACCGTGGCGCGGAATTCATCCGTCTGCATCAAATCAGCAAGCGCATCGTCTTCTGCCGCAAATGCTTCTTCTTTCGACCAATTTTTGCCCTTTTCGAGCAGCTCGATCAAACGAAGCGGTGCTGGTGCCGCATCGGAGGTTTTCGCCTTGACCACAGCTTTTGCCTTAGCCACCGCAGCATCCCAAGCCGCAGACTGGTCGGCGATCAGCGGCTCGGAAACCGCATTGGCTCGCTCCACAGTGGTCTCGCCAGCGATGACCTTGGCCGCCCAGAGCAAGGATTGCTCCAAGAAATCGGCCGGCTCAAAGAGTTCATCGGCAATGCCCAGCTGGAACGCCTGCGCGCCCGACGTGGTGCGATTGTTGTTGAGCGAGTTTTCAATCATGACCTTGACGGCATTTTCCGGCCCGATCAATCGGGGGAGTAGATAAACACCGCCCCAGCCCGGCACTAGGCCGAGGAACGCTTCGGGTAACGCGAGAGCACCGGCGCCAGTGGAAACGGTGCGGTAGTTCGCATTCAGGGCGATTTCTAGGCCGCCACCCAGAGCTAGACCGTTGATGAAGACAAAGCTGGGTACGCCGAGGTTATTGAGGAGGCTGTAGACCTCGTGGCCCAACTGGGCCATCCATTTGCCCTGTTCGCTTTCACCGATCGAGCCGACGGCGGACAGATCCGCACCAGCGACCAGAAAGTACGGCTTACCAGTGATGCCGACGCCGGCGATCTCGCCGCGGGCGGTCCGCTCGCGCTGGGTTTCAAGTACCGTGCCAAGCTCAACCAGAGTATTCGGCCCCAGTGTGGTGGGCCGCTTGTGGTCCAGTCCGTTGTCCAAGGTGATCAGTATGAAGGTCTTTGGCTTTTCGCCCGGTAGTCCCGGCAACGTCACATCTTGAGCATAAGAATGTGTGACGACTTCGGTAGGGAAGAGGTCGGTGAGTTTACCGAACTGGTCCTTGATGCTGCTCATGCTGCGGCTCCTTCAAAATGCGGGTTGGCCCAGATGACCTTGGCGCCCATGCCCAGGCCGATGCACATGGTGGTGATGCCGTACTGGACCGAATGATCTTCTTCGAACTGCCGGGCCAATTGATTCATCAGACGCACGCCCGAGGATGCTAACGGGTGACCTACCGCAATCGCACCGCCGTAACGGTTCACGCGCGGGTCCTCATCGGCAATACCGAAGTAATCGAGGAAGGAAAGTACCTGAACCGCGAACGCTTCGTTGATTTCAAACAGACCAATATCGTCGATGCTCAGGCCAGCATTCTTGAGTGCTTTTTCGGTTGCTGGGACCGGTTCGATGCCCATGACTTCGGGCTCAACGCCGGCAAAACCATAGCTGACCATCGTAATTTTGACCGTCAGGCCCAATTCTTCAGCGGCTTCTGCTGAGGCCAAGATGGCTGCCGTCGCGCCGTCGTTAAGGCCTGCGGCGTTTCCAGCGGTAACCCGCCCATGCGGGCGGAACGGTGTCCGCAACGACGCCAAATCCTCCATCGTGGTACCCGGGTGCGGTGGCTCGTCAACGGTGTTGAGGTTCCAAACGTGGCCTGGATTTTTCTCCTCAGCGCTGTGCGGCTGCACCTTTGATGCGGCCACCGGGACTAGATCGGGTTGAATTTGGCCTTTTTCGTAGGCCGCAGCCAGCTTGTTCTGTGAATTGACGGCGTATCGGTCGGTGCGTTCTTTAGTAATTGCTGGGAACCGGTCGTGCAAATTCTCTGCAGTATTTCCCATGTTCAACGCGGCCGGGTCAACTAAGCTCTCGGACATGAAACGCGGGTTGGGGTCTGCGCCAGATCCCATGGGGTGGTGGCCCATATGCTCGACGCCGCCAGCAATGACGACGTCGTAGGCGCCAAATCCAATGCCCGATGCGGTGGTGGTAACAGCGGTCATTGCGCCAGCGCACATCCGGTCAATAGCGAAGCCGGGTACGGATTTCGGCAGGCCAGATAAGAGAGCGGCGGTGCGCCCGATGGTCAAACCCTGGTCACCAGTCTGGGTGGTTGCCGCGATCGTAACTTCGTCGATCCGCTCGGGAGGCAGCGAAGGGTTGCGTCGCATGAGCTCTCGGATACATTTGACCACCAGGTCATCGGTACGGACATCTGAATAAATGCCCTTTTCGCCAGTTTTTCCAAAGGGGGTTCGAACTCCGTCAACAAAAACTACCTCACGGACTTGCCGTGTATTTGGGCTCACCTGTTGCTCCTCTTTCCGGAAACTCTCAGGAGATCGGCGGGGCTCCATTGGTACACCGCACCACTAAGGCGATGTTACTCGTTAGTAACATCGCCTTTCAAGCAGGGACGGCTAGTCGTTGTGCGCTGTGGCCTCTTTTGCCGCTGTCTCTTTAGTCGGCAGCGGATCCGGATGGATGAACGCCTCGAGAAGTCCCGGAGTGTTCAGCTCAATTTGCCACGGGCGAGCACCCAGATCAGCAAGCGCTGAACCAAGCGATTCTGCGGAAATCTCCGCGGGCGGTCGCCATGAAATGCGTCGAACAAAATCAGGCGTCAGTAAATTCTCCACCGGCAGGTTCAACTGCTCAGCCAACTCAAATAGGCGGGGACGAACCGTGGCGAATCGAGCCGCTGCCGCAGGGTCTTTATCCGCCCAAGCGCGTGGTGGCGGCGGCGAACTGCTGGGTAGATGTAGCGGAGGCAGCTCTTTACTGGCCTTAGCTTCCGCGATGGAGCGCAGCCAGCGCGGTGCTTCTCGTTGGGCTGCGCGACCGTGAAAACCGGGAGTGCCCAATAGCTGCGGAACAGTATCTGGCATGGCGCGCGCTGCGGCGACGAGTGCGGAATCTGGTAATAAACGCCCGGGGGCCACATCACGATTCTGCGCCAGCGCGTCACGCTCTAACCAGAGCTGCCGAACCGCAGCCAATTGCTTTCGATCTCGAAGCTGGTGCACCCCGGAAGTGCGCCGCCAAGGATCAATTCTTGGCGGTGGTGGTCCTGCAGCCAAAATCGCTTGGAATTCCTGGGTTGCCCACTCTAGTTTGCCGTCGGCCTCAAGAAGTTCAATGAGCTCCTCGCGCAATTCAGCGAGGACTTCGACGTCTAGCGCTGCATACCGCAGCCAAGGTTCTGGCAGTGGACGAGTAGACCAATCAGCGGCGGAATGTTCTTTGGCCAGGCCAAAGCCCAGCAGTTGTTCGACGACGGCGGCTAGGCCAACCTTGGGTAGCCCAGCAATTCGGGCGGCTAGCTCAGTGTCGAACAGCGCACTGGGCCACATACCTAGCTCAGAAAGGCACGGTAAATCTTGGCTAGCTGCATGCAGGATCCACTCGACGCCGTTCAGCGCGTCGTCAATGATTTTGAGATCGTCAAATGGCTCTGGGTCAATCAGCCAAGTGCCGGCACCTTCGCGCCGAATCTGTACCAGGAACGCTCTTTGGCCATAGCGAAAGCCGGAGGCTCGTTCGGCATCTACGCCTGCTGGACCACTGCCATTTGCTAGCGCCCTAGCGGCCCGTTCCAATCCCTCGGCTGTGTTGATAATCAACGGCACGCCGTCGCGCGGAGCATTGAGTTCGATGATCTCTGGGATTGCCGAAAGATCTAGTGCCGTCCCATCGGCTAATTCGGGACCGGCTAATTCGGGACCGGCGCCCTCAGGGCTAGGTGCCACGAGGTTCTCATCTTTACCAGCATTTCCGGCTTTGCTGGCGGGGCGGCTGACCCGGCCAGATCGACTCCGGGTAAGTTTTTCGTTGGATTCGGTTCCATCGTTCGGCAAACTCATGATGGTCCTAGTTTATCTGTCAGTTGGCGCAAGTTGACCCAAGAACTATTCGTCTCAATTCCGACGCCTATTCGGTAACGCGCTGACGCCTTCTGGCAGCGGTGGCAAGCCGGCAAAGGTGCAGACCATATCTGACCACGCTTCTAAGTGCGCCTGAACATCTGAACTCTCGGGCGTCCAGGAAGCGCGCAGTTCAATATCAATGGCATCGGGGCTACCAGCCAAGGAACCGTAGCTTTCGGACAAAATTCGAGTAGCGGTACCGCCAGCGGCACGATAAGCCGCCTGGTGGGTTTCTAGGGCCTCAACGAGCCAGGTCCAGGCAACCGATCCCAGCATTGCATCGGTGCCAATATCAGCCTCTAACTGCGCACGGATATAGGTCACCACTCGGAAGGTGCCATCCCAAAGCGCTGAACCGTCTGGATCGTGCAACAGGATGAATCGGCCCGTGGCGAGTTCCTCCGGTTCCTCAGAGTCTTTGAGTTCTAAGCCAAAAGAGTTTTTGGCAAAGACCTCAGCGCCGAGCGCCACCGCGTAGGGGGAGAGTCGGGACGGTGCGGGGATTTCTTCCAGCCTCAATTCACTCCGACATGTTGCTTGTCGAAGTGTTCCTAACGCAGTCAGGAAATCAGAGGGAACCTGTGCTAGCGCGCTCACCTTTGCAGAATATACCCGGGCACCGACAATTACGCTCAGGCGCGCCGCCGTCGAGCGCCAGCACCGGCTTGCCCGGGCTAAATATCTTCTTCAGCAAGCGGTATTAGCGTGCCGCTTCGGCTCGGATTGCCGCTAGGAACGCATCGATATCAGCTTCAGTGGTATCGAAGGAGCACATCCACCGAACTTCACAGCGTGCTTCGTCCCAATCGTAAAAACGGAACTTCTCCCGAACTCGATCAGCGACGCCTTCTGGCAGGATCGCAAAAACGCCGTTGGCTTGGGTCGTTTGAGTGGCTTCCACCCCTGGAATCTGCTCGATTCCAGTACGAAGCCGGGTTGCCATAGCATTCGCGTGCGACGCTGAACGCAGCCAGAGATCGCCTTCTAGCAATGCGAGGAATTGTGCCGAGATGAAACGCATCTTTGAGGCAAGCTGCATGTTGAGTTTGCGCAAGAACTTGATTCCGGGCGCGGCGCTCGGGTTCAGCAAGACGATTGCTTCACCGAAGATCATGCCGTTTTTCGTGCCGCCAAACGAAAGTACATCAACGCCGGCGTCGGTAGTGAAGGCTTTGAAAGGCAGCCCCAGCGAGGCTGCCGCATTCGCCAACCGAGAACCGTCCATATGCAGCAACATGCCGTTTTTGTGCACATGATCGGCGATCGTGCTGACCTCTTCCGGGGTATAGCAGGTGCCAAGTTCGGTGACCTGGGTGATGGAGACCACCAAAGGCTGCGCGCGGTGTTCATCGCCCCAGCCCCAGGCCTCTTGATCAATCAACTCGGGCGTGAGCTTGCCATCAGGGGTTTCTACGGTCAGTAACTTCATGCCGCCCACTCGCTCTGGGGCGCCGCCTTCATCCATGTTGATATGTGCGGTTTTAGCGCTGATTACCGCACCCCAGCGCGGCATCATGGCTTGTAGGCTCACCACGTTGGCACCGGTGCCATTGAATACCGGGTAGACCTCGATGTCTGCGCCCGAAAGACTTGGGCCGAAATGCTTTTCGAACACCTGGGTGAGCTTTTCCGTGTAAATGTCTTCGCCATAGGAGACCTGGTGGCCCTCATTGGCGGTTGCCAGAGCAGCCAAGATCTCGGGGTGCACGCCCGCATAGTTATCGGAAGCGAATCCGCGCAGGTTTTTATCGTGGAGCGATTCGGTCACAGTGATGTCCTCATATTCAAGCGTTTGCGATAGTCAGGCGTACTTGGGATAGCCAGCAGACCTGTCTTCAGGCTATCCCAAAGTCGGCTAGCTATCCGAGACTGATGATGGTGCTGTTGAGACTTTCGGCGGTGTTCGTAAAGGCTTCTAGAATCTGAGTTCCGAGTTCATCAACGTGGGTATAGCCAGGAAATTTCCGTTCCGGCTGGGCCGTTTTCATCTCGTCGGTCAAGAGCGCTTTGACGCGTAATACTACGGCTGCGGCGGAAGCTGACTCGGTAGCTTGTTTCGCGAAGCCCTCAGCAAGGGCCAAGACCCAGGCCTCAGCCGCGGCTTTGGCCGCCACATAGTTGGCGTTCGATGCCGTCGGCTTGGCTAAGCCGGTTGAAGAAACTACAGCTAGGCGTCCAGCTTCAGTTACCAGCTCGGTGAAAAACTCTTGGCTGGTTAGTCGCAACGTTTGCACCACATTGCGCTGCAGGAAATCCCAATCAGCGTCGCTTTGCTCCGGGATTGAGCCGCCACCGCGCCAGCCGCCAACCAGATGAATTAGCCCGTACACGGGGCCGTACTGGCCGTTGATCTCCTGGCGCAGGCGTGCGACGTCGTCCGAATTGGCTAAATCGGCAACCAACCCGATGGCGCCGCTGGCATCGGCCGCGGTAGAAATCCGCTCCAGACTGGAGCCGACCGTAATAACCCGATAACCGGCGTCAACGAATACTTTTGCAGCGGCAATGCCGGCGGCTGAGGAGCCGCCGGCGATCAGAATATTCTTCATGCCCCTATTGTCTCTGAAGCCTCAGATGGATCGCCGATGTTGTCTTTTCCGGTAATACCAGTGGTTGACTCGATGATTGGACGCATCTTCTTCTCTAATGCTTCGTAGAACATCGACAGCGGGAATTCGTCGTCCAAAACCTGATCGGTGAGCGCGCGCGGCGGTTCATGCAGCGGCAGCGCATCGGGGCCTTTAGCCCAGACCGAGGCGGGGTTTGGCGTCACCGTTTCGGAGACCAATTCGTAGGCCGCAAGCCAGTGCGCGGTCTTAGGCCGGTCGATTGAGCGCCAGTAAAGATCGTGGATCTTCTCGCCTAATGCCACGATGACGTCGGCAACTTCGTCCCAATCGATGGTCAGCTTGGTGTCAGTCCAGTGCAGTACGTGGTGTTGGTGCATCCAAGCGAAGAGTAGCTGACCGCCAAGGCCGTCGTAGTTACGCACCCGGGAGCCGGTAATAGCGAAGCGGAAGATCCGGTCGAAGAGCACCGCGTATTGGACGAGTTTCGCGTATTTGCGCACTCCTTCAGAAGCGTTTTCGTCCTTCTCCAGCTTGACCGATTCGCTGAAAGCGGTCAGGTCGCAACGCAGTTCTTCGAGTGAGTACAAGAAGAAGGGCATCCGCTGTTTGATCATGAAGGGGTCGAAAGGCAGATCGCCGCGCATGTGGGTGCGATCGTGGATCAGGTCCCACATCACGAAAGTTTCCTGGGTAAGGTTTTGGTCGCCAAGGAACTCAGCGGCGTCTTCCGGCAATTCCAGCGAAGTGATGTCCGCTGCTGCCTTGAGTACTTTGCGGAAGCGAGCGGCTTCGCGGTCCTGGAAGATGGCACCCCAAGTAAACTTCGGCGTTTCGCGTACGCCCACCGACTCCGGGAAAAGTACTGCCGAGTTAGTGTCGTAGCCCGGGGTGAAATCGATGAAGCTGATTGGCACAAAGAGTCGGTTTGAATAGGCGCAAGCTTCTAGCTCAGCGATGAACTCGGGCCAGACAACTTTGACCAGAACGGCTTCTACGAAGCGGTTAGTGGAACCGTTTTGGGTGTACATCGGGAATACCACCAGGTGGCCCAGGCCATCAATGCGGTGTTCTTGTGGCTGGAAAGCTAGCAGCGAGTCAAGGAAATCCGGCACACCAAAGCCACCGTCAGCCCAACGACCGAAGTTTTTCACCAAAAGGGAGAGGTAATTCGCATCATGCGGGAAGTTTGGCGCAAGCGCATCGATCGATGCGGTGATGGTGGAGACTAGCTCAGTGGCGTGAGCCAAGTTTTCAGATTCCGGCACGGAGCCGTCTTTGACCTGGAGGCTTTGTAGCTCGGTGGCGGCGGATTTCAAATCGAGCCATGCCGGGCTGTTGCCAATGGCATCAAGTTCCTCGGCAGAGATAACGGTAATGCTCTCAGGTGTGGTCACAGTCTGGGTCATGGCTCGGTCCTTTCAAGTGTTCTTAACAATTCCTTTACACCGTAACAACAGATCAACGATTCTTATGCCTCAACTTAGATAATAGATAAGTATTACTGTTGCTTATGCCGTTGGCCGCGCGCATCACCATGAGGATTTGCTGGGCTGCCTGGCTATAGGTCTCGCGGAGCCGCTGCAAAAGAAGAGTAGATTCGCTGCATGATTTCAGGAATCGATGCATGCCTTTTATGTGAATGAGGTCTCAGGCCAGCTTGCCGTGCCAGGCGGCATGCTGGTCGAAACCGACATGGTTGTTGGGTTCCAGTTGCCAGTACTGCCAGATGCATCAGATGTCTACTTGGGCTATATGATGGTGACACCCAAGCGGCATAACCCGAGCTTTGGTACCTTGACTGCTGAGGAAGCTACCGACTTCGGCCGCGTCATGCAGCAGCTGACGGCGGCGCTGGAGGCGACAATCGCTGAGCGCGTGTATGTATTAGTCACCGGGCACAGTTATCCGCATTTACATATCCATTTGGTGCCGCGTCGTCACGGTACTCCGAAGGATGTTGCCTGGTTGGAAAGTGATTCTTGGCCGGGCGCCCGCCGGGGGAGTCAGGAGGAGGCAGCTGAGCTAGTTGAGCAGCTGCGGTCTGAGCTTCTCAACCGGTAAGAATAAAACGGCAAAAAATCTACGCGCGGGTAACTCGAAACCTTGGTGGCTGCTCCCCACGGGTGAGCACACCCAAGTGGGGTGAACCCGTTCTTCCCCACGCACACTTGTCTTAGCGTGGGGAAGAACGGACTAGGAATTTAAGCAGTGACAGATTATTCGGCCGGAACCAGCGTCATCGACACCGAGTTGATGCAGTACCGCTTATCTGTTGGGGTGCCGTATCTCTCGCCTTCGAAGACGTGGCCCAGGTGGGAATCGCAGTTGGCGCAACGTACTTCCACGCGGTCCATGCCCATGGTCCGATCATGGATGTACCGCACCGTTCCTTCTTCGGAGGGCGCGAAAAACGATGGCCAGCCACAATGTGAATCGAATTTCTCATTGCTGCGGAAAAGCTCCGCACCACAGGCACGGCACTTGTAGACGCCTTCGGTATGCGTATCGGTGTATTCGCCCGAGTAGGCCCGTTCAGTGCCCGATTGGCGCAGTACTCGGAACTCCTCGGGACTCAATTCCTGCCGCCACTCTTGGTCAGTTTTGACCACTGCGGGGGTGTAGCTGTTTTTGAAATAGCCAGCGTTTGAATCAGTCATACTTCTGTAACGCTCAGGAGTCGCCGATAAATCCCGATCCTGCATACAGGTGCAGGACCGGCAGGCCGAGTTTGTGCTGCGCCTGGCTGGCCCAATCTGTGCGGAAGGTGTCTTCTACTGCATGTGGCTCGGTGATGACAATGGCCTGCCGAGCCTGGCTAGCTTCTACCTCGGCAACTAAACCGGCGACGGCGTCGCCATCAATCACCTTGCCACTTACCTGAGCGCCACTATCAGCCAACGCAGCCAACGAGGCCGCTAAGATTGCTTCCGCACTGGTTCGGGCCTGGGCGGCATGAGGACGGCCGCCGAATTCCTTGAGCGCAGCAGGAATATCCCACAGCGACAGTTGGTCGATGACATCAACCAAGAGATTCCGGCGAGTGTCTTCCGGGACTAACAGCGTCAGTTCAATCTGCTCGCCGTCCTCGTAAAGTCCGCTGATGTTCTCCACGTCGATCTGAGCAAGCGCCGCTTCGGTGAGAATGATGATGGTATCGGTCATAGCCTAAGCGTATCGGCTAGTCAGCTCGACGACGTTGCGCAACGCAAATCACCGCACCTGGAGGCCCAAAGCCTCAAGTCCTTAAGGAACAATAGAAGCATGGCAGCACACCAAGACCGACAGCCGATGCCCAAGTTGATTGATGGCGAGAACGCAGCAGGGCGTTCCAGCAGTTGGCTCAAATGGAGTTTGCTAGGCGTTGCTGCCGGGACGACGGCGCTTTCGGTAGCGGCAGCTGGTAGCTCGGCATTGGCTGGCTACTTTGCGCGCCGGGTGGTTACGCCGGAAAAAGAGCAGCCGGATGATTTAGCGATTCTCGCGGTCTTGCGCGAAGGCGACGAATTCCACATTGTGCTGCCGGCAACAAAAGACACTACGGTTGACGGCGTCTACGGACTTGCCTTTGATGCTGGTAGTGGTCAAGCACGAATTGGTGCCATCCGTTCTTATGTGCCGCGCGAGGGATCGGTGACTCGCGTCGTTGAAGAGGTGCTGGAAGGCGATCTGCAGCACGCGTTGCGCGGACGGCTCACCGGTGCGGTCTATCGTGACCCAAGTGAGCTCGGATTAGCTGCCGAGGAAGTACTGATCAACTTGTCTGTTGGGCCCGCGCCCGCCTGGATTGTGCCAGCGGAACCGAGTCGGGCCCTATCTACCTGGGCAATCATGGTGCACGGGCGGGGAGCGCGGCGAACTGAAGGTTTACGGGCAGTGCGCACGGCCCGCGAACTTGGCCTGACGAGTTTGTTGATTTCTTATCGCAACGATGGCGATGCGCCGGAAACTGCGGATGGACTTTACGGCCTGGGCTTTACTGAATGGCGAGATGTCGAGGCAGCAATTGAGTTCGCGTTAAGTCGTGGCGCAAAAGACATTGTGTTGTTCGGTTACTCGATGGGCGGCGCGATTTCGCTGCAATTGGTTGATCAGAGCCGCTACCGTAGCCAAGTGATTGCTTTGGTGCTTGATTCCCCAGTGATCAATTGGATTGATGTCTTAGCGCATCAAGCAGCGCTCAACAAAGTGCCCGCAGCAATCGGCCGTTACGGGCAGCTTATGCTTAGCCATCCGCTGGGGCGGCGAATCACCGGCCTGGCTGCACCGGTCGATCTGAAGAGTATGGATTGGGTGAGTCGGGCGGTGGAACTACGTACGCCAACCCTGATTATGCACAGTCGAGACGACGACTTTGTGCCGTATGGGCCATCCAAAGAACTGGCGCGACGGAACCCAGAGATGGTGACGTTTGTTGAGTTTTCGCAAGCCGGCCACACGAGAGAATGGAACGTCGACGCCGCTCGCTGGGAGGCCGTGGTGACAGCCTGGCTCGTGCCCAGATTGGGGCGTTACGAACTTCCGAGAGATACCGTTCCAGAAGAATACCGAGATTAGTCTCAGCGAGCTCGGGACGGTTGCCGAAGGCTCCCGCAGATTAGGACCGCGCAGCTTGGGCCTGGCTTTGCCTGATATTGATGACGGTTGTTGTGCTGCTTATCTGCGGACGGGCACTGAGAAGTCCGAGCATTCAGTGCGTGTAGTAGAGGCCGCCAATCCGTAGGTCGGATTGGCGGCCTCTACTGATAATCGTGCAAGCGATAGAACCGATTAGGCGGCGTCTAAATCACGCAATTGACGTTTGATTCGGCCGAGCATCGCAGACATGCCACGCAAGCGCAACGGCGTGAGCGCACGCATCAGACCGAGTTTTCCGGCATATCGTCCGGAACCGCAAGGATCTCGGCAACACTGCGACCATTGAGACCTTCGTAGAGCACGCTGGCGAAACCGCGAGTAGTGGGTGCCTCAGCTGGAGCCGAGAAGAACAGCTGTACGGCGCCGTCGTCGGCCTTTTCAATCGTTAAGAAAAGCGGTGATTGGCACTCAACTACTTGTTCGAGCAATTCCAAGTGGTTCGCCAAACGGTCGGGCAAAGGCGGCAAAGTTCTGGAGAACTCGAGCAATAATTGCAATCGCTCTTTTTCTTCGAGCGCTTGGAAGTCGTCGATGATCTCGGCCAGGGCCAAAGGTATTGACGGCGGCATCTTGGTATCAGTCGCAGTTTCCAGCGTAGTCCTTTTACCGGGCCTAGTTGACCGAGCCGGGTTCTTCACCTTTGACGATCGGAACTCGAACCGCGTTGCCCCATTCAGTCCAGGAACCGTCGTAATTGCGCACATTGTCAAAGCCGAGCAGATGCTTGAGTGCAAACCAAGTGTGGCTAGAGCGCTCGCCAATTCGGCAGTAGGCAACCACGTCATCGCCGCCCTTTAGACCAGCGCAATTAAGGTAAATGTTCTCGAGTTCTTCTCGGCTGCGGAACTTACCATCCTCAGCGGCTGCTTTGGCCCACGGCACTGAAGCTGCGGTGGGAATGTGCCCGCCGCGCAGCGCACCCTCTTCCGGGTAGGCCGGCATTGACGTACGTGCTCCGGTGTATTCCTCGGGGGAGCGCACATCGATCAGCGACCCGTTGCCCAAGTGCTGCAGTACATCGTCTTTGAAGGCGCGGATTTCTTCGTCTTTGCGCTCAACCGGGTGGTACTCGGCTGGTGCTGGCGCTGAACTCTCGGTGGAAACCTCGCGGCCTTCGGCAAGCCACTTATCCCGACCACCATCAATCAAACGCACGTCTTGGTGGCCAAAAAGCGTGAAAACCCAGAGCGCATAAGCGGCCCACCAATTTGATTTGTCGCCGTAGATGACCACGGTGGTGTCCCGGCCGATGCCTTTGCTGCTCAGCAGCTGAGCGAAGGCTGCTCCGTCGATGTAATCGCGAGTGTCATGGTCGTTGAGGTCGGTATGCCAGTCAATTTTGACGGCGCCGGGGATGTGTCCGGTTCCGTAGAGAAGCACGTCTTCATCTGACTCGACGATTGCCAACTCAGCGGTGCCAACTTTTCCAGCGGCAATCGTATCGGCCACCCACTGGGTCGAGACTAAGCGTTCGGGGTGGGCATAACCGGAGAACTTAGTGGCGTTCTCGGTGTCTGTCTCTGGGGCAAGGCTCATGGTGTACTCCTGTTAGATCGGCTGGTCGTTGGCGGTGTATCACCTTCACACCAGCTTAACGACGTGCTCAACAATGCCGGAAGTTGAAAGCTTCCCGAAGTCACGTAAAGACACATCTAGCAAAGCCCCGATTTCGGTCTAGCTGGGGTAAGGGTGCGAAAATAACTGTGGTGCGAGCGCACAGCCTTCGATTGCCGTAGGCATATTTTGAATGATCTCAGAGCACGGGTGCCTGCCCGGAATGGATTGATTTTGGTACAGATCGAGCACCTTGCCACCCGCAGACCGGCAGTTTCCGTCGATGAATTGCTGCAGGGCTTCTACCCGTCGCCAAGGTTTGGCGAGGTTTCGTTCGATAGCTACCGTCCAGATCCGGCGCAGCCGTCCCAGGCTGCTGCGGTGACGGCGCTTCGGGACTTTGCTGCCTCATTCGGTGCTAGTAGCGCTCGCGGTTTGCGGAAATTTTTTGGTTCGAAAAAACCGGTGGCTAAGGCCGGAATTTATCTCGACGGCGGGTTCGGCGTTGGTAAAACTCACCTACTTGCCTCGCTCTGGCACGAAGCGCCCGGCCCCAAAGCTTTTGGCACCTTCGTTGAATATACGAATCTGGTGGGCGCGCTCTCGTTCCGTAAAACTGTTGAGGCGCTTAAGGAATACAAACTTGTTTGCATCGATGAGTTTGAGCTCGATGATCCGGGCGATACGGTGCTGATGTCTCGGCTGATGCGCGAGTTAGCTGACGCGGGCGTGCGGTTGGCAGCGACGTCGAATACCCTACCGGGCTCGTTGGGCGAGGGGTGCTTTGCCGCGGTGGACTTTCAGCGCGAAATCCAGGTTTTAGCCGATCAGTTCGAGGTGATTCGGATTGATGGCGAGGACTTTCGGCATCGTGGTCTACCGACTCCGCCGGCACCGTTGGCAACTGAAGAACTTGATGCAGCGATGGAAGCCGAGTTTGGCGGCGCTGAGCCGGAGAAAACCGTAGCCGTTGACGATTTCAGCACGCTTTTGGATCACTTGGCCGGCGTGCACCCGAGCAGATACCGGCAGCTGGTAGCTGGTATTGATGGCGTGGTGTGGAAAGACGTCAAAACCATTACGGAGCAGAGCGTGGCGCTCCGGTTCGTGGTGCTGGCCGACCGCCTTTACGATCGGGATGTGCCGATTTTAGCGAGTGGTGTGCCGTTTGATCAGCTTTTTACCGCCGAGATGATGGCTGGCGGCTACTTGAAAAAGTACTTCCGCGCAGTTTCTCGGTTGATGGCGTTGGCTCGCGAAGCTCAACAAGGCTGAATTTAGCCCGGTAGCTTAGTCAGATTTACGCGGGCTGAGCAGCCAGCTGACCAGAAGACCGGCAAGCAGCACCCAAAATGCCGCGCCGATGCCGAAGAAACTTAACCCGGACGCTGCCATCAGAAAAGTGATGCCGGCAGCAACCCGGTCATTCGCCTGAGCAAAGGCGGCCGAGATGGAACTGATGAAGGTGGAAAGCAGGGCCAGCCCGGCAACTGCCTCGACGACGCCGTGCGGTGCGGAAGCTACCAGGCTAACTAAAGCGGTGGACAGTGCGGCCAGCACCAGATAAGCCCAGCCCGCGCTGAAAGCGGCAATCCAGCGACGGTTCTTGTCCGGGCCGGCCTCTTCGCCTGCGGATAAGGCTGCGCTGAGCGCGGCAAGATTGATCGCATGCCCGCCAAAGGGCGCACCAGCCATACTGCCAATACCCGTGACGATCATCGAGGACCGCCATGGCGTCCGGAAACCCAAGGAAGCCAGTACCGCGACGCCGGGGATGTTTTGGGATGCCATCGTCACGATAAAAAATGGCAAGGCGATGCCAATCATGGCTTGCCAGCTGAAGGTCGGCGTAGTCCAACTAAAGGCAGGAAGCAGGTTAGCTGGGTCAATCCGTGCACCGGTGCTAGTCAGGTAGATGCCAATGACTAACAGGGCGGCAGCCAATGCCACTGGCACCGCCCAACGGGGCGCAAATTTGACCATGATTAGCCAGCACAAGATCACCGGCGCCACTAGTGCTGGGGTAGCGCCCAGTGCGGAAAAGGCTCTAGGCACAATGACAGCACCACGCCAGCCAACGTTGCCTGCGCCAACGACGTCGGTATTCGGCCTAGCAGCTTGCCTAAAGCCGGAATCAGCCCAGTGAGCACGATGAGCGCGCCCACGGCCAGAAATGCGCCGACGGCGGCCGGCCAGCCGTCGTCGATGGCGCCAGTGCTCGCCAGTAGTGCGGCACCAGGTGTTGACCAAGCCAAGGTGATGGGAAGTTTGCTGCGCCAGGACAAGATCAAGATGCCCACGCCGAAAGTGACGGTCAAGGCGAGTAGCCCAGATGCAGCTTGCGCGTCGGTTGCGCCTACTGCGTTTAAACCAGCCAGCACTACGGCAAACGAGGAAGTAAATCCGACCAGCGCAGTGATGATTCCGGCCACTATCGGGCGGGACAACGTGCCTTTTGTTGCTGGCGTGGTAGCAGGTGAGGTGCTTGGCATAGTTCTTCCTGGTCCGGTAAAAGCTTGAGTGTTGATCTTATGCAATACGTCGTCGCGCTCAAGGAGCCAGACGGCACTAGTTGGCCTTAGATTCCTCGTCTCGTGCCTGTAGCCAGCGCTGCGGACGGCCAGGATATCCCGTTGAGTTGGCGGGTTGAACGGGATAAATCGGAATTCCCCACTCGGTCAAGGGGGTAACTGGGAGATCCTGCCGCGTTAAACGCCAAGGGTGCCGGCGCCGCCTCTCGGCGGGGCCAGCACCCCGTTGACTCAAATCGTGGAAGCCGGGGCTTAGCCCTGAGCTTCGCCCTCCGGTGCAGGTGCCTCGGAAGGTGCTTCTGCAGGAGCTTCGCTAGATTCAGCTTCGGCGCTGCCGCCAGAAGCCTTATCAACGAATCCACCCACAGTGCTCTGGACCGAGTCGATCTGATCTTTGAACTTGTCACCGGTCTTGCTGTCGATGAAATCGCCAGCTTTCTCGATGCCGTCCTTGAGGGCGTCTTTATTGCCACCAACCAGATCCCCGGCTTTGTCCTTGATCTCGTCAAATAGACCCACGGGCACCTCCCTTCGATTACCGGAGCCAGTTTGCTCCTCTAGCCTTGATCCTAATCGGGACGCGTCCCGGTTGCTAGAGGGTGTTAGATATTCGGTCATCTATCGTTTCTGCAGGCAATGTGAAACAATCAAAGGGCCAAAGGCGCCCGGACGAGGTGCGCCGTACCCGGCCAGCGACAAGACGGCGTAAGAAGGTAAATCATGGCATGGATAATTTTGGCAATTTCCGGTGTTTTAGAAGCTGTTTGGGCTACTGCCTTGGGCAAATCTGAAGGTTTTAGCAAGCTCTGGCCCAGCGTAATTTTCGGGGTCGCAGTGGTGGCAAGCATGATTGGCTTGGGCAATGCGAACGCTCCCGGTCGGCACGGCCTATGCGGTATGGGTCGGAATTGGTGCGGTACTAACCGTTGCGTATGCCATGATCACCGGCACTGAAACCGTTTCGCTACTGAAAATCTTGTTGCTCTTGGGCATTGTTAGCTGCGTCGTGGGCTTGAAGCTGCTGCACTGAAATTGTGAACTGATTGAATAAAAGTGGTCCTCGGCAATCGTGCGGGGGCCACTTTTTTGTTGCTTGCGCGGTTAACCCTAAGTAGGTAACGTTTGTTACCTACTTAGGCGAGCAGATGCCAATACCGCCAGGAGAATCGATTGATCCGGAGCGTGCTCGACAACGGATTATTGAAGTCTGCGATTCAGTGTTCGCCAGCCGAGGTATTCATCTAGCAGGCATGAACGAAATTGCCGTGGCCACCAAGTCCTCAAAGGCGTCAATTTATAAGAACTTCGGCTCCAAAGAGGGTCTGGTCGAAGCAGTATTGGACCATCGCAGCCGCCAGCCGCCAGGCGCAACGGTGGATCAGGTCAGTCGCGGAACTTCACCCGCCGGGTATTGCGCGAATCCTGGCGATCTTTGACCTGCTCTTGACATGGTTTAGTGCGGAAGATTTTGCTGGCTGCGCCGTGGTGAGTGCTGCAGCTGAAGAACGGGTGAGTGGCGGTGTGGCCACGGTTTTGGCTCGCCGGAACCTATCCGCTTACCGAGGCTTTCTCCGTGAAGAACTCGACGCCGTCGGCCTTGCCGGAGCTGCCGAGCTGACGACGTAGCTGCTGGTTCTTATCGAGGGTGCCACGATGGTGAGCGCGATCGAGCAGGATTCTTCGATTGCCACCGCTGCCCGCAGCTGCGCTGCACTGCTCTTGAGCGCTGGCGATTCATGCCCTGACTCACAATCAACTGGAGGAACGAATGCCACACGGTCATCAGCTTGATAGCAATCTTGGAAGTCAGCAATGAGACTACGCAGATTGGGCTGGGCCGTTTCGAGTAACCGCGTGCCCCGCCGTCGACGGGTTAGGTGATTTGCAGATTTCCTGGGTTGTGGACACAGGAGACCTGCGCATTTTTCATGGCGGTGACACTATGTTCCACGGGTATTGGTGGTTAATTGCTCAACGGCTGGGTCCGATAGATATTGCAGTTTTACCAATCAACGGTCTGGTGCTCGCGGAGGTGCCCAATTTGCATCCGTCCAGTCCCTTGCCTTCAGTCTTATTACCGGAGCAGGCAGCGGTTGCTGCACATTTGCTGGGCGCTAGCATCGCGGTCCCGATGCACTATGGTCTGGATCGGCCACCGCTTTATGCGCGAACGCCCGATGCTGTTTGGCGGTTTGAGCGAAGCGTGCGCGAACTGGGCATCAGACCAGCTGTTTTAGCGGCGGGGGAGTACCTCGTCCGTTAGCTTCCCAAAGGATGGTGGAATGCTGGACGGTGAGAATGAAGACTATGAGAACAAAAAAGCCACCCGCTTGGCGAGTGGCTGGAATGTTGCCTTGAGCGCAACCATCCGAGTGGGCGATACTGGGATCGAACCAGTGACCTCTTCCGTGTCAGGGAAGCGCGCTACCGCTGCGCCAATCGCCCATTGTCTATCCGCGTCTTTCGTGCAATCAATACAGATTGCAGTCGAGAGGTGGGAACGGGATTCGAACCCGTGTAGGCGGCTTTGCAGGCCGCTGCCTCGCCTCTCGGCCACCCCACCGTAGTGTAATGCTCCGGCATTTTCGTCAAACTAGTTTGACTACCGGAGCACTATCGACAGTTTCCTGCGAGCGGATGACGAGATTCGAACTCGCGACCCTCACCTTGGCAAGGTGATGCTCTACCACTGAGCCACATCCGCAGAAGGAACCAATTTTCATTGTGAATCAATGTTTTCCGAGCCGGCTTAGTGGCCGTTTCGGTCTTCATTTCCTCGTGTTCCTGCGAGTAAAAACTCTATAGGACGAATCAGTAAACGCAAAATCAGCATTTTTTCAGGGTGTCGTTTTGCGGCATGGAGATCGATAAATGATGCCAATTTGCCCTGTGATTCCGCGGGAAGAGAAGTATTTTGACCTCGATCCGGAAATTAGTTTTCGGGGCGGCTAGCAAAGTTCATCCTCAGCAGACGCACGAGGAGCTTCGGCTATTCGTTCTCCGGTCCGAATCGCTTTGTCGTGGTGCTGATTGCGGGTCTGGCCGTCCAAGGTTTGTCAATTAGGTCTCGACGTCGAAAGTCGGCTAAGCTTTTTGAGCAGCTTTAGGGGCGATTGGCGCAGTGGTAGCGCGCTTCGTTCACACCGAAGAGGTCGCTGGTTCGAACCCAGTATCGCCCACCCCTTATGCCTGGAATTCCGCCACGGCTCTGCCGTGCACGTGAGCCCATTCAGTCAGCACGTACTCAAACTTCTCGCCCGGGCTCTGACGTTCGGCTAAACCGTAACCAGGCAATCGCCGCGACTTTCACTCGGGTTACCGATATTCCCTGCGGTTACATTCCTATGCCAACTCAGGACTTGATGATCATCATGCCCGAGTTTGGCCACGATGATGCGCCGATGTTCCAGTTTTTCGCCGACCGGGATCTCATCGATTGTGATCGAGATATTTCGCTCTTGCGCTGGCTCCATCCAGGCTTGTTGAGTTTTGCAGACTGGCTGCACCAGGCCGACTGGACGGGTGTCTGATAGTCAGCTGCCCTCAGTTTGCTCCGATGCTTGCTGATTTGACTGTGCTGCAACCGGTTTGGGCCGTGGTTCGGCCGACGACGCCAAGCGTAAAGCCAGTCAAGAGGAGCAAAAATGGGTGAGCGAATTGATTTGACCGATATTGCTGCGGAGCTTGGCGGTTCCAAAACTCTCAACGGTTATTTGGCGACGCCCGCTGGAGAAGGTCCTTGGCCAGGTGTCGTGATGATTCACGAGGCAACTGGGCTCGATGACGTGCAGCGCCGCCATGCTGATCGACTGGCGGGTGCCGGCTATCTCACCTTGGCTGCGGATCTCTTTTCCGACGGCGGGGCGCGTCGATGTTTGGTGTCGACAATGCGCGCCATGCGTGCGGGCCAAGGCAGGGCCTTTGCCGATATTGAAGCCTCCCGGCAGTGGTTACTCAAAAGTGAACTCTGCAATGGACAGACCGGTGTGATTGGGTTTTGTATGGGCGGCGGGTTTGCTTTGCTGACCGCCAAAATGGGGCATCACGTCGCTTCAGTCAACTATGGGCAGCTGCCCCCTAAAACCGAAATGCTCGACGAGGCGATGGCCGGTACTTGTCCGCTGATCGCCAGCTACGGAGCGAAAGATCGAACCCTGCGAGGCGCCGCCGGAAAGCTGGAGATTGCGCTCAATAAAGCAGGTGTGCCCCATCAGGTCACCGAATATCCGCAAGCGGGACAAGCCTTTCTCAATGACGAACCGACCGGCCCAAAGCTTATCCAGCCTTTGATAAGGGTGATGGGGATCGGTCCAGAACCAGAGCCGGCGGCAACCGCCTGGCGAAGAGTTGAAGACTATTTTGCGCTGTACTTGAAGCCAAACCAGGCCTAGTTAGTCGCCTAAGCTGTTTTCATGGCTTCGACCGAATCGCAAAAGGCTCGCTACATCACCGAACAGTGGTTCCGGGAACAAGGATTGCCGTACTTTGTTGACCGTAAATCCCGAGGACGTCGGTTACTTGCCCGATGTGCGCCGGTCCTGCTGTTTTTCGCCTTAGCAGCCCTCGCCTGGGCAATCTACTCGCACTCTTCTGCCATCGGGTTTCTGAGTGACGAGACTTCTGAGTTGAATGATACGCAGGCGCTAGTCCTGGTTTCATTGCCAGTAGCCATCATCGTATTGCCCTTGATCGTTGCGCTGATTGCGCGTCGGTACTTCACCATGAAGTTTGCCGCGGCACGCACGCTCGCGCTGGCGTCGATTGTGTTGCTTATTCTGATCAATCCGTTGATAGCTATTGGCTCGCCAGAAACGTCCTGGTGGAGTGAAATCTGGCAAAACGTTGCCTTGGTGCTGCTGGTCTTGGCCCTGGGCTGGTTAGGTTTGGGCTCTTTCTTGGGCTGGAGCGTGCGAGCAGCTTTTCGGCAGCTGTCGGCGATCTGGTTGTTGGCCGCTGTCGCTTTGCCGTTATTAATTCTGGTGGTCATCTTTGCGTTCTATTCGCAAGAGATGTGGCAAATGACCGCGAGTTTGCAACGGGGACAGGTCTTTTGGCTGCTGATGTTTCTGCTCGGGATTGGCTTGCTGTTTGTTATCTACAGCGCTCGCAAAGAACTGCGAGATTTACCGGAAACACTGACTCCTGAGACCCGGGAACTGCTCCGCGGCAATACGCTGCTTGCTGGCATTCAGGAGTCGCAGCGAGGTAGCTGGAAGGAACTAAGCCGCACTGAGCAGGCCAATGTTGTCTGGGTCATGGTGCTTGCCCAGTGCCTGCAAGTACTGATCTTTGGGCTATTGGTTTTTCTCTTCATGATGGTGCTCGCTAAGCTGTCGATTCCAGCTTCGTTGGTCGATCAATGGGCGGGCCGCCCTGATGTGCCATTGCAAATGTTTGGTCTGAATTTGCCGATCGGTCAAACTCCGGTGCGCGTATCCGCATTCCTGGCCGCGATTGGCGCGCTCAACTTTGTCGTTTCGGTCAATTCGAGCAAGGACTATCGGGACGCGTTCTTCGATCCGCTGATTCAGCAAACTGGCAAGGCCTTAACGGTGCATGCTGCGTATCAGGCCTATTTCGACTCTGCGGCAGAAGTGCCGCTGCCTGATCCGCGAACCGTGTCCGATCCGCAGACCGAATCGCCGCCGGAGAAGTTGTCGGCCCAAGATGACATAGTGGATTCATGACTCAGCCAGCCCTAGCCCATGCCACAGCTTTTGGTCGAATGTATGCTCGTTCGCTGAGCGAGCAGCCAGCAGCGCCATCGATCACCACGGTTATTGGGTTGCAAGCCATGGATCTTAATGGCTGGATTGGCTATATGGCAGCTAAGGCATTAGCTGATCATGTTGGTCTGCCAGAGGCGGTTGGCCGTGCGGAAAAAATGCGGCTTTTGGTGCGTGGAGCCGCCTCAGCTGCTGAGGACTACCGAAATGCGGCCGCTGAGCGTGGCGATCGAGTGCATTTTTATGCTGAGCAGGTCTCGTTACAAGCGCTTGAACGCGATCATGAGCTGGAACGAGCCAGAACCCAGCTTGCCGAGAATGGCGAGAGCGCTTATGCAGATCGGTTCGATACTTGGTGGCAGGATTACGGCGTTGAACCGTTGGTCCCTGAGGTGACTATTTGGAACCAAAGCGTTGGCTACGCCGGCACGATGGACTTAGTCGCCAAGATCGCGGGGCGGCTTTGCCTGATCGACTTCAAAACCAAAGGTACCGACCGCAATGGCCAGATCAAGGCAATGGATCCCAAAGTGGTGATGCAGCTCGTCGCCGGTATGAAAGCTGAAGAAAGCTTATTGGATGCCACTTCGGGGCAGTGGGAACAGTGGCAATATGGCCAAGATCCGCTGTTGCTTGCCGTGGCTATTGGTGAAACGGAAGTTTTGCCAATGCGAGCGAATCCGGAAATTCTGCCCCAACATTGGTACAAGTTCTGTGCACTGCGCAGATTGTGGGAGCGCAATCTTGAAACGGCAAAGGCTGCCGCCCCGCTGTTGCCTGTTCCACCGCCTCAGCGTTGATGTTGTGGCCAATGCCCAAACTGCAACTGCACCCGACTAGAATCAATTGACTGTTCTTCACGGATAGATGGAGTTGGACGGGCTATGGCCATCCTGGAAATTCGGATCATGGGTGATCCTGTACTACGCACGGTCGCCGAACCGGTCACCGAATTTGGCCCAGAGCTGGCCAAGTTGATCGCAGATATGTTTGAGACCATGGACGACGTTGACGGCGTCGGGCTCGCGGCACCGCAGGTTGGGGTCAGTAAGCAGATCTTCACTTACCGGATTGGCGAACTCTCCGGACACGTGATCAATCCAGTGCTTGAAAATGGTGAAGCCAACCAGCCATCTGGAGCCGAAGGCTGCCTTTCCGTACCAGGGCTTGGCTACGCCGTTGAGCGTAAGCAAACCAGTCGGGTCCGCGGCATGGATATGAATGGCAATCCGGTGCTGATCGAAGCCGACGGGATGCTAGCTCGTTGCATGCAACATGAGACAGACCATCTCAACGGAAAACTCTTCATTGACCGGCTGACCGGCGACGATCGCCGAGCCGCCATGCGCACTATCCGCGACGCACAATTTGACCAGATGAGCGCCAAGACGACTGCGCATCGAGCGCAGACGATTGGGTCCAGTTTTAGCGTGAATTCAGGTACCAGAGCGTGAGAGTGCTTTTTGCCGGCACGCCAGCGGTTGCCCTGCCATCGCTGGAAGCACTGCTAGCCGCCGGGTTCGACGTCGTTGGTGTTTTGACCCGGCCGGACGCACCGATTGGCCGTAAGCGAGTGCTGGCACCGTCGCCTGTCGCTGCTCGTGCCGAGGAACTCGGATTACCAATTATCCGGGCGAACCGTCTGGATACTGAAGTACAAGAGCAGATCGCGCTGTTGCGTCCAGAGGTGGCCGCGATCGTGGCGTATGGCGCTTTGGTGCCACCGGCTGCTTTGACCATTCCCGATTACGGCTGGATCAATCTGCACTTTTCGCTCTTGCCGGCCTGGCGTGGAGCGGCACCGGTTCAACATGCGGTCATCAACGGAGACGACGTCACTGGTGCCGTTACCTTCCAGCTTGAAGCCGGCTTGGACACTGGACCAGTATTTGGCACGGTCACCGAGTTCATCCGTCGTGATGACACCGGCTCCGCCCTTTTGACTAGGCTCTCGCATTCTGGGTCGGTACTGCTCACACAAACCCTCAGCGCAGTCGCGGCCGGAACGGCAACCGCGATCGAACAAACTGGCCCGGTTAGCTTGGCGCCAAAATTGACTATTGAGGACGGTCGAATCGATTTTTCAGTGCCCGCATTGGCGGTATCTAGGCGTATTCGGGGAGTTACCGAAGAACCCGGAGCTTGGACAGTACTGGCTGGACAACGGTTTAAGGTTGCTGCGGCTACCTTGCGTCCGGATCGGCGCGAGCTGGCACCCGGACAGCTTGCTCAAGCTGGAAAATCGCTGCTGGTTGGCACTGGATCACACGCAATTGAATTGTTGGCCGTACAGCCAGCCGGAAAAAAGATGATGGATGCGGCAGACTGGTTGCGCGGCGTCGGAATGGTTGACGGGATGGTTTTTGGTGAATAGCCAACAAGAAAACGACAGACGGCGTAATGATCGAGGACGTGAGCGCAACCGCGGCGGCAATACCGCCCGGGCCTTTTCCGAGTCGACCCCTGCGCAACGAGTACGCGAAGCGGACGCAGCGCGGTTGGTGGCATTCGAAGTATTGCGCGCTGTTTCAAAAGACAATGCGTACGCGAACTTGGTGTTACCGGCTCGGATTCGGCAGAACCGGTTAGACAAACGCGACGCCGGTTTAGCTACTGAGCTGTGCTACGGCGCCTTGCGTGGAAAAGGTACTTACGACGCAATCATTGCGAGCTGCGTAGACCGGCCGCTAGCTGAAGTTGACGAAGCAATTCTTGATGCCCTGCGGCTCGGCAGCCATCAGCTGCTCGCAATGCGGATTCCTCCGCATGCTGCCGTCAACCAGACCGTGGGATTGGCCAGGGCCGTGATCGGTGCGGGTCCGGCGTCGTTTATCAATGCGGTGCTGCGCAAGATCGCTGCGAAAGATCTCGCGGAATGGCTTGATGAACTCACCGCTGGCGTTACTGACCAGGTGAAGGTAGCGGCAATCCGGCAAGCGCATCCGGAATGGATCGTGCGGGCGCTTCGGCAATCATTAGTCGCCCATGGCCGGCCGGTGACTGAAATTGATGCGCTGCTTGAGGCAGATAACGCAGCACCGGTAGTGAATCTCGTGGCGCTTCCCGGGCTTGGCTCGCCCGCTGAAGCTTTCGACGCCGACTTCACGCCCGGTCCGTTGGCAGTCGATTCTGCTTTGTCTTCTGGCAGCGATCCAGGGCGCTTGCAATCGATTTGCGAAGGCATCGTTCGAGTTCAAGACGTTGGCTCGCAATTAGTGGCGCGAGCCCTTGCCTCGGCGCCGGTACACACGAAAGATTCGGCTGCGGAAAAATGGTTGGATCTTTGTGCTGGTCCCGGAGGCAAAGCCGCTTTATTGGCTGCTCTAGCGGCCCAACGAGGTGCCACGCTATTAGCCAATGAACCTGCAGAACACCGTGCGGAACTGGTCCGAAAGGCCTTGGCTGCGGTACCGAATACGGCTTGGAAGGTGCAGGTCGGGGACGGCCGGCAGATCGGTACCTCGCAACCTGAGACTTTTGACCGGATCCTCATTGATGCGCCTTGCAGCGGTCTTGGTGCATTGCGGCGTCGTCCAGAGTCCCGCTGGCGGCGTACCCCTGCCGAAGTCGCTGAACTCAGCCAGCTGCAACGAGAATTGCTTACCGCTGGCCTCGAAGCGCTCAAACCTGGCGGTGTGTTGGCTTATGCAACCTGTTCGCCGCATCCAGCGGAGACCATCGCAGTGATCACTGATGTCTTGCGAAAGCGCGATGATTTAGCGCTGCTTGACGCCGGTGAAGTGATCGACGGCGTCGCGCTGAAACCACTTGATTCGGCACACCCCGAACCAGGACTTGGCAAGACCAGCCAGCTCTGGCCACATCTGCACGCCACGGACGCAATGTTCTTGGCCTTGATCAGCAAGAAAAACTAAAGGAACTCTCGATGGCTGCCATTCATCCGAGCATCTTGTCCGCGGATTTCGTCAATCTCGAATCGGAATTAGCCCGAATTAGCAACGCAGAAGCCGTGCACGTTGACGTGATGGACAACCATTTCGTGCCGAATCTGACCCTCGGCTTACCGATTGTCAACCGAATTCAACAGGTCAGCCCGATCCCACTCGATGTGCACTTGATGATTTCGGATGTTGATCGTTGGGCGCCCGAATACGCTGATATTGGCGCAGCATCGGTGACTTTTCACGTTGAGGCCTCAGCAGCTCCGATCAGACTTGCTCGGGAACTGCGCCAGCGCGGTGCTCGGGCCGGTATGGCGCTACGGCCAGCCACACCGGTTGAGCCATATTTGGACATGCTCGCGGAGCTAGATATGTTGCTGCTCATGACGGTAGAACCAGGCTTTGGCGGTCAGGCATTTCTGGACGTAGTTCTTCCCAAAATCAGGCGTGCTCGGGCAGCTATTGACGGCTCAGGCGCGGCTATTTCGTTGCAGTTAGACGGCGGCATTTCGATTGACACCATTGAGCGTGCCGCCGAAGCTGGCGCCAATGTTTTTGTTGCTGGCTCAGCTGTCTACAACACACCAGATCCGGCGGCGGCAATTGAGGCTTTGCGCCGGCTCGGCTCCGTTCAGCCGAAACCATTCGAACGTGACTGACTTTGGCTGACAGAGCAATGGGCTTGGCAGGGCAATGAGCTTGGCATAGCAATGGGGCAAACAATCAGAGGGGATGATTATGGGTCGAGTCGAGCCATTTTCCATCGAGTTCTCTGACCATGAGCTCACCGAGTTGCTGTCCCGAGTCGGCCAGACAGCCAATGACCTGGCCGACGGCGTTTCCAATTGGAAATGTCCACGAGATCAAGCTCATTTTGAACAGCTTTGCCAGTATTGGTCTCACGAATTCAACTGGAAAAAACAGCAGCAAAATCTCAACCAAATCCCGCAATTCACCCTCAATATTGACGGTGTTCGGGTGCATTTTGTGCACGTCCGAGCGGTGGGAGGAAACGGCGTCCCACTGTTATTGGCGCACAGCTGTCCCGGTACTTTCTTAGAATATGTGCCAGCAATTTCGATGTTGACCGATCAACGTCGGCACGGTTTGACCGGACCCGCTTTTGACGTAGTGATTCCATCGATCCCGGGATTTGGCTTTTCGGAACGGCCAAGAGGTTCGACGTGGAGTTACGCCCATACCGCCAAGCTTTGGCACCGGCTAATGGATGAGCTTGGCTATTCGCGGATTGCGGCCGTTGGAACTGGGTTTGGTGCCGGCATCGTGACCATGATGGCGCAGCAACAACCAAAACGGTTGATCGGTATCTATCTGAATAGCTTGGATGTGAGCAGGCCGCCCTGCGCAAGCCAAGCGTTATCAACGGCGGAAATGCTTTCGCTAGCGCAAAGTGACGCTTGGGAAAATGCTGAGGTTTCGGTGGACACCGGGCCAATGGCTAAATCAAATATGCTCTCCTTCGCGTTGACGGAATCACCTATCGGGATTGCTGCCTGGATTGTGCAGCAATGGCGAGTTTGGGCCGGTCCTGAGGCCGATCTGAGTGATCGTCGCGACTACTACGCACTCTTGACCATGCTTAGTCTTTACTGGCTCACCGGCACCGTTGGCTCATCGCTTTTGGATTACTACGACAACCGGGCGGAGCCGCCGCTACTTGAGCCAGGCACCAAAATCGACGTGCCGACGTCGGCCACTGTGTTCAGCGACCCCGGAAGCTGCCGATCACGGGAGTGGATGACTGAGCTTTATCAGTTGGAAAGCCTCATCGAAGTTCCTCGAGTCGGTCGATTCGGTGTCAGCCACGATCCGCAGTGTTTGAGCTCGGGAATCGGCGGATTGGTGCAGAAAGTCATGTCTCGCGACGGAAACGCTAGCCTGTACTTTGGCGGCGAGGCCTGATTCAGGGCCGCTATGCAATATAACGACTTATCTGCGGGAACGAATCGCAGCGCACTGAAGTTGTTATGTGATAATCATTAGATCAACGTGCTCCGGGGTCGGTGTAAGTCCGAACCGGCGGTTATAGTCCGCGACCCGCGCGCAGAAGCTGGCAACAGCCCACGCAACCGGTTGAATCGGTGAAATTCCGGTACCGACAGTTAAAGTCTGGATGAGAGAAGCACGTACGATGCTGTGCGCTATCAAAAGCGCGCGCCATTGACGTTCCCCGGAGCCATCGCAGCAGATGGAAAGGGAGAACATGATTGACTTTCTGCGATGGCTCTTTGAAGCCAAAATCGAATTCGCCAACGGTGGATTCTTGCTTTGGCGAGAAGTGCTAGGAAATCTTTTTGGGCTGCTCAGCGCCCTGGGCGGTATGCGCCGTAAAGTTTGGGCTTGGCCAGTTGGCATCGTCGGTAACGTCCTACTTTTCACGGTCTTTTTAGGCACCGTTTTTGGTACTCCGCATCCGGTCAATTTATTGGGTCAAGCCGGCCGGCAGATCATGTTCATCGTGGTCTCGATCTACGGTTGGTACCGCTGGCAGCAAACTCGTAAGAAGAATTCGCAAAACCAAAACGCGGTCGAACCACAGTGGGCCTCTTGGCAGGCTCGGATCTTCCTCATTGTTGCCCTAGTGGGCGGCACTGCAGTCCTTACGCCAATATTCCGGGCGCTGGAGTCCTACGAACCTGTTTGGGCTGACGCCTGGATTTTCATGGGATCACTCTTGGCAACGTATGGCATGGCCCGTGGCTGGGTTGAATTCTGGCTTATCTGGGTTGCCGTTGACATTGTTGGCGTACCGCTCTTGTTCAGCGCCGGCTATTACGCGAGTGGCTTCATGTACATCTTCTACGGCGCTTTCACCTTGGTAGGTTTCTTCGTCTGGTGGCGGATCAAGCGACAATCTGGCCAAGTGGTTTCCGTAGAGACCGGTTTTCCAGATCCCACAATCTCGGTCGCTGATTCGAAATGAATCATGACGAGGCAATGGATCTTGCGCTGGCGACGGCGATCAAAGGGATCCGCGGGGCCAACCCACTTGTCGGTGCGGTGATTCTTGGCGCAGACGGTGAATTATTGGCTGCCGGACATCACGCCGGTGCTGGAACACCACATGCTGAAGCCTTAGCTTTGGCGCAATTGGAGCCCTCACAAAGCGCGGGAGCCACGCTCGTATGTACCTTAGAACCTTGTTCACATGTGGGCAGAACGCCTGCCTGTAGCCAAGCGATTATTGATGCCGGAATTACTACGGTGGTCTATGCCGCTGATGATCCTGATCAGAACGCAGCCGGGGGAGCAGCCCGGCTGCGGGCCGCGGGAATCACCGTTATATCGGATGTACGAGCTGCTGAAGGGCACGAGTTAAACCGGCGCTGGTTTGCTGCAGTTCGTGACAGCAGGCCGTATACCAGCGTGCACATTATGCAGACGATCGATGGTCGCATTGCGGCAGTTGATGGCAGTAGCCAATGGATTTCTTGCCCCGAATCCTTAGCGGCAAAGCATGCCCGGCGAACCAGGGCCCATGCGATGCTGGTCGGTACTGGCACGATATTGGCGGATAACCCACGGCTTACCGCTAGAGACCCGGATGGCCAACTGTTCGCTCGGCAACCGTTGCGCGTAGCACTGGGGAATCGTGAGGTTCCGGCAGATGCCGCGATTCGCGGTGACGGTCGCTGGCTTCAGGTTAAAGACCACGACGCACTCAAAGCCGGGCGCACGCTTCGCGCGCAGGGCGTTGACCACCTCATTGTGGAAGGCGGCGCTCAGGTGACAGCAGCCTTCCTGCGCGCCGATTTGGTTGATGAACTCATCGTCTCAATCGCACCGACCGTTTTAGGCTCCGGCATCACCGCGATCGGCGATATCGGCGTGTTAACCCTGGCGGATGCCAGACATTTCGGCTGGGACCCAGCTGCAGTGCCTATCCGGCACGGCAGCGATCTTACCCTGACGTTTATCCCTGGCCCCGCGACCGAGACTGAGGCAGAGACTGCGACTGAAGCGAAGGTCGCCGTCGAGCCAAATTTGACGGTTCAAACCGGCTCGGCAGAGCCAAAGATGGAGATCTGAGATGTTCACTGGAATTATTGCTGGCCGTGGCACGGTCCATGAGCTGGTCGAACGCGCGGATGGCAGCGCCGTTTTGGAACTTGATGCTGGTGCGCAAGCCGAAGGTCTTGGCTTAGGCGGCTCGATCGCGGTTGATGGGATTTGCCTCACCGCGACCCATATTGACGGAGCACGGCTCCGAATTGATGTTATGGGCGAGACTTTGCAACGCACTACCCTTGGCAAACGCCAAATCGGTGAGCTGGTGAATTTGGAACGTTGTTTGGCTGCGGGCGATCGGTTCGACGGTCACGTTGTGCAGGGCCACGTCGACGGCGTCGGCACTTTGGTCGAACGCGAGGACTTGGGCAATTGGCAGCGACTTCGCTTTGCTATTCCGGCTCCGTTGGCCAAGTATTTGGCCGAAAAGGGCTCAGTTGCCATTGACGGCGTTTCGCTAACTGTCACCGCAGTCAGCCCAGTCGGAGAGTCGGACCCCTGGTTCGAAGTCGGATTGATCCCGACCACCTTGGCTCAGACTGGATTAGGCACTAAGAAAATCGGCGAGGGCGTTAACTTGGAAACCGATGTCTTAGCTAAATATACCGAGCGATTGCTTTCCTTTGGTGCGGAGCCAACCCGATGAGCATTTTGGATCCGATTGAGACGGCAATCGAAGCGATTGCTGCTGGGCGAGCGGTTATTGTGGTCGACGACGAAGACCGGGAAAACGAAGGCGACATAATTTTTGCCGCTGAGCACAGCACCGCAGAATTGATGGGTTGGACGATTCGTCATTCCTCCGGCGTGATTTGTGTGCCGATGTCGGCAGCCCGTGCAGATCTATTGGGATTGCCGCCGATGACTGCCCAAAATGAAGATGCTAAAGGTACCGCATTTACGCTCAGCTGTGATGCTGCGGCGGTGCTCAGCACCGGAATTAGTGCTACTGATCGCTCAATCACCGCGAAGGCGCTGGCCAGCTCGCTGGCAGTTTCTGGGGAATTCACTCGACCTGGGCATATTTTCCCCTTGCGAGCGGTTGCAGCTGGAGTCAGGCAGCGCCCCGGGCATACCGAGGCGGCGGTGGAACTGGCCACTTTGGCCGGTTGTGTACCGGTCGGCGTGATTAGCGAAGTGGTCAAGGACGACGGAGAAATCATGCGTCGGGACGAACTGAGACGTTTTACTACTCAGCACGGCTGCCCGATGGTTTCTATTGCAGATTTGGCCGACTATCTTGAAATGAAAGATGCCGCGGGGCATCTGCACGCAGCGGAGGTATTACGATGACTGAGTTCAGTATTCCCAGTGATCCTGAAGTGGAACTGACTGGTGGGCCGGTGGTGCAATTGCTCACCGTGCATGGCACATTCCAGACCCAGGCCTGGCACGAGACCGAGTCCGGCGTCGAACATATGTCGGTTACCGTTCCGGTGGCGCCAGGTACAACGCCGCTGGTAAGGGTTCATTCCGAGTGCCTGACTGGTGATGTTTTCGGGTCCTACCGTTGTGACTGTGGCGAGCAGCTTGATTACGCCTTCCGTCAGGTACAAAAAGAGGGCGGAACGGTGATTTACCTGCGGGGGCAAGAAGGCCGGGGGATCGGCTTGTCCAATAAGCTTCGCGCATACGCATTGCAAGAAGCTGGTGCAGACACCGTTGAAGCCAATGAACAGTTGGGCTTGCCCGTTGATGCTCGTTCTTATGGTGCAGCAGCGGCCATTCTTCGTGAGCTAGGTTTTGAATCGATCACTTTGCTGTCAAATAATCCGGTCAAAGCCGAGCGACTTCGAGCCCTTGGTATTGACGTGGTTGGCACCCAACCGGCCGAAGTGCCCTCACGTGCCGAGAATCTGAGATATTTGCAGACCAAGAGAGACAAGATGAACCATCAGCTAAATTTGGGCGAAGCCGTATCGCAGCGTAGCAAAGGAATGCCTGCGTGAGCGGGGCAGGGGCTCCGGTCTCGCCGCAGCTGAATGCCAAGGGATTAGAGCTGGTAATTATCGCGGCATCTTGGCATGAAAAGGTGATGAATGGCTTGCTCGACGGTGCGCTTCGGGCCGCCCGAGATGCAGGGATTGAGGAGCCTCGGATTGTTCGAGTTCCGGGCTCCTTCGAGTTGCCGGTGGCTGCGGCCAGGTTGGCGCCGGACTATGACGCCGTCGTCGCCCTTGGCGTGGTGATTCGTGGTGGAACGCCGCACTTTGAGTACGTTTGCCAGGCAGCTACCTCCGGACTAACTGAGGTTAGCGTTCGGACGGGTGTGCCGGTGGGGTTTGGCCTGCTCACCTGTGACAACGATCAGCAAGCGCTAGACCGGGCTGGGCTGCCAGCTGCTCCGGGATTCGCCGGATCGAAAGAAGACAAAGGTTACGAAGCAACATCAGCAGCGCTAGAAACGGCACTAACGCTCCGCTGACCTGCGTCGAGTGTCGAGTTGTGGCGAGTTTCACGCGCTAAAACTCGCCACAACTCGACACTCGACGCAATGCGGGGTGGAAAAACAGTTAGGCTTAAGCACGTGAAATCATTCGAAGACCTCTTTGCCGAGCTTGGCGAAAAGGCAGTGCAACGCCCTGAAGGGTCCAAAACGGTCGCTGAACTGGACTCTGGTCTGCACGGGATCGGCAAAAAAATTGTCGAGGAGGCCGCTGAAGTCTGGATGGCCGCCGAATACCAGAGCGATCGCGAAACAGCTGAGGAAATTTCCCAGTTGCTGTACCACGTGCAGGTCATGATGGTTGCTAAAGGCATCTCGCTTCAGGACGTCTACGAGCATCTCTAGCCACCGGCCTTTGCGCTGGTGGCACGTTTTCCCCTCCTGATTCCCTCATCTGCGAAAGAAAACACTATGCTCCGTGTAGCCGTCCCCAATAAGGGGTCATTATCCGAATCCGCCGCGGCAATGCTTGCCGAGGCCGGTTATCGGCAACGTCGCGATAGCCGCGAACTTATTCTCGTCGATGCCGAAAACGACATCGAATTCTTTTACCTCCGCCCGCGCGACATTGCGGTTTATGTTGGCGCTGGCACGCTTGATGTCGGCATCACCGGGCGCGATTTGTTGCTGGATGCCGAGGTTGAAGCGAGCGAACTGCTGACGCTGGGTTTTGCCGGTTCCACCTTCCACTTTGCTGGCCCGGTAGGGGACTTTGCCACGGTTGGCGAGCTCGCTGGTAAGAGTTTGGCCACAAGCTATGACGGGCTTCTGCGTAAGTATCTTGCCGAACGCGGCATTGAAGCCAAAGTTGTTCGGCTTGACGGCGCAGTGGAGTCGTCGGTTCGGTTGGGCGTCGCGGATGCAATCGCGGACGTGGTTGAAACCGGTAGTACATTGCGCGCGGCCGGGATGGAGATCTTCGGCGAGCCGATTTTGCGCTCGGAAGCTGTTCTGATCGGACGTTCTGGCGAAGCGCCGGCCGGTCTAGATGTCTTGATTCGACGCTTGCAGGGCGTTTTGGTTGCCAGGCAATACGTGATGATGGACTACGACATTCGCAAAGACCTGGTGGAAAAAGCTAGCGCTTTGACCCCAGGATTGGAATCTCCAACCGTTTCACCCTTGCACGATTCTGACTGGGTCGCCGTCCGATCCATGGTGCCCAAAAAAGATACCAACCGGGTGATGGACGAGTTGTACGGCATTGGCGCACGTGCAATTGTTGTCTTCTCAATTCACGCGGCCCGGATCTAAGCATGAGCGTCGCAATCCGCGTGATTCCCTGCCTTGATGTTGACGCCGGCAGGGTAGTAAAGGGTGTAAATTTCGCCGATCTTCGTGATGCTGGCGATCCGGTCGAACTGGCTCGCCGCTATGACGGAGCGGGCGCAGATGAGCTGACCTTCTTAGATGTCACCGCGACCTCCGGCAACCGAGAAACTACCTTTGAGATGGTCGCGCGGGCGGCGGAGGAAGTCTTTATCCCGCTAACCGTCGGCGGCGGCGTGCGCGAAGTTGCCGACGTCGATCGCTTGCTGCGCGCCGGCGCGGACAAGGCCTCGATCAACTCTGCTGCAGTGGCCAGGCCAGAAGTGATCGACGAAATCACTCGGCACTTTGGCTCCCAGGTTTTGGTTCTTTCGCTGGATGCGCGGCGAGTTGCGGACGGATCAACGCCCTCCGGCTTCGAGGTAACTACACATGGCGGACGCCGCGGCACCGGCATTGACGCGGTGCTTTGGGCGCGCGAGGCAGCAGATCGCGGTGTTGGCGAGATTCTGTTGAATTCGATCGACGCCGATGGCACCAAAGCAGGGTTCGACTTGGAAATGATTCGCGCCGTACGTGCTGCCGTGCGAGTGCCACTGATCGCTTCTGGCGGCGCTGGTAAACCGGAAGATTTTCCGCCCGCAGTGCAAGCGGGCGCAGATGCCGTACTGGCCGCTAGCATTTTCCACTTTGGACCGGTAGACGCGATTGCTCAGGTCAAGGCCGCAATTAGGGCTGCGGGATTCCCCGTTCGGTAAGCTCGCCAATATTCGGCTCAAGCTCGGCTAAAGCAGGACAGCTTCGCGGGCTAAAGGCCGACTTCTGCCGTCTGCAAAAGCGCGACGGCGTCCGGTTGGCCTTCGAAGGTCACCAAAGCGTGTTCGGTTCGACCATGCGCGTGCATCAAAAGCTCGCCTGGTTCACCAACAATGGCTACTGAAACCGGAGCCCGTTTGGCAACGTGCCGCGGACCGGATGGTTGGACCAGTACGATGCCCAGATCTACGCTTCGGTAGAGAATTGCGGCCCGTTTGACCAGCTCAGACCAAAGCGCATTTGAATATTCTTCGTCCAAAGCACGTGGAGCCCAGCGATCAGTTGCCCGGCGAACATCTTCGGTATGCACAAAGTATTCGATCAGATTTGAACTCTCATCTACCGCTTTGATTCGCATTGGTGAGAGCGCAGGCGGTCCCGACCGGAATTGCTCGACGAGCCGCGCATAAGCGTCAGGAGTGCTGGCTTTAGCCGCCAGTTTTTTCGTAGAAGTTTCTGATGCGCGGGCAAAAGCACGCAAGATTAAACCCAGGCCAACTCCGGCGTTTCGCTCGCGCAAATACAAGTGCGCGGCGAGTTCTTGGCTACGCCATCCTTCGCACAGGGTAGCTGCCCCAGGGCCAGCTGCGAGCAGCGTTTCGGCCAGGACTTCTCGGGAAGGATCTACAAAATGCATCACTTGTGAAATTAGCACGATCTGGCGACAAAATCCTGGTTCGAACCGCCGGAATTGTCACCGTAATGTTCAGCATGTGCCTGAAGACCACCATTCAGCTGCCGAAGCCATAGAATTGACAGGATGCCCGCACAAATCAGCTCCGAAGATCAACAGCTTTCCACCAAAATTGCCGAGCGGCTCAAGCGCGATGAGGCTGGCCTCGTCGCTGCGGTAGTCCAGCAGTTCGACAGCAAAGAAGTGCTCATGCTTGGCTGGATGGATGACGAAGCGCTGCGCCGTACCTTGAGGAGCGGCCGTGTCACCTTTTTCTCGCGTTCCCGGCAGGAGTATTGGCGCAAGGGAGACACTTCAGGGCATATCCAAATGGTCAAAGCCGTAGCTCTAGACTGCGACGGCGATGCGCTCTTGATCAGCGTTGACCAACACGGACCTGCCTGCCACACCGGGACCCGAAGCTGCTTTGATGGCCGTGCGCTACCAGCCTTTGTTGAGCCCGTCTTTGTTGAGCCCGTTGCGTGATCGACCCGATGAATCCGACACATCTCACCAGCACTGAGGAACAAATAACAATGTCAGCACCGGATCGCTTGGGCACCATTAGTCCCAGCTTGGAAGAATTTCGTGAATTGGCCCGTAACCACCGCGTCATTCCGGTAAGCCTGCGGGTATTGGCCGATTCACACACTCCTATTGGCTTGTATCGAGCACTGGCCGACGGCGCGCCGGGTACTTTTTTGATGGAATCGGCGGCGCCGGGCGGCGTTTGGTCGCAACATTCCTTCATCGGAGTGCGTTCCCGCGCCACGCTGACCACCTTGGATGGCGAAGCCCTTTGGATTGGTGAGCCGCCAGCCGGAGTACCGACCACGGGCAACCCGGTCGAGGCGCTAGCGCGCACCGTGGAACTGTTGCAGACCGCGCGGTTCGACGGCTTCCCTCCCTTCACCTCAGGGATGGTCGGATTTATTGGTTGGGAATCGGTGCGGCACTGGGAAAAACTACCAAATCCGCCAGCTGACGATCTCAAATTGCCCGAAATGGCGATGAATTTGGTCAGCGATATGGCTGTGCACGACAACACTGATGGTTCGGTACTACTGATCGCGAATGCGATCAGTTTCGACGGCAGCGACGAGCGGGTCGACGACGCTTGGCACGATGCAGTGGCACGGGTTGACGCGATGCTCAATGCCATCAGTGCACCGCTTCGGCAACCGGTTGCCAGCATTGACCGTTCGGAAAATCATGAAAGTGAATTTCGCGGCGCGGTCCGTGAACGTTGGGACGAAGCCGAGTACTTGGCAGCTATCAAGCTTGGCAAAGAAGCGATTGTGGATGGCGAGGTATTTCAAGTCGTCGTGTCTCGCCGCTTTGAAATGGAAAACAACGCAACGCCGCTGGAGATCTACCGGACGCTCCGTGCTTCAAATCCGAGCCCCTATATGTATCTTTACAGCTTTGTGGATTCAGAAGGTCAGGACTATGCCATTGTTGGTTCTTCGCCGGAGGCTCTGGTAACCGCCACCGGAAGCGAGGTGATTACGCATCCAATTGCCGGTTCCCGTCCGCGAGGTAAAACAGTTGAGACTGACCAGCTACTAGCTGAAGATTTGCTGTCCGACGAAAAAGAACGCGCTGAGCACCTGATGCTGGTGGATTTGGCCCGGAACGATATTTCAAAGGTTTGCCTACCGGGCAGCGTTGATGTCACACAATTTATGGAGGTCGAGCGGTTCAGCCACATCATGCACCTGGTCTCTACCGTGGTTGGCTCCCTTGCCCCGGGCAAAACGGCCTATGACACCTTGGCTGCGACCTTCCCCGCCGGCACACTATCTGGTGCGCCCAAGCCAAGAGCTATGCGGCTATTAGACCAGCTAGAACCGCATCGCCGTGGGCTCTATGGCGGCGTGGTGGGATATCTCGATTTTGCCGGAAATATGGACACCGCAATCACTATCCGCACCGCATTATTGCGAGATGGCGTTGCCTATGTGCAAGCAGGCGGCGGGATCGTAGCGGACTCTCATGACGCCACCGAGGCGCTTGAGACTGTGAACAAGGCGGCGGCACCGCTGCGGGCAATTTTCGCAGCGCAACATTTGCGCAGCTTTGAGGCTTTTGAAACTGCCTCAAATACCGAGCAAGCCATCAATCAGAGAGCAGATCATGCTTGAGAATTCAGCCGAGCCAAGACGAAATCCGGCTTTTTACCGCCGTAAGTCAATCTTGGTTTTGGCCGCGATCGTTTTTGCCGCCGTCGTCTTTGGGCTGACCACGCAAACTTGGCTGCAAGCCGAAGTTAACGAAGGTGCTGCAAAAGCGGTAAGCATTGCCATTCCGGGCTCGAAAGCGGCAACCACGGTTACGGCTTTTGCGGTAGTGGCTGTCGCTGGGGCATTAGCCGCGGCAATATCGGGTCGGGTTGGCCGGATTATCTCCGCCGCAGTGATTTTGCTCGCCGCCGCTGGCGTTTTGACCTCTTCGGTCGCGGTTCTGGCCGATCCTGCTGGTGCGGCTAACGGTCAAGCCGGCGCGCAGACCGGCGTTACCGGGGTACCACTGCAAGTGACGACGGCGCCGTTGGTCTGGATCGCGGTAGTTGCTGGCGGGCTACTTGCGCTGGTGGCGCTAGCCATCATCGTTTTCGGTCGGCAATGGTCCGGAGCGAAGAAGTATACGCGCAGCGCCGAAAGCGCCGACCAGGTCTCCGACGATGAGCCATTGGACGACATCGACAGCTGGGATCAGCTCAGCAGAGGCAAGGATCCAACCTCTTCTGCGAGTTCCGTCACGGCGGAGGAAACCTCCGGACGGCCAAAGCCCACAGATCTGGCAGAATAGAACCGAAGCAAGTGAACCAGCGAACTCTTCAGGAGAGACCATGAGCAGCAAGACCACCACAACTCAAGCCGCCACCGAGCCGGTACAGCGCGCAGTGGTGGAAGGCCACGGCAGCAGCCCGTCCGCCTGGACCACGGTATTTGTATCCTTGGCCGGGGCATTGGTTTGCTCCATCGCCTTTGTGTTCGCAAACACGCCGATTTTTATTGTTGGCCTGGTCATCATGGCGATCGGCGGAATTATCGGCATCGTTATGCGCAAAATGGGCTTCGGCGTCGGCGGATCCAGGACCAAGAACTCGAGCCACTGAGCGTGAGCGTCCTGGACGACATCATCGCGGGAGTTCGCGAAGACCTCGCCGTCAGGCAAGCTGACGTCTCACTCGAAGCACTCCAGAGCCTCGTTGCAGCGCAAGCCCCAGCAATGGACGCCCTTGCTGCCTTGCGCTCACCTGGTGTGAGTGTGATTGCGGAGGTGAAACGACGCAGTCCCTCCAAAGGGCAGCTGGCCGACATTCCAGATCCGGCTGTGCTAGCGGCTGGTTACGCCTCTGGCGGCGCGGCTGTCATCAGTGTTTTGACCGAACAACGACGGTTTTCCGGCACTTTAGCTGATCTGGATGCGGTGCGTAAAGCGGTGCAGATCCCGGTATTGCGCAAAGATTTCGCCGTTGAGGCCTATCAAATTTTGGAAGCCCGCGCCCATGGAGCGGATCTGATTCTACTTATTGTTGCGGCGCTCAGCGATGACCAATTGCGTGAGTTCCTAGCGTTGACTGAGCAACTTGGTATGAACGCCTTAGTAGAGACACACACGGCGGAGGAAATCGAGCGGGCGCTAGCGATCGGTGCCAAGATTATCGGAATCAACGTCCGCAATCTTAAAACGCTTGATGTAGACCGCGGAGTCTTTTCTGCCTTGTCAGCTCTCGTGCCCTCCGGTGGCATCCTGGTCGCCGAATCCGGCGTCAAAGATGCAGCTGACGTTGCCCACTATGCTCAACATGGCGCTACCGCGGTTCTGGTGGGTGAAGCATTAGTTAGCGATGCCGACCCGGCCGAACGGATTTCCGAATTTCGGGCTGCTGGTGCCGCGGCCCATACCCCAGCCTGACCTCGTCTTACCGAAACAACTCGAAGGATCCAGCAGATGGCGAACTCAGCCAATACCGGCACACCCGATGGAGCCGAAGACACCGCCGCTAGCTTCCTTGCTGGCGCACGCCCCGCTAGCCTGAAGCACGCTAGTGGCCCGTACTTTGGTGAGTACGGCGGACGTTGGATGCCGGAATCGCTGATTGCTGCGATTGACGAGTTGGAAGACACCTTTGAGAAAGCCAAGGCTGATCCGGAATTCCTCGCCGAAATTGCCTGGCTGAACAAGAATTACTCCGGTCGGCCCTCCTTGCTCACAGAAGCGGAACGGTTTGCAGAGCACGCTGGCGGAGCTCGAGTTTTCTTAAAGCGCGAGGACCTCAACCACACTGGTTCGCACAAAATTAACAATGTGCTCGGCCAGGCTCTGCTCGCGAAGCGAATGGGTAAAACTCGTATCATCGCGGAGACCGGTGCCGGGCAGCACGGAGTTGCTAGCGCCACAGCAGCGGCCCTACTGGGCCTGGAGTGCGTTGTGTACATGGGCGCTGAAGACACTCGACGGCAGTCGCTTAACGTCGCTCGAATGAAACTACTGGGCGCCACCGTGATTCCGGTGACCAACGGCTCGCAGACGCTAAAAGATGCGATCAATGAAGCATTGCGCGATTGGGTCGCCAACGTAGGTACCACGCACTACCTGCTTGGTACCGCTGCCGGAGCGCACCCCTTCCCGGCTATGGTGCGCTTTTTCCATGAAGTCATTGGTGAAGAAGCTCGCGAGCAGATTCTTGAGCAAATCGGTCGGTTGCCGGATGCGGTCTGCGCTTGTATCGGTGGTGGCTCAAATGCGATTGGCATCTTCCACGGATTCTTGGACGATGCCGAGGTCAAGATTTTTGGCTTCGAGGCAGGTGGCGACGGCGTAGAAACTGGGAGGCATGCCGCTACCATCACGCTGGGACGGCCCGGAGTTTTGCACGGAGCTCGATCTTATTTGATGCAAGATGAAGACGGCCAGACTGTTGAGTCGCATTCAATTTCAGCTGGTTTGGACTACCCAGGAGTTGGGCCGGAGCATTCTTATTTGGCCGACATCGGCCGGGTAACTTATGAGCCGGTAACGGACACTGAGGCCATGGAAGCCTTCCGGTTGCTTTGCCGCACTGAGGGCATCATTCCGGCAATCGAATCTGCGCACGCGCTGGCAGGTGCCATGCGCGTAGGCAAGAAGCTCACCGAAGGCGTTGCAGACCCGAAGCAAGTTGTGCTGCTGGTGAACTTGTCCGGCCGTGGCGATAAGGACGTTGGCACCGCCGCCGAATGGTTTGACTTACTTGATGCCAAAAACGACGAAGGTGCCGGCGAATGAGCGTCTCGAGTGAAATTGTGCCCAGCAAATCTGCCGCGGCAATTGACCGCGCGCACGCTGCTGGCCGTACCGCGTTGATTGGCTATTTGCCAGCAGGTTATCCGGATGTGCAGAGCTCCATTGACGCTGGAATTGCGATGTCGCGCAATGGCGCGGATTTGATCGAAATCGGTATTCCGTATTCCGATCCGGTAATGGACGGCCCGGTGATCCAAGCGGCAACTACTGAGGCGCTTGCCAACGGGTTCCGAGTAGCTAGTGTTTTCGATGTGGTGGCCGGCATTACTGCTGTTACCGATGTTGCCGTGCTGGTCATGACGTATTGGAACCCCGTTGTCCGGATGGGTGTGCGCGATTTTTCTCGCCGTTTCGCTGAGGCCGGGGGAGCCGGGCTGATTACACCTGATCTAGTCCCGGACGAGGCATCCGAATGGTTAGAGGCTTCGGAAGAATTCGGCCTGGATCGAGTTTTCCTCGTTGCACCGTCCTCGACGCCGGAAAGGCTGGCCAGCACCGTGGCCGCTAGCCGCGGGTTTGTTTATGCCGTTTCGGTCATGGGCGTCACGGGCACTCGGGCGAATGTTTCGACCAGCGCGCAGTCGTTGGTGGCCCGAACCCGAGCAGCGGGCGCCGAGCGAGTTTGCGTTGGGTTGGGCGTTAGTAATGCCAATCACGTCAAAGAAATTGGCAGCTACGCCGACGGTGTTATTGTCGGAACGGCTCTGGTGGCGGCACTTCGTGATGGTGGCGTTGACTCCGTCGGTCAGCTAACGAGCGAGCTGAGCTCCGGAACTTCGAGATCAGAAGCCGCGCAACAGATTCTGGAAGGTCACTGATTTGAGCATCTTGGCACTAGGCGGGCATCTTGCGAGCACTGCGCAAGCGATGAGCGTCCTTCCAGCAAGCATTCCTAGTCCCACATGGTCTGGCTTTGAAATTCCGCTGCCTTGGGGGCAGTTGTCGATCAGAGCCTATGCTCTGTGTATTTTGCTCGGCATCATTGCCGCACTCTGGCTAACGAATGTGCGTTGGAAACGGCGCGGTGCCCCCGCTGGCTCGCTGTGGGACATTGCTATTTGGGCAATACCGTTCGGCATTATTGGCGGTCGTCTCTATCACGTGTTCTCTTCGCCGGAGGCTTATTTTGGGCCAGGGTTCAACGGCACAGGGGATCTGTCCTTGATCCCGCAAATTTGGCGCGGTGGTCTGGGTATCTGGGGTGCCATGGTCTTGGGTATTGTGGGTGCTTGGATTGGCTGTCGCCGGGCTGGCGTGAAGCTAACAGCACTCATTGATGCTGCCGCTCCTGGACTGTTGCTGGCGCAAGCTCTGGGACGCTGGGGAAACTACTTCAATCAGGAGCTTTTTGGCGGCCCAACGACCTTGCCTTGGGGATTGCAGGTAGACCCGAGTAGCGGGAATTTCCCTACCGGTTATGCGGCAGACACGTTGTTCCACCCCACGTTCCTATATGAGTCCCTATGGAACCTGGTCGGCGTGGCGCTCTTGCTGCTTATCGACCGTCGATTCAAACTGCGCCGCGGCAGACTGCTCTGGCTGTATGCAATTTATTACACACTGGGCCGGGTCTGGATCGAAGCGCTCCGGATCGACACTGCGGAGCAAATCACTTTCTTCGGCATCACAACGCGTTTGAACGTTTGGACCTCGATTCTGGTCTTCGTTATATCGCTGCTCGTTTTCCTTGCGTTGAGCGTTATTGGCCGCAATAAAGCCAATCAAGAATCGGTCTTGTTATCGGGCCACGAACCAGAGCTAAACGAACCTGAGCCAACTGAACACGTTGAGCAGCCCGTTGAAGCAGAGCCCGTCGACGACGTCGAACGGATCGCCGAGCCAGATCCGGTAACGCAAGCTGAGCCAGCTGAATCTACTGAGCCGGATTCAGTTCAGCTGGATGAGGCGCTAGCGGAGCAGGTTGGCGTCCATAATGCGGACACTGCGTCGCAGAATGCGACTGCTGAATCGGCTCGTGATAATCTCGCCGATAACCCCTCGGAGGTGCACACCAGCACCGAATCCGAGGCCGGGAAACAGGTCGGAAGCAAAGAACAGTCCTGAGTAGTGGCGGCAGTACCGAGCTGCAACTACATATCCCAGTGGCAACCGCGGTAGCCTGCAGTGGAGTTTTTTTACGCTCGGCTGGATGTGATCCGTGTCATATAATTCCTACTAAGGAATTCATTATCAGGTCGTTGCTGCTTCTTGGCGAAGCGGACGAGCGGGGCCAGTGTTGTCCCCTCCGAAAGCTCTCTCAGGGGGAAGGACTCAGCTATGACTCAATACCAGCCAAATAATCCTGCGACTTCCGCGCAGCCGATTATTTCCCCATTCGAACGTTTCGCCATGGCTCCAGCAGCTCAGGGCCTCTATTCGCCAGAAGATGAAAAAGATGCCTGTGGCCTAGCAATTATTGCCACCCTGCGCGGCCATGCCGGGCACGACATTGTTGACGCAGCACTCACTGCCTTGCGGGCTCTTGAACACCGAGGCGCTGTTGGCGCTGACGAAGGTACCGGTGATGGGGCTGGACTTCTGACGCAGATTCCCGACGAGTTTTTCCGCGCTGTGGTGGACCTGGAGCTACCGGCCTCCGGTCAGTACGTAGTGGGCACAGCATTCTTGCCAGTGCAGGAAAGCGAAACTCTCATCGCCGTCGAGGGTTTAGAAGCATTGGCGGCTGAGGAAGGTCTTCGGGTACTGGGTTGGCGCAAGGTTTCGGTAGTCGCGGACCTGGTCGGCTCGATGGCCCGAACCTCGATGCCGCAGTTCCGGCAATTCTTCTTGGCGCTGTCAGAAGGCGAAGAAGCTAACGAGATTGCTACTGTGCTCGACTCACGGGCATATCGAGTTCGCAAACGCGCGCAAAACAAGCTGGGCGTTTATTTTCCTTCGCTATCCAGCCGGACCATTGTCTACAAGGGCATGCTCTCTACCGCGCAGCTAGAGCCGTTCTATCCGGACCTTTCGGACAGCCGATTTAAAACAAAACTTGGCATTGTGCACTCGCGCTTCTCCACCAACACCTTTCCCTCTTGGCCGTTGGCACAGCCGTTTCGCACCATTGCGCACAACGGGGAAATCAATACCGTTAAAGGCAACCGTAATTGGATGCGCGCCCGCCAATCAACGCTGGCTAGCCCGTGATTGGGCGAGAATCCGGAAGAGCTCTTCCCGATCTGTACGCCCGGCGCTTCTGACTCGGCCTCATTTGACGAGGTAGCTGAGCTGCTCTGGCTTTCTGGCCGGACAATTACGCACGCGATCATGATGATGATTCCGGAGGCCTGGGAAAACCACGCCACAATGGATCCCGCGCGTCGAGCATTTTACGATTATCACTCGCTGCTGATGGAGCCATGGGACGGTCCGGCAGCAGTGTCATTCACCGATGGCTCGCTCGTCGGGGCGACGCTTGACCGTAACGGTCTGCGCCCGGGACGGTATTGGATCACCGAAGACGGTTTGGTTGTTTTCGCTTCTGAAGTCGGCGTGATTGATATTGAACCCGCGAAGGTCGTCAAAAAGGGCCGAGTTTCGCCAGGCAAAATGTTTTTGGTTGATACCGAGGCCGGCCGAATTGTTGACGATTCTGAAATCAAGTCGGAGCTAGCCAGCGCTGAGCCTTGGGCCGATTGGCTCAAAGACAATCTAATTAGCCTCAATGATCTGCCGGAACGTGAACACGTGGTGCACACCTCGGCCTCGGTCAATCTGCGCCAGCGAACTTTTGGTTACACCCAAGAAGAGCTGCGTATTCTGCTTGGACCGATGGCCAAAAATGCTGCAGATCCGCTTGGCGCGATGGGTTCAGACACGCCGCTTGCGGTCTTGTCTACGAGGCCGCGGCTGCTTTTCGACTACTTCACTCAGTCCTTTGCCCAGGTGACCAACCCGCCTTTGGACGCCATCCGTGAAGAGCTAGTTACCTCTTTGAAGACTTCGATCGGCCCGAACGGGAATCTATTGGCCACTAAGAAGGTCAAAAAGCCGCAAGTAGCTCTTGATTTCCCGGTGATCAACAATGATGAACTAGCAAAGATCGCCAACATCGAAGCTCCGATTGGGGCAGAGAACGAGGGCGAGCGGCTCGCGATCAAAGTTCGAGGTCTTTACCGGTCCGACGGCGGCGAAGCAGCCTTACGGGCCCGACTCACCGAAATCTGCGAGCAAGTTTCTGGCGCGATCAATCGTGGTGTGCAGTACGTGGTGCTCTCGGACCGAGATTCCAATGCACAGTGGGCGCCCATTCCTTCGCTGTTGCTGATCAGCGCCGTCCATCATCACCTCTTGCGCAGCGCCACTCGGACTAAAACGGCTTTGGTCGTAGAGGCGGGCGATGTGCGCGAAGTGCACCACGTCGCGCTGTTGGTTGGTTATGGCGCTGCTGCGGTCAATCCGTACTTGGCGATGGAGTCGGTGGAAGAGCTGATTCGAAGCGGTGACGTGCTTGGCGTTACTCCGGAAGCCGCCGTCGGTAATCTCATTAAAGGCCTGGGCAAAGGCGTGCTGAAAATCATGTCCAAGATGGGCATCTCCACTGTGGCTTCATATTGTGGTGCGCAGACTTTTGAGGCCCTTGGTCTGTTCCAAGACCTGGTTGACGAATTCTTTGCTGGCACCAGAACTCAGCTTTCCGGCGTGGGACTTGGTGTGATTGCCGCTGAGGTTTCCGCTCGGCACGCGATGGCCTACCCGCCGGAAGGCATTGAGCAGGCGCACCGGCCCTTGCTTGGTGGCGGCGAATATCAATGGCGCCGTGAAGGCGAACCGCATCTTTTCAACCCAGACACGGTTTTCCGTCTGCAACATGCAACCCGGGAACGTCGGTATGACATTTTCAAGAGCTATACCAGCGCGATTGACGACCAATCAAAGACCCTAATGACCTTACGTGGCTTACTTGGCTTCAAAGCGGGCCTGCGTGAACCGCTGTCAATCGATGATGTGGAACCGGTCTCTTCGATAGTGAAGCGTTTTTCTACCGGCGCTATGAGCTACGGTTCGATTTCTCAAGAAGCGCACGAAACGCTTGCGATTGCGATGAATCAGCTGGGGGCCAAGTCGAATACCGGTGAAGGCGGCGAGGACGTCGATCGACTGCTGGATCCGCGTCGGCGTTCAGCGATTAAGCAAGTGGCCTCGGGCCGGTTTGGTGTAACGAGTCTTTATCTCACCAATGCGCAAGATATTCAGATCAAAATGGCTCAAGGCGCTAAACCCGGTGAGGGTGGCCAGCTGATGGCACAAAAGGTTTATCCCTGGGTTGCAGCTACCCGGCATTCCACCCCCGGCGTTGGCTTGATTTCGCCGCCACCACATCACGATATTTATTCGATCGAAGACTTGGCCCAGCTCATCTACGACTGCAAGCGGGCAAACCCCTCGGCACGGGTGCACGTCAAGCTGGTCTCGGAAGTCGGCATCGGTACCGTAGCGGCCGGCGTGACCAAGGCCAAGGCCGACGTCGTGCTGGTTTCCGGGCACGACGGCGGCACTGGTGCCTCGCCGCTGAACTCGCTCAAGCACGCTGGTGCGCCCTGGGAGCTTGGCCTGGCTGAGACTCAACAGACTCTGATCTTGAACGGTCTGCGCGACCGGGTGGTAGTGCAAGTTGATGGCCAGCTCAAAACCGGTCGCGAGGTGGTGATTGCTGCCTTGCTCGGTGCTGAAGAATATGGTTTTGCTACCGCGCCGCTGGTGGTTTCCGGTTGCGTGATGATGCGGGTGTGCCACTTGGACACCTGTCCAGTAGGCGTAGCGACGCAGAACCCGGAATTGCGTGCGCGGTTCTCCGGTAAGCCTGAGTTCGTGGTCAATTTCTTTGAATTCCTGGCTCAAGAAGTCCGCGAAATTCTCGCTGAACTGGGATTCCGCTCGATTGAAGAAGCTATTGGTCATGCTGATGCTTTGGACATCCGCAAGGCCGTAGATCATTGGAAGACTGAAGGACTGGAACTCGGCCCGCTCTTAGAAGGCCAGAACTTTGACCGTGATGTACCGCTGCGGAATTTGATTGGACAGAACCACGAGCTGGAAAAGCATTTTGACCAGCAGCTGATCACGATGTCTGCCGAAGCGTTGGCGGATCGTAGCCCGGTGAAGATTAGTATTGCCGTGGTAAATACTGATCGCTCAGTGGGCACAATGCTGGGCCACGAAGTGACCAAGAAATTTGGCATTGAGGTACTTGGTACCGACACGATTGATGTGACTTTGACCGGCCAAGCAGGCCAGTCGCTGGGTGCGTTCTTACCCGCTGGTATCACCTTGCGGTTGTTTGGCGACTCCAACGATTACGTAGGCAAGGGACTCTCGGGCGGCCGAATTATGGTTCGGCCGGATCGGGCAAAAACCTTTCAGGCAGAACTAAATGTAATTGCCGGAAATGTCATCGGCTATGGCGCTACCAGTGGCGAGATGTTCTTGCGTGGCCAGGTAGGGGAGCGCTTCCTGGTTCGTGACTCCGGGGCAACCGCCGTCGTTGAAGGCATTGGCGACCATGGTTGCGAGTACATGACCGGTGGGTGCGCCTTGATTCTTGGTCGAACCGGTCGAAACTTTGGTGCGGGAATGTCTGGCGGCGTGGCGTACGTATTCGACTTGGCGGTTGCCGAAGTCAACAAGCAGGCGTTGGATTCTGGCGAGCTGCAGTTGCTGCGTCTTGACGAGGCTGATGTGGACTTTGTGCGAGCTCTTCTGCGCACGCATCAAGAGGAAACTGACTCCGCACTTGCTGCCAGAATGCTGGCCGATTTTGAGACTGATCCGGCAGCTATCGCGCAGCACTTCACTAAGGTGTTGCCACGTGACTACGCCGCCGTGCTAGAAACCCGCGCCCAGGCTGAGGGCGAAGGCTTGGACCCAGACGGCGACGTCGTCTGGAAACGGATCTTGGAGGTGACCGGTGGCTGATCCACGTGGATTCATGAAAGTTCGCGATCGGCAGACTCAGCCGCGTCGCCCAGTTCCGGTGCGAATCATGGACTGGAAAGAGGTTTATGAAGCACAAGAAAAAGGTGTGCTGAAATCTCAAGCCGGCCGTTGTATGGATTGTGGGGTGCCGTTTTGCCATCAGGGTTGTCCGTTGGGAAACCTCATTCCAGAGTGGAATGACCTGGTGTGGCGAGATAAGGGCGAGGAAGCAATCGAGCGCTTACACGCCACGAACAACTTCCCGGAATTCACCGGACGGCTTTGCCCCGCACCGTGCGAGTCGTCCTGTGTTTTAGGCATCAACCAACCCGCAGTCACGATCAAGCAGGTCGAGGTTTCAATTATCGATCAAGCCTTCGATAACGACTGGGTGAAACCGCTGCCACCGGCCCGGTTAACCGGGCACACCGTGGCCGTGGTTGGCTCAGGACCGGCCGGGTTAGCGGTAGCACAACAACTGACCCGAGTGGGGCATACCGTTGCCGTTTATGAACGCGATGATCGAATTGGCGGCTTGCTTCGCTACGGGATTCCAGACTTCAAGATGGAAAAAGAACACCTAGACCGCCGCTTGGAGCAAATGCGTGCTGAGGGCACCCGATTCCGGGCCGGCGTCGAAATTGGCAAAGACATATCTTGGGAACAACTACGCCGTCGTTATGACGCCGTGGTGATTTGCGCTGGCGCTACCGTGCCGCGTGATTTGCCGATTCCCGGCCGCGAGCTTTCTGGTGTGCATTTTGCGATGGATTACTTAGTGCAATCAAACCGTGCGGTTGCCGGTGACGAGGTCGCCGGGATCGACGGTGCAGGCCAGATTTATGCAGCGGGAAAGCACGTAGTGATTCTTGGCGGCGGTGACACCGGCGCAGACTGCCTCGGTACCGCGCATCGGCAGCAAGCAGCTTCAGTAAGCACTTTGGCCATCGGCAAGCAACCGCCTGCCGAGCGGCCCGAGCATCAACCGTGGCCGATGTTCCCGACGCTCTTTGAAGTTGCCAGCGCACATGAAGAGGGCGGCGAGCGCACCTACTTGGCTTCAACCGTTGAGTTCGTCGGCACTGATGGGGTACTGACCGCCTTGAAAATCGCGGAGACTGAGTACCGGGACGGGCAGCGAGTGCCTAAACCAGGCACCGAGCGCGAGATTCCAGCCGATCTGGTGTTCCTGTCGCTGGGATTCACTGGTGCCGAACCAGCCGGGATCACTGAGCAGGTGGGCGCCGAATTCGATCCGCGCGGAAACGTGGATCGGGACGGTTACTACATGACCAACACTGACGGCGTATTTGTCGCCGGCGATGCCGGTCGCGGCCAGTCGCTGATCGTCTGGGCGATCGCTGAAGGTCGGGCATGCGCAGCAGCCGTTGATAACCACCTCAGTGGCAGCACCAGCTTGCCAGCGCCGGTTTCACCAACCGACGTAGCTATTTCTCCGCTGTGAACTTGCTGTTCAGAAGGCAAAACAGCACTGAAGATTGACTGGAGGGTCAACTCCAGGTCATGCGAGCACCTGGGGCTCAGATTAGGGTAGATATATGAGACGCGCAAAGATTGTTGCAACCTTCGGACCGGCTATTTCCGGATACGAGCAGGCTCTGGCCGTGCTTGAGGCCGGAGTGGATGTAGCTCGGATGAATATGAGCCACGGTGATTACACCGTGCACAACGAAACGTATGAAAACGTTCGCAAGGCGGCGGGCGTATTGGGCAAGCCCGTTGCCATCATGGCTGACCTGCAGGGACCCAAGATTCGCTTGGGCCGCTTCGTTGATGGCCCGCATGCGCTGGCGCCCGGTGACGTCTTCACGATTACTACCGAAGATGTGCCTGGCACCAAGGACATCTGCTCTACAACGCTCAAGAGCTTGACTGAAGACGTCAAAGTCGGCGACAGCTTGCTGATCGATGACGGCAAAGTGTCGCTGCGGGCAACCGCAGTAGACGCGATCAAAGTGGTTACTGAGGTTGTTGTTGGTGGTTTGGTTTCAAACAACAAGGGCATCAACTTGCCCGGTGTTGCGGTCAACGTGCCGGCATTGAGTGAAAAAGACGAATCAGATTTGCGTTGGGCCATGGGCCGTGGCGTTGATTGGATAGCGCTGTCATTCGTCCGCGATGCGTCGGACATTGTTCGAGTGCACGAGATTATGGATGAGGAAGGCCGCCGCGTGCCGGCGATCGCGAAGATCGAGAAGCCGCAGGCAGTAGACAATCTTTCCGAAATCATTGACTCCTTCGATGCCATCATGGTGGCTCGCGGCGATTTGGGCGTCGAGCTTCCGCTCGAAGAGGTTCCGATTGTGCAGAAGAAGGCCATCGAGTTGGCTCGTCGCTGGGCTAAACCAGTTATCGTGGCCACTCAGGTTCTTGAGTCAATGATTGAGAATCCGAGGCCGACTCGTGCTGAGGCTTCGGATTGTGCCAATGCGGTGTTGGACGGCGCGGACGCGGTAATGCTTTCCGGCGAAACTAGTGTGGGTAAATACCCGATCGAAACCGTCAAAACGATGGCCAGAATCATCGAATCGACCGAAGAGCACGGCCTGGAGCGGGTACCGGCTCTGGGTACTAGCCCGAAGACTCGCGGTGGTGCCATTACGCGTGCTGCCGTGGTTATTGCGGATCAGCTCAATGCTAAATATGTTTGTGCTTTCACGCAGTCGGGTGACTCGGCTCGTCGGCTTTCGCGCTTGCGCCCGACCAAGCCGGTAGTCGCTTTCACCCCTGATGAGCGAGTCTGGAACCAGCTTTCGCTGACTTGGGGCATCCAGCCGATTATGGTGCCGATGGTGCACCACACGGATGAGATGACTCAGCAGGTTGACCACATGCTGCTGGAGAAGGGCTTGGTTGAGGTGGACGACGTCGTCGTCATCGCGGCCGGTTCGCCTCCAGGACAGGCTGGTTCAACCAACTCGGTTAAGGTTCACCGGGTAGGCGACCTTGCTGATTTCTCTGAAACCGGTCGTTCAAACCAGGAAAAGGTCGGCCCGTGGCCGGTCGTTGAGGCTAACTAGCCGCTAAGCTCCACACCAACGCAAAAGTGGTGCAGCGTTTGTCGTTTTGTTGGGGGTTGCTTAGACGACCTGGTTGATGATGGTTTCGGCAACCTCGCGCATGCTCAGCCGACGGTCCATTGAGGTCTTCTGAATCCAGCGGAAGGCCTCCGGTTCGGTGAGGCCCATCTTCGTGGTCAAAAGCGATTTCGCCCGCTCAACGAGCTTGCGAGTCTCGAAACGATCTTGCAGATCGTGGACTTCGTTTTCAAGGATCTTGATTTCCTCGTGCCGAGAGAGCGCAATCTCAATGGCCGGCACCAGATCTGCTGGGGTGAACGGTTTGACGACGTAAGCCATCGCTCCGGCGTCACGTGCCCGCTCAACGAGTTCTTTTTGGCTGAAGGCAGTCAGGAGCACTACAGGGGCGATTCGCTCCTTGACGATCTTCTCAGTGGCGCTGATGCCATCCATAACCGGCATCTTGACGTCCATCAGAACGAGATCTGGTTTCAGCTCGCTTGCTAACTCAAGTGCCTTCTCGCCGTTATCGGCTTCGCCGACGACATCGTAACCCTCGCCGCGGAGGATTTCGATGATGTCCAAACGGATCAGAGTCTCATCTTCAGCGACGACGACGCGCCGCTGTACAGCGACTGGAGCTTGCTGTTCGGGGGATTCTGACACGGTGACTCCTTGTACTGCGGGACGGTTTTCATAAATCAGCCTATCTGCATGTAGAGTTGTTTCTCGCATATCAAGGACAAGCTCAGCTGAAAGCGGAGCGTGATCTTCATCGCTGCGACTGCGTAGACAGTGCCCGCCCGAGTGGCGGAATTGGCAGACGCGCTGCACTCAAAATGCAGTATCGAAAGGTGTGTGGGTTCGAGTCCCACCTCGGGCACTGGTCCCAGGCCGCTGGTCAGAGAGTTTCTCTCTGACCAGCGGCCTTCTTGGTTAACCAGCTAAAGTTCCGGCCTGAAGGTGCGCCGCAAACTCAGCTTCGCCGTCGTAATTCGAGGCCAATCAATAAGTGTTGATACAAATATGGTTAACTTGTATCAATTGTGAAAAAGGGAGCTCCCATGCCAGAACTGCAGACGCCGCTAACCTTGCCAAATGGGCAGGTGTTGCCCAACCGGATAATGAAGTCTGCGTTGAGCGAAGCCTTAGGCAATGCCTCACACGGGCCCAGCGAGCGCCTGGAGCAGTTGTACAAGCGCTGGGGTGCTGGCGGCTTTGGTTTGATTATTACCGGAAACGTCATGGTCGACGCCGGGCAACTTGGCGAGCCGGGAAACGTCGCGATTGAAGACGAACGAGATCTGGCCGGATTAGGGCGTTGGGCCACGGCTGCTCAAGATCGCGGCTCGCGCTTGTGGATGCAAATGAATCACCCCGGCAGGCAGGCGAACCCGTTGGCTGGCCGTTCGCGCCCCGTTGCGCCCAGCGCAGTCGCGATGAATATTCCGGGCGCGCCCACACCGCGGGAGCTGAGCGTCGCAGAAATCGAAGAGATCATCGCGAGGTTTGCTACCGCAGCGCAAGTGGCCCAGTCTGCTGGCTTTGACGGCGTGCAGATCCATGCGGCCCACGGTTATTTGATTGCACAATTTCTCTCGCCGTTATCGAATCTGCGCACCGATGATTGGGGTGGTGACCCGCAACGGCGGAGCCGGTTCCTGTTTGCCGTGATTCGGGCGATTCGGGCCAAATTGAACCCCGGCTTCAGCGTCGGAATCAAGCTAAATTCAGCGGATTTCCAACGTGGTGGATTTAGCGAAGAAGAGTCTTTTAGCGTACTCGCGCAGTTGGCAGGGGAGCAGATCGACTTGATCGAGATCAGTGGTGGTAGCTATGAAGCACCAGCCATGATGGGGCAAACTCCTGCGCAAAGCACGCTGGATCGCGAAGCATATTTTCTGGAATACGCAAACACCGCCCGTGCAGTGGCCGGGAACATCCCGTTAGCTGTGACTGGCGGTTTCCGGACTAAGGCTGCCATGGTCGAAGCAGTCGGCTCGGCCGCCTGCGATGTGATTGGACTGGGTAGGCCAACGGCCACCGCGCCGGATGCCGCCAGCCTGATCCTGGATCTAGATCAAGAGCGTCTGCACGCTGCGCAGGTTCGCGTCGGTCTCCGCCCGGTCATGAGTAAGCTCATGAACCTCAAGACCATCGACGGTTTCTTAGACTTGCAATGGCATACCGACCAGCTACATCGCCTTGGCAAAGGAAAGAACCCTGATCTCAAGAGGCCGTGGTGGAAGACCGTGGGCTCGATGATGGGCCGCAACGGATTTGATGCACTCCGTAGTAAACGCCGGGCGATCTAGCCGCAGGTAAATGAATCGGCAAAATGGATCGAAATCAGCTGACTAGAGCGGAGATGCCGCGGCGTTCTTCTTCCGAAAGGTAACCAGCAAAATGTGTGCTGATCGCCTCATGCGAAAGACGGGCAGCTAGCGCACTGTCTTGAGCTTCGACCGCGTTGAAGATCGCGTGGTCTTTGGCGACGGCCTGGCGCATCGTCGAGCCGACGTCGTCCGCGTTGTTCAACCTGTCATTCATCAGATTCAAAATTGAGGCAGCGACGGCTTGTCCGCAGACGGCCAACAGACTGTTATGGCTTGCAGCCCAAATAGAGGAATGAAATTGTAGGTCAGCCTGATTAAATTCTTCACTGCCGTGCGTTTCTTCGGCAGCCATTTGGGCGACTGCTTGGCGCATTGTGGTTAGTTGCTCTGCGGTGCGCAGGGCGGCCGCCAAACGGCACGCTGCGGATTCTAGAATCAGCCGAAACTGAACAAGCTCGCCTAAAGACAGTGAAGCGATTCGGGCAAGTTTGGTAAACGAATGCCCCAACATATTCGCATCGACGGGTAATACGCGGGGCCCACCCCGATTTCCTGGCATCGATCGGATCATTCCGGAGCTCTGTAGCACTCGTAACGCTTCGCGAATGGTTGGTCTGCTAACGGAAAACTGCACCATCAGCTCGCGCTCGCTGGGCAGATTTTCGCCGGCGGAAATCTGTCCAGCGAGAATGGCCTGTTCGATCTGTTCGACGACGCGCTCGTAGGTCCGAATGGGAACGGCCGGGCTGAAGCTGACTTTATTCATTACGCTACGCTCCTGATCGTCGTCATTCATTGATCTTGCGGCGGTTTTTGCTGTGCACAGCATAGCGCGCAGATCTCACGAGGTTTAGTGGTCATACCAGCAAACTAGGTTGACATTCGCTGAAGGTCCGGTGCTAAGGTGATCACACTTCGCCACGTTTTGGCGCTAAAGAACGGCACTGGAACGGCAGTATTGAACTGATGAAAAGCGGTTGAAAACTGATGAGGGACCCCCGGAAATTCCGGCTACTAACCGGCTTATGTTTAGTGCTGCTCTTGGCGCTCTCTGCCTGTTCTGCCGGGTACACGGCGTCGAACAGATTGGGCCCGCCCGTCGGACGCCCCGATGGTTTGTCAGTTGCGCTGACCTCGGAGCCAGCTAATCTCGATTTCACGACCACCGCCGGTGCGGCGATTCCGCAGACCGTGATGTACAACGTCTACGAAGGTCTGGTGAAAATCGATCAGCAAGGCCAAATTCAGCCGCTGCTCGCCAAATCTTCGACGATCAGCCAGGACCGAACGGCCTACACCTTCGCCTTGCAACCCGGGGTGAAGTTCTCCAATGGTGCGGCTTTTACCGCGGCAAACGTCAAGTTCAGCATTGAGCGGGTGAAATCTCCGGCCTGGCTTTCCAGTTTGAAAAAGAAGATGGATGTGGTCACTTCTGTGGAAGTGATCGATGATCTGCACGTCACGGTGCAACTTGCGAAGCCATCCAATGCCTGGCTTTACGATATGGGCACGTTGATCGGTGCGATGTTTGATCCGGCAAGTGTGGACAAACTAGCGAGCAAAGCCATTGGCACTGGTCCGTTCGTGATTTCGCAATGGAACCACAGGGCGAGCATCGAAATGGATGCTCGCCCTGACTATTGGGGGAGTTCAGCCAAGGTTAAGCATGTTTCGCTGCGCTATTTCTCAGACGCCGTAGCGACGACGAACGCCTTGAAATCGGGCGACGTCGATCTGGTCTACAACATGCAGGCGCCAGATATGGTGCAGAGCTCTCAGCAAAGACAGCAAGTACCAGGTTATCCAGGGCAGCTCCACCAGCAAAGTCATTTTGTCGATGAATAACAAAACCGCACCATTCAACGACGTGCGCGTCCGCCAAACAGTAATGTACGCGCTTGACCGAAAAGCGGTCTTGGATACCGCGTGGAGCGGATTCGGTACCGTGATGTCAGCCCCGGTGCCACCGACCGATCCCTATTACGAAGATCTCAGCGCTAGCTACCCCTACAATCCAGAGAAAGCGCGGCAGCTGCTTGATCAAGCTGGCGTGCGGAATCTCAAGATTAGCTTCAGCGTGCCGAACCGGCCTTATGCCAAAGCGGTTTCTGAAATTGTGGTGTCACAACTAGCCGACGTCGGCATTCAGGCAAGCATTGAATCGGCAGAATTTCCGTCCGTTTGGCTAGATAAAGTTTTCACCCGGCACGATTACCAAATGTCAGTGATTCTGGCGGTTGAAAGCCATGATCTGCTCACGATGTTCAATAATCCGAACTACTACTTGGGCTATGACAATAGCAAGATCAAGGATTTGGCCGCTCAAGCCGATGCTGATGAGCAAAACGGCTACGTCTCAGGTATGAAACAGATTGTGCGCACCATCACCGACGATGCGGCCGCGGACTCGCTTTTCCTTTTCCCCAATCTGATCTTGGCCAAAGTCGGCGTTACTGGCATTCCGGCTAACGCGACAACCGAAGCTTTTGATCTGGCCAGCATGAGTTGGGCGCCATGATTGTTCGGATTTCGGTACTTCTGGCCAGATTCTTAGCAACCTTTCTTGTTGCGTCAATCGCAATCTTTTTACTGTTGCGTGCGCTGCGGGGGGGGGGGGGGATCCGGCGCAAATTGCTTTGGGCATCAAGGCCAGCCCGGAGCTTTTGGCGGCAAAACGGCACGAATTTGGCACAGATCGACCGCTCATCGTGCAATATTTCGAATGGATCGGTGGGCTGCCCAGCGGCCATTTCGGCACCTCATTTGTCACCCGACAAGACATCAGCCCCATCATCAACGATCGCTTACAAGTAAGTCTGATTCTGGTAGTGCTTGCCATGCTGCTTTCACTGCTCGTGGCGATTCCCTTTGGCACCTTCGCAGCGGTCAATCACCGAAAGGTCTCCGGGCTGCTGGTCAGCGGCGCGAGCCAGCTGGGTTTGGCAATTCCTGGTTTTCTTGCCGGAATCTTGCTGGTGGCGCTGTTCGCCATTCAGCTAGGCTGGTTGCCCGCTAACGGTTGGACGCCGCCGAGAAATGATTTTGGCGATTTTCTGCGGCGATTGATCTTGCCGGTTATTGCGCTCGCCACTGTGCAAGCGGCCGTGCTCACGCGATACGTGCGCTCCGCGGTATTGGAAGTGATGCATGAGGACTATCTGCGGACGGCCCGGTCCAAGGGACTAAAGCCCGGTAAGGCGCTGATTAAACACGGCTTGCGCAATGCGGCTATTCCGGTATTGACGGTAGCTAGTGTGCAATTTGCCACCTTGATTATTGGTGCTGTTGTGGTGGAACGGGTTTTTGTTCTCCCGGGCCTTGGCAGCATGCCCATCGACTCAGTAGCCAACCGAGATCTGCAAACTGTGCAAAGCCTTGTCATGGTGCTGGTCACGATTACTTTGTTGGTGAATCTAGTGGTCGATCTGCTGTACACCGTGATTGATCCACGAATTCGACTGGGCCGGGCGGCGATAGCGTGAAACGGATCAATCTACAGTTGGGCCTTGGCCTGCTGATTGTCACGGTAATTGTGCTGGCCGCGCTGCTGTCTTTTATTTGGACGCCGTACGCCCCCTGCACGCTATCCCGGCCGACCGATTACAAGGTTCTAGCTGGCAACATCTGATGGGCACGGACCGATACGGTCGCGATGTGCTGTCCACCGTGCTTTACGGTGCCCGTACTACCTTGCTGGTTGGCCTGGTCGCCGTCGGAATTGCGTTGTTGATCGGCACGCCCCTGGGCATCATCGCCGGTATGCGGCGCAGGTGGCTTGACGAAATGATCATGCGTGCTTCTGATGTTATGTTGGCATTTCCCGCGCTCTTGGTAGCGGTTGTCTTCGGTGCCGTTTTTGGTGCAAGTACGACGACGGCGATGCTGGCGATTGGCATTGGCTCCATCCCGGGATTCGCCAGAGTGGCGCGCAGTGGAACACTACAAGTGATGAGCACCGAATATATTCAAGCTGCCAAGTCATCAGCGCAAACTCGCTTCGCGATCGCCCGGCGGCATGTCGTTCCCAACATTTCTGGCATGGTCATTGTGCAATGTTCGGTCGCGTTCGCCATTGCCGTACTTGCCGAAGCTGCGCTGTCCTTCTTGGGATTGGGCACGCCACCGCCGGTGCCGTCTTGGGGCAGGATGTTGCAGGACTCGCAGTCGTTGCTCGGTGTGAGCCCGATGCTGGCAGTCTGGCCCGGCGTCGCAATCGCCGTTGCAGTACTAGGTTTCAACCTTCTTGGTGACGGACTTCGCGACCGTTTCGATCCGAAGCTGAACCATTCCCGAACTAGCCAGAGCACATCTAGCCAGGTCCGCCCATGAGCCAAGCTCAACCGCTAGCTGCGGCATCCCTGCCCTCGGTTCAAGATCTACAGATTCGAGCTGGCCAAAAAACGCTCGTAGAGTCCTTCAACCTGCAGATGGCTCGAGGGGAACGAATAGGGCTGATTGGCGAGTCTGGTTCCGGAAAGTCGATGACGGCCTCCGCTTTGATGCAGCTACTGCCCGAAGGGGTTTCTAGCAGCGGATCGATTCGATTTTCAGCTGCCTCGCACGATCTCGTGGGCGCTACCGAAAAGCAAATGAGTGCAATTCGTGGCCAGAGCATTTCGATGGTCTTCCAAGAACCGCTGAGCGCGCTCAATCCGCTGATGCGGATCGGTGCTCAAGTTGCCGAGGTACTTGCCGTGCACAGGAGCGTGCCAACGCGCCAACAACGAGCCCGGAAAGTGTTGGAGCTACTGGCGCAAGTTCGGCTACCGGATCCGGCCGAAGCAGCTAAAGCATATCCCCACCAGCTCTCTGGAGGTCAACGACAACGCGTCATGCTTGCGATGGCTTTGGCCAACGATCCGGCGTTGTTGCTCTGCGATGAACCAACAACGGCTCTTGATGTCACCGTGCAACGTCAGGTCTTAGATTTGGTTTTGGAATCTGTGCGCGCCAGCGGAACCGGGTTGCTGTTTATCACCCACGATTTAGCCGTGGTCGCGAATATTTGTGATCGGCTGTTAGCGATGAATCACGGCAAAATCGTCGAAGAAGGATTCACCGAAGAAGTATTGCTTCGTCCGCAACATCCCTAGACCAGGGGACTGCTCACGGCCTCAGATTTGAGCGCTACCGATCGCGATGGCAAGCTTTTCACGGTGGCAACCGCAAGTGACTACCAGCCGCTGTCGCTTGTTGAACCGAATAGACTCACGAGTACAGTTCAACCGGCTGTCGAGCCTACGGACCCGCCGATTATTTCGGTTCGTGATCTGACCCGGAACTACCAACGCGGCGGCACCTTATTCAGCCGGGCAAAATCAGTTCCGGCGCTGCGTGGCATTTCCTTTGATGTGCAGCCAGGGGAGCACCTGGGCATTGTTGGCGAGTCTGGCTCGGGCAAATCCACCTTGCTTCGGATTCTCGCTGGGCTAGATCAGCCCAGCTCGGGCAGCGTGAGCGTAGCTGGAAACAATCCGCATGCATCGAGCCTTGATTTGCAGCTGATCTTTCAAGATCCTCTGGGTTCTTTGGACCCTTGGATGACTGTGCAAGACATCATCTCTGAACCGCTTCGAGGTGCAGGAGTCAAACAAGTTAGTCGCAAAATACAACGGGCGAAAGTCGCCACGATGCTCGACGCCGTCGGCTTGGCCCGAGGGTCTGCCGAACGGTATCCCCATGAAATTTCTGGTGGCCAGCGGCAACGTATTTCCATAGCGCGGGCGCTGATTTGCCGGCCCGCCGTTTTGGTCGCTGATGAGCCAGTCAGCGCTCTGGACGTTTCAGTCCGCGCGCAGGTGTTGAATCTTTTGGCTGAGTTGGTCCAGGAGTATCAACTCACGTTGGTGCTGGTTTCGCATGATCTTGGTGTGGTTCGGCATCTTTGCGAAAAAATAGCTGTGCTGAGCGCGGGACGAATTGTGGAAGCGGGTTTGGCGGCCGATATCTATGAACGGCCACAACATGAATACACCAAGACCTTGCTGAACTCTAGTCTGCAACTGCACTCCGAACTACAGAGCAGGATGACCCGATGACTAAGCTCCACGACTTGAATGCTGCGGAACTAGCGGCGAGTTACGCCAGTGCAGAATTCAGCCCCAGCGACGTCTGTGCCGCCGTGTTAGCTCGAATCGAGGAATGCGAGCCGACGCTCAACGCCTTTTATCAGCAAGATGCAGAAGGTGCGATCTTCGCGGCGGCGCAAAGCACCCAGCGTTGGCTTAGCGGAGCAGCTCGTGGGCCGCTCGATGGTGTGCCGGTGACGATCAAGGAAAACATCGCGCGCAAAGGTGTGCCGATGCCCGCAGGCACGGCCCTACCCAATCCACCGATTGCTGTAGCGAACGCGCCAATAGTTGATCGGCTAGTGGAATCTGGCGCGGTGATCCTTGGCTCCACCACGATGCCAGATTGGGGCATGCTCTCATCTAGCGTATCAAGTTTGCACGGCATCAGTCGTAGCCCCTGGAATCCTGACTGGACAACCGGTGGCTCTAGCGCCGGAGCCAGGGCAGCCGCTGCCGCTGCCGCTGGTTACGGACCGTTGCACCTTGGTACTGACATCGGTGGCTCGATTAGGCTTCCCGGAACCTGGCTAGGCTTGGCCACACTCAAACCTAGTGCCGGTCTGGTGCCGCTCGATGCGCCGTACCTTGGACGCGCGGCGGGCCCGATCGCGCGCAACGTTTCCGACGCGGCCCTTTTACTTTCGGTGGTAGCTCAGTTCGACGCCCGAGACTTCACCGCACGGCCCTATCCCGAGATGGAGCTGCAGAATTTGGCCTTCCAGCCAATCGATTCGCGGGTCGGTATCCATTTGGACGCTGGGGCCGGAGCGGAAGTTGATGATGAGATTGCGGCTGCGGTACTTGCCGTAGCGGAGGTCTTCGCCAAGGCCGGGGCTAAAGTCGCGTCACTGCCACCGTTTATCAACCAGCAGCTCATGGACTCACTCGATAATTTCTGGCGCACTCGTTCGTATCGTGACTTCGCGGCCCTCACGGTCGAAGATCAAGGCCGGGTGCTGCCATATATCGCTCGTTGGTGCGCTCGCGGTTCTGAGTTCGACGGCGCCACGACCATCAGCCATTACGAAGCTATTGCGGCGATTCAGCAGGCCACGGTAGCGGCCACCTGGCCGTACGATCTCGTGATTTCACCCGTAGCACCAATGGCTGCCTTTGGCGCAGAACAGCCGATGCCTAACGATGATCCGGAGCAGACCATGGGTCATATCGCCTTTACCGCGCCCTACAATATGTCCGATCAACCAGCGGCGACCGTGAATTGCGGCTTCACCGCGGACGGTCGGCCAATCGGGGTGCAGATTGCCGGCCGAGTAGGTGCTGACCAGCGCGTGCTGAGCGCCGCAGCTTGGTATGAAGCGAATCGGCCAGAATCAGCAATTCCGGATTGGGCAGAACTCCTGGTAAGCTATTAGGCCGGCGGATCGAAGCGTCCGTCAATTGCGGTCCAACCGCCGTCGACCGTCAACACTGATCCGGTGACGAAACTGGCCGCATCAGAGGCAAGATACACCACCGCGCCAGCCAGCTCCTCGGGCTGAGACCACCGCGCCAATGCGCTCTTATTAGCGTAAGCGCGGAACCAATCCGGATTTGCTTTGATCTGAGCGGTGAGCGGCTTTTCCACCACGCCAGGAGCAATCGCGTTTACCCGAACGCGTGATGGGCCAAACTCGGCTGCCGCCGTCCGGATCAATTGCACTAGCCCGGCTTTACTCGCCGCATACACGCCCTGGCCCGCTTCCACTGTGCTGGCACGGATGGAAGAAAAGCCAATTATACTGCCGCCGCCGCGTGCCGCGAGGGCTGCTGCTGCCTCGCGGCCAATTCCACTGCCAGCGCCAACAACCAGTGCTGTGCGGTCCCGTAACGAAAAAAGCTCGCGATAGTCCATGATGTCCTCGCAGAAAGTCAGGGGCGAATGATCGCCATTTTGGTCACGGTCAGTTCTTCGATCGCGAATCGCGGCCCCTCACGGCCGATGCCGGAGTCTTTGATTCCGCCATAGGGCATGATGTCGGAGCGAAAGCCGGGGACGTCGTTCACTACGACGCCACCCACCTGCAACTGGTCAATCGCGGTCATTGCTTGTTTCAAAGAAGAAGTGAACACTGCGGCTTGCAGTCCGTAGCGAGAGTCGTTCGCCAGCGTAATTGCTGCCTCGAAGTTTGGCACGCTGCGTAAGCAGACGACGGGACCAAAGATTTCTTCCCGCCAAGCCAGCGCGCTGCTAGGCACGTCTGCTAGCACCGTGGGCGGGAGCTGGGCTTTTGCCGCGGACGCATTGGCGGCACCGGAATAGATCGTTCTCGCGCCAGCGTTGCTCGCGGCCGCAAGCCAATCGTGCACGCGCGAAGTTGCCTGGGCGTCGATCAGTGGCGCAATTCGGGTAGTTTCCGCTCGAGGATCGCCATAAATTACCTGAGGCATGGCGGCAACTAAAGCAGTTTCAAACTCATCAGCAATCGCTGCCTCCACAATCACCCGCTGCACTGAGATGCAGGCTTGGCCACTGGCGTAAAAGCCGCCGCGAAGCACGGCATCAACGGCTGCAGGCAGGTCGGCGTCGGCCGCGATGATCATTGCCGCATTCGAGTCAAGTTCTAGAACGGCTTTCCGGGGTGCGGCGCTTCGGGCAATTTGGTGCCCCACGGCAGCTGAGCCAGTAAACGAGACGACGGCGCCCTGGCATCGCTGACTAGGGTTTCGCCCACGTCCACGCCGCCGGTGACAGCTTGGACGGAGCTCAACGGGACGTCTTCGGAAGCAAGCGCTTGCCGGATGAGGTTTACCAGCCACAAGGTACTCAGCGGTGTTTGCGGTGCTGGCTTGACTATGACCGGGCAGCCCGCGGCCAGGGCAGGAGCTAGTTTGTGCGAGGCAAGTAACAACGGATAGTTGAAGCCAGTGATTCCGACGACGACGCCGGCCGGTTGGCGGGTCCAGTAGCCAAACATGCCTTCACCGGCTTGCTGCACATCGAGCGGAACGGTCTCACCGTGCAGCTGGGCCACCTCTTCAGCCGAGGCGGTCCAAGTGGCTAGGCTTCGGGAGAGTTCTATTCGACAGTCAACAAGAGGCTTTCCGGTTTCTAAGACCAGCAAATCGATGAGCTGATCTTGATGCGTCGCTAAAGCGGCGGCAACGTGGTGCAGAATTCTGCGACGTTTACCGGCACTGAGCGCCGCAACAACCGGTGCCACAGCTGCCGCGAAATCTACGGCGGAACTGGCGTTCGCAGTATTTCCGCACGGCGCTTGGCCAATCACCGTTCCGTCGAAAGGGAACTGTACGGGGCTCGAATCCTGGCATGCTAGGCAAGTTTCGCCAATTGGCAGTCCGTCTGGGTACGCCGTCGTTCGCATGCTGAGCCGCCTTCGCGAGAAGATATTTCAGTGGTCTGACCAGATGACTATTAGACAACCATGTGGGCCGGATCACGTCAATCTTTTGCAGATCATAGTTGCACGGGGTAATCAATCTTGATATATTCCAGTTGGAATAATTCATCCGATCTAATCAATCTTGTAGAAAGGCAATGCCATGGTCGAGGTCACGCCCTTGGGTGCAGCGGTGCTTGGTCTCGTCATGGAGCGCCCGATGCACCCGTACGAGGCATGAATCGCTCCGGTGTGTCCGGAGGGTTTCTCAGACGATGAGCCTGTCGGCGGCTGCCGTGCTCTGGTAGTGATTGTAGTAGTGGTTTTCTAGCTCTACTGGTGGGATGTCTCCGCAGTACTGGTAGAGCCTTCGGTGGTTGTACCAATCGGCCCATTCAGCGGTGCCGATTTCGACTTCTTCTAGAGTCCGCCAGGGCTTGCCGGGTTTGATCAGCTCGGTCTTATAAAGCCCGTTGATGGTTTCCGCCAAGGCGTTGTCGTAACTATCACCCACAGAACCGATCGAGGGGCGGATACCGGCCTGGGCCAGGCGTTCGGTGAAGGCCAAGGAGGCGTATTGAGCCCCGGCATCGTGATGATGAATCACCCCGGAAATCTCAGCCCCGGCCCGTTCACGACTCCAGATTGCCTGATTAACTGCGTTGAGCACTAGCACGGTGTTCATAGAAGCACTCGCTGACCAGCCCAGGATCCTCCGAGAGTAGGCATCGATCACGAAGGCAACATAGACCCACCCGGACCAGGTCGAAACATAGGTGAAATCATCTACCCATAGCCGATCCGGTGCCGTTGGTGTGAAATCACGGCGGACCAAGTCCTTCGCTCGGGCCGCCTTCGAGTCTTTGATCGTGGTGCGTTTGACCTTGCCACGGACCACACCCTGTATGCCAAGTAACCCCATGAGCCGTTCTACCGTGCACCTGGCCACCGGCACACCTTCACGGTTCATCGCCAACCAGACTTTCCTGGTGCCGTAAACCCCGTAATTAGCGGCATACACCTTCTGGATCACGGGCTTGAGCACCTCATCACGTTGTTCTCGGTGAGATCGTGTTTTATCCACCCATTCGTAGTACGTGGACGGGGTGGTCTTCACCCCGTCCCAGTAAGCACCTGGCAGATCGACTCGACACCCCACCGCAATCCATTATTCTCGCGGTGACCGGCATGGTCCTTGATGTATTTCACGATCAGTTTTGTGGCGGTCGAGTTCGACCGCGAAAAAAGCTGAAGCACTCCGAAGGATCGCGTTCGCCCGTTTCAGCTCAGCGTTCTCACGCCGTAACCGTTTCAGCTCGGCCGATTCCGTGCTCGTTGTTCCAGTTCTAGTACCAACATCGATCTCGGCTTGCCGGACCCATTTACGCACCGTTTCCGGCACACCCACACCCAAAAGCTGGGCAACTTTTTGCATCGCCGCCCACGCCGAAGACGCACCCTCCATCTCCGCCACCATGCGCACCGTATGATCCTTCAACTCCTGCGGATACCGTGTCGTAGTTTTCCCTGCCATGTCCTGATCCTCTCAAACAAGAAAGTCTCCGGACACACCGGGGCGATTCAGGTACACGATTTTGCCCGCTGGCTACGAAGCTCTGCACGGACACGTGAGCTTTCTGCTTCGCGAAGTAGTCAATGAATACCCGGGATTCCGCCGAGGAATCGCTGAAGCTCATGATTTACCGGCAGAACAAGTGGTCGGCTTACTGCGAGAGCGGCAAGTATCGCTGCGTGAACAAGCCGCCAAAACCGAAACGCTACTCACCGGAGTAGATGCCGAAATTCGGCAGTTTTATTTGAATTACGAATACTCGCTCGCGATGCTTCAGGCAGAGCTGGCCTGGTTAGACGGCATCATCGTCGATCTGGAGCAAGGCAAGATCATCTGGTCGATCTTCCCCAGAATCGTCGCTGAAGCGCCACATTTACTTACCGCAAACACCCACACTGACACTTTCAAGGAAAAATCATGAATCAACATGCAAGAGCATGGCCGGCGCTTTGGTCGCTTGTCATCGGCTTCTTTATGATTTTGGTCGATTCGACCATTGTTACGGTGGCGATGCCATCAATTATGAAGAGCTTCGACGCCGATATTAATCAGGCGGTCTGGGTAACCAGAGCCTATCTTTTGGCTTATGTCGTTCCATTGCTGATCACCGGCCGCTTGGGCGACCGCTTCGGCCCGAAAAACATCTATTTGATCGGGTTGGTCGTCTTCACACTGTCCTCAGCCTGGTGTGGATTGTCCAACAGCATTGAGATGTTGATCTTGGCGCGGGTTGTTCAAGGACTTGGTGCAGCTCTGATGACGCCGCAAACGATGGCCGTCATCACCCGGGTTTTCCCGACAGAACGCCGTGGCTCAGCGATGGGACTCTGGGGTTCCGTGGCCGGTGTTGCCACCTTGGTTGGTCCGATCTTGGGTGGAGTATTGGTTGATGCCGCCGGTTGGGAATGGATCTTCTACATCAACGTTCCGGTCGGTGTGATTGGATTCATCTTTGCCGCACGACTCGTTCCGACGCTGCCCACCACGGCGCACCGCTTTGACTGGCTTGGCGTGGTGCTTAGCGGTTTAGGTCTGTTCTGCATAGTCTTCGGTATCCAAGAAGCAGAATCCTACAACTGGGGCAAGATTACTGGACCGATCCCCATCTGGTCCCTCATCATTACCGGCATTGTGTTGATGGTGTTGTTTGTTATTTGGCAGCGTCTCAACCGGGCGGAACCGTTGTTGCCTTTGGTTCTTTTCAAGGATCGGAATTTCTCGCTGGCTAACTTGGCGATCTCCGCAACGGGGTTCACCATCACCTCGATGGTGTTGCCGCTGATGCTTTATGCTCAGAACGTCCGCACGCTGACGCCCACCCAGGCTGCATTGCTTTTGGTGCCGATGGCGCTGATTTCTGGCGGTTTGGCACCCGTGGTTGGCAAGCTGCTCAACAAGGTAGATCCTCGCTATTTCGCAATTGGCGGCTTTGCAATCTTGTCCGTAGCGCTGTTCTGGATGGGATCAATCCTTACCGCTGACGTGCCGATTTGGCTGCTGTTGTTCCCGATCGCATTATTCGGGTTCGCAAATGCGGGAATCTGGGCTCCGGTCTCGATGACCGCTACCCGGAACCTTGACCCAAGGCTGGCTGGCGCTGGTTCTGGCGTATTCAACACAACTCGCCAAATTGGTGCTGTTTTGGGTTCGGCAGCAATTGCTGCGGTGATGCAAGCTCGGCTCAACGAGAACTTGCCGCACGCACCTGCTGGTGCCGCACCTGCCGGCGAAGGTCCTTTGCCAGAGTTCTTGCGTGCCGGATTCTCGACGGCGATGGGGCAGTCAATGTTTGTACCCGCCGCGGTGATTTTGGTTGGCGTACTCGCAGCGATTTTCTTCGTCAAACCGAAGAAGACTAGCCAAAAGAAGGACGAAGTTCCGGCATTTGCCGGCGAGTGAAATAGCTAGCTTCCCATCTCAACAGACTGGTGATCCAAACTGTCGGGGCCTTCGCCTACTGTGAAGATTATGAACTCAACGCAGTATTTTGTCGCCGCCAGCCTCGATGGTTTTATTGCCACAGCTGATGACGACTTAGCCTGGCTCTTTGAATTCAACGGTGCAGATGGCCAGGAAGCTGCTTATCAGCGTTTTTACGACGGTGTCGGTGCCCTCATGATGGGCGCCGACACCTTTCGTTTTCTACTCAGTCAAGATCTTGACGCCTGGCCTTACCCGGACGTACCCACCTGGGTGTTCAGCCACACAGAATTGCCTGACCTCACTACATTTACCGGTGCGGATATTCGTTTCGTGGCTGGCGACGTTGCTCCGGTACATCGGGACGCGCTCCTTGCCGCGGGGGGGGGGGGGGGAGAAGAACCTCTGGTTGGTTGGCGGTGGCAACCTGGTGGCGCAATTCCAAGAATTGGGTCTGCTAGACGAGATGTTGCTGACTCTCATTCCGACGGTGCTCGGCGCGGGCAAGCCCTTATTACCGTTGAAAAGCCCAACCTTGCCGCTGGAGCTTTTAGAGCACACCGTGTTTGGCAAAGGAATGGTTGAGCTTCGTTACCGGTTCCGGGACTCGGCGGCGGCTTTGAGCGAATTTAACCAGTCTGCCGTCTGACGAGGATTCTTAAACAACAAGACTCTGGGCACAATGCTGGCTGTTTTGGCCAGTTGGCGCATCGTGGAGCGCTTGCGGTTGAATGACTTGAAATACCAGGCCACGATCGAGTCCTTCGACAACAGACTTCGCCACGTTTCGATGTTGCCATTGCAAACAGGCTCTTTGCTGATGATTCGTTTGACCGTCCGACGAAGTAGTTGGGCCAGGGTGCGTGCCCGTGAGTAATCCAGGCCAAGAATGAGTTGAGCTCGGGGCGTGACTAAATCTCGAAAGGTGGCGTACGCCGAATCAAAGATCCAGGCGTCGCCGGCGACTACCGGCGCTACCAACTCACGAATCTCTACTGGCGGTCGCGATGTCCAGTTTGGTAGCCAACCGAACTCTTCGTCGACCAAGTGCGCTTCGATGCCGCTGATTTTGCTCAAAACAATGGCTAAGGTGGATTTTCCAGAACCGGTCACGCCGTAGATGAGAACTCGGCTCGCCTCGTGTGGAAGAATGTTCCTCGTATTAGACGGTTCTCTGTCGGTCATTTCGCGGCGTTATTGGGTTGTACCTCACGGATCATATTAGTCATTCGAACCGTGGAGAGCCGTCTGCCCTGTTCATCAGTCATCACGATTTCATGGGTGGTCAACGTTCTGCCAAGGTGAATCGGTGTGCATGTTCCGGTGACTAAGCCTTGAGCCGCTGCCCGGTGATGGCTTGCGCCAATTTCAACACCCAGAGCTTGCCGATTGCCAAAGCCTGCATGGATTCCGGCCGCGAACGAACCGAGCGTTTCTGCCAGAACCACATGCGCCCCGCCGTGCAGGATACCGGTGACTTGAGTATTACCTTCCACCGGCATGGTGGCAACCACGCGCTCGACGCTCAATTCCAAGAACTTGATTCCGAGCTTTACCGTCAGAGTACCCAGGCTATGTTGGCTTAACATCTGATGAAATTCTGCGGGAACTCCGGCATCGGTCAGTTGTTTTTCGAAAGGGTTTGGCGCCTTCGAGTGCGCGTCGTCACTATGAGTCATAGCTATAGGCTGGCACGCCCTGACGGCCAAACCAAGTCTTTCAGGGCCAAGAAGGCGGGCAGCCGCGGCTCAGGACCAAAAGTCCAACGGGGTTTAGAACTGTTGCTTGAGGCAGCAGACTAAGAATCGCATCTGGATAACTCTCAGCAAACTGAGGATATGATCTTCAAGGTCCGGTGGCACAGATTGCCTGACCCGTTCTTGGTCGTGTTCGTTGTAAGGCAAAGTCAGGGGTCCTCGTGGACTTAATGGTCATCGTCGTTTTGGTGATCGCAGTCGCACTGTTTTTCGACTTCACCAATGGTTTTCATGACACGGCGAATGCGATGGCGACGCCGATCGCGACCGGGGCAATCAAGCCCAAAGTCGCCGTCGGGTTGGCAGCAGTTTTAAACCTTGTTGGCGCGTTTCTCTCGACTGAGGTTGCCAAGACTATTTCCGGAAACCTGCTCAAAGAGGGGTCCGGTGGCGTCAGTATCACGCCAGCATTCATCTTTGCAGGCTTACTTGGCGCTGTGCTTTGGAACATGCTGACGTGGATGCTGGGCTTACCTTCGAGCTCTTCGCATGCCTTGTTCGGTGGTCTCATTGGCGCGGCTATTGTCGGTGCCGGTTTCGGTGTAGTCAATTACCGCGTGCTACTGAGCAACGTGATTTTGCCGGCGCTGCTGGCACCGGTGGTAGCCGGATTCGTTGCCTTCGTTTGCACGCTGGTGGCTTATGCGATCACTCAGCGAGTTGCCGAAAGTGGCAGCAACCTGCCAAGCCGGCGTGGTGGATTCCGGCACGCACAGATTTTTCCTCCTCATTAGTTGCGTTAGCGCACGGCACGAACGACGCTCAGAAAACCATGGGTGTTATTACCCTGGTCTTGGTTTCTGATGGGTATCAAGCAGCCGGTAACGACCCACAATTCTGGGTTATTGCCTCCTGTGCATTGGCGATTGCGCTAGGCACCTATTCGGGCGGCTGGCGAATTATCAAAACTTTTGGCACCGGCCTCGCCGAGGTCAAGCCCGCACAAGGCTTTGCCGCAGAGACCTCCACCGCTGCCGCAATTCTGGCTTCATCGCACCTGGGTTTCGCCCTGTCTACCACGCAGGTCGCTTCTGGATCGGTTATTGGCTCCGGCTTGGGCCGTCCTGGCGCGGTGGTGCGCTGGCGGCTGGCCGGAAAAATTGCTGTGGGCTGGTTGTTCACTTTGCCTGCGGCAGCAATAGTCGGTGCCATTGCCGCATTCATTGCGCAGCTTGGCCTTGTCGGATTGATCATCGACGCGGTGCTCGGTGTGGCTGGCGTAGCAGCAATCTTCTTGTACTCGCGGCGCAGCAAGGGTCACGACATTAGCGGCGTTGCCGAGGTTGAGGCGGCTGCTGACATCGTCAAGCGCGCTGGTCGTCAGCCGAAAATCAGGAGCACGAAATGAACATCAACTGGAATGCCTTTTTTGTGGTCGGCATTGCTACTTTGGTCGGTGCCCTGGTTGTTGTCACACTTTTTCTTCCGCGGTGCGGCTGCACGCAGCGGGCTTGGACCGTACCGGGCGAGCCAGAACCTGGACTCGAGTGACTGAATATGCCTGTTATCTACTCTGTATAGCAGCGGTGTTGTATGGCGTCTATTTGATCGTGCCATTTTTCCATCCCAAATCTTGAGGTGAAAGAGTCGGTGCTGCGCACTAGGCTAGATCCGTGAGTGAATCTAGCGCAGCAGCTTCTGTCAGCAACACGGCGACCAAGGCCACACCAAAACTTCTGGTTTTGGACGGGCATTCGATGGCGTTCCGCGCTTTTTATGCGCTGCCACCGGAAACTTTCGTCACCGACACCGGTCAGCACACCAACGCCGTGCATGGATTCACCTCAATGCTGCTGACCATGATCCGTCAGCAAAAGCCTAGCCACGTGGCGGTGGCCTTTGATCTTGATACACCAACCTTTCGATCGGTGGAATACACCGAATACAAGGCAGGTCGTTCGAAGACCCCGGAAGAGTTCTATGGCCAGATAGATCTGATCATCAAGGTCATGGAAGCCATGAACGTTCCCACTATCAGCATTGATGGCTTTGAGGCGGACGACATTATCGCTACCGTGGCTAGCCAGTCGGAAGCCGCTGGTTGGCAAACGTTGGTCGTCTCTGGTGACCGGGATGCCTTTCAACTGATCACGGATAACACCTTTGTGCTCTACCCGAAAAAGGGCATCTCGGATATTCCGCCGATGGATGCCGCGGCAATCGAAGCGAAATATTTTGTTCGGCCGGATCAATACTCGGATTTAGCCGCCTTAGTTGGTGAAACAGCAGATAACCTCCCGGGCGTGCCTGGCGTTGGGCCAAAGACTGCGGCCAAATGGATCAATCAGTACGACGGCTTGGCCGGAATTCTGGAAAATATTTACGCCATTGGCGGAAAAGTTGGCGATTCGCTCCGCGAGCATGTTGACAGCGTCAAGCGCAATCGCCGTTTGAACCATTTGCTGCGCGATCTTGACTTACCGGTGACCCTTGAGCAGATGGAATTGCAACACCCTGATCGGGAAAAAATCGAAGAGCTCTTTGATGAGCTACAGTTCAATACTTTGCGCAAACGACTTTTCGACTTATTTGGCGAAGACGAGGCTGAAGCATCTAGCGAAGGTCATGATGCGCCGGAACATGGTGTGCTCGGTTCGGCGGCGGAAATCTCGGCTTGGTTAGAGGCTGCTGGAACGGCAACAATCGGGCTGGCGCTATCCGGTCAGACGTTACCACTGGCGGAACCAGTTGGCATGGACGTGCACGGAATCGGCCTGAGTTCAGAAGAGTCGGCCGCCTTCATACCGCTGACAGGTCTAGACGAGGCAGCGGAGCAAGTCCTGGCGAGCTGGCTAAAAGGTTCGGCGCCAAAGGCTGTGCACGATCTCAAATCGGCTTTGAAAGCGCTCTCTGGACGCGGGCTGGATCTTGACGGCGTCGTAGATGACACGTCAATTTCGGCATATCTGATTCAGCCAGAACGCCGAAACTATGATTTGGCAGATCTGAGTCTTTACCATTTAGAGACTCCAATGACTGTGAGTGCTAGCAAAGACGCTGGCCAACTGGATTTGGGCCTTGAAGGCGACGACGGTGCTCAAGAAGCAGTACTGAGGGCTTTTGCGACCCAAAAGTTGAGCAGCTTTTTCGCGCCAATTCTGCTCGAGCGAAATGCGGAGCAGCTACTGACCGGTTTGGAACTGCCCTTGGCTCGGGTGCTGTCCGGTATGGAGCTCGCCGGAGTCGCCGTATCTAAAGAAACCTTAGATACCTTGATGGCTGATTTCGGTAAAACCATCGAGACGGCTCAAACCGAGGCGTACGCAATTATTGGCCATGAAGTGAATTTGGGCTCACCCAAACAACTTCAAACCGTGCTCTTCGACGAGCTAGGTATGCCGAAGACGAAAAAGATCAAAACTGGATTTTCTACTGACGCAGAGGCTTTGGCCGATCTCACGACCAAGCATCCACATCCATTTTTGCTGCAATTACAGGCGTACCGTGATGCAACTAAACTCCGGCAAACCGTTGAAGGCCTCATCAAATCCATTGGCTCAGACACTCGAGTGCACACTACCTACGCGCAAAACGTCGCCGCGACAGGTCGACTGTCATCGAACAATCCGAATTTGCAAAATATCCCGATTCGCAGCGAAGAAGGCCGTCGAATCCGGGGTGCTTTCGTCGTAGGCCAAAAATCGACTAAGTCCTACGAGACCTTGCTGACAGCTGACTACTCGCAGATCGAAATGCGGATCATGGCGCATCTGTCCGGTGACGAAGCGCTCATTCAAGCCTTTAAGGATGGTGAAGATTTGCACCGTTTTGTGGGCTCGCACATTTTCAATGTTGAGCCGCAAGAAGTGACCTCGGCGATGCGATCGAAGGTCAAAGCTATGTCCTATGGTCTGGTCTATGGCTTGAGCTCTTTCGGTCTTTCCAAACAGCTCAACATTTCTGTCGATGAGGCTCGTACCTTAATGAAGGACTACTTCGACCGATTTGGCGCGGTGCGAGACTACCTGCGCGGCGTTGTAGAGCAGGCTCGGTTAGACGGTTTTACCGAGACCATTGAAAGCCGCCGTCGTTACTTGCCTGAGCTCACCAGTGACAATCGTCAACTTCGGGAAATGTCAGAGCGAGCCGCTTTGAACGCGCCTATCCAGGGTTCGGCGGCAGATATCATCAAGCGCGCCATGTTGGGTGTGGACGCTGGCATTGCTGAAGCAGGGCTGGAATCTAGAATGTTGTTGCAAGTCCACGATGAATTGGTTTTTGAAGTTGCTGAGGGCGAGCTAGATCAGGTTCAGGCGTTGGTTATCGCGCAAATGGCCGTCGCCGCCAACCTTACGGTCCCACTCGATGTGCAAGTGGGAATCGGAAAGAGCTGGTTCGACGCCGGACACTAAGTTTCGCAGCTAACTGCGGGATCAGAATACACTGACTCCAGTGAGTTCGGCTGACAAATCCCAAAGTCGCTGCGCTGGCTCGGGATCGCTTGCCCCGGCTTTGACGCCGCTGCGGGGTCCACCCTCAACGGCTGGCTCGGCAACGTCACTGTCCTCGCAATAGACGCCGCCGAGGCCGGCCAACTGGCTGGAAGCGGCGGTCCAAACTGTGGTGGCAGCGCCCTGCGCTGGCGATCTGAACGCGGTAGCTGCAAGCTCGCTGGGGGAGCCATCTGGGTTGAGCCAACCTAGTTCTATTTGATCCTGTTGCGAAAGATGCCGTTGCAGCGGGGTGAAGATGCCGCCCGGGTTGACGGAAAAAGCCTGAAGACCGGATTCTGCGCCCAGCTTATTCAAGTGCAGGGCGAAGAGCGCATTGGCGGTTTTGGCTTGGCCATATGCTTCCCATCGGTCGTAGCCATCCTGGAACTGGACATCATCCCAACGGATCGGGGAGCGAAAATGCCCGGTCGAAGACAGTGCTACTACCCGGCTTTGCTCGGCTAATGCCGGTTTCAGCCAATTGACCAGCGTAAAATGTCCTAAGTGATTCGTGGCGAATTGCGCTTCCCAGCCGGGGCAAACAGGGGTCTCCGGGCACGCCATAATCCCGGCATTGTTGATGACGATGTCCAGCTTCCTGCCAGAGGCTAAAAACGATTCGGCGAACTCTTTCACGTTGTCCAGATCGCCGAGGTCCATGGTCTGGACCTCGGTACGGTCAATTTCGCGTAGCGCATCCTGCGCCACGGTAAGCCGTCGGGCAGGAACTATCACGGTGGCACCGGCCTTGCTGAGCGCCGCCGTCGTCTCATAACCGATCCCGGAGTAGCCGCCGGTTACGATCGCAGTTTTTCCGGTGAGATCAATACCGGCTAGCACCTCGTCCGCGGTGCTGCTGAAGCCGAATCCGCTGTTAATTTTGTGCTGTTCTAAAGTCATGCACCCAGGCTAGAACTTAGAGTGCACTCCAGGTCAAGCGGTTTTTTGACGGCGGCGTCGTTCCCAGGCGCCGGAGGAGCTCAGCAACAGGCACACCCAGGCGGCGAGACTGTTCACTAAAAGCAATGAAATGAGTACCAGTAGTTGAATCTGGCCGGCCGCGATTGGACTGGCACCGCCAAGAATCAACCCTACGAAGGCGCCCGGTAGCGTCACGGTTCCGGCGGTCCTCGCTTGGTCGATGCTTGGCAAAACCGCTTCACCGGCAATATCGCGACTGATGAAGTGCCTGGAGGCAGGCCAGGTCAGACCCAGTTCTACCGCGGCCTCAACCTCGCCTCTTCGTTGCTGAAGCTCGGATTCGATGCGTCTGCCAGCCAGTGTGGTTGTCGCCATCGCGCCGCCGATTTGCTGACCTACTACGGCGATCAGTGCCAGCGCATTCCACGGCAGTACCCCGGTGCAAAACATGAGGGCGGCCACTGGAATCACGCCGCAGGCTAGCGGTATCGCGGCCATCCACCAGTTCCCGGTCTTGGCAATTCGACGGCCAGCTGTCCAGACCGCAATGCAGAACATGAGGGCGATAAAGGCCAGCGCCAGCGCCGGATGACTAGACAACTGGGCAATCAAAACGGCAACGATGGCCAACTGAACGAAGGCTCTCAGCCCCGCAAATAATACTTCACGGAAATTTCGGTTCAGCAAAAACCGCCAAACCTAAGGCTGCTGCGAGCGAAACCGCAGCTAAAACCACCCAGCTTGCGGGCCCAAGATTTAATAGCGTCGATTTCCGCACCTGTTTATCGTGCCATTAGCCGGATCAGAGCTTAACCTTCGGCCGCGGCGCTGTCGTCTTTGTGGCTTAGTACTGAGCTTTTGCGTTGCTAGGCAGATCGGACTAAACTAAACGGGCACGCATTGCGTGTATTCAACACCACAAACATTTCAGTAAACTCGATTCGTCTTGCGCGCTGACCAAATCATCTATCCACAACGGAGCCCCTACTACATGACCATCACGACCCCCGAGAAGACCAGCACCCCTGTCGTCGCGATCAACGACATCGGATCAGCTGAGGACTTCCTCGCCGCTATTGATGCAACTATCAAGTACTTCAACGACGGCGATCTCGTCGAAGGAATTGTCGTCAAGGTTGACCGCGACGAAGTTCTGCTCGACATCGGCTACAAGACCGAAGGCGTTATCCCCTCGCGTGAGCTTTCCATCAAGCACGACGTCGACCCTTCCGAGGTCGTTTCCGTAGGCGATGAAGTCGAAGCCCTGGTTTTGACCAAGGAAGACAAAGAAGGCCGTTTGATCTTGTCCAAGAAGCGCGCACAGTACGAGCGTGCCTGGGGCGATATTGAGAAGGTCCAGGAAGAAGACGGTGTGGTCACCGGTACGGTCATCGAGGTTGTCAAGGGTGGCTTGATCCTGGATATCGGTCTGCGTGGCTTCCTGCCGGCATCGCTGGTGGAAATGCGTCGTGTCCGCGATTTGGCTCCGTACATCGGTCAGCAGATCGAAGCGAAGATCATCGAGCTGGACAAGAACCGCAACAACGTGGTCCTGTCTCGCCGTGCATGGCTCGAGCAGACTCAGTCTGAGGTTCGCTCGACCTTCCTCAACAAGTTGGAAAAGGGCCAGGTTCGTCCGGGCGTTGTTTCCTCGATCGTCAATTTCGGCGCATTCGTCGATTTGGGCGGCGTTGACGGTTTGGTTCACGTTTCGGAACTGTCCTGGAAGCACATCGATCACCCGTCCGAGGTTGTCGAGGTTGGCCGGGAAGTCACCGTCGAGGTGCTCGAAGTCGATCTGGATCGCGAGCGGGTTTCACTTTCGCTCAAGGCTACGCAGGAAGATCCGTGGCAGACCTTCGCCCGTACGCACGCGCTGGGCCAGGTTGTCCCGGGCCGCGTTACCAAGTTGGTTCCGTTCGGTGCGTTCGTTCGCGTCGAAGACGGCATCGAAGGCCTCGTGCACATCTCCGAGTTGGCAGTCCGTCACGTTGAGCTCGCCGAGCAGGTTGTCTCCGTTGGTGACGAGCTGTTCGTCAAGGTCATTGACATCGACCTCGAGCGTCGCCGCATCAGCCTCTCGCTCAAGCAGGCTAACGAGGGTCTTGACGCCGAGTCGACCGAATTCGATCCGGCTCTCTACGGCATGGCCGCGGAGTACGACGAAGAGGGCAACTACAAGTACCCGGAGGGCTTCGATCCGGAGTCCAACGAGTGGCTTGAAGGCTTTGAGACCCAGCGCGCAGCTTGGGAAGCTCAGTACGCCGAGGCTCAGACCCGTTGGGAAGCACACAAGAAGCAGGTTGCTCAGCACGCTGCCGACGACGCGGCCGCCGCGACTGAGGGCACCGGCGAAGGCGCACCGACCAGCTACTCCTCGGAGGCCCCGGCCGCCGATGCCGGAACCCTGGCTTCAGATGAAGCTCTTGCCGCTCTGCGGGAGAAGCTCACCGGAAACTAGTCTTTCCAGCTAGCACTTTTTAGGAGGGTCGTCGCGTTGAACGCGGCGGCCCTCCTTTTTATCAGCACACCTTTTGTCAGCACTCCGGAGGCATTTTCGGCATCCGGATGCTCTTTCAACAGCTAAACGCCCATCCGCAAGCTGAAAATGCCTCCGGGACGGGTCAAGAAATCGAGGAGCAGCAATGATTCCGTCCGAGTGGCTCCGGATCAATCGGCCGGGGGACCGGGAGACCGTTGGCTATTTAGCTATGTCCGACGACGGCTTTGTGCCTTTTGATCTGCTTGGCCGGCCAATTGCTGGGGTGCTGCCGTTCGAAGAAGCCGAAGAGTTGTTGCTGGAACGCGGATTAGGCTACCTAGCGAGCCGCTGGAAGCTGCAGGTTGACGACGCAACGGAACCGATCGACGTTGTCATTCGGGATGTTGGACCGGACCAGGTGACGCTCATGAGCGATGACTTTGGTTACGGCAAACCAATTGGAACTCTTTTTAGCTTGGAAATTCCAGAGGTTACCGGACGACTGCAACCTGGTGCAGCCGGCAGCTCAGCGCGGTTTATTAACGCGATCCCACATTAAGTTCTGACCGGGTTCGTCTAGGTCTAGACATCTGCCCATTGGCTGCCGATGGTTTCGAGCTTGGTTAGTACTCCAGCAGTCGCTCGATCAACGGAATGAATCAAATTCTGCGCGAGCGTATAGGTTTCCGGCTGAGCAAACGCAACAAAGTCCAGTTCAGCCCGTTCAGAATAGCGAATCGCAGTAATTTTATGCCCCGAGCGCTCCAATTCATGACGATACTGACCAACTGTGGCGTGCGGAACCACGATGCGAAATTGAGTCATTTCTTGGCGTGTTACCAGGCGTTCCTGGTTCAATGCGGCCGCGGCAGCTTCAGAATAGGCTCGGATCAGTCCGCCAGTCCCCAGTAGCGTTCCGCCGAAGTAGCGAACGACGACGGCGCACACATCAGATAGATCTGAGCGGCCTTCTAAAGCGCCAGCTGGCGCTGCCGAGCGCGAAATTAAGACCTCAAGAATTGGTTCGCCGGCGGTTCCAGATGGCTCACCGTCGTCGTTGCTGCGTTGAATTTCCCGTCTGGGGCCCAGCAGATAGGCCGAACAATGATGCCCGGCATCAGGGAAATCTTGGCGGGCAGTGGCAATCATCTCGCGTGCGGCGACTTAACCTGAGACCCGTCCCACTAGCGCGATGAATTTCGAACGCCGCACTTCCAACTCGTAACGCTCGGCTGGTCCGTCTTTCAACACGCTGTATGAAACCGATTCAGCATAGTCTGGTGTCATGCTTTCACTTGGACTCACCGGCGGGATCGCAGCCGGGAAATCATGGGTAGCCACTCGGCTAGCGGAACTTGGTGCGGTGTTGATTGATGCTGATCGGCTCGCCAGAGAAGTCGTCGAACCCGGAACTGAGGGGCTGGCCGAGGTTTGTGTCGAATTTGGCCCGACGATTCTGAACCCAGAAGGTGGATTGGACCGGGAGGCTCTTGGCGCGAGAATATTTGCAGATGCGGCACAGCGGGAAAAACTCAATGCGATAGTGCACCCTCGAGTTCGTGCACGTGCAACTGAATTGCGCGCATCAGCTCCACCGGACGCGATCGTCGTTCAAGACATTCCCTTGTTAGTAGAGACTGGGCAGGGTGCAGCATTCCATCTAGTCCTTGTGGTGGATGCCCAGGCCGAGCTTCGGATCGAGCGAATGGTGCGGAATCGCGGCCTGACCGAGGCCGCCGCGACACAGCGAATTGCAGCCCAAGCGAGTCAGCAACAGCGGTTAGCCGCGGCCGACGTCGTCATTGAGAACTCGGGGCCAGCTGAACTCACGATTGAAGCGGTTGATACGTTGTGGCAGGAAAGGCTGCTTCCGTTTGCTGAGAACCTGCATGCTGGTGCGACGGCTAAAAGGTCTGGTCCAGCAATTCTCAAACCGGCTGATCCTGACTGGTCAGCTGCTGCCTCTCGGTTGATAGCTAGAATTTTGCATGCGGCAGGCGAAAAGGCCATCGGCGCAGACCATATTGGTTCAACGTCGATTCCGGGCTTGGCCGCGAAAGATGTGATCGACCTGCAGCTGAGAGTTGATTCCTTGGCATCCGCGGATGAGCTGGCCTTGGCCTTGTCCTCGGCGGGTTTCCCAAGAATTCCTGGAACCTGGTCGGACACTCCCTCGGTGGATGACCCAGATCCAAGGCACTGGCAAAAACGATTGCACGGTAATGCAGACCCGGGAAGAGCAGTGAATCTTCATATTCGCGTGGACGGCTCACCGGGCGCGAACTATGCTGTAGCGTTCCGCGATTGGTTACGTGCAGAGCCGGAATGGCGGGAAGTTTACCTTGGAGAAAAACTGCGAGCCGCAACATTAAACGGTACCGGAACTAGCGCAGATTAAGCCCAAGAAAAGGAAAACTGGTTCAGCGAAATAGCCCGGCCAGCACTAGAAGAATGGAAAACCCGGAGCGGCTGGACGCCGCCCCGGGTTTAAGCCGCAGCCTTTTGGAGAGATGCTGAATTGGTGCTCAGTAGCCGCTATAGTTGTGCACCGACGTTGCCAGCGTGATAGCCGAGATGATCAGGATGATCGCGACGATTACGCCACCGATCGTGAAGATAATACTCAGAATCAGACCGATCTTGGCTGGTGTGTTTTGCACGCCAGCGTCTTTTGATTGTTTCAAAGCAATTGCGCTGATAATCCAGCCTGCAATCGAAAAGAAGAAAGCCAATATCAGACCTACAATGCCCATGGTCTTACCGGGATAATCTTCCGAGGCAGCCGGCGCATAGTTTCCGGAGGGGTTGCGATAGCCTGCCGGTGGATTTTGGAATTGTTGGTTCTGGAATTGCGGGTATCCGCCAGGTGGATTTTCGCTAGGTGGATTTTGGCCTGGGTATGGCTGGGGTGGCGGCTGTTGGCCGTAGTTGTCGCTCATAATGACCTTCCTCTTCGGCCGATAGGCCGCTTTCTCCGCATCAGACCGAGCTCTGGTTCCGTCTGCGCGCTCAAACGAAAATTATGGGCAGGTATAGGTAATTCCACCCTGGACGTGCGTGCCGGATCCCAAATCTTTACAGGTTTGTAGAACTGCTTGAGCAGCCACAATTCCGACAATAATGAGAATAATGGTTCCCACGATCGCCAAGCTGCTCAAGATGATTCCAATAACTGCTGGAATGTTTTTGAACCCGGCTTTTTGGACTGAACAAAGCCAATGATGCCAAGGATTAGACCAACAAGTCCAAGGAAAACAAAGGGCAAAATTATGGAGAGAATACCCATAACTTTGCCCGGATCTTGAGCCGGTGGGTAATAGCCGGGTGCGGCTTGTTGTGGTGCCTGTGGGTAGGACTGGGGCTCGTTGCTGGACATCGTGGCCTCTTTCATTGTTGATTGCGGCGTTGTAGCGTTTCCTGAGCTGCAAATTTGCCGAAAATTACGCAGCTCAACTGAAGAGCAATTTTGTCACGATCCTGGATGAAAGTCTCGGATTTCCTGGGAAAAGACTGTGGCGAACTATTTATTATTGCCGGATAAATCATCCGGCCTCGCAAACTGTCGGTGCTTGGCAGTAGCGTAATGCTATGAGTCTTGCGCAACAGATCAATCGAGTTGTGGCCCCGTTCGAGGTCATCAGTGAGTATCAGCCAGCTGGCGATCAGCCTGCCGCCATCGCCGATCTGACCGAAAGAATTAATAACGGTGAGAAGGATGTGGTGTTACTCGGTGCCACTGGTACCGGAAAATCAGCGACCACGGCCTGGCTGATTGAACAAGTACAACGACCTACTTTGGTGATGGTGCAGAACAAAACCCTTGCCGCGCAGCTCGCTAACGAATTCCGCGAGCTACTGCCTAATAACGCGGTGGAGTATTTCGTTTCTTATTACGACTACTACCAGCCAGAAGCGTATGTACCGCAGACGGACACCTTCATTGAAAAAGACTCTTCCGTCAACGAAGAGGTTGAAAGGTTGCGCTACTCCGCGACGAACTCGCTCCTCACTCGTCGTGACGTCATCGTGGTGGCTACCGTTTCGTGTATCTATGGTTTGGGCACGCCAGAAGAGTATGTCGCAGGCATGGTTACGCTCAAGCAGGGCGATCGGGTCGATCGAGATCAACTCTTGCGCCAATTCGTGGGGATTCAGTACACCCGAAATGACATTGACTTTCACCGAGGTACTTTCCGAGTTCGCGGGGATACCGTGGAAATCACCCCGATGTATGAAGAGCAAGCGTTGCGCATCGAGTTCTTTGGCGATGAAATTGAGAAAATCTTTACTTTGCACCCGCTGACCGGCGAGATCATTCGGGAAGAAAACGAGATGTACGTTTTCCCTGCCTCGCACTATGTGGCTGGTCCGGAAAGGATGGCCAAGGCGATCACCCGAATCGAGGATGAATTAGCCGTTCGACTGAAAGAACTTGAAGGTCAGAACAAGTTGCTCGAGGCGCAGCGGCTCCGGATGCGTACCACTTATGATCTCGAGATGATGCAGCAGATGGGTTTCTGTAATGGCATCGAGAATTATTCTCGGCATATTGACGGTCGTGACTCCGGCAGCGCGCCAAGTTGCCTCATCGATTATTTTCCAGATGATTTCTTGTTGGTGATTGATGAATCGCACGTTACTCTACCGCAAATTGGCGCTATGTATGAGGGTGATATGTCCCGAAAGCGCACTTTGGTCGATCATGGCTTCCGGTTGCCCTCAGCAATGGATAACCGACCGCTCAAATGGGATGAGTTTCTGGAGCGAGTCGGTCAGACGGTTTACCTTTCGGCAACGCCGGGCAAATATGAAATGGCTAAAGCCGACGGCGTCGTGCAGCAAATCATTCGACCCACCGGGTTGATTGACCCTGAAGTCATTATCAAGCCGACCAAAGGCCAAATTGATGACCTGCTCGGTGAGATTCGAACTAGGGTTGAGCGGGACGAACGGGTATTGGTTACTACTTTGACCAAACGGATGGCCGAGGATCTTACTGAGTACTTATTGGGTCACGGGGTCAAAGTGCAATACCTACACTCGGATGTAGATACTTTGCGTCGCGTTGAGTTGTTGCGAGAGCTGCGGCTAGGTGTCTTCGATGTCCTGGTGGGTATTAACCTGTTGCGCGAGGGTTTGGACCTGCCAGAAGTTTCTTTGGTCAGCATCTTGGATGCTGACAAAGAAGGTTTCTTGCGCTCGGCCACGTCCTTGATCCAGACGATTGGTCGTGCTGCTCGTAACGTTTCCGGTGAAGTGCATATGTATGCGGACAAGATCACGGATTCCATGGCGAAGGCCATTGACGAGACCAATCGACGTCGTGCCATTCAGGTGGCTTACAACACCGAACACGGCGTTGATCCGACACCGCTGCGCAAACGAATCGCTGATATTACTGATTCCTTGGCTCGGGAGGATGCCGATACCAAGAGCCTTTTGGAGTCTGCGGGCAAGGGCAGATCAAGGGGGAAGGCGCCAGTCCCGGTCCGGCACGACGGATTGGCTGCCGTGCCCGCCGAAGACCTGGTGGATTTGATCGAACAGCTTACGGCGCAAATGCATTCGGCGGCTGGCGAGTTGCAATTCGAGCTGGCGGCCAGGCTTCGTGACGAGGTCGGCGATTTGAAGAAGGAACTAAGGCAGATGCAGTCAGCCGGTCACGCCTAGCCGTCTGGGTGTAGGCACGTATTGTCTGGCACGCTGATAGTTTTTGGCCAGTGTAGAATAGAAGGCACGTAGGGGAGTATCCTTCAGCGCTACGAACGTCAGTACGCAGAGCAAAGTTGCTCTGCCGGGCGTAGCGGCCGTGAAATATCGGCGGAGAGACTTGCGGCAATTGCCTACCCGAAAGATTCTTGTGACTCAACTTCCTTTGGCCTTTGAAGTGGGAACTTTTGTAGTTCTTGGACTCATTTTGGCCTTTGATCTTCTCTTGGTTATCAAACGGCCGCACGAACCCTCCATGAAAGAATCTGGTCTCTGGATTGCTTTTTATGTTGGATTAGCGCTTATTTTTGCCGTGCTCATGTTCGTGTTTACCGGCGTAGAACATGGCTCGCAATTCTTGGCGGGCTGGATCACCGAATACAGCCTCAGCATTGACAATCTCTTTGTTTTCATCATTGTGTTGACTAGATTCTCGGTCCCGCGAAAGTATCAGCAAGAAGCGCTGATGGTGGGCATCATTATTGCGCTTATTCTTCGCGGTATCTTCATCCTGCTCGGTTCCGCCGTTATTGAGAATTTCAGCTGGGTTTTCTACATATTTGGTCTGTTCCTGCTTTACACGGCATGGCAGCAGGCGCGTGACTCTGGTGAGGACGAAGGTCATGCTGGTGACAATGCGCTGATTCGTAAGCTTCGCTCCGTATTGCCAATTTCCAAAGATTTCGACGGTGCCAAAGTGCGTACCGTAGTCGACGGACAAAAGATGTGGACACCGATGCTTATCGTGTTCATCGCCTTGGGCCTGACGGATTTGCTCTTCGCAGTGGATTCCATCCCGGCAATCTTTGGGTTGACCAAAGAGCCGTTTATTGTGTTCACGGCCAATATTTTCGCGTTGATGGGCTTGCGGCAGCTGTACTTCCTGCTAGGCTGTTTGCTACAACGATTGGTCTTCTTGAAACACGCGCTGTTAATTATTCTGGGCTTTATTGGCGTGAAGCTGATTTTCCATGCAATGCACGTCAATGAGCTGCCTTTCATCAATGGCGGTAAAGGCATCGACTGGGCGCCGGAGATCCCTATCTGGCTTTCACTGGCTGTCATTTTAGGCACCATTGTGGTGGCCACTGTGGCTAGCTTGCTAGTCTCACGCGGAAAAGTTGATCCAGAGCTTGAACAGGCCAGCGCGCGTTCGCAACAGGATGACTCAGAAACGCCGTAAACTCGGCGCATGACCGGATCGACTCCTGCGCAACCGATGACCGTCCAGGCAATTCAACGCCGAACGGTAGGCGTCTTGGCAGCTGGCTCGTTACTGGCGGTTGATCTGAGCGGCTCGGATGCTTGGGCTGGATCGGTGACCACGTTGCTAACGCTTGCTGCAGCATTTTCGGCAATGCCCATGGCTTCTTTTGCGCGAAAGCGCGGTCGCAGAGTTTCGCTTAGCCTTTGCCTCACCGTGGCCTTTGCTGGCGCGGTGTTAATGGTGGTAGCAGCGGCGACCAGAAGCTTTCCCTCGGTGCTGGTGGCGGCCGCAGGTTTGGGTTTCAGCACGACGGAAAATTTGCAGTCTCGCTTTGCAGCCGCTGACCTTGCGGCTAGCGAGCATCGCGGACGTGACTTAGCGATAGTCGTCTGGGCAACCACTCTTGGGGCGGTGGCCGGGCCAAACCTGGTCCGTCCGGGAGCGCAATTGGGTAATTTTCTGGGCTTGCCAGAAAATTCCGGCCCGTTCTTATTTTCAGCTACCTCGATGTTGCTCGGGATGATTTTGCTCTCGATAGGCTTGCGGCCAGACCCGTTATTGACTGCGCAAAAAATTGCCAATCAAGAGCAGTCCGTGCAGAAACTAAGCCGACGTGCTGGCTTTGCTTCCATCAGAGAATCGCCTTCAGCAATGGTGGCCTTTATCTCGGTAGTTGGTTCGCATGTTGTGATGGTCTCAGTTATGGCTATGACACCGTTGCACCTGAAACAAGTAGATGAGCGCGCCGCAATGGGTCACCATGGTACGGATGTGTTGGCGATTATCGGCTTCACTATTTCGTTGCATATCGCGGGGATGTTTGCGTTGTCGCCATTGTTCGGTTGGCTTAGCGATCGGCTGGGTCGGGTGAAGGTCATTATCGGTGGGCAAATAATCTTATTGAGCGCGGTAGCGGTTGCCGGGTTCGGTCAGTCGAACACCAATGCGGTAACCGTAGGTTTGATCTTGTTGGGCCTTGGCTGGTCGGCATCGACTATTGCCGGTTCCACGTTGCTGAGCGAAAGCGTCCCGGCGAGCGAAAAAGTCCAAGTTCAAGGCGTTTCAGATACTCTGATGGGCTTTTCCGCAGCGGCCGGCAGCGTGCTGGCTGGCATAGCGCTTGCGTATTGGGGCTTTGCCGGCTTGACCGCCATTGCCACCGCGATAGTGCTCGCGGTGGCAATGGCGGTCTTTAGCTCGGTGCAGAAGCGCCGCGCGTCATCGCGAGCAGGGTAGCGAAGATTTTTTCGCCGTCGGCGCGTAAGCCATCATGATGATACTCACCAGTTTGCCAAAGCTTGAGTCCACGCACTGAGGCTGCGGTTTCGACGGCTAAAGCATGGTCCACGTAGATATCGTCAAAGTAAGCGGTTGCGGCCACCGGCACACTGTTCTGGGCGAGTTGCTCCAGATCGTAGAGCGCAGGCCACTCGCTGCGCTGCGCCAGCGCTTCCGCCGCATCGCGCAGCGGAATCAGAGCGGGATCTTGCTCAAAATACCAAGGCATAATGGCTTCGCCAGTGAACATGAGCTTCTCCGCAGTTGGCGCGAAATCGGGTAGTGTTGCGGCTACTCGTGCTGCAGACCAATTCGAGGCCTCGCCCTGGCAATAGACCGACTCGTGCAGAACCGCGTATAACGGGTTTTGGGCGTAGGAAACTTGCCCGGAAACTTGGCTCAGAAAAGAATCCGTGAGCTGTTCACCGTCCGTGCTAAAGGCATCTTCGAGTAGGTAGTTCAAGGCATCTATCCGACTATTACCGCCAAGAAATCCGCCCAACATTTGAAACCGCTGCGCCGTGAGTTGTTCACCAGTGGGTAGAACCTCCTGATGCTCGGTGAGATGCTGAGCAATCCGGTGCGCAAGCTCTTGGTCTTGCGGGTATCGTTCGAAGTGCTCGTTGTTCCGGGCGGTCATCCGGTCGAAAGTTGCTCGATAAACTCGGTCCGGATGCCCGTGCAATGGGGCAAGGCCGGCAGTGATGAGGACTTCGCGAAGTCCTGCCGGATGCTGCGACAGATAGGCTAAGGCGCAGAATCCGCCAAAGCTTTGGCCGAGAATACTCCATGGACCACTTGCCAGCGCGAGTCGAATCGCCTCAGCATCGGCAACGATCGAATCTGCTCGGAAATGACTCAGGTATTCGGCTTGCGTGGCAGCATCGCCCCGGTGGGCTAAGTTCTGCCGAGTCACTGGTGAGGAAAGGCCAGTGCCACGCTGATCGAGTAAGAGCACGCGAAAGTCTTTGAGCGCTTCTTTGAGCCAGCCGCTAGCCGAGTTCGGTCGATCGGCTCGCATCCCTGGACCGCCTTGAAAATAGACCAACCAGGGGGCATCTGGGGCTTCAAGGGTGCTTATTTCGCGGGCAAAAATCTCCAGTGATTCGCCGTCGAGATTTTTATGGTCAAGCGGAACCTGGAAAACGTGCGGCTGGTAAAGCACCCCGTCACGTTCGACGCCGGGCAGCTGCCGATGTTGGGCGGCCCTCATGCGCGCAACTCCTGACCCGCGCCAAAGCTCTGCAACGCAGTCTCAGTGAGTCGGAACGTCGTCCAGCCTTCCATGGGGATGGCGCCGAGCGCTCGGTAGAAGTCAATTGAGGGTTGATTCCAATCCAAAACGCTCCATTCAACTCTGGCATAACCTTGTTTAACCGCGGTTCGAGCAAGTTCTTGCAAAAGTGCCTTTCCACGGCCACCACCGCGGGCTGCTGGGCGCACGTAAAGGTCTTCGAGATAGATGCCGTGTACGCCTTCCCAAGTGGAAAAGTTCAAGAACCAGAGGGCAAAGCCCTGCACGCCGTGTGGATCTTCGGCGAGATAGGCGAATACCTTGGGTTCGGCGCCGAACAGCGCGGATTCGAGCATCGGGACTGTGGTCTTGACCGCATCCGGTTCTTTTTCGTAGATCGCTAAATCATGGATTAGCTCAAGAATCACTGGGACATCAGAAAGCACAGCGGGACGTATGGTCATACTGTGAGCGTATCCCAAGCCTCAGCCGTCGGCACGGCCAAAGTCGGTTAGTCTCAGTACCGCGAAACCTGCCTCATCAGAGGCGTCCAAATCGACGTCGGCGCTGAGCGACCAATCATGGTTGCCGGCCGGATCATCGATGATCTGGCGTACCTTCCAGATTCGACCTGCCACGGTGACAACAAAGAGTGCCGGTCCGCGCGCAGACGGGCCAGCGTTGATGCTTTCGTGTTCGTCCCAATAATCGTCGAGCGCATCGGCCCAGCGATCGGTATCCCAGCCGGAATCGGCGTCGAGCTCAGCTAAAGCTTCAAAATCGTCACGTGCGGCCAATTCGATTCGTCGGAACAACTCGTTGCGAACCATCACCCGGAAAGCGCGTTCGTTCCGAGTTAGTGCCGGGGGAGCCTCAAGTAGCGGATTGCTATCAGGTGAGCCGCCAGTTTCATGTCCGGAGGCGAGCGCTTCCCATTCGTCGAGCAAGCTTGAATCTACTTGCCGCACTAGTTCACCAAGCCAGGCGATGAGGTCGGACAAGTCTTCGCTCAGCGCACCGGTCGGGACGGTTTGGCGTAAGGCGCGGTAGGCATCAGCCAAATAGCGCAACACGATGCCTTCGCTACGGGCGAGCGAATAAAAGCGAACAAACTCGCCGAAGTTCATTGCGCGTTCGGTTAAATCACGCACAATCGATTTTGGCTCCACGGTAAAGTCACCAAGCCATGGTGCTGAGCCTCGATAGGTATCGAAAGCTTGCCGAAGTAACTCACCAAGCGGCTGCGGGTAGCTAACTTCTTCTAGGGCGTTCATCCGCTCCTCATACTCCATGCCCTCGGCCTTCATGGTGGCAATGGCCTCGCCACGGGCATATTTGAGTTGCGCGGAAAGGATCTGCCGTGGGTTTTCTAGCGTGGATTCAATGACGGAAACCACGTTGTGCGCGTAGCTTGGCGATTCCGGATCGAGCAGCTCTAAGGCTGCCAAAGCGAAGGGGGAGAGCGGCTGATTGAGTGCGAAGTTCATTTGTAAATGCACGGTCAGGCGAAGCGTCCGGCCATCTTCTGTTTGTTCTGCTGCCGGGATCCGCTCGACGACGCCGGCGACTAGGAGTTCGCGCAGAATGCCGAGCGCTTTGCGCATCAGCTTCAGTTGGGTTGAGCGGGATTCGCGATTCTCACTGAGTAGTCGCCGCGCCGCGGTGAACGGGTTACCTGGCCGTTCCATCAAGTTAAGCAACATCGCATGCGTAATGGTGAAACTCGATGAAAGTGGTTCGGGTTCGGATTCAACGAGCCGGGTAAAAGTTGGCTCGCCCCAGCTGACGAATCCTTCCGGTGGCTTTTTCTTGACCACTTGGCGTAATTTACGTGGGTCATCGCCAAATTTGGCCTGGGCTTTCGCCATTGCCTTGGCGTTTTCCACTGTGTGTTCCGGAGCTTGCACCATGACGGTGCCCGCGGTGTCGAAGCCGGCCCGGCCTGCGCGGCCCGCAATTTGGTGGAATTCGCGGGCTTGCAAGGTTCTTGTGCGTACGCCGTCGTACTTACTCAATGCGGTAAAAAGCACGGTACGAATGGGCACGTTAATGCCTACGCCGAGGGTATCGGTTCCGCAAATAACTTTAAGCAGTCCGGCTTGGGCTAGCTGTTCAACAAGGCGGCGGTATTTGGGCAGCATGCCCGCATGATGGACGCCAATCCCATGCCGAACCAATCGATTCAGCGTTTTGCCAAAGCCAGGGGAGAAGCGGAAAAGTGCGATCATTTCCGAGATGCGCTGCTTTTCTTCTTTGCTGCACATGTTGATGCTCATGAGCGTTTGGGCACGCTCGATTGCTTCGGCTTGGCTGAAATGCACAATGTAGACCGGAGCCTGGTTAGTGGACAGTAGCTCTTCTAGAGTTTCGTGCACTGGCGTCTGGACGTAGTAATAGTGCAGCGGAATCGGTCGCTCTGCTGAGGAAACAGTGACGGTTTCTCGTCCAGTTCGCTCGGTGATTTCCTTTTCGAAACTGCTCATGTCGCCAAGCGTTGCGCTCATCAAGAGGAATTGAGCTTGCGGCAACTCTAAAAGCGGTACTTGCCAAGCCCAACCGCGTTGCGGATCTGCGAAGTAATGGAATTCATCCATCACCACGATGCCGACCTGAGCCTGGGCGCCTTCACGTAGCGCAATATTGGCCAGAATCTCTGCGGTGCAGCAAATGATGGGTGCTTCCGGGTTTACCGAGGAATCTCCGGTGACCATACCGACATTTTGCGCGCCAAAGATTTCGATCAGCGCGAAGAATTTTTCCGAAACCAAGGCTTTAATCGGCGCGGTGTAGTAGCTGCGCGCTTTCGCCGCCATCGCAGTGAAATGTGCCGCAACTGCTACTAGCGATTTACCGGAACCGGTAGGAGTCGCCAGAATCACGTTGTTGCCGCTAGCTAACTCGATAACCGCTTCTTCTTGCGCGGGGTAAAGACGGACGCCGCGGCTTGCGCTCCAGCTCAGGAAACCCTCGTAGATGGCATCGGCGTCGTCGCTGGATGCGGGTAATTGATCGAGGAGAGTCACAGTCCTAGCCTAGCCGGAGCGCAGCAACCTTCTGGTGCATCGCACTTCGCCTGATCAGGCAGTAGGCTCAGAACTGAGATAACGTGCGAGCGGAAAGGTTGAAAATGGCAGTCACATGGGACCCCAAAAAGTACGTCCAGTTCGGTGATTTTCGGAATCGACCATTTTTCGATCTCACCGGTCGAGTTTTGGCAGAGCAGCCGAGGAAAGTCGTCGATCTGGGTTGTGGCCCAGGCAACCTGACTGCAACACTTGCTACGCGCTGGTCTGATGCAGAGATTGTTGGACTCGATTCATCCGCTGAGATGATTTCCGCAGCTCAGGCTGGCGCAAATGCAGAGAACTTGAGCTTTCAGGTCAGTGATGCGGCGCTCTGGATGCCGGAGAGCGACGTCGACGTCGTGGTCACGAACGCGGTATTGCAATGGATCCCAGCGCATCGAGAACTCTTGCCACGGTGGTTAGCAGCGCTTAAGCCTGGCGCTTGGTTCGCCATGCAGGTTCCGGGAAATTTTGGTGCTCAGTCGCACCTGCTGATGCGTGAAGTTGCTGAATCTGAGCAGTGGCGGACGAAGCTCGACGGCGTGCTTCGGCACGATGACGCGGTGGGGGAGCCTGTGGATTATCTGGAAATATTCCTAGCTGCTGGTATGCGAGCGGATGCCTGGGAAACCACTTATCAGCAGGTGTTAGCGGGTCCGCAACCGGTGCTCGAATGGGTCAGGGGTACGGGATTGCGGCCAGTGTTGAATGCTTTGGACCCGAAGGATGCGGCGCTTTTTGAGGAAGAGTATTCGGCCCGTCTGGACGAAGCTTATCCGCGGCGCGAATTTGGTACGGTCTTTCCCTTCCGACGAATTTTCGTGGTGGGACAGAAGCCCTGAATGAACGGTTTGATCTGAGGCTAAGGCCTCAATTTACCAGCCGCGAGCGCGCCAGCTGGCAAGTTGAGGCCGCTCAGCTCCGAGCGTTGTTCCCTTGCCATGCCCCGGATTAACGATGGTGTCATCAGGTAGCCGTTCGAAAATTCGTTCAGTGACATCGTTCAAGAGCTGCTCGAAACGGGCAGGATCATTTTCGGTGTTGCCAACCCCGCCAGGGAAGAGCGAATCCCCAGTAAAGAGATGTGCCGGGCCTACCGAGTCTTGGTAGAGCAGCGCAATTGAGCCCGGGGTGTGACCGCGCAAGTGGATCGCCTCGACGTCGAAGTCGCCGAACTGGCAAAGGTCTTGATGATCTACGGGTGCATCAGTGGGCACTGCAATGTTGGCAGCATCAAGCGTGCCTGCGACGGTGCGCGCGCCAGTTTGCGCCACAACTTCGGCAAGTGCACGCACATGGTCCCAGTGCGAGTGTGTGGTGAAGACCGCAGCAAGTTTGGCCTCGGTGCCCGGTTCAACATCCGCGGCAGCTACGGCTAGGAGATCGAAAATTGCTGGCGAGTCATCGGCAGCGTCAATGAGCAACTGGGTGCCAGTTCGTCTCGAAGTGAGTAGGTAGATATTGTTATCCATGCTGCTGACGGAAATTCGGCGAATCGTAAGCTGGGGCAATTCCCAGAGATTTTCATCCATTTGCTCAGGCTATCGGGTACGGCGTTTATCGGGTAGCAGGGTATATAGTTGACTGAGTCAAGCAAATATTTCTGGGAGGCATCATGGCTGTCGAGGAACAGACCCTCGTCGAGCTGGTCAACGAAGTTTTCCGACTTTTCCGGACGCTTAAAACCCTGTCGCACGAACCGAATTCAGAAGGGCCAAGACTGGCTCATATCGGCATCATCGGATTGTTAGCGCAATTTGGTGAATGCCGCGCGAGTGCACTTGCCGAAATGATCGGCGTCGGCCCAAGCGCTTTGAGTAGGCAATTAGCTGACTTGGCAGTCGAAGGTCTGGTACAGCGCAGACCCGATCCAGAAGATGGTCGAGCAACGCTCATTATGATCTCACCGGCCGGATCACAAGCGCTCGCAGAGGTGCTTTCCCAACGTGCCGAGCGGATGCGGCAGCGTTTGTCTGACTGGAATGAAGGCGAAGCCCAAGAAGCATTGGCAACGGTCGGTAGGTTAGCTGATTCCTTCCGCAGTACACAGCCACCCGGACAGCTAGGTTCGTCAAGCTGCGTCAACTGACGCCAAGGCTGCGGGCTTCTCGTTCGCCAATAGGAGAATATTTTCGAAGATGCTGACAGCCGCAATTGCCAGGTGTACCTTGAAGCGAAGCTCTGTACTCAATTTTGAATTGTGAGCTAGATCATTATCAGAGTTTTACGGAGCTATAGGAGATTCGCTTGTTATTCCGGCTGATAGCAAGAAATTTGGCACCGCATAAAGGTGCGCTACTTGGCATTGTGCTACTGCAGTTACTTTCAACAGTGGCCACGCTGTATTTACCTACCCTCAACGCAGACATCATCGACAACGGCGTCGTCAAGCAGGACACCGGAGCGATTTACTCGCTTGGCGGTTGGATGCTGCTCATTTCATTAGGCCAAATTGTTTGCGCGATTGCGGCAACCTTTTTGAGTGCCCGATTGGCGATGACAGTTGGTCGCCAGCTCCGTGGCGAGTTGTTCAGCAAAGTTGAATCGTTCTCGGCACGTGAAGTGGGCAAATTTGGTGCGCCCTCATTGATCACTCGAACCAGCAATGACGTTCAACAGATCCAGATGCTCACCCTGATGTCATTCACCATGATGGTGATGGCGCCGATTATGTGCGTCGGCGGCATCATTTTGGCGCTGCAGCAGGACGTACCGTTATCAGGGTTGTTGCTGGTCATCATTCCGGTGCTGGTGGTGGCGATCAGCCTCATAGTGCGCAAGTTAGTACCCCTTTTCCGAAAAGGCCAAGCCCAGCTGGACGCGATTAACGGTGTTTTGCGCGAGCAAATCATGGGGGTCAGCGTAATTCGCGCCTTCGTGCGCAGAGACTATGAGGACGCACGATTCGACCAGGCGAACCAAAACCTGACGAGAACTCAATTGGGTGCTGGCCGACTGCTTTCGCTGATGTTCCCCACCATCATGGTTGTGGTCAGCGCAGCTACCGTCGGTGTGCTGTGGTTTGGCGGCATGCGAATCGACGCCGGTGGTATGCAGATCGGTGCGCTAACCGCCTTTTTGAGCTACATCATGCAGATCTTGATGGCAATCATGTTTGCGCTGTTCATGTTCATGATGATTCCCCGGGCAGCCGTCAGTGCAGAACGAATCCAAGAGGTACTGAGCACGGAATCGTCAGTGGCAGATAAGCCAGGTGCACAGAACATTGCGGATCTGGACGGCACTATCGAATTTGATGCGGTTGAATTTAGCTATCCGGGTGCCGAGGCGCCGGTTGTTTCCGGGTTGAGTTTCCGCGCAGAACCGGGAACGACGACGGCGGTAATCGGCTCCACGGGCAGCGGTAAATCGACGCTGATCAATTTGATTCCACGGCTGCTTGACCGGACTGGTGGAAACATCGCGCTTGGTGGCCACGAAAGCCACCAACTCACTCTGGAGTCACTGCGTTCATCCATTGGCTTGGTGCCGCAAAAGGCCTACCTGTTTTCGGGCAGTGTAGCCTCCAACATTCGTTTCGGTAAGCCTGACGCCACCGAAACGGAAATTTGGGCGGCTTTGGAAATTGCGCAAGCGGCCGACTTCGTCCGTGAGATGCCAGAGGGGTTGGACGCGCCCATTGAGCAGGGTGGCGCGAACGTCTCGGGCGGTCAACGACAACGGTTATGCATTGCGCGGGCAATCATTGCGAATCCAAAGGTCTATCTTTTTGACGATAGCTTTTCTGCGCTGGATTTCAGTACTGACGCGAAACTACGGGCAGCGTTAAATCCGGTGACCACTTAGGCCACGGTTATTCTGGTCGCGCAACGCATCAATACGATTCGAGATGCAGACAACATCTTGGTTTTGGATGAGGGGAAATTGGTTGGACAAGGCACCCATGACGAACTCATGGCAGGCAACCCGACCTATCAAGAGATTGCCACCTCGCAATTGAGTGCAGAGGAGCAAGCCGCATGAGCATGATGGGCCGGGGCGGTCCGCCGCAAAAAGCAACAGCGTTTGGTCCGAGCCTCAAAAGGATCCTTGGTCTGATGAAGCCGGACCGGCTCCGGATGACCTGGCTGGTTTTCTTAGCCGCAGTGTCCGTATTGCTATCTGTGGCCGCACCAAAAGTATTGGGCCACGCAACAGACCTGATCTTCCAGGGCATCATCGGCAAAATGTTAGGCGCAAACTTCCCAGCTGGCACTAGCAAGGCGCAAGCTGTTGCGGCATTGCGAGCAGGGAATCAAGGCCAACTTGCCGACTTAGTCAATGGCACGGATGCCGTGATTGGTCAGGGCATTGATTTTCAAGCCCTTGGCTGGGTGATGCTTTCCGTGCTGATGCTGTACGCCATCTCCTTCTTCTTCAATTGGAGCCAGGGCTACATCACCACGGGCATTGTGCAACGTGCAATGTACCGGCTTCGGCAGGACATCGAAGCGAAGCTGGACCGCTTGCCGATGAGCCATTTTCAAGAAGCTTCGCGCGGAGACGTGCTCAGCCGGGTAACTAACGACATCAACAACTTCTCGCAGACGCTGAACCAGACTCTGACGCAATTACTAATGTCCGTACTGACTGTAATTGGCGTTATCGCCATGATGTTTTCGATCTCTTGGTCCTTGGCGCTTATTGCGCTGTGCTCGGTGCCGCTCATCGCCGGAATTACCGTCTTGGTGGCCAAGCGCTCGCGTGTTCAGTTCATGGCGCAGTGGAAGACCACTGGTGAGCTCAATGGTCACATCGAAGAGATGTTCACCGGCCACGAAATTGTCAAGGCATTCGGCCAGCAAAAGGCTGCGATCGCAAAGTTTGAGGTTGCCAATCAAGGTCTCTACAAATCCAGCTCGAAGGCACAGTTCATATCTGGCGTAATCATGCCTTCGACCGGGTTTGTCTCCAACCTGAGTTACGTGGCAATCGCGGTGGTCGGTGCCCTGCAGATCACCGCGGGGCAAATTACCTTGGGCTCGGTTCAAGCCTTTATTCAGTACTCACGCCAATTCAGTCAGCCGATTGCTCAGATTGGTGGCATGATCAATTTGCTGCAGTCTGGCGTGGCTTCGGCAGAACGGGTGTTTACTCTGCTTGATGAAAAGGAACAATCTCCAGATTTCCAGCCGGCTGCAAAACTTGGTCGGCCGGGGGAGCCCATCCAAGGTCGGGTTGTTTTTGACCACGTGAACTTCAAATACAAAGATGATGAACCACTTATTACGGATCTTTCCTTGGTTGCAGAACCTGGCCAGACCGTTGCGATTGTGGGACCAACTGGAGCTGGCAAGACAACGTTGGTCAATTTGCTGATGCGGTTTTACGACATTGACTCCGGCAAGATTTCGATTGACGGCGTGGACGCCGCGCAGATGAGCCGCGACGACGTTCGGCAACGGTTTGGCATGGTACTGCAGGACGCTTGGTTGTTTTCCGGCACGATCCGGGAAAACCTGGTTTACGGCAGGCTAGATGCTAGCGAAGCTGACATCGTCGAAGCAGCTGAGGCAACCTATGTTGATCACTTTGTGCGAGCCCTTCCGGACGGTTATGACACGGTGCTTTCAGACGACGGCGATTCGCTGAGTCAAGGGCAGCGTCAGTTGATGACTATTGCCCGAGCCTGGTTAGCGAATCCTTCGATTTTGATCCTTGATGAGGCCACCAGCTCCGTCGATACTCGAACCGAAGTGTTGATCCGGAACGCGATGAATAGGTTGCGCGAGGATCGGACAAGTTTTGTTATTGCGCACCGATTGTCAACGATTCGGGATGCCGATCTGATTTTGGTGATGGATCACGGTCGAATCATCGAGCAAGGTACGCACGAACAGCTCTTGGTAGCAAAGGGATTCTACGAGAAGCTCTATAAATCGGGCTATGAAGCACCGGCGACCGAGGATGTCCAGACTTGAGCAGGCGCGCCAACTGGCGTGCGTATGCTAGTAGTTGACTGATGCAAGTAAATTTTCAGGATTGGTGTTCATGCGCGACTGGGGTCGGAATCGGTCCGGGTCCTGCGCTGTGCTAAGCCAAGATCTAGCGGTGATTGGGTGAACTGGGTGAACGACGGAAATTTGCTGAACTGGCGGACGGAAGGGCGAACCGGGGTGGCACCCTATGAGTAGCTCCGGTTGAAAATCGCAGATCTAGCGGTGCGTGGTGTTTTGCCGGTGGGGGCGAAGCTGCCAACAGTCAGGGCCCTTGCCTCGGCGACCGGTCTGGCCGTCAATACTGTGGCCAAGGCATTTCGAGAACTCGAAATTGCCGGTGTGGTGGAAACTTTGGGCCGTAAAGGCGCCATCATTGCTGCTGCCGGGGACGCTATTCGCGATGAGGTGGCTAAAGCCGCCAAGGTTTTTGCCGACGTCGTGCACCAACAGGGCATGCCGGCCGAGAAAGCTTTGGGCTTTGCCCGAGCAGCGTTGCAACGCTGAAGAATATAGCAAAGAAGTAATACTGTCACTGCTGCGCGCTATGCTGACCGCGGAACAATCGTCATTCGAAGACATTTTCGATTAGGATATGAGTCGTGCCAAAAGCTGCTGAATCTAAACTGGCCTCCGTTCGTGAACCAGATGCCCCTCGCGAGCCCGTAAAACGGCAGGATATGTCCCGGCTAGTCGTTAAGGGTGCCCGCGAACACAACCTGCGCAATGTCGATCTGGACCTGCCTCGGGATTCGATGATCGTCTTTACTGGATTGTCCGGGTCCGGAAAGTCCTCGCTGGCGTTCGATACGATCTTCGCCGAAGGGCAGCGACGTTATGTCGAGTCGCTTTCGGCATATGCGCGCCAATTCTTGGGTCAGGTAGATAAACCCGACGTCGACTTCATCGAGGGGCTTTCGCCAGCGGTTTCTATCGATCAGAAATCGACCTCTAAGAATCCTCGGTCTACGGTTGGCACGATCACCGAAATTTATGACTACATGCGTTTGCTCTGGGCGCGGGTGGGCCGGCCGCATTGTCCTGTTTGTGGCGAGCCAGTTTCGCGGCAGACGCCGCAGCAAATCGTCGATCAGTTGTTGGAGATGCCGGAGGGCACTCGATTCCAAGTTCTGGCTCCCGTCGTCCGAGGGCGTAAGGGCGAGTTTGTCGATTTGTTCAAAGAATTAACCGCGAAAGGCTTTTCGCGGGCCAAAGTAGACGGCGAACAAATCCAGCTCGCAGAGCCGCCGAAATTGGGTAAACAGTACAAGCACACTATCGAAGTCGTCATTGATCGTTTGGTCGTCAGAGACGGCATCCAGCAACGGCTCACCGACTCGGTGGAAACTGCGCTCTTGCTGGCAGAAGGCAGGGTTCTCGCCGAGCTGGTGGATGGTGATGAAGAGGGCAAACCGGTTATCCGCAGTTTCTCGGAGAATCTAGCCTGTCCAAACGAGCACCCTTTGGCAATCGATGAGATTGAACCACGCTCGTTCTCGTTCAATAATCCCTTTGGCGCCTGCCCAGCTTGTACCGGCATCGGAACCAAACTTGAAGTGGACGAAGAGCTGGTTGTGCCCAACCCCGCGTTAGCGCTGGGCGATGGCGCGATTGAACCCTGGTCGTTAGGTACAGCCACCACCGAGTATTGGAACCGATTGCTGGAAGGTCTGGGCAAGGAACTGGGCTTCGAGCTCAGTACGCCGTGGAAGAAGCTCCCCGCGGATGACCGGCAAGCGATCCTGCATGGCAAAGATCATCAAGTTGTGGTTCAGTATCGAAACCGCTTTGGCCGTGAACGAAAGTATTCCACTGGGTTCGAGGGGGTCATTCAATACATCCATCGGAAACACCTGGAAACGGAATCGGACCACGCGCGTGACCGTTACGAAGAGTACATGCGGCAGATTCATTGCCCTGAGTGCGGGGGAGCCAGGTTAAATCCGGCATCGCTTTCGGTCCTCATCAACAACAAGTCGATCTCCGCGGTAGCTGCAATGCCAATGCGGGACTGCTTCGAATTCCTCTCCTCACTTGAACTCACCAGTCGAGAGGCGCAAATTGCGGCTCAGGTGCTGAAAGAAATTCAAGCACGACTGACATTCCTCTTGGACGTAGGCCTCGAGTACCTGAACTTGGAACGAGCATCGGCGACACTTTCCGGTGGCGAGGCGCAGCGAATTCGCCTGGCAACCCAGATTGGCTCCGGCCTGGTGGGTGTGCTGTACGTTTTGGATGAACCGTCGATTGGTTTGCACCAGCGGGATAATCGACGCTTGATCGAGACTCTGACCCGACTTCGCGATTTGGGTAACACTCTTATCGTCGTTGAACACGATGAAGACACGATTCATGAAGCTGACTGGGTAGTCGATATTGGACCTGGCGCTGGCGAACACGGCGGCAAGGTGGTTCACTCCGGATCATTGGCGGATCTACTGACCAATACTGAATCGTTGACCGGAGATTATTTGTCTGGTCGAAAGAAAATCAGTGTGCCCGCAAAGCGCCGCAAGATTGATAAGAAGCGAGTGCTGAAGGTTGTTGACGCTCGGGAGAACAATCTGCAAAATTTAGACGCCGTTTTTCCGTTGGGCGTCTTCACCGCGGTCACTGGTGTATCCGGTTCGGGTAAATCAACCTTAGTCAATGAGATCCTTTACAAAGTCTTGGCCAATAAGCTCAATGGGGCCAAACAAGTAGCTGGTCGACACACTCGAATTGACGGTCTTGAGCATCTGGACAAGGTCGTGCACGTAGACCAGAGCCCAATTGGTCGTAAGCCAAGATCCAATCCGGCTACCTACACGGGTGTGTTTGACAACATCCGGAAGCTCTTCGCAGAAACCACTGAAGCGAAGGTTCGCGGCTATCAGCCGGGCAGATTCTCGTTCAACGTTAAAGGCGGCCGTTGCGAAGCTTGTTCTGGTGACGGCACACTAAAAATTGAGATGAACTTTTTGCCGGACGTCTACGTTCCTTGCGAAGTTTGTCATGGTGCCAGGTACAACCGCGAGACGCTTGAGGTTCACTACAAAGGAAAGTCAATCGCGGATGTCCTCAACATGCCGATTGAAGAAGGGTCCGAGTTCTTTGCCGCATTCACGCCAATTGCGCGGCATCTGAACACGCTCGTCGATGTTGGCTTGGGCTACGTTCGACTAGGCCAACCCGCAACCACACTTTCCGGCGGTGAAGCGCAACGCGTCAAGCTCGCTTCAGAATTGCAGAAGCGTTCAAACGGGCGAAGCATTTACGTCTTAGACGAGCCAACCACCGGCCTGCACTTCGAGGACATCCGGAAGTTGCTCCTGGTCTTGCAAGGACTGGTCGACAAGGGTAATACCGTGATCACCATTGAGCATAATCTTGATGTGATCAAGAATGCCGATTGGATCGTGGACTTGGGCCCGGATGGCGGTTCAGGTGGCGGGCAGATCATCGCAACGGGCACACCTGAAGAAGTGGCAAAGTCGACTAAGAGTTATACGGCGACTTTCCTTCGCGAGGCATTGTGACTCGCTGAAGTATTCCCGTATTGGAATGCATGTACGTTGCACCCTCGTACTCGTGAGAAACTTAGGCGGTGAACACGCGCGTGCCTGAAGACATAGACCGGAGTAGTGTCGGCGTCCTTTTTGATCTGGACGGCACCTTGGTCGATCCGGCCGGTGGGATTACTGGGGGCATTGCATATGCTCTAAAAGGCATGGGTTTACCGGTTCCCGCAGAGGCTGTGTTGAACAGTATGGTTGGGCCAAAGTTGGCAGAATCATTGCTGAAATACACCGAAACTGATGCTGCGCAACTGGCCAAGACGATTGAGCTTTATCGAGTTTGGTACAACGAACATGGAATTGCGATGAGCAAGCCTTATCCGGGGATGATTGAGCTTTTAGCAGAGCTCAAGAGCCGTGGAATTCGTTTGGCAGTAGCGACGCAAAAACCACGGACATTGGCGGCTACGGTCTTGGCGCATCATGGTTATGCGCCTTACTTTGAATTTATTTCTGGTGCTGACGACGATGAAAGCCTTCTCGCCGCTAACGATGGCTTGCCGCCCAAGACCAAGATTGTTGAGCGTGCTCTGCAAGAACTTGGCAATCCTGCCACGGTAGTGATGGTGGGTGACCGGGAACACGATGTGCTTGGTGCGCGAGCGAATGGTCTTGCGTGTCTAGGAGTTTCCTGGGGTTTTGCCGCTGACGGCGAGCTAGATGCTGCTGGTGAGCTGTGCATTGTGCATTCTGCGGAAGAGCTCGGCGAGGAAATTCTCCGGTTTGCCACCGAAGGGGTGACCTATGGCGCTCTATGATCTGGCCAGGGGCACCATAAAGGCCATGATTGCTGTTGCCTGTCGACCGAAGATTATCGGTCTGGAGAACGTGCCGAAAGACGGCCCGTTTATTGTGGCGCCGAACCATTTGTCTTTCCTGGATAGTGTCTTGATCCAGACGTTGTTGCCGCGCAAGGTGGGATTTTTCGCCAAGGCAGAATACTTTACGACCAAGGGCATCAAAGGGAAGATGATGAAGTCATTTTTTACTGGTGTCGGGTCAATCCCGGTGGAACGCGGTGAGCAGGCAGCTAGTGTCGCTGCGCTGAAATCGCTTTTGGACATTCTCGCCGCTGGCGACGGGGTGGGGATCTATCCAGAAGGCACCCGCTCTCGGGATGGCAAGCTCTACCGAGGCCGTACCGGTGTCGGCTGGCTCGCCTTAACAACCGGAGCTCCGGTCTTGCCGGTGGGTCTTAAAGACACCGATAAGCTTCAACCATCCGGCAAGAATACGGTTCGGCCGCAACACCTTTCGCTGACGGTCGGAAAGCCTTTGTATTTCGAAAAAACCGGTCCGGATCATTCTTTGCCTGCCCGCAGGGCCGCGACTGATCGCATCATGGATGCAATTGCTGAGTTGACGGGCCAAGAGCGGGCCGAAGGATATAACCAGAGCAAGAGCCTGTAGCGGAAAGCACAGCTTCTGAGCTGGATTGTCAGTGCTGGCGATTAGGATGTTTTTGTGGCAAATCCAGCGAGCTATCGGCCCAAAACCGGTGAGATTCCAACCGATCCGGGTGTCTATCGTTTCCGTGATGAGCACGGCCGGGTAATTTACGTTGGTAAGGCTAAGAATCTTCGTTCTCGACTCACCTCATATTTTGCCAACCCTGTAACATTGCTGCCTAAGACCTTCGCGATGGTGCACACTGCCACGAGCGTGCAGTGGACGATTGTTGGTAGTGAGCTTGAAGCCCTGCAGCTGGAGTACACCTGGATCAAAGAATTCGCGCCGCGCTATAACTTAGCTTTTCGTGACGACAAGTCCTATCCCTACCTTGCCGTCACGATGGGCGAAGAGTTCCCTAGGGTTCAGGTGATGCGCGGCGAGCGGCGTAAAGGCACTCGGTATTTTGGCCCGTTCACTGCTGGCGCCATCCGCGAGACGGTTGATACGCTGCTGCGAGTTTTCCCAGTTCGAACTTGCAGTCCCAGCACTTTCAAACGCGCTCAACAGAGCGGGCGCCCCTGTCTGCTCGGCTACATCGACAAATGTGCCGTCCCCTGCGTTGGTCGAGTTTCTGCCGAAGAGCATCGCACCTTGGCTGATGAATTTTGCGCCTTTATGGGCGGCGAGGCGAAGCGCTTTATTGGAACCCTGGAAAAGCAAATGGCTGAGGCAGTCGCTGAGCTGGACTACGAACGGGCCGCTCGCTTGCGTGACGATGTGATCGCTTTGCGGAAGGTGTTCGAGCGAAATGCCGTGGTGCTGGCTGAAGACACCAGCGCGGATATTTTCGCTGTGCATCAAGATGAACTCGAAGCTGCGGTTCAGGTGTTTAACGTCCGCTCAGGCCGGATACGCGGCCAACGTGGCTGGGTGGTAGAAAAAGTCGAGGATCTAGTACCGGCAGAGCTCATTGAACATCTCTTACAGCAAGTCTACGGCGACGAGCGCGCCGACGAAGATCGAATTCCGCGGCAGATTTTAGTACCGGAGCTGCCCGCGAACGTCGAACAACTCACCGAGTGGCTCAGCGGGCTGCGCGGGGCAAAAGTTGAAATCAAAGTACCGCAGCGCGGGGATAAGGCCGCGTTGATGGAGACTGTTGCGCTCAACGCGGAGCAGGCAATGAAATTGCACAAGTCCAAGCGCGCCGGGGATCTTACGCAGCGATCGCTAGCGTTGCGTGAACTTCAAGACGCTCTTGATCTACCGTTGCCGCTGCTTCGCATCGAATGCTACGACATCTCGCATGTGCAAGGCACAAACGTGGTCGCGTCGATGGTGGTCGTTGAAGACGGCATCGCGAAGAAAAGCGAATATCGCCGATTTTCGATTACCGGCGACGCCGCTCGAGATGACACAGCTTCGATGTACGACGTCATCACCCGGCGATTCCGCAACTATTTGCAGGAACAGCAAGACCGGGCTGAAGCATTGACTCGGCCGGTCGAATTTGAAATTAGCGATGCTGCTGAAACAGCGCCTAAGAGCAAGTTTGCCTACCCACCCAATCTTGTTGTTGTCGACGGTGGCCCACCGCAGGTTGCTGCCACGAGCAGAGCTTTAGCGGATCTGGGTATCACGGATGTTGCGGTAATTGGCTTGGCAAAACGGCTCGAGGAAGTTTGGCTGCCTGAGGATGACTTCCCGGTAATTTTGCCGCGGACCTCGCAAGGGCTGTATCTATTGCAGCGAATCCGCGACGAAGCTCATCGATTTGCTATCAGTTTTCACCGGCAAAAACGCGGTAAATCTATGACGGCATCGCTGCTTGATGGAGTACCCGGCTTGGGGGAGTCGAAGCAAAAGGCGTTGCTTAAACATTTTGGCTCCGTCAAGAAGCTCCAAAGTGCCGATGTTTCGCAGATTTCTGAGGTTAAGGGAATCGGCCCAGTACTGGCAGAAGCAGTACGTTCCGCTCTTGAATCTGTCGATGCGCAGCCTGCAATAAATATGGCCACCGGCGAAATCCTTGAATCTTAGCTAGGCTATTGGGAAGCCGGGCTTCGGTAAGTAGGAATTGACAGACAGGACGTGCGGTAATGACAGATTCAACCCCGGAAGCAGGGGCTGAGGGTGAGTTCACGCCGGTGAAACCACAAGAATCTGAACTGCTCGTTGTTACCGGAATGTCTGGAGCCGGTCGCAGCACTGCGGCAAATGCCCTTGAAGACCACGGCTGGTATGTGGTGGAGAACCTACCACCACAAATGCTTACCACTTTGGCCGATTTGGTGGCACGCACACCGAATTCATTACCGAAACTTGCGGTAGTAGTTGACGTTCGAGGTAAGGCATTTTTTGCCGACATTCGCGATTCATTGAACACTTTGGCAGCCAGCGGAATCAGTTATCGTGTTTTGTTTCTCGATGCGAGTGATAACACTTTGGTCCGCAGATTTGAACAAGGCAGAAGGCCGCACCCGCTACAGGGCGACGGCCGGATGTTAGATGGTATTGCTGCTGAACGAGAGATTTTGGCTTTATTGCGCGATTCTGCCGACGTCGTGGTTGATACCACCTCGCTCAACGTGCACGAGCTTGCTAACCAAGTAACTGGCCTCTTCTCGGATTCCGGGCCGGTAGTACTTCGGCTAACCGTTATGAGCTTTGGCTTCAAATACGGGCTTCCCGTGGATGCCAACTACGTGGCGGATGTCCGATTCTTGCCGAATCCACACTGGGTCCCCGCGCTGCGTCCGCATACCGGCTTGGATCAAGACGTGAGCGACTTTGTCTTGATTGAGAACGATGCAAACGAATTCGTCACGCGTTATGTGCGGGCTCTGGGACCGGTCTTAGAAGGTTATCGCCGAGAAAACAAGCACTACGCGACTATCGCCGTCGGCTGTACCGGTGGAAAGCATCGTTCCGTTGCGGTATCGGTCGAGCTAGCCAAAAGACTGGCGCAATTGCCTAGGGTCACGGTTAGCACAAAACATCGTGATCTGGGGCGCGAATAGTGGCGTTACTCACGGGACCGTTGCCTTTGATTCCGCCTAAAGGCAAACAAAACAATGGTGGAACTGATACCTCTGTAGTGGCACTGGGCGGTGGGCATGGACTTTACGCCTCGCTGTCAGCACTGCGCTTGCTCACAAGTGAGCTGACCGCAATTGTCACGGTTGCTGACGACGGTGGATCCTCGGGACGGCTGCGCGAGGAACTTGGTGTATTGCCACCGGGAGATTTACGGATGGCCCTGTCAGCCCTTTGTGATGACACAGATTGGGGCCGTACTTGGCGCGATGTTATGCAACATCGTTTCGATGCTAAACCGGGGCGTCCGAGCTCTTTAGATCAACATGCAATGGGTAATTTACTCATCGTGACCCTGTGGGAGCTCCTGGGAAATACCGTGGACGGGCTGAAATGGGCCGGTGCTTTATTGGGTCCTCGGGGCCAGGTGCTGCCCATGGCCAGCGTGCCTTTGACCATTCAAGGCCGAAGCCGAAAGATTAGCGCTGATGGCAGCGAAGTTAGTCATCACATCGCCGGCCAGGCCGCACTAGCGACGGCCGGCATCGTTGAGGACGTTCGGCTACTGCCCGAAAACGCGCCGGCCTGTGTTGAAGCGCTCGAAGCGATCGAGCTGGCCGACTGGGTCGTTTTGGGGCCCGGTGGTTCCTGGTACACCTCGGTTTTGCCGCACTTATTATTACCTGAACTTCGTCAAGCACTGTGCAATACACCGGCAAGACGGTGCTTGGCAATGAACTTGGATGTCAACGATCAAGAGGCTGAGGGCTTGAGCGCGGCTGATCACTTGAAGGTGATCTCGAAGTATGCACCGGACTTCGGGATAGATGTAGTCTTGGCGGCCCCAACTAGCGTGGGGGATCGAGCCGAGTTTGAAAAAGCCGCAAGCGCACTTGTCGCTGAGGTAGTTTTGAGCCGCGTTCGAGGCAATAATCGGCAAGCTGTGCACGATCCGCTGCCTTTAGCCGCAGCATTCCACGACGTTTTTGCAGGAGCATAGATGCGCATAATGGTTTCTTTCCGAAAACAAGACAGGAAAAGCACATGGCGTTGACCGCGGCTGTGAAAGAGGAGCTGTCCCGGCTCGAAGTGCGAAAGTCCTCGGTGCGTAAGGCCGAGGTGTCCGCCATGCTGCGCTTTGCTGGTGGCCTACATATTATTTCTGGCCGAATTGTCATTGAAGCCGAGGTTGATCTTGCCGCTACGGCTCGTCGCGTGCGGGTGGCAATCGCTGAGCTCTATGGACATCAGAGCGAAATAATTGTGGTCTCAGGTGGCGGGCTGCGCCGAGGTAACCGTTACGTCGTTCGGGTCGTGCGCGAAGGCGAGGCACTGGCGCGGCAAACGGGTCTGCTAGACAGCCGAGGCCGGCCGGTACGTGGCTTGCCTTCGGTGGTGGTCAATGGTTCAACTGCCGACGCCGAAGCAGTGTGGCGCGGTGCGTTCTTGGCGCACGGCTCGTTGACTGAACCTGGCCGCTCTTCTTCGATGGAAGTGACGTGCCCTGGGCCGGAGGCCGCCTTGGCGCTGGTCGGCTCCGCTCGTCGATTAGGCATTGCCGCTAAGGCTAGGGAGGTGCGCGGCGTCGACCGCGTTGTCATCCGTGATGGCGACACCATCGCTGCTCTACTGACTCGAATGGGCGCCCACGAGACGCTTCTAGTTTGGGAAGAGCGTCGGATGCGCAAGGAAGTCCGGGCAACAGCAAACCGGTTGGCAAATTTCGACGATGCTAACTTGCGTCGTTCAGCGCAAGCTGCGGTAGCGGCTGGTGCTCGAGTTGACCGTGCGCTGGAAATCTTAGGCGATGATGTGCCCGAGCACCTCAAATATGCGGGTGAATTGCGAGTGGCGCACAAACAAGCAAGTTTGGACGAATTAGGCCGGCTGGCTGATCCGCCTATGACAAAAGATGCTATTGCCGGTCGGATCCGGCGGCTTTTGGCAATGGCGGATAAGCGCGCATCAGATTTGGGTATACCCAGTACTGAAGCCAATGTGACACTTGAGATGCTCGAGGAATAGCCTGGGTTTGAAAAGTATTTCAGAATTCAGAAATACATCACAAAAGTCTTGCGTTATAGCAATTAGTGGCACCGAAGCTGCTGAAGGTTCCGATCGAAGAACTTGGTCGGTGATATGAATTTGTTGGTAATTCACAAAATATGGAGGAATCGTGACATTCACGCAGTACACACTTCCCGATCTGCCCTATGACTATGCAGCTCTCGAGCCGCATATTTCGGCCAAGATCATGGAACTGCACCACGACAAACACCATGCGGCTTATGTTACCGGCGCAAATAACGCGCTCACCCAGCTTGCTGAAGCTCGGGAGAAGAACGACTTCGCGAACATCAACCGACTCTCAAAAGACTTGGCCTTCCACACTGGTGGGCACGTAAACCACTCTGTGTTCTGGAACAATCTTTCTCCGGATGGCGGCGACAAGCCCGAGGGTGAGCTGGCAGCCGCAATTGATGATGCTTTCGGATCATTTGATGCGTTCCGTGCGCAATTCTCCGCAGCAGCATTGGGCTTGCAGGGATCTGGCTGGGGCTTCTTGGCTTATGAGCCGATTGGCGGAAACTTTGTCATCGAGCAGCTCTATGACCAGCAGGGCAATGTTGCCGCGGGTACCACGCCGTTGTTGATGTTGGATATGTGGGAGCACGCCTTCTACCTGGACTACGTGAACGTCAAGGCGGACTACGTCAAGGCATTCTGGAACATTGTGAATTGGGCAGATGTTGCGAAGCGCTTCGAAGCGGCTCGTAAGAATGCTACCGGGCTCATCGTTTTCTAAGAGTTTCCTGTAAGCCAGGTCACAATTTGTTTCACATTGTGGATGTTTACCCCTGCATTTGCAGGGGCAAACGTTCTTAAACGTAAGATGGATCACGGGGGACTTGTGAGCAGCAATGTTCGCACCCCAAGGTAAGTCGTCTCTGCCCAGCGTCGTGCGGGATTCGTTTCGCAATTGGCTTTTTGCCAAATCACGAGTACTAGAAGTGCTTGGAAAAGCTCTAAGGGAGATTGAATAGTGACCACAAAGATCGGCATCAACGGCTTCGGCCGAATTGGACGCAACTACTTCCGTGCGGCCCTGGAACAAGGCGCAGACTTGGAGATCGTTGCTGTCAACGACCTCACGAGCCCGGAAGCCTTGGCGCATTTGCTCAAGTACGATTCGGTAACTGGCCGAATCAAGGCCACCGTTGAAGTTGTCGATGGACATTTGGTTGTCAACGGCAAAACTATCAAGGTGTTGGCTGAGCGCGATCCCGCTAATCTGCCTTGGGCCGAGCTCGGCGTAGATATCGTCATCGAGTCCACCGGATTCTTCACCAAAGCAGCCGATGCGCGCAAACACCTTGAGGCTGGCGCCAAAAAGGTCCTCATCTCCGCTCCGGCAAGCGATGAAGACGTCACCATCGTGCTCGGCGTCAACGACGGAGATTACGATCCGGCGACGCACAACATTATTTCCAACGCCTCGTGCACCACGAACTGCTTGGGCCCGCTCGCCAAGGTTCTCAACGACAACTTTGGCATAGAGCGCGGTCTGATGACCACGATTCACGCCTACACCGCTGACCAGAATCTGCAAGATGGTCCGCACAAGGATTTGCGTCGCGCACGTGCAGCTGCGATCAATATTGTGCCAACGTCCACTGGTGCAGCCAAAGCAATTGGTTTGGTACTGCCAGAGCTCAAAGGCAAGTTGGACGGCTTCGCCTTGCGCGTGCCAGTTCCGACCGGTTCGGCAACTGACCTGACTGCGACGCTTTCGCGCGAAGTCACCGTTGAAGAGGTCAATGCTGCTTACAAGGCTGCCGCGGAGAGCGGTCCACTCAAGGGCTACCTGACCTACACCGAAGATCCAATTGTTTCTTCAGATATTGTGACTGATCCGGCGTCGTCAATTTTCGATTCGGGATTGACCAAGGTGATCGGTAATCAGGTAAAGGTCGTCTCATGGTACGATAATGAGTGGGGTTACTCAAACCGTTTGGTCGACCTGACCGAGCTTGTAGCGTCTAAGCTCTAAACATGACATTGCACACCCTTGACGAACTTCTCGCCGACGGTGTCCAGGGGCGGTACGTTTTGGTCCGAAGTGACCTGAACGTGCCGCTTTCTGGCGCTGAGGACACAAATCTGACGGTAACTGATGATGGCCGAATCAGGGCCTCGCTACCAGTCATTGAAAAGCTGGCCGCCGCAGGCGCTCGAGTTTTGGTACTTGCGCACTTGGGCCGGCCCAAAGGCGCTCCTGAGGCGAAGTATTCGCTTCGCCCAGCGGCTGACCGGCTTGCCGAACTTGCTTCGGTGCCGGTCAGTTTGGCTGCCGACACTTCTGGCGAATCCGCACAGAAGGCTGCCGCCGAATTGGCCGACGGCCAGGTGCTGGTGCTGGAAAATGTTCGGTTTGATCCACGGGAGACGTCGAAAGACGACGCTGAACGCGCAGCTTTTGCAGCGGAACTTGCCGAACTGGCAGCATCTGGTGCTGACAAAGAGGCAGCGTACGTTGATGACGCATTCGGTGCGGTGCACCGTAAACATGCCAGCGTATTCGACTTAGCGCTGAAATTGCCGTCTTTTCATGGCGATCTGGTCCGCACCGAGCTCGACGTACTGCGCAAACTTACTGACTCGCCTGAACGGCCCTACGTGGTGGTGCTGGGCGGGTCAAAAGTTTCGGATAAGCTCGCGGTCATTGAAAATCTGATCGGCAAAGCTGACTCGATTTTAGTCGGTGGCGGAATGCTGTTCACCTTCTTGGCAGCCCAGGGACACGAAGTCGGGGCAAGTTTGCTGGAAAGCGATCAAATCGACACGGTGAAGGACTATCTAGCCCGTGCTGAAGCCGCTGGAACTAGCTTCGTCTTACCAACCGACGTCGTAGTGGCCTCGAAGTTTGCCGCAGATGCCGCGCACGAGTTGGTAGCGGCGCAGGCAATTGAATCGAGTAGCTTCGGTGCCGCAGGCATCGGCTTGGACATTGGCCCGGAAACTAGCCAGGCATTTGCCGAGCAAATCAGCGCCGCAAAGACCGTTTTCTGGAACGGGCCGATGGGCGTTTTTGAGTTCGCGGCGTTTGCCTCCGGAACTCGGGCAGTTGCTCAAGCCCTGGCAGATAGTGCGGCATTCAGCGTGGTCGGCGGCGGCGATTCTGCTGCAGCCGTTCGTACGCTCGGATTTGCCGATAATGCGTTCGGACATATTTCCACCGGCGGTGGCGCCAGCCTGGAGTTTTTGGAAGGTAAAGAACTGCCCGGATTGACTGCACTGGATCGCTAGCGGATAACTCTGCAGAATCAGTTGATGAGGTCCTTGGCATTAGTGCCAAGGACCTCATGGCGTTTTTAATGGCTCGCGTGCCAGGTTGCGTACTGCGTCGCGATGTTGAGCCATGTTTCGTGAAGTTTCGTGAGATTGCCGTGTGCGGTAACTTTTCTTGTTTCCACGCTCCGAGGCGTGATTGATTGGCGTTACCGACCTTCCACCAGGCCGCCAAATCCTCCGAAGGAGCAACGTGACCGTGCCGCATGAAATCACTCCGAGCAGCATGCGCGCTGTTCTAGGCCATTTCGCCACCGGGCTGACTGTAATCACCGCTGCTGGGCCAGATGGGCCTATTGGATTCACCTGCCAATCATTCACCTCACTTTCCCTTGAGCCGGCGCTGATCTCGATTAATCCGACCAAGTCTTCCGCGACCTGGCCACAGATCAGAGAAATCGGTCAGTTTGCGGTCAATATCTTGCCGGCCGGATCCGAGGAACTCGCGACCCAATTCAGCCGAAAAGGCATCAAGCGATTTGACCGAATTGAATGGGCCGCCTCAGAGCACGGTAATCCGCATTTGGCCGCGGCTTTGGCCTGGGTTGATTGCGAATTGGTGACTGAGTACGACGGCGGCGATCACAGTATTGCGCTCGGGAAAGTCAAAAGCCTACGCAGCTCTGGTCGCATAATTGAGCCGTTACTATTTTTTCGGGGACAATTCGCTGCGTTGCAATTACCTAAATTAGCGGCGCTGAGCGCATGAAATTTCAGTTGCTGGATATCATTGGACACCAAGCAAATCCGGTCACCGGACGCATTGTCAGTTCAGCCGAACGGTTGAATCAAACGATCCTGCTGGCCAAAAGAGCCGAGGAGCTCGGGTTCGACTCGGTAGCAGTTGGCGAGCGCCATGCTGGCGCGTTCCTTTCCAGCTCGCCAGTGGCGGTGCTCGGCGCAATCGCGGCAACAACCAGCCGAATCAGGTTGCAGACCGGCGTTACCGTTTTATCGCTCCTAGACGCTTTTCGAGTGGCTGAAGACTACGCAACAATCGATCAAATTTCGCGCGGACGGCTAGAAATCACCATTGGTAAGGGTAACGAGCTTGCCCAATTTCCATTGTTCGGTGTCCGGGCGCAGGACCAATATGCATTGTTAGTAGAAAAATACGAGTTGCTTCGACAGCTGTGGGCGGATGAACACGTTAGCTGGTCGGGGCAGTTTAGATCCACTTTGGATCGCGCTACCAGTCAGCCAAGGCCGTTTAACGGGCCAATCAGAATTTGGCATGGTTCAGCAACTTCGCGTGAAGCGGTTGAGCTCGCCGCCCGCTGGGGAGATCCACTTTTTAGTGCCGATTCCATCCAACCGCTAGCTGCGTATCAAGAGTTGATTGCGCACTACTTTGAAGCTTATGAACGGTTCGGTCATGACCCGAAAAGTGCCTATCTTGGTGCCGGTTCCGGGGCTGGGGGACTGTTTATTGCGGATACCGCGGCTGAGGCCAAACGGCAATTTGGTCCGGTCTACGAGGGTCTTACCTCCGCACGCAATGTGCCGGGAAATAACTCGCCATTCCGGAGCATAGAGCACGCGATCGCTCAGGGACCGGCGCTGGTGGGTACTTCAGATCAGATTGCGGAAAAGATTCTAGGATTTCATCAGGCATTCAGCCATGATTTGCAGTCAGTCTCGTTGCCGAGCACACTGCCTTTGGAACACCAACTCGAGATCCTGGACCGCTTCGCTGCTGAGGTTATCCCGATGGTGCGTCATGAAGTTAGCACCACTTTCTGACAAGAGGGGGATCCGCTAGCGTTTCGTCCGGCCTTCGCCGGTGGTCGCGAGCCGAACCAGCACGCTGAACCGGTGCTACTGGCGTTGTAGCGGCAGCAGCACCGTAGCGGAAGCCTGTTCGAGCAGGTCTGGACTCTACGTCCGGAACGACGGAAATACAACGCTAAAGAGTCACCGCGTGGCTGGGCCTATTCGATATGCGCAATACGGCTGCTTGGTCCAAGGCCGAGCTCTTGTCTTGGACGCGAAAGAACTCCAGTAGCTGCCGCGCCAAGGCGTCATTTTCTCGAAATCCGGGTGCGTTGCTGCGCGGTCTGCTGAAGACCCGGGTCTTTACCGCGCTGGTGAAGGGGCCCAACGCAAATCGGCCAGGGACCGGTTGGCCATTCTCCGCCAGTACCCGCGACTGCGAGTCAACAGTGACTGCGACAGTCTGGCTTGGCAAAAAGGCGTCGATAAGCACGTCGGTTGACACTGGGGCAACCCCGGAGCTCGCGGAACGCGCGATAAAACGGCCAGTCGCTTCGTCGGACCTGACCTCAAGGTCCGCGCCCAGAAAATGCACCAATCCGGCTTTCTGCAGCGCCAGTAGCTCACGAAGTCTAGCTGGCGGTGGGCCACTTGCTAGATAGCTGAAGAACGAGTGCCAGGTTCCGCTGATGGCCTGTGCCGAAGCAGGGCTTAGCCGGTCAAGGGGAATTCCAGAAAGCACCCCGTGGCAGCCCAAAATTGCCAAGAACAGGCCGAAGCTCTCTGAATGAAGGTCGTCGGTTCGCTTTTGCACATCGGTTTCAATGTGCTGGGCCATCCAATGCTGTAGGTCCGGTACGTCCGCGCCGCGCAACGGGTAAGCCAAGGTATCTAGGTCGAGCAGGTCTTGGGGGTCCTTGAGCATACTGCTTAATTCCAGCGGATCGGCATTTCGATCAAGAGCGGATTGCAGCTCAGACCAGGGAACCTTGAGCCGATGTGGATGACCAGTACCTATTTCACGGTAGTGGCCGTAGGCCAATTCTCGGACCATAAGCGGGCGCAGATGCGATTCAAAATCGAGGGTTGAGTGAACGCTCAACAATTCTGCAACGGCCGACGGCGTCAGGTACCGGACGCTGGCTGGCTCACCTCGAAGTATTGGTATTGGTTTAGAGCGGTAGGGGACACCGCGTCGAGAACCAACGAATAGACGTGGTTCTTCACCCGAAGGCAAATAACGCAAGCCTTCGGAGGTCTCGGAAAAGCGGCCACCGCGACCCTGCATAAGCAAAACGATGAGGTCGATAAAGGCCAGGCCCATGCCACGAACTATGGCGTCTTGACCGGGTTCCAACGCCGAGTAATCAGTGTCTGCGGTGTAAGAAGGTGGTTGATACCAATTCCCGTGGCGTGCCGCGAAGCCGCTCAGTGGACCAGGCGTTGCCTGTGGCTCGCTGTGGCTCGCTGTGGCCTGTGGCAAGAACTACCGCATCGACAATCAGTGGCTCAAAGCCGGCTGAGAGGCGAACCCGATGCTTACCGTCGTCGAGGATTTCAATCGATTCGGCAAGGCATCGATGTATTCGGACTTCGATCTGCGGTGGCAGAGCACGTACCGCGCGGGCGTAACACCATTGCAGGTAGCGCGCTTGCAGAATTCGAGTGGGGAAACTATCCGGTTCTAATGATTCCAGTTCACGTTGGACCGCCGTCTCCCACACCGGTACGTCGGTGATACTGCCCTGACGGATACCGACGGCCCATTCAATCAGTGAAGGGCCAGGGGCAGCAGGGCCAGCCATCTGCACGCTGGAATCGGTAAACATAGTGACATCGGCGGCGAGCGAATTTAGTTTCAGTAACGGGGATTGTTCGCGCCGCCAGATTCGGCCGGATCCTGGTTCGAAGGGCTCTACGATATGGACGGTGAGTGCCGCGGTACTACTGTCAGAATTCTTGGCCAAGCGTTCCAGGATTCCAGTGGTTCTTGGTCCGCCACCAATGAAGGCGATGCTTGACTCCCACTGACTTTGCATATTTCCCCCGGCTGCTGACTTGCTGTTCTGCCAGGACTGTACGTGCTTCAGAACTATGCCGCCAGCGCCCGTTTACGGACAGTAAATCTTGGTAATGCTCGGTAATGAAGACTGCAGGCAAGCGCAGATTTGGCGTCATTCGAAGCAATCTGAAGACGCTCAGCGACGCAGAGAGACCGAAGAAGTCACCATCTTTGACCGCAGCATCTTCTGGACCGTAGCTTCGAGCCACCAGCAGGGTTGAGGGGAAGGAAAAGCAGCGAGTATCGATTTTCTAGGCATGGGTGCACTAAATGATGGCACCGAAATTCAACAGCGTAGCGGGGCGGTTTTTGACCGCGAATATACCGCGAAGCTGGCTAAAGTGCACGAGGATAACGGCTTCACTCGGGTACTTTTTGCTTACAGCTCTGGTAGCCCGGATCCGGCTCAGGCTGCTGCTTTCGTAGCTGCTAATACGCAGAGCCTTGGCCTGCTTGTGGCTCATCGCCCGAACGTCTCAGCACCCACTTTTGCTGCGAAGACTTACGCCACTTTGGATCACATTTCTGATGGTCGGGTAGCGGTGCACTTCATTACCTGCGGGTCAACGGCGGATCAAGCTGCCGAAGGCGATCATTTGAGTAAAGACGAGCGATACGCCCGTACCGGTGAGTATCTACAGATCATTTAAGAAGGCCTGGACGGAGCAAGCGCGCTTTGACTATGCCGGCCAGCACTACCAGCTGCAAGATTTTGCTCTCGACTTTCAGCCGCTTCAACAACCTCGGCCGCTCATCTCGTTTGGCGGTTCTTCTCCTGCTGCTTACCGGATCGGTGCTGCCGAATCCGATGTTTTTGCCTTGTGGGGCGAGACGTTAGAAGGCACCGCGGAGCAGATCGGTTCGATTCGTCAAGCTGCGCTAGATGCAGGCCGTACTGAGGCGCCACGAATTCAGATCGCGTTCCGGCCTATTTTGGCCACGACGCAAGAGAAGGCATGGCAGCGTGCTGAGGAGATCGCCACAAGGCTCGAAGAAAGAGTCAAGGGCGCGACGGTCTTCCGGCATCGCCGATCGCTGACCGAACCCGAAAATAGTGGTTCTCAGCGGTTGTTGAAGCTTGCCGAACAAGGTGAAAAATTTGGTGCGGCTCTATGGAAGAAAACTGCGCAGTTGACTGGCGGCGGTAATTCAAATGCCTTAGTAGGCACGCCAGAAATTGTTGCCGAAGCCCTGGTGGAGTATCTCAAAATTGGCGTAGATATCATTTCGGTGCGAGGTTACGACACCCTGCAAGATGCGGAAGACTTCGGGAATTATGTCATTCCGCTCGTTCGGCAGGAAGCCGCTCGGTTAGGTCTCGACCGCGGTCAGACTGCTGCGGTGGCCTAAAATGACGGCTGATACCTCCACCGTTCAAGTCATCATTGTTGGCCAAAAGGACCCGCTGCTAGCGCCGCTATTTGCCGAGCTGTCAGTGGAATATAGCAACCGATATGGGCATCCCTTAGCGGAAATACACCGTGAACTGGTCGAATACCCAGAAATCGAGTTTGCTGCACCGCATGGCGCGTTCATCCTGTTGCTGGCTGATGGTGAGCCGATCGCCGGTGGAGCCTTTCGGAAATACGACGAGCGGACTGCCGAATTGAAACGGATCTGGACGCATTCATCGCACCGGCGGCAAGGTCTGGCGCAACGAGTATTACACGAGCTTGAATCTGAGGCGCAAAGCCGAGGTTATCAGCGAATCTACCTGACCACCGGCCCGCGCCAGCCGGAAGCGAAGGAACTTTATCTGGCGGCTGGCTACCTGCCGCAATTTGATCTCTCTGTTGATCCAGAGTCGGTCTGGAATCTGCCATTCCGAAAGGAGCTGAACGCATGAGTAGCACCCTGCTGAGGGCGACAGCCCAGGCATCACCGGAGATCAACTCGCCAATAACGAGCAATGCACCGCCAGCAAAAATCGTCCCCACCCGGCATCCAGGACGCATTATTGCGACGGTGCTCGTAGCCTTGCTGCTGGCGCCACTAGCCTGGTCATTGCTCGCCAACCCGCGTTGGGAATGGGCTGTGGTGGCGCAATGGTTTACCGCTGAGTCGGTGATTCGTGGTCTTGGCTCGACGCTTTTGCTCACGGTAATTGCTGGCAGTTCCGGATTCGTACTCGGCTTCTTGCTTGCTTTGATGCGGATATCTAGCTCACCGCTGCTTTGGACGGTGTCTTGGGCTTACACCTGGATATTTCGCTCAGTGCCGCTATTGGTGCAGCTGCTTCTTTGGTACAACTTGGGTTACCTCTACGAAAAGATCCAGCTCGGAGTGCCTTTTGGCCCGGTCTTTTTTGAAGTGCAAACTACCACCCTGATTAGTCAATTTGCCGCCGCGGTTCTGGGACTGACTCTGCATCAGGCCGCCTATTCGGCCGAGATTATCCGGGGCGGAATCCTTTCGGTAGACCAGGGGCAATTGGAAGCCGCGGCTGCCTTGGGTATTCCGCGGAGCCGTCGAGCATTGCGGATCGTGTTGCCCCAAGCATTACGGGCAATTTTGCCTAGCGCCTTTAACGAGATTATCGGTTTGGTGAAAGGAACATCGGTCGTCTATGTCTTGGCGTACAGCGAGCTTTTCTACACCATTCAAGTGGTCTATAACCGCACCCAGCAAGTCATCCCACTACTCTTAGTAGCCACACTTTGGTACGTATTGATTACCTCGGTATTGAGCGTGGCGCAGTACTACATTGAGCGGCGATTTTCGCGGGGCGCTACGTACCATTCCGCCAACCCCCTGGCAACGGCTTCGGGCCGCGCTCAAGGCCCCTGGATTGATCTCAGCCGTACGAGGATCAGGGGATGGGCGATGACGATCACCAGCCAAGGCCGGGTCAACATTGCGGCGGTGCACAAGAGCTTCGCCGGAGTTGAAGTCCTTCGAGGAATCGATTTGCAGATTGCCCCCCGGCGAGGTGACCATGATTTTGGGGCCTTCTGGCTCAGGAAAATCGACATTGCTGCGGACTATTAATCACCTGGAGAAGTTAGACAGAGGCAGCATCGATATTGATGGTGAACTTGTTGGTTACCGCCGGCACAGTAAAAAAGATCGAAGTGGTAACGAAACTTTTACCTTGCACGAACTTCCTGAGCGTGAGGTGCTGCGTCAACGTACCCAAGTTAGGGATGGTTTTCCAGAACTTCAACCTGTTTCCGCACTTGAGCGTGCTGGAGAACATCGTTGAAGCGCCCATTGCTGCTTTAGGCCAGTCAAAAGCCGTCGCGCAAGCTAGAGCGCTGGAATTATTGGATCGGGTTGGCCTGAAAGATCGAGCGCAGGCATACCCGCGCCAGCTATCCGGTGGACAACAACAACGCGTTGCTATCGCCAGATCGCTGGCCTTGGAGCCAAAGGTGTTGCTTTTCGATGAACCGACTTCGGCGCTCGACCCGGAGTTAGTCAAAGAAGTACTTGATGTGATCAAAGACCTCGCAAGGAGTGGGAAGACTTTGATCATCGTTAGCCATGAAATCGGCTTTGCTCGAGAAATAGCCGATCGCATCGTCTTTATGGACGACGGCCGGATCATTGACCAGGGCACTCCGCAACACCTCTTCAGTACCGAAGCACATCCGCGGGCCCAAGCCTTTTGGCTAAGGTGCTCTGAAAGGCATCATGAATCGCAAACTCGTACCAATAGCGATAGCGGTGGGGCTGCTTTCGCTAGGTTTATCTTCACCCAGCGCTTGCGGCAGCCCTGACCCGGTGTCGGCCAAGCCTGCAGGCGCCGTCGGCAGCACAACGTCACCCAGTATTAACACCAGCCCGGATCAGAACCGAATTCGAGTCGAAAAGGACCCAACGGTTTCGGCCCTGCTACCGCAAAAGATTCAAGACCGGCGTTCTTTAGTCGTTGCGACCACAGCAGGGGCTGCACCTTTGAGTTTCCACGCCACCGATGACAATACGGTGATCGGATCGGAAATTGATCTGGCGCAACTGGTCGCAGATAAGTTAGGGCTCAGCCTCGATCTGCAGGTGACCTCGTGGGAGAGCTGGCCGCTGAAAACCCAATCCGGCGCTTATAATTTGGTCTTCTCCAACGTTGGAATTAATGACGAACGGAAGAAGCTTTTTTTGATTTCGCGAGCTATCGCGCCGCATATATGGGCTTCGTCGCAGCCAGCTCGTCACAGGCCAAGCTCAATTCAGCAGATGATGTAGCTGGGTTGAAAATTGCCGTTGGCTCGGGCACCAATCAAGAAAAAATCTTGCTCGCCTGGAATGCCACGTTAGAAAAGGCCGGGAAGAAGCCGGCTGAATTGGTTCAATTCGGTAGTGCTAGCGACACTTTGCTGAGCCTGCAAGCGGGTCGGATTGACGCTTCACTGCAGCCATATCCAACCGCGGTCTATCAGCAGAGCACCGCCCCCGGAGTCAAGATCGTCGGCAAAGTTAACGCCGGTTGTCCCAATGAAACATTGGTGGCAGCCACAACTGCTAAAGGTAACGGACTGGCACCCGCCTTGTCCGCGGCAATTAATTCGGCAATAAAGGACGGCAGCTACGCAAAGGTGTTGGCGCGTTGGGGCCTCGCTGAGGAAGCTTTGCCAGAATCGAAAGTGACATCGTGAAAATTCACCACCTGAGCCGCGCCCGCAGTGTGGCTACCATCGCGGTATTGCTTTCATTGGGCCTTAGTCTTGCTGCGTGCTCCGATCCTGGAAACAGCAGCAAAACTGAGACGACCGCAGCTGCCTTGACTCCTGTTGCGCAGGCTGCCAGCGCTGAACCTATCCGAGCCCAGCTCAACCAAGCTGCGGCAGATCAATTACCCGCTGAACTTCGTGCACGCGGAAAACTAACCGTGGCCAACGCCGTCGGCGCAGTGCCGCTAGGCTTTTTGCCACCGATAACAAAACTATCGTTGGCTCGGAGCCCGCAATTGCGCAAGCGGTAGCAGATGCGCTCGGCCTGAAGCTTGAGTTGCAAGCGACCTCCTGGGCTGATTGGCCGCTGGGCTTAGGCTCGGGGAAGTACGACGCGGTGATTTCCAATGTGACCGTGACGGAAGAACGCAAAGAACGATTCGACTTCTCAACTTACCGCCAGGATCAGCTGGGATTTTATGCCAAATCCGACAGCAATATCAGCAAGATCAGTGGAGCAGCGGACGTAGCCGGTAAGCGGATCATCGTCAGTTCCGGCACCAACCAAGAGAAAGTTCTTTTGGCCTGGGACGCGCAAAATAAGGCATCAGGATTGCCCGCGGTGGAGTTTCAATATTATGACGACGTCTCTGCCGCGGATCTTGCACTCCAATCCGGTCGTTCGGATCTCACCTTTGGTCCAAATGCGATGGGCGTATACAAAGCCGCGCTCAATGCCAAGACAAAGCTGGTAGGTCTTGTTCCCGGTGACTGGCCGCTGACCGCAGAGATAGCGGTAGCTAGTAATGCGGCCTTTACTGCTGCGCTCAATGGCTTGATCAAGGACGGAGCCTACGCTAAGATCTTGGATCGCTGGGGGCTAGCTAGCGAAGCAATCCCGGAATCGAAAACCAATCCGCCGGGCCTACCAGAATCGTGAGGGCGCAAATTCGCATTAGGATGGGGTTGTGACCACATCGACAAATGGCAAATTTGACCGCACTCCGCTCATTGCTGGCAATTGGAAGATGAACATGGACCATGTCCAGGGCATCACCTTGCTACAGAAGCTGGCCTGGACCCTCTCTGATGCGAAGCATGACTACAGTCGGGTGGAGGTAGCGGTTTTCCCGCCATCTACTGATTTGCGCGGCGTGCAAACCTTAGTCCAGGGCGACCAGCTGAAGATTGTTTATGGCGGTCAAGACTTATCGGACCAGGATTCCGGCGCATATACCGGAGATATTTCTGGCGCCTTTTTAGCCAAGCTGGGCTGCCGTTATGTTCTTGTTGGACACAGCGAGCGACGGACGATTCACCAAGAATCTGATGAACTTCTCAACCGAAAACTCAAAGCCGCCTATAAGCACAAGGTCACACCAATTCTGTGCGTCGGCGAAGGCTTAGAGATTCGGCAAGCAGGCACGCACGTTGAGCACACGCTGGCTCAGGTTCGGGCCGATGTTGCTGGATTGAGTGAGGAGCAGGCCGCAGAACTGGTCATTGCCTACGAGCCCGTCTGGGCGATTGGTACCGGAGAAGTTGCAGGTCCGCAGGACGCCCAAGAAATGTGTGCAGCGATCCGCGCCGAGCTCGTAGAACTCTTCGATCAAGCGATCGCAGATAAGATTCGGTTGCTTTACGGCGGCTCGGTTAAGGCGAATAATGTCGCGACGATCTTGCGTGAGCGCGACGTCGATGGCGTGTTGGTCGGCGGTGCGAGTTTGGAACCAGCTGAGTTTGCTAATATTGTCAGGTTCGAGTCACATCTTCTGACTGACTGAACAGTTTTTCAACCAAGCGACCAGCTTGGTTCACCGCGGAAGGGCTACTGTGCAAGTTCTCACCATCATCCTGCAGATTCTGCTGGGCATTACATCGTTGTTGCTCACCCTGCTGATCCTGCTGCACAAAGGCCGCGGTGGAGGCCTTTCGGATATGTTCGGCGGCGGTATGTCGTCATCGCTGGGGTCCTCCGGCGTGGCTGAAAAGAACCTCAACCGTTTCACGGTAATTCTTGGTCTGACTTGGGGCGTTGTGATCGTTGCCCTTGGTTTGGTTATCAAGTTCTCAACGGTTGCCTGAGCTTTTCTCAACGCAGCTTCTAAAGCCCCATTTGGCCTCGGCCGAATGGGGCTTTGCTGTTGCCAGGCTAATGGGTGGCGAGCCTAGCGGTGTACTACCAGGCGACGAAACAAGGTCGCGAATGAGACCTTGGATAGGCCAATGATGATGGCAACGTCAATGCCAGCGCCAACTAACGCCGCGAAGGGATAATCAAAGAAAAATGCTGGCACCACAAACAGCAGATGGGCCAGTGTTGCATAGCGCAGTAGTTTGCCGGATCGGATCGGATTTCGCGGGTAGCAGAACACTGCCACGAGAGCGAAGACCGAATGGGCGGCGAGCAATACCAAGGCGATATGTGCTGCGGCAGGTAGCTCCGTGAGCTGACCAGCAGTGGCAAAAGCCAGCAGCACTGCGGTGCCGAGAGTCTGGACGAGGCACCAGCCAAGAATTATCGCTTTGGAGACTGTACGGCGCGGCCATTCGGCGGGGGAGAAGAAGCTGAGTTGTTCGGACCGGACGATTATCAGTCGAGCTGCGGACCAAAGCAATAGCAACGACAAATACATCAACAAAAAGGCATCACGGTAGAAATAGTCGTTTGCCCGAGTTGCAAACTTGCCGATTTCGTCAATGAAAAACCGAATCCCAGCCCGCCGAGTATCGCAATGAGCTGGCGTTTGGGTTCTTTGGCGAGCAGGCTGATCAATAATACAGCGGTGAGTCCTGCACCGCCCCAGAGCACGTGCGCAATATGGAAAAAGGCACCACCCATGCTGGGGAATCCAGTGATCACCAGAAAAAGCCTGATAGCGGCAACAGTCAGTACACTAGCGACGACGAAGGTGTCCAGGATTGCCAGTCGTTCGCTGGAGTGCTCGCCTTGCGCCATTGCACAATCCTAGCCCGAGGAAACTTAACCCGAAGGGCGCTTAGTGTGAGCCGTTGAGCATTAAGTTTTCCGGTACCTTCGCAGCTGCGTCCTGATCAATAAGCCACAGCGTCTTGGACTGGCCCGCAGGTCCAGCGGCAGGAACCTGCACTGGATTAGCTCCAGCCAGCGCCAGACCGACCGCGTCTGCTTTGTCGCTGCCAGCAGCAACCATCCAGACTTCGTGTGCGGAATTGATTGCGGGTAACGTCAGCGAGACGCGCAGCGGCGGCGGCTTAGGCGAATTCTGCACGCCAACCACCAACGAATCCTTGACCCTGATTCCGGCGATTTCGGGGAAAAGGGACGCGATATGCGCATCCGGCCCAATTCCGAGCAACAACACATCTATCTGCGGCATGGCACGCCAAAGCAAAGCCTTGGTGTCCAGATCTGCGCCGTCGTCATCATGACTTTGCGCGGCGGCAGCTTCAGCCAACTCCCGAGCATAATCAGCCGCTGATTCTTCCGGCGTGGCAAACCGATCGGGGCCACCCATCGGATGAACTCGGCTCGGGTCAACACCAATGTGCGACAGCAACGCTTCCTGAGCTTGTTGGGCATTAGTGTCTGGATCCCCGGCCGGGAGGAATCGTTCGTCACCCCACCAAAAATTGACCTTGGCCCAGTTCGCAGCCTCGCACGCAGGCGAGTCGACGATGGCTTTCAACGTAGCTATGCCCACTGTGCCGCCTGTCAGCACCACAGTGGCCTCGCCACGTTCGTTTTGGGTATCTAGAAGCTTGGTGATTATTCGTGCCGCTGTGGTGGCAGCTAGAACGTCGAAACTGGGGTGGACATTGATCCGCACGCTCATGAGGTCTGCACTTTCGCCAATGTGGACACATCCTCTGATAGCAGTTCGCGTAACCCAGTAGTGATGACCTCGCCAAATACTTCATCTGGATCAAGCCGACGAAGCTCCTCTGAAAGGCAATCTTGCAGCGAGCATCGGGGCAGCGAGATATGTTGCACTGGCTGATTCGGTTGCGTCAACGTCGCCTCCGTGGTTCCCTGGCGAAGCAGCTCCACTGAACCACCAGCGCGCTCAAGGAGTACCCTGCGGATTCCCGTACCTGCGGGATCCTCCACTACCGTGGTGGGCACCTTGAGGGCGCTATGCAACCAAGCCGCAAGGAGCAAAGTACTGGGGGAGTCGCTAGCGCCTTCAACGGTCAGCGAGAGCACCGGTTCGTCGTCGAGCTGATCGAAGGCCGCGGCCAGTTGGATTCTCCAATTGGTCAGTCGAGTCCAGGCTAGATCGGTATCGCCTTCTGCGTAGCTCTTCCTGATGTGCTCAAGAGCGGCACGAGGATCCGGTTCGTTTGCCGAATCGGTGATCCGGCGATGGGCTATCTTGCCGATCGAAGTTTGCGAAGCGACTTCGGGGATCCCGTGCGGCCACCAAGCCACAATCGGAGCATCGGGCAAGAGCAATGCAGATACCAATGATTCGCTTTGCGAACAGAGCTCGCCATAGCCGTGTAGCACGATCACTTCGGATGCGCCGGCGTCGCCGCCAACTCGGATTTGGGCATCCAATCGAGTGGCTTCATCGGTGCCGCCCTCGGCAAGCACGATGATCCGACAAGGGTGCTCACGGCTAGCCAAGTTGGCGGCCTCAATGGCCTCTTCTTCATAGCCGCTACGGGTTAGTACGACGAGCGTTAACACTCGACCCAAGGTAACTACGCCACCTTGCTCCCGCATCGATTGGATCTCCTTAGAGACCTTTGACGTAGTGGTGTTGGGCAGATCGACAATCACGGCCTTCTCCAGCTTCGTCCGTCGCGGCTTAGTAATTCATCTGCTGAGGCTGGTCCCCAGCTTCCTGGCGCATAGCCTTCGGGCTGTTTGTTTTCTTTGGACCAAAACTCTTCGAAAGGATCAAGGATCTTCCAAGACAGCTCAACTTCTTGGTGCCGTGGGAAAAGCGGTGGTTCGCCCAATAGCACGTCCAAAATGAGCCGTTCGTAAGCTTCGGGACTGGACTCAGTAAAGGCATGTCCGTAACCAAAGTCCATCGTGACATCACGGACCTCCATTTGAGTACCAGGTACTTTTGAACCGAACCTAATAGTCACGCCTTCATCTGGCTGCACCCGGATGACTACCGAATTTTGGCCAAACTCGTCTTCACTGTGATCGGTAAACAGCAGGTTCGGTGCGCGTTTGAACATCACCGCAATTTCGGTGACTCGGCGACCCAACCGTTTTCCGGTGCGCAAATAAAATGGTGCACCGGCCCAGCGTCGCGTGTTGATATCCAGCCGCACCGCTGCGTAGGTTTCCGTGGTTGTATCGGCAGGAATTCCGTCTTCTTCCAAGTAGCTCTGTACCTTCTCGCCGCCCTGCCAACCGCCAGTAAATTGCCCGCGAGCTGAATGCCCAGAGAGATCTGCAGGCAGCTTGACGGCGGCTAATACCTTTTCTTTTTCCGCACGCAGGTCTTCAGCATTGAAAGAAATAGGCTCTTCCATTGCCGTGAGTGCCAGCAATTGCAAAAGGTGGTTCTGGATCACATCACGCGCTGCGCCGACGCCGTCGTAGTAGCCCGCCCGACCCCCGGTGCCAATATCTTCGGCCATCGTGATTTGCACGTGGTCAACATATTTGGCATTCCACAATGGTTCAAAGAGTTGGTTTGCAAAGCGCAGTGCCAAGAGGTTCTGCACGGTCTCTTTGCCCAGGTAATGATCAATCCGGAAGACCGCATCAGGCGGGAAGACAGATTCGACGACGTCGTTCAGTGCGCGCGCCGAAGCTAGGTCGTGGCCAAATGGCTTTTCAATCACGACTCGACGCCAGTGTCCAGCGGACGACTGCGCCAAGCCGTGGGCGGAGAGCTGTCGGCACACCAGCTCGAATGCTTTCGGCGGAATCGAAAGGTAAAAGGCGTGATTACCTCGGGTGCCGCGATCTGCATCTAGCTCGTCAAGGGTGTCCTTGAGTTTCTGAAAGGCTTCGTCGTCGTCAAACTCGCCCTGAACAAAGCGAATCCCTTCGGCCAGCTGGTTCCAAACTGCCTCATCAAAGGGCGTACGTGAATGTTCCTTGACGGCAGCTTTCACCTCTTGCGCGAAGTCTTCGTTTTCCCACTGCCTGCGGGCAAAACCGACCAGTGCGAAACTGAGCGGTAGCAAACCGCGGTTCGCCAGGTCGTAGACCGCGGGCATCAATTTCTTGCGGGACAAATCTCCAGTGACGCCGAAAATTACCAGCGATGATGGCCCTGCAACCCGCGAAAGGCGACGATCGCGCGCGTCCCGTAGGGGATTCGTGCGGCGGCTGCCGTTCGATTCAGAATCAGACATCTAACTCAGCGCTCGTTGTTCGGCCGTGCGGTATTTTGCAATTGCGCTATGACCGATTCCAACTGAGCGACGCCGTCGGCGCGTTCGGTGAGATGAAGTCGCAGCACCGGTCGGCCATGGTCGGAGAGCACTTGCGCATCACCGGCAGCCTGGGCTTCGATGAGCTCACCGAAGCTGAACGGGCGATCCGGAATTGCCAGATCATTTGTCGCAGCGGCGGTAATTTGCAAGAACACGCCAACTGCTGGCCCGCCCTTATGGAATTGGCCTGTTGAGTGCAAGAAGCGTGGCCCCCAGCCGAAGGTCACGGGTCGTCCGGTAACGGCAGCAAGCTGATCTGCTACGCCAGCCAGCGAAGCGTGCGTGATCCGGTCCAGATAAGCCTGGACGCTGAGGTAGCCGTCGGAGCCAAGCTGGCCAAAAAGCGCTTCGAGCGCTTGTTCGAGGGTTGTCGCAGAGCTGAGCCATTCCGCCGTAGCGGGCAACGAGCGCACTTCAATGGCGCCATCGGTGAAGTTAGCTGCTACTGGTTCTGGTCGGGCGTCCAAAAGACCGCGCGCGGCTTTCTTAGCAGCTTCAACATCAGGCTGATCGAAGGGATTGATGCCCAATAGCCGTCCAGCAACCACCACAGCGAATTCCCACAGCATCATCTGTGCACCGAGACCACCCTGCGCTGAATCAACGCTGAGCACAACCTGATTTCCGCTTGCTTCAGCGTCGGATTCCGCTCCGACCAAACGGACGACCAGAATGTCTTCTGCGCCGGAACTTACTTCGGGGGAGTCCATGGTGGCGACAACCGGTAGCACTCCGGTGCCGAGCTTTCCAGTGGATTCAGCAATGAGCTGTTCTGCCCAATCTGCAAATCCAACGATTCCGGAGCCTTCGTCCACAATCACAATTTTGTTCCGCAGCGGATTGGTGCTGCCCAGAGCGCTGCCTAGGGCCAAACCAATGTTGTCCTCGGCGTCATCACGAAGCACTTCACCGGCTTCTTCGGCTTCATCCAGTAATTGCTGAATGTCAACGCCAGCCAGGCCTGAAGGCACCAAGCCAAAAGCAGTGAGGGCCGAGTAGCGGCCGCCTACGTTTGGGTCAGCGTTGAAGACCGCGCGATAACCGGCCTCGCGAGCTGACGCATCTAGCGGGGAGCCCGGATCCGTGACCACGATGATGCGGCGTTTAGCATCAATGCCGGCCGCGCTGAATTCCTGCTCAAAAATTCGACGCTGCGAGTCAGTTTCCAAAGTAGAGCCGGACTTCGAAGAAACCACCAACGCAGTCTGTGCCAACCGGTCCTGTACGGCGCCCCGAACCTGCTCCGGATCCGTCGAATCCAGAACCGTCAACTCCACGCCAGCGGTCTTCGTGATCACTTCGGGTGCCAAGGACGAGCCGCCCATGCCAGCCAAGACAATGTGCGTAACGCCTTCGGCCTGCAGTTCTTCGCGAAGGGCAACGATCTGCGCAACCAGAGGCTGTGACACTGCAGCAGCTTCAACCCAGCCCAACCGGATCGAAGCTTCTGATTCAGCGTCCGTGCCCCACAAAGTGTGGTCTTTTGCGAAGATTCTCGAGGCGACTTTATCCGCAACTAGTGCGGGAATGTGCAAGTCAGCGGCAGCCTGAGCTGCACCCGTTGCTTCGTATCCAAGGCTCGACATTAGGACTCTGACCCCTTCGTTGCTGCTGAATTGAGCGCATCCTGGACGTGGTCAAGCAGTTCTTTCCAACTTGCCACAAACTTTTCTAGGCCTTCTTTTTCCAAGAGGGCCACGACTTCGTTATAGGAGATGCCAAGGCCTTCAAGGGCATTGAGCACGCCGTTGGCTTCGTCGTAGCGGCCGGAGATCGTATTTCCGGATACCACGCCGTGGTCTGCCGTGGCGTCGAGGGTCTTCTCCGGCATGGTGTTCACTACGTTCGGTGCAACGAGCTCGGTAACGTACAAGGTATCTGGGTACGCCGGGTCTTTGACGCCGGTAGAGGCCCAAAGCGGACGCTGCGGCAAAGCGCCAGCCTCGGCAAGTAGCGCCCAGCGCTCGGAGGAGAAAACTTCTTCAAAGACTTGGTAGGCAAGGCGCGCATTGGCCACACCGGCCTTGCCCTTGAGTGACTTTGCCTCATCAGTGTTCAAAGCGTCGAGTCGCTTATCGATTTCGGTATCTACCCGCGAAACGAAGAACGAGGCTACGGAATGAATTTGGCTCAGATCATGACCGTTAGCTTTGGCTTTTTCAATGCCTAGCAGAAACGCATTGATGACGGCCCGGTAGCGCCCCAAGGAGAAAATTAAGGTCACGTTAACACTGATGCCTGCACCGAGGGTTTCGGTGATTGCTTCGAGGCCTTCTAATGTTGCCGGAATCTTGATGTGTACATTGTCCTTGCCGACGGCAGCGTGCAGACGCTTGGCTTCCTCGATGGTGCCTTGGGTGTCCCAAGCTTTGCGTGGGTCAACCTCGATCGAAACACGGCCATCTACACCCTTGCTCGCCACCGCAATCCCAGCGAAAAAATCACAGGCGTTGGCGACGTCTTGGGTGGTGATCTGGAAAACTGCGGCTTCCACATCGGCACCCTGGGCAGCTAATTCGCTGACCTGCTGTTCGTAGGAGGTGCCTTTTGAGATCGCGGCCTGGAAAATCGAGGGATTGGTGGTGACGCCCACGACGTTTTTCTCATCAATCAGTTTTTGCAAACTGCCAGAAGTGAGTCGTTCGCGGGACAAATCATCGAGCCAGATGGAAACTCCGGCAGCTGAAAGTTCTGAGGTGTTGGTAGTCATGTCAAGCTCTCCTTGGTGGTTCGAGTGTGCCCGTTGAACAGGGCCCTAGGATGCGACTGCTGCAGAAGCTGCGGCTTGTTGTGAATCTTTTGCCGCGGCAACGACGGTTTCAACCGTGATGCCGAGCTCGGCATACAAACGCTTGTAGTCGGCCGAAGCGCCGAAGTGTTCCAGTGAGATCGAACGGCCAGAATCGCCCAAGAATTCCCGCCAAGGCATGGCAACGCCGGCTTCAACCGAAACTCTGGTCTTGACCGCCGCTGGCAGCACTGATGCACGGTATTCGGGGCTCTGAGCGTGGAACCATTCAACACAGGGCATTGACACCACTCGGGTAGGAATGCCTTCGGCCTGCAAGGTCTCACGGGCTTGAACGGCAAGCTGTACTTCAGATCCGGTAGCGATCAAAATCGCTTCCGGGGTTGCTACTGAAGCTTCACCAGCTGCGTTGATCGAGGTTGATTCGGCAAGCACATAGCCGCCCTTGAGTACGCCGTCGGCCGAAGCAAACTCGCTGGCAGTCGCGGCACCAGCAGCGCGGGCGTAGGTCGGAATATTTTGCCGAGTTAACACGATTCCGGCCGGATTGTTCCGGTTCTCCAGGATGCCCTTCCAAGCCTGGGCGACCTCGTTTGCGTCACCTGGCCGGACGACGTCGAGGCCCGGAATGGCTCGCAAGCTGGCCAGCTGCTCCACTGGTTGGTGCGTGGGGCCGTCCTCGCCCAGACCGATCGAGTCGTGTGTCCAAACGTAGATGCTGGGTACGCCCATCAGGGCGCCAAGTCGAATAGCCGGGCGCTGGTAGTCCGAGAAAATCAAGAATGTTCCGGAGAATGCGCGCGTCGGGCCACCTAAGTGGATGCCATTGACGATCGCGGCGGCAGCATGTTCGCGGATGCCGAAGTGCAGTACCCGACCGTAAGGGTTGCCGCTCCATGCGCCAGTCTGCCGGTCACTAGGAACGAACGACGGCGCGCCCTCGATTGTGGTGTTGTTTGACTCGGCCAAATCGCAAGAGCCACCCCACAGCTCGGGCAATTCACTTGCAATGGCATTGATGACCTTGCCGGAGGCCGCGCGGGTCGAGACGTCTTTGCCTGCTTCGAAGGTGGGCAAAGCGCCGGCCCAATCGGTGGGCAAAGCGCCCGATTCGATTCGGTCAAGCAATGCGGCACCGTCAGGGTTGCCGGCTTGCCAGCTGGTGAGTTCTTTATCCCAGTCAGCGTGTGCCTCTGCACCGCGTGCGGCAACTTCGCGGGCGTGCGCAAGTACCTCCGGATCGACGTCGAAAGTCTTCTCTGGGCCGAATCCCAAAACCTTCTTCAAACCAGCCACTTCTTCGGCGCCCAGCGCAGATCCGTGAATCTTGCCGGTGTTCTGCTTGGTCGGTGAAGGCCAACCAATGATGGTCCGAAGTGCGATGATCGACGGCTTAGAGGTCTCGTTTTTAGCTTCGATTAACGCGTGGTACAGGCCCTCGACGTCTTCGACGTAGTCGCCGGTCTTCGTCCAATCCACGCGCTGTACATGCCACCCGTAGGCCTCATAACGCTTGAGAACGTCTTCTGAGTAAGCAATGTCAGTATCGTCTTCAATTGAAATGTGGTTTTGATCGTAAACGACCACGAGGTTGCCGAGTTCCTGGTGCCCAGCCAACGATGAAGCCTCGCTGGTGACGCCCTCTTGCAGGTCGCCATCAGAGGCGATGACCCAAATATTGTGGTCGAAAGGGCTGGTGCCCGGAGCAGCATCTGCATCAAACAAGCCGCGCATCCGGCGCTGCGAGTACGCAAAGCCCACCGAGGAAGCCAAACCTTGACCCAAGGGGCCAGTGGTGATTTCAACGCCCTTAGTGTGTTTGTATTCCGGGTGCCCTGGAGTGAGCGCTCCCCAAGTCCGCAGCGCTTCCAGATCGCTCAGCTCCAAGCCATACCCGGAAAGGAACAACTGAATGTAAAGCGTCAGTGAACTGTGGCCTGGCGAGAGGATAAACCTGTCGCGGCCAGCCCACTGCGGGTCGCCCGGATCGTGCTTCAGTAGCCTCTGGAAGATGAGATAAGCCGCCGGAGCTAGGCTCATTGCCGTTCCGGGGTGCCCATTGCCAACTTTCTCAACCGCGTCCGCAGCCAACACTTTAATCGTGTCGACGGCCCGCTGATCGAGCGTGGTCCATGAAAATTCTTGCTGTTCCTGTGGCATCGAAAGTCAGTGCCCTTTCATACAGAAAATACGGATCCTTGAACTCCCTCCCCAGCTTAGTGCTTTAAGGCTTGGTGTAACGCCAACTGGCAACGTCTGCTGAGTCACATAGTCGGATCAGAATTGCGTGATCGAGCTGGCGGCGCAGCGTTCGAGTAAGTGCGGGTAATATTGACTAGGATTAGCATTGTCAGATCACATCTTTTGAGGTAAGTGGGGCATTCGTGCGCTTGACGCAGGCACCAGCGACCACCGCGGCAGCGGGGAACCCGCCGCACAAACTAGGTTTTGCGGCCAAAACCAAGGCTTATATCGCTTTGACGAAGCCCCGAGTGATGGAGCTTTTGCTCGTCACCACCTTGCCAACCATGATTTTTGCCGCCCGAGGGCTGCCAAATATTTGGCTTATTCTTGCCACCATGATCGGCGGCGCATTTGCTGCCGGAAGTGCCGGCGCATTCAACTGCTACATCGACCGGGACATTGACAAGATCATGCACCGGACGGAAGACCGCCCCTTGGTGACAGGTGCGGTCACCCCACGCGAAGCCTTGGTGTTCTCCTGGGCACTGGGCATTTTGTCGATAGCGATTCTCTGGTTTGGCGCAAACCCGCTGGCCGGCTTGCTGGGCATTGCGGCGATTTTCTTCTACGTGGTGGTCTACACGCTGATTTTGAAACGTCGCACCGCGCAAAATATTGTCTGGGGCGGCGTTGCTGGCTGCATGCCGGTGCTGATCGCTTGGGCAGCTGTAACTAATAAAGTCGAATGGCCCGCGATTATCTTGTTCATGGTGATCTTCTTGTGGACACCACCGCACTACTGGCCGCTCTCTATGCGCTACAGCGAGGACTACAAAGCTGCGAACGTTCCGATGCTGGGTGCGGTGGCTGGCGCACGAATCGTTTCCGTTCAGGTGGTGCTTTACACCTGGGCAATGGTGGTCTGCTCGCTTTTGCTGATCCCACTTGGGCACGCATGCATCGTCTATACCGTAGTCGCAGGGGCAGCTGGTCTCTGGTTCTTGCTCGAAGCGCATCGCCTGCATTCGAAAGCTTCACACGACACTGTGACCAATAAGAGCGCAATGAAAGTCTTCCATGGCTCAATCAGCTACTTGACGCTACTTTTCGTAGCTCTTGCCGTTGATCCCTTTGTTGGCATGCCGCTGATGGGCTAATGCCCTGCGCTAGGCCCTCCGAGAATGTAGCGCGACGTCGGCAACATTTGTGCCCGCTGCGAGCAAAGCGGCAGCGCCAAGCATGTGTAGGCCAACCAAGAGTGGCGGCAAGCCGGTGAAGTGCTGGGTGTAGCCGATGACGGCTTGCAAGACGACAGTAGCGATGAGCCATAAGCTTGCGGAGCGGAGCAAATCGCCCTTGCCGCGTTTCCAGGTCACGACGAGCAGAAGCACCGAAACCGCGACTAAAAGATAAACCGGCAGCACGTGGATTCGGGTGATGAGATCTGAATCTAAGCCGTTTCGCGGTGCATTTGCGTCACCGGCATGCGGGCCAGAGCCAGTAACCATGACACCGATGACTACCGCAATGCCGACCAAAACTGCGCTGGTTAGAGCTAGCTGACGCAGTAGCGGGCGAACGGGCTTTTGCGACGCCGGCGGCCGACCGTAGGCTCGATTGACCAAGAGCTTGGCGAATACCACTAGTGCGGACGAAACTAAGAAGTGCAAGCCCACTACCCAAGGGTTGAGCTTTGTCAGGACCGAAAGACCGCCGATGATGGCTTGAGCCGGAATGCTGGCAAGAAGTCCAAACGCCAACCAAAACAGATCTTTGCGTTCTTTGCGCAAGTTCCAAAGAAAGACCAGCATCGACACGGCAATAATAGCGAGCACAAAAGTCAACGCACGATTGCCGAATTCAATGATTCCGTGGATGCCCATTTCAGGGGTGTTGACCAATGATTCTGGCGTGCACCTGGGCCAAGTGGGGCAGCCCAAGCCGGAAGATGTTAACCGGACGGCGCCGCCTGTTCCAATCAGTACCGCCTGACCAATGAGCGAGGCAATGGCCAGACGACGGACGGTGGGGTTTACCGCCGTCGGCAATTTGGCCGTGATGGACCGGTACAAAGAACTCATCTCAACTCCATTTAAACCACTTGATCGCTGCCGCCGAAGCGAGGACAGCCCAAAGTACTAAGATCACGACGGAAAACACGTCCAGTCCGCCGCCTAAAAATGCTTGTCGCATTGAATCGCCCAATGCACCTGAGGGTAAGAAATGCACGATGTCTTGCATCATCCCGGGTAACCGGTTGGCTGGCAGCACGATGCCGCCAAGCGCGCCGAAAAGGATCCAAAGCAGATTCGCCAACGCCAAAGTTGCTTCCGGACGAGCGGTACCGGCGATCAGTAAACCCAAGGAGCTAAAAGCTAGCGCTCCCAAGATCAGCAACGTGATGCCCAATAACAAACCCGGGAAATTAGGCTGCCAGCCCAGTAGCAGCGCAACGGCGGAAATCACCACAACCTGAATGACCAATACCGCTAGCACTGCCGCAACCTTGCCAACAATCAAACCGGTACGTCCCAGCGGCGTCGTCGAAAGAAACCGGAGCACGCCGTATCTGCGGTCAAAGCCGGTTGCGATGCCTTGCCCGGTCAGTGCGGTAGACATCGCACACAGTGCGAGCACTCCTGGCGCAGCAATGTCGATTCTGGCCTGGCCTAAATTGTCAAGGAGCGGCGTGACCGTCAGGGCAATCAGGCCCAGTAACGGCAACACGATCGCCAGCGTTAGCTGCTCGCCGTTGCGCAACATGGTCAAGGTTTCGTGGCGACCTTGTTGCAAGATGCGGCGGCCAAGCGACGCGGGTTGAGAGATAGCTGGCCGGGAAACGTTTGATGAGGTTGCCGAGTTCATGTGCCGCTCCGTTCTGCCGCAGCGGCGTTGGCAATGTCAAGGAAGACGTCTTCGAGTGAGTGCGAAGCCAAATTAATGGCACTTGGCATGACATGGTGTTCAGCCCACCAAGTTGCCAAGGCGGCTAAATCTTCCGGCAAGAGCGGTCCAGTGAGCAAATAGCTGCCTGGCCGAGTTTCCACGATGGCTACTTCTGCCCGGAGCGCGCCGCTGAAGTCCAGCGCAGCACTGGCATCGAAGGAGAAGCTGCGTTCTGCTTCAACTTTTGCGGCGTTGCTCAGCAGCTCCGGCACGGTTCCCTCGGCTACTGTTCGGCCGTCATCAATGATGTAAACGTAGTCAGCAAGCCGCTGTGCGTCGTCGAGCAGATGCGTCGTCAAAATCACGGCGAGGCCGTCAGCGCGCAGCTGTCTGATCAGATCGAAAACCAGTTGCCTTGATTGCGGGTCGAGCCCAGCGCTGGGCTCATCGAGGAAAACAACTTCTGGCCGCCCGATCAGAGCTGCGGCGAGTGCCACTCGTTGCTTTTGGCCGCCCGAAAGTCGCCGAATTGTGGTGTTGGCAAATTCGTTGATGCCCAGTTGCTCGGCCAATTCATTGACTGGCAGCGGGTTCTGATACATGCCGGCAACAAGTTCTAGCAGCTGAACCGGGCGCATTGCGGGGGGCAAGCCGCCGTCTTGAAGCATCACGCCGACTCGGGCCCGTAACGAGGCATCAGCTTTTTCTGGGTCCTGGCCAAGCAGCGAAATATTGCCACCCTGACGTCGCTGCAGGCCTTGCGCACATTCCAGTGTGGTGGTCTTACCCGCTCCGTTGCTGCCCAGAAGTACTGTGACTTGGCCGAAGTGTGCGGTGAGGGACAGATCGCTAATAACGCGTTTCATTCGTCCATCGAGCGCAGGAAATGGGCCGACGTCTTTGACTAAGCCATCTATGGTTAGGGCGGCAGCGAGGGCATCGGACACTGAAGTATTCTACGACAGGTAGTAGCGTTCCAATCGCCAAGCTTTGGCATACTAGTGGAATGCTCAATCGAAAAGCCTTAGTGATTGCCGTCTCTGTATCCGTTTCTGCCTTGACCCTGAGCGCCTGCGATAACGGGGACAACGGTGCAAAAGATGCCGCGCAAAAGCTAGCTAGCGGCTTATCCTCGCTGAATGTGAACGCGTTGTCCTTTACCGGAGCCAAAGACGGTTCCGAGGTTAATGACAAAGTCGCTGCGATGGTTAAGGCATTGGCTTCGGTGCAACCGAAAGTCAGCTTCCTCTCAGTTGATCCAGCAAAAGACTCTAAAGACCAGGTAACCGCCAAGCTCAATTACGATTGGGGTTTCAACGGCGGCACCTGGACTTACAGCACCACCGCATCGCTCAGCCGCAAAGACAGCACCTGGACCACCGCATGGTCACCGCAAATGGTTATTCCAGGATTTAAAGACGGCGACTCGCTGCATTTGCGAAGCAGCGCGCCAGCCCGAGGTCAGATTTTGGGCGACGGCGGCGAAGTTCTGGTGGAGGATCGTCCGGTGCTGCGAATCGGGATCGATAAGACAAAAGCTGATGCAGGTGTTATTGACGCTTCAGCGCGTGCACTTGCCGCTCTAGTCCAAGTTGATTTAGACGCTTATGCTAAGCAGGTTGCCGCCGCCGGACCACAAGCTTTTGTGGAAGCTCTTTCCTTGCGAGACGATGCCAGCCGAACCGTTACCGATCAGCAAATTGGCGCTATCGCCGGTGCGGTGGCGATCAAAGACAAGCTTCCACTCGCGCCAACACGCGGATTTGCGCGTCCGATTCTGGGCACCGTGGGTGAGGCGACGGCTGAATTGATCGACAAGTCCAATGGCCGAATCAAAAGCGGCGATCATACTGGGCTTAGCGGCTTGCAAGCACAGTATGACAAGCAGCTCGCTGGCACGCCTGGAATTCAGGTAGTGGAAAAAGATCCCAAGGCGGCCGCTTCGGATCAGCCCAGAGTTCTCTTCGATACTCAGTCCAAGCCGGGCGCCAACCTCACCACGACGTTGAGCAGCAAGGTTCAAAACTTAGCTGAAGGGCTTTTGGCCGATCCAGCAAATCAGGCATCGGTTTCTGCTTCGTCAATTGTGGCGATCAAGCCTTCTACCGGTGCAATTCTGGCCGCCGCTAGCGGTCCGGGCAGCAATGGCTACGATACGGCGATGCTGGGTCAGTACGCGCCGGGGTCAACATTTAAAACAATTACTTCGCTCGCGATGCTCCGAAAAGGGCAGACACCGGATTCGGTAGTGCCCTGCACTCCGACCCTTGAGGCCGGCGGCACTACCTTCAAAAACGCACCAACTTACAATGCTGCCAAACTGGGCAATGTGCCATTGCGGACGGCGTTTTCATACTCCTGCAATACCGCATTTATCTCGCAAGCCGGTGCCGTTAGCCAGGCGGAGTTGGCCTCTGCCGCTGCCTCGCTTGGCATCGGCGTGCCAACGGACGTTGGCGCTAGCAGTTACGACGGTTCGGTACCGCTGGATGGAACTCCCGCTGAGCACGCTGCTTCGATGATTGGGCAGGGTAAGGTCCAGGTTTCGCCGGTAGGGATGGCAAATATTGCCGCTAGCGTGGCTGCTGGCGCTTTGGTCAAGCCAAAGTTGGTCATCACTAATCCGACGCCGTCGGGTTCTGCTGCACCATCCAGCCCGTCCAGCCCAGCAAGCCGGGCGTCGAACTCGGCTGCTGCGACTCCGCCGGTCGCGTTGACCGCGGGGGAGACCGGTTCGTTGAAAGAACTGATGGCCGGAGTGGTCAGCGAACGAAACGCCGGACCGCTGTTGAATCTGCCGGGCGGGCAGGTCTTTGCGAAGACTGGCACCGCGGAATTCGGCACCGATACGCCGCCGAAGACGCACTCCTGGCTGATAGCGATCCAAGGTGACCTTGCAGCGGCAATGTTTATTGAAGACGGCGGGTACGCCTCCGTGGTCTTGGGACCATTGATGGCAAAGTTCCTTAACGGAATCGGCGGCTAGTTCCTCAAATAGTCGCGACAAATATAGCCAAAATTACCGGGGAAGGCCCGCCTAACTAGTTGACGGGAAGCTATTAGGTCATAATTGTGTTGTGTATTCCATGAAGGTTGAATCTCAGGAATCCGGCGTGCCCTCGCCGGCCCTTGGAATACCCTTCGGAACTTCGGTTCCGCCCGGTATTGAAAGTGATGAACGCACTCGAGACAGAGTTCGCAGTGCGGTGTTGGAACACGGCCCAGCCAGCGCCGCCCAACTTGGTACCTTGCTCGGTTTTACGCCAGCCGCGGTTCGTCGGCACCTTGATCAGTTAGCCAAGAGCGGCGTCATCGAGGTTAAACTTGTTCGCGGCTCAGGCAAGGGTGCCGGGCGTCCAGCGCGACGTTACGTCCTTTCCAGCCATGGCCAATCTGACTTGGGCAATGACTACCTGCAGATAGCTCGGACCGCGCTGTCGCAATTGGTTGAGGTCAAAGGCGAGCGAGCCATTCAAGAGTTCGCTGAGCAACGGTTTGCCAAGATGGAAAAGCGTTACGAGCCGCTCCTCGCCGAAGCTGGCGACGACGTCGTGCGGCGAGCCGCGATTCTCTCCGAGGCACTCAGCGGAGATGGCTATGTATCCTCGGCAAATCAGTTGCTGGGCTCCGGGCCGTTGCAGGCTGTGCAGCTTTGCCAGGGTCACTGCCCTGCTTTGGAGTTGGCAGCCGAATTCCCAGAATTCTGCGAAGCGGAAACTGAAGCTTTTTCCCGTCTGTTAGGCGTTGACGTCCGGCGGCTATCTACCTTGGCCAGCGGCGGACACGTTTGCACAACCCACATTCCTACCGGCCGACTTCCACAAGAAGACGAGCCGGGGCAATCAGCATCAATCGCATCCACCGATCTGCAGAAAGGCAGCAACTGATGACAGATCAACTGGCCGACAGTCAGACAGACACAGCCCAGAAAGAGGCCACCGACACGGTGATAACCGACATCTTGGAACGCAATCCGGAGCTGGAAGGCATCGGAAACTACGCTTTCGGCTGGTCGGATAAAAACGAAGTGAGCGACAACGCTCGCCGTGGTTTGAGCGAAGAAGTTGTTCGGGATATTTCCTCGAAGAAGAACGAGCCGCAGTGGATGCTCGATTTGCGACTCAAAGGCTTGAAGTACTTTGACCGGAAGCCGATGCCCAACTGGGGTGCGGACCTTTCCGGCATTGACTTCGACAACATCAAATACTTCGTCCGCTCCACCGAGAAGCAGGCCGGTTCCTGGGAAGAGCTGCCGGACGACATCCGCAACACTTACGAGCGCTTGGGCATCCCGAAAGCTGAGCGCAATCGCTTGGTCTCGGGCGTTGCCGCTCAGTACGAGTCTGAGGTTGTTTACCACCAGATTCGCGAAGACCTTGAGCAGCAAGGTGTGATCTTCCTCGACACGGATACCGCGTTGAAAGAACACCCGGAGATCTTCCAGGAATATTTCGGCACGATCATTCCGGTGGGCGATAACAAATTCGCTTCGCTGAATACCGCGGTCTGGTCCGGCGGCTCCTTTGTGTACGTCCCGCCGGGCGTACACGTGGAAATCCCGCTGCAAGCCTATTTCCGGATCAATACCGAGAACATGGGCCAGTTTGAGCGGACGCTGATCATCGCGGATGAGGGCTCCTATGTGCACTACATCGAGGGCTGTACCGCGCCGATCTATACCTCGGATTCTTTGCACTCCGCTGTCGTGGAAATCGTTGTGAAGAAGAACGCTCGCGTTCGTTACACCACGATCCAGAACTGGTCGAACAACGTCTACAACTTGGTTACCAAGCGTGCGATTGCACACGAAGGCGCCACCATGGAGTGGATCGATGGCAACATCGGTTCCAAAGTCACGATGAAATACCCTGCGGTCTACCTAGTTGGCGAGCACGCAAAGGGCGAGACGCTTTCGATCGCGTTCGCTGGCGAGGGTCAGCACCAGGACACCGGCTCGAAGATGGTACACATCGCGCCAAACACTAAGTCTTCGATTATCTCCAAATCGGTGGCCCGTGGTGGTGGCCGTGCGGCATACCGTGGTTTGGTGCAGATTCGTGAAGGTGCGGAGCACTCGGCAAACACCGTGCGCTGCGATGCGCTCCTGGTGGATACGATTTCCCGCTCGGACACTTATCCCTATGTCGATATCCGTGAAGACGATGTCTCGATGGGCCACGAAGCTACCGTTTCACGGGTTAGCGAAGAACAGCTGTTCTACCTGATGTCTCGCGGAATGCGTGAAGACGAGGCGATGGCGATGATCGTGCGCGGCTTTATTGAGCCAATTGCGCGCGAACTGCCGATGGAATATGCGTTAGAACTGAACCGGCTGATCGAACTGCAAATGGAAGGATCGGTGGGCTAGTAGTGAGCACCCCCGTTATCGCCGGAATGAGCGAAGAGGGCGAGACCCTACTCGACTCCAAGGTGGACAAGCACCACAGCCACGGCACCGAAGTGATGGCTTCACGCGCCGAGCGACTGACTAGTCAGAACGTGGCGGATTTCAAAGTTCCTAGCGGTCTTGAAGAGGAATGGCGCTTCACTTCGGTGAAGAAGCTCGCTGAGTTCTTCACCGAAGTTGATACCGATCCAGCTGCCATTGAAACCACTTTCGAAGCGGCCGAGGGATACCTCGGTTCCGCTTTGAGCTTGGGACAGACGCCCCGCGGAACCGCTCTTGTACCAGCAGATCGTGCCGCGGCCATTGCCTCCGCAAAATCGGCTGAGGCAATCTATGTGCGGATTCCGGAAAATGCTGAACTCACCGAACCGCTCAAAGTCACAGTGACTGGGCAAGGTGAAGGCCGTCGCTCAAATGCACATTATGTGATTGAAGCCGGTGCCAACTCGCGCGCCGTCGTGATTTTGGATCACCGCGGCAGCGCCGATCACAACGGCAATGCCGAGATCATTGTGGGTCAAGGTGCCGAGCTTACCGTCGTCAGCGTGCAGCGCTGGGATTACACTGCAAAGCACCTGGGCCAGCACGACGCCGTCGTGGCTAAGGACGGCAAGCTCAAACACGTAGTGATCACCTTGGGCGGCTCAATAGTTCGGCTCAATGTCAATGCACGTTATGCCGGCGAGGGAGCTGAAGCCGAGCTTTTCGGTCTTTACTTTGCCGATGCCGGTCAGCACTTGGAGCACCGGACGTTCATTGACCACAACGTGCCCAACTCAAAGTCCAATGTGCTCTACAAGGGTGCTTTGCAGGGCGCTGGCGCACATACCGTGTGGGTTGGCGATGTGCTCATTCAGAAGCAGGCGATTGGCACTGATAGCTACGAGAAGAACCAGAACCTGATCCTGACCGACGGTGCGCGCGCTGATTCAGTGCCGAACTTGGAGATTGAGACGGGTCTGATCGAGGGTGCCGGCCACGCTAGCTCCACTGGACGATTCGATGATGAGCACTTGTTCTACTTGATGGCTCGTGGCATTTCTGAGCGAGATGCGCGCCGTTTGGTGGTTCGTGGCTACCTCAACGAGGTCATCCAAAAGATCAAAGTGCCCGCACTCGAAGAAGAACTGGTTGCGGCGTTGGAGCGCGAACTCGAGGCTTCGGGGGCGCTCTAAATGGCTGCTGAGCTGGTGTGCCGAGTGTACGAAGTTGGCGTAAAAAGCGCACTGCGCGTTGAGATTGACAATGTTCCGGTGGCAATTGTGAAAGATTCTGAGGGCGTATTGCACGCGGTCGGAGACACTTGCTCGCACGCTGAGATTTCGCTCAGCGAAGGTGACGTCGAAGGTTGCACGATTGAGTGCTGGGCACATGGTTCCAGCTTTGATCTCAGCTCCGGCCAACCGCAGACGTTGCCCGCTTACGAACCTATTCCGGTTTTCGCCTTGAGCATCGAGGGCCAGGATGTCTATGTGGACATCGCCCAGATTCTCAACGGCGTCGAACTGATTAATTAAAGACTTTTTAAGGAAAGAAGAAGACATGTCCACTCTGGAAATCAAGGACCTGCACGTCAGCATTGAGACGGAGCAAGGCAAAAAGGAAATCCTCAAAGGCGTAAGCCTGGTCATTCGCACCGGCGAAACGCACGCCATTATGGGCCCGAATGGCTCAGGTAAGTCGACTTTGGCCTCCACTATTGCCGGTCACCCGCGCTACATTGTGGATTCGGGCTCAATCACCCTGGACGGTGAAAACGTCTTGGAGATGAGCGTTGATGAGCGCGCACGGGCAGGGCTGTTCTTAGCCATGCAGTACCCGGTGGAGATCCCCGGTGTCACCATGAGCAACTTCCTGCGCACGGCAAAGACCGTAATTGACGGCGAAGCGCCTGCACTGCGGACCTGGACCAAAGACGTCAAGGCTGCGATGACTCAGCTGCGCATTGACACCGAATTTGCCCAGCGTAACGTCAACGAAGGCTTCTCCGGTGGTGAAAAGAAGCGCCACGAAATTCTTCAGCTGGAGCTTTTCGCACCGAAGTTCGCGATTCTTGACGAAACCGATTCCGGCCTGGACGTTGATGCGCTGAAGATTGTTTCCGAAGGCGTCAACCGCGCCCAAGAGGGTGGCAACATGGGCACGCTGCTGATCACGCACTACACCCGGATTTTGCGCTACATCAAGCCGGAGTTCGTACACGTATTTGTGGACGGCAAAGTGGCTGAAGAAGGTGGCCCAGAGCTGGCTGACCGTCTGGAAGAAGAAGGCTACGATCGCTTCCTGACTGCTGAAGCTCAGGCGTAGGCTAATCGCATGAGTGCAACTGTCGAATTGCCAGAGCTGGAAGAAGCGCTGCGCGACGTTATTGACCCTGAGCTTGGCGTCAATGTGGTGGACCTGGGGCTTCTCTACGGTCTGCGCTACGCCGAGGACGGTGCGCTGCTGCTGGATATGACGCTGACCACGGCGGCCTGTCCGCTGCAAGACGTCATTGAAGAGCAAGTTGAAAAGACACTTGGCGGCCTTGTCGACGAATGGCGGATCAACTGGGTATGGATGCCGCCATGGGGTCCAGAGAAAATTACCGATGACGGCAAAGATCAGATGCGAGCCCTCGGCTTCAACATCTAACTCTTTATCCTTCTTTCTCAAACGCTGCACCACTTTTGGTTGCTATGAGCCCTTCATAGCAACCAAAAGTGGTGCAGCGTTTTGCGTGGGGTTGCGTAGGTCGATCAGCATCACGGTGCCTAAAATCACCAAAGCGGCGGTTACGGAAGCACTGACATCGGTAAGCCAGTGAATCGCCCCGGCGTGTCCGGAGGGTTTCTCAGACGATGAGCCTGTCGGCGGCTTCCGTGCTCTGGTAGTGATTGTAGTAGTGGTTTTCTAGCTCTACTGGTGGGATGTCTCCGCAGTACTGGTAGAGCCTTCGGTGGTTGTACCAATCGGCCCATTCAGCGGTGCCGATTTCGACTTCTTCTAGAGTCCGCCAGGGCTTGCCGGGTTTGATCAGCTCGGTCTTATAAAGCCCGTTGATGGTTTCCGCCAAGGCGTTGTCGTAACTATCACCCACAGAACCGATCGAGGGGCGGATACCGGTCTGGGCCAGGCGTTCGGTGAAGGCCAAGGAGGCGTATTGAGCCCCGGCATCGTGATGATGAATCACCCCGGAAATCTCAGCCCCGGCCCGTTCACGACTCCAGATTGCCTGATTAACTGCGTTGAGCACTAGCACGGTGTTCATAGAAGCACTCGCTGACCAGCCCAGGATCCTCCGAGAGTAAGCATCGATAACGAAGGCAACATAGACCCACCCGGACCAGGTCGAAACATAGGTGAAATCAGCTACCCATAGCCGATCCGGTGCCGTTGGTGTGAAATCACGGCGGACCAAGTCCTTCGCTCGGGCTGCCTTCGAGTCTTTGATCGTGGTGCGTTTGACCTTGCCACGGACCGCACCCTGTATGCCAAGTAACCCCATGAGCCGTTCTACCGTGCACCTGGCCACCGGCACACCTTCACGGTTCATCGCCAACCAGACTTTCCTGGTGCCGTAAACCCCGTAATTAGCGGCATACACCTTCTGGATCACGGGCTTGAGCACCTCATCACGTTGTTCTCGGTGAGATCGTGTTTTATCCACCCATTCGTAGTACGTGGACGGGGTGGTCTTCACCCCGTCCCAGTAAGCACCTGGCAGATCGACTCGACACCCCACCGCAATCCATTATTCTCGCGGTGACCGGCATGGTCCTTGATGTATTTCACGATCAGTGTTGTGGCGGTCGAGTTCGACCGCGAAAAAAGCTGAAGCACTCCGAAGGATCGCGTTCGCCCGTTTCAGCTCAGCGTTCTCACGCCGTAACCGTTTCAGCTCGGCCGATTCCGTGCTCGTTGTTCCAGTTCTAGTACCAACATCGATCTCGGCTTGCCGGACCCATTTACGCACCGTTTCCGGCACACCCACACCCAAAAGCTGGGCAACTTTTTGCATCGCCGCCCACGCCGAAGATGCACCCTCCATCTCCGCCACCATGCGCACCGCACGATCCTTCAACTCCTGCGGATACCGTGTCGTAGTTTTCCCTGCCATGTCCTGATCCTCTCAAACAAGAAAGTCTCCGGACACACCGGGGCGATTCACTTCGGTTGTCACAGCCGGTGTGACGCATGCCAGTTCCTGGGAGCTGGAAGGCCATAGCAAGCGGACCGATGCCGCTCATTACTGGAATCGGAAGATGGCGCCGGAATTGATGGCGGATCGATCCCCGAACACGTATGTGCAAAATATCGTCAGTCCGATGCTGGTGATCCATGGCGATAAAGATTACCGAGTCACTGTGGGCGAAGGATTCCGGCTTTGGTCTGACCTGCTCTCAGAATCACCGGATGCGACGGATTCGGAAGGGAAGACAGTGCACCGATTCCTGTACTTTCCCGACGAAGGTCACTGGATTCTCAAACCTCAGCACGCCCGGGTGTGGTACTCCACCGTGGAAGCTTTCCTCGCAGAACATGTCTTGGGAACTGAGAGCGAATTCTTAGAGAAACTGGGGCTCTAGCCAGCGCTAATCACCATGGACTGCACTTTGCCATCCAGCACCGTGAAAACGAAGGGGCTAATGCCGTTATAGCCATTGCCTCCGGTCCGGATGCTGACTAGGTACTTGCCCTGACCCTGCTCGGTCACGGACAACGCTTCCCAGGTGGCCTGTTTGCCAATGTTGTCGGTCGAATTCCAACTAGCGATGCCTTCGGAGCCGCTCAATTTGCGGCCCCAATCATCAGTATCCCTTAAACGCGTCGAGTGTCGACTTGTGGCTGGTTTCTCCGAAGAAAACCAGCCACAAGTCGACACTCGACGGCGGGGCGGTGAAGTGCGGTGCGGGTGACGGTTTAGAGCGCTCGGCCGGCGGCTTCGGGCGCTGAGGAATCCTCGCCGCCGTCGCCAATGGTTTCGCGGGCAATGAAGTTCTCGATGTCGAAAAGGCTGTCTGCGCGCTCGGCGATGTTGACCAAAGTGCTCATCGAGGCGACTTCCTCGACCTGCTCTTTGAGGAACCAAAGCATGAACTGCTCACCGAGAGCGTCGTTTTCGGTGCGGGCCGTGGCGAACAACTTCTCGATCTGCGAAGTAACCTGCTTTTCCTGCTCTAGGGCCAGTTTCAGCGGCTCAGTGACATCGTTGAAGTTGTTCACAATCTCGCCGATGCCAGGAATTTTGACGTCCTGGTCGCGGTCCAGCATGTACTGAACCATCATCATGGCGTGATTGCGCTCTTCGAGCGATTGCTTGTAGAAGTGAGCGGCCAGCTGCGGCAGGTCCTGGGAATCGAACCAGACGGATACCGCAATGTACTGCTGTGAAGCAGCGAACTCGTGACCGATTTGCTCTTGCAGAAGTGTGTTGAATTGGCTCATTACACTAGCCTAGTTATTCTGACTGATTCTCGATAGCAAGCGAAGGCAATCCTCAAGAAGGTTAGGCTGGCCGTACTTGCCTGCGCGGGCCTAGTACTGAACTACCGGAGTTACTTCGACTTTTTCGCCGCTAATGTTCAATTTGGCTGAAAAGAAGAACTCTTGCACTTTGTCCACATCGCTCGCTGCACCGCTCAAGCTGTCCTTTTCGGAGAATTTGATTTCCGCTTTGAACTTCAACGGGGCAATGACCCAGCTGCCGTTGTAGGCCGAAATTGCTGCTTGTGGGTAGGAAACGATCGTCCAAGCAATATCGCCGGTAATTCGATTGTTTGTCCGGTAATTGAGTGGGCAACCACTTGGTCGGAGCACCTTTTGCTGAGCGCATTGGTCGGTGTACTGTTTGAGCGCCTTATTGACCTGATCGACTAATTCAGCCGACGGCTCAGGGGCCAAAGTAACCGGTGATGGCCTGGAAATCGGCGAATCAACAAGCACCGTACCGGGCTTCGCCGTGAAGAGCTTGCCTTGGTAACCCGCCTCGTAGCTGCCGGGATAGAGCAATGAAAAGGTGTTTTTCCCCGCTGGCATCGGTACATCAACACCGTTGATGGTGGCCTGCGTCTGGTTGACTACCGAGACATCCAGTACCGGCAACGAAGTTGGCACAAACTTCCATTTATTGAAGAAGATCCATTGCGAGCCAACCGGTTCCAAGGTGAAATCGCTGCTGTGTCCGGAGCCTGCCATTTGAAAATTCACCGAAATCTTGACCCGGCCATTGTCCAAGGTCGTCGGATTTCCCACCTGAATATCGCTAATTCCAGCAGCGGCTGTTTTGAGGGCTTGGCCATCGAGTAGAGCTGCTGAGGCGTTGGGCAGATTTGCACCTAGCAAGCCCAATGCGCGCGATCCATCGCCGTCCTGAAGCGCTTGCAAATAGTCGCGTACCGGCTGCTGTGGCCCGTATAAATTCGCATTCACTACCTGGATAGTGATGATGGCAGCGGCAATGCTCAAAAGAAGACCAAAAAGCCACACCGCGGCAACTCGGACCAGCTTGGACCCGCGTTGCTCGCTTGTAGGAGTCTCAGCCGTTGTTGAATGGGTCAAGGGCAACGACTAACGACGACGACGGCTGGTGGTACCGAACATATCGCGCATGATGTTGCGTCCCAAGCTGGTACCCATTGAGCGCACCATCGACTGCAAGCCGCGACCCAGGATTCCGCCCAGCGCGCCAGCAACTTCAGCGCCAAAGCCGCCTTGCTGCTGCTCAGGTGCTGGTGGCGGCGGGATCGGAACCGGCGGAGCCGGCATAGGCGGCGCAGGATCGCCTACCGAATCACCGGTGGGCGGTGCTGCTTGGTTTTGCAGTTTCTCAAAAGCAGAAATCGGGTCCACCTCGGTGCCGTACTTTGCCAGGAGCGGCGAGCCAGCAACCGTTGACTTGACCGTATCTTCCGCGCTTGGCCCCATCACGGATTCTGGTGCCCGCAACCGGGTCAAAGCGACCGGCGTCGGCGCGCCTTTTTCATTCATCACGGTGACTACCGCTTCACCGATACCCGCACTGGTCAAGGTTTTTTCCAGATCGTAATCGCTGATCGGGAAGGTGGACACCGTAGCTTTGAGTGCTTTGGCATCGTCAGGAGTGAACGCACGCAGCGCATGTTGCACCCGGTTTGCCAGCTGAGCCAGCACATCCGAGGGCACGTCTTTTGGCGTCTGGGTGACGAAGAAGATGCCAACGCCCTTGGAGCGAATCAGCCGGACTGTCTGCGTAATAGCGGCCAAGAACGCTTTAGTGGCGTCTTTGAAAAGCAAGTGCGCCTCATCGAGGAAGAACACCAGTTTCGGCTTTTCTTGATCGCCCACTTCATGCAGGTCGCGGAACAAATCCGCCAACAACCACATCAGGAAGGTAGAGAACAACATGGGCTTGTCCTGCACATTAGGCAGTTCCAAACAGGTGATCACACCGCGGCCGTCGGGAGCTACCCGAATCAGCTCAGCGGTATCGAATTCTGGCATGCCAAAGAATTTGGTCATGCCCTGTGCTTCCAAAGTGACTAGCTCGCGCAAAATCAAACCCGCGGTAGCTTTGGACAGCCCGCCCAGCTCGGCGAGAGCTGCTTTGCCCTCATCTGAGGTGAGGACCTGAAGCACTGCGCGCAGATCTTTAAGGTCGTAAAGTTCCAAACCTTGGGTGTCGGCGTAATGGAATATCAGCTGCAGGCTGGACTCTTGCGTCTCATTGAGCTGCAGCACGCGGGAAAGCAGAATCGGCCCAAACGAGGTGATTGACGCGCGGACCGGTACACCATTGCCGTCGCCGCCGAGTGCGAGGAATTCAACGGGGAACGCTTTAGCCGCCCATTCTTGGCCCAAGCTTTGGGTGCGAGCGGTGAGCTTATCGCTCGCGGTTCCCGGTGTTGCCAAGCCAGACAAATCGCCTTTGATGTCTGCCATGAAAACGGGCACGCCCGCCGTCGAAAGCTGCTCGGCAATCATGTGCAAGGTCACCGTCTTACCGGTGCCGGTTGCGCCCGCAACGAGACCGTGCCGGTTCATCATGGACAACGGAAGCCGCACTTGGGCGTCTTTGTAAACCTGATCCTCAACCAGCGCAGCGCCGAGGGCAATTGCCGGGGTGTCGAAGGTGTAGCCCTGGGTGATGTTAGCGACGATATCCGCCGCGCTCTTGGAAGCCATGAGGTTAGAGTACCTGCTGAAGACGAAGTTCTGCCCGAATTTGACTAGCCTCAGGCCAAAACTGCGGCGACTACCAGCATTGCCGGCACCGCAATCGCGGTGGTGAGCAACACCGTGTCCTTGGCCTGGGCCACACCGGCTTGGTAACGGGCGGCAATCACAAAGACATTCTGGGCCGTGGGCAGGCCGGCAAGCACGACGGCGGCAAACAACGCCGGGCCGCTCAAATGAAACACGGTGGTTGCCAATACCTACGCCGCCAGCGGTTGAATGACAAGTTTGACCGCGGTGGATAGCAGCACCGAGAGGCGACTGTTGAGGTCTTGAAGCGGTTTAGAGCCAAAGAGGGAGATGCCGAAGGCGATCAAAGCGCAAGGCACCGCAGCGCCACCGATCAATTGGAAAGGTTGCAGCATGAGATCCGGTGGATGCCAGCCAGAAGCCGCGATCACGGTGCCGGCAACCGAGGCGAGCAGCAGCGGGTTACTCACAACGCTCAACAGCAACTTGCCAGCTGAGGCATTCCGCCGGTGCCGGACTAATTCAATGAGCACGACGAAAATCGGTTGATAGATCGCTAGCTGAAAGATCACGATGGGCGCAGCGAGTGCGGCGTTGCCGAGCACATAAACCGCGATTGGCAGGCCTAGATTATTGGCATTGACGTAGGAAGCGCTCATGGTGCCCATGATGGATTCGGCGTCGAAAGGTTTGCGTCGAATCAAGGTAAGGATGACGTAGACGACGGCAGCCACGAACGCGGAACCGGCGACTATCCAAAATCCTGGGCCGAAAACGGTGTGTAAATCTGCTTGCGAAATTGTTTCGAAAAGCAGTGCTGGGCTTGCAACAAAAAAATTGAAACGATTGAGAACTTGCTGGCCGGAGTCACCGAGAACTTTGAACCGGCCAAGGAAGTAGCCGAGGGCAATGACTATCCAGACAAGGGAAAAGCCAATCAGCACACCACCTATGCTTAGGCCGTGGTGGAAAATGGTGGCCGGTTCAGGCCTTCGGTAAGAGCTTCTGCCGGGTCAGTTCCCAGCTGCACAATCTTGTTGGCGGCATCGACGTGCACGATTGACGGCAAGTACTCTCGCGCTTCTGCCGTGGTCATTTGGGCGTAACTAATCAAAATCACTGTGTCGCCAATGTTGACTAGGTGCGCCGCCGCGCCGTTAATGCCGATCACTCCGGAGCCGGCTTGACCTTCGATCGTGTAAGTCTCCAAACGGGAACCGTTGGTTACATCGACGATCGCAACAAGCTCGCCGGGCAGGATGTCTGCGGCGTCAAGCAGGTCTTTATCTACCGTGACCGAGCCAACGTAGTGCAAATTTGCGTGCGTGACCGTGGCGCGGTGAATCTTTGATTTGAACATAGTACGGATCATGGTGCGTCTATTCTAAGCGTCAGTTCCTGGCTGGGTTGAGTTTGCGTCCCATGATGGCTTGCTCTAGGGCATCAACGACGTCGGTTCTGGCGAGCGGGTTACGAACCAGCGTGAAATCAACCTCGCCCACCGGCGGCAGGTCGAAACGCCGAGTGATCGAAACAAGGTCATCAGGAATCAAGGTGGAGGGCATCACGGTAATGCCGATTCTGGCTCTCACCGCCGCGATTACTCCGTTGATTTCCTTGGTATTGCAGGTAATTCGCCAGGTCCGACCGGTGCTTTCCAAAGCGTCAATCGCCAGGGACCGGCTAAGGCTGGGTGTTGGGTAAGTGATCAGAGGCACAGGTGCACCGGGAATCAGCTGTGTGCCCTCTAGCCCGACCCAAGAAAAGTGGTCAGGCCGCACCACGGTGCCTTCTTGAGCGCCAGAGACCAATTTAACAAAAACGAGATCCAGCTGGCCAGCTTTAACTCGTCGGTAGAGCTGATCGCTCTGGCTCACGGTCAGATCCAAATTGATCTGTGGGTAGAGCTGCCGGAAGTCGCGCAAAATGGTGGGCAGTCGCGTGTAGGCGAGATCATCTGCGGTGCCAAATCTGAGCCGACCACGCATCGCCGCACCGGAAAAATAGCGCGCTGCATCATCTTGAGCGGCCAGAATGTTGCGCGCGAACCATGCCATTGCATCGCCGTTATCGGTTAGACGAACTTCCCGAGTGTCCCGGAGCACCAACTGCCGGCCGGCTGCGTCTTCAAGCTTTCGAATGTGCTGGCTGATCGTGGGTTGACTCAAACCTAGGCGCTCGGCGGCTCTAGTGAAGTTCAAAGTTTCAGCAACGGCAAGGAAACTGCGCAGCTGGTCATTGTCGAACACCGAATCTCCATTCATTGCAATACGTAATGACAGTTAGAGGGATTATATGACTTCAGAATGAGGTTGACCACAGATAACGTTGAAGTATTCCCTCGTTCAGGCCCTATCCAAGGATTCCCGTGGCTTCCCCTGCAACTGCCCAAATTCCAACAACAAAAGTTTCCAGTAACCGAATCATTCCGAATTCTGCTGTTACCGCGCCGATCAGCCTGGTAGTGCAAAACAAGAGCGTCAAAAGTACCTTTGCGGCTTTTGCTATTCGAAACTACCGTTACTTCACCATCGCGCATTTCATTGCCGTCATCGCGTTGTGGATGCAGCGCATCGCCCAAGACTGGATTGTGCTGCAGCTCTCCGGCTCGGTGACCGCCGTCGGGATCACGGTAGCCCTGCAGTTCGCGCCAACTTTACTGTTGGGGCCATGGGGAGGCGTGCTTGCAGATCGCTTCTCCAAGCGCACCCTTTTGATGATTGCGCAATCAGCGGCAGCGGTTCTGGCTGGGATTATGGCCGTTCTGGCCTTGAGCGGCGCGCTTCAGGTTTGGCATGTTTACGTCGTCGCCTTGGTATTGGGTTTGGTTACTGTAGTTGATCAGCCCGCGCGGCAGGTATTTGTGAATGAACTAGTGGGCCCCACTCATTTGCGCAACGAAATCAGCATTAATTCCTCGATTTTTCAGCTGGGTGGCATGATCGGCCCAGCGGTCGCCGGTCTGATGCTGGTCGCGGTGGGCGGCGGCTGGGCCTTTGCCGCCAACGCGGTTGCTTGCCTCTTTACCGTGACGATGCTTTCGGGGATGCGTGGCTCGGAGCTGATTCGGTCCACGCCCGCGCCTCGATCTAAAGGGATGCTTGCTGAGGGAGCACGCTACTTGGCTTCAAAGCCGCCAATCTTGTTTTCGACGATTATGGCCGGGTTCGTCGCAGTGTTCGCCATGAGCCTGCCCGTGGTGATGGCTGCCTTTGCCGATCATGTTTTTGACGCAGGGCCCGGCGGATACGGCTTGCTAAACACCTTGGTGGCAATTGGCGCGCTCATTGGTGCCTTGGCCTCAACGCGGCGCAAGGAGTTGCGGCTACGTTCGGTAGTGGTGAGTGCGGGTTTCTACGGTTTATCGCTCGCGGTGGCGGCCTTTATGCCATCTATGTGGAGCTTCGGTGCGGTAATGGTCGTTGCGGGATTCAGCTGTCTGCTGTTTTTGACCGGCGCAAACCAGCTAGTGCAGGTATCCACTAACATGCAGATCCGCGGCCGAGTGATTAGCCTTTACATCATGGTATTGATTGGTGGTCAGGCAGTTGGTGGCCTCATGACTGGTTGGCTCGCTGAGCATATTGGACCGCACGCAGCACTGTTGTTAGCGGGCGGGGTCCCGGTGATAGCCGCCGTCGTTATTGGTGTGGTGCTCGCTCGTCGGGGCGAGTTGATGCTCAAGGTCAACCTGCGCCGCTCCGCTTTCCGTCGGCCCGGTCAACTACTGCAGATTGTGCACCGCTGAACACCCAGCTGAACTCAGTGACCGGTGCGGACCAAAGTTTCGCCGGGAAGTGTCAGCAATTTGGCTGTGATCGATTCGATAATCGTCGGGAAGTCGCTGTACGAACGGCCAGTTGCGCCCGGCCCGCCCTGGAAGAGCGTATCGCCAGAAAATACTGTTTTCGCGTCTGGTAGGTAGAAATAGCACGAGCCCGGCGAATGTTCAGGGGTGTGTAAAACGCGTAATTTCAGCTGGTCTGAACCGATGGGAAACTCATCGCCCTCGGTTAGCGGTCTAGGGGCTTCGGCTCCAGGATAAACAGCTTCCCAGAGCATGTTGTCCGCTGAGTGGAGGAAAATTTGCGCTCCACAGAGTTGCTGAAACTCGCCAACAGCCCGAATGTGATCGTCATGACCATGGCTGAGCAGGATCGCGCTGACTCGCCGTCCAGCCACCGCGGCAAATACTGCGCTGGCGTCGTGAGCGGGATCAATCACCAGCACTTCGGCGTCGTCCCCGATGATCCAGACGTTGTTTTCCACGTCCCAACTGCCACCGTCGAGCGAAAACTTCCCCTCAGTGACCAGTTGCCCAATGTGCACGCTAGCGCTCACAGTTCCACCACCGAGCGCAGCACCGAACCGGACTTCATCTTGTTGAAGGCTTCCTCAATATCGTCCAGACCGATGCGCTCTGAAACGAACGCGTCCAGATCCAGTCGGCCCAATCGGTACAAATCCACCAGGGCGGGGAAGTCCCTATTAGGCAGGCAATCGCCGTACCACGACGATTTCAACGAACCGCCACGACCAAAAACATCTAGCAGCGGCAATTCAATGACCGTCTCAGGCGTAGGCACACCAACCAGCACCACGGCGCCAGCTAAATCTCGCGCATAGAAAGCCTGCCGATAGGTTTCCGGCCGGCCGACGGCGTCGATCACCACATCCGCACCAAAACCACCAGTGAGCGCGCGAATTGCCTCGATCGGATCCTCCTTTGAAGAATCAACGATATGAGTGGCGCCGATTTTTTCTGCAGCCGCCAACTTCTTCGGGTCAATATCCACCGCGATAATCTTGCTGGCACCGGCTAGCTGAGCACCCGCGATGGCGGCACAGCCCACACCGCTGCAGCCAATAACCGCGACCGATTGACCGCGGCGAACCGCGCCAGTATTGATTGCGGCACCAAGCCCGGCCATGATCCAGCAACCCAACAGCCCAACTGCCGCCGGGTCGACGTCGTCGCGCACCTTGGTGCACTGGCCGGCGGCAACCAGTGTCTTTTCCGCAAACGCCCCAATACCCAAAGCTGGGCTGAGCTCAGTGCCATCCTCCAGAGTCATTTTCTGACTGGCATTGTGCGTGTTGAAGCAGTACTGAGCCTCACCCCGACGGCAGGCCCGGCATTCGCCACAAACGGTGCGCCAGTTCAAGATCGCCCTGTCGCCCGGCGCGATTTCGGTAACCCCTGCCCCCACCGAAGCGACCGCGCCGGTGGCTTCGTGCCCCAGCAGGAACGGAAACTCATCGTTAATGCCGCCCTGCTGGTAATGCAGATCGGTGTGGCAAACGCCGCAACTAATGATGTCCACCAAGGCCTCGCCCGGCCCCGGTTCAGGGACCAAAATGGTCTCAATGGTTACCGGGGCGTTCTTGGCGCTGGCTACGACGCCCTTGACGCGATGAGTCATATGGGGGTTCCTGTCTGCTCGGAGCTACTTCTGTACTCACCAACCTACGGCAGAGCAAACGGCAGCTAGGTCAGGCGGTTCTGCAAATGGACCTTGACCTAGTCGCCACCTTCCGATGCCAAGGGTTTTGCGCACCGCTGCTTTCAGCGGCAGCCAGTGCGTGCCGTCGCCCGAAGGCATCAATGTTGCCGCAATAGGGTGGCCGTCAACGGTTCCCTCGATTTTCACATGTTTGCGCGTGCCGAAGTGCGATACGGAATCTGGCACCGTGATGAAGGTCCAGCCACTGGTGTCATCAACAAAAGTCGGCCCGGAGAACTTTAGGTCAATCTGTTGCGGATAAGTCTGATCTGTCACGATCGAACCTCAGCTAGTACCGATCGAAGCCGCACGGCGAAGCCCGCCGGATCTTCGACAAAACCCGTGTGGCCGCCGGGAAAGTGGACTGCTTCGGTGTTCAGCGCGCTGGCGAGAGCAGTGCAGGTACGGTCACAAAACTGGCCCGCTGAGTCATCTCCCACCCCAATGATGAGATTGATCGGCACCGAGCTCAGCCGAGCGATACCGGGTTGCCAATGTGTGCTGAGTTTCATCTCGTGTAAGAAGAAGTGATTGTCGTCAGAAATCTGCTGCGCGGTGCGCTCGCCGCCAAACATGTACTCGAGAGCGCCTGGTGGCATCTCGATTGATGCGTGGGCAAAGAAGAGCTTCCAGCCGGCAAGCAGGCCTTCGGATTGATAAGCGGCAATCGTGGCGTCGGTTTCACGCAAAATCTGTTCATGATTTTCCAGCAGCTCCGCGAGCGGTGGCTCGTGCGCAATCACCGTGCTGAGCTGCTCAGGATGCGCTTGCGCTAGTGCCAAGCTGGTGACCGCGCCGCCGCTGGAGCCGAAAACGATCGCGGGGCCGGCGTCGACGGCCGTGATCAGTTGTGAAAGGTCCTCGGCGCGAATTTCCGGCGTCGAATCTTGGTTGGCGTCCTGCACGGTACTGTGCTGAACGCCGCGTGGATCTACCGTGAGCACGGTGTGGTCGGCGGCAAGTAGCTCGGCCATTGGCGTGAAGGCGTTTGCGTCCATCGGTGCGCCGATCAGCGCCAGCAGTGGGCCTTGGCCGCGCACTTCGTAGTGCAGGCTGGCGCCGTCGACGTCTAGGGTGTGAGTTTTGACAGGAACATTGGGGCTTGAGCTCATGGGAATCTCCTGGAAGGAAGAATGAAATTGCTCTGAAGAGGTCTTCGCTGATTATCAGCGGGATTGCGATTCCCCCCCAAGGGGGGGGGGGGGGAATTTCGCACAGTGGAGCGGGCGGCGGGAATCGGACCCGCGTATCAAGCTTGGGAAGCTAGCGCTCTACCATTGAGCTACGCCCGCACTATGGATTCTAGCGAATCCGTAGATCAAGTGTAGCCGAATCTGATGACCGGTCTGTCACCAGGCGGTGCTGGGGGTCTAGGCGGCGGCAGTCAGTAGGACATCAAGTTTGGTGAATGAGCTTTCCCAGCCGTATCGATTTTGGCCAGCGAGGGATTCCGTCAGCGGCCCTTGGCGAATGATCAATTTAGTTTTGTTCTCGGGCGCGTCGTGGAACTCGAAGCGGGTGTTCATGAGTGCGGATCCGTCTGGACCAAATATCTCTTCGGTGCCGACGATGAGTTCATTTTCGACGACGTCGGTGAAGTTGCGGTCAACGGCACATTCGAAGCCAGCCCAGTCGCCTTGATCGGCGCGACCACGCATCATCAGGCGCTGGTGCCCGCCAGTTTGGGCATCGACGCTCACGGTGCTTCGGTCGATTTCGACGCCGACCGGTCCAAACCACTGCGCAATCTGGTCTTCGTCGACAAGGCTTGGTAGACCAACTCACGCGGTGCATCGAAGATTCGTTCAATGACAAGTTCGGTGCCGATTTCAGTCATTTTTCTTCCTGCATTTCTTGAACGGTTTTCAAGTGTTTTTCCAGCCGGCCAAGTCTGGTGTCCCAGATTTGCCGGTACGGTGCCATCCACTCGAATGCTTCCTCGAGCGCGATCGGTTCCAATTTTGCGCTGCGCCACTGTGCGGTTTGACCCCTGGAGATCAGCCCTGCAGCTTCAAGAACTTTTAAATGCCGCGAGATTGCGGGCAGGCTAATTTCGAAAGGCTCTGCTAATTCTGAAACGTTTGCATCGCCGTCGGAAAGCCTGGCCAAAATTGCGCGTCGAGTTGGATCAGCCAGAGCTTGGAAGACCGTACTGAGCTGGTCGGTAGCCATCTGACCCTTTCTACATTTAACATATTCGTTAATTAACGAATATGTTAAATGTAGATCCTTGAATCCGAGCTGTCAAGAGATGCGGCGCTGCGGGCTTGGAGGGGCCCGGCAGCGTAACCTTGACGCGTGAGCGTAGAGAAGAACACCAGAAGTCTTGAGACGGGTATTGAAACCGATTTCCGGGACAAAATGAGCTACGGAGGTTACCTTGCGCTGGACGAGCTGCTTTCTGCGCAGCACCCGGTGAGTTCGCCCGAACACCACGATGAGATGCTGTTCATCATCCAGCACCAAACCTCCGAACTGTGGCTCAAACTGGTCTTGCACGAGCTGCGAACGGTGAGATCCTCCTTGCAGCAGAACGATCTGCGCATGGCGATGAAATGCATCGCCCGAATCAAGCACATACAGCGCTCGCTCACCGAGCAGTGGAGCGTATTGGCCACTCTGACGCCCACTGAGTACACACAATTCCGCGGTGATTTGGGCGCATCCTCGGGCTTCCATTCCTATCAATACCGCGCCGTCGAGTTCTTATTGGGCAACAAGAACGCTGGCATGATCAAAGTCTTCAAGGCCGATCCGGCCGCAGAGCAGTTACTTAGCGGTTTGCTAGGCGAGACCAGTATTTATGACGAATTCATCCGGCTGCTTGCGCGTCGCGGATTCGATGTGCCGGCAGCGCTATTGGATCGGGATGTTTCCGAGGCGCACGTGTTTTCTGAAGATTTGGTGCAGCTCTACCGAAAGATCTATGAAAATACCGAAAAGTATTGGGATCTGTACGAAGCTTGCGAAGAGCTGGTGGACTTGGAGGATAACTTTCAGCTCTGGCGGTTCCGGCATATGAAGACGGTTCTGCGCACGATCGGGATGAAGACCGGTACTGGTGGATCCTCCGGCGTCGGCTTCTTGCAGCGCGCCCTGGAGCTGACTTTCTTCCCAGAACTGTTCGCGGTGCGCACCGAGATTAGCCAAGGCGCTGCGGACGCTGAGGATGACCGGGGATAAGTAGGCTATTTTATTAGGGTGCTGATCTCCGACCGCGACATCCGAACCCAAATCGACTCTGGCCGCATTGTGCTGGATCCCTTCGAGCCGTCTATGGTGCAACCGTCAAGCGTGGACGTGCGGATCGACAAGCTGTTCCGGCTTTTCGACAACCACAAATATGCGCACATTGATCCGGCCGAGGAGCAGCCCGAGCTGACTCGACTGGTCGAAGTTGCTGCGGATGAGCCCTTTATTTTGCATCCTGGTGAGTTTGTCCTGGGCTCCACATATGAGGCCGTAACCTTGCCCGACGACGTCGCTGCTCGCTTGGAAGGCAAGTCCTCGCTGGGCCGGTTGGGACTTTTGACGCACTCGACGGCTGGTTTTATCGACCCAGGATTCTCTGGGCACGTAACGCTGGAGCTCTCTAATATGGCTACGCTGCCGATCAAGCTTTGGCCCGGTTCCAAAATTGGTCAGCTCTGCTTCTTCCAACTTTCCTCGCCCGCTGAGCACCCCTACGGTTCGGGAGCATACGGAAATCGATACCAAGGCCAGCGCGGCCCAACGGCGTCGCGAAGCCACCAAAACTTCCACCGCACCGAAATCTAACCCCCCCCGCCCTCTCCGCCTTCCCCCGCCGAGTGTCGACTTGTGGCTGGTTTTCGGCGTCAAAACCAGCCACAAGTCGACACTCGGCGCAGGATGGGGAGTTCTACCCTGTGGATAACGTCATGGCGGACTGATTTTTCTTCCACGATGGAGAAATGAATTCTCCTGAACAATTGCCGGCGGAAATTCGAGAGAGGTCATTTTCCACTTCGGAAGCGGCGGAACTGGGTGTTAGCAGAGCGAGAACCAGGCGTAAGGACTTGCTCACTGCCAGCCGCGGTATTCGTGTTCCGTGGGGTGTGCAGCAGGATTTTGCGTCGGTCGTTGCTCCTATTCTCAAGGTGACGCCGCGAGCTGTCCTTTGTCATGGCTCAGCGGCGAAGCTTTGGAAGTTACCAATTCCGGGGTGGGTTCAATCGGAGCGGCAAATCCACGTCGCAAAGCTTTCGCCCAGTAGCTCCATTCTGCGGGCGGGCGTGCGAGCACATAGGTTGCGGCTGCGTGCGTCTGAGATTACCGACCTTTATGGGCTAGCGGTCACTTCGCCGGCGCGAACCTGGCTAGATCTCGCTGGGCTCTTGAGTTTTGCAGAGCTAGTGGCGATGGGTGATGCCATGGTCTGTCAGTATCAGCGGAGTTTCGGTCCGGCGAGAACTGCGCTTTGTTCGACGTCGGATCTTGCCCAAATCATTGAAAATCACAAGGGTGCGCGCAGCATCAGATTGGCGCGCCTGGCCCTCGACGCAATCCGGGTGGGTGCGGACTCGCCACCAGAAACGTATTTGCGGCTGGCTCTGGTCGATTCCGGGACACCTGAACCGGAGATGGGACTGGTTATTTTTGATTCAAGCGGCACTGAAATCGCTTGGCCCGATTTGGCGTATCGCCAGTATCGAATCTCCATCCAGTACGACGGCGGCCATCACCTAAGCGTCGAACAGCAGGCTAGAGATGCTCGTCGCGATTTAGAAACGGCCCGTGCAGGATGGATCACGATAAAGGTGACTCGCGAGATGACCCGAGATCGGGGATATCCCGGAGTGGCGCAAATGATTCGGCGCTTGCTGCTCGAGCGTGGCTGGAAAAGATCTGCCTAACACCCCTCCCACCTACCGTCGACACTCGACGGGAGGTGGGAGGGGAGACGGGGAGGGGTTAGGTTCGGGTGGGGGATTTGACCGGGAGCAACAGTGCTAGACCGGCGAGGAGCACGATCATGATGCCCAAAATTCCCCAGCGCTGTGTGCCGAACCAGGCTATGAAGGCTGCGAACAGCATGGGCGCGATGAACGACGCCGCTCGACCCGTCGTTGCGTACAGCCCGTACAGCAGCCGGCGCGAGGCGCCCCACGAAGGTCCGTGCCGAGGACTGGGCGGGCCCCAAAAACAGGCAAAGTAACAGGCCAAATATCCAGAAAATCGTCTTTCCGGAGCTAAAGAACAGCACCACGCCGGAGACCAGCAGGCCAACCAGCGAAATCACAATCACCGTTTTGGGTCCGAGCTTGTCATCGAAATAGCCGGCCGAAAACGCGCCGATTGCGGCCACGACATTGCCCGCGATCGCGAAGATCAACACGTCTCCTTTGGCGAAACCGAAAGTTCCGACGGCGATCACCGCACCGAAGGTGAAAATGGCTGCCAGCCCGTCGCGGAATATTGCGCTGGAAATCAAAAAGTAGAGTGTGTGCCGTTCACCTCGCCAGAGCCGAGCAATGGTCCGAAACAGCTGCATATTTAGGAAGCAAAAAAGCCAACTTTGGGTGCAACCGAATCACGCGGATTTTCCGGCACCGCCAAAAGGACCGGAATTGAGAAAACCGCAATCCAGGCTGCGGAAATCAAAGCTACCGCTCGGTATTTGGTGTTTTCATCCAAACCGAAAAAGTCCACCCCGGGCGAAAGTACGCCAAAGTACAACGCCACCAAGAGCACGATGCCGCCTAAGTAGCCCGATGCCCAGCCGATGCCGGAAATCTTGCCTATCGTCTTCGGCGTCGAAATCTGTAACAGCATCGCGTTGTAATTGACCGAGGCTAGCTCAGAAAATACGTGTCCGGCAGCTAAAAGAGCACAGCCGAGTAGCAAATACGCTGGGTCTGGCAACACAAAGAAGCAGCTCGCGGTCAGTAGCACCACAATCAGCGTATTGATGCCCAACCAGAGCCGACGTCGGCCGCTGTGGTCGGTTCGTTGGCCCGCGACTGGCGCGAGCAGCGCCATCAGAATTCCGGCCACGCCCAATGCCAGTCCGAGCACCTGCGAGGCGTGATCTGCACCGCCAAAAATATCGGTGGTGAGATAAAACGCGGTGAAGATGAAGGTGGTCATCACCGCGTTGAAGGCGGCCGAACCCCAATCCCAGGCAGCCCAAGCAACAATCTGTCGCTTAGTGCTGGGGGCGGGTGAGTCAACTCCGGTGGGCATTGTGAGTCCGGTCATACCGTGAATGCTACCAGCCAATGCAAAACCGAGGCGAGAGGAAAATATGCGGATGAAAATTGATAGACTGAATAACCAAACCCGACCGAATCCAGCAGACGGAGCCGATCGTGCTAACTATCCTCACCGCCCACTTTGTGGTGGCGTTGATAGCGCCATTTTTCTTCCGTTGGTTGGGACGCAACGCGTTCTACGTGCTGGCCGCGGTACCCGCTGGCTCATTTATTTGGCTCCTTGCGCAATACGATGCGATCGAAGATGGCAAACCGCCCATGGAGAGTTTCTCCTGGATCTCGGATTTCGGCCTCAATATCTCTTTCCAGTTGGACGACCTCGCTTGGTTGCTTTCGCTGTTAATCCTTGGCGTTGGCGCTTTGGTACTGGCCTATTGTGCAAGATATTTCAAAACTGACGACGGCGCCTTCCGGGCGCACGGCGCCGGGTTCGGTGCGCAGCTCCTAGCGTTTGCTGGGGTCATGTTTGGCTTGGTTGCTGCCGACGATCTGATCTTGCTCTTCATCTTTTGGGAACTGACTACGGTTTTGTCCTACCTGCTGATCGGTTACTCGAGAACCAGAATCGCCGCGCGGCGAGCTGCGCTTCAGGCGCTTATGGTGACCACCTTTGGCGGCCTGACCATGCTGGTCGGCATCATCATGCTGGGCCAAGCGGCCGGAACGTATCAGATCTCCGAAATTCTGAACCACGTACCCACCGGAACGTTGGTAGACATCGGCGTGTTCTTGATTTTGATCGGTGCGGTCAGTAAATCCGCATTGATCCCATTCCACTTCTGGCTACCTGGCGCAATGGCAGCGCCAACACCCGTTAGCGCTTATCTGCATGCTGCGGCCATGGTTAAGGCCGGCATCTTCCTGATCGCGATGCTGGCGCCGGCTTTTGCGCACACCCCGTTCTGGCAACCAACCGTGATCGTGTTGGGCTTGGGCACCATGCTGGTGGGCGGCTGGCGAGCGTTGCGCCAGAACGATTTGAAGTTGATTTTGGCCTATGGAACCGTGAGCCAGTTGGGGTTCCTGACGCTTGTGGTCGGCCTTGGCACACCCGCTGGGGCACTTGCTGGTATGGCGCTTTTGCTCGCGCACGGACTGTTTAAGGCAACCCTATTCTTGGTGGTTGGCATCATCGATCATCAGACCGGAACTCGAGATATTAGGAAGCTTTCTGGCGTCTTCCGGGCGTCACGGGTGCTCGGCGTGATTGCCGCAATTGGTGCTGCTTCGATGGCCGGAGTGCCGCTGATGGCTGGCTTCGTGGCGAAAGAAGCGGTTTACCAGGCCTTGATCAACTTTGAGAATCCTTGGGTGGTAGCCGGCGCAGTCATTGGTTCAATGCTCACCGTCGCTTACAGCGCAAGGTTCTGGTGGGGCGGATTCGCACGGAAATCCAAGGGAATGGCCACCGCATTTGGCAAAGTCTCTACCGAGTTTCTTGCGGCGCCAGCAATTCTTGCCGTGCTCACCGTTGTGGCGGGAATTTGGTTTGTCCCGGTGCAGAGTTGGATTGAACCGTACAGCAATAAATTTTTGACTTCCGGTGAAAAGGACCCTTATCTCAGCTTGTTTTCCGGCTTCAATCTTGCACTTTGGCTGAGCGTACTGACCCTGAGCGTTGGCGCGCTGCTTTTCGTTTTCCGTGAGCGGATCGAACGGGCACAAGACAAGATTTACCCGCTTATTGATGCCGAAAAGGGTTACCGAAACATCATCGGCGCGATCGACGACGTCGCAATCTGGGTAACTGGACGCACTCAGCGTGGTTCCTTGTTCTTCTACCTTGCCGTGATCCTTTCGGCCACGGTCGGTGTGAATATCGTTGCAGTTCTGATGAGCGGCAGACCGTTCCCCGAAGTGTATTTCTTCGACCCCGGCTCGCCTGCGCAGCTGGTTGCCGCCGTCGTCATCATTATTGGTGCGGTCGCGGCGGCAAGGGCAAATAAGCGCTTCCTTGCCGTGTTAATGGTCTCGGTTACCGGGTATGGCATTGCCTTGATCTTCGCGTTCCAGGGTGCGCCCGATTTGGCGCTGACGCAGATGTTTGTTGAATCAATCATTTTGGTTGCTTTTGTTTTGGCTATGCGTTCCTTGCCCCCGGAGCTGCGAGACCGGACCAGGGGTTCGCACCGTTTTATTCGGATGCTCATTGGTATTGCCTTTGGTGCCACGATGGTTGTGGTGGCACTCATCGCGCTTGGTGCGCGCGTGGATGCGCCGATATCGCTAGAGTTCCCCAAACTTGCCTATGACATCGGCGGTGGGCTCAACATCGTCAACGTGACGCTGGTGGATTTGCGTGCTTGGGACACTTTCGGCGAAATTTCGGTATTGGCCATTGCCGCGACTGGCGTTGCCAGCTTGATCTTTGTGCGCAATCGCGGAGACGCGCTGCCTAGAGCGGTCACGCTGGAAACTGGCAGCATTGGCCGCAGGCATCACGGCTCGACAGATGGCGCGCGTGACGTCGCGGCGCTGCGGTTAGCCCGCAAGTTCGCCACGGTTGGCCGGGACGCTTGGCTGGTAGCTGGCCGAACCCTTGCGCCAGAACGGCGATCAATCATCTTCGAAGTGATCACCCGGTTGCTTTTCCACTCGATGATTATCTTCTCGGTGTATTTGCTGCTCGCCGGACACAACTTCCCCGGTGGCGGCTTTGCTGGTGGTTTGATGGCCGGCCTCGCTTTGACGTTGCGTTATTTGGCCGGCGGCAGAGCAGAACTGGCCGAGGCTACGCCGATTAGTGCTGGGGCTTTACTGGGCACCGGGTTGGGCACTGCAGCGCTTTCCGGAATTGCGCCGTTGTTCTTTGGCGGGCAGGTCTTCCAAACCGCAATTTGGAGCTTCTCGCTACCGATCTTTGGCGATATTAAATTTGTTACCTCAACAGTGTTCGATATTGGCGTCTACTTGATTGTGGTTGGCCTAGTGCTCGATGTTTTGCGCAGTTTGGGTGCTGAGATCGATGAGCGAGAAGAAGAACGTCGTGACGACATGGTGGTGGCCGAATGACCGTCAACCTGACCTTGCTTTTAGTGATGGGCGTGCTTTACGCCGTCGGAATTTATTTGTTACTTGAACGTAGTTTGACCCGAGTGCTGATGGGATTGATGTTGCTGGCCAACGGCACCAATCTGCTGCTGCTGACAACTGGCGGGTATGCCGGCCTCGCGCCGCTTTTTGGCAAATCAGTGCCAGCCGAAAGCTACAACGATCCGCTGCCGCAGGCGCTGATCTTGACTTCGATTGTGATTTCTTTCGCGATTACCGCGTTTATGCTCGGCATCATCTACCGGACGTGGGTGCTGGCCCGCCGGGATGAAGTTCAGGACGACGACGAAGACCGGAAGGTGGCAAACCAGCCCAGCTTCGACGCTGAAGAGGATGTGGAAATCCCGCTGGAGACCACTGAATTCGACGTCCCGATCAGCAAACAATCGAGCAAATCAAATAAGTGGGGGAAGAAACCATGAACCTCACACTCGCATCGCTTACGCCGCTGGCAATTATCTTGCCGTTTCTCGGCGCGGCCGTAGCCTTTTTACTGATTCGGCACCCCAAAGCACAACAAGCCGTAAGCATTGGCGTGCTGACCATAACCCTGCTGTTAGAACTTAGCTTGTTAGCGCAAGTTTGGAATGGTGGCACGGTAGCGGTCAATTTGGGCGGTTGGTTGCCACCGTGGGGAGTGGTCCTGGTGGTAGACCAGTTCTCTTCGCTGATGTTGGTGGTCTCTTCAGTAGTTGGCCTGGCCGTCTTGATTTACGCTACGGGTCAGGGCGCGGCCGACGGCGATGCAGAAGGCCCGGTGTCGATCTTCCACCCGACCTACTTGATTTTGATGGCCGGCGTCTCCAATGCTTTTCTTTCCGGCGATCTTTTCAACCTCTACGTGGGATTCGAGATTTTGCTCACCGCGAGCTATGTCCTGATGACCTTAGGTGGGACCGGGCCAAGGGTCCGGGCAGGGGTCACGTATGTAGTGGTCAGCGTGGTTTCGTCGCTGCTGTTCCTGATTGCCATTGCGATGATCTATGGTGCAACCGGGGCCATCAATATGGCCGACCTTGCCGTCAAACTAGCCAACCTAGACCAGGGCACGCAGACCATGCTGCACCTAATGCTCTTGATCGCTTTCGGCATCAAAGCTGCGGTGTTCCCGCTAAGTTTTTGGCTACCAGACTCTTACCCAACCGCCCCTGCCCCGGTTACCGCGGTGTTCGCTGGATTGCTGACCAAGGTCGGCGTTTATGCGATGGTCCGAACTGAGACCTTATTATTCCCGGGAGACACGCTCAATGACTTCTTAATGGTGGTGGCTCTTCTGACCATGGTGGTCGGGATATTAGGTGCGATTGCGCAGACGGATATTAAACGTCTGCTCTCCTTTACTTTGGTTAGCCATATTGGCTACATGGTGTTTGGCCTATCAATATCGTCCAAACTGGGCCTGGGAGCTGCGGTCTATTACGTAGTGCACCACATTACGATTCAAACGAGCCTCTTCCTGGTCACGGGTCTTATAGAGCGGCGCGGTGGCACCACCTCGATTGATCGCTTAGGCGGGTTAGCTAAACTCTCGCCAATACTGGGCGTGTTGTTCTTTATTCCGGCAATGAACCTTGCTGGCATTCCTCCTTTCTCCGGTTTCTTGGGCAAATTGGGCCTGCTACAGGCCGGATCTGCCTTGGGCACTCCGCTTGCTTGGGTTCTTGTGGGTGGCAGCGTCGCGGTTTCATTGCTGACTCTCCTAGCCATCGCCCGCGTTTGGAATCGAGCATTTTGGCGCAGTCCAGAAGAGGCAGAAAATCCGGAGCCGGTGCTTTTGGCTGGTACCGACGCGGAGCCCGGCCAGATCAAAACGCAAAGCGCGCTCAAAGCGCAACGCAAATCACTTGCGCTGCCGAAGATGATGGTCGGACCCACTGCGGGCCTGGTCGGCGTTGGATTATTGCTCACGATTTTTGCCGGCCCGCTGGTGGAGCTGTCTGATAATGCTGCCCGAGAAATGTTGGACCGGCATTCGTATGTGCACGCGGTGCTAGGCGATGAAGGCGTCAAAGCACTTGATGCGAGCAGACCAGAACTGGTGAACCAAGGCGGTAAACCATGACGAAAAAGCGGATCTCGCTCAAGCAGGAATTACCCCTGCTGATTTGGCTGGTCTTAGTGTGGGGTGCGCTGTGGCGGGATTTCAGTCCCGGGAATCTCATTTTCGGTGCAATCATCGCGCTGATCGTGACGCGAATCTTCTATCTGCCGCCAGTTGAGCTGAGTGGCCGGTTCAATGTGATTAATTTCGTGGGCTACGCCTTTGTTTTCCTCTGGCGAATCGCGCTCGCCAGCGCGCAGGTAAATTACTTGCTGCTGGCACGGGGTCCCAAGATCACCAATGCGGTAGTGGCGGTGCCATTACGCAGCCATTCTGATCTCATGGTCACCGCCACTGGGCACGTCATCTCGCTTATTCCTGGTTCTTTGGTCATCGAGGTAGACCGTTCGACGTCGACGTTGTACCTGCACGCGCTCAACGTGCGCAACGAAGAAGACGTCCGCAAAGTCCGCGAAGACGTTCGGGCCACCGAAGCTTGGCTGATTCGGATTATGGGCAGTAAAACCGAGCTCGCCGCCTTGAACGCGGAGCGGACGACGGCGGTGATGCCAGGATGAGCGTCTTCGGAATGCCGCTTATGACCTTGGTCTTGATTGTGGTCGGGGTGATTTTGAGCCTGGCCGCGCTGGGCGCTATCTACCGCATCGCCGTCGGCCCATCACTTCTCGACCGGGTTCTTGCCGCCGATGTGTTGTTAGCGATCTTTTCCGCCGCTTTGGCCACGGATATGGCGGTTAACCACCATCTGAACAATTTGCCGCTATTAGTTGGACTCACTGTTATTGGGTTCATCGGTTCAGTCACGGTGGCTAGATACGTAGCCGATAGGAGGCCGCAATGATTGCGACTCAAACCGCATTTGACGGCTTCATCGACCTGCTCACCGCGATCTTTTTGATTCTGGGTGCATTGCTTTCCTTGGCTGCTGCGATTGGTCTACTGCGCTTTCCCGACTTGATGAGCCGGATGCATGCGGCGACAAAACCGCAGGTTCTAGGGCTTTTCTTGCTTCTTGCTGCGATGGCGCTGCAACTTCGCAGCTGGTCCGTGCTGCCTATCTTGTTGGTCGCCTGGATTTTCCAGCTCCTCACGGTTCCGGTCTCCGCGCATATGGTTGGTCGGGCCGGATACCGCACCAAACACCTTCGTAAAGAAACATTGAGCCAGGACGATTTGAATGAAGTGGTCGAGGCTGCTGCCGCCAAAGACCGCGAAGTTTAGACCAAGATGTGACCACGATGTGGGTATCAGCCTGGTGTACGTCCCGGTAGCATAATGAATCACAGATAATTTTCCTCGGTGTACGGCGGTCATCAGCAGGGCTGATTGACCGCTGTCTCTTCCGCGGGAACGACGAGATTTGGCTGGCCGGTGGTCGAGCCATTTGGGGACACAATGATTCGCAACGCACACGTTCGGACCGGCCGGCACTTCAAAGGTGTCTCGCAACGACGACGGCAAGCGCTCAAGATGGCAAAGAGCGCCCTACATGGCACCTTGGCTGCCACAGCATCGCTCGCTCTCGTTGCTTCGGGAATGGTGGTAGGTTTCGTCGGCGGCATCGCGCCGGCCAACGCCGACTATGCGACCGCTGGTTCTGGGCCGTATCAACCGCGGATCTATTGGTTCGATATGACCGGATTCCCGGTCAATACTGTTGGCGGGTCGAAGACTTTCTCGCCAGCACCAGGAGTCAGCGCTACCGTCACGATGTCCGCCAAGAGCAGCATCTCCGGCTCGACGGATTTGCGCGTGCAGAGCTTGAGTTCTTATGTTGGCAGCCCGGCTGGCCAAGCCTACGCGCCCGCTGGAAACGTCGCGATCGCTAATGACATTGACGGAGCCAAAGTAGCGGCCACCTTTAACTTTTTACTGACCATTAACGGCCGCACCATTACTCCGCGCGTGGTGGCAACTGACGGTGAAGCAACCGCCAGCCCTTCTGAGGCTCTGCAGTACAACACCACTGGAACTGACTGGGTAGATTTCCAGGATTACCGCAAGGGCTCGACGATGTGGGCCGGAACCTTGTCCGGAAAACAACTGCGGTTGACTAACACTGAAGGAACAGCCTCTACGCCGTTCGTGTTCAGTGACACCACTCAGGTGAGCACTCGCATTGAAGGTGGCGGGCGGCAAGCCGCCGCGTTCGGCCTGATGCTGCCATTCGACTACGGAGATGCGCCGGCAAGCTACGGAGTGGCCCAGCATTTGGTGCCGCAGACGGCTAGCGGATCGGCACAAAGCCTTCTCAATCCGCCAGCGCTCACCGAATCTGCCGGGGTTTACCTTGGCCGGGTTGCCCCGGACTCAGAAGCCGGAACTGGCGCCACGCTGAGCGCGGATGATTCCACTGGCACCGCAGATGAAGGTGTCACCCAGCTGTTAGCCAATGGTGCCAACAGCTTTCCGCTGTACACTCCCGGACAGAAAAATTACTCCGTCCAAGTTCTATGCACCGGTCCCGGCAGCACGGTGAAGGCTTGGCTGGACACCAACAAAAACGGTGTTTTTGACGCCAACGAATCTGCCACCGCCACCTGTCAGAACGGCGTCGCAACGCTCAACTGGACCAACCTGCCGGCAGTTACCGGTGCGGGAACTGACCTGGTTGCGCGCTTTCGAATCGCGAGTGATGCCGACGACGTCGCCAACCCAACTGGCGCGGCGGCCGATGGCGAAGTTGAAGATTATGCCGTAACCGATCCGACCCAGACCACTTACCCTGCACAGGTCACGCTCACCAATGGCAGCTTTTAGCAACCAACTGTAGCTAACAACGCCGTCGTGCTTTTCGACCAGGCCAATGTGCCCGGATGGAAGACCACCGCCGCCGACGGAAAAATCGAAATATGGGGCAAGGGCGCGCAAGGAGTTAACGCACCGGACGGAAACCAGCTTGCGGAGTTGAACGCCAATGTCGTGGCATCGCTCTATCAAGACGTGGCGACGACGCCGGGTCAAGTCGTTAAATGGTCACTTCAACACCGCGGTCGTTATGGCACGGATACCATGCGAGTCCGAGCTGGCAGCACCACGGTGCAGACGCAACAGGGTCCCAACATTACGGATGGCAACACTGCTTGGGGGACATACAGCGGGTTCTATACTGTTCCGGCTGGTCAAACCACCACGCGATTCCTCTTTGACTCAAGTCTCTACTTCTGGTGGCAGCCCCAGCGCAGGAAATCTCCTTGACGACATCAAATTTGGTAACTCTCCGTGTCTAACCGCGGATAAGTCTGTGATAAATATCAGCGGCAACTCACCGGTGCGAGTCGGTGACACCCTTGAGTACAAGGTGGACGTTACTAACTCGGGTGGTTCGGACGCCCCCTTGAGCGTCTTGACCGATCAAATCCCCACTGGAACAACTTATGTTCCGGGATCGCTCAAAATCACCGCGGGTACCGGAATCGGAAACTTAACCGATGCTGCTGGCGATGATCGCGGCGAATATAACGCCAGCCAAGATCAAGTCACCGTGCGCCTGGGTAACGCTGCGACAGCCAGTGCGGGTGGCATATTAGCCCCCGGCGCGAAAGCGACTATCACTTTCCGAGTTACTGCCAACGCTGATTCAGCGGCAAGCACGGTACGAAATACCGCATCGGTTTCCTATCAAGATCCGCTGGATAACAACGCGGCCAAAACCTCTTACTCCAACACAGTCACTACGCCGGTGGCCTCAGCAGCAGATCTGCAAATTACCAAAGAGCAGGTCACGCAATATCCCTTGACGGTCAGCCGATCGAATACCGACTGACCGTCAAGAACAACGGGCCGCGGCCAGCCACTGGTGTGACCACGCGCGACGTCTTGCCCGCAAGCATTACTGGTGGCTCTGGCCAAGTGGATGCGGGCAGTGCCTGCACCGTAACGGGGCAGACGGTCAGTTGCGCCGTTGGTAATCTTGCCGTCGGCGCTAGTCGCACGATCTCGATCAAAGGCAAGGTCTCTGCTAAAGCGGCACTGAATCGCCCCGGTGTGTCCGGAGGGTTTCTCAGACGATGAGCCTGTCGGCGGCTGCCGTGCTCTGGTAGTGATTGTAGTAGTGGTTTTCTAGCTCTACTGGTGGGATGTCTCCGCAGTACTGGTAGAGCCTTCGGTGGTTGTACCAATCGACCCATTCAGCAGTGCCGATTTCGACTTCTTCTAGAGTCCGCCAGGGCTTGCCGGGTTTGATCAGCTCGGTCTTATAAAGCCCGTTGATGGTTTCCGCCAAGACGTTGTCGTAACTATCACCCACAGAACCGATCGAGGGGCGGATACCGGCCTGGGCCAGGCGTTCGGTGAAGGCCAAGGAGGCGTATTGAGCCCCGGCATCGTGATGATGAATCACCCCGGAAATCTCAGCCCCGGCCCGTTCACGACTCCAGATTGCCTGATTAACTGCGTTGAGCACTAGCACGGTGTTCATAGAAGCACTCGCTGACCAGCCCAGGATCCTCCGAGAGTAAGCATCGATCACGAAGGCAACATAGACCCACCCGGACCAGGTCGAAACATAGGTGAAATCAGCTACCCATAGCCGATCCGGTGCCGTTGGTGTGAAATCACGGCGGACCAAGTCCTTCGCTCGGGCTGCCTTCGAGTCTTTGATCGTGGTGCGTTTGACCTTGCCACGGACCGCACCCTGTATGCCAAGTAACCCCATGAGCCGTTCTACCGTGCACCTGGCCACCGGCACACCTTCACGGTTCATCGCCAACCAGACTTTCCTGGTGCCGTGCACCCCGTAATTAGCGGCATACACCTTCTGGATCACGGGCTTGAGCACCTCATCACGTTGTTCTCGGTGAGATCGTGTTTTATCCACCCATTCGTAGTACGTGGACGGGGTGGTCTTCACCCCGTCCCAGTAAGCACCTGGCAGATCGACTCGACACCCCACCGCAATCCATTATTCTCGCGGTGACCGGCATGGTCCTTGATGTATTTCACGATCAGTGTTGTGGCGGTCGAGTTCGACCGCGAAAAAAGCTGAAGCACTCCGAAGGATCGCGTTCGCCCGTTTCAGCTCAGTGTTCTCACGCCGTAACCGTTTCAGCTCGGCCGATTCCGTGCTCGTTGTTCCAGTTCTAGTACCAACATCGATCTCGGCTTGCCGGACCCATTTACGCACCGTTTCCGGCACACCCACACCCAAAAGCTGGGCAACTTTTTGCATCGCCGCCCACTCCGAAGATGCACCCTCCATCTCCGCCACCATGCGCACCGCACGATCCTTCAACTCCTGCGGATACCGTGTCGTAGTTTTCCCTGCCATGTCCTGATCCTCTCAAACAAGAAAGTCTCCGGACACACCGGGGCGATTCAGTTGGCGAATCTGGTGAGTTGGAGTTGCAGCTGCGGCCGTTCCAGATTGTGACTTTGCGGTTCCGCAGGGCCTAAGTCACTGAAGTTTGTTGGGAAACGCCAGGGAATATCCAGAGTTGGTTTGATAGCGTAGATGAATTGTCGTCTCAAAGTGGAGTTGATTGTGTCTCGTTTGCCTCGTATTGCGTTGCTCGGTTTTGGTTTGGTGCTCGCACTGGGCGCATGCTCTGGTCAAACGACGGCTCCCAATTCTGCCAGCGGTGAATCTTCATGAGCGCAGTCCACAGCTCCTTCTGATGTGGCCGAGCAGTCAGCGGGAGTTCCTACCACGGGAACTCCCGCTGGTACCCCGGTGGCGTTGGATGCCAAGGCAGCTTGTCAGGCATTCAATGACGGCTTCGTGGATTACCGCGATGGCGTGAAGGATGCGGCTAATAAGAATTGGCTGCTGTTAGGGGCAAAGATGATCGATATTGCTGGTCGATCCCCGGAGAACGTGTCTGCGCCTTTGACTAAGCTTTCTGACTTGGCGTTTGCTCGGGCAGATGCCAATGGTGGGTCGGTGCCCAAAGACAAAAGAGACAGCGGTCTCTGATTCGGTGCTTCAAACGAGCAGCGCCTGCACGGCAGCTGGAGTAACGCTAACGCTTTAGAGCGCTTCGCTGATATCAGCAACCCTGGCGTTATATGCCGTGGTTAGGGCGTCAGCATCCAGAAAAGCGCTGTAGCCGTGCGCGCCGGCACCCATCGAAATTCGTTTTCCACGGATCGAAGCGTCCGCATAGACGGGCCAATCGCCCTCGGCGCCGATCGGTGTGATGGTGCCACGCTCATAGCCAGTTGCGGCTAATGCCACCTCAGCTGACGGCATCGAGAGTTTATTGACGCCGATCAATTCACGCAGCTTGGGCCACGAGATTTGCCGGTCGCCGGGAATGAGCGCGAAGAGAAATGTCCCATCCTTGTGTTTCACTACGAGTGATTTGACGATATCCGCAGGCTGGATGCCGAGTAGGCGGGCAGCCTCCTCGAGACTGCCCGCTGCGGCACGTTCAATGATTTCGACGTCGAGCCCTTTGGCGTGCGGGGCGACCAGAAAGCGTTCGGTACTCATGTACCGGAGCTTATCAATCGGTGTAGAGTAAGAGCGCTTCGCCTTGACCGCCGCCGCCGCAGAGCGACACTGCGGCTTTGCCGCCGCCGCGTCGGTTGAGCTCAAGCGCTGCGTGCAACGCCAAGCGGGCACCGGATGCACCGATTGGGTGGCCAACGGCGATTGCGCCACCGTGAATGTTGGTCTTTTCCAGCGGGTAATCCAAGTCCTTGAGGGACTGGACCGCGACCGAGCCGAAAGCTTCATTGATCTCAATGAAATCTAAGTCTTGGGCGGTCCAGCCAGCGCGGCCCAGGGCTTGTTTGATCGCATTAGACGGCTGGGAGTGCAAAGAGGTGTCCGGTCCGGCAACCTGTCCTGGCTTACCGACGACGGCGATCCACTTCAGGCCTAGCTCCTCGGCCTTGGCACGGGTTGTCAGCACCAAGGCGGCGGCGCCGTCGGACAGCGGCGACGAGTTGCCTGCCGTGATGGTGCCGTCTTTGGCGAAAGCTGCACGTAGTCCACTGAGCGTTTCAACTGTGGTGTTGGCGCGGACGCCTTCATCTTGGCTGACTAGAAGGGGATCGCCTTTGCGCTGGGGTAGGCTGACCGGCACGATTTCGTCGTCAAAAATCCCTGATTCTTGAGCTTTCGCGGCACGCTGGTGTGAGGCGGCGGCTACTTCGTCTTGTTCGGTGCGGCCGAGGCTGAGTTCGGTGTTCTTCCGCTCGGTTGAGGCACCCATCGACTCGCCGTCAAAAGCGTCCGTCAGGCCGTCGTGCGCAACGGAGTCGATGGCGGTGAAGTTGCCGTAATTCCAGCCGCTGCGCGAGCCGGGCAGAATGTGCGGGGCGTTGGTCATGGATTCCTGGCCGCCGGCGACCACGATGGAGGCTTCGCCGCTGCGCAGCAAACGAGCCGCATCTGTTACTGCAGCCAAGCCGGAGAGGCAGACTTTGTTGATGGTTACGGTAGGTCTGTTCCAGCCGATGCCAGCTTTGATAGCGGACTGCCGCGCTGGGTTCTGGCCGCAACCAGCCTGGACGACGTGTCCCATGATGACGGCGTCGACGTCTTCAGCTTTGACGTTTGCCTTTTCCAAAGCGCCTTTGATCGCGAAGCCACCGAGGTCTACGGCCTGGAAACTGGCCAAGGCACCTTGTAGCTTGCCGAGCGGAGTGCGTGCTCCGCCGAGAATGACCACATCATCGGGGTTGCTCATGCTGGAATCCTTCAGTATCGGTTAATGACTTGTAACTAAAAGTGTTAAACCGAGTCTACTGTGTGGTTGTTCCCGAGGGGTATTTGTTTCTCAGACCCACTGTGGGGCTCGGCGATTGCCGAGCCCCACAGTGGGTTATCCAGGTGCAGTTACTACGGGGTCGGTGAAGCCCAAGCCTGGCCGAACTTCCATGCGGTATCCCGCTCGAAGTCGCCATTATCAGACTGGCGGTAGCCAATCTTTAGCACTCCGCCAACGTTCTGCAGAGCGTATCCCTGATTGCCGGACCAGTCGAAGCTCATCGTGTCAGGTGTAGATCCAACTCGCGGGCAGAAAGTCCCTTCTCCTGGTAGGAGTCCACCTACTGAAGCGTCGGTACCACGAGTAGCTACATTAACGTCACGAGCCGATAGGTACTGCTGTGGGAAATTAAGTGATTGGAAGCTAATACAAGTTTTGTCGTACAAACCGGGCACTATTTTCCAGGTCGAACTTTTGCGATCGAGTTCGGGGGAATTGGTGGTGATCAACGCGACTTGCCCGACGCCATTGGTGTGTCGGATAGATTGCGGAGTTCCGGGAGCCGTGGTCTGGACAGAGACATAGCTACCGAGTGCCGACAGGTTGTAAAGTGCCTTGCTTTCTTTGGTGACAGCCCAGCGTTGGTTGGTTGATTCAGTGTTTAGATCGGTCTGAATGAGATTGTTGCCTTCAAGGTCTAGTACTTTCCCATTGGCCACATTCTTGATATAGCGACTGTCGTTTGCGCCCGGGACGAATTCCCACTTTTGAGCGTTTGAGTTCTCATCACACACGGCCTGAACGACGAATTTTCCGTTGGTGTTGGTGAGGCACTGTCGTCCGTTCCAGTCTTTGATCAGGTAGGTAGCTAGCCCACGTTCGATGAGCTCGAAACGTTGTGAGTTGGCTTTGTAGCTCTTATCGCATTTTTCTTTATATGCGGTATGGTCGGCGGTCCTTGGCTCCGGTGCGAAATAAGTTACACAGAGATCCTTGTCGCTCGCCGGGTTGATGCGAACGATTTGATGGTTTTCGATGCCGGCTAGCTTTTTGCCGTTGTTGATGGTGTCTTGGATCCAGGGGGTGATGTCGTCGAGGCGGGTTGCGTAGGCGCCGTCTTTGGTTTGTCGGGATCCGAGGCAGTTTTTTGCCAGGAGCGGGAGTTCAGCGCGGTGAGTTCTTGGCCGTTGGGTGTGGTGCGGATGCCGGGGGCTCCGGAGTCGCCCAGGCAGAGGCTTGGACTCTCTGAGCTCGGGGGCGTGGGTGTGCCGAGGATTGTGATTTCTTTGGCGTCGATGGAGGAGACCTTGAAGGTGCCGTTCTTAGCGGTTTTAGGCATCCATTCGGTGGCGGTGCGACCCCAGCCGATGAAGTTCAGTTGCGCTCCGGTGGCGGGTGCGGTGGTGGCTAGTTTCATAGGGCTGGTGTTGAAGGCAGGGGTGGCGAGTTTTGCAAGGACTAGATCGCGAGGATCGTCAGCTTTGTCGTCAAGACCCTTGAAAGGCTTGATCCATGTGATCGCGACCGCCGTCTGAACATTGGTGTTGGAGCCGAACATTGCCCTAGCATTCAGACCCGGTGCGCTTTCCGTTAGTGCGCTGTAGTTGGCTGGGTTTTGACTAAAGCAGGATGCTGCGGTTGCGATCCATTGCGCGTCAACGAGAGTGCCCGTGCAGCTGCCGTATCCGGTGACTACTTTGACGACGTTGGCATTTTGCGCGATTTGGGATCTCGGAGCCTTTGCTGATGGCTGAGGCTGGGGTGACGCTCAGGCCGGTGATCGTAAAAGTGGCGATGGCGGCGCTGGCGACGAGTTTGGATGCCCGTCGTTTGAACATTTTTTCAGTACTTTCTGGAAGAAGGAGAGTGGCGTAAACGCGGTTGTTCAAGAAGTGCCCTTGATCCGAATTTCGACCACGGTTACGTTGCTGTCGGTGCTTCGGTTGAAAATGGGTCCGCCACCGTCTTTCGCGTACAAATCTTTAGTGTCAGTTTTTCCCTGATCGGTGGATGTGACTGAGAGATCATATGTTCTGGTGGCTACACCGAAGGAATCGGGGATTTCCATTTTTAGCCAACCGGCTGGGCCTGTGGGCTGGAAACAAACGTGTTCGAAGGTGCTGCCGTCGATTCGAATTTGATCTTTGGCGCCAGTGCACTCGGCATACATAATGTTGCCGTCGCCTTCTTTGAGTAGAATTTTCGTTTTCGCAGCGATCATTTCTGCGCCCGGATGAACACCGTTTTCAACGGTATATCCGGCTTCCAACGGAATTCCAAAGGGCTCTACGGTGTACCCAGGGCCTTCGTCTGTAGCTATTTGATTAGCAGCCTGCGCCACCGGCACTGCTGCTGCGGTAAGGCAAACCGCTGATGCTGTTGCGATGACGAGATGCGATCTTCGCCTGTATCTAGTTGTTTTGATCAAGAGTTCCCCCTGGTTTGGGCATTGGCGATCAGTTCTTGACATAGGTCATCAAGGAATTGGAATTGATTTTGGGCGGACAGCCGAACAGTTTGTCCACCTCACAGCGTAACAGTAGAAATCGACAATTCCGATATCGAATTGATCACACTTATCTAGTCATGAATTCTTCGTGAGCCGTCTTGCCCATTCGATTTATTTGTGTTTTCTTGTTAAGGCCGCGCACAGGGAGGCATCGCGTTTCCAAATCTCGATAGATGGAGGACTCTTCGTGAGTCGTCGACGCTTCTTCGTGTCATTTGTGAATCTGTGTCGGATTGCAGTCGGTGCACTTCTGGCGGTTGCCTTGGTGGCGGGCGTCTTACCGGCGTGGAGTTCGCCTCAGCAGGCTCTGGCTGATAACTCGGTTGGCTTGGGATCTAACTCAGCCATCAGCCCCGCTGCCGACAAGCAGGGTGTCCTTAAACTCTGGCAACAGGGTGGGGCGGTTACGAAGCTATCAGCAAGAGCCGCCTTGCTTGGCGACGATGTACAACTCAAAGAGTTCATTGACTCCGGACAGTACGATGCACTAAAGCAGGATTACCGTACAACTGCTATTCAAATATCGCTTGTTGCACGGGCTAATACTAGAAAAGCTGCCGAGGCGGCGCTAGCAGATGGCAGCTGGCAGGTACTCCAAAAATTTGTCGTCGATGGTTGGAAAGCAGCATGGCTCATTGACGATCGTAAAGACGCTTTTTCCGCAGTCGAGGACGGCACCCCAAGCGTCAAAACGGCAGCTAAGAATGCAATTGCCGCTGGTGATGCCGCCATACAAGAGTTTGTTGCGACCGGAAAAACTGCTGCTGAGACTGTTGATAAGCGTAAAGAGATCTACAAGCTCTTTTATTCTTCGCCAACGGTGAAGAAGGTTGCCGGCGAAGTTATTCAGGTAAATACACTTAGAAGCCTTCGACGACTTCTTGCGATACGGCCAATATGTAGCTGCAGCCCAAGACGCTGAGACCGCAACAGTCAGCCAGCTGGCTAATCAAGCTAAGAGTGCTAGCGACCAGGCCATTGATTTCAATAAAAAGGCTATAGCTGCAACGGAGCAGGCCGTCTTTGCCTCAAAACTCGCTAAGGAAGCAGCGCAGCGGGCAGCCAGCGAAGCCGCAGCGGCGAAGGATTCCGCAGTCAAAGCAGGTGCTGCTGCAATGCGTGCGGCTTCTTTGGCCGATCAAGCCGCACGCGCAGCCCAGGTTGCAATTAATGCAGCGCAAGAGGCTCGGCAGGCATTGTCGCAAGCCGCCAACGCTGCCGCCGCGGCCCGAGCTGAGCAAGCAGCGTCCAATGCGCAGGGCGCTGCGGCGGCAGCCGCTGCCGCGGGTAAGGCTGCTGAGTCAACGAAGGCTTCGCTGGATGCTTCGTTTGCTGCGCTAAGTGCAAGTCGAAATTCGGCAGATGCAGCGGCGTCTGCTGCAGACGCCGCTGGTCAATCGGGCGTCGCTGGCTACGAAGCAGGAATTGCGCGAGCGGCCTCAAATCGAGCTAGGGCTGCGGCTGATCGAGCGGAGCTTGCCGCTGGGCAAGTGAATTCGTTGGCGCAGCAGACTGCTGATGCTGCTACTGAGGCACAAACTGCCGCGCTTAATTCGGCGAAGCACGCCAATAACGCCGCGGACAATGCTGATGAAGCGGCTCGGCAGGCGAATAACTCTGCTAGGGCCGCTGATCGAGCTAAAGGTTACGCCGAGGCCGCTAAAGATGCGGCCGAAGCATCTTCGGATGCAGCAAAGAAGGCTCAAGCTGTCCGAGATCAGGCCCGCAAAGCAGACATAGATCGGTTAGCTGCTGAAACTAAATACAAAATGGAACAGGCCGCCGAGGACAAGCAAATGGCTGACACGAAACAGAAGGCTCGAGATGACGCCGCAGCGGTGGCACAGGCGGCTGCAGCGACGACCTCGGACCTTCTTGGCAAGCTGACGACGCCGGGCGCCGATCTGAATGCGCAGATCCAGGAAGTAAAGGCAGCGGTAGTCGGCGTTGTCGAAACCGGCGGACCGTGGCAGAAGGCTGCTGCGGAGCGAGGGGTTGTCTCTGGTCCAGAATCGATGAAGGAATTCATCGTCAAAGGTCTCAAGACGGCGCGCGAGCAAGATCAATGGGATGAGATCTATCCCTACTTTGATGTCCAGAACAAGAATTCTTTGGAGACCCAGCTTGCGGCCCAGATCGCGATGTATTCGGGACCCGAAAATGTTACTGAATTCCTACAGGTTGATCGCTGGAAACTCAGCGAAGCGGCCGACCGTAAGACCGTTTACGGACTGGTCGGTTCTGGTGGCGAAGAGGTCAAAAAGGGTGCACAGGCTGCTTTGAATGCGGGGACAGGCCAGGCCCTTCGCGAATTTCTGGAGAAAGGACAGTTCGACGCAGCGCGGAAAGACCAACGTAAGGCGGCGTTCGCGCTTGCCGGATCGTGGCCGGCCGAAGCGAAGGAACTTAAAGCGGCGGCTCAGATTGCCTATCTGGGGCCCGATTATGCGCTAAAGACGTTCTGGACAACTGGGCGACTTGAAGCGATCAAGCGCGATCAGGTGGCCGCTGCGCACGATGCTGCGATCAATGGATTGATCAGTAAGGCTCTCAATGATGCTGGAATCGCCAAGGCCAACGCAGCAAAAGCTGCAGCATCGGCTGCGCTTGCGAAACAAGCTTCGGATGACGCGATCCGGTTCAAGGATGAAGCGCGTCGGTCAGCCGACGCTGCGAAAGTTGATGCTGATCAAGCCGCTGAATATTCGAGGCAAGCGCAGAAGCCGGCTGAGGACGCGTCGGCATCTGCAAAACTTGCTAACGACGCCGCGAGCCAGGCCCGTTCTGATGCACGTGAGGCAGCTGGCTTAGCAACTCAAGCGGAAGTTTCGGCAGCCTCGGCAAGAAGGTCTGCCGCAATCGCTAGTGAAGCAGCGAAGCAGGCGGAAGCTTCTGCGGTGCAAGCTGGCAAAGACTCCGACGCGGCCGCTGCCGCTTCGACCGAGGCTTGGGCTGCAGTTGCGCAAAAGCGCCAATTTGAGGATTTGACTCGTCTAGGAAACCCACCTGCCGGACTTAAATCCCCCGAGTACTGAAACTGTTGACGCATTCGTTGCAGATAGTCCTGACGAATCGAAGGAGCTTCAGGACGCCAGGAAAGTTGTCGCCGAAGGCGACGTTTGGTCGATCATTGGCAAAGAGCTCGGGGACGCGTTCCTGGAAATAATTGGCTACAAGGACATTGAGCGCTGTATAGGTACTGGCGATATAGGGTCGTGTTTTTGGGCCGCAGTAGGATTTATTCCTTGGGGGAAGCTCGGCAAGGTAATCGGTGCAGTCGGTAAGCTACTCATCAAAGCTACCGATGATCGCTGAGCGAATTGAAAAATTCAAAGCCGCTGCGAAGCTCATTGAGAAATTCACTGCCGAAGCAGGGCCGGGTGCTCGGCCAAAGCCGAAGCCAGGTAAGACGCCGCTCGCCGGAGCGGGGCCTGGTACCGGAATTTTAATGGGTGGAGGTTCCACTGCGGTAGTGGTGGTTCGGGTGCTTCAGCTGTCGGGACCGTGTGGGGTGCCGATTTACGATGGAAAATTCGCAAATGGAAAACTTGCAGGCCATTAGGCAGATCACGGTGCGGATTTCGGAGCCAAGAGTGCTCAAGAATATGAGGAAATGGCGGCAAAATTCCTGCAGACCAACAGGGATGGATTGCTGATCATGCAAATGATTCGGAAAAATGGAGATGTTGTTCGGTTTAATCCGGAAACAAATCATTTTGGAATATTGACTAAGGATGGCGCAATTCGAACATATTATATCCCTGATCCAAAGAGGAATAAAATGTCAAATGTTCAATATTTCATCCAAGAAGGCAGTAAGTGAAATACATCTGCCCAGTCTGCGGATATGTTGGATTCGACGAACCTCCATTTGATGCCGACGGAATATCAACCTTTGATATTTGCCCTTGTTGCGGTTTAGAGTTTGGGACTCGAGACGGAGTAAGGAGCCTGGACGAGCTTCCGGAGCGTCATGCTGAATTGACTGCTGAATGGGCAGCAAATGGAATGCAATGGCGTCACGGTTGGGGCGGTCCTCCAACAAATTGGGACCCAATCAAGCAACTTGAGAACCTCAAGTACGTCCTCACTCCCGGAGCAACGCGGGAGCAGTACTTGTATCCCGAGAGTAAGTAGGGAACCACCCACCCCGCGCGATATCGTTTGGAGAACTACCAACCCGCAATCGATCTAGGGGAAGCGTGACTCAGGAATCTACCGAGCGGCCGTTTCAGGTTGACCTGCGCGGCGTCGTCGACCTGCTTAGTCGGCACATCTACTCGACGCCGCAGGTCTACTTGCGCGAGCTCATGCAAAACGGTGTCGACGCGATCTCCGCCCGCAAGCTGCAGGACCCCAACGCGGAACCCGGCCGGATCCGGATCGAGCACAACGGCGCCCGCCTCACCGTCAGTGACAACGGCGTCGGCCTCACCCTAGACGAAGCCGCCCAGCTACTCGCCACCGTGGGGCGCAGCTCCAAACGCGACAGCGTGCTCAACCTGCGCCGCGAAGATTTCCTGGGCCAATTCGGCATCGGGCTGCTCAGCTGCTTTCTAGTCACCGACAACATTCGGGTTCGGTCCCGCAGCGCTACCGGCAGTCAAGCCATTGAATGGGTTGGCTCCGCTGAGGGCACCTTTACCTTGCGTTCGCTGGACGAAGACGATATTCCGGTAGGCACCACGATCGTCCTTGACCCTCGGCCAGACGATGCGGCCCTGCTGAGCCGGGAGACTGTGCAGCGGCTAGCCCTGCATTACGGCCAATACCTCCCGGTCAGCATTGACGTTAATGGCCAAGCGATCAACCGCACCCCGCCCTTCCTCAATGCTGACCTTCTAGACACAGCGTTCCTCGGTAAGGGCACCGCTTCTGGCAGCGAACTCCAAGAGCTACGTGAACTGGGCAAAGAGCTTCTTGGTGCCCAACCCCTGGACGCGATTCGGATTGATATTCCGGGCACCGGCACACGCGGAGTGGCCTTCGTGCTGCCCAGCGCGCCACCGCCGTCCGCCCATCAAGCTAACCGGGCCTACTTAGGCCGAATGCTACTCAGCGACCGGGTGGACGACCTCCTCCCAGACTGGGCTTTCTTCGTGCGCTGCGTGGTGGACACCACCGGATTACAACCAACCGCCTCGCGAGAACAACTTGTCGAAGACTCCGCTCTGGAATTTACCCGGGAAGAACTTGGCAAGATCCTCAAACGCTGGATTGTGCAGTTGGCCACGACTCAGCCAAGCCGGTTCGACCAATTCTTGGCAGTCCATCAACTCGCCCTGCGCTCATTAGCACTTTACGACGACGAGCTTGCCCAAGTCATCGTGCCCTGGCTCAGTGTGGAGACGGCCTCCGGGCGGGTCAGTTGCCGCGAACTGATCGAGGCCGGTGGCAGCATCCGCTACACCGAAACCGTTGATGAATTCCGGCAAATTGCCGCCGTAGTACCGGCCGGAACCGTGGTAGTAAACGGCGGTTACACCTACGAATCCGAGTTCATCCGTGGCCTGGTGCGGCTCAACCCGGCGCTGTCCGTGGAGCGAATTAGGGTTGCGGAAGTCCTTGATGAGCTTTCCGCGCCGTCCTTGGAGCACCGAGAAGTTACTGCGGGCTTAGAACAACGGGCTGAAGCCGCGCTCGCCGAATCGCACTGTAAAGTCTCCGTGCGGCTTTTTGCTCCGGAGCAATTGCCGGCGCTCTATGTTGCTGACCCGGAGGTGTTGCGTCGAATTGAGCGGGAAAAATCCGCTGAGCTGGCACCAGGCTTCTGGGCGGGCATTATGAACAAAGTGGATGCTCAGCTCAACGCAACCGCGGGCGATTCCGGAGAGGCGCCAACTAGCAGGCTCTGCTTGAATTGGGCTACCCCGTTGATGAGAGAATTGGCAACCGTGCGCGACGAAGTCGTCTTCGACCGCACTGTGCGCTTGCTTTACGTCCAGGCGATGCTTGAGGGGCACCGACCGTTGACCACAGCCGATCGGGCCATGCTCACCGGTTCGCTCACTGATTTGATTCATCTTTCCGTCACTGCAGATTTCGGCACGACCGCCGGCCCCGAAGCACTCTGAAGGGAACCAGAATGACTACTCGAGAAGACGTGCAGGCCCTTCAAGATCAGGCCGATCAACTTCCCTATGGGCCAGAAGAGACCTCGCTGGTACGTAAAGCCATCGCAGCAGCGGATGAAATTGGCGCGGATGATTTGTCCTACTCAACTCGGATGCGTCTAATTTCTTCCGGCACCCAGACAGAAGACACCGAAGCTGCTCTGACCGCGTTCACCTGGTGCCTGGGGAAACACGATTCGGATCCAGCTAAGTTTCCCTATGAAGTCGATGACCGTGATTTGCTGTGGTATTTCAAACACATGGCTTGGCATTTCAGCGCAAACCCGGTCTTCAGCATCGCTCAACTTGATCAAATGCTTCAGGACATGGAGACCCGTTACCGGGAGGCCGGCGTCGGACTTTCTGGCCTGTGGCAAGCGCGCTTTGCCGCCGCCTACGCAACCGGACGGTTCGCTGAAGCTGGCGAATTTCGAACTCGACGCGATGAGGTGCCCCGGGACGACTACAGCCACTGCGAGGCCTGCGTGCGTGCCGAAGACGTCGACTACTTTGCCGCCATCGGCAAGGACAGTAAAGCGCTGCGACTTTACGACGAGATCATGGACAAAAACCTGAGCTGCGGAGATGAACCGGAATCCTGCGAATCCAGTTCGTTACTGCGGCTGCTGAGGGCCAATCGGCTAGAGGACGCGAAAGCCGCGCATCTGCGCTCCTACCGAATGGCGCGAGCCAATTCAGATGGCTTCCCGATGTTCTGGCACCATCTAGTGTTCTGCGCGCTAACCGGGAATGAAGCTCGCGGTTTGGACATTTTAGAACGTTCCATTCATCAGCTGCCCGAAGATCCGCTTGATGTGCGGCGACGCTTTAACGCGCTGCTCGGATACGGTGTGCTGTTGGATGCGGTAAGCAGAGCTGGGCATGGATCCCTACCGGTACGCGCTGCTGACTCAGCAGAACTGGCGCCCTTACTTGGCGAGTCAAACGGCGGATTTACCGTTGAAACGTTGGCCGCTGCAAGTTGGTCTGCGGCAAAAACATTGGCAGCTGAATTCGACCTTCGCAACGGCAACGACTATTACTCCGGACGCATTGAGGCCTTTCAAACGCTGGAGTCAGAGCATTACGACCTTCCGGTGGAAACCCAAGGCTTTGTCAATGCAGAGCTGCCCACGCTGAGCACGCCAACAACCGCCGCCGAATGGTTAGAGCGGGCTTTTGTTGCCTCCGGACTACTGGAAGATGCTGACCAAGCGATCGACGCCGCAGAACGCGCTATCGCCTTAGCGCAAGACGAGCGCATCAAGTCTAGAGCGGCGGCGATTCTGGCCAGCTCCCTCGTGGACGCAAACAAGGATGTAGCCGCGTTTGAGGCACTAAAGATTCGCAGCCAAGCCCTGCTTGCCCAGGGATTCGACTACGAGGCCGCGCTGGAAGGCCGGTTAGGCGTAGTGCTCTATGGTCGGGCAACCACTGAGCATGAAGAACTGCTGCGGGAAGAACTCAGCTCTGCCCAGCAAAACGAAAGTACTGAGGCAATAGTTTCAATCGCGAATAGCTTGGCCATTTTGCAGTGGGGCGCCGGGCGAATTGACGACGCCGTAGCCACGGCCCGGATTGCCGTCGCCGCAGCGCCGGACTTAGACGACGCCGTAGCCACGGCCCGGATTGCCGTCGCCGCAGCGCCGGACTTAGTGGACAAAGAACAGGCCGCTGTCATTGGTGGGCTCTTCGGCAGCCTCTTCGCCGTGGCCGGAGATGACTCGCTCATCCCAGAAGCTAGCCGATTGCTCGACGCAACACTAGCCGTCGACACGGTGCCCGCCTCTTATCTGACTTCGGTGCTACGAGCGCGTGCTCAATTGCATGGTCGGCAAGGCGAATTCCTCGAGGGGGCAGCGCTCGCAGACCGCCGTGCGGACCTCTGCCTTGCCGCCGGAGCCCGGAAACAACTCATTGATTCATTGGGACTTGCTGCAGCGCTCTATAGCGACGCGGGCCAAGATGAGCAGGCGGCCATCCGCGCGCAGCAAACAATCCGGCACGGTGAAATGGCCGGGCTGGAACCGTTGCACTTAGCCGGCTTGCGCTTCAAATTGGGTCAGTACCAGTTCTGGTCCGGTGAAGCAGGCCTGGCGATGGAGAATTTCGACGCCGTTCGGCAGCAAGAAGAAGCGGCCGAGGTTGAGCCAGCCTCAATCGCTGAAACGCTTTTGTGGTTTGGCCGAGCGGCCAAAGCCGCTGAAAGCTTGGGAGTTGCACACCAGGCTTGGACCGAGGCAATCGAACTGGCCACAGGAACCGATAAGCCCGAAGTTATCGCGGCGGCGGCAATCGATGATGTCTCATTACTCTTGAGAGCCTCTGGCCCCGGCGCGGTTCAAGTCGCCGAGATCGCGGTTGAGGCGGCGCGTGCTTCTGGTTTCCCGCAACTGATTGTGCAGAGTCTTGAACTGCAAGGACAGGCCCGTTGCGAAGCCGGGGACGGCACTGGACTGGCCGATTTCGACGAGGCCCGTGCGCTCGCCGTCGAACATGGTGCACTGTGGCAAGCCGCTAATATTCGTGATTCAAAAGGGCGCGGGTTACTGGCGTTGGATCGTATTGATGAGAGCGTTGCCGAGCTGCTTTCAGCCGCGGATGAGTTCGCGGAAACGGGCGACCACATGGCCGCAGCAATGGCCGAGCTTGGTGCGGCGCGAGCCTTGTCACAGGTAGCCAGAGCGGACGAAGCATTCACCGCTTTTAGGGCTTGCCTTGAACGGCTGGACACCGGTACCCCGGAACACAGCGGCGTCAGTATGGAGTTTGCCGAGCTGCTCGAAAACAGTGGCCAGCGCGATGAAGCCGCTGTGGTAAGAGCCCAAACGGGATTCTAAGCTCAACCATCTTCAAACGCTGCACCACTTTTCGGGCTTAAAGGGCGCTGATAAGCCCGAAAAGTGGTGCAGCCTTTACCGGGGGAGTGAACTGTCAGCCAATAGGCAGGTAACTCGCTGCTTCGATACTCTTGTGCTCCAGGTTTTCGGGGCGTATTCTGGTGGGCTGGACATATTTGGATGCATCAGCTATTCTGAATATTCGCGTCTTCCCTGTTTACCCTCAGCCTTCATATAGCGGTGGGCTCGCCATGTTGTCTCCTTGACGGCATGTGCAAGTGGTGTAGCGCCGGTTTACCGGCCGCAGAGAGACGCAGCAAAGCCTGAAGGTCTGTGGAAGGATCCCTCTTGGTCGCCTCAAGCGCCTCTAATAACGAAACCGCTAACAACGTCGAAAGCACCGATGGTGCAACCCGCCGTATCTCATTCGCAAAGATTCACGAACCGCTTGATGTTCCGAATCTGCTTGCCCTTCAGACCGAGAGCTTTGATTGGCTCGTCGGTAACGGGCGCTGGCAGGACCGGATGCAGAAGGCCGTCGACGCCGGAGACGAGAGCGTAGCTACTACCTCCGGTCTGTCGGACATCTTCGAAGAGATCTCCCCGATCGAGGATTTCCAGGGCACTATGTCCTTGAGCTTCTCGGAGCCGGAGTTCGCTGATCCGAAGTACACGATGGCTGAATGCAAGGACCGGGACGCTACGTTCTCGGCTCCTTTGTATGTCAAAGCCGAGTTCATGAACAACAACACTGGTGAAATCAAGCAGCAAACCGTGTTCATGGGCGATTTCCCGCTGATGACCGAAAAAGGCACCTTTGTTATCAACGGCACCGAGCGTGTTGTGGTGTCTCAGTTGGTTCGTTCACCGGGCGCGTATTTTGAGCGCACTGCTGACAAGACCAGTGACAAGGACATCTTTACGGCGAAGATCATCCCCTCGCGTGGTGCTTGGTTTGAACTCGAAATCGACAAGCGCGATCAGGTCGGCGTTCGCCTTGACCGTAAGCGTAAGCAGTCGGTAACGGTTCTACTGAAGGCCCTGGGCTGGACTGAGAGCCAGATCCTCGAAGAATTCGGCGAGTTCGATTCAATCCGCGCCACCTTGGAGAAGGACGGCACCTCAACCCGCGAAGACGCTTTGCTTGATATCTACCGCAAGCTGCGCCCGGGCGAGCCGCCGACAGTTGAAGCAGCGCAGACGTTGCTTGACAACCTCTACTTCAACCCGAAGCGTTACGATCTGGCCAAGGTTGGTCGTTACAAGATCAACCGTAAGCTCGGCATCGATAAGTCATTGGCTTCGCCGGATGCCTCGGTCTTGGACATCAACGACATTGTCGCGATTATCAAGTTCCTGGTCACCTTGCACGCTGGCGGTAAGTCGCTGACGGCCAAGCGCGATGGCAAAGATTTCGAACTGCGCGTTGACGTTGATGATATCGACCACTTCGGTAACCGTCGTATCCGCGCCGTTGGTGAGCTCATTGAGAACCAGGTCCGCACCGGCCTTTCTCGGATGGAGCGCGTTGTCCGCGAGCGGATGACCACCCAGGACGTCGAAGCGATTACGCCGCAGACCCTGATCAACATCCGTCCGGTTGTTGCTGCGATCAAGGAGTTCTTCGGAACGTCGCAGCTCTCACAGTTCATGGACCAGAACAACCCGCTGGCCGGTTTGACGCACAAGCGTCGTCTCTCCGCGCTAGGCCCGGGTGGTCTGTCCCGTGACCGTGCAGGCTACGAAGTTCGTGACGTGCACCCCTCGCACTACGGCCGTATGTGCCCCATCGAAACTCCTGAAGGCCCGAACATTGGTCTGATTGGTTCATTGGCTTCCTACGGACGCATCAACCCGCTCGGCTTCATCGAGACCCCGTACCGCAAGGTTTCCAAGGGTCACGTTTCTGACGAAGTTGATTACCTCACCGCAGATGACGAGCTCAACTACATCATCGCGCAGGCAAACGCTCCCTTGGATAGCAAGTCCAGCTTCGTTGAAGACCAGGTTTTGGTTCGTCAACGTGGTGGTGGCGGCGAGCCTGTTTTGGTTGCTGCTGACGACGTCGAGTACATGGACGTCTCCCCGCGCCAGATGGTGTCGGTCGCTACTGCGCTGATCCCGTTCTTGGAGCATGACGATGCTAACCGTGCACTCATGGGTGCCAACATGCAGCGTCAGGCTGTGCCGTTGGTTCGTTCCGAGGCTCCTGTTGTGGGCACCGGTATGGAGCGCGCCGCCGCTGTTGACGCGGGCGACGTCGTCATTGCTAAGAAGGCCGGTGTAGTCACCGAAGTTTCGGCAGACCTGGTCATCATGCTCAACGACGATGGCACCGAGACCAACTACCGGATTGCCAAGTACAACCGCTCCAACCAAGGCACCGCTTACAACCAGCGCGTGTTGGTTTCTGAAGGCGCTCGTCTTGAAGTTGGCGGCATCATCGCTGACGGTCCGGCAACGGATCAGGGCGAATTGGCGCTGGGTAAGAACTTGTTGGTTGCGTTCATGTCTTGGGAAGGCCACAACTTCGAGGATGCGATCATCTTGTCGCAGCGCCTCGTCTCCGAAGATGTGCTGTCCTCTATTCACATTGAAGAGCATGAAATCGATGCTCGCGACACCAAGCTTGGTGCTGAAGAGATCACGCGGGACATCCCGAACGTCTCTGAGGAGATCCTTGCTGGACTCGACGAGCGCGGCATCATCCACATCGGTGCTGAAGTTGATGCTGGCGATATCTTGGTTGGTAAAGTCACCCCGAAGGGCGAGACCGAGCTAACTCCTGAGGAGCGCTTGCTCCGTGCGATCTTCGGTGATAAGTCGGGCGAAGTACGTGACACCTCACTCAAGGTTCCGCACGGTGAGTCCGGTACCGTCATTGGCGTTCGCTTTTTTGATCGCGAAAACGACGACGATCTGGCCCCTGGCGTGAACCAATTGGTTCGCATCTATGTTGCTGCCAAGCGCAAGATCACCAACGGCGATAAGCTCGCTGGCCGCCACGGTAACAAGGGTGTCATCTCCAAGATCTTGCCGATCGAAGATATGCCGTTCCTTGCCGATGGCACTCCGGTGGACATCGTGCTGAACCCCTTGGGTGTTCCGGGTCGTATGAACGTCGGCCAGGTGCTGGAATTGCACCTCGGTTGGATCGCGAAGACTGGTTGGAAGATCGACGGCGAGCCAGACTGGGTTAAGAACCTGCCGAACTTGCCGCGTGAAACTGGACGTGACCAGATCTTGGCCACCCCGGTGTTCGACGGCGCACGTGAGGAAGAGATCTCGGGCCTGCTCGATTCGACCAACGTGACTCGTGACGGAGATCTTCTGATCAACCGTTCCGGTAAGACGCGTTTGTTCGACGGCCGCTCCGGCGAGCCGTTCCCGGACCCGATCTCGGTGGGCTACATGTATATCTTGAAGCTTCACCACTTGGTGGACGACAAGATTCACGCCCGTTCCACGGGCCCGTATTCCATGATCACTCAGCAGCCCTTGGGCGGTAAAGCGCAGTTCGGTGGACAGCGCTTTGGCGAAATGGAAGTTTGGGCGCTGGAAGCTTATGGCGCCGCGTACACCCTGCAGGAACTGCTGACCATCAAGTCGGATGACATTCACGGTCGTGTGAAGGTCTACGAAGCGATCGTCAAGGGTGAGAACATTCCGGAGCCGGGTATCCCCGAATCCTTCAAGGTTCTAATCAAGGAAATGCGGTCGTTGTGCTTGAACGTGGAGGTTCTCTCCACTGAAGGCAGCACAATCGAAATGCGTGACTCGGATGAAGAAGTCTTCCGGGCCGCGGAGGAACTCGGCATCGACCTCTCAAGGGCCGAGCCGAACTCCGTCGAAGAAGTGTAATCCGGAGGTTTCCCATCGGATGTCCTCCGGCGCCTGCTTCGCTTGACGGCGCTCTCCGGACAATCCGATGAGAAACCTCACCCCCAACACTTTTCGTAAGACTTCAGATTCAAGATGAGAAAGATAGGACCCTATGTCCAGCGAAGCTACCTTCGGCAGCATGCAGATCGGCCTAGCCACCGCGAGTGATATTCGCGATTGGTCTTTCGGCGAGGTCAAGAAGCCGGAAACTATCAACTACCGCACGCTCAAGCCGGAAAAGGACGGACTCTTCTGTGAGAAGATCTTCGGCCCGTCCCGCGACTGGGAGTGCTACTGCGGCAAATACAAGCGCGTGCGCTTCAAGGGCATCATCTGTGAGCGCTGCGGCGTCGAGGTAACCCGTGCCAAGGTCCGCCGCGAGCGGATGGGCCACATTGAGCTTGCCGCTCCCGTAACGCACATCTGGTACTTCAAGGGCGTTCCGTCGCGCTTGGGCTACCTGCTCGATTTGGCTCCGAAAGACCTCGAAAAGGTCATCTACTTCGCGGCCTACATGATCACCAGCGTTGACGACGAAATGCGTCACGCCGATTTGCCGAACCTGCAGGCCGAGCACGACCTGGAGAAGAAGCAGCTTGTTGATACCCGCGACTCGGATATTGCTGGCATTGCCCGCGACCTCGAAGGCGAGCTGACAAAGCTCGAAGGCGAAGGCGCGAAGGCTGCTGACAAGAAGAAGGCTCGCGATTCGGCTGATCGCCAGATGGCGAACATCCGCAAGCGTGCCGATGCTGATATCGATCGTCTTGACCAGGTTTGGGATCGCTTCAAGGGTCTTAAAGTCACCGACCTTGAAGGCGACGAAGGTCTCTACCGCGAGCTGCGTGACCGTTACGGTCTGTACTTCGAAGGCTCGATGGGTGCTGAGGCAATCAAGAAGCGCCTTGAGAACTTTGACATGGCAGCCGAGTCGGAGTCGCTGCGCGACACCATCCAGAACGGTAAGGGCCAGCGTAAGACCCGCGCCCTGAAGCGTCTCAAGGTTGTCAACGCATTCTTGACCACCAAGAACAGCCCGCTCGGCATGGTTCTTGACGCCGTTCCGGTGATCCCGCCGGAATTGCGTCCAATGGTTCAGCTCGACGGTGGCCGTTTCGCTACCTCCGACTTGAACGACCTCTACCGTCGTGTGATCAACCGGAACAACCGCCTCAAGCGCTTGCTTGATCTGGGTGCGCCGGAGATCATCGTCAACAACGAAAAGCGGATGCTCCAGGAAGCCGTTGACTCCTTGTTCGACAACGGTCGTCGTGGCCGTCCGGTCACCGGACCGGGTAACCGCCCGTTGAAGTCTCTGAGCGACATGCTCAAGGGCAAGCAGGGTCGTTTCCGTCAGAACCTCCTCGGCAAGCGCGTCGATTACTCTGGCCGTTCGGTCATCGTTGTTGGCCCACAGTTGAAGCTGCACCAGTGTGGTCTGCCTAAGCAGATGGCTCTGGAACTCTTCAAGCCGTTCGTGATGAAGCGCTTGGTTGATCTCAACCACGCACAGAACATCAAGAGCGCTAAGCGGATGGTTGAGCGTTACCGCCCGCAGGTTTGGGACGTTCTCGAAGAGATCATCACTGAGCACCCGGTTTTGCTTAACCGTGCACCAACCCTGCACCGTTTGGGCATCCAGGCGTTCGAGCCGATGTTGGTCGAAGGTAAGGCAATCCAGCTTCACCCGCTGGTTTGTGGCGCCTTCAACGCTGACTTCGACGGCGATCAGATGGCTGTGCACTTGCCCTTGAGCCCTGAGGCTCAGGCAGAAGCTCGCGTGCTGATGCTCTCCTCGAACAACATCTTGAAGCCTTCCGATGGCCGCCCGGTCACCCTGCCTTCGCAGGATATGATCATTGGTCTTTACCACTTGACTACCAAGCGGGTCGGTTCAGCTGGTGAAGGACGGATTTTCACCTCGCCTTCCGAAGCGATCATGGCGCACGACGCCGGTGTTCTGCACTTGAACTCCACCGTCAAGATTCGTCTGGACAACTTTGTACCCGGTGAAGACTGGGAGGCTCCTGCAGGTTGGGAAGCCGGCCAGCCCGCTATCGTGGAAACTTCGCTCGGTCAGGTGCTCTTCAACGACACCTTGCCTGCAGATTACCCCTGGGTTGAGAAAGTTGCCGATAAGGGCCAGCTTTCCGAGATCGTCAACGATTTGGCTGAGCGCTACCCGAAGGTTGTCGTAGCGGCGACGCTTGATAACTTGAAGGACGCTGGCTTCTACTGGGCAACTCGCTCCGGTGTGACCGTTGCGATCTCTGACATCGAGGTGCCTGCTGAGAAGCCGGCCATCCTTGCAGGTTACGAGGTCAAGGCTGCCAAGGTTCAGTCCCAGTTTGAAAAGGGCTTGATTGCTGACGACGAGCGTCGCCAGGAGCTCATTGACATCTGGAACCAGGCGACCAACGATGTTGCTGATGCGATGCGCAAGAGCTTGTCTGCATCCAACACCATCAACCGGATGGTTTCCTCCGGTGCTCGTGGTAACTGGATGCAGGTTCGCCAGATTGCCGGTATCCGTGGCTTGGTGGCTAACCCTAAGGGTGAAATTATCCCACGTCCGATCAAGTCTTCGTACCGCGAAGGACTGTCGGTTTTGGAATACTTCATCGCTACGCACGGTGCCCGTAAGGGTCTGGCCGATACCGCGCTTCGTACCGCTAACTCGGGTTACTTGACCCGTCGTCTGGTGGACGTTTCACAGGATGTCATCGTTCGCGAGGACGACTGTGGCACTGAGTACGGCTTGACGCTGCCGATTGCGGTTGCTGACTCAAATGGCGAGCTGGTCATGCACGAAGAGGTCGAGAACTCGGTCTACGCTCGTACATTGGCCACCGAGGTAACCGATGCCAAGGGCAAGGTGCTTGCTGCTGCTGGCGCTGACGTTGGCGACGTACTGATCGCCGAGCTGTTCGCAGCTGGCGTGACCGAGGTCAAGGTTCGCTCCGTGCTCACCTGTGAGTCCGCCGTCGGAACCTGTGCTCAGTGCTATGGCCGTTCCTTGGCTACTGGCAAGCTCGTGGACATTGGTGAGGCCGTTGGCATCATCGCTGCACAGTCCATTGGTGAGCCCGGAACCCAGCTGACCATGCGTACTTTCCACACTGGTGGTGCTGTTTCTGCTAGCCGTGGTGAGGACATCACCCAGGGTCTGCCCCGTATCCAGGAGCTCTTCGAAGCTCGTACCCCGAAGGGTGTTGCTCCCATTGCGGAAGCAGCCGGACGGGTCAACATCGAAGAGACCGAGCGCCAGATGCGTCTGGTGCTTACTCCGGACGATGGCACCGAGGAAATCGCTTACCCGATTCTGCGTCGTGCTCGTTTGCTGGTCGCTGATGGTGACCGCGTTGAGGTTGGCCAGAAGTTGGTTGTTGGAGCTGTGGATCCAAAGCAGGTGCTTCGTGTGCTCGGCCCGCGTGCCGCGCAGAAGCACCTCGTGGAGGAAGTCCAGCGCGTTTACCGCAGCCAGGGTGTGGGCATCCACGATAAGCACGTTGAGGTTATTGTTCGGCAGATGCTCCGTCGCGTTACGGTCATCGAGTCCGGCGACTCGAACTTGCTACCGGGCGAGCTTGCTGAGCGCGGTCGCTTCGAGACGGAAAACCGTCGCGTGGTGTCCGAGGGGCAGAAGCCTGCTTCGGGACGTAACGAGCTCATGGGTATCACCAAGGCTTCCTTGGCTACCGAGTCCTGGCTCTCCGCGGCATCCTTCCAGGAGACCACTCGCGTCTTGACGCAAGCGGCTATGGAAGGCAAGAGCGATCCGTTGCTCGGCCTGAAGGAGAACGTCATCATCGGTAAGTTGATCCCGGCTGGTACCGGTCTGCCGCGCTACACCGACATCACGGTGGAGCCGACGGAAGAGGCGAAGGCGAACTTGTTCACCGCGCCGAGTGCGTTCAGCGATTTTGATTACGCAGGAGTTGGTGGCGACCTCGCCCCCGAGTTCCAAGCGATCCCGCTCGACGATTACGATCTGGGTTCGGAATACCGCTAGGAAGTAACTAGCGAGTCCAAATAGCTAGAGAGTATGCCCCACTAAGTCATCGTGCTTAGTGGGGCATACTTTTTCTGCCCAAAGGAACACGCTGTCCAGTGGGGATTGCTTGCCAGGTTTCACCTCGCTGCGGCTTCTAGGTCGGCGACAGGATCGGCTCTTGATCCGTATGATGGCTAAAAAGCCCAAATGCAGCCAGAGGTACTAATGAACGATGAGTCTGTTCCGCCAGCACAACAGCCTTCGACGCCGGGACCTGGCCGGCAGTCACCAGGGCAACAATTTACGCCACCGAGCTCATCGAGCGCCGCGAATCCGCCGATTGCACCAGGTGCGGAGATCTATCTGCCGCCACAGGGATCCCAAACTCAGTTCTCGATGGGATATCCAATGTCCCAGGTAGAGCCGAAAAAGCCTCGAAAGGCGCTGTTATTTAGTCTGCTCGGAGCTGGGCTGGTGGTGGTCTTGGTTCTGATCAGTGCCGCGATCTGGATTATCGGCGCGAATGATCGGAACGCGCCAGCTAAACAGGTTGACGCTTTTTTGACCGCCCTTGTCCAAGGTCAGGCCGAAGCGGCGATGCGGCTTAGCGGCAACGAGCTAGCGACCGCAGACAAAACTCTGATCAACGATGCTGTGTACGCCAAAGCTACGGATCGGATCAGTAGCTTCAGCATTGATAAGACAACCATTGAAAATGGCACCGCGACGGTCCAAACGACAATCTCGCAAGGGGCAGATAGCTACCCGCAAGATTTCAGCCTAGTGACGGATGGGAAAGATTTTTTCGTCGACAAGTGGAAGCTCAATCCGGTCACATTACAGAGCGCCAATATTCAACTACTTGGCCCGGCTTCGCTGGGGCTTACCGTTGCCGGCGTCGAACTTCATCCGGTAGTTGCTCCGGCGGGGCAGAATCTGCCGGAACAGCTGAAAAAGCTCAATCTCAAAGCGCTGCCCGGCACCTACCCGGTGGCTGCGGCTAAACAGGACCCCACGGTAACAACCGATAAATCGAATCTCAAAGTCAACGGATTCGGCACCATCAAAACTCAAGATGCGGTAGTTACCGCCACGCTTACCGCAGAAGGGCAAGCGTCAATTACCGACGCGGCGAATAAGTATCTAGATTCCTGTACGGCTCAGCAATCCGTGGTGTTGACTGGTTGTCCATTTTCTGGGCGTGCGGACGATCCGATTGTTACGCAATACACGGTAACTAACGCGCACTGGACGATTCTCAGTCGACCGACGCTCAAGATTCTGGAATGGTCGCCGGTTCTTGGTTGGGCAGTCATTAGCTCCGCGCCGGGCTCGGCAAGCTTCACTGCTGATATTTCCGATGGCGCACGGGTTGGTAAGGCGACCATCGACGCATCATCGTTTACGCTCACCGGGCAGGTGCTCAGTTTCAAGGGCGGGGTGGCACAATTTAGTCGCCCGGAGACACCCACGGCTTGATCGGCTAGCTGTGCCCGATATGTCCTAGAGCTTGCCGGAAGAACTCTTGTACGTGGGCATCGTAGAGCGAATAGATTACCTGACGTCCTTCGCGCTGACCGGTGACCAGATCAAGGTGCCGCAAGATTCGCAGATGATTAGAAATGGTGGCTTGTGCCATACCGCAATCTTCAACCAAAGTGCTCACCGAGCAGGGGCTGTCATCCAACCGCGCCAAAATCAGCAAACGACCGGGGGAGGAGAGAGCTTGCATTACTTGTGCCAAGTCTTCGGCATGCTCGTTGCTGAGTTTCACTGTTTCATCTTCACGTAGTGTCTGCTGAATCTGATAATCGTTAGCATCTATTTTAGATATTTACATATGTCTATAGATAAATATATACTGATGTCATGACGATGACAGAGACCAAACCGCAGGTCAAACCGAATCAACCCCACTATCACGGCGACAACCCAAAACTTGAAATGGGTTTCGCCATTGCCTCCGGCGCAACCTATCTCTTAGGGCTTGCCTTTGAGTACTGGATACCAGCGCCCTCCGGCCTGGCATTGACCTTCTTCATCGCCACCTATTTCTTTGGCGGATTCTTTACTTTCAGCTCGGCCTGGCGCTCGATTAGGCACGGGCGCTTTGAGGTTGACTTCTTGATGCTGGTCGCCGCGATTGGTGCTGCCTCGGTGGGTAAGTTCGCCGAAGGTGCCGTACTGCTGTTCCTCTTCAGCCTGGGTCACGCCCTGGAAGAGTACGCAATGGGTCGTGCCAAGCGCTCGATCGAAGCATTGGCTGAATTGGCGCCAGCAACGGCGTTGGTGCGAGCTGCTTCTGGGCAAACTATCGAGCGGCCCACCGAGGAGCTGGTGCCTGGGGATATTGTCTTGATCAAGCCGAATTCCCGGATTCCAGCCGACGGGTTTGTGGTTCTAGGCAACTCAGCAGTTGATCAATCGTCCATTACTGGCGAAAGCATCCCGGTGGAAAAACGCGCGGTACCCGCTGCCGCCGTCGAAAATCCTTCGACCATCGACGATTCCGGTAAAGTCTTCGCCGGCACTGTCAATGGTTCGGGTCCCTTGGAAGTGGTCGTCAGTGTCGCTTCGAAGGACAACACGCTGTCCCGAGTCGTCGCCATGGTGAGAGACGCTGATTCAACGAAGTCGAATACCCAACGGTTCATTGATAAGTTCCAGCGTTTCTACGTACCTGCAGTAATCGGCTTGGTTATTGTGGTGTTCCTCTTCGGCTGGCTTTTCATCAACGAATCTCTGGTTGATAGCTTCTTCCGGGCAATGCTGGTTTTGGTGGCGGCTAGCCCGTGTGCCTTAGCAATCGCTACCCCGGCGGCAGTGCTCGCCGGAGTCGCCCGAGCTGCTAAAGCGGGTTTGCTAGTCAAAGGCGGCGCGGCTCTGGAGAACCTGGGCCGAGTCAACGCGATGGCGTTCGACAAGACCGGGACGCTCACCTGGGGCCAGCCAAAACTCACCGACGTCGTCGAGCTCGCGGGAGTCAATCGTGCTGAATTGTCCCGGCTAGCTTTGGCGCTGGAATCAGTGAGTGATCACCCGCTCGCTGGTGCGATTACTCGCGGCCTCGAATCCGAGGTGCCAGCTAGCGAGCGTCCAGTCGCTGAGGATCTGCAAGCAATTACTGGCCGCGGTGTTAAAGCTTTTGTCGACGGCGAGCTGGTGCAGATTGGCAGCCTACGTTTGTTCGAAGAAGCAGGAGTAAAAAATGATGGGGAGCTTTTGCTCTCGGTTGACACGTTGCAAGCTGCCGGGCGCACCACCATGGTGGTCCGATCCGGTGAGCGATTCCTGGGTGTACTCGGTGTGATGGACGCGCCGCGTCAAGAAGCAAAGGATGTGCTCGACGCATTGCGGCAAAGCGGCGTGCAGCAACTGGTGATGATCTCCGGCGACAACCAACGGGTAGCAGACGCCGTTGGGAACCAGGTAGGCGTTGATACTGCGCACGGGGAATTGATGCCGGAAGACAAAGTCGCGGCGATTGCAAAGCTCGGCGGCCAGGGACGATTCACCGCGATGGTGGGCGATGGCGTCAACGATGCCCCGGCAATGGCGAATGCCACCGTCGGAATCGCCATGGGTGCTGCTGGCTCGGCAGTCGCTTTGGAAACTGCCGACGTCGCCCTGATGAGCGATGATCTAGGCAAGGTACCGTTCTTAATTCGACTGAGCCGCGCCAGTAGCAACATCATCAGACAAAATCTGATTGCTTCACTGGTGATCGTGGCGTTCCTGATTCCAGCCAGCTTATTGGGCATGGAAATGGGACCTGTGGTCTTCATTCACGAAGGCTCGTCGCTGCTGGTGGTCTTTAATGCGCTACGACTTCTGCGATTTGGCTTGGGCAAAGAGCACGCCGGGATTGCGCACGAAACTCGTCCTGTAACGGCCTGATGGCCTAGGCTGCGGACTGCTGAAGCTCAGCCAAGTCAGGAACTTGGGCCACGCTTGGCAACACATAGTCCGGGGCAACTGAGGCAAAGTCTTCGGCCGTCAGTGATCCGGTGAGTACGCCAATGCTCAGCACGCCAGCGTTCTGCGCGGCCTGAACATCCACCAAGGTATCGCCGGCGGAAAGGACTTTGCGGGTATCAAGAGTGCTAGTGCGTTCCATTGCCCGCTAGATCATATAGGGAGCTGGTCGGCCGGCTCGAACGTCCGTCGTAGTGACGACGGCGTCTAGCAAGCCAGCTGGGCCAACCGACCAACCCAAAGTTTCAAGCAATGGGTAGGCAACGTCGTCGTAAAAGCCGGTAGTCAATGCAATTTTGATCCCGCGAGTACGCAGGTTTTGCAAAGCGGTTTCTATGCCAGGAAGTGCAATTGGGGGCTGCTCGGCATAGAACGCGGCAAGCAGCTCCCGGAAGCGGCCAAAAGCACGGTGTACAGATTCACCAACCGGCTCGACGCCACCAAGTCGCATGAGCGCATTGATTGCAGATACCTTGTCCGTGCCCATCCACAGCTGAAGATCCGCGGCGCTGACGGTGGCGCCAGTTTCCTCGACACTGCCCCGTAGGGCTTGATAGACCAGCCCGTGATCTTCAATGGTGGTTCCGGCCATATCGAAAACTGCAAGCTCGATCATGAATCTCCTGATGTTCCTGTATCGGCCGCCGCATCCGCTGCGCCAGCATGATCGTGATTATCTACTCTGGATAGTGGGGTGCGGTTTGCCAGCGTGTTATCGATCATGAAACTGGTCATTTCCGGACGATAGCGGTCTTCGCCGTATTCCAATCGAGTTCCGTCATCGCTAAAACTGATTCGACGTTCTCGTAAAAGCGGCGCGCCAAGGCTGATTTCAAGATGTAAAGCATCCTCGTCATTGGCGGCCACCGCGTCAATAAAGTGCCGTGCTGAATTGAGCTCGACGCCGTTATCGCGCAAGTAGCGGAAGGTTGAACCACTATCAGTGTCAAAGTTGAACAGCTGGTTTCCCGCCTCGACGAGATAGTGCGAGCGTTCCAGCATCGTCGGGATTCCGTCGAGGTAGCGCACTCGGAGTACGGTCACCACGGGGTCTTCGGCATCAATTTCTAGTTGTTCGGCAACGTACTCGCCAGCTGGACGACGGGCAATTTCCAAAGTTTTCTGACCGGGTACCCGATTGATGTTCTCTGCCCACTGGGTAAAGGACATGAACGTGTCAAATGACTGTGAGGGAACATCACCGCGGACCATAGGGGAGCGGCCCCGTCCACCGGTGATGCTGCCTTCTTGTCGGAGCGCGGCCAAGGCTTGCCGAACGGGTCCTCTGGACACGTCGAATTCAGCGCACAACTGAGCTTCAGAAGGTACAAGTGAACCTTGCGGCCAGGCGCCAGAGTGGATTCGCTGCCTGAATTCCGCGCTGAGCTTCAGGTGCAGGGGAGTGGTCATATTCTCAGCATATCCACTTGATGCGTGGCTTTTGTCGACAATATGGACGAGAAAAGTGAACATTGGGAAAACATGTCTATACAAGTTTGTTTTTGACTTGAGTGGTTGAAGTGCTGACGGCACAGTGGAAGTATGGATACTTTTCTTGCCGAGGCCGATCTGCTCGTCGTTGGAGCGGGCATCATTGGCTTGGCTCACGCCTTCGAAGCGCATCAGCGAGGATTGCGCGTCGTCGTAATTGATCGTGACCACCGAGCTGTTGGTGCTTCGATTCGCAACTTTGGCCACTGCTGCATCACTGCTCAAACGGGCGAGCTGCTCGAGCTAGCGCAATCTGGTCGGCCACGCTGGTTGGCGGCCAGCGAAAATGCTGGCTTTTTCTCCACGGAATCGGGAGCACTTGCTGTTGCGCGCTCGCAGACCGAAATGGATCTGCTGGAGCAACTTGCTCAGAGTCGTCCGCTGGGTCAGATTCAATTGCGTACTGCGCAGGAGGTACGTGCGGCACTTAACGGCGGTCAAGCGGAGATTCTGGGTGGCGCGTGGTTGCGCGATGATTTAGGCGTAGATCCGCGCGAAGCGGTGAGTTCACTTGCTGCCTGGCTTGCCGAACAAGGCGTCAAATTCTTTTGGAACACTGCATTTTCGAGCCTGCACGACTCTGGAGCCCACACGAGCCGCGGACTAATAAAGGCCGAGCCTACGGTCATTTGTGTTGGCCATGATCTCGATTATGTGTTCCCACAACTTGCGGCCGAGCGAGGCGTGCTCAGATGCGCATTGCAGATGACTCGGGTCGAAGTAGCTGGCGGAATTCGGATTGACCCAGCAGTGCTCACCACCACGTCCATGCTTCGATATCCGGCATTTGTTGCGATGCCTGCTGCCGCGACGCTCAGAGCTGAACTTGCTGAGGCAGATCCACGTTTACATGGAGATCGACGCCAACGTGATGTTTACCCAGCGTCCAGACGGCACTTTTTTGGTTGGCGATTCACATTATCTGAACCCAACCCAGGCACCATTCCAGGACGAAGCGGTTGGCCAAACGTTGCTTGATCGCGCAGCGGAGCTTCTCGGCCAGGGTCCGTTCAAGGTCTTGGAGCGTTGGCAAGGCGTGTACGCGGCAAGCTCACAGCAGCCATTCTTGATCGCACCGCTGAGTTCAAGGGCGACGGCGGTAACCGTCACGAGTGGCATTGGTATGATAATTTCCTTCGGCTTGGCGCAGAAAGTTCTCGCAGAGATCCTCTAGTCAGCCGGATAATTTCCTCCGGACCAAGTGCGTCACATTGCCGCTCTGAGCGGCTGATTCACATCAGCTTCGGGTAATGTCGGCGCGGATCCAGCGCGCAGTGACGCTCGCCGGACGGTCATGTAGAGGGGGACCAAATTGTCCGGTGATGATGTCCAGCTGCTGCTTACTGCTCTGGGCGGCGTCGTGATATCGGTGGCGCTTAATTGTTAGTCGCATTCGGTTGCACCCGCTGTTGGCGCTCATGGGCGTATCAATTCTGGTCGGTGTAGTTTCCGGAATGGACTTGGAAAAAATTGCCACCGCAGTGGAGAAGGGTGCCGGAGGCACCCTGGGTGATGTTGGCATTGTGGTGGCCCTAGGCGCCATGCTCGGCAAGATCTTGGCGGATTCCGGCACAACGGAAAAGCTCGCGGACGCGATTCTGCGGCGTTCCTCGGACCGGATGCTGCCTTGGGCAATGGCTGGCGCCGCCTTCGTCATCGGCATTCCGATGTTTTTCGAAGTTGGCCTCGTGATGTTGTTGCCGTTGATTTTCAGCATTGCTAAGAAGCTCGAAGACAAGGGCGCGTTCAAGGGCTCACCGTACATATTGGGGGGCGTCCCGGCCATCGCAGCGTTAGCGGCTATGCACGGCATGGTTCCGCCGCACCCTGGACCGCTGACCGCAATCGCAACCCTCAAGACCGACGTCGGCCCAACGATGCTTTACGGCATTATTGCCGCAGTGCCGGCCATTGTGCTTGCTGGGCCTTTGTATGCGCGGTTTCTTGCGCCACGGATGACAGTTCGACCCGATGCGGCGCTCTTGGAACAATACACCGGCAGCCAGATTTCTACTAAGCCTGGCCCCAATCTTGGCATCGGTCTCCTCGCAGTGCTGCTTCCGGCTTTGTTGATGGTCTTTCGCACCGTGGGTGAGACGGTTTTTCCGGCGGGCTCAGCGGCAGCCAAGATCACTGAATTTATTGGCGAGCCGATTATTGCGATGTTCGTTGGCGTGCTATTCGCTGCTGTTGTTCTGGGGTACGCACGCGGCGTCGACAGCGCAAAACTGCGTGATTCGCTGGGAGCCAGCCTCAAACCGATCGCCGGAATTTTGCTGATCATTGCTGGCGGTGGCGCGTTTAAGCAAGTCTTGGTTGACGCAAAAGTCGGTGATGCCATTGTGAGCTTGACGGAGCATTTTGAGCTTTCGGCTTTGGTCTTAGGTTGGCTCATCGCGATGCTGCTTTCGGTAGCTACCGACTCTTCCACCGCGGGCATCGTTGGTGCCTCGGGTCTTTTGGCCCCGCTTGCTTTGGCTGACCCAAGCTTGAACTTGCCGTTACTAGCTCTTGCAATTGGCTCCGGTTCACTCTTTTCAATTATGCGAACCATGCAGCTTTTTGGCTGGTAAAGGAGCCCTTCGGTATGAACATGGCTGAGGCGACCAAGACCATATCGGTGATTCAATCTATTGTCTCAGTGGTTGGCTTGCTGATGGTGTTGTTGCTCAACTTGCTGCCGCGCTTAGGCGGGTAGCACTGGATCAGCTTGGTTGGGCCAATCGTGGGCGTGAATTAGCAGGGTAATTCGTGATAAAGTAGACGTAATTGTTAGTGATGGCAGAGGATCCCGTTCCGCGTTGCACGCAGCTTGTGCAACAAATGCCACCTTTTTGCATGCCTAGGGTATGTGGAATATTTCTCGTAGGTTACACGCTGTAGCTGTTGAAGAAAGTATTCCCTGAGGCTGCACGACGAGTAACAGTGCTTATCGCCTCGCACTTCCCCGGATAACTACGGGGTAGAGGTGTGGGGCAAAACAGTCGAGTCCGTGATGAACAGCCTCGACAGAACTACAACGGAGAACTATAAGTGCCTACGATCAACCAGCTGGTCCGCAAGGGCCGCTCACCGAAGGTCGCCAAGACCAAGGCTCCCGCGCTGAAGAACAACCCGATGCGCCGCGGCGTCTGCACCCGTGTTTACACCACGACCCCTAAGAAGCCGAACTCGGCCCTGCGTAAGGTTGCCCGCGTGCGCCTTGCCGGTGGTATCGAAGTGACAGCCTACATCCCCGGCGTTGGCCACAACCTGCAGGAACACTCCATTGTGTTGGTGCGCGGTGGTCGTGTTAAGGATCTGCCTGGCGTTCGTTACAAGATCGTCCGTGGCTCGCTCGATACCCAGGGCGTGAAGAACCGCAAGCAGGCCCGTAGCAAGTACGGCGCGAAGATGGAGAAGAAGTAATATGCCTCGCAAGGGTCCGGCCCCTAAGCGGCCTCTCGTCCTAGATCCGGTTTACGGATCCCCGCTGGTTACCCAGCTCATCAACAAAATCCTGGTGGATGGCAAGAAGTCCACTGCTGAGCGCATTGTCTACGGCGCGCTGGAAGGCGCCCGCGAGAAGAGCGGTGGCGATCCCGTCGCAGCTTTGAAGAAGGCAATGGAGAACATCAAGCCCAGCCTTGAGGTCAAGTCTCGCCGTGTCGGTGGCGCCACCTACCAGGTTCCGGTTGAGGTTAAGCCGGGCCGCGCAACTGCACTTGCACTGCGTTGGTTGGTTGGTTACTCCAAGGCTCGCCGCGAGAAAACCATGACTGAGCGCTTGCGCAACGAGATCTTGGATGCCTGCAACGGTCTTGGTGCAGCAGTCAAGCGTCGCGAAGATACGCACAAGATGGCTGAAGCCAACCGGGCGTTCGCACACTACCGCTGGTAGTCCCTGCTTCCGTCAGGAAAGGACGACGGCGGCCATCCCACCTCGGTGGAAGTCGCCGTCGCCCGTAACAATGGCCCTTCAGGGCCGATGCAAGCTCAACACCTTGAATTAGGGAGACACCGTGGCACAGGACGTGCTTACCGACCTCAACAAGGTCCGCAATATCGGCATCATGGCGCACATTGATGCCGGTAAGACCACTACTACCGAGCGCATCCTTTTCTACACGGGTGTGAACCACAAGATCGGCGAAACCCACGACGGCGCTTCGACGACCGACTGGATGGAGCAGGAGAAGGAACGCGGCATCACCATCACCTCCGCCGCGGTGACTTCTTTCTGGAACGGTAACCAGATCAACATCATCGACACCCCGGGACACGTTGACTTCACCGTTGAGGTGGAGCGTTCATTGCGTGTACTCGACGGCGCCGTTGCTGTTTTCGACGGCAAAGAAGGTGTGGAGCCGCAGTCTGAGACTGTTTGGCGCCAGGCTGATAAATACGAGGTACCTCGTATTTGCTTCGTGAACAAGATGGACAAGCTGGGTGCTGATTTCTACTTCACCGTAGACACCATCATCAACCGCCTTGGTGCCAAACCGCTGGTTATCCAGCTGCCTATCGGCGCTGAGAACGATTTCGTTGGTGTTGTTGACTTGCTCGAAATGCGCGCACTGGTTTGGCCTGGCGACTCCAAGGGTGATGTCACCATGGGTGCTAAGTACGAAGTTCAGGAGATCCCCGCGGATTTGCTGGAGAAGGCACAGGAATACCGTGCAGCCCTCGTTGAGGCCGCTGCCGAAGCTTCCGAAGAACTCATGGAGAAGTACCTCGAAGGCGAAGAGCTGACCGTTGCTGAGCTCAAAGCTGGCATCCGTAAGCTGACCATCGCTTCTGAGATCTACCCAGTCCTTTGTGGCTCCGCGTTCAAGAACCGTGGTGTGCAGCCGATGCTGGACGCCGTCGTCGACTTCTTGCCGTCTCCGCTTGACGTTCCGCCGATGATCGGTCACGATCCTCGCAACGAAGAGACCGAGATGACTCGCAAGCCGAGCACCGACGAGCCGTTCTCGGCTCTCGCGTTCAAGGTTGCTACCCACCCGTTCTTCGGCCAGCTGGTCTTCATCCGGGTTTACTCGGGTCAGATCGCTTCCGGCACCCAGGTCATCAACTCGACCAAGGGTAAGAAGGAGCGCATCGGAAAGCTTTTCCAGATGCACGCCAACAAGGAGAACCCGGTAGAAGAGGCCCTGGCAGGTCACATCTACGCGGCCATCGGCTTGAAGGACACCACTACCGGTGACACCCTCGCGGATATCACCAACCCGATTGTGCTTGAGTCCATGAGCTTCCCGGAGCCGGTTATCTCGGTTGCTATTGAGCCGAAGACCAAGGGCGATCAGGAAAAGCTTTCTACGGCTATCCAGAAACTCTCCGCTGAGGATCCGACTTTCCGGGTTAACTTGGACGAAGATACTGGCCAGACCATCATCGCCGGCATGGGCGAGCTTCACCTGGACATCCTGGTGGATCGCATGCGTCGCGAGTTCCGGGTTGAGGCCAACGTTGGTAAGCCGCAGGTTGCCTACCGTGAAACCATTCGCCGCAAGGTGGAGAAGCACGATTACACGCACAAGAAGCAGACCGGTGGGTCCGGCCAGTTCGCAAAGATTCAGATTGCGATCGAGCCTTTCACTTCGGAAGAAGGCGTCTTGTACGAGTTCGAAAACAAGGTCACCGGTGGCCGTGTTCCTCGTGAATACATCCCCAGCGTTGATCAGGGTATCCAAAGTGCCCTCACCGATGGTGTGCTCGCTGGTTACCCGGTTGTCGGCATCAAGGCGACGCTGCTCGACGGCGCTTACCATGACGTTGACTCCTCCGAAATGGCCTTCAAGATCGCCGGTCGTATGGCGTTCAAGGAAGCTGCTCGGAAGGCTGATCCGGTTCTGCTCGAACCACTGATGGAAGTTGAAGTCCGTACGCCTGAGGAATACATGGGCGATGTTATCGGTGACCTCAACTCTCGTCGTGGCCAGATGCAGTCCATGGAAGATGCCAGTGGCGTCAAGGTCATCCGGTCCTTGGTTCCGTTGTCCGGAATGTTCGGTTACATCGGCGATCTGCGGTCTAAGACCCAGGGTCGTGCCGTGTACTCGATGCAGTTCGACAGCTACGCCGAGGTCCCGAAGGCAGTTTCCGACGAGATCATCCAGAAAGCCCGTGGCGAGTAGGCTTTTTTAGCCCGCTCCACCGCAATTTCAAAAAATCAATTGACCACCAGTAGACTTGCTAAGATTTCAGTGACGAAAAGCGTCCTGAAGAGAAAGTCTTCTGATATACGTTCTAGGAGGAACTTGTGGCAAAGGCAAAGTTCGAGCGGACTAAGCCGCACGTTAACATCGGAACCATCGGTCACGTTGACCATGGAAAGACCACGTTGACGGCTGCCATTTCCAAGGTGCTTTATGACAAGTACCCGACACTCAATGAGCAGCGTGACTTCGCTTCCATCGACTCGGCTCCCGAGGAAAAGCAGCGCGGTATCACCATCAATATCTCGCACGTTGAGTACCAGACCGAGAAGCGTCACTATGCACACGTTGACGCCCCCGGCCACGCTGACTACATCAAGAACATGATCACCGGTGCTGCTCAGATGGACGGCGCAATCCTCGTGGTTGCCGCTACTGACGGCCCGATGGCTCAGACTCGTGAGCACGTTCTGCTCGCCCGCCAGGTTGGCGTTCCCTACCTGTTGGTTGCGCTGAACAAGTCAGACATGGTTGAGGACGAAGAACTTCTCGACTTGGTCGAAATGGAAGTTCGTGAGCTGCTCAGCTCGCAGGAATTCGATGGCGACAACGCTCCTGTTGTTCGCGTTTCAGGCCTGAAGGCTCTGGAAGGCGACCCGCAGTGGGTCAAGTCTGTTGAAGACCTGATGGAAGCTGTTGACGAGAGCGTGCCGGACCCGATCCGCGACAAGGACAAGCCGTTCTTGATGCCGATCGAAGATGTTTTCACGATCACTGGTCGTGGAACCGTTGTTACCGGTCGCGCTGAGCGTGGCACCCTTGCTATCAACTCCGAGGTTGAGATCGTTGGCATCCGCCCGATCCAGAAGACCACGGTTACTGGTATCGAGATGTTCCACAAGCAGCTTGACGAAGCATGGGCAGGCGAGAACTGTGGTCTGCTGTTGCGCGGTATCAAGCGTGAAGACGTAGAGCGTGGCCAGGTTGTCGTCAAGCCGGGTTCCATTACCCCGCACACCGACTTCGAGGCTAACGTCTACATCCTGTCCAAGGATGAAGGCGGACGTCACAACCCGTTCTACTCGAACTACCGCCCGCAGTTCTACTTCCGTACCACTGACGTGACCGGCGTCATCACCCTTCCTGAGGGTACTGAAATGGTCATGCCTGGCGATAACACTGAGATGACCGTTGCGCTCATACAGCCAATCGCAATGGAAGATGGCCTCGGCTTCGCTATCCGCGAAGGCGGCCGCACCGTTGGTTCGGGCCGCGTTACCAAGATCATCAAGTAATTTTTGATCTGACGTTCTGAAAAGCCCCGGTTCGCCTAGCGAGCCGGGGCTTTTTCATGCTCAAAATCAGACCGCGATAGCTAGACGTATTCGGGATAGCAAGAAGGCCTGTTTCCTTGCTATCCCGAATACGTCTAGCTATCGTGACTGGCGAGTCTGGGGCGTCACCGAGCTCCACCCAGGGCTGGTAGAAAGGCCACCAAGAAAGGGGATCATCACATGGGGTTCTTGATTTTTCTCATCGTCGTCGTTGTTCTGGTCGGCGGATGCTTTGTGGTCCGAAAGACATTCGGCAAAGAGATTGAGCGTTATAAGCGGATCCGTCGCTCCAAGGGCCAAGACTAAAGCTTAAGCTACGGATTTAACCCGGCTGACCGCTATGGCGCCTAATAAGGTGCAGAGGCCGGCTAGCACAAATAGCCCAGTAAATCCGTTGAATGCGGCAACTGCACCAGCGCCAATCAAGGGACCCAGTGCTTGTGGCACTGACGTTGCAATGTTCATGATGCCAAGGTCCTTTCCTCTAGTAGCTGGATCGGGTAGCACTTGGGTGGCCAAGGCTTGATCGACGGAGAGGAAGCAGCCGTAACCGAAGCCAAGCAGCGCGGCTGCGACGAGAGCGACGCCGAAAACTGGCACGAAAGCAAGCAAGAGCGCCGCCACCGCCTGAATCAACGCTGAGGCAAACACATATGGCTTCCGGCGCCCAGATTTGTCTGACAACCGTCCCAAGAGTAGCGAGGCAATGATGACAAAGACCTTGTAAACCAAGGTCAAAATGATGAGTTAATCCTGGGCATCGTCCATTTTGAGGCCGAATTCCAGAAAGAACAGCAGCAGACTGGTACCCAGTGCATTGCCTACATTGACTAAGATTCGGCTCAATAATGTCCAGCCGAAATCCGCATAGACGCGTGGACTGATCCAGAACCCTTCAATAAGAGTTCGCATGGTCAGCGGGGGCAAAATTCCTTTGTCTAATCTTGCGTCCGGCATCAAGATAAGGAACGGGGCAACGAAAATAACTAGTAGTACGGCCATTGCGGCATAGCCAGCGATCGTGTCGACAAAAAGTGCGGTGACCAAGACCAAGCCAACAATCACGCCAACGGCTTGCGGCGCGGACATCCAGCCGGAAACGAAACCGCGTTGGTTCACTGGAACTTGATCCGAGATGCAAGCAGTCAACGCGGCAGTCAAGATGCAGAAACCTATGAGCGAAATGCTCCAAAAGATTCCAACGCCGACCATCGATTGTTGGAAAGACAGCAGCAGCAATCCGATGGCAAATACCAATGTTCCGACGGCGATCCAGGGCCGACGCCGGCCGAACCGGGACGTGGTCCGATCCGAGAGTGCCCCGGTGAGCGGGTAAGCGATCAAGGCGCAGACGCCGGCAATGCCCGAGATGATGCCAAAGGTAACGACATTGGTGACCCATTCCGAGGTCTGCAAAATGTCTTGAATCTGTGCCGGCAGCAGAAGCTGAACTGGCGCGAGCTGTGCCATCCAAATACCGAACCAGGCGACAGCGAAGAGCGTAATCCACCGACCGGTGACCTTTCGGGTTGGCTCAGCCAATGCCGAAGGTGCCAAGATGCTTGTCATGGAGAACAGCATGACATGTGATGTTACTCACGGGTAGTACTTTGACGAACTTCCTTGGTCAACCGACCCACTTTCTTGAAAATCAGCGTCCATACCAGCACGATTGGTATTTCTCCAGTAAATCCGGCATACTAGATGAGTTGTTCAAGCGCTTCTTCGCGTACCCGTCCGGATAATGCCGGGTGTGAGGGTCCAAGCTGAAGCCCATACATAACCTGCCAACCCTTTTTGATCGGCGTCGTCTGCGTGAAAATCGCGACACGCCAGACCGCGGGGGTCGGAGCCTGAGGCATTGAGGAACCCGGAATTATCCGGATTCAGTGTCTGCGGGTGGCGCTAACTAGAAGTGCCAGTAAGTCAACTAGAGCAGCAAGAGCAAGCTGAAGTTCCACAAGAGAAGAGAGCCAAAGCCATGGCGGGACAAAAAATCCGCATCCGGCTGAAGTCGTATGACCACGAGGTCATTGACGTTTCAGCCCGGAAGATCGTTGAGACGGTCACGCGTGCAGGCGCAACTGTAGTCGGCCCTGTGCCGCTGCCAACGGAGAAGAACGTGTACTGCGTTATCCGTTCGCCGCACAAATACAAAGACAGCCGCGAGCACTTTGAAATGCGCACGCACAAGCGTCTTATCGACATCATTGACCCCACGCCGAAGGCTGTTGACTCGCTTATGCGCCTCGACCTGCCGGCTGACGTGAACATCGAAATCAAGCTCTGAGGGAGGTGCTGAGAAAACTATGACCGCGATCCGTAATGTAAAAGGAATCCTGGGCACGAAGCTCGGCATGACTCAGGTCTGGGACGAGAACAACAAGCTCGTGCCGGTTACCGTCGTTCAGGCTGATTCCAATGTCGTCACCCAACTGCGTGACGCCGCCAAAGATGGCTACACCGCCGTTCAGATCGGCTACGGCCAGATCGATCCGCGTAAAGTCACCAAGCCGCTTGCTGGCCACTTCGAGAAGGCCGGGGTTACCCCGCGTCGTCACGTCGTCGAGCTGCGCACCAATGACTCAGACGCTTACTCGCTGGGCCAGGAGCTCTCCGTGGAGATCTTCGAAGCCGGCCAGAAGGTCGACGTCGTTGGTACCTCTAAAGGCAAGGGCTTCGCCGGTGTCATGAAGCGTCACGGCTTCCACGGCGTTGGTGCCTCGCACGGTGCCCACAAGAACCACCGTAAGCCTGGTTCAATTGGTGGCGCCTCGACCCCCAGCCGTGTTTTCAAAGGCCTCAAGATGGCAGGCCGCATGGGTGGAGAACGTCACACCACGTTGAACCTCACGGTTCACGCGATTGACGCTGAGAAGTCCCTGCTGCTCATCAAGGGTGCCATCCCCGGCGCTCGTGGCCGGGTCGTCCTCGTCCGCACTGCGGTCAAGACCACAGTGAAGGGAGCATAAGACCATGGCTACTAAGACTGTAAAAGTCGAACTGCCCGCAGAGATCTTCGATGTTCAGACCAACGTGCCGTTGTTGCACCAGGTCGTCGTCGCACAGCTCGCTGCAGCCCGTCAGGGCACGCAGAAAACCAAGACCCGCGCTGAAGTTTCCGGTGCAGGCCGCAAGCCGTTCAAGCAGAAGGGCACCGGCCGGGCTCGTCAGGGCTCCATCCGTGCTCCGCACATGACCGGTGGTGGCGTTGTCCACGGCCCGACCCCGCGTGACTACTCGCAGCGGACCCCCAAGAAGATGAAGGCAGCTGCTTTGCGCGGCGCTCTGTCTGACCGGGCTCGCAACGAACGTATCCATGTTGTCGCTGAACTAGTTGCCGGCACCAAGCCTTCCGCTAAAGAGGCCCTCGCAACTTTGCGCGGCGTTTCCGAGCGTAAGAACCTCTTGGTTGTCATCGAGCGTGCGAACGACGTTGCTGCGTTGTCCGTACGCAACCTGGCTGACATCCACGTCCTGTACGTGGATCAGCTCAACACCTATGACGTGCTGATCTCCGACGACGTCGTCTTCACCAAGACTGCCTACGAGGCTTTCGTTTCCGGCACTGCCGCGAGCGATGCTTTCGGTGCGGGTGCTCCGGTTGAAGAAATCTTCGAAGCTGATGCAGTTGAGACTGAGGAGGCCGGCAAGTGACCAACGCAGTTGCTAACTCGGCGATTTACAACAAAGACCCTCGCGACGTTGTGCTTGCACCCGTCGTTTCGGAAAAGAGCTACGGCCTAATCGACGAAGGTAAATACACCTTCTTGGTTGACCCGCGCTCGAACAAGACCGAGATCAAGTTCGCCGTGGAGAAGATTTTCTCCGTCAAGGTGGATTCGATCAACACCATCAACCGTGCCGGTAAGCGTAAGCGGACCAAATTCGGATGGGGACAGCGCAAGAACACCAAGCGTGCAATTGTCACCCTCAAAGAAGGCACAATCGACATCTTCGGCGGTCCGCTTTCATAAGCGGAGACCACTTTAACGAGGAAAAATCATGGGAATCCGTAAATACAAGCCGACAACCCCGGGCCGTCGTGGCTCGAGCGTTGCCGACTTCGCAGAAATCACGCGGTCGACGCCGGAGAAGTCTCTGGTTCGTCCGTTGCCCAAATCGGGCGGCCGTAACAACTCCGGCAAGATCACTACCCGTCACAAGGGTGGTGGACACAAGCGCCAGTACCGTCTGATCGACTTCCGTCGTCACGACAAGGACGGCGTTAATGCCAAGGTTGCGGAGATCGAATACGATCCGAACCGTACCGCTCGCATTGCACTGCTGCACTACGTTGATGGCACCAAGCGTTACATCATCGCCCCGAACAAGCTCAAGCAGGGTGACTTTGTTGAGGCTGGTCCGTCCGCGGATATCAAGCCCGGCAACAACCTGCCGCTGCGCAACATCCCCGTGGGTACCACTATCCACGCGGTGGAGTTGCGTCCGGGTGGCGGTGCCAAAATGGCACGTTCGGCTGGCGCTTCGGTGCAGCTGGTTGCCAAGGAAGGCCGCTTCGCTCAGTTGCGTCTGCCCTCCGGCGAAATCCGCAACGTTGACGTGCGCTGCCGCGCAACCGTCGGCGAGGTTGGTAACGCCGAGCAGTCGAACATCAACTGGGGTAAGGCTGGCCGTATGCGCTGGAAAGGCGTTCGTCCGACTGTTCGTGGCGTTTCCATGAACCCGGTCGATCACCCGCACGGTGGTGGTGAAGGCAAAACCTCTGGTGGCCGTCACCCCGTCAACCCGAATGGTAAGCGTGAAGGCCGCACCCGCCGCCCGAACAAAGAGAGCGACAAACTTATTGTGCGTCGTCGTCGTACTGGCAAGAACAAGCGATAGGAGCCTGGACAGATGCCACGCAGCCTGAAAAAAGGTCCCTTCGTTGACCAGCACCTCTTTGTGAAGGTAGCAAACGAAAACGAAAAGGGTACCAAGAACGTTATTAAAACTTGGTCCCGCCGGTCGATGATCATCCCCGACATGCTCGGGCACACGATCGCCGTGCACGACGGCCGCAAGCACATCCCGGTGTTCGTGACCGAGTCGATGGTCGGGCACAAATTGGGCGAATTCGCTCTGACGCGGACTTTCCGCGGCCATGTGAAGGACGACCGTAAGGGCAAGCGCCGCTAGGCGCCTGCCCTTACGGCTAAGACGAGAGAAGGAAAGCAATGGAAGCCAAGGCCATTGCGCGGCACATCCGCGTAACGCCTATGAAGGCCCGGCGCGTCGTCAACCTGATTCGTGGCAAGCAAGCGAATGAGGCCCTGGCGATTCTGAAGTTTGCCCCACAGGCAGCTTCGGAGCCGGTATTCAAAGTACTCCAGTCCGCAGTGGCTAACGCCCGCGTTCTGGCCGACCGGGACAGCGTGGCCTTCGACGAAGGCGACCTCTTCATCAGCGAAGCATTCGTTGATGAAGGCCCGACCATGAAGCGGTTCCAGCCGCGTGCTCAAGGGCGCGCATACCGCATCAGAAAGCGCACCAGCCACATCACCGTGGTTGTCGCTACACCTGCGAGCGAGGAGGACCGCTAAGTGGGACAGAAAGTAAACCCGCACGGGTTCCGACTCGGCATCACCACGAACCACGTTTCGCACTGGTTCGCGGACAGCAACAAGGCCGGCCAGCGTTACAAGGATTTCGTTCGCGAGGACATCAAAATCCGTCAACTCATGTCTACGGGCATGGAGCGCGCTGGCATTGCCAAGGTTGAAATCGAACGTACCCGTGACCGGGTTCGCGTCGATATCCACACTGCCCGCCCGGGTATTGTGATTGGCCGTCGTGGCGCTGAAGCAGACCGCATCCGCGGCGAGCTTGAGAAGCTCACGGGCAAGCAGGTTCAGCTGAACATCCTCGAGGTCAAGAACCCCGAAATGGAAGCTCAGTTGGTAGCACAGGGCATCGCAGAGCAGCTTTCTTCGCGTGTGGCTTTCCGTCGCGCAATGAAGAAGGCAATGCAGTCCGCACAGCGTGCAGGTGCCAAGGGCATCCGTGTGCAGTGTTCGGGTCGTCTCGGTGGCGCAGAAATGAGCCGTTCGGAGTTCTACCGCGAAGGTCGTGTGCCGTTGCACACCCTCCGTGCGCAGATCGACTACGGCTTTTTCGAAGCCAAGACCACCTTCGGCCGTATCGGTGTGAAGGTTTGGATCTATAAGGGTGACGTTACCGCGAAGGAACTGGCGCAGCAGGCTGCATCAGCACCTTCTCGTGGCCGTGCACCTCGTCGCGATGGCGATGACCGTGGACCCCGCAGGGAAAACTCCGGCCCGCGTCGCGATGGTGGAAACCTTCGCAGCCAGCGCAATGACCGTAACGAGAACGCTGCTGTGGAAGCTGCTCCGGCAGCCGCCGCGGTAGCTACTGAGGGGAGTGACGCTTAAATGCTGATCCCACGTCGTGTCAAGCACCGTAAGCAGCACCACCCCGGCCGTTCCGGCCAGGCAACTGGTGGTACCAAGGTCAGCTTCGGCGAGTACGGTATCCAGGCTCTGACTCCCGCTTATGTGACCAACCGTCAGATCGAGTCTGCTCGTATCGCGATGACCCGTCACATCAAGCGTGGTGGCAAGGTTTGGATCAACATCTACCCGGACCGTCCGTTGACCAAGAAGCCGGCTGAAACCCGCATGGGTTCCGGTAAGGGTTCGCCCGAGTGGTGGATCGCCAACGTCAAGCCGGGCCGAGTTCTTTTCGAACTCTCCGGTGTCAATGAAGAAGTCGCTCGCGAGGCCCTGCGCCTGGCAATCCACAAGCTGCCGCTCAAGGCACGCATTGTGCGTCGTGAAGGTGGTGAATAGAAATGGCAGTTGGAACTAAAGATCTGGCAGCGCAGAAGCTTGACGGCTTCGACAAAGAACGTCTCACCGACGAACTGCGCAAAGCCAAGGAAGAACTGTTCAACTTGCGTTTCCAGTCCGCCACTGGGCAGCTGGAGAACCATGGCCGGCTGCGTGCAGTGAAGCGCGATATCGCGCGGATCTACACCGTGCTGCGTGAGCGCGAGCTGGGTATTCGCCCAGACTTCGTCGCTGCTGTGGCGGAGGACAAGGCTGAGGCCAAGTCCAAGAAGAAGCCTGCCAAGAAGGCCGAAGAAAAAGCCGTTGAGGCTGAAGCTGAAGCTACTGAGGAGGCTGCCAAGTGAGTGAAGAGAACAAAGAGGCAACCGTGACCGCTGAAACTGTTGAGACTGAGGCTGCAACCTCGGCCCGTGGTTACCGCAAAACCCGTCGTGGCTACGTGGTTTCTGACAAGATGCAGAAAACCATCGTGGTTCAGGTCGAAGACCGTGTTAAGCACGCGCTCTACGGCAAGGTTCTGCGTCGGACCTCCAAGGTCAAGGCTCATGACGAAGAAAACTCAGCCGGTATCGGTGACTTGGTTCTGATCAGCGAGACTCGTCCGCTGTCAGCTACCAAGCGCTGGCGCCTGGTCGAGGTTCTCGAAAAGGCCAAATAAGCAATATTTACAAGAAGCCCCGATTCGTTCAACGAGTCGGGGATTCTTCGTTTGTCAGCATTTTTCGAACACTTCACAACGGACACCGGGGCTGGTGTGGTTGAAGTGACCAATGCGGCCTCAGCTGATGAGCTTTTTTGGCTTAAATGTTGTGGCGTGTTCGGGCTTGGCCGCTACCCATCTGGATGGTGCCAGGCTACGAATCGTCTGTATGAGGAAAAGCTGGATAAAACGTGCTTTATCAGGCGTCACCTCGGCACTAGCCGCATTGGGCGTAGGGGAGCTGGTCGCCTTGGCCGTGCCAGGTATAAGTTCACCGCTGACAGTTGTTGGTGCTTTCGTGGTCGACATCGTGCCACCCTGGGCCAAAGATTTTGCTATCGAAACCTTTGGTACCAACGACAAACTAGCCCTGATGGTTGGCCTAGGCGTCGTCGTTTTACTTGTTGCCGCTTTAGCCGGGCTGCTTGAACGCCCGAGGCGACCCCTGGGATCAATCAAAATCACCGTCTTCGGACTGGCCGGTGCTATAGCAGCGGCGGCTAGGGCAAATTCTTCCTGGCTGGCGGTGTTGCCGAGTTTACTCGGGGCGTTAGTTGGCATCCTGGTGCTGCAAATGCTGAGCCGAAAAGTTAGCGGCACCAAGTTGTCAATTGGGTTGTTGGATCGTCGCAGTTTTCTTCAGTTGGTCACGGCTTCTGCTGTAATTGCGGTAGCCGCTGGTGCGCTGGGTCGGATCGCTAAGCAAGCCAGCCCGTCGGTCATCGATTTTGTGCTCCCGACACCTAAGAACAGGGAGATCATTCCTGAGGGTGCAGACTTGAAGATTCCGGGACTTTCCCCCCTTTGTCACTCCGAACTCTAATTTTTATCGGATTGATAATGCCCTTCAGGTGCCGCAAATCGATACTTCTAACTGGCAGCTACGGATCTTTGGCATGGTGGATCGCGAAGTGACGATGAGCTTCGACGAGTTACTCAAGGAGCCCATGATCGAGCGAGTCTTGTCTTTGACCTGCGTATCAAATCAGGTGGGTGGTAAGTTAGCGGGCAATGCGGTCTGGATTGGGTCACCAATTCGAGATTTGCTGGCTCGGGCGGGAGTATTCTCGGATGCCGATATGGTGCTTTCCACCTCGCAAGATGGTTACACGGCGAGCACGCCGCTCGACGCGCTCACTGACCAAGCCCGTGACGCCCTATTGGCGGTGGGCATGAACGGCACACCGCTTCCAGCCGAGCATGGCTATCCGGTACGGATGGTAGTGCCGGGGCTTTACGGATACGTCTCCGCTACTAAATGGCTGGTTAGCCTTGAAGTCACTCGATTCGATCGGAAGCAGGCCTATTGGACGCCGCGTGGTTATGCTGAGAAGGCGCCAATTAAACTGGCTTCACGAATCGAAGTGCCAGGACCATTCGCCAAACTCGATAAGGGCCAGGCAGCAGTTGCCGGCACCGCCTGGGCGCAACATACCGGCGTCGCCAGCGTCGAGGTGAAAGTGGATGATGGCCCCTGGGATATGGCAGAGCTTGGCGAGGCGCCATCGAAAGACACTTGGCGGCAATGGAAATACAGTTGGCAGGCTCAAGACGCCGGCAATCACTATATCTATGTGCGAGCTACTGACGCCGAGGGCCGGATCCAGGAGTCGATGAACCACTACCCGCTGCCCGACGGAGCCACTGGATTTCACAATATTGCCGTGCTCGTCAACTGAACCCGGGCAGAAGTTTAGTCTCAAGTCGTGCTAAGATATTGAGTTTGTGTGGTCTATCCAGACCCGCGCAAAACCTCGTAAACAATCGTGCCAGTGCATACTGCCGCCCATCGCCTTTGGTGAGAAGCGGTTCAAATGTTCCTGGCATGGCTGTTTAGTCCTGCTCTGGCAAAATCCAGGCAGGTTCAGAGACACCCCCGATCAACTGTTCCGCAAGGCTCATTCTGTAAGCGTGATTTCAGCATGAGAACCAGCGAGACGACAGGAGTAACTAGTGATTCAGCAGGAGTCGCGACTCAAGGTCGCCGACAACACTGGTGCTAAGGAAATCCTTGCCATCCGTGTTCTCGGTGGATCTGGCCGTCGCTACGCAGGCATTGGTGACGTCATCGTCGCCACCGTCAAGGATGCTATCCCTGGCGGCAACGTCAAGAAGGGCGATGTGGTTAAGGCCGTCATCGTCCGTACCAAGAAGGAACGCCGCCGTGCGGATGGTTCCTACATCAAGTTCGATGAGAACGCCGCAGTGATCTTGAAGAATGACGGTGACCCCCGCGGTACCCGTATCTTCGGACCTGTTGGCCGTGAACTTCGCGATAAGAAGTTCATGAAGATCATCTCGCTCGCACCGGAGGTCTTGTAAACATGGGCAAGATCAACATCAAAAAGGGTGATCTGGTTCAGGTCATCACCGGCGCTAAGGCAGAACGTGGTGGCGACCGTGGCAAGCAGGGCAAAGTCCTGCGGGTTTTCACGGAAAGCAACCGTGTGCTCGTCGAGGGCATCAACCGTGTGACCAAGCACACCAAAGTCGGACAGTCGCAGCGCGGCTCCAAGACTGGTGGCATTGAGATCGTCGAAGCCCCGATTCACATTTCCAACGTGGCCTTGGTGGATCCGTCCACTAAGAAGACGACTCGCGTCGGTTACCGCCTCGAAACCGTTGAGCGCGATGGCCGCGAACGCGTCACCCGCGTGCGCTTCGCCAAGAGCTCCGGAAAGGATCTGGCATGAGCATCGAAACTTCTGAAGCAACTGTTAAGATCGCACCGCGTCTGAAGACCCGTTATGCGGATGAAATCAAGAAGACGTTGCAGGACGATTTCAGCTACGTCAACGTGAACCAGGTTCCACGCCTGGTCAAGGTCGTTGTGAACATGGGTGTTGGCGAGGCTGCTCGCGACTCCAAGGTCATCGACGGCGCTGTTCGCGATTTGACCCTGATCACCGGCCAAAAGCCGATGGTGACAAAGGCCCGCAAGTCGATCGCGCAGTTCAAACTGCGTGAAGGCATGCCGATTGGTGCGCACACCACGTTGCGCGGCGATCGCATGTGGGAATTCGTTGACCGTTTGGTCACCCTGGCACTGCCCCGTATCCGCGACTTCCGCGGACTTTCAGGCAAGCAGTTCGATGGCAATGGCAACTACACCTTCGGTCTGACCGAGCAGGTTATGTTCCACGAAATCGACCAGGACGCTATCGACAAGATTCGCGGTATGGACATCACTGTGGTGACCACTGCTAAGACCGACGACGAAGGTCGCGCGCTGCTTAAGGCGCTTGGCTTCCCGTTCAAATCCGAAGACTAATCAACTACTTGGTAGGTCCCGTGCTTTGTCCGGTTGAATTGTCAACCGGATCTGGACTACGCGGAAACCGCTTCGAGGAAGGGCAAGAGCCCACATGACTATGACAGATCCTGTCGCAGATATGCTTACGCGTCTGCGCAACGCAAACTCGGCACACCACGATTCCGTGAAGATGCCGTTTAGCAAGCTCAAAGGCCACGTGGCCGACATCCTGAAGGCTGAGGGCTACATCGCCAGCTGGAAGGTTGAGGATGCAGAGGTCGGCAAGAGCCTGACCATCGACCTCAAGTTCGGTCCGAACCGTGAGCGTTCCATCGCCGGCATCCGCCGGATTTCCAAGCCCGGACTGCGCGTTTACGCAAAGTCCACCAACCTGCCGAAGGTGCTGGGCGGCTTGGGCGTCGCAATTTTGTCGACGTCCTCCGGCCTGCTGACCGACCGCCAGGCTGCAAAGAAGGGCGTGGGTGGGGAAGTCCTCGCCTACGTCTGGTAAGAGAAAGGGAAAGAAGACATGTCACGTATTGGACGTCTCCCGATCTCCGTGCCTGCCGGCGTCGAGGTCAAAGTCGACGGCGCACTTGTGTCGGTCAAAGGCCCTAAGGGTCAGCTGACTCTCACGGTCTCCAACCCGATCGAGGTTGCACTGGAGGAGAGCACTCTGACGGTTTCACGACCGAACGATGAGCGTGCATCCCGTTCGCTGCACGGTTTGACCCGGACCCTGATCGCTAACCTGATCACCGGCGTCACCGAAGGCTACGAGAAGAAGCTCGAAATTGTTGGCACCGGTTACCGCGTGCTTGCTAAAGGCTCAGATCTTGAATTCGCTCTGGGCTACAGCCACCCGGTTGCCGTAAAGGCGCCGGAAGGCATCACCCTGACGGTTGAGGGCCCCACAAAGCTCTCAGTCGCAGGAATCGACAAGCAGCAGGTGGGCGAGGTTGCTGCCAACATCCGCAAGCTGCGTAAACCTGACCCCTATAAGGGCAAGGGAATCCGCTACGCGGACGAAGTTATCCGCCGCAAGGTCGGAAAGGCTGGTAAGTAATCATGGTTTTGACCATCAACAAGAACAGCAAGGGCAAGTCCCGTTCGGCTGCTCGCGGTCGTCGTCACCTGCGTGTACGCAAGCGGATTACCGGTACCGAGGCACGTCCTCGTCTGGTAGTTACCCGCTCTGCTCGTCACATTTTCGTTCAGGTTGTCGATGACAGCAAGGGCGTCACTGTAGCGTCTGCTTCTACTTTGGAAGCCGATCTGCGGACGTTCGAAGGCGATAAGACTGCAAAAGCCAAGCGCGTCGGCGAGCTCGTAGCCGACCGTGCCAAAAAAGCCGGCGTTGAAACCGTCGTATTCGACCGTGGCGGTAACAAGTACCACGGCCGAATCGCGGCAGTTGCCGACGGTGCGCGCGAAGGTGGGTTGTCACTGTGAGCGAGAACACGAATCAAGCAAGCACAGAAAGTGCAGGAAGCACTGTGTCTGAGAACACTGAAGCAACTGCTGCTACCGAAACCTCTGCGGGCTCCAACGAAGACCGCCGTGGTGGTGGACGTCGTGGCGAGCGCAACGATCGTGGTGGCCGTGGCGGCCGTGACGGTGGCCGCGACGGTGGCCGCGATGCTGAAAAGAACCAGTACATTGAAAAACTGGTAACCATCAACCGCGTAGCCAAGGTCGTCAAGGGTGGCCGTCGCTTTAGCTTCACCGCTCTGATGATTGTCGGCGACGGCAATGGTTTGGTCGGCGTCGGCTACGGCAAGGCCAAGGAAGTTCCCGCGGCTATCGCCAAGGGCGTCGAAGAAGCTAAGAAGTCCTTCTTCCGCGTTCCACGCGTGGGCAAGACCATTCCGCACCGCGTACAGGGCGAGGCCGCTGCCGGCGTCGTACTGTTGCGTCCGGCAGCTCCGGGTACTGGCGTTATCGCCGGTGGTCCAGTGCGCGCCATCTTGGAATGCGCTGGCGTTCACGACATCTTGTCGAAGTCGCTCGGCTCCTCCAACCAGATCAACATCGTGCACGCCACGGTTGCCGCATTGCGTCAGCTCGAAGAGCCGGCTGCTGTTGCAGCTCGCCGCGGTTTGCCGATGGATGAGGTTGTCCCGGGTCCGCTATTGCGTGCGATTCAGGAAAAGGCAGGTGCATAATGACCACCCCGAAGAATGTTCAGGTGTCTGAAAAGACGCTGGAAATCACTCAGATCAAGTCCACCATTGGTGGAAAGCAGAATCAGCGTGACACGCTGCGTTCACTGGGCCTCAAGCGCATCGGTCATACCGTTGTGCGCAAGGCTGATGCGGTGACCGTTGGCATGATCAACACGATTCCGCACTTGGTGAAGGTAGAGGAGGCGAAGTAATCATGGCTGAAGCTACTAAGACTAAGTCGAAAGCTGCTAAGGAAGACGCCGCTAAGGCAGAAACCGTTGAAAAGCAGAATGCGCTGAAGGTTCACCACCTGCGTCCGGCCCCCGGCGCCAAGACCGCTAAGACCCGCGTTGGTCGTGGCGAAGGCTCCAAGGGTAAGACTGCTGGTCGTGGTACCAAAGGAACCAAGGCACGCTACCAGATCAAGGCCGGCTTTGCCGGTGGCCAGCTGCCGTTGCACATGCGTTTGCCGAAGCTTCGCGGCTTCAAGAACCCCTTCCGGGTGGAGTTCCAGGTTGTTAACCTGGACAAGCTCTCCGAGCTATACCCGAATGGTGGCGAGATAACCGTTGAAAATCTGATCGCCAACGGCGCGGTTAGCAAGAATCAGCCGGTCAAGGTGCTCGGAACCGGAGAACTGACCGTCAAGGTCCAGGTCACCGTCAACGCGTACTCTGCTAGTGCGATTGAAAAGATTGTTGCTGCCGGCGGTACCGCCACGGAGCTCTAGAGCTTTGTTGTGTAGCAAGAAATGAGCTCTTGGTGGGCGGGCATTCAGCTCGCTCACCAAGAGTTTTTCGTTATCTATAGGGTCTACCCACTAGACTCGGTTGGTGGGCCACGGCGGCCCAACTTCTTCGGAACCAATAACTTCAGGAGGACGCTTGCTTTCCGCCTTTGGCCGCGCCTTTCGCACGCCTGATCTGCGACGCAAGTTGTTGTTCACGCTGGGCATCATCGTCATCTTCCGACTCGGCGCATTTGTACCCTCGCCGGGTGTGAACTATAACAACGTTCAACAGTGTCTTGCTCCCGGTGGAGGTGACACTAGCGGTGGTATTTACCAGCTAGTCAACCTCTTTAGCGGCGGCGCACTCTTGCAGGTGTCCATCTTCGCGTTGGGCATCATGCCGTACATCACGGCAAGCATCATTATTCAGCTACTGCGCGTGGTCATCCCACGTTTCCAGGAGCTACACCTCGAGGGCGGGCAGGGCCAGACTAAGCTCACCCAGTACACCCGCTACCTCACTATTGCTTTAGGCCTGCTCAACGCGACGACTTTGGTCTCGTTGGCACGTTCCGGACAGCTGCTTGGCGGCTGTGGTCAGGATGGTACGCCTTCGGCGATCATTCCGGACACCTCGATTGTGACCACTATCTTGCTCATCATTACTTTGACCGCGGGTACCGGCCTCATCATGTGGATGGGCGAGCTTGTCACCGAAAAGGGTGTAGGCAACGGCATGTCGCTGTTGATCTTTACCTCGATCGTGGCGCGCTTCCCGATTTCGCTCGGTGAAATCTGGACCAAGAGCGTTGGTCAGTTCTTCATTGTGATTGTGCTGGGCATAGTGGTGATGGCACTGGTTATTTTCGTCGAACAGTCGCAAAGACGCATTCCTGTTCAATACGCGAAACGGATGATCGGTAGACGCACCGTCGGAGGTACTACGACGTACATTCCGATCAAGGTCAATATGGCTGGCGTTGTGCCCGTGATCTTTGCTTCGTCGTTGCTTTACCTGCCAGCTTTGATTGCGCAGTTTGCTCGTGGCAGTGACCCGGCCAATGTGCCGGCCTGGGCTACCTGGATCACGGACAACCTGACCAAGGGTGACCACCCGATCTACATGGTCTTGTACTTCTTGATGATTCTGTTCTTCACCTACTTCTACGTGGCGATCACCTTCAACCCTGAAGAAGTATCGGACAACATGAAGAAGTACGGCGGCTTCATTCCCGGTATCAGGGCGGGCAAGCCTACGGCCGATTACCTGCAGTATGTGCTTTCGCGGATTACGCTTCCCGGTGCAATTTATCTGGGCTTGGTCGCGCTCATCCCGTTGATTGCTCTAGTGCTTATCCAGGCCAACCAGAACTTCCCTTTCGGCGGCACATCGCTGCTGATTATGGTTGGCGTCGGCTTGGAGACGGTGAAGCAGATTGACGCACAGTTGCAACAACGGCACTACGAAGGGCTTTTGCGATGACCAGAATGCTGATTGTAGGGCCTCCTGGATCTGGCAAGGGCACGCAAGCTGAGTGGATTTCGGATCGTTTGGGCATTGTTGCCATTTCGACTGGTGATATTTTCCGGGCGAATGTCAAAGGCGAAACTCCGCTGGGCCTAGAAGCTAAGAAGTACATGGATGCTGGGGACTATGTCCCGGATTCGGTAACCAACAAGATGGTTCGCGACCGGTTACAGCAAGAAGACGTACAGCATGGCTTCTTGCTAGATGGTTATCCGCGGACCTCGGCTCAGGTTAATGAGCTTGATGACATCTTGAGTGCCGGTGGCGAAAAGCTCGACGTCGTCTTGCAGCTCACCGCTGATGACGAGGAACTGGTGCGTAGGCTTTTGGGCCGAGCAAAAGAATCCGGTCGTAGTGATGACGATGAGAAGGTCATCCGGCACCGTTTGAATTTGTACCACACGCAGACCGAAGCGGTTGTTGTTCGTTACCAGAAGCTAGGGCTGCTAGCTAAGGTAGACGGCATCGGCGCCATCGATGAGGTCACTGACCGAATCATGGCAGCAATAGACGGCGTGCGCGCAGCAAAATAGCTTTACTGTTCCAATAGATAACGACGGCGGGCCCGGCATTCAAGTGCTGGGCCCGCCGTCGTTATCTGGTTTTCGAAATTGTTGGCTCGCTCTTGCCCACTCTGGCTGAACATCCATGGGCAGCAGGCAGCCCTCCCCACTTTTCTGGCTCAGCCGTGGGCTGGAACATCCGCTCTGAAGCTTAGAGGCTGCGCGAAATGAGTTCTTTCATGATCTCGTTCGTGCCACCATAGATCTTCTGCACCCGAGCGTCGGCGAAGATTCTGCCGATCGGGTATTCCTCCATGTAGCCATAGCCACCGAAGATCTGCAGGCACCTATCAGCCACGATGTTTTGCTGCTCGGTGAGCCACCATTTAGCCTTCGACGCCGTCGGTACGTCCAGTTCACCCACGATGTGTTTGGCAACGCATTCGTCGTGGAAGGCCCAGGCGATCGAGGCGATAGTGTCGCACTCGGCTAGTACGAACTTGGTGTTCTGGAAACTCAAAATCGGTTTACCGAAGGCTTGACGCTCTTTGGCGTACTGCACCGCGAGCTGCCCCGATTTCTCGATGTTCGCTGCTGCCATGGTTCCGATCAGCAAACGCTCCTGCCCTAGCTGCTGCATCAGTTGAATGAAGCCCTTATTCGGCTCACCGCCCAGCAAATTCTCGGCCGGCACCCGGACGTCGTCGAAGAACAGCTCACAAGTATCCTGACCGTGTTGGCCAATCTTGCGCAGATTCCGTCCACGCCGGAAGCCCTCAACCTTATCGGTTTCGACGGCGATCAAGGAGATGCCACCGGATCCGCCTTCTTCGGTCGTTTTGGCAACGACGACAATGAAGTTACTCAGGAAGCCATTGGTGATGAAGGTTTTGGCGCCATTGATGACGTACTCTTTGCCGTCCAATTTGGCGCTGGTGCGCACCGACTGCAGATCGGAGCCAGTGCCCGGCTCAGTCATCGCAATCGCGCCGATGTATTCGGCCGTGGCCATTTTTGGCAACCAGTTCTGTTTCTGCGCTTCGGTGCCATAGGCGTTGAGGTAGTGCGCCACGATCACATTGTGCAAGGACGCACCGAAGGACGGTGCGAGTGCACGCATCTGCTCGGTAACCACCACTGCCTCGTGTCGGTAGTCACCACCGCCGCCACCGTATTCTTCCGGGATACTCAGGCAGTGCATGCCGAGCTCGCCGGCTTTTGTCCACAGCTCGCGGTCCACGTGCTGTTGCTCATTCCAGCGTTCTTCGTTGGGAGCGGCCTCTTTGGTGTAAAACTCTCTGGCCAGATCTGCCAAGGCGTCAAGATCCTCGTTCATCCAGCTAGGGCGGTGCAAGCTCATAAAAACTCCTCGTTGAGTATCCGTAGTCCGCTAGGCGGGTGGGGCATTCAATGGCGAGACTACTCTCACCGCTCCATACGACGTGCGCCTATCTGTACTTTACTCTCGGTATAGCTACAAATGATTGACCATATAAGTGAATCGAAAATAGGCTTGCGTCTATTAGGATACTGGATGTGTACATGGTTAGCACGCGTACCATGACATTAATGTTCGTGCCGCGAAAATTCACGATGGAGTGAGGCTCTGCACTATGACTCAAGAACATGGCTCAAAACCGCTGGCGGGATTGCGAGTACTGGAGATGGCTGCGATTGGTCCAGTGCCGCACCTTGGCACGATCTTGCTGAATATGGGCGCTCAGGTCACAGTGATCACTAGGCTAGAGTCGGGGCCCTACGATTTTCTGCACAGTTTTTACGCTCAAGGCAAAGAGCATGTTGCCGTGGACCTCAAAGATCCCACCGGGCAAGCGAAGGTCTTGGAGCTGATGCGAAACGCAGACGTTTTGGTAGAGGGGATGCGGCCGGGTGTTATGGAACGGCTTAGTCTTGGCCCGGAGCAGGCGCTTGAGGCAAATTCTGAGCTGATCTTTGCGCGAGTGACTGGCTACGGCCAGGGCGGACCCCTAGCACAGGATCCGGGACATGACATTAACTACATTGCCCAGTCGGGGGCGTTGAATGCATTCCGTCGTGGCAGTGGTAAGCCGATGCCGCCAATCAATGTTGCTGGAGACTTTGCCGGCGGCTCGATGCATGGCGTGATCAGTATTCTGGCCGCGCTGTGGGGAAGCGATCAGGGAATCCCGTTGAGCAAGTGTTGGATATTGCGATGGTGGACGGTTCAGCTGCTTTGCTGACTATGCATAAGAACTTTGCTGAGGTGCTTGGGCCTGGTGTTTCGGATCCATTGGCGAATACCCCCTTCTATGACGTTTACGAGACGGCGGACGACGGCGAATATGTTGCGGTAGGCGCAATGGAGCCGCAGTTCTTCAGTCAGCTGCTAGTGGCTACCGGAATCGACTTCCCGGACGACGGGAGCAGAGATGATCCGGCAAGCTGGCCTGAGTTGGCGGAGAAGTTGGCCGCTGCGTTTCGGGCGAAGAGCCGGTTGGACTGGGCCAGAATCGGGCATGAGGCCGGCGCTTGCCTTTCGGCTGTCTGGAGCCTCGAGGAATCCGAAAATCACCCGCATATGCGGTACCGGATCGAGCGGCAACGTGAGCAGGGCGGAACTGGGGGGGAGCGCTACATCCAAGCCTATATGCCTGAAACCTTAGCGCACTCTTGTAAACTAAGTGAATACGTAATAGGCTTCCATCTAAGCATCTCAATGACATGATGGAGGTCACAATGAATCTGACTCAGCTTTTGCACCGCCAGCTCCAGCAACGTCCAGATTCGACAATGACGATGTGCGCGGGCCGAGAGCGTACTGTGCGCGAAGTGGTGGATCGAGTATCTAGGTTCGCTGGTGCGCTTCGATCTTTGGGGGGTCGCTCCCGGTGACCGAGTGGGCATGCTTGCTTTGAATTCCGACGTGTACCACGAGTATCTATTCGCGGTGCCCTGGGCGGATGCCGTGGTGGCTCCGGTTAACACTCGATGGAGTCCGGCCGAGATTATTTATTCGCTCCGTGATGCGCAGATCAATGTTTTTATCGTTGATGATGCCTTTGCGCCGATGATTCCAGTCTTGCGTGCGGGTTATCCGGAACTCAGAACAGTGATCTTTTGCGGGGGAGGAGAGGCTCCAGCCGAATCGTTGAATTTCGAGCAATTGCTTCTTGACGCTAAGCCCATTGAAGATGCCCGACGCGGCGGGAACGAACTGTTCGGGATTTTTTATACCGGAGGTACCACCGGCGAACCCAAGGCGTGATGCTTAGCCACTTTAGTGTCATGGTCTCGGCAATGGGGTCGCTCGCCAGCACTGACGCGGTGAGTGATGGCGGAATGTCAATTTTTGTAGCACCGATGTTCCACATGGCAGCCATCGCGCATTGGACTATGAGTTTAGTGAAGGACTGCAGTCTGCTTTTCGTGCCAGTTTTTGAACCGAATGCAATTGTGAAACTCATCGACAAGCACCAAGCCACCGATGCGCTCTTGGTGAATCGCCCCGGTGTGTCCGGAGACTTTCTTGTTTGAGAGGATCAGGACATGGCAGGGAAAACTACGACACGGTATCCGCAGGAGTTGAAGGATCGTGCGGTGCGCATGGTGGCGGAGATGGAGGGTGCATCTTCGGCGTGGGCGGCGATGCAAAAAGTTGCCCAGCTTTTGGGTGTGGGTGTGCCGGAAACGGTGCGTAAATGGGTCCGGCAAGCCGAGATCGATGTTGGTACTAGAACTGGAACAACGAGCACGGAATCGGCCGAGCTGAAACGGTTACGGCGTGAGAACGCTGAGCTGAAACGGGCGAACGCGATCCTTCGGAGTGCTTCAGCTTTTTTCGCGGTCGAACTCGACCGCCACAACACTGATCGTGAAATACATCAAGGACCATGCCGGTCACCGCGAGAATAATGGATTGCGGTGGGGTGTCGAGTCGATCTGCCAGGTGCTTACTGGGACGGGGTGAAGACCACCCCGTCCACGTACTACGAATGGGTGGATAAAACACGATCTCACCGAGAACAACGTGATGAGGTGCTCAAGCCCGTGATCCAGAAGGTGTATGCCGCTAATTACGGGGTTTACGGCACCAGGAAAGTCTGGTTGGCGATGAACCGTGAAGGTGTGCCGGTGGCCAGGTGCACGGTAGAACGGCTCATGGGGTTACTTGGCATACAGGGTGCGGTCCGTGGCAAGGTCAAACGCACCACGATCAAAGACTCGAAGGCGGCCCGAGCGAAGGACTTGGTCCGCCGTGATTTCACACCAACGGCACCGGATCGGCTATGGGTAGATGATTTCACCTATGTTTCGACCTGGTCCGGGTGGGTCTATGTTGCCTTCGTGATCGATGCTTACTCTCGGAGGATCCTGGGCTGGTCAGCGAGTGCTTCTATGAACACCGTGCTAGTGCTCAACGCAGTTAATCAGGCAATCTGGAGTCGTGAACGGGCCGGGGCTGAGATTTCCGGGGTGATTCATCATCACGATGCCGGGGCTCAATACGCCTCCTTGGCCTTCACCGAACGCCTGGCCCAGGCCGGTATCCGCCCCTCGATCGGTTCTGTGGGTGATAGTTACGACAACGTCTTGGCGGAAACCATCAACGGGCTTTATAAGACCGAGCTGATCAAACCCGGCAAGCCCTGGCGGACTCTAGAAGAAGTCGAAATCGGCACTGCTGAATGGGTCGATTGGTACAACCACCGAAGGCTCTACCAGTACTGCGGAGACATCCCACCAGTAGAGCTAGAAAACCACTACTACAATCACTACCAGAGCACGGCAGCCGCCGACAGGCTCATCGTCTGAGAAACCCTCCGGACACACCGGGGCGATTCACTCCGCGACTTCTGTGCAGCTCGAATAGCACGGTATAAGCTCCCGCACCGGCTGATTATCAGAGCCGAATTGCCACGTAACCCATCAGGAAAATTGCTCAAGCGCGCCATTCGAAACGAACTGATTCAGGCCTGAGCGATTGATTAGCCGACGCTACTAGAATCATAAAGTGGCAATTGAGGCGAGAGATGGTGATGTCAATGGAGCGAATCGATACATCTGAACAAATGCGTTCCGTGGGCCAAGCAATGCCGTATGTGCCGCCAAAGGGCACTCGTCCGGCCAACCGTAAGGATCTGATCCGGCGCGCTGGCGCCGAATTGTTCTACGAATATGGATTTGCCAGTGTCTCTATGAACCAGATCGCGCGGGCAGTCTCGATTGGGCCCTCGGCCCTCTACCGGCACTTTTCAAGTAAACAAGAGTTGTTGGTCTCGGTCATTGAAGCGTCAGTTGCCGAGGCGCATGCTGCGTTGGCTGATGCGCGCGATGATGCCACGGCGGAAAGTCTGTCCGATTGGAATGATGCCTTCGTCGCGATGGCATTGGACATACGGCTGGCCGGAGTTTTGTGGCAACGTGAAGCCCGCCAGCTGCCGGAGCAAGACCAAGAAAGACTAGCCGCTGAAGTGCGGCAAATCCGGCACGAGCTGCGGCAGGCTATTCAAACGCATCACCCAGAAGCCGCAACCTGGAGCAGATTGCTCACAAGAGCCGTGCTATCGATTTGTCTCAGTTTGTCTTACCACCACGTGAGCTTGCCTAGGGCCGATTTTGTAGCGCTCATGAAACAAATGATGTTCAGCGTGCTCAACATAAATTGGGTCGTTGAAGAAAGCGTCAATCTCGTCGATCGAAGAGTTTCGGAACCGCGCAGGTCGCCAACTGGAACCCAAGAGAAATTAGTTGCGGCTGCCTCGGAATTGTTTGCGCGGAGGGGATTTGCCCAAACCGGATTAGATGAGATCGCAGCAAAAGTGGGTATTGCTGAGCCGAGTATTTACCACCACTTCCCGAGCAAAGTCGACTTGCTCTTCGAAGTTTTGCAGTACGGAAATGACCTCCTGCAAAAAGGACGAGCTTTAGCGCTCGCGGTGCCAAGTAATCCGAAGAAAGCGCTGGGCTGCCTTCTCGATTCTTATCTGGACACCGTGGCCGCGGACCCCGCGTTGATCACTTTGATTGTTACTGAGCTAGGCAATTTGGATGAGGAAAAGCGGAGGTTAGCGGTTGCTCAGCAACGGGCATATCTCAACCAATGGGTTGATCTAATGTTGCAGATCGACCCGACAATGCTGCGTGATGCCGCACGGATTCGAGTGCACGCAGTTTTGATGGTGATCAATGACTGTGCGGCGCGTAGCCATGGTGATCTCGATGCTGCAGAACGCTCCGCTTTGGAGTTGATCTGTCAGCGGCTGCTCGAACTCTGACCTTGCGACGTTCTACGCACGTTTAGTCCAAGAAATATTTTTCGGTGCAGGCTTAGCCTTGACAGGATAAGTGAATTCAGAATAGGTTAGTTTTCATCGGCCAAAGGAGGCAGAAATGAGTGAACGAGTATTCGTAGCCGGCGTCGGGATGATTCCTGTTATGACTCCGAGCAAGACTGAAACTTACGATCTGATGGGATCGAACGCGACAATGGCCGCCTTGAAAGATGCGGGTATTGCCTACAGCCAAATTTAGCAAGCATATGTCGGTTACGTCTATGGCGATTCCACGAGCGGCCAGGCCGCCTTGTACAACGTCGGTCTGACGGGAATTTCGGTCATCAACGTCAATAACAACTGCTCTACTGGATCCACCGCGTTGTACTTAGCGCGGCAAGCAATTGCCAGTGGGGCTGCGGAGTGCGTATTAGCTCTGGGTTTCGAACAGATGCAGCGCGGCGCTTTGCGGGCAATGTGGGAAGACCGCCCGAACGTTCTGGGTCCGTTCCTTGACAAATTGAGCACGGTCCAGGGGGACTCCGATGCGCCGATGGCGGCAAGATTGTTCGGTGGATCTGGAGCACAGTACTTGGAAAAATACCAGGCGTCGCCAGAGGTGTTAGCCAGGATCGCAGTGAAATCACGCAGCCACGCAGCCAACAATCCGTACTCGGTCTTTCGCGATCCGCTCACTGTAGAGCAGGTCATGGAATCACCGCAGATTTACGGCCCCTTGACTCGGCTGATGTGTTGCCCGCCAACCTGTGGTGCTGCCGCAGCGGTTTTGTGCACCGAGGAATTCGCGCGCAAACACGGCCTGAACACCTCAGTTGTGATTGCGGCGCAAGCGATGACTACCGATTTTGCTGGCACGTTCGAAGGCGATGATCTGATTTCACTTGTCGGATATGACATGAGTAAAGCAGCAGCTGAGATTGTATATGCGCAGGCCGGCGTTGGGCCCACCGATATTCCAGTCGTCGAGCTGCACGATTGCTTCACCGCGAATGAGTTGCTCAGCTATGAAGCGCTTGGTTTCACCCCTGAGGGCACCGGAGAGAAGTTTGTGATGAACGGTGACAATACCTATGGCGGGCAAGTAGTTGTCAACCCTTCCGGTGGCCTCATGTCTAAAGGTCACCCGCTAGGGGCCACTGGTTTGGCGCAATGTACCGAGCTGGTCTGGCAATTGCGTGGCACAGCAGGTCCACGTCAAGTCGAAGGCGCCAGGCATGCCCTGCAACACAACATCGGTCTTGGCGGCGCTGCCGTAGTGACCCTCTACGAAAAGGTTTCCTAAGATGGCTATTGCCCCAGATGCTGTGGGCCGGGTACTTCCCAGCACCGAAACAGCGGTTCCTATCGAAAGACTCAGATTTTTCGCTGATGCGATCGGAGAGAAGAACCCCATTTATACCGATCTTGACGCGGCCAAAGCGGCTGGACACAAGGGGCTTCCGCTGCCACCAACGATTCTTTTCGGCTTAGAGCTCGAAGCGCCTGGCGGGGTCGCCTGGATTTCCGAGTTGGGCATAGATTTCCGGCGGGTGCTGCACGGCGAGCAAGAATTCACCTATCATTCTGTGGCCCATGCTGGCGAAGTATTGCGGCTGGAGCCAAAGATCACCGATGTGTATAGCAAAAAGGGTGGCGCCCTAGAGTTCGTCGTCAAAGAAACAGTCATCACACGGGTACACGACGGTTCCGCTGTGGCAACCGCTAAAACCGTTCTCGTTGTGACCAATCCGGAGGCTGCCAAATGAGTGTTAGTGAAGAGTACGCGTCTGTCGAGATCGACACAATTTTGCCGATTCTTGTCTTACCCCCCCCCATCTCGCGGACCACACTGGCCCTTTTTGGCGGTGCCTCTGGCGACCATAACCCCATCCACCTCGACATTGATATGGCCAAATCCGCGGGCTTGGACGATGCTTTCGCCCAAGGCATGCTCTCGATGGCCTATCTTGGCCGACTGCTCACCAACTGGGTTCCGCAGGACCGAATCCGCACCTTCAACGTTCGCTTTGCCGCGATCACGCCGGTGTTGGCTCAGCCTACGGCGCAGGGCCAAGTTACCGAAATAACCGAGCACGACGGCGAACGTCTGGCCACGCTCGAGGTGGCAGTGACCCTCGCCGATGGCACGGTGACGCTCGCGGGCACCGCCGTCGTCGCACTCTGACTCCCACGTTTTTCAACTTTTAAGGAAACACCATGTCTAATGCAGGAAAACTCGCTGGAAAAGTCGCGTTGGTCTCCGGATCGGGTCGCGGAATCGGCCGTGAAATTGCGCTCAAGCTAGCATCCGAAGGTGCCAAGGTCGTCGTCAACGATCTTGATCCGGCCCCAGCCGATGAAACAGTCGCTGCGATTCAAGCGGCAGACGGTGAGGCCGTTGCCTGCAACGGCAGTGTTACTGATGTCGATTTCGGCGATCGTTTTGTGGCGGCCGCGGTAGAGAACTTCGGTGGCGTGGACATCATCGTGAACAACGCTGGCTACACCTGGGATACCGTGATTCAGAAAATGACTGATGAGCAGTGGGACGCAATTCTTGATGTTCATCTCAAAGCACCATCCCGGATTCTGCGTGCTGCACAGCCAGTGATCTCCGCCGCAGCAAAGGCCGCAATTGCTGCCGGCGAGCCGGTACCCTGCCGCAAGGTGGTCAATATTTCCTCGGTGGCTGGCCTCACCGGCAATGCAGGGCAAGCTAATTACAGCGCGGCAAAGGCGGGGGTGACCGGATTGACGAAGACCTTGGCCAAAGAATGGGGCCGGTACAACGTCACGGTCAACACCGTTGCCTTTGGCTTCATCAAGACTCGGCTCACCGAGACGCCGGCAGATAGCAACGGAACCATCGACGTCGCCGGCCGGGAAATCAAAGTTGGCGTCAGCCAAGCGTTGCTCACCGCAGCCGAACAGATGATTCCGTTAGGACGACCGGGGACCCCGCAAGAAGCTGCCAATGACGTTTACCTGTTCTGCATCCCCGAATCTGACTATGTCAGTGCGCAAACGGTAATTTGCGGCGGCGGATTCAACGGTTAAGTCATGGTCACCAAGACTTTATCTGTCCAAAAAGCCAAGCCGCGGCAACCATTCAAGGAGTTGCCAACGGCTGACTTCTTTGAATTCGAATCACTATTGTCGCCAGTAGAACGGGCCAAGCTCTTTGAACTGCGTGAGTTTTGCGCCCGGGAAGTTACACCCTTTGCGCAGAAGTGGTGGCACGAAGAAGATGTTCCCCGGTCCGTGTTTCAAAAATTATCGGCGATGGGCGTGGGCGCGCCTTTCCGGGCTGGCTACTCCCGGTTGTATTCCGGTCTGGCCACTTTGGAGCTGTGCAAGGCGGATCTGTCCACCGGCGCGATCTTCGGCATTCACCACGAGTTGTTCGTTGAAGGAATTCGAATTTTCGGCACCGAGGAGCAGAAGCAGCGGTTCCTACAGCGGTCTAGCGACGGTCAGATTCTTGGCGGGTTTGCCTTGACCGAACCGGAGCACGGCTCTGATGTGGCCGGTGGGCTGACCACCATGGTCCGTCGAGATGGTGACGGTTGGGTCTTGAACGGAGCGAAGCGCTGGATCGGCAATGCAGCCGACGGCGATTACGTCTTCCTTTGGGCCCGTGATTCCGATGACGGGCAGATCCGCGGTTTTATTCTCGATTTGAGCCTACCGGGCATCAGCCGGACCAAAATCGAGAATAAGATCTCGATGCGCGGAATCAAAAACGCGGACCTTGTGATGAAAGACGTTCGGCTGGCCGAGTCTGATCGGCTATCGACCGTGAGTTCCTTTGCAGATACCAATGTGCTGCTGATGGGGACCCGGATGATGGCCGGCTGGATGGCCGCGGGAGTGCAATGCGCTGCCTTCGAGATCGCGCGCAAATATGCGCTCGAACGCCTGCAATTTGGCAAGCCGCTAGCCAAGTTCCAACTGGTACAGCAACAACTTGTGGAGATGCTCGGCAACGCCACCGCATCATTAGCGATGTCAGCGAGACTGGCCCAGGTCCAAGATGCGCATGATCGCGGAGTGGGCCCAGAGCTGCGGATGGAGCAGGCCGCTCTGGTAAAAGGGTTCACCAGCAAACTATGTTTGGACACCGTAGCAAAAGGGCGTTCGCTATTAGGCGGGAACGGGATCGTCACCGATTTTGGTATGGCCAAGATCTTTGCGGATGCGCAGCCGATACTCACCTTTGAGGGCACCTATGAGGTGAATTCACTGATTGTGGGACGAGCTATCACCGGCCATTCGGCCCTGGTCTAAACGGCAATTTAAGAGGAGAAAGAGAAGAAACCGGGACTGGTCCAAAGAAGTGTTGGTCTCTGATTTGCATCATGAACGGTCAAAACACAATGGAGTGGATTGGAAGTATCGATGACAAAGATCAAAGTATTTGCCCGAGCAGTAGTGGTGTCGTTCGTCGCTGGAGGACTGCTGCTGACTGGCCTTCCCGCGAGCTTTGCCGCCGCAACGCCTGAGCCAGGCCCAGTCCTGCAGACGCCGACGGCGCAGCTCTTTTCGGCATTAAAATGTTCGGCAGACCTTGCCCCTCCAAATAAGACACCGGTTCTTTTGGTGCCCGGCTTTGGCGAGTCAGTAAATGATGCTTACAGCGGCGGTTATGAAAAGTACTTCCGTGACCAAGGGCGCCCGTTATGTTTGCTCACGATACCGGGCCGTGGCTTTGGAGATATGCAAGTCACAGTTGAATACGTCGTGTCGGCTATCCGATCGATGAATGAGAAAAGCGGCGAAAAGATCTCGGCCATCGGTCACAGCGAAGGTGGCATGCTCTTAACCTGGGCGGTGAAATTCTGGCCCGATCTTGCTACGCGTTTAGATGACGTTATTAATATCGCATCGCCAATCAATGGGACTTCCTTTACCGGCATTATTCCGACCTGTAAGCCTAATGAATGGTACTCATCGTGTCCGCCGGTAGGTTTTCAGGTAAGCAGGGGATCAGACTGGACGACAGCTTTAGCGGCCAGACGTCTGCCTGGGGACTTTCATACACGACGATCTCCTCCAACAATGATGAGTTCGTTTTTCCTTCGCCTAGCTAGACCAACTTGGTTGGTGCCAGCAACATCATCGTGCAGAATATCTGTCCAGGCCGAGTTGCACTGCATCTTGGCGTACTGACAGATAACGTTGTTCACGCTGCAGTACTGGACGCTTTGAACCATCCCGGATCGGCGAGTGCTAGCAGAATTCCAACCTCGGTCTGCGGGAAATCTTAGTTCGATGGGGCGACGGGGTAGTGTCAAGCTGGTAAAGATCGTCCTTGACGGGCTTTGGACCATATTCAACCTCCGGTCCTGGGTCAATGCTGAGCCACCGCTGCGTGACTACGCTCGGTAGCAGCGGATGCATTTCGGGTAGTCTCGAAGGGCATACTTCACTTCCCGGAACAGGTGACCAACGTGGCCATTGGCAAAAACTCGAAAATCGAGCTCAAAACTGCGGAGCAGTTCCGCCTCATGAACGAGGCTGGGCTGGTGTTGTCCGCTGCCCTCGATGTTGCTGTTGCCGCTGCCGAGGTTGGCATCAGCACCGCCGAGTTGGATGCGATGTTTGCGGCCGAACTGGCTCAGGCCAACGCAAAGTCCAATTTCCTGGGCTACTACGGCTACCCGGCTACCATCTGCACTTCGGTGAATGCGCAAGTAGTGCACGGCATTCCGAACGAGTGCAAGCTTGAAGACGGCGACCTGGTTTCGATTGACGGCGGCGCGATCATCGGCGGCTGGCATGCTGACTCGGCACGTACTGTGATTGTTGGCACTGCGGATCCGGCCGACGTCGAACTTTCCAAGGCGACCGAGGCAGCCATGTGGCGCGGCATTTCAGCGATGGCCACCGCATCTCGCGTGGGTGAGATTGGCGATGCGATTGATGACTTTGTCACCGAAAAATACGGCATTAAGTTCGGCATTGTTGAGGACTACACCGGGCACGGCATCGGCTCGGCGATGCACATGGACCCGGATGTGCTCAATTACCGCTCCAAGCACCGTGGCCCGAAGCTGCGCCCCGGCATGGCTTTGGCGATTGAGCCGGTTCTGGTCCGTGGCGATATTGCCAGCCATACCTTGGACGACGACTGGACCGTAGTGACCGACGACGGCAAGCGAGCCGCACACTGGGAACATTCAGTGGCGGTGCACGACGGCGGCATTTGGGTTCTTACCGCACCTGATGGTGGCGCAAGTAAACTCGCAGCGCTTGGCGTTACGCCCGCGCCGTTGCCGTAATCAATTCATGAGCAAAGACTAAAAAGACACCCCTGGTGGCTGTTCGGTATGAACAGCCACCAGGGGTGTCTTGGTCAAAACAAAACCTTAGGATTTCAGCTTCGGCTTAACGTCCTTTTCGTAGATTCCCTGCAGCGTTGCCTTCAACGCGGTCAGAGTCGTCTTGACGTCGGCCTTCTCATTCATAATCTTGGCGGCAGATTTAGCCATTTCCTGATCGGCTCCAGCCAAGAAAACCCGTGCGTAGTCCTGGCTCTTGGTGACCTTGAGCTGATCAAGAGCAACTTGAATCTGCGGAGTCTGAGCAAGCACAGCGGACATGTCAGCGGTTGTCCGGGTTGGCATGTAGCCGGTGGCTTGCGAGAACTGGGCAGTATTCTGGGCGTTGGTCACAAAGCTGACAAACTTTGCTGCTGCAAGTTGCCGTTCCGGCGAAGTCTTCTGCGCAATGACCAAGCCAGCACCGCCGGTCGGGCAAACTGGTGAGGTAGATACCGGTCCGCCGGGTAGGAATCCAACTCCGATGTTCATGCCTTTGGCGCTGGCAGCTTTCAAAGTTCCAACCAGGTCGCCCGTTGAGGAAACAGTGGCGCTTACCGCACCAGCGGTCATGTCGCTGACGGCGTCTTTCGAGGAAACTCCAGCCCACGCGTCTTTAACAATGCTGTCTTGCACCCATATGCATTGCTTTGACGGAAGCCTCTGAATCAGCGGTAATGTCCCACCTCTTTAGACCAGCTGCCGCCTTGGCCCCACAAGACGTTCTGTAAAGTCCAGCCTGCGTAGCCGGCCAGCGCGGGGTATTGATAAGCATTTTGGTAACCACTTTGTGCAGCATCGGCGGTTTTGAGCTTGGGTGCCCATTCGGCAAACTCTGCCCAGGTGGTCGGTGCTCGATCAGGCAAACCAGCCGCTTTGAAGTGATCTTTGTTGTAGTAGAACAGCGGGGTGGAACGGGCATAAGGTGCGGCCCAGTGCTGGTTGTTGTAGCTGTAATCGCCGAACAAGGTCTTATTGAAATCGTCGGTCTTGTCTCCGGCTTCCTTGAGCAGGTCGTCAATCGGGATGATTGCGCCGGAGAGGGTGTAGCGGAACCACCAAACGTCAGAAGCGACGACGACGTCAGGCACATCGTTGCCGGTCTGAGCGGTCTGGAACTTCTGTGCAACTTCTTCGTAGTTCTGACCGCCGGTGATCAAGTTGACCTTGATATCCGGATTTGCTTTCTGAAAGTCGTCAATGAGCTTCTGCTCGATCGGCTGTGATGAGCCAGGGTGACTGGACATGAAGCTGATCTGTGCTGCGGGTTTGACTTTGGACCAGTCAGTGCTGGCAGCTGAGCTGCTGGCCGCTCCTGAAGTGTTTGGACCGCCACATGCAGCAAGAGCTGCGGTGCCCAACCCGAGTCCCCCCAGAGCCAGGAAATGTTTACGATTGATGTTCATTGAGTACCTTTCGATGTGATGCGGTGGATGCGGTGTTCGAGGATTAGCCGGTAACGGAGCCTTGCGTCAGCCCCGCGACGATGTAGCGCTGAAGAGCTGCAAAGATGATCAGAATCGGCAAGATGACAATGACAGCACCGGCCATCAGGACGCCCCAGGCCTGCGAACTTGAATCTGAATTGGTCAGCAAAGTCAGACCTACTGGAAGCGTCATCATCTCGGCTTTAGTTGTGATGATCAGGGGCCAGATGTATTCGTTCCATTCCGTCACGATGGTGACCAGCGCAACTGTGGCAATTGATGGCACCGAGATCGGCACCACAATCTTCCAGAGACGCTGCCAATGCCCGGCACCATCGATCTCAGCGGATTCCAAAATTGAGCCCGGCAAGGTGAGGAAATGTTGACGAAGCAAAAAAGTCCCGAAGGCAGTGCCGAGTCCTGGCAAAATAATGCCCCAATAGGTATTTTGACCGTTGAGACTTGAGATCAAGATGTAATTGGGCAAAACGGCTACCTGGGGTGGCACCATAAGCGCGACCAATATCAGGATGAAAATTAGTCGTTTGAAAGGGAAACGAACGAAGACCAGCGCATAGGCGGTCAAGATTGCTAGCACGCACTTGATTACTGAGCCGATCGCCGTCACGATCACGCTATTGAGGAAGAACTGGGCAAAGGGGACTCTGGTCGCAGCCTCAGCGTAGTTATCAAAATTTGGTGCTTGCGGAATGATCTTCAGGTCCGTGGTGATAATTTCACCCGGTGCCTTGAAGGAAGACAGAATCATCCAAAACAACGGAAGGAAGACCAACAAAGTTGCGATGATGAGTGGCAGGTAGCCAGTAACCAATGTCCGGCTGACGTTCTTCCAAGAAAGCGGGCGGGGGCGCTTGGGTACTAGGTCGGTGTACGGAGCTTCTATGGTGCTCATGCGTAATGCACCTTTCTCTCCACGAAGCGCATCTGCACTACGGTCATGATCAACAACAAGACGAAGAGCACTACCGATATGGCAGCTGAGTAGCCGGCCTTGTTATACGAGCCGAAGGCTTGCAAATAGGTCTCAAACATCAAGGTGTTTGTACCTTGGCCGGTTGGCGTCATGATCTTGAGGATGTCGAAAGCTTGCAGCGAGGAGAGCAACGAGGTGATGAGCAGGAAGAAGGTTGTGGGGGAGAGCAGCGGCAAACTGATCGAGATAAACCGACGGCATGCGCTAGCTCCATCAAGCGAAGCGGCTTCCATTACGTCTTTGGGCATCGACTGTAAGCCAGCCAGATAAACCACGGCACAGTAGCCGAGATTCTTCCAGACATAGACGATGATCACCATCACAAGAGATAGCTTGGGGTCATTGATCCACTGCGGGCTGTTCTGGCCCAGGCTGCGTAGAACCCAAGAGAGTACGCCGTAAACCGGATCAAAGATGAACAACCACACTAAACCGACGCCCACCCCGGAGAGCACGTACGGCGCAAATATGGCAGATCGTGCAAATGTTCTGCCAGGTAGCTTCTGGCTGAGAGCTAAGGCGATCAAAAGCCCCAGCACCATCGAGCCGCCTACCGTAAAGACGGTGAAGATGGCAGTAGTCCCTAAAACGTTGGCTGCATCCGCTGAGCTGAAAAACGTAATGTAGTTCTGCAATCCAATGGCGGTGGCAAAGTCTGAGCCAAGCGTCCAGTCCAGCATCGAGTACTGAATGTTGGCAATCAGCGGACGATAAGTAAATACCGCAATCAAGACAATATTGGGCAGCGCAAACGCCAAAAAGATCCAAGCGTCACGTTTGGTTCGGGCGGTCCAGTATCTTCGTTTGATTTTCTGGCCGCCGGATTGATCCCCGCCAGGTGCGGATGGCGGATTCGGTGCAAGCACCGGGGTTTTCGACGAATCGACCCGCGTCATAGTTATCTCACTTTGCTGCATAGGTTCCAGTTGCAACACCCCCGCGTGCAACTTTCACTACTTCAGCACAAGCGACGACGTTGTCTTGCCAAAATCGTACTGCCCGCGTCAATGTTCCCTCAGCCTTCACTGGCTGTTCACTCTATTACTACGGCGTTACTAGGGCAGGCGCCCAGCTGAGTTGTCAGCACAAGTGTCCTGGTGCGCCGTCCGAATCGGGCGGACAATAGAAAGATGGCAGAACAAGATCAGTATCGAGATCGCCCAAATACAGGACAGTTGACCGATGTACCTGGTTTCCTAGTCGGTCAGGTCGAGCGGGTTGGTGATGGTTGGCTTACCGGCGTGAGCGTTGTCATTCCGCCGACTGGCAGCATTGGCGCGGTCGATGTTCGTGGTGGCGGACCAGGTACGCACGAAACGGATGCTTTAGACCCCACGACGCTGGTCGCCACCGTGGACGCCGTCGTGCTTACTGGTGGCAGTGCTTACGGATTGGTTGCTGCCTCCGGAGCGCAGCGATGGTTCGAAGAGCAAGGGCGCGGCTTCGGCGTCGACGGCGGTGTGGTGCCGATTGTGCCCGCGGCGGTGACTTCTCCTTACGTCCTGATGAAGAAATGGGTTATCAAGCTGCGTTAGCCGCTCATGCCGACGAATTCAGACGCGGGAATGTTGGCGCTGGTATCGGTGCCGCATTAGGCCGTGGATCCTTTAAATGTGGCGTGGGCTCTGCTTCCATGCGAATGTCAGGGGTCAACTCACACATCGTGATTGCGGCGCTAGCCGTGGTCAATGCAGCAGGGCTTCCGCTGGGTGTGCAGAATCCTTCAGTAGCGATGGAGCACGGTGGGTTGAAACCTGCTGGACTCAATACGACGTTGGCGGTTGTAGCGACCAACGCGAAGCTGACGGTGGCGGAGGTCAAGCGAACGTCGACCGCCGCGCACGACGGCCTGGCTCGGGCATTGTCCCCGGTGCATACTTTGGCCGATGGAGACACGGTTTTTACCTTGGCCAGCTGTGCACAGGAGCTCAGCGGGGCGGACTCATCCGGCACTATAGCGCTGATTGAATTGCAGTCAATGGCAGCGTTGGTAGTTCAGGCGGCGATTGAAGACGGCATCCAAGCAGCCGAATCGGTACAGACTCCCGCGGGAGGGCTTCCACGTTGGCCCGCGTGAATTGGGGAAATTGTCCTGATAAATTCTTCGGCAGTAATGGTTGATTTAACTTCTTAGCCCCGATGGCGTAAAGTTGTTTGTTGGTTGTCTGCGCTTTGGCGCGCCCACGCAGCTCTTTTTCTTCCGATCTTTCAGATCCCGTCGGTGATCCTACGGGCTTGTTCTGAAGTGATCAAGATCTGGAAGCCAGATTCAGCGCGGGACAGTGTGGACAGTCAACGAGTAAAGCCAGTATTTTCCGTGATTTCACGGGGAATACACCGGTTAGTCAAAAACAAGAGTTAGTGGAGGATATGGCCAAGAAAGACGGGGTCATTGAGATTGAGGGCGTGGTGACTGAAGCGCTACCCAACGCGATGTTTCGTGTTGAGTTGACGAATAAGCACATTGTTCTTGCTCATATTTCTGGAAAGATGCGCCAACATTACATTCGAATCCTCCCTGAGGATCGAGTCGTGGTGGAGCTAAGCCCGTACGACCTCACTCGCGGCCGTATTGTTTACCGCTACAAATAGTTTTTATTCACATTCAACACTGCTCACACGCAAAGGAACGCCATGAAGGTCAAGCCGAGCGTCAAGCAGATCTGCGACAAGTGCAAGGTGATCCGCCGTAATGGTCGGGTCATGGTGATCTGCGAAAACCCGCGCCACAAGCAGCGCCAGGGCTAATCTCTCCTTTTTGGAGAGCAACCCTAGTTCTGCCCACGCAAGTACATAGATAGAAGGCAGCACAAGCTGTGATTCCCAGCAGGGAGCCGCAACTTACCCCCGGTCGGAGGCCGGGGCCGCGCAGGAAAAATGTGTGGGTATACTGCCTACGACCTCCGGATATAACCAAGGAGTACCGCCACAATGGCTCGTCTCGCTGGCGTTGATCTTCCCCGCGAAAAGCGGTTGGAAGTTGCGCTTACCTACATCTACGGCGTGGGCAAGACCCGTGCACACAAAACCCTGGCTGAAACCGGCATTTCTCCGGACGTCCGTGTCAAGGACCTCTCCGACGCCGAACTGGTCCAGCTCCGCGACTACATCGAGGTCAACTACAAAGTTGAAGGCGATCTCCGCCGCGAAGTAGCCGCTGACATTCGCCGCAAGGTTGAAATCGGCAGCTACGAAGGCATCCGCCACCGTCGCGGCTTGCCAGTACGCGGTCAGCGTACAAAGACCAACGCTCGTACCCGTAAGGGCCCGAAGCGGACCGTCGCCGGCAAGAAGAAGGCCGGACGCTAATAACGTCCCGCTGATCAGAACTTAGGAGAAATAATGCCCCCGAAGACTCGTGGCGCGGTTCGCAAGCCGCGTAAGAAGGACAAAAAGAATATCGCGCTTGGCCAGGCGCACATCAAGAGCACGTTCAACAACACCATCGTGACCATCACGGACCCCGCTGGTGCTGTTATCGCCTGGGCTTCCTCAGGTGAGGTTGGATTCAAGGGTTCACGTAAGTCGACCCCGTTCGCTGCGCAGCTCGCTGCCGAGCAGGCTGCAAAGCGTGCGCAGGAACATGGCGTTCGTAAGGTTGACGTATTCGTCAAGGGACCGGGATCCGGTCGCGAGACTGCGATTCGTTCGCTGACAGCCGCAGGGCTTGAGGTTGGATCGATCCAAGACGTTACCCCGAGCGCTCACAACGGATGCCGGCCGCCCAAGCGCCGCCGCGTCTAATGTAGACCCGTAGCTCATATCGGCAAGCTTGCCGGTTGGCGACTGACGACCATACTTTCCACCACCTGTGTTGCGTCATATAGCGGATGCTCGCTGAAAGGAAAACCAAGTGCTCATTGCACAGCGCCCAACCCTCTCTGAAGAAGTAGTTTCCGACAACCGTTCACGGTTCATCATTGAACCGCTGGAGCCAGGTTTCGGTTACACCCTGGGAAACTCGCTCCGTCGTACTCTTCTGTCCTCCATTCCCGGCGCTGCCGTGACTAGCATCCGTATTGACGGCGTGCTGCACGAATTCACCACCGTGCCTGGTGTGAAAGAAGATGTCACGGAGATTATCCTGAACATCAAAAACCTCTCGGTCTCCTCCGAACACGATGAGCCAGTGGTCGCTTACCTGCGCAAGCAGGGACCCGGCGTCGTGACCGCTGCGGACATCGCGCCGCCGGCCGGCGTGGAATTCCACAACCCGGATCTACATATCGCAACGCTGAACTCGAAGGGTAAGTTCGAACTTGAACTGACCATCGAGCGTGGCCGTGGCTATGTATCGGCAGCTCAAAACAAGTCCGGCGATGCCGAGATCGGCCGTATTCCGGTTGACTCGATCTACTCGCCGGTGCTCAAGGTAACTTTCCGCGTGGAAGCGACCCGTGTTGAGCAGCGCACCGACTTCGACCGTTTGATCGTAGACGTAGAGACCAAGCAGGCCATCGCCCCGCGCGACGCCGTTGCCTCTGCCGGTACGACCTTGGTTGAACTGTTCGGTTTGGCTCGTGAGCTGAACACTGCTGCTGAAGGCATCGAAATCGGCCCCTCGCCGACCGATGCTGCTTTGGCTGCGGATATGGCCTTACCGATTGAGGATTTGGACTTGACTGTCCGTTCCTACAATTGCCTCAAGCGCGAAGGCATCCACACCGTGGGCGAGCTTGTTGCTCGCTCGGAAGCTGACTTGATGGACATCCGTAACTTCGGTGCGAAGTCCATTGACGAAGTCAAGGCAAAGCTTGTGGAACTGGGTCTTTCCCTGAAGGATTCCCCTCCAGGATTTGACCTTGCCGCTCGTGCAGCTGCCATCGACGAGAGCGACGACGCCTTCGGCGACGACGAGCTCTAAAGACCACTTCCCGGACACGTTGGCGACTGTTGATACAGTCGCCAACGTGCCGGATTCCACTTGAGGAGAAAACATTATGCCTACCCCCACAAAGGGTCCGCGCCTGGGCGGTGGCCCGGCGCACCAGCGTCTGATGCTCGCCAACTTGGCAGCTGCCCTGTTTGAGCACAAGCGCATCACTACCACGGAGACCAAGGCCAAGCGTCTGCGTCCCTACGCAGAGCGCCTGATCACCTTCGCAAAGCGCGGAGATCTAGCTTCGCGTCGCCGGGTGCTGGCTTTGATCAGCAACAAGGGTGTTGTGCACGAGCTGTTCACCGACATCGCTTCCGCAGTTGAGAAGCGCGACGGTGGCTACACTCGCATCACCAAGATTGGCCCGCGTAAGGGCGATAACGCGCCGATGGCTGTTATCGAACTTGTTTTGGAGCCGGTCAGCGCTAAGCAAGCAGTTGTTGCTGAAGCTGAGTCAGCTAAGGCTGCACCGGCTAAGGCTGCAAAGCTGGTTGAGACTGAAGTTGCTGAGGAAGCTCCGGCTGAGGTCGTAGAGACCGAAGCTGCTGAAGAGACCTCGAAGTATGCGGGCTCGCACGCAACCCTGGAAGACCCGAACGAAGCTCCTGAGGGCTTCGACATCAAGGGCAACGAAGACTCCATGAAGTACCACGTACCCGGCTCACGCTGGTACGACAACACTGTTGCTGAGGTGTGGTTCGCCACTGCCGAAGACGCCAAAGCTGCTGGCTTCGTGCCGGCTGGTGGCGAAGAAGCACAGGCTGGCGCAGCAAGCGAGTAATTACTCGTAGAATTGAGCTTATGCTCGATCAGGAACCCACCGAACCCCGTAAAGGGGGCGGTGGGTTCCTTCGTTTAAGGCTTGATCTAGCTTATGACGGTGCGCCGTTTTCCGGCTGGGCCTTACAGCCTGAGCGTTTGACAGTTCAGGGCGTTCTGGAAGATTCGTTGGCGATGATATTGCGTCGATTGGTACGAGTCACTGTTGCCGGGCGCACAGACGCTGGCGTGCATGCGCGCGGTCAGGTGGTCCATGCAGAATTCTACCCGCATGAGTGGGAGCAAATAGCGCGCAGGAGCACTGCCAGCCCCGAGGAGGCAGTGTTACGCCGATTGCGCGGCGCGTTGTCCCGGGTTCTTGGTGAGCAGACCGGTGCCGTGGTGGTGCATTCTGTTCGTCCTGCGGAACCTGGATTCGATGCCAGATTCTCCGCCCTCTGGCGGCGTTACAGTTATCACATTGCGGATCGGCCTGCGCAGTGGGACCCGGTACAGCGTCAGATGACCTGGTGGCACAAAACTGAGCTCGACGTCGAACTCTTGAATTTGGCGGTACAGCCGCTATTGGGCTTGCAAGACTTCAGAGCTTTCTGTAAGCCGCGTCCCGGCGCGACAACGGTCCGAGAGCTACAGCGGCTGGAATTCAGCAGACAGCCTGACGGGACGATCAAGGTCGCCGTCCAGGCTGACGCGTTTTGCCACAATATGGTCCGGGCGCTCATCGGTTCAGCGGTGCAGGTTGGCAGCGGCGAACAGAGCCCAGACTGGCTAGCCGAACGTCTGGCGATCAAAGTTCGCGACGCAAAATCTGGGCTGGCGCCACCCCATCCCTTAGTTTTGGAAGAAGTACATTATCCGAAGGGTGCGGATCTGCTGATTCGAGCGGACATGACTAGGGCGCGGCGGGAACCATAAGATCCCGTCCGCGCCCCAAGGTCGTTGGCGCTAATTTAGCGTGTGCCGGGCAGTGCATGATTTCGAGGCTTACGGATGCCGCGAATGACGAAGGCTCCGGTGCCGATAAATGCAGCCGCGATCACCAGAAAGAGCGCGATCTGCGAGCCGGTGGTGGCCAAGGAGTTTTCGTTGCCCGAACCCGAGTTATTGGCCCCGTTACCGACGACGGCGGCACCACTCGGAGTTGAACCTGAGTCGCCAGGGGTAGTGACCGGTTTCGTCGGTTCAACGCCGGGTTTCGGATCGCCAGGAGGTGTCAGTGTGCGATCTAACTTGAGGGCGTCGGTCACGGTGAAGAACATGTCTGTCTGATCGGTCAAACCAACAACGTTTGCCGCTCCTGGGCCGTAACCGGCCACCCGAAGCTGAGTACAAGATATGAATCGCCCCGGTGTGTCCGGAGGGTTTCTCAGACGATGAGCCTGTCGGCGGCTGCCGTGCTCTGGTAGTGATTGTAGTAGTGGTTTTCTAGCTCTACTGGTGGGATGTCTCCGCAGTACTGGTAGAGCCTTCGGTGGTTGTACCAATCGGCCCATTCAGCGGTGCCGATTTCGACTTCTTCTAGAGTCCGCCAGGGCTTGCCGGGTTTGATCAGCTCGGTCTTATAAAGCCCGTTGATGGTTTCCGCCAAGGCGTTGTCGTAACTATCACCCACAGAACCGATCGAGGGGCGGATACCGGCCTGGGCCAGGCGTTCGGTGAAGGCCAAGGAGGCGTATTGAGCCCCGGCATCGTGATGATGAATCACCCCGGAAATCTCAGCCCCGGCCCGTTCACGACTCCAGATTGCCTGATTAACTGCGTTGAGCACTAGCACGGTGTTCATAGAAGCACTCGCTGACCAGCCCAGGATCCTCCGAGAGTAAGCATCGATCACGAAGGCAACATAGACCCACCCGGACCAGGTCGAAACATAGGTGAAATCATCTACCCATAGCCGATCCGGTGCCGTTGGTGTGAAATCACGGCGGACCAAGTCCTTCGCTCGGGCCGCCTTCGAGTCTTTGATCGTGGTGCGTTTGACCTTGCCACGGACCGCACCCTGTATGCCAAGTAACCCCATGAGCCGTTCTACCGTGCACCTGGCCACCGGCACACCTTCACGGTTCATCGCCAACCAGACTTTCCTGGTGCCGTAAACCCCGTAATTAGCGGCATACACCTTCTGGATCACGGGCTTGAGCACCTCATCACGTTGTTCTCGGTGAGATCGTGTTTTATCCACCCATTCGTAGTACGTGGACGGGGTGGTCTTCACCCCGTCCCAGTAAGCACCTGGCAGATCGACTCGACACCCCACCGCAATCCATTATTCTCGCGGTGACCGGCATGGTCCTTGATGTATTTCACGATCAGTGTTGTGGCGATCGAGTTCGACCGCGAAAAAAGCTGAAGCACTCCGAAGGATCGCGTTCGCCCGTTTCAGCTCAGCGTTCTCACGCCGTAACCGTTTCAGCTCGGCCGATTCCGTGCTCGTTGTTCCAGTTCTAGTACCAACATCGATCTCGGCTTGCCGGACCCATTTACGCACCGTTTCCGGCACACCCACACCCAAAAGCTGGGCAACTTTTTGCATCGCCGCCCACGCCGAAGACGCACCCTCCATCTCCGCCACCATGCGCACCGTACGATCCTTCAACTCCTGCGGATACCGTGTCGTAGTTTTCCCTGCCATGTCCTGATCCTCTCAAACAAGAAAGTCTCCGGACACACCGGGGCGATTCACCGTGATATCCCAGATACAACCGGCTGATAGCTACAGCAAAGATGCCAAGTGCGGCCAGCGCGATTCCTATCGACGTGCGCAGCCGCGAGCTGCCCCGTGAAAGCAACAAATAGGCCAAGACCAGGAAGAACACCGTTGCGACCAAAGTATGTCCAGACGGGAAGGAATGGTTGTCGTCTGGCCCGAGCAGCATCTCGGCGACTGGCGGGCGATTGTGTGTGATGACGCTTTTGATCACAAAGGTCAGCAGCACGGTGACCACCATGGCCCCGGCTAACAGCAACGGTCGCCAAAGTTGTTTACGCCAGACCGCCCAGAAGACGGCTAAGGCAATCACTATCAGTGGGAGCACAGTGGGTGCTGAAACCTCAGTAATGACGGTAAATATCGCGGTAGCGAACGCTGAGCGATTGGCAACAAACAAGCCGTGGTCGGCACCGTCAGCGGTCATGGAGATTCCGGAAAATACAAGTATAGCGATCGCGGCGAAGGCCAGCAGGCCAAGACTGATCGCTGAAATTCCTAAGATTTTGATACCTCTGCGATGCAGCGGCCCAGTATCGGCGGGGTTGTGCAGCCCGCGCCGAATCCAAATGACAAAGGCGCTGTGCTGCGAAGAAACTGAACTCATCCGAATATTCTCCGGCAACAGGCTATGCCTGAGCTGAGCGCTGAGTGGTGTGCCAAGATCCGCTTGTAGGGATGCGGCCTAGTTAAGGCTGTGCCGGTGCAAAGGTATTTGTTAATATCGCCGCTTTGGTAGCCAGCGGTGAGCCATTTTTGCCGTTGTGCGCTGGAACCGTGCGTCCAAGATTCTGGATTAGTTCGTCCCGTTGCCGCTTTCTGAATCCGATCGTCGCCCACCGATGAAGCTGCTGATAGCGCGTCGGCCAAGTCCTTTTGCGTCGATTGGGCCAAGAACGGCTGCCCGCTTTGCGGGTCCTTGGTGGTGGAGGCATCACGCATCCAGATACCGGCGTAGCAATCAGCCTGTAGCTCGACTCGAACTGAACCGGAAGCGGGGCCTTGCGGATCGTTTTGGGCATTGCCGATACTACCCAGAATGTCTTGAATGTGGTGGCCAAATTCGTGCGCGACGACGTATTCCTGCGCGAGCTGACCGCCAGAGGAACCAAACCGGTCGACAAGTTCTTGGAAGAAGGCCGGATCGAAGTAGGCTTTTTTATCGCCTGGGCAGTAGAACGGCCCAACTTCGGTGCTGGCTGGTCCGCAGGCGGTGTTGGTGCTGCCGCTAAAGATGACGGTTTTGATTGGCGTATAAGTTGCGCCGACCTGCTTGAGGTAACTGGGCCAGAAGGCATTGAGGCTATTAGCGGTCGCGGTGATCCGGCAATCGAGCTTCTTATTGGCGTCGGCTCCGGTCTTGCATTGATTAGCCGCACCGTTGCTTGCTGGAAGCTGTTCCTGTTGGGTCTGCCCGCCGTCGAGCGCGCCGACAATGCCATTGAGCAGCCCTGAGTTGATGCCAAAATAGCCGCCGATCAAGAGGATCAAGGCGCCGCCGATGCCGATTCCGGCTTTTCCGCCACGGCCCATACCGCCGCCGCTGGAGCCGCGGCGATCTTCGACTTGCGACGGGTCAAGTTGGGCACCTTCATTGAAACTCATGAAATAAGAATAGCCACAGCTAATGCACAGCAGGTGTTTTCCCCACCGTATTCGGCATACTGAGCCTTAGGATAGTCTCCGATGCCTTTCTTAAGTCGGCTCCAGCACTGGGCTGCTATTGCGCCCGCCCGGCTAGCCGTCGTCATCGGCGATTCTTCAATCAGTTACGCAGAACTTGTTACGCAAGCGCAGACCTTGCTTCCTGCAGAGTCCTTGCTCACGACGGTGCAACAGCGTAATTCCGTGCAGGCGGTCTTTAAGATTGTTGCGGGAGTTGCTGGGCACGGACGAATCTCTGTTCTAGATCCCAGCTGGCCGCCAACGGTGACAGAGTCAGTCCAGCAGCATTTGTCCGACGTTCTGGATCAGTTCCCGGCCGAAGATCTAGCTACTGAACTCATTGACGGACCAGCCAACAGTGACTTCCTGATTGGGCTCACCTCGGGAACCTCGTCGACGCCTAAAGGTTTTTCCCGTGATCGTGGCTCTTGGCAGCGTTCCTTTGAGCCTGGAATTGAAGTATTCGGTTTACGCGAAGCAGAGCATGTGTTGGTACCTGGACAGCTGGCGATGAGTCTGAATCTTTACACGCTCGCCGAATGCCTCTACGCGGGCGCTACTTTTCACAGCATTGAAGAGTTCGACGTCGCAAAAGTCTTCGAAGTGCTAGATCAGTATCCGGTGCAGCGGCTGGTGCTGGTGCCGACTATTCTGGGCATGCTGGCCCGGCGCGCCGCTTCTACTGGGCGGCAAGACGCGGTGCAGACGGTTATTTGCGCCGGCTCAAAGCTGGAACCGGCTGCTGTGCAAGCGGCCCAAAACTGGTTACCTGAGGCGAAAATTTTTGAGTATTACGGGGCATCAGAACTGGGATTCGTTGCTTCGCGTTGCCTAGATGGAGCTGCCGACCCTGAAAGCACGATAGTTGGCCAGGCCTTTCCCTGCGTCGAACTAGCAATTCGTGATGAAGCAGACGCCGAATTGCCGGCCTGGGTACCGGGCACCATCCACGTCAGAAGCGCTTTGGTGAGCAATGGTTATCTTTGGGGCGGCGACGGCGAGGGGTTTGAAAAAACTTGGCAATGGTGCACGGTGGGGGACCAGGGCTATCTTAGCGACGCTGGCGTCTTGCATTTCCTTGGCCGTCGATCGGACATGTTGGTGAGCTCCGGACATAACGTTTATCCGCACGAAATTGAGCATGCATTATTGAATCTGCCAGGCATCGAAGCGGCGGTGGTTGCCGGAATTCCGGATGGGATTCGGGGCAAGCGCATTGTTGCTGGTGTCTTGCCGGCCAATCGCTTCGCGGAATCCGCATTGACTAGCCGTGCTCTTCGCCAAGCGGTGGCAGACGTTTTGGCCGAGTATAAGCTTCCGGGACTGTATTTTCAGCTCACCGAAATGCCAGTGGGTTCGAGCGGCAAAATTAATCGTGGCTTGTTTGAACAGTGGATTGCTGCTGGAGATGCACGTGTCCGAAGGATCAGCTGATCGCACCCCGGTAGTCGTTGCCGTGCGCCGGACGGCGTTTGGTAAAGTCACCGGCATTCATCGGTCGTTACGAGCTGACGAACTATTGGCTCCCGTGCTCAAAGAGCTAGCCGTCGGCGTGGTTCCCGACGATGTCATCATCGGAAACGCAATTGGCGCGGGTGGAAACTTGGCTCGGTTGGCGGCGTTGCGCGCAGGGTTAGGCAATGAAGTTCCTGGCGTCACGGTGGATAGACAGTGCGGCTCCGGGCTGGAAGCGATAATCCAGACTTGTCGGCTAATCCAGGCTGGCGCCGGGTCGGCTTATTTGGCTGGCGGCGTGGAAAGCATCAGTACCGCACCAGGCAGGGCAAACCGGATGGCTGACGGCTCGTGGGAGTTTTTCACCCGGGCCAGATTTTCACCCGAGGAACTTGGCGATCCGGATATGGGGGTGGGGGCAGAAAACGTGGCTACTCACTTTCAGATCGCTCGGGAACGCCAAGATGCCTTCACCGAACGAAGTCATTTACGCACATTGGCGAGTCAGGCGGCAGGCAAGTTTACTGACGAGATTATTGGCGATTATCAGGATGAATGCCCGCGCAGAGGCCTCAAGGCATCGCTCTTAGCAAGGTTTCCGGCCGTTTTCGTGCCCGGCGGTACTGTGACGGCCGGAAATTCTTGTCAGGACGCCGACGGCGCTGCTGCCGTCTTGATGGTCTCGAAACAGCGTGCCATTGAGCTGGGGTTCAATGCCGGGCTGGAGTTTTTGTCTGCAGCAGCAGCTGGCGTTGATCCAAACTTGCCAGGAATTGGCGCAGCCGCGGCAATCCAAGCCCTCGGCGGAGTTCAGCACGCAGCGCGGGTTGAGATTACCGAGGCCTTTGCTGCCCAAGCGCTCGCCTGTGCGGATCTGATGGGCGTTGCCGAGCAGGACATCAATCTCGATGGCGGTGCTTTAGCCTTAGGACACCCCTATGGCGCCTCCGGCGTATTGCAGGTGATCAGAATCTTTAAGCAGTTGCAAAAGTTGCGTGCGGGGACGGAAGGTCTTGCTGCCATGAGTATTGCTGGCGGTATGGGACTTGCCTCGCGGTGGCGCTGGCAAGAATTTTAGTCGCCCAAGCCTCGCGCGGCCAAGGCCTCCCCGGTGCTTTGCGCTAGCGCAACGGTGGCAACAACGGTGGGAAGCGCATGCGCTCGAATTGAGCGATCCAATCCACGAGCTTTTGCAGCTTCGTGTACGTCAGCATAGGCGCCAATTAAGTAGGGAATGCTGCGGAACATAATGCTGACGGTGAGCGCGAATTTTTCTTGATCTACACCGAGTCTGCGGAATGGCTGTACCAGCGTTGAGAGCCCGTCCAGCACTGCTTGGACCGGCGTGGTGAGGCTGAGTAGCGCGGCAGCATAGACGCAACTGAGCAGCACCAGCGCAAGGTTTGCCGCCACTGGCAAACCTTCGCCGAATCCTTTTACCCAGAACTGGTAGCCGACCAGGAACAGCAAGATTAGCCAGAGCAATTTCAGCGGGCTCAACAGCGTGCGTAGTGGAAGCTTGGCGCTGGGATAACACAGCAAAATCAGGGCGAGCAAGATCAGCAGGGGTAACCAACCTGGTGGCCAAAATACCGGTAGCAAATAACTGAAGGCGCCGATCGCAGCCATAGCGAGAAGTTTGAGCAAATACGGTGTGCGATGCAACCAGGAATTCCGGGGGAGATACTGACCGATCAAAAAATTGTGGCCGCGCATCTAGCTCACCGGCCCTTTGCGCGGCGCGTTTGCCTCGGCGGCCGTCCGTTGACGGTACTTCTCTATTCCTGCTGTGGGCTCGCCGTCGTAAGCGATGTGACCGTTAGCAACCCAGAGCAGCCGGTCTGCTTCGGCCGCGAGTTCTAGATCATGGGTGGCCATGACGATTTGGAGATCTAAAGCTGCCAAAAGCTGACGTAACCGATAAGTATTTGCCAGGTCTAACAGCGTCGTCGGTTCGTCTAAGACCAGAATTTCCGGCTCGACGGCGAGCACGCTGGCGAGCGCAACGAGTTGGCGCTCACCGCCAGAAAGCGAGTACACGCTTTGATCGCCGAGTGCGCTGAGACCAAACCGATCCAGCCAAGCCTCCGCGGCGGCGCGGCGGTCAGCCTTACCGGGATGTTTACGTCGAAGCGAAAGTTCAATGTCTTCCAGAGCGGTCGGCATCACCAGCTGGGAGAGTGGGTCGGTGAACATGAAGCCAACCCGCCGCCGCACCGCTGGACCTTCGCGGACAGTATCTAAACCATTGACGCTTACCGTGCCAGATGTGGGATGAATCAAACCGTTGAACAGTCGAAGAAGCGTTGATTTTCCAGATCCATTGGCGCCGATGACTGATACTCGTTGCTGCGGCAAACTCAAGGAAATTTCAGCGAGCAACTCAATTTCATTCGCGCTGCCACCTGGGCCGCGTTGACTTTCGACGGCTGGGACACGGACGCTGACGCCGGTTAGTTCGATGGTCATTAGCGACGGCGTATCAGGTTCGGGAATGCCCGATGCAAGCTGAGTGCAATGATCACGGCCAGCACAATCTTAAGGATGTCTCCTGGGACGAAGCGCAGATCAGTGAGCACTGCGACGTCGAAAGCCAATTTTCCGTTAATCGCCATACCGATGATGCCAAGCAAATGATTCAAGACCATCCCAGCCAAGCCTGCGACGCTAAACCAAAGCGCACGTTGGCGCAGGCCGCGCCGGAGGATCAATGCCGCAATCGCGCCGACCAATGCCGAGGCAAAGGGGAAGCTCAGCAGATAGCCGGCGCCTGGTCCAACCAGAACTGCTAGACCGCCGCGAAAGCCCGAGAAGATGGGCAGGCCTAGTAAACCCAGCAGGGTGTACAACCCCACGGCCGCAAAGGCTCTGCTGGCACCCAGCAGTAAGCCGGTTAGTGTGACGACTAGGGTTTGCAAAGTTAGTGGAACACTCAGGACGTTGCCGATCTGAATTGGCGGTACGACCGCGCTCACTACTAAAAGGGCAGCAAAAACCGCGATCAGCGAAAGGTCTTGGCCGCCCCAGCGCTGACGAGTTTTCAGTTGCGGCGTGGTCACAGTGCCGCTGACTGCACTTTTGCTCATAAAGGTCTCCTGTGGTCTTTCACTATTAAATCAAGCACGGTTTCCGTGCCGGTATAAGCAGAGGGGATTGCCTAGCTTCCGCGCCTGGCGGCTACAATTGAACAGGGTTCAATTGTAGCCGCCAGATACTTAGATTCTGTGAATCGAGCTAATTGCGACGCATTCTTGTTAGTGACTTGTTACAAGCATTGACCTCTGATCCATAACACGGAATGATCTTGCTTCGGGGTCTTCACTTTATGTATTTGTGATGTTGGAATCGATTCCACCTTCATCTGTGATCATCCGCAGTCGGCTCCATCGATCAAATCGCTCCGCCCACAAGGCGGACGTGAACCACGCGAACCATTGGGAGAGTTCTTGAAGAAAATAGTGCCTGCCGGCCTTGTCGGCCTTGTCTTAGCGTCGGTGAGCATGCTCTCCGGAGCCACCGGTGCAGCTGCCGCCCAGGAGACACCGTCCGCGACCATTCCGCCTGCGATTCAGGCCACTTCGGCAAAAGATACGCTTTTCGGTTACCGATCCCAGTTGATCGTGCCCGAATTCGCACCAGAAGCGCCCACCCCGGCCGCGACTCAGGATGCAGGTGCAAAGCGACTTCCTCTCGATCCAACTGATCCGGTCATTCAAAATGAAAAGATGCCGGCAGACCAAGGATTGTTGCCGAGCGCCAAGCAGTTCGCAGTGCCAGAAGTCGCCGGTTCGTTTAAGTTCACGGCTCCGGCACCGGGCGGACAAAGCACCGGAGCGGTTCCTGCCGGGCTCAGCGATTTCTATGCGCAAAAAGTCAATTGGGGTTCATGCGCTGGGTTCTCGACGAGCCAGACTATGGACATCATCCAGGGCATCATTGATTCTGGGCCGGCTGGGCTGGCACGAATTGAAACTGCCTACGGTGCACCAGGTTTGGCAAAAGACTGGGCCGGGATGAATTTTAGCTGCGCCTACGTCGCAGTTCCCGTTGACTACACCAAGCCGAATGGTCCGACTGCGGCGATCGCAGTGGCTAAAGCGTCAACCGGTCTCGGTTCGAATGGAAAGCCGAAGCACGCGCTCTTTGGTAACGCAGGTGGGCCAGGTCAGCCATCTTTGCCCTTCAGCGTGCAGTGGGCTGCCCAATACCGAAGCTCTTTGACTGACTACGACATCATTGCGCCTGATACTCGCGGTGCAGGTGCGTCGCTGCCGCAGATCCGTTGTGCAACTAACAAATTCTTACAGGCGCAGTCTGAAGGCGTCGATGGCCTTGCCAGCACTCCAGAAGGATTGGCAAAGCTCGATCAGATTAACAAGGCTAATACCGAAGCTTGCTATACCAACACCGGCTTGGGCTTCCTCAACCCGGACGGCACTGCTTTCAGCTCTGAAAGCTACCTGCCCAAGGTGAGCGTTGATGACGAAGCTCGGGATATGGATGTTATCCGGTCAATCCTCGGCAACGAGAAACTCAGCTACCAGGGTGGTTCTGATGGAACCGGGGTAGGATACACCTATGCGCAGGAATTCCCCGAAAGCACGCGGGCGATGATCTTGGACTCTCCTGAGAATCCCTTCGAAAACAATCCTGCTGAAGCCGCTAAATTCCAAGATATTACCGGCACGCCTAAGGCAGATCCGTACTCGCAGAGTAAGGGTTTTCAAGACACCTTTTACCAGTTCGCGGCCAAATGTGCCACGGATAATGGCTTCGATTATGCCGGCGCGAAGGTGCCTTGTGCACTTGGAACGGACGCAGATCGCACGAAGTTGATTGCTGCCTACCAAGCAATTTCACAAAAAGCCTTCGGTGCGACCACTTACTTCAGTGATTCGCTGAATCGTCCACTGAGTTTCAAAGACTTTACGCAAGCCACCACGGGCGCCTTGTACGGGTCTCGGAACTGGGCGAAACTGAATGCTGGCCTGGCGGCCGCAAAAGACGGCAAGGACGTCAAAGACCTATTGGGCCTCAGTGACAGCTACTACAGCTGGGACGGCAAGAGTAATTATCCGTTCTTCGTTGTGGCTACCTTCCCGACTATTGCCTGCCAGAACTTCACCGCCGACGCGACCGACATCACCGCAAAAGGCGAATATGCAGCGGCGCCGTTCAAAAATCCGGGAAATGATCCAGTATCAGGCGTTCAACGTGATGGCTTAGACAGCAAATTTGGCTGGTGCGATTTCTACCACACTAAGAATCAGAAAGCTAAGGCTCAATCGGTCAAAGCCCTGCCGAACATTCTTGTCGTGGCATCTTCACATGATCCAGCAACCCCGTACGTTGGTGGCGTCGTGATGGCTAAAGGTCTTGGCGCTACATTGCTAACCGTGGAGAACCCGCAGCACATTGCCTTGGGTCAAGGAATCGATTGCGCTGATGCTATTGCGGACGCGTATTTGAAGACGCTCACCGTGCCGACCAATATTCCGGGCAAAACCGGAATGCAGGTTCTCGACCTCAGTCAACGACCGATCGACCCAACCACCAACACGAACATCGTTGGCGATGAGTGCCGGGTAGACCCGGGCAACCGATCCGTTCCGGCAATTGCCGCAGCTAATGCACTTGTTGGAGCTACCGAACCGGTGCAGATCACGGTTAGCGGACTGGTTCGGGGCGCAGCCTACAAGTTTGATCTCGCGAAAGCCGACGGTACTGAGGTCGGCACCGATGCGGCGAGCAAGCAGTACCAAGCGGATGCGAATGGCGACCTTTCTATCCCCTTGACTCTGCCTGCATCGGCAACTGCCGGGCAGTACTCGCTCAAGCTGGGCGGAACTGAGGATGTCAACGCTAAAATTGCGGTTGCGCCGGGTACCTTGACGTTGACGAAGGCGCCGGTCGATTTGAAGGTAGCAAAGAGCACGCTCGTGGCGGGTGCCGATCAGACGATCACCGGCACCGGCTTCGAAGCTAATGCCAAGCTCGCCTTGGTGCTGCACTCGACGCCGGTTGACCTTGGCGGCGTCACGACAGATGCCAAGGGGGCGTTCAGCAAGACCTTCACCGTTCCGGCAGATTTTGAAGCTGGCGCACACAAGGTGCTTGTTACTGCCGCAGACGGCACCGCTTTCGAAGCGGCCTTCCAGGTCACGGCTAAATCCGTAGAACCAGTCATCGTGCCGACAGGCAATGGTGGCGTTGCCGCCGGAAACAATCCAGCAGCCGGGGGCGTTGACGCCGCAGCGACTAATGGCGACTTGGCAAATACCGGAGCCAACGGTCTGCTGACCTTTGGCGGAATTGGTGCTGGCGTGTTGCTTCTTGGCGCCGTGGTACTGCTGACCGTTCGACGTCGTCGGAACGTGGCGCCTTCGGAAAGCTAGCAAGATCCAACCGGTGATTACGGCAGTGAGCTGACATTCATCGGGTTCACCAAGTGGAGACTCCCTGATCTCGCAGGGGGTCTCCACTTGTGTTTTACCTAGCTTGCCTGCAGCGCGGCCAAGACAGCGTAGACTGGATGAGCTTCTGCTTGCCTCGGATTGCGAATGCGATTTATCCGCGGGCCGGAGCTTCACTGGCGAAAGGCAAACCAGAACAATGACCTTTCCCTGAACTTAAGGATTCAATGCTGTGATCACCGTCCAAGACCTAGAGCTGCGCGCTGGCGCTCGTCTGCTCATGGACGAAGTGTCCTTCCGAATCGACAAAGGCGACAAGATCGGTCTGGTTGGCCGTAACGGCGCCGGAAAGACCACGCTGACTCGTGTGTTGGCGGGGGAGGGCCTTCCTGCTGCCGGGAAAGTCACTAGAAGCGGCGAGATTGGCTACTTGCCGCAAGATCCGCGCACGCCAGATATGGAACAACCAGCGCGGGACCGTATCTTGGCGGCCAGGGACCTCGACAAAGTGGTCACCAAGCTGCGCACCGCAGAAGCGGATATGGCTTCTGAAGACACTAAAATCCGCGATAAGGCGATGGCTCGCTACGACCGGCTTGAACAGGAATTCCTGGCGAACGGCGGCTATGCGGCTGAGTCCGAAGCTGCCGCGATCTCCTCGAACCTTGCGCTGCCAGAGCGAATCCTTAATCAACCGCTACGCACGCTTTCCGGTGGTCAGCGCCGACGCGTCGAGCTCGCCCGAATTTTGTTCTCCGGTGCCGAAACCATGCTTCTCGACGAACCGACAAACCACTTGGATGCAGACTCGATCACCTGGTTGCGTGACTTTCTCAAAGGCCACCAGGGCGGACTAATCGTGATTAGCCACGACGTCGAACTGCTGGAAGCGACCGTCAACAAGGTCTTTCATTTAGACGCCAACCGGGCCACGATCGACCAATACAACCTGGGTTGGAAGAAATACCTGGAGCAGCGCGAAACCGATGAGCGAGCCCGCAAGCGCGAGCGCGTCAACGTAGAGAAAAAAGCCTCCGTGCTGATCGACCAAGCGAATAAGATGCGCGCTAAGGCCACGAAGGCTGTTGCCGCGCAGAACATGGCCCGGCGAGCCGAGCGGATGCTGGCTGGCTTGGCCGAGGAACGCACTTCTGATCGGGTAGCGGCACTTCGTTTCCCAGATCCCGCGCCCTGTGGCAAGACACCGCTGACGGCAGAAGGACTGAGCAAGTCTTACGGCTCACTGGAAATTTTTACCGATGTAGACCTCGCAATCGACCGGGGCACCAAAGTGGTTGTGCTGGGCCTCAACGGTGCTGGTAAGACGACGCTGCTGCGGATGCTTGCCGGTGTAGATAAGCCAGATACCGGCAAAGTCGTGCCGGGCCACGGCTTGAAAATCGGCTACTACGCACAGGAACACGAAACTCTGGACACCAATCGCAGCGTGCTGGAGAACATGCGGTCTTCCGCACCAGAACTCCGCGATGCCGAAGTTCGGGGCATCTTGGGTTCATTCTTATTCTCTGGTGACGACGTTGAGAAGCCAGCTGGCGTGCTCTCCGGCGGTGAAAAGACTCGGTTAGCCTTGGCCACCATTGTGGCTTCGAGTGCGAACGTTTTGCTGCTCGATGAGCCGACTAACAACCTGGACCCCGCTAGCCGTCAGGAAATCCTCGGTGCGCTGCGAAATTACACTGGTTCCGTGGTGTTGGTTAGTCACGATGAGGGTGCGGTTGAAGCGCTCAATCCGGACCGAGTCGTATTGCTACCAGATGGCGTTGAAGATCACTGGAGTGAAGACTACCTGGATCTCATTACGCTGGCTTAATTTATCTCAGCCAGAATCGGCCCTAGCGCACCTGCAATGGCTGCGCTGTGCTGATTCGAACCAGCTCCTCATAACTGATGGAGAACATCGACAAATGGTCGCCAGCGCCCGCCCAAAGCAGCGGATGCTCGGCCAGCGCTACGTCAATAATGGTCCGAATGGGTGTTGGATGTCCCACTGGGGCCACGCCGCCCACGTGCTGGCCAGTATGTTCGAAAACAAAGGCCGGGCTGGCTCGCCGAATCTTTTCGGTACCCAAAAGCGCCGCGACTAAGGCGGTATTGACCCGAGCGGCGCCACTGGCCAAAATCAACAGTTGACCGCCTTCGAGGTCGAAGATCAAGCTGTTCGCAATCGCGCCAACGGGGCAGCCAAGCGCTTTGGCCGCCGCTTCAGCAGTGGGGACGCCGTCGTCTAGCGTGACAATGCTGTCGGGGACGCCAGCTGCGAGCAGAGCAGCGCGTACCGTATCGACCGGGCTTGACTCGTTATCGCTCACGAAGCGATTCTTTCATCGGTGTACGTCCGCCTTCAAAGCCTTGGGCGTCCAGAATCGAATCTTCCTCTTCCCCGGCACTGGGCCGACGGCGAGACTGGTTCTTTTTTGCCGCGCGCAGGGTGCTTTGCAATGACGTTTGGAAAGCTGAACTGCGGCCCAAACTCTCCTCTTCCTCCTGCAAACGCCCCTCGGCTTCTAAACGATTGAGACGTGATTGTTGCCTCGCGACGTAGCCGTAGCCAACGAAGAAAAGCACACCAAAAGCACACCACTGCATGGCATACGAAAGGTTCGGACCCTCGTCAATGCTGGGCATCACAAATCCAACCGGGTTCTGCGTCGCAGTGGGAGATTCTGAGGCCATTTGCAAGTAGGCGCCGGTGAGTATTGGATAGTTCAGTTGCTGGGCATAGCCGGGTAAATAGATTGACGCGATTTGGCCTTCGGGTGCGCCACGAGCCACTTGCGGCTCGCCAGGCTTCAACCGGCCGACGACGGTGACGGTACCGGTGGCTGGGGCCGGCACAGAATCTGGTCGGCCAGCTTCTTGATCGCCAATTGGCAACCAGCCGCGGTCAATAATCACCGACTCGCCTCTCAGCAGTTTGAACGGCACGGCAACTTCATATCCCGGTTGTCCGTTGAACGGTCGGTTACGAACTACGCGTTGGCCGCTCAGGTCGTAACTTCCGGTCAGACTGACTTGGCTCCATTCTTTGGCCTTGTCGAATTGGCTAAATAGCGGTCTTGCCGCCGCAAAGCTCATCGGCGTCGCCGAGTAATTCGTATTGATGCGGGTAATGTTCTGCACCACTTCGGCACGCCGATCCAACTGCCAAATTCCCAGCCCGGCGCAAACTGCAGCAAAAAAGGCGGCCAGCGCCAAGTAACCGAGCCACTGCCGGCTAAAGAGAAAGCGATACATCAGCTAGCTACCTCCGGCTGGAAACGGACAGTGTCTCGGAAGAATCCCCGAACACTGAGATAGTCCTCAAGCCAGGCTCGATGTTCATCGCAGGCTAGCCACACTTTGAGTCGGTCTGCCGTGTGAACTTTGGGATTATTCCAGCGAATACTCCACTGTGCTGCCTGCCGGCATCCTTTACGGGCGCATTGCGTTGTTCCCGGAGTTTCGGGGTTGCCCAGGCTGTCCAAAAAGCTCATTGAGCGCTGCCCTTGGCTTGACTGGTGCCGCTCACCGGGCCGTCGTCGTCGGGAATGACCTTGCCTTGCAAGATGACGGATCCTTCAGCTGGTGCAAGATTAGGCTCGGAAAGCTCAGCCTGGGGCGCGTGGTCAAGCAGCGCGTTTTCGTTGGGGTCTGACGTGTCCCCGCCACCATTGGCAATGACTACTGCGATCCAGGGCAAGAATACTGCGCCAATGATCGGCACAATTTTCCACCAGCCATCGAGGAAGAAAACCAAAACCAAGCAGACCATGCGAATGCCCATAGCGATCGCGTATTTGATCATCCTCGAACGCATGTCATCGCTATGCGAGGTATGCGCTGTGGTGATGTTTGCCACATCACAGTCTTGACCCAAAGTCTGATGTTTGTTCATGCGTCTGTTTGACCTGTTTTTCCCGACAGCTGAAATTCTCAGCGTTGTAGAAAACCTCCAAGTCCATTCTCGCACCGCGAGCTGAAGGCACCAAACATCGAAGTACTGTGGCCAACAAAGCTTGGCGTGTACGGACGCCGTTGTGCTCATAAGCCGATAAGATTCTAGGCGGACACGCGATTTTTCATCATAGATTTTCTGAACAGAGACGAGGGCACAGGTGGCCGAGCCGATAAGCGGACGTAGCGTATTAGTGACTGGTGGCAACCGGGGGATCGGTTTGGCTATTGCTAAGTCCTTCCTGGCTAATGGCGATAAGGTCGCGGTGACCTACCGAAGCGCCGGCGAGCTGCCAGAAGGCATCTTGGGCGTACAGGCCGACGTCACCGATGAGGCCAGTGTCGACGCAGCATTTCTAGCGGTTGAAGCCGCGCACGGCCCAGTTGAAGTTCTCGTGGCCAATGCCGGCATTACCAAGGACACGCTGTTGCTCCGGATGAGCGAAGATGACTTCACCTCAGTTCTCGACACCAACCTGACTGGCGCTTTCCGGGTTATCAAGCGCGCTTCACGAGGGATGATCAAACTGCGCAAAGGTCGAGTAGTGCTGATTTCCTCAGCGAGCGGACTGCTTGGCGCTCCGGGGCAGATCAACTATTCAGCGTCAAAAGCAGGCATGATCGGAATCGCGCGTTCGCTCACTCGTGAGCTTGGCTCGCGAAACATCACCGCGAATGTGGTGGCGCCCGGCATGATCCGCACTGATATGACCGATGAACTTTCGGACGAGATGAAGAAGAATTATTTAGCCTCCATCCCCGCTGGCCGTTTCGCCGACGCCTCCGAAGTGGCCGACGTCGTTCGCTGGCTTTCCAGCGATGAGGCCGCCTATATTTCCGGTGCCGTCATCCCGGTCGATGGTGGCCTTGGCATGGGCCACTAGGCTCCCGAAATCATTGAAGAAAAAGGCTACTGAAGGAAGTTCTAAGATGGCAGATTTGAATGGAAAGACCGCGCTAGTCACTGGATCCTCGCGCGGAATCGGCGCTGATGTGGCTAAGTTCTTGGCAGCTGATGGGGCAGCCGTCGTGGTGAATTATCGGCAAAAAGCGCCGCGTGCGAACAAGGTAGTAGCCGAAATCGAGGCTGCCGGTGGCAAAGCAGTTGCCGTTGGCGCAGATTTAACCTCAGCCGAGGACGTGCAGTCTTTGGTAGACGCTGCATTGGATAACTTCGGTGGGCTTGACGTTTTGGTGCTCAACGCCTCTGGTGGCATGGAAACCAACATGGGCGAAGATTACGCGCTCAAGCTCAACCGAGATGCCCAAGTAGCAATGCTCAAAGCTGCTACAGCTGTTATGCCGTCTGGATCACGCGTGGTTTTCATCACTAGCCACCAGGCGCACTTCGTCAACCAAATTAGTTTCATGGACGCTTACGAGCCAGTTGCGCGAAGCAAGCGTGCCGGTGAGGACGCATTGCGTGAGCTGATCCTCGGTCTGGAAGCCAAAGGTATTAGTTTCGTGGTGGTATCCGGCGACATGATCGAAGGCACAATTACCGCGACGCTTTTGGACCGTGCGCAGCCAGGGGCAGTTGAAGCGCGCCGTGCCGAGGCGGGCAAGTTGTTCACTGTGGCCGAGTTCGCAGCTGAAGTGGCAAAGGCAGTCACTTCCGACGTGCCAACTGGCCATACCGAATATGTCGGCGGAGCTGCTTCGTTCTTGAAATAACGCAGCTGGTTAATCGCTCTAACCAGTTCGCTGGAACTAGTGAATGCCAGCGAGCTCTAGAGCCAAATCTAATCGCCAGATAGCTGCATCGGCAGCTTCTCGGACTGCCGGTTTTGCGTTGTAAGCCAAGCTCAACCCTGCTGCTGCCATCATGTCGAGGTCATTTGCGCCGTCGCCGATGGCGATCGTTGCCGCTAAGGGAATGCCTTCCGTCTCACCCCAGAGACGGAGGGCTTTTTCTTTGGCCGCTCGATCAATCACGTCACCAAGAACTCGGCCGGTTAGTTGGCCGGAAACTATTTCAAGCTCATTGGCCGCAGCGTGATGCAGGCCCAATTGCGCGGCGAGCGGATCGAGAATTTGGGTAAAGCCGCCAGAAACAGCAGCTACCTTGTGCCCGTTGGCAACCGCAGCACTGACTAACCGCTCAGCACCGGGCGAAAAACGTATTGCAGCTTGCACCTCGTCAAGTACGGTCTCCGGTAAGCCCGCAAGCATAGCCACTCTCGCATGCAAGCTCTGCGCAAAATCTAGCTCTCCGCGCATTGCCGCCTCGGTAACATGACGCACCTCGGTCTCACGACCGGCGTATGAAGCCAAGAGTTCAATGACTTCTTGCTGGATAAGCGTCGAATCAACGTCCAACACAAAGAGCTTCGGCTGACTGCTGCGCAAAGTTGCCGGAACTAGCGAAATTTCAAGCTGCTCAGCTGGCGTTGCCTCGGCAATCGTTGCCGAGAGCGCTAGGCGTAGTCCCTGCCGATCCGCAGTCTTGACATCGATGGCATAGCCCGAATAATCAGGGCTACTAAACTTCCGGGCGGCTCCGACGATTGCACCAAAATGGCGAATTTCGTCGAGAAAGGGCTCCGGCAGTAAGTAATTGGTTGCTGAGGTGTAACAGAATGCAGTAAATAGTGCTGGCATGGCTTCTAGTCTACTGAGCAGTACGGTTCGCGTTCGATGTATGAAGTGGCCTAATGTCATGGTTATGGGTGATGTTCTCGAATTGGCTTCCGTGCGGGTTGTACGCGGCAAAACGACCTTATTGGATGATGTTTCTTGGCGCATCAAAGAAGGCGAACGATGGGTGGTTTTGGGCCCCAACGGCGCCGGCAAAACGACGCTTTTGCAGATAGCGGGCGCCAGGATCCACCCGACGTCCGGCGTTGCAGGCATCCTCGATGAAGTGCTTGGGACCGTTGACGTCTTTGAATTGCGTCCCCGGATCGGCCTAGCCTCCGCTGCTTTGGCCAAGCAGATTCCAGAACACGAGAAGGTGCTCAACGTGGTGGTCACCGCGGCATATGGCGTGACGGGTCGCTGGCGCGAGAACTATGAGCGCGATGACGAACGACGGGCCTTTGGGCTTTTGAATGCCTGGGGGATGTCCACTTTCCTCAACCGACCGTTTTCTTCCTTGAGCGAAGGTGAGCGCAAACGGGTACAGATCGCCCGGGCGCTCATGACGGACCCGGAATTATTACTTTTGGATGAACCGGCCGCCGGACTGGATCTTGCTGGCCGGGAGGATTTGTTACGCCGGCTTAGCCTGCTTGCGCATGATGAAGACGCTCCGGCAATGGTTTTGGTTACCCATCACCTCGAAGAGGTACCGCCGGGCTTCACCCATGCGATGTTGATGCGCGACGGCGGCGTGGTTGCGCAGGGACCGGTGGCAGAGGTACTGACTGAAGAACACTTATCTGCAACCTTTGGGCTACCTTTGACGATTAGCCGCCAAGACGGTCGGTATAGCGCCGTCGCTCGACAGAGCTGACCTCGCAGTGGAATTTTGGCATGGCGCGATCATCGCGCTGGCCGGGTTGTGGGCTGGCACGATCAATACCGTTGTCGGTTCGGGCACCTTGGTGACGTTTCCGGTTTTGGTCGCCCTAGGCTACCTACCGGTGACGGCTTCGATCTCCAATGCCACTGGGCTAGTGGCGGGCAACGCTTCTGGGGCCTGGGGTTACCGAAAAGAACTCAAAGGACTTGGCGGCCAGGTACTGAAGCTGCTTCCGGCTTCGATGCTGGGCGGCATTATTGGCGCCTGGCTGTTGCTACATTTACCGGCGAGCGTTTTCGCCGTTGTAGCACCGATTCTGATTGTTGTGGCGCTGATCATGGTGATTTTCCAGCCAAAGCTACAGCGTTGGATGGCCGCCCGCCGAGAGGCCGCGAAGACCCCCCCCGAGAGTAAAGCTAAGAGCCACTCAGTACTCTTGACCGTGCTGGTTTTTCTGGTTGGCATTTACGGCGGTTATTTCGTCGCCGCGCAAGGCATCTTACTGGTGGCCATTTTCGGCATCTTGCTCAGCGGCACCATGCAAGCAGCCAACGCGATGAAGAACGTCTTAGTCCTCGGCGTGAATGTCGTCGCAGCGCTGTCTTATCTGAATTTTTGCTTTTGATCGAATCGCCTGGCCGGTAGTTGCCGTGATCGCGGTTTCTTCGTTGATCGGTGGCTACATCGGTTCCAAGGTTGGCCGGAAACTCAAACCGATTGTGCTGCGTGCTTTCATCGTGCTGCTTGGTGTAGTGGCGCTCTACTTTATGGTCGGCAAGCTGCTGGGCTGGGCCTAAGGGGTTGAGCATGATCATTCAGCTATCGAGTGCTGCTGATGAGCGGGTCAAAGATTACAGCAAGCTCACCGACACTCAGCTGCGTCGCAGTGTAGAAGCTGAGCAGGGCTTATACATCGCAGAGAGCTCGAAAGTTCTTCGGCGTGCGCTAGCTACCGGGCACCAGCCGCGGTCGTTTTTTATGGCAGAAAAATGGCTGGAAAGTTTGGCCGATGTCTTCGAGGCGTATCCGGATATTCCGGTCTATTGCGGTTCAGATGCGGTGCTAGAAGAGATCACCGGATTTCATTTGCACCGTGGCGCCTTAGCCGCGATGAACCGACCCGAGCCAATTGACTTTGTCAGCCTATTGTCCGGTGCACGCAGAGTGGCAGTGCTGGAAGACATTGTTGATCACACTAACCTGGGCGCGATTTTTCGCTCGGCAGCGGCTTTGGAAATTGATGCGGTACTGATTTCGCCGCGTTGCGCCGACCCGTTGTACCGACGAAGTATCAGAGTCAGCATGGGGGCTGTCTTTCAAGTCCCGTGGGCGCGGTTGACGCAATGGCCCGAAGACTTGTCAAAGCTGAAGAGTGCGGGTTTCAGCACAGTTGCACTGGCTTTGGAACAAGATTCGATGACCCTGGATGAGCTCGCAACTAAGCTGCCTGAGCGATTAGCGCTGATTTTGGGTACTGAGGGGGAGGGGCCGAGCGCGCCGGTACTCGCCGAAGTCGACCAAACGGTGATGATCCCGATGAGCGGCGGTGTGGATTCGCTGAACGTGGCGGCGGCCTCGGCGGTAGCGTTCTGGGCGGTTAGATCTGAAGCTCAGCGCGTGCACAGCGCCTCGCGGTAGTCTGTGCCCATGCGCAAAGGTGATCTAGTCCAAGACTTTGAACTGCCCGATCAAACCGGTGAACTGCGAAAATTGAGCTCATTGCTGGCCAACGGACCGGTGGTGCTTTTCTTTTATCCGGTCGCAATGAGTGGCGGCTGCACCAAAGAGGTTTGTCACTTCCGGGATATCGACGCGGAGTTCAAAGCCCAGGGTGCGCAACAGGTTGGTATTAGCCGGGATAGCGTGGAGCGCCAAGCCGAATTTGCGCAGAAAACTAACACTGAGTATCTGCTACTCTCGGATGCCGAAGGTGAAGTGGCGGAGGCTTTCGGTGTCAAGCGTTACCTACTTGCCAAGGCCTTGCCGGTCAAACGGGCCACCTTTGTGATTGATAGCGATTTTCGAGTGCTGGATGTGATTTCCAGTGAAACGGATATGAACGGGCACGCGGATCAGGCACTCGCGGCGCTGAAGGCGCGCGCCTAACAAGCTGTTCGACAGCGAATTCACCATTTGGCGTCAAGCACGGTAAGCTTGATTGTTGGTCTGTGCGGTTTTGACGTGTCGTGAACACCTCAGAATCTGGCAGCAACTCCTATCCGTGTAGCACCGGGGCTGGCAAAATCCAGGCCCACCCTAGAATAAGGCATAAACGTGAAAAGCGATATCCACCCGAAGTACGAAGCAGTTGTCTTCAACGATTTGGCCTCTGGCGCCAAGTTCCTCACTCGCTCGACGGTCTCCTCTGACAAGACCATCGAATGGGAAGACGGCAAGACTTACCCGGTCATCGACGTCGAAATCTCCTCCGAGAGCCACCCGTTCTACACCGGCAAGCAGCGCATCATGGACAGCGCTGGCCGCGTCGAGCGCTTCAACGCACGCTTCAAAGGCTTCGGCAAGAAGTAATTCTTCTCAAGCCAATCGAAAGGGCCGGAACACCAGATGGTGTTCCGGCCCTTTCGATTGGCTTGAGAGGGTCTCCGCGGGTGCGAGTTAGGTGCTTGAACGCACTAAGCTAGATTTGAGATTTGAACGGCGTATTGCGGCTCAGAAGGAGTCTTGATTGGCTGAAATGGCGACCTTCCATGGTGAGGACAAGGTACCGGGCGGAAAACTTGTCGTTGCTGATTTAGAGGTCTCCGACGGGGTTCTGCAGGGAGTGTCGATCAATGGTGATTTCTTCTTGGAGCCAGATGAGGCGCTTGATGAAATCAATGCCGCCTTGACCGGACTATCAGTGGAAACTTCTGCCCGAGAATTGGCAGCTGCCGTAGGCGGTGGTTTGCGTCCAGATGCCGTGTTGTTCGGCTTTTCGGCCGAGGCAGTTGCCGTGGCGGTACGTCGCGCACTGAAGAAGGCCACCACCTGGGCAGATCACGAATTCGAGATCATTCCGCCAACCCCGCTGGACACCTATCAGCATGTGGCGATGGACGAGGTCCTCACCAGACAAGTCGGTGCGGGCCTGCGCAAACCTACGCTGCGGTTCTGGGAGTGGCAGGCGCCGTCGGTGGTTATTGGCAGCTTCCAGTCGGTGCGCAACGAGGTCGACGCCGAAGGTGCGGAACGCTTCGGTGTCACCGTGGTGCGTCGAATTAGCGGTGGCGGCGCGATGTTTATGGAACCCGGCAACGCGATTACCTACTCGCTTTATGTGCCGCAAAGCCTGGTTGACGGCCTGAGCTTTGCTGATTCTTACCCGTTTTTGGACAGCTGGGTGATGGCAAGTTTGGCCAAACTCGGTATTTCTGCACACTATGTGCCGCTTAACGATATTGCTACGGATCAAGGAAAAATCGGCGGCGCAGCGCAAAAGCGGTTTAGCAATGGTGGCATGTTGCACCACGCATCGATGTCCTATGACATCGATGCGGACAAAATGACTCAGGTGCTGCGGATTGGCAGAGAAAAGCTCTCTGACAAGGGCATCGCTTCGGCGAAAAAGCGGGTAGACCCGCTGAGACGGCAAACTGGATTGGCTCGAGAGGCCATCATCGACACTATGATGACCACTTTCGAGGAGCTCCATACCGCTAAGCGAGTATCCCTTTCCGCAGCAGATATCGATGCGGCAAATGATTTAGTTACCGCAAAGTTCTACACTGACCGCTGGATGTATCGCGTTCCCTAGGCCAGCCATGATCGACAGCAAGTCATGATCGACGCTGGTACTCAGTGCCGCGTTCGATTCAATTTCGCCGTGCATCCGTTCTAGCCGTGCGCGTGCTCCGCCAAGGGCATCCGAACCGAGCAGTATTCGCAATGGCGGCAGCACCGAAGACGAAGCACTACGCGGGCTTAGCTAAGCCGATTCAACTCGCTGTCCAAGCGCCACAGCTTCTACCTCGACGAGCTGGTTTTGGTAGCCCAAGATTGTCACACCAAGCAACGTGCTTGGCGCATCGTACGAGCCCATAGCGGAGCGAACTTCGGTCCAGGCCGCGACTAAATCTGCCAGGTTGTTGCTGGCCACGAAAACCGTCGTTTTGAGTACTGACGCTAAGTCCGAGCCAGCAGCGGCCAACGCAAGCGACAGATTTTTCATGCACAAGGCAGCTTGTTCGCTGACATCAAATTCGGGCACGGTGCCGTCAGGATCTAGCGGACAAGCTCCAGCGGTGAACACCAGTCGAGAGCTTTCGGTCGATGCCGCATAGGCGTACTCCGCGACTTCGGACAGTTTGGTACTGCGATGCAATCTGACCGTCATACCGCGAGAATATCAGCGCTTAACTTTTCTGCTCAGGTATTTCTGCTCAGGCGAGTTGGGCCCGCAGTGCTCGCTGAAGCCCGTCAAGTGACTCGATCAGGATCCGGCGCAGTGCAGCCGGAGCCTCAGGATGGGCGGTCAGTCAGTCAGTAGCTAGCACTACGACGTGGTGCTTTTCGAGCGCTAATCCTGGTTCCGCGTCTTGACTGGGGAAGAGTCCGCGCACGATTCGGCTGGATATCAATACTCCGGCTTGCCCAGACTGACTCCAGCACCGAGAAATACTTCGCCTGGTACGTGGCGAGCAGCGCATCGGAGCCAGCTCGGAATCCTTCGATTGTCGCGGTAATCTGCGCGTTCGAAAGATCATCAGCGTCCACAACTTGTTGCCAAGCAGCCGCTTTCACACCGGCCTCGGGCTGGGCCGCTACCGCGCATCGGTGGCCAATGGCCGCCGTCGAACTCTGGTCTTTCGCTAGCTCTGCGTCGAGCTCAGCCAAATCAGCGGAGCCGTTCGCGGCCAGTGCTTGCAGGATCCGCCACCGCAAGTCTGAGTCGATGCTCAGGCCCGCCGGACCTGATCCTTGCAGCGTTGCTCGCAACAGTTCATTGCGCTCGGACGTTGCTCGGCTCAGAACTGCGAAGCTTCGAGCCCAGGCAAGTTTCACGTCCGATCCGGCTGAGGCAGTCTGCAGTTGTTCCGAGACCGTTTCGAGGAGCTTTTTGCGCAGTTCATCGCGCTGAGCCACTGGCGTATACGAATTCACCGCGGTGCGCGCGGTTTCTAGGAGTGTCGCCAGCACGCCGTCTTCGGTTTCGCCCGGCGTGAAGCGGCAGATTGCCGTGACGTAGTCATCGGCGGAGAGCACGGCGTCCCGGGTCATATTCCAAAGCGATGACCAGCACAGGGCCCTAGCTAGCGGGTCCGTTATTCGGTCAAGCGAAGTCAACACGGTGCGTAAAGAGTGCTCATCGAAACGAACTCTGACGTAGCTGAGATCTTCATCATTCGGCAGCAATAGTTCAGGCTGCTGGACACCAACGAGCGCAGATACCTCAACCGATTCGCCGGAGAGATCGACGTCAACTGAGCCGGTCCGCTCTAGCGCACCGGAGGCTGTTGTGGCGTAAAGGCCTAGACGCAATAAATGTGGTCTCAGTGAGACTTTGCCACTTACCGGGTCGGCCGCATCCTGATGCAACGTGACCGCGCTGTAGTGCCCGTCGGCGGTCTGCACCGAGGCGCTAAGCGTGGAGATACCCGATGTTTGCAGCCAGGCCGCTGCCCAAGCATCCATGTCTCGTCCGGAGGCCGAGCTCAAAACGCGGAGGAAGTCATCCAGGGTGGTGTTACCAAAGGCGTTTTTTGAAGTATTGCCGTGCCGCTGCGAAGAACGCTTCTGGGCCAACACAGGCCACCAGCTGTTTGAGCACCGAGGCGCCTTTGGCATAGGTGATGCCGTCAAAGTTTTGCTTTGCGGCCTCCAAATCGACGATGTCGGCAACAATCGGATGCGTGCTGGGCAATTGATCCTGGACATAAGCCCAGGCTTTGCGGCGATTGGCGAAGCTGACCCAGGAGGCTTCGCCCCAATCAGTGGCCTCAGCTACCGCTAGCGTGCCCATGTAATCGGCAAAGGACTCTTTCAACCACAGATCGTCCCACCAGCGCATGGTGACCAAATCACCAAACCACATGTTTGCCATCTCGTGCATCAAGGTGTTGGCTCGTTGCTGGTACTGAATATCGGTTGCTCGCGAAGTAAAGACATAGGCGTCGGTGAAGGTGACTAGGCCGGGGTTTTCCATCGCGCCCAGGTTGTACTCCGGGACAAAAGCCTGATCGTATTTGCCAAACGGGTACGGGTACTCGAACTGGGTGTGAAAGTAATCCAGTCCTTTTCGGGTCAAATCAAAAACGGCATCCGCGTCGAAACTGCTTGCCATCGACGTCCGGCAATAGGCAGCGAGCGGAACCTCGACGGCGCCGGACCAATGCGATTCTAACCGGGTGTATTCGCCGGCCAAGATGCAGGTGATGTAGATGGAAATTGGCTCAGTTTGCGCGAAGGTCCAACGGCTTAGCTCAGCAGCGCTCTCCAGAGCAACAACTGATTCTTCGGCTCCGTTAGAAGCAACGAGCCAAGATGACGGTGCGATCACTTCGAAGCGGTATCTCGCCTTAAGATCAGGTTGCTCGAAATTCGCAAAGACTCGGCGTGCATCAGCAGGTTCATACTGGGTGTAGAGATAGAGCTTGCCATCTTCTGGGTCCTGATAGCGGTGCAAGCCTTCACCGCTGCGCGAGTAGTCAGCGGTAGCGGTGACAATAACCTGATTTTCAGCCTGCAGGCTGGGCAATTCGATCCGAGCCCCTTGATAGGAGACCGGCAGGTCTCGACCATTCAAATTCACTCGCTGCACCGACTGACCAACAAAGTCTAGGAAGGTCGAAGTCTCCGGCTGAGCGCTGAAGGTGATGATGGACTGGGCGGTGAAGCCAAGTTGCGGAGCATCGATAGCGTTCCGCAGATCCACGGTGACGTGGTAGTCGTGGGCTTGCACGGTCCTTGCACGGTCCTTGCACGGTCCTTGCACGGTCCTAGCGCGGTCAGCGGCTTCGGCTCGGCTCAGATTCAAGGGCTTGGGAGGTGAATTCAGGCACCAGGACATCTAATCACGAGACCCCGGTCACAGCGACAATCCGCGCGGTCGCTAAACCGAAATAGTCGGAATGTTCAGCTCGCCATCAGATGCACTGCGGCCAAGCCCAGCCCGGCAATAAGCAGCCAAGAGACCAGAGCCATTGCCGCTGCTCGGACTCCGGCCGCGAGCAGTTCCCGTACTCGCACGGCCGATCCGAGACCAAAGAGCGCTGCACCTAAGACGATGTCTTGTAATACGGAGCCAATTTCCAACATTGACGGGCTGAGCCAGCCGGTGCTGCCTAGCACGATCATCGCCAAAAATCCGACGACGAACAACGGGACAATCGGCGGAAATTTCCCCGTTCGCGCGGTATCCGTCCCTGGTTGACGCCGTCGTTCAAGCAATGATGCAGCGGCAATCATCGGTGCCAGCAAAATTACCCTGGTCAGCTTGATAACGATCGCGGCCGCAAGTGCACCAGCACCCGCTGTTTGCGCGGCAGCCACTACCTGGCCGACGTCGTGAACTGAGGCTCCGGTCCATTGGCCAAATTGCAGCGGCGTCAGACCCAACGGGCCTATAAGCAACGGAAGTGCGCCAATAGCTAGCGTGCCGCAGAGGGTCACTAGGGCGATCGGAAGCACGGTATCGCGTTGTTTAGTGCCACGGACTGCCGCCATGGCACCGATAGCCGAGGCACCACAGATCGAAAATCCGGTGGCGATCAACAACGGTGCATCGCCGGGCAGCCGGCAAAGCTTGCCCAAAGCCCAAGTACCGGCAAAACAAATCACCACCAGCCCGACGATAATCGCAACGGTCCGCCAACCCAGGCCCAAAAGATCGCTGAGAACTAGTTTCAGGCCCAAGAAAACAATGCCAGCGCGCATGAGATGTTTGCCAGCGGCGTTGAGGCCGGGGCGAAGAATGCCAAAAAACGGTACTGATAAGCCGGGTAAATTCGCCGCCAAGATACCGAGCACCACGGCAACGGTCATGGCTGGAAGCGCTGGAATAAGCCAATGCACGGCCAACGCTAGAACGACGACGGCAAAGCTCGCGAGGATTCCAGGGGCGAGCGCACGGGCAGAGTCGGCAAAAGCTTGGGCGGAGCGAGGCACTGTTCCACTCTAGTCATATTGGGCACATGAGCTGTCGCCGACGTGCCGATGCTGATTTCGGCGGCAAAAGGTGGCAAGGTAATCCCATGTCAGCCGAGTTGTTCCAAGATTATGAAGCCGCCATTGCCCGAAGTGGCGCATTCGACGAGATGTTCACACCCGAGGTGCGTCCGCGAGATTCGTATCGTCAAATTGGGCATGCGCTCAATGAACTGACGCTCGCCGACGTCAGTGCCCGGGCAGATTCGATGGCAAGAACCTTCTTGGACCGTGGAGTCACCTTTGATTACGCCGGCTAGGAGCGGCCGTTTCCGCTCGACATTGTGCCCAGAGTCATCGGCGCGGAGGAATGGTCCGTACTGGAAAAGGGCGTCGCTCAACGGGTTCGCACATTTGAAGCTTTTTTGAACGATGTGTACGACAAAATGAACATGGTTTCGGACGGCGTGGTGCCGCGATCCTTGATTACTACGAGCGCACATTTTCATCGGCAAGTTGCCGGATTCACTCCGGCAGGGGGAGTGCGGGTGCATGTCTCCGGCATCGATGTGATCCGAGATCAGGCCGGCACCTTTCGAGTACTCGAAGATAACGTTCGGGTGCCCAGCGGGGTCTCTTACGTGCTAGAAAATCGTCGAGCAATGGCCAAAGGCCTTCCGGAAGCGTTTGGTCAGCAGAAGATCCGCCCGGTTGAAGAGTACCCGCGCCGCTTGCTTTCAGCTTTGCGTAAAACCGCACCGCAAGGCGTTGACGACCCAACCGTCGTCGTCCTGACTCCTGGAGTGTTAAACAGCGCCTATTTTGAGCACACCTTGTTGGCCGGCTTGATGGGCGTGGAGCTGGTCGAAGGGCGGGACCTCATTTGCCGTGGTAACCGGGTCTACATGCGAACTACTGCTGGTGAACAACGAGTAGATGTGATTTATAAGCGAATCGATGACGAGTTTTTGGATCCATTGCAATTTCGCTCGGACTCAATGCTGGGTTGTCCAGGGCTGGTCAATGCTGCGCGTGCTGGCGGGGTCACGATTGCCAATGCGGTGGGTAACGGTGTGGCGGATGACAAGTTGGTCTATTCCTACCTGCCTAATCTCATTCGGTACTACCTTGGCGAGGAACCGGTTATTGCCAATGTAGACACCTTCCGACTTGAGGAGCCGGAAGCTCGCGAGCAGGTGCTGGACAGGCTAGATGAGCTTGTCGTCAAACCAGTGGACGGGTCCGGAGGTAAAGGGCTAGTTATTGGTCCGGACGCTTCGGCTGCTGAACTGGCTGCTTTGCGGAAACGAATTTTGGCTGACCCGCGCGGCTGGATTGCGCAACCAGTTTTGCAACTGTCCACTGTGCCAACACTTTCCGGCGACCGCTTTGGCCCAAGACACGTTGACTTGCGGCCATTTGCCATCAACGACGGCGAGGACATCTGGGTATTGCCCGGTGGTCTGACCAGAGTGGCGCTCAAGGAGGGATCCTTGATCGTCAACTCATCGCAAGGCGGCGGTTCAAAAGATACCTGGGTGCTTTCGGATTCGCCGGTAGAACCCTTCGAGCGGGTACCACGGGCTACCGCTGTTCGTGAGCGAGTTTCAGTATGGCCCATTGAATCAAACTGGCAAGATCGGCAGGCGGACCAATGACCAAGCCCGGTGCCCAACAAATAGCTACTAACACGCGGAGAGTTGCCCGAGGAGGCCGGAATGCTTAGTCGAATTGCCGAGTCACTCTTTTGGATCGGACGCTATGTCGAGCGAGCCGACGGTACGGCACGAATTTTGGACGTCCACTTGGAGCGGCTAAACCATATGCCGGCTGATGAGCAACGCAGCGTTGCCCAAGAGTTACTGGCCGTGATGGGTGTACGCGCTCAAGAAGAAGAATCCGGACTCAACGAATTGCTGCACGCCCTTGCCTACGATCGGCACAGCGCCACCTCAATTTCTGGATCCCTTGGTGCCGCTCGCGAGAACGCGCGCCGCGCTCGCGAGACGGTGTCATCGAGTTTGTGGGAAAGCCTCAACACGACCTATTACGGTCTGAACCAACACCGAAAAGACGTGGTGGGCACGTACCGCTTCTGCAACTGGGTACTGGAACGCACTGCCATGGTGCGCGGGCTGGCTGACACCACGGTGAGCCACGATGAATCCTGGCAGTTTCTAGTGCTCGGTAGATCGTTAGAGCGGGCAGATATGACGGCTCGGATGCTCTCCACCAGAGATGTGCTTTCCGCTGGTATGTCCTGGGTGAACATGTTGCGCTGCGCGGGTGCCTATGAGTCATTTCTGTGCACGCGGCGTGCCGCCTTTAGCGATGAGCATGCCGCCGAGTTCTTGCTCCTGGACCGGTTGTTTCCGCGGTCAATTGTTTACGCATTGCGAGACGCCGATGACTGTCTGGCACGACTGGACCCTTCAGCGCAGCGCGTTGGTTTTATCAACGACGCTCGGCGAATAGTCGGCCAGGCTCGAACCTTCTTAGAGTTCCACCGGACAGATGATCTGATGAGCGAACTACCGGAACATATGGAGCGCGTGCAAAAAGCAGTCTCGCAAGCATCGGATGCCATTTCCCGGAAATATTTCAACCAAGCGGCTGATTTGGCCTGGATCGGAGAGCTCTCATGAGCCGATTGCGGATTGAACACAGTACTCGCTACCAGTACAACAAACGGGTTACTTTGTCCTATAACGAAGCCCGAATGACACCGGTGACTGATCCTCAGCAGGTGGTTCTCGAATCGGTACTGAAAGTGACGCCAAACCATGCCTCGGTGAGCTCCTACCGAGATTACTGGGGCAGCCGAGTCACGGCCTTTGATATGCAGCTGCCACACGACTATTTGGAGGTTACGGCTTCCAGCACCGTGGAGGTCTACCGCTCAGGTCGCGTGGCAAACGACGACGACGTGCTGGACTGGGCAGAACTCCGATCGGCTAAGACCGCGGACGCCTTCAGCGATTGGTTGCCACAGACTCGCTTGAGTAGCACGGGAGGCGAGGTCGAGGCTTTGGTCGCGGACGCCGTCGTCGGACTGGATCCGCATCGGGCCGCCATGGCGGTCTTCGAGTGGATGCGCGGCGAGATGGAATACGTCAAGGGCGTCACGGGGGTGCACACCAGCGCAGAGGAGGCCTGGCTGGAGCGCAAGGGCGTTTTTCAGGACCTGGCACATGTTGGCATTGGCGCGCTGCGCTCGCTGGGTATTCCTACTCGATACGTCTCTGGGTACATCCATCCCAAAGCTGATGCTGAGATGGGTCAAGTTGTTTCGGGACAATCGCATGCCTGGCTGGAATGGTGGGACGGGGAATGGCGTTCATGGGACCCGACCAATCACAAGCCGGCTGGGGATTTACATGTTTCGGTTGCGCGTGGTCGAGACTTATCGAGACGTGCCTCCGCTCAAAGGCGTGCTCTCGGGCGGCGGCGGCTCCGCGCTCGACGTCCGGGTACAGATCACTCAGCTCGTCTAATTCGCAACCAGGAACTTGCAATAACCCCAAACGCTGCACCACTTTTGGTCGTTATGAAGCACTTATAGCGACCAAAAGTGGTGCAGCGTTTTGAATTGTGCGTTACCAGGGACTCGGTTTGAAGTCCTTCAAGAAGCTGCCGTGTAAGTCCACTCCTGCCTCGCCCATCACGATCAGATCATAAACGCGAGCGGCGCCATCGACTAGATCTAGCGGGGCGTGGAAGCCTTCATCGGCAAGCCGGACTTTCGTGAAGTTCGGTCTTTCGTCGGTAATCCAGCCAGTGTCGACGGCGGACATCAGAATCCCATCCGTGTCCAGCATCTCTTGAGAGCTGGTTCGAGTCATCATGTTCAACGCGGCTTTCGCCATATTGGTATGCGGGTGCCCTGGGCCTTTATAAGCGCGGGAGAACTGGCCCTCCATTGCGGAGACATTCACAATGTACTTTCGGTGCGCAGCAGAGCGTCGCATTGCGGGCCGAAGCCTGGACACCAACAAGAATGGCGCCGTGACGTTGCATAACTGAACCTCAAGCATCTCCAGCGGATCGACTTCGTCGACCACCTGGGTCCACGAGTTGATCCGAGCTTGATCAGGGACTAACCCGCCGGCGTCGATCGCGGTGCCAGCTTCGATCCGCTCCAAGGATGCAGAACCGGTAGACAGGGCCAGCGAGGTGATCGCATCGGCTGCCAGCACTGGATGTTCATTGACCGAACTCGCCAAAGCCAAAGGATATATATCGTGTGCGTGGCCGAAGGTCAGGATTTTAGGCATTCGGGCGGCCAGATCTGAACTAATCGGCTCGATTTCTGCATCGATCAGCGGCTGATATGCACCAGAGCTGCGCCGCACTGTTTGTGCCGCATTATTGATCAGGATGTCCAGGGGACCGGCCTCGTTGAGCGAGTCAGTTAGCGCCATCACTTGGGCGGGATCGCGGAGGTCAATGCCCACAATTTCCAACCGATCTAGCCAATCGGCAGAATCCTCCATAGCCGCGAACCGACGCGCTGCATCTTGCGGGAACCGCGTAGTGATGGTGGTGTGCGCACCATCGCGCAGCAGCCTCAGCGCAATATACATGCCAATTTTGGCTCGGCCACCGGTCAGAAGAGCACGCCGTCCGGAAAGGTCCGTGCGGGCATCACGTTTGCTGTGGTTGAAGGCCGCACATTCTGGGCAGAGCTGGTGGTAGAAATAGTCCACCTGGGTGTACGGCTGCTTGCAGATGTAGCAAGGCCGCGGACGAATCAAAGTGCCAGCAACTTCGCCGGTTGCTGACGACTGAAGTTTATTGCCGCGGGTTTCGTCATCGATCCGATCGGGCGCGGCGGTAGCAGTGAGCGCAATTACTGCTTGATCTGCGGCATTGACGGCATCGCGCTTGCTGGTGCGACGGTAGCGCTTGACCGCTTTGAACATTTTGCCGGTAGCCCGGCGCACTGCGACATAGCGGGGGTCTTCTTCATCCAAAAGATGAACCGCGCCGAGCACCTCGACGGCGGTATCAATCTGCGCAGCGGTTAGCTGTTCTGCTGCTAATTCCGCTTCGGCAGTTTCTTCGCTCACGGGTACATAATCTTGCTCTGGATTACTCACCCGCCAATTTTACCGGCTCAGCCGGACTCCTCAGTCCGGTACTTCTTGGCCCTTGGCTAGCACGGTAATTCCAGACTCAGTCACCTTGAAGCCGTGGGCAGCATCGAGAACCGGATCGACGCCGATTTTAGCACCAGCCGGAATGCGGACATTTTTGTCCAGAATCGCTTTGTGTACCACAGCACCAGGACCAATAGAGACCTTGTCCATCAGCACCGAATCGGTGACAATCGCGCCGTCGGCCACGTAGACATCGTGCCCCAGCACGCTGCCGGAGACGTTGCCACCGGATATCACCACGCCATTGGCCACGATCGAATCCTCGGCGACGCCCGCCGTCGTGCTTCCGCGGACCAACTTTGCCGGCGGCGAAATTGATTGCCTGGTGTAGATGGGCCATTCCAAGTTGTACAGATTGAAAACCGGCAGCGGCGAGATAGAGGTCCATTTGAGCGTCGTAGTAGGAATCAATCGTGCCTACGTCGCGCCAATAGTATCGATCTCGCTCCGTTGCGCCCGGAATGTCATTGTGGTTGAAGTCGTAGACTCCGGCTTCGCCACGTTCCACCAGATACGGGATGATGTCGCCGCCCATATCGTGTTTGGTGTCGAGCTGCTCAGCGTCGTGACGGAGCGCATCAAGTAAAGCGTCGGTGTCAAAGACGTAGTTGCCCATGGAGGCGAGAAATTGTTCCGGGTCTTCTGCTAGCCCCTGCGTTTGCGCCGGCTTCTCAACAAATGCCGCGATCTTTGTTGGATCTTCCGGATCAGTTTCGATCACGCCAAATGACGGCGCGAGTTCCAGCGGCTGCCGCACTCCAGCCACCGTGACTGCCTTGCCGGAAGCAATATGCTGCTCAACCATTTGCGAGAAGTCCATCCGATACACATGGTCTGCGCCCACGACGACGATGTCCGGCTGCGCATCGTGAATCAGATTGAGCGACTGATAGATAGCGTTCGCACTGCCTAGGAACCAGCTCTTACCAAATCGCTGCTGCGCAGGTACCGAGGCAATGTAGTTGCCCAGCTGCGTGGACATTCGCCAGGTCTCGGAGATGCGCCGGTCAAGTGAATGCGATTTGTACTGGGTTAGGACCACAATTTGCCGGTAACCAGAATTGACCAAGTTGGATAACGCAAAGTCGATCAACCGGTAGCCGCCGGCGAATGGTACTGCCGGTTTTGCTCGATCTGCCGTCAAGGGCATCAGCCGATTGCCCTCGCCACCAGCTAGCACAATGGCCAAAACCTTTGTGACCGCCATTTCAGATCCCCTCTGCCGTCTATGGAGTTTTTCAGCCTGCCGCTTTGCTGTGCCGGATCAACGCTGAACATCTTCACACTAGGACACTGAGCTTAGATGCACTACCGTTTGAGCGTGCGCATTGACATTGTGACTAAAGAATTCCCGCCTGAGATCTACGGCGGGGCAGGAGTACACGTAGCGGAGCTGTCCCGAGTGCTTGCGGCGTCGGTAGATTTGCACGTCCACGCCTTTGGCGCACCACGACCCGCCGAATTCCATGGTGCTTCGGTGAGCTCGTATGGGCAGCCAGCAGGGCTAGCGAACGCGAACCCCGCGCTACAGACGCTCGGTGTGGACCTGGAGATCGTGCCGAATATTGCCGGTGCCGATGTAGTGCATTCACACACTTGGTACGCCAATATGGCTGGTCATCTGGCCTCGCTTCTGCATGGAATTCCGCATGTTTTGAGTGCGCATTCGCTTGAACCACTGAGGCCGTGGAAAGCGGAGCAACTCGGCGGGGGATACGCGGTGTCCTCCTGGGCGGAAAGAACCGCTTATGAGTCTGCAGCAGCGATTATCGCGGTCTCGGCCGGAATGCGCGATGATATTTTGCGTTGTTACCCGAAGGTGGACCCGGCAAAGGTCAAAGTGGTGCACAACGGCGTGGACACCCAGGTTTGGCAGCGAAATGAAGATCACGAGGCAGTGCGCGTATTGGGCGTTGACCCCGAACGCCCAAGCGTTCTCTGGGCGGGCCGAGTTACCCGGCAGAAAGGTCTGCCCTATCTGTTGCGGGCTGCTGCTCTCTTGCCGCCGGAAGCACAACTTGTCTTGTGTGCCGGCGCAGCGGATACGGCTGAGCTAGCCGCCGAAGTGGCTGGGTTGATTGATCAGCTCAAAGCGACGCGGGGCGAAGACAGCGTGGTGCTTATTGAACGGATGTTGCCGCGCACCGAGCTTATCCATTTGCTTTCGCAGGCCACCGTCTTCGCCTGCCCGTCAATTTACGAGCCGCTGGGCATTGTGAATTTGGAAGCTATGGCCTGCGGAGCTGCCGTAGTCGCCAGTGCCACCGGCGGCATCCCCGAAGTAGTTGACGACGGCGTGACCGGCCTTTTGGTGCCGCTGGCGCAGGTGACCGATGGCAGCGGCACGCCGCTTGATCCCGAAGCATTTGTTGCTGAATTTGCGGCGGCACTTAACGCGGTATTGAGTGATGCAAACAGTGCCCGGGAAATGGGTGCGGCCGGTCGTCGTCGAGCGGAGCCGAACTTCTCTTGGGACTCGATTGCTGAGCAAACTCTTGAAGTTTATCGATCGGTGCTCTGACTTAGCCTCGCGCCGATGGGTACTTGGTATTGAGGGCTTAGTGCCGGAAACCGGTGGATTCGCGGTTTGTTGAAACCGGGGCCGGTAGTGACTCCAGATAGGCGACCTGTTCGCGGAAATCGCCCAGGAAATCAGCGGCCAGATTCTTGCTGAAACCGCTGCGGACCACTATGCGTTGCACCGTAATATTTTCAAGGTCTGCTGGCATCGGATAGGACGGCACTTGCCAGCCGCTCATTCGCAATCGATCTGAGAGCTGATGTAAGTCCCAGTGACGTTCTGGATCTGGTTTGAGCCGCCAGGCAAAGACCGGAATATCAGAGCCGTCGTTCCACAGCTCGAAGGGCTCCATGCCGGCAATTTCGCCGGAAAGGTAGAGCGCCACTTCGCGGCAAGCGTTCTGGACAGCTTCGAAGCCGTCAAAACCTAAGCGCAGGAATTGGTAGTACTGCAGTAACACTTGGGCTCCCGGCCGGGAGAAATTCAGTGCGAACGTTGGCATATCACCACCGAGATAGCTGACTCGGAAAACCAGGTCCTCTGGTAGCAGGCTGGCATCGCGCCAGACGATCCAACCTACGCCGGGGTACACCAAGCCATATTTGTGGCCGGAAATATTAATCGAGGAAACACGCGGTACATGGAAGTCCCATTCAAGATCGGGTTGCAAAAAAGGCGCGATCATCGCGCCGGACGCGCCATCAACATGGATGCGCACATCCAGTCCAGTATTGGCTTGAATCTGGTCCAGAGCCGCGGCGATCTGCTGAACTGGCTCGTACATTCCGGTGTAAGTCACGCCCAGGATGGCTACAACGCCAATGGTATTTTCGTCAACGTATTTGTCAAGATCATGGCCGTCGAGGACTCGGTGCTCTTCAGAGATTGGTACGTATCTCGGCTCGACATCCCAGTAGTTGCAAAACTTTTCCCAACAGACTTGCACCGCCGAGCTAAGCACCAGGTTCGGTTTGTCGGTTGCAAGTCCTGCGGCGCGCCGCGCGTGTTGCCAGCGGCGTTTTAGTGCCAATCCGCCAAGCATGCAGGCTTCGGAGGAGCCAATGGTGGAGGTGCCGATTGCCTTTTCCGCATTGGGTGCATTCCATAACGTCGCTAATATTCGCCAACAGCGGGTTTCAATCGCTGCGGTATGCGGATATTCATCCTTGTCGATCATGTTTTTGTCGGCAGATTCAAGGTAGAGCTGGTTAGCGTGCTCGTCCATCCAGGTGCCAACAAATGTGGCCAGGTTTTGCCGCGCATTGCCATCTAACATCGCGTCATCATGGACTATTTGATAGGCGGTCTCCGGGAGGGAACCTTCTTTCCGAAGCGTGAACTTGGGAAATTCGGTGCGTTCACCCGGTCGAGTAAAAAGGGGGTTCAAATCGATCGGTTGCTGGTCGTCCCGGTCGGGCCTTGATCCGGTGCTGCGCATCTGCGCTTCCTCTCTTCGTTTTTCTCAGGCTAGCTGGTTGATCAAATTGCGCCAGCTCCGTCAGCTGATGGTTTGCCCAGAATGCGCAGCTCGAGCACGCACTACCAGAGATAGACTTTCGCCAAGATCCCCTGACAGGGCCGGAATGCTGGATTGCAGAAAGGCAGATCGATGCCCCACGATCGCACGCTGGTACAGACTGAATCGGGACCGGTTCGGGGTGAAATGACCGACGGCGTGCTGCGATTTCTTGGCATTCCGTACGCAGCAGCACCGTGGGATGAGCTGCGTTTCAAAGCACCACAGCCGGTGCAATGGACTGAGGTCCGCGCGGCTACCGCTTATGGAGCCACCGTCCCGCAGTTGCCGTATCCGGGGCAGCTCGGTGAATTGTTGCCGCCCAGCTCGATTCGGGGCGCAGAAGTATTGAACTTGAACGTTTGGACCCCCAATTCGGAGCCGGATCAACTCAAACCAGTGCTGTTTTGGATTCATGGCGGGCGGTGCCTTGACTAGAGGGTCGAACTCGCTGGGTCTCTATGAAGGTACGTCCTTTGCGCAACACGACGTTGTTGCCGTGTCAGTGAATTATCGTCTGGGCTTGGAAGGTTTTTCCTTGCTGCCCGAGGTGCCACCAAACCTGGGCGTGGCAGATTTGCTCGCGGCGCTGCGCTGGGTCTCGCAGAACATTGCCAACTTTGGCGGAGATCCACGACGGATCACCATAGCTGGCCAATCGGCTGGTGGCGCTATGGTGGCTGCGTTATTGGCTTGCGCGCAGGCTGAAGGGCTGTTTTCATAAGTGATCATCCAAAGCGGCCCCATCGCGTTTGCGCCGCGCGCTGAAGCAGAAAGACTTACCAAATATGCCGCAAAGAACCTTGGCATCCCGGCAGATCGCGCGAGCTTCGCAAAGGTCTCACCACTGCGCTTAGCGAAAGCCGCTGCCTTAGCCATCGCGCCAAGACTGCAACGAGCAACCGTTAGCGCAGTGGCTGATGGCGTTCTGATAGCGGGGGACCCACTGGCTGAAACCAGTTCGGCTCGAGCCTCAGCGCGGATTCCGGTGCTTGCCGGTTGGACAGCTGATGAGCTCAGGTTGTGGTTCAAAGCAGAAGATCTGGAGGCGATGTCTTGGCTCAAAGCGGCAGTTCTTGCGGCGACCGGTGCGAAGACTCCGCCGTGGCGATTTTGGCGCGAGCACCGTAAGAATCCAAAAATGACCGCTGGCGACTTAGTAGTGCAACTGACCGGGCGGGAGATCCTGGCGTCGCCGGCGGAAAAATGATGACTGGACGATTCCAGCAGGGCGCTGCACCCGGTTGGCTTTACGAGTTCAAGTGGAAGTCACCGGTCCGAAGATTAGGTGCCGCCCACGCGATGGAACTGGGTTTTGTGTTCAATACCTTGAATTCTTCGGAATCGAGTGCCTTGACCGGGCCCAACCCGCCGCAAGAGCTAGCCGAACAAATGCACAATGCTTGGCTGAAATTCATTAAGCAAGGTGACCCCGGCTGGCCCAGCTGGCAGCCTGCTAGCGAACCGTTCTCTTTTCAACGCAGATTAGTCCGATTGGTGCACACAAGGTGTTGGCATGCGAAACGGCAGCAGGAACCATTCCTGCTGCCGTTTCAAAAACTTCGCCAGAAACTACTTTTTAGCGGCTTTTGCGGCCTGACGTTCCTTGAGTAGCAGCACCTTTTCATCAATCGGTGATCCACCACTAGCCCGCTGCACGCGGAAATACTCGGCAGCTTCATCTTGGCGGACCTTTTCCTGCCCCGAAGAAATTGGTGCGCGCAAGTGTTCTTGCGTATAGCCAAAGGATTCAACCAAGTCCAAGGCGTGCGGACGAATTTTTGCGAGCAATCTATTGATGTACTCGCCGACGGTCCGCCCACGCTGCATCGAAATTCGACCGTTCATGAGGTACCAGGAGAGGTGCTTCTCAATCAGGCCCAAGCCGAACAGGTCACGCAACCAGGTGAGTACTTCTTTGGTCTTCGGACCTTCAATTTTCTTGATGCCTGCGGTGAAGGCTTCCCATTGCAGGAGTTCGGCATGCGCACGAGCAGCTTCGACGAGTTCATCTTGGTGTTGATTGAAGACCGCCGCTGCTTTAGCTTTTGGTAGCCTAGCCGCGTCTTTGAGCACGCCGCCTACTTCGGCAACCATGCCTTGAACTCGCTCGTTGAGCAGAGCGCGTTGACTTTCTTCGTCCTTGAGCGCCGTGGCAGAACGCTGCACTGAACCGGTATCGGCAACAAACTGGGCAACCTGGCGTAGCCCAGTTTTGTTGATTGCGACGTCGGCGGCTTGACCAAAGGCGTAACGTGCCATCACGCCAAAATCCACATTGCGGAATTCTTTGGCGTAGTCGGTTAGTAAGCGCTTGGCAACCAATTGCAAAAGAATCGTATTGTCGCCCTCAAACGTTGCGTAAATATCCAAGTCTGCGCGGAGCGAAGTGAAGCGGTTTTCGACCAGGAATCCGGCACCACCGCAGGCTTCGCGGCATTCTTGCAAGGTATCTAGCGCATGCCAGGTAGACAAGGACTTTAGCCCTGCAGCGAGCGTTTCCAGGTCTTGGCGATCTTCATCGGTATCGTGTGCACCAGAGAAGACGTCGTCGAACTTTTGCAATAGCTCTTCGTGCGCAAAGCTGGCGGCATAAGTGGTGGCCAATCGGCTGAAAAGCCGACGCTGGTGCCGTTGATAGTCCAGCAGCACTTCTTCTTCAATGTCAGAAGTGGCGTTGAATTGGCGGCGTTGCGCCGCGTAGGTGATAGCGATTTGCAGCGCCACTTTGGACGCCGCGACGGAGGCACCGTCGAGTGAAACTCGACCTTGAACTAGCGTGCCGATCATGGTGAAGAACCGGCGTCCAGGGCTGGCAATCGACGAAGTGTACTCGCCGTCTTCGTCAACGTTTCCGTAGCGGTTCAGCAAGTTAGTACGGGGGACTCGCACCTGGTCGAAGTGCAAACGGCCATTGTCGATGCCATTGAGCCCGCCTTTGATACCGTCGTCCTCGCCGCAAACCCCGGGCATGAACTGATGCGTTACCGGATCGCGAAGTTGGACGTAAAACGCGTGCACGCCATGGCTAACGCTCTTGGTGATCAGCTGAGCAAAGACCACTGCAGCCAGCCCGTCAACTGCGGCGTTGCCGATGTAGTCTTTCCACGCGGCTCGGAACGGGGTGTGAATGACAAACTCATCAGTAGCTTCATCGTAGGTTGCTGTGGTGGCGATGGAAGCGACATCGGAGCCGTGGCCGGTTTCGGTCATCGCAAAGCAGCCGGGAACTTCTAAACTCATGATGCCAGGCAGCCATTTATCCTGGTGTTCTGTGTTGCCCAAATGCATCACCGCTGAGCCGAATAGCCCCCACTGCACGCCGGCCTTGATCTGCAATGACGGGTCTGCCGTGACCATCTCTTCGAAGCCAGCAACATTGCCGCCGTGGTCCTCATCGCCGCCCAAACGCTTGGGGAAGGCCCGGTGCACGGCTTTGAGGTCAACCAATAGTTTCAGCTGGTTGAAGGCGCGTGCGCGGTGTTCAAAGTGGGTGAGCCCTTCGACCTTGAATGCTCGTGAATCTTTGGCCGCTTCACGAGCGATCTTGCGGATATGCGCCCATTTACCGAGCAATAGCTCGCCAAGTTCGGCGGTATCAATACGAGCCTCTGAACTCTCAGTTGAACCTGCGAGGTCGTCGCGAGTGGTTGTTTCGGTCATCGTGATCCTCTTTTTTCGGGTGAGATTAGTTCTGAACTTATTCCGGTAAAAAGCCATCTAGTGATGTTGTCTGCCATTGATTCGGCATCTGGTCGAGTCTTTGGGTCGCTAGTGAGCCACAATTCGCCTGCGGTGCGAACCATGCCAATAGCTGCTGTGGGCCAATAGGTGCCCAAAGCGGAATCTGCGCCGCCTAAATGCTCACCTAGTGGCGAAGAAACCATGCCGATGATCGCATCAAAAAAGTTACCAAGTGCGCCCGTTGCATGCGTGATGTCCTGAGTGAACATTGATTCGCCTTTGAGGCTTTGCGTGGCAAAGACATAAACATTGGGGGAGGTCTGGGCCATCTGCAAATAGGCGGAAACCATATTGTTTAGACCTTGTTCCGGTGTGGTCGCAGTTTGTGCGGCCGCCAAAACCTTTTCTTGCATACGGTGAATGACCATCTCGCCCATTGCTTGTTGCAATCCAGCTTTATCGCCAAAATACCGGTAAAACACTGATTTTGACGTTCCCGCAGCAGCGGCAATGTCCTCCATTGAAGCATCGGCGCCAAGCTTGTGCACCGCGTGCCGTGCGGATTTCATCAAAGTCCGGCGACGTTGCTCACGGTGTGTGGCCCAACGCGCGTTGCGTCCGTCGACTGGCTCGGTCTCGGAAGCGTCAATAAGTGCGTCTGCGGTGTTCACGATACTCAGCGTATCAGGTACGCTAGGTATCGGTAACCTACTTTGTCTGCGGAATCGCAGCGAGTGGACGAGGAACGTGAATCAGGAGCAGCTCATGGCCGGCGCAACAAGCAACACCCCACGGAACCGCAGTAACACTCAAAGCACGAATGCCCAGAGCTCAGGCAACCAGGGCACTAGCAAGCCAGCCGGGAACGAAGCGCCGCAACAAGAGCATTCGCTCGCGGCCAAACACCACACGGCTCGCGATGCGGTGGTCATTGGTGGCAACCGTATTCCTTTCGCACGCACTGGCGGCGCTTATACCTATGCCTCGAATCAGAGCATGCTCACCGCTGCCCTTGATGGGCTGGTAGCTCGATTTGGTCTGCAAAATGAGCGAATCGGTGAAGTTGCAGCGGGTGCGGTGCTCAAACACTCTCGCGATTTCAATTTGGCGCGTGAATCAGTACTCGGCTCGGCCCTGTCAGCAGAAACGCCCGCCTATGACTTGCAGCAGGCCTGCGCAACTGGCTTGGAAGCTGTGCTGGGCTTGGCTAATAAGATCAAGCTCGGTCAGATCGACTCGGCCATTGCTGGCGGCGTTGACTCCGCATCAGACGCGCCGATCGCGGTCAGCGAGCATTTACGCACCATTTTGTTGGACCTTAATCGAGCAAAGACCACGGGCCAGAAGCTGAAGCTGCTCAGCAAGATTCGGCCTAAAGACTTGGCTCCGAATGCACCCGGCACGGGCGAGCCTCGGACCGGATTGTCCATGGGCGAGCACCAGGCAATCACCACTGCGCAATGGAAGGTCACTCGCGAGGCTCAAGATGAATTGGCGATGGCTAGCCATAAGAATCTTGCCACTGCGTATGGTCGCGGTTTCTTTGATGATCTAATGACGCCGTACAAAGGTCTGGTCAAAGACTCCAACCTGCGCGCGGATTCTTCGATGGAAAAGCTGGCCAAACTTTCGCCAGTATTCGGTAAACGCTTGGGCACGCCCGCAACCATGACTGCGGGCAACTCGACGCCGCTGACCGATGGTGCTTCCACAGTGCTATTGGGCAGTGAAGAGTGGGCCAAGTCTAAAGACCTACCGATTTTGGCTCGCGTTATTGATGGCGAAGCCGGTGCGGTCGATTTTGTGCACGGCAAAGACGGACTCTTGATGGCGCCGGCGTTCGCAGTGCCGCGTCTGTTGGCCCGTAACGGACTGAGGCTGGGCGATTTTGATTTTTACGAGATCCACGAAGCATTTGCTGGCACCGTGTTGAGCACGCTTGCGGCTTGGGCGGACGAGAAGTTTGGCCGTGAACGGCTTGGCTTGGATGGCGCTTTTGGCAGCATCGACCGCAGCAAGCTCAATGTGAATGGCTCCTCGTTGGCCGCAGGCCACCCCTTTGCTGCCACTGGTGGTCGCATTGTTGCTTCGCTGTCCAAAATGCTGCACGAAAAAGGTTTGGTTGACGGCCGACCGGCGCGTGGACTGGTATCGGTCTGTGCTGCTGGTGGGCTTGGCGTAGTGGCAATCTTCGAAGCATATGTGCCGGAGGCTAAATAACGATGGCAAAAGTTCAAGCTGATAAATACACCCAATTCGTTTCGGCAGGCTTCGGTAAGGATCTTGCCAAGAAGCTGGGGCTGCCGCAGCCGGTAATATTGCGGCGTTTTGACCCGGCAGCTCCGCTGATTTCTGGGCCGATTCTGTTGGTCGGTTCCTCAGCCGGTGCCGATGCATTGGCCACGGCATTGCTGGACTGGAAACTAGACGTTCGTCGGCACGCTACGCCAAAACAAAAACTTGGCGGCATCATTGTGGTTCTTGATGAATTGGCAGACCCGACTGAGCTCTCTGAGCCAATTCGTACCGTGGGAGCAGCACTTCGAGATCTGGCGCCGAATGCTCGTGTCGTCACGATTTCACGTCCGGCCGCTGCCGATATCGCTCCGGCGCAGGCTGCGGCCCGCAACGGCGTCGATGGCATCTTGCGCTCGTTAGCCAAGGAACTTCGTGCTGGTGGCACGGGCAATGGAATCGTGCTGGCCGACGGGGTACCGACGACTGCGCCGAGTTCGCTGGGGGCATTGCGGTTCTTCCTTTCTGGCCGTTCAGCGTTTGTTGATGGTCAGTTCCTCACTGTCGGGTCCGAGAAGGGCGCGTTGCCCGCAGATTGGGCACGGCCGTTGGCCGGCAAGGTTGCGATCGTGACCGGCGCGGCGCGTGGCATTGGCGCAGCAATTGCCAAGACTCTGGCCCGAGATGGTGCCGAGGTAATTGCAGTTGACGTACCGGCCGCCGGCGATCATTTGGCCGCCGTCGCCAATAAAATCGGTGGCACAGCGCTTCAGCTGGACATCACAAAAGACGACGCCGGCGAGCGGCTAGTTGCGCACGCCACCGAGCGTTATGGTCGGCTGGACATCGTGGTGCATAACGCGGGTATCACCCGAGATAAGTTGCTGGCCAACATGGATGCCGCGCGCTGGGATTCGGTAATTGCGGTCAATATTGCCTCGCAGTTACGCATGAACAAAGTATTGCTGGCATCGGAGCTTTTCCAGGATGCGCCGCATATTGTTTCGGTCGCATCAACGAGTGGCATTGCGGGTAACCGAGGTCAGACAAACTACGCGGCATCCAAAGCTGGCGTGATCGGTATGGTCAAGGCCACTGCGCCGTTGATGGACTCCGTGAACGGCACAATCAATGCGGTAGCACCAGGGTTTATCGTTACCGAAATGACCGCTAAGATCCCGTTCGCCACTCGTGAGGTAGCGCGTCGGTTGAACTCACTGCTACAGGGCGGCTTGCCTGAGGATGTTGCGGAGACGATTGCGTTTTTGGTGAGCAGCCCGGCTGGCGGCATCACCGGCAATGTGCTTCGAGTCTGTGGTCAGAACATGGTCGGCCAGTGATGAGTAGTCCAGGGCCAAAAAAAGTTGTTCAGCTCCCGGAGTCGCCTTCGCTAGGCGGCTTGTATGCGAATGCCTTGAAGGCAACAGCCCTCGGTGCCATCGGTCTGTCGAAACGTGCCAGAACTTTTCCTGACACTGAGTATCGGGTTTCAGGACTTATCCCGGATCCGGCAAAGCTTGAAGGCTTCAACCGGCTGTTGCACGGAGCGGGTAGAGATAGTGTCCCGGCTGGTTTTGTGCACATCATGAGCTTCCCGATTGCGTTGGGCTTGATGGGTGCCGAAGATTTTCCGGTCCCGTTGATGGGTCTGGTGCACTTGACGAACAGCATTGATCAGTTTCGGCAGATCAACCCGGCTGAACCGTTGGACTTCCGGGTGCGGGTACAGAATCCAGACACACATCGGGCCGGTACTCAGTTTGAGATTGAAGCTGAGGTCCGAGCCGCTGGGACTAAGGAGTTGTTGTGGCAAGGTCTGTCGACCTATTTGGCGCGGGGGGTAAAACTTGGCTTCCCGGAGGTTGCGGACGAGCGGGATAGCTTCGAAGCACCAGAGCCAAATGCGATCTGGCCGCTGGGCGCTGACATTGGACGCCGGTACGGCGCAGTTTCTGGTGACGTTAACCCCATTCATACCAGTTCGATTGGTGCCAAGGCCTTAGGTATGAAGAGCTCAATCGCACATGGGATGTACCTGGCCTCGCGGGCTTTGACCTCCGCGCTGCCCGCTGGTGTGGATGCTTTCCGCTGGGAAGCTGCTTTTGCTACCCCGACTTTCATCCCAGGTACCGTCGCAGTCAGCATTCAGGACATTGGCGAACCTTGGCAGCGAACCAAGTATGTTGGCTGGAACTCACGCAATGGCAAAAAGCACTTCAGCGGGTCGGTTAGTCCGCTCTGACATCTTGAGCGGCTGACGCATATGCTAATCGGATGAGTATTGCGTTGAGCTTTGAAGCCGCACAACAACGAGATTTGTCCGATCCGCTGCGGGAGCATCGGGACTCGTTTATTGGCAGCGATGATCCCCAGCTTGTTGCCTATCTTGACGGCAACTCACCGGTCGGCCGCTGCGGGCCAGTGCCGACCGAGTGGGTGCACTCATCACCGATCAATGGGCTGCGCGGCTGATCCGAGGTTGGGATGAGGCCTGGCTCGAATTACCCGGAAAAATTGGCGATGACCTGGGCAGGGTTTTACTTGGCGCAGCAGCTGGTCAATGCACAATAGGCGACTCAACGACGGTGCTGCTGTACAAGCTCTGCCGGGCGGCAGTCGCTGCACGGCCAGGGCGAACCGAGATCGTGATTGATACCGAAAACTTCCCGACGGACCGTTACATCGTGCAAGGCATTGCTGCCGAGTGCGGCCTGAGCTTGCGCTGGATTCAACCGGCTTACGACGGCGGTGTGACCGCGGAAGATCTCAGCGCCGTCGTCGGCGAGCAGACAGCTTTGGTGGTACTCAGCCACGTTGCTTACCGTTCCGGCTACCTTGCCGATATGACCGCCGTGACCGAGATAGCTCACCGGCACGGTGCACTAATCCTTTGGGACCTATGTCATTCGGCCGGTGCGGTACCAGTTGAGCTTGATCTCAGTGGCGCAGATTTGGCGGTGGGCTGCAGCTATAAATACCTCAATGGTGGCCCGGGTGCGCCGGCTTTTTGTTATGTGCGCACCGAACACCAAGCATCGCTCAGCCAACCCATCCAAGGCTGGTTGGGTAGCGCTGATCCGTTCCAGATGGGTCCGAATTATCAGGCGGCCGCAGGAATTCGTGGTTTCACCTCAGGCACGCCGCCAATTCTCGGCATGACGGCGATGCAAGATATGGTCGCGCTCATTGACTCTGTGGGCATGGAAGCGGTTCGCACCAAATCAATCGCGCTGACCAATTACGCCGTCGAGCTTTGGGCTGGAATGCTGGTACCTTTTGGCGTGGAACTGGCTTCACCGCGTGACGCCGCGCAGCGTGGTGGGCATATCACCAGCGATCATCCGGCGTTCAAAGAGGTCACTGCCCAGTTATGGCAGCAGGGCATCATTCCGGATTTCCGAAATCCGAAATCCGAACGGAATCCGACTGGGCTTGTCCCCGCTATCGACTAGCTTCGCAGAAATTTGGCTCGGGGTGGACGCTATTCGTGCGGCCCTGACGTCCGCGGAGTAGCGCTAGAGCGCAAAGTGATCCGGGCGGCCGTTTCGGTACAACAGCCGAGCACCCACCGGCACGGTGTCCCGGCGAATCAAGTGCACAGATCCGTCCCCCTTTCGGACCGGGGCGGCATGCCAGGGCGTCGTCCAAGTTGACGTTGATTCGAGCAACTTCAGACCAAACTTTGTTGATTTTGCCGGTTGCGGATGAATCGAAAGCCGGATCGCGGTGGGGAATCGCTCACTGACAATCTCGCCCCAGGCGATGCTTCGTTGTAATACGTGATAGGCGCGATTGCGGCACTCACGTTGTAACGCCGACCGGGTTCCCGTGTGGTCAACCGAATCTTCCACGAGGAATCTTATGATGCCGCGATACAACGAAGTTAACGTGGCGTCTGCTCGTACTTGCTCGCGGAGTTGTTCGAGCTGCGGGCCAAACTTGTCAATGATCGATTGCCTCTCTTGTTCGTCCATCTGGCCTGGGTACCGGTCGCGAAGGGAAAAGAATCGCAGATTTTGGAATTGTTCAGCCGTAGCTATCAGCTGCAGCTGTTCGAAATAGGCATCGATGGTGTCTTGATCCACGCCAATAGCGTCTGCAAAAATATGACCATCGCTACACACCACCAGTACCGCGCCGGGGGAGTACAGCGCTGAGATCTTGGTACAGAGCTGATTCAAGAATCGCAACGAGGCACGTTCGCCGTCGTCCGGGAGGGCACCGAGGACTTTGGCAGGGTTAGGGGACTTGCACGGGAAGCCTGGCAACACAAAGGTTAACGGTTGACCAGTTGCCACCTGCGATTCGATGGATGCCAGCGTCTGGACGAAGTCTTTGGCGGACGCCACCGCACCTGATGAGTCCTCGGTTTCCGCCCGAGACACTCGTCGAAATGGCAGCAGCAGGCTCAAGATCTGTACTGAAGTCTCTGCTGCGCTCATGCCAGCACCTCCTGGTAACGCACGGGAAGCGATACCAGACCACGATTGAGCACCGCAGCAACCCAGCTGAGCCCGCCGTCGTCGAGCGCCGCGTGGTCGAGTTCTAACCCGGCCAGACGATCAATAAGAGTGCCTAAACCAATGGCGAGTTCACGCCGAGCCAGCATCGATCCTGGACAGTAATGTGGGCCGCCGCCAAAGCCGAAATGGTTTCGTGCGTTGCCGGAAAGGTCCAGCTGGTCGCCGTAAATTTCGTCTCGATTGGCGGCATTTAGTGCCACGATGACCGAATCGCCGGCGGGGACAAGTTGCCCATAGAACTTCGTGTCAACGGCGAAGAACCGCCAGGTAGCAAGGGCAAAGGCGCCGTCGTATTTGATCAGCGCGTCGATGAAGTCTTCACGGCGATCCGGTTCGGCACAAAAGGCAGCCATTGCTTCCGGATTGGCCAAGAGCGCAAGTAACGACGTCGAGAGTTGGTGGGTGACGGGCTCTTGCCCCGCGACCAACACCTGAAAGATCAGTGAGGAAAGCTGAGCATCACTCAAACCTGCTGCTTTTTTATTGGCTAGCACTAACTCGCTGAGTAAGCCGGTTTGCGCCGGCTTGCCGCATTCCTCAATGATGAGCGCGATGTAGTTCTCTAGCTCCCGAAGCAGCCGTTCGTACTCGGGCCGCCACGGATCATCTGGTCCCACTGGCCGGACGACTTTCCCCCACGAGTGATCAAATTTCTCGGCCAAGATCGGTGGAAGGCCAATGGCGTCAGCAAGTACGCGGAAGGGAAACGCTGCCATAAAGTCCGTGATCAGATCTACGCTGCCGCGAGCGGGCAGTGAATCAATCAACTGGTCGGCAATTGCTTGAATCCGCGAGGTCATCGCGTTGGCAGCCTTCGCTGAAAACGCCGGGACAATCAGCCGACGCATACCGGCATGCACTGCGGCATCTTGATGAAGTAAGTGCGACTGCAACCGAGTGTGTTGCGGTTCTGGCATGATCGACGCTTTTGCCCGCCACTTGGCGTTGCCAAATTCGTGATTCTTTCGAATATCAGGATGGTGCAGCAAGTCTTCGGCGGCAGCTGCCCCGGTGACTAACCACGCATGGACCCCACTAGGGAATCGCACACGATGAATCGCACCAACTTCGTTGAGTCGTTTGAACACCTGATAGGGGTCTTGTAGGTAGTTCGGGCCAAAGAGTTCGACGGCGCCGCTACCATCGCGCGTAAAAGGTTCCGGCGAGGGATTTAGCGTGGACTGATGGTCGGTAAAAGGGCAGCTCATGAATCGGACTCCGCTTCGGTCTGATCGCCAGAAGCGACAAAGTTCCTCAGTCTCAGACTGTTGGTGACCACGAAAAGGCTGGAAAGCGACATCGCCGCACCTGCAATCAGGGGATTGAGCATGCCCAACGCTGCTAACGGAATGGCCGCGATGTTGTAGACAAAGGCCCAGATCAGGTTGCCTCTGATGGTGCGTAAGGTTCGTTTTGAGAGCACGATGGCATCAGCAACAACGCGAAGATCGCTCCGGAGCAAAATGATGTCGGCGGATTTCATCGCAACGTCGGTTCCGCTGACCATTGCCAAGCCGAGATTAGCGGTGGCCAAAGCGGCCGCATCATTGATGCCATCGCCCACCATGGCAACTTTCCGTCCAGCAGATTGCAGCTGAGCAATAGTTTGCGCTTTGTCCGCTGGTAAAACGCCGCCGATTGCCTCGCTAATTCCACTCTGCCGGGCAACTTCATCGGCAACTTCTTGTCGGTCGCCGCTCAACAGGACGGTCCGTAGTCCCAAGGCGTGCAGCTTTTGCACCGCTTCGACCGCTCCTTTACGTAAGGAATCTTGAAGTGAGAACCGTCCCACAGCTTCGCCGTCAAACGCGACATAAATAATCGTCGAACGCTTTTCCAAATCTAGTTCTTCGACGAGGTCTAAACCTTCGGCGGCTAATAATGCCGCGCTGCCAACCAGGACTTCGACGCCCTCAACCGTTGCTCTGACCCCAAGTCCCGGAATCGCACGAAATTCTTGCGTTGACGGAATCTGGATGCCGTTTTCTTGGGCAAACTGGGTAATCGCCTGTGCGGTGGGGTGCTCAGAATGTGCCTCAGCTGCGGCCGCCATCGAGGTGAGCCGTTCTGGGCTAATTCCAGTGCCGTCTATGGTGTTGCTTTGCTTAAGAATCTGGACCAAGCGAACGGTCATTTGTCCCGTGGTCAGTGTGCCGGTTTTATCTAACACCACGGTGTCGATTTGGCCGGAGGACTCTAGTGCCTGTTGGCTTTTGATCAAGATGCCCAGTTGGCTGCCGCGGCCGACGCCGACCATCAACGCCATTGGCGTAGCTAGTCCCAACGCACACGGGCAGGCAATGATCAGTAAGGAAACTGCAGCGCCAAATGCTCGGTCAACCGGGTTTCCGCTGATGAGCCCAAGGGCGAAGACTAGCACCGCTAAGCCCAGCACTACTGGCACAAATACTGAGACGATCTTTTCCACCAGGGCTTGAACGCTGGCCTTACGAGTCTGGGCATGCTCAGCGAGCGCAGCCAATTGTGCCAACTGGGTGCTTTGGCCTACTTTGACCGCCCGAAGACGTAGCCGGCCATCGAGGACAACGGTGCCGCCAACTACCGTGCTGCCGGGGGAGCAGGGTCTAGGTTCTAACTCGCCAGTCATCGCGGAGGTGTCAACTGCGGCGAGGCCATCTTCTACTTCAGCGTCGCACGCAATGCGCTCACCTGGCTTCACCACGAAGAGGTCGCCAACTCGAAGTTGGGCGACCGGGACCACCGACTCAACTCCGTCGCGAACTAGCCGGACTTCGCCTACTGCCAACTTTGCTAGCGCACCGAGGACATTTGATGCGGCAAGCCTAGATTTAGCTTCAAAATATCGACCAGCCAGTAAAAATGTCGTGACGCCAGCAGCCACTTCGAGGTAAATCGAATCGGCGCCCGGTGGAGTCTGCCCGAATCCCACCCAGAACCCTGGTGTGCTCTTATCAGAGAAGATGATCGCCCCCACCGACCAGAAATACGAGGCTAAGACACCAAGCGAGACCAGGGTGTCCATGCTGAATCCACCGTGCCGAAGGTTCCTGGCTGCGGCCCGGTGAAACGGCCAGGCGCACCAGAAGACCACCGGCGTTGCGATGAGCACGCAGAGCCAGTCCCAACCCGGAAACCGGAACTCTGGAATCAGTGCGAGCACAATCGCAAAATTGCCTAAGGGCAGCGTCAATATTGCCGCAATAATCAGCCGGCGAAGCAACATGGCGCTCCGCTGCGGCGCATTTGTTTCCGGCATGCTGGAAGCGCCGCGGGTTACTAGTTCGGCGGAGTAACCGGCTGCAGCTACCGCCTCGATTGCTTGATCAATGCGGTCAGCAGCCAGGCCATTCAATACTGCGCGTTCGGTCGCGAAGTTTACTGTGGCCTCGACGCCGTCGAGCTTGCCGAGCTTTTTTTGGATTCGAACTGCACAAGCGGAGCAAGTCATCCCGCTCAATTGCAATTCGACTGGTTCAGCGATGGTTGTTTTCACTTTGAGTTTCCTTGGCAACATTGGTCTGGCCAGCGCGATGAGCTAAGGCAGCTAGCATGTCGTTGTAGTTATCGAGGCTGTCATCGAGCCCCTGGTCTTTTCGTCGATCGTTTCGACGCTCCTCGCGCCGGTCAGAACGCGACCACTGAGTCAGTAACGCGATCACCACCACGACGAGGGGCAATTCACCCGCCGCCCAAGCAACACCGCCGCCCAGGTATTGGTCGGCGCGTAGATCGGTGTTCCAACCGGGCAGCAGCGAGCGGTAGAAATTCTCGCCAATAACCGTGGTTGAGGACATGACGGCGACTGCGAAAAAGGCATGGAACGGCATGGCCGCCAAGGTGAACCCCAATTTGCCGATATATGGCATTTGCCGGGGTGCCCGGTCAATTCCAATCACGATCCAGTAAAAGAGATAGCCCGAGATGATGAAATGGATGTTCATCGCTTGATGTGCCCAGTGGTAACGCATGCCGAGTTCAAAAAGCGGTGAGAAATAGAGTGCGTAATACGAACCGACAAAGATCGAAAAGACCAGAAGCGGGTTAGTCAGAAATAAGGTCACTTTTGAGTGCATCATCGCGTTGATCCACTCGCGCGGGCCGGACAATGCCCCGGCTGCGGCAGGTTTCAATGCCCGTAACGCTAAAGTCATAGGTCCGCCCAGCACCATGAGTACCGGGGCCAACATATTCAAGCCCATATGGCTGATCATGTGCAGTCCGAAGGAACCGGGCGAGCGTTCAGCCCATACCGATGAGGTGAAGTAGTAGACGGCAAGCCAGCCCAGTATCCAACTGATCGTTCGGCCAACTGGCCAGCTGTCGCCGCGTCTGCGCAGTCGTCGTACGCCGAGAAGATAGCTTAGGACCGCTAGGACCGCCAGGACCAGGAACAACACATTGGGTCGTTCAAAGAGCAGCCACTGAATTGCGGTACGGGTGCCGTCAATATCAAAACCTAGGAAATTTTGCTGCGTTGACTGCGGTAGCAAATAGCGAGGTGGCACGGTAGCTTGCAGCGCCAGCAGACAAGCAAGAAAAATTGCCGCAATGATCGCGCCCGCCATGAGCTGCAGCCGGTAACCTCGGGGCGGTTGACCAGAATTTTCGATGGCCCGGTTGAAATTCTGCCAAGCCCAGGCGGACAGCCCGACGGCTAGCGCGATGGCTGTGAGTAGCCCAATGGCCAGCCTGCCGCAAGCAGAATCAAAGGGTGCTTTGCCGGCCAAACTGATCAACACAATAACCAAGTAGCCAACAAAACCGAGCAGCGAACCCACAAAAGCCATCGCATGGAAGCGCCGGAAAGCCTGAAGATCCAGGCGATGGCCGTTGGCGAGGTGCAGATAAGTTCCGCACAGGGCGCTGAGCCAGACCAGCACCGCGACTACGGCAAAACTGGCCGCGTCGGAGGAGAAGTCATGATCGGCACCCACGGAAACTTGGCCGGCAAAGACCACTAACAACATTGCGGAAATGATCAACATGAAGCTGAAGAACTTACTGGGCCAGCTCTTGCCTTTGAGTAGCAGCGGCACGGCCAATACTGCGCAAATCACGGCCACAATCCAGACCTGCGCGCTCTGGGTGCCATTCACAAAGTCATATACCCCACCGGAAATGACGAGTTTGACTGAGACGCCGTTGTTGTCTGCTGCGACGAATGGCACCAATAAAAGGCAACAAACACCCCAAAGCACAGTGAATCCGGTAGCCCCCTGGCTGAGATTGGCAGATTTCGCTTGCTGGCTCTGGGAATCCTGGCCTCGGCGGGCCGGATTCAGGAATAGCCCAACTGAGATCTTTCCGAGTGCTGCAATAGCGCTGAGCCAAGCGAGGGAACGCAATACAGAAGTGCCAATTGCGGTGACCGGTCCAGGGTTACTGCGGGTCAGCGCGGCGTAGAGCGTATCTCCTTGAATAACTGGAATAGCCACGGCGAGTAGTAGCAACAGCAGCGCGAGAACCGCGGGCAGAATTCGAGACGGTCGCATTTTTTTCCTGATATTCACGGCGCCATCACTGGCTTTTGCCTTGAGCCGCGTGACGGTGAAGTGAGCGGCGCGAAACTGAGGCACATTGAGCCGGTTAAAGGGTTCTGGGCTAGCTTCGACTGCACGCCAAAAACCGACTTCATGTTTTCTTCGTTCAAAACCATTTCCGGGGTACCTGAGGCGACGATTCGACCTTGATCCAGCAGCAATAACTGATCCGCGTAAGCCAGCGCGTGATTGAGATCGTGTAAAGCCAGTAACGCGGCGCGTTCTGGCCGACGGGCGATAATGCTTTGCAAGAGTTCCAACATGCTCAGCTGGGCGGCAATATCCAGATGGTTGGTCGGCTCGTCAAGAATTAGCAGTTGCGTGTCTTGGCAAATCGCCCGAGCAAGAAGTACCCGTTGTTTTTCCCCGCCAGAGAGCGAGCTAAACGCTCGATGACGCAGATCAGTGCACTGAGCCTCTGCAAAAGCAGCATTGATGAGGTCGTAGTCATGACGTTGTAAACCCTGGAGGGGGCGAGCGTGCGGTGTGCGTCCCATCGTCACAATTTCTTCGGAACTGAAGCCCAGTCCAGCACTCTGCTGTTGCGGCAGCACGGCGCGACGTCGCGCTGCTTCTTTTGCGCTGAGCCGCCAAATGTCGTCACCGGCCATCCGCACTTGTCCGGACGCGGGCTTTATTGCCCGATAAGCGGCACGCAGGAGAGTGCTTTTGCCTGAACCATTCGGGCCGACCACGGCAGTGATGGACCCGGCAGCGAGCGTCAGATTGGCTTGATGCAGCACCTCGCGATGCTCTAGCGTGACGCTAACGTTTTCTAGTTGCAAACTCATGATGCCCTCTCGTGATTTCGGGTGCGCAACAACCAAAGGAAGAAGGGCGTGCCTAGCGCCGCCGTGAAAATTGTCAACGGGTATTCGTTGGGCGGATCAATGAGTCGAGAAGCCAGATCAATCAGCACCAAGAAACTCGCACCGGCAAGCAAAGCCATGGGTAAGAGCTTCCGGTAATCAGTGAAGCCGAGCATTCGTAGCGCGTGCGGAATGATCAAACCAACAAATCCGACCGCACCGGCAACAGTTACCGCTACCGCCGTCAGAACTGCGCTCGCGATAAGAAGTTGCCAACGCAAGGCGTTGATCCCGATCCCGAGCGCAATGGCGTCGTCCTCGCCTAATGCCAAGGCGTTAAGTTGCCTAGCCCGACTCAGTACCAAAACGGCTGAAGTGGCAATAGCAAGCGCGAGTATCGGCAATTGCTGCCATTGCGCGCCGGCGGTGCTGCCGAGCATCCAGAAAAGGATGCCCCGAACCTGAGCGGGATCAACGTGTAGTTGGATCAGTGTGGTGCCAGCCATCGCGGCTTGGCCCAGCGCAACACCGGCTAGCACGATTCGGTTGCCAGACAGCTTTCCCGCTCGCTGGGCGAGCAAGACGAGTAGCAGCAAAGTGATCAGCGCACCGGCAAAGGCTGCCCCGCTAACCCCAAACCCAGCGACCGAACCGACGCCTAGCGCCATCACCGAGATTGCCCCCAACGACGATCCCGATGAAACGCCGATCACGAAAGGGTCGGCCAGGGGATTGCCCACCACACCTTGAAGTACCGCACCGGCCAGCGCTAAAGCTGCGCCGACCAAAGCCGTTAATATGACTCGAGGTAACCGCAATTGCCAGATGATCTGTTGATCAAGCAGAGATTGCGGATCTACTGAGGAGCTCGCGCCAAATAGCCCTTGGCCAAAAATGTTTCTGCCGATCACCTTGATAATGTCCCAAGGTGCTACGTAGACCTGGCCAAGCGCGGTTGCCGCCAGGATGCTCAGCACCAGAACCAGTAGCAATACCGTGACCGCCAACCCCGTTCCGCCCTTTTGACGAGCGGAACGGGGCTGGCGAATCATCTGCGCTGAATCAGCTAAACGCATCAGGATGGGTAACTTGAGCGATTTTTTCGATCGCGAGCGCATTGTGCGGCCCGAGGTAGGCGCTATCCGCTAGCGAGACGAAGCGCTTGTTTTTGGCTGCGTCCCATTGCGGATACGCCGCAAACAGCTTTTCCGCCTCAGTCTGGGCATCTTCAGCCGCGGTAAAACGTCCTAAGACCAAGACGTCAACCTTGGCTGCGGCCAGCTGTTCGGCACTCAGACTGCGGGTGAACATCCGATCTTGACCAGTAAAGGCGTTTCGCGCACCAGCCGCGCCCAACAAGGAGTCGTATTGAGAACCGGTCATCACAGCGGGCAAGCCGTTCGAATTCATCATGGACATGCCCGGAAATGCGACCAAAACTGTCGGCTTTTTCTTGGCGCTGCCGGAAGCGCCAATTTTATCCGCGACGGACTTCACACGCTGATCAATGGACTGATTCAGCTCCTGGGCTTTCGCCTGGACGTTGAACACCTTGCCTAACAAGGTATAGAACGTCTTGGCTGATGCCCAGGAAGCGTTAGCAAGAGCAGTTTTCTCTTCCGCGCTGGGGCTGGCTTTGCCTAGGGCACACTGGTCGGGGTTAATAAGCGTCTTCGCGCCAATCGCGGCAAGTTGCTCACGAGTGGCCATGCCTTTTCCGGTGTCGAAGGCGCCAGAGGAGTTAGCAATGACCAGATCTGGCTTCAAATTCAATAGAGTCTCGGCCGGAATATCGCGTTGCGTCGAGCCAGCGGAGCTGACAGTAGGCAAAGCAGAAATTTGTTGCGCCATCGAGGGATCGTCATAGACGCCGTACTTTTGCGCATTGGCGACGACCGACTTGGCCAGGCCCAACGCTAAGACGCTCTGCACTTCTGCGATGGAGTTGCCGTTCAGAATGGCTACGCGGCTCGGAGCTTTGTCGAAACTCTGGCTAAGGCCACAGTTGTCCACGGTCAGCGGGTATTCCGTAGTTGCTGCCGGGGTCACGGAGCTATTTTGCGCGGCAGCTGAGGGACTATTTGAAGCGCCAGCTCCGCATGCGCTAAGCGCGAGAGCAAGCACAGCAACGGCACCGACGGCGGATGCCGAGCGGGTAAGGGGGTTCATGAATTCTCCATAAAAATGGTGAAGAGAATGACTCAAGCCGCAACGGTGAGGGCTTGATTTGGCTCATGAATGCGTACGTTTGTGGCAGCACGGAAGCGGCAGAATCAGCCAGCCGGCTAGGAGAACAGGTCCTCCCGGATCTAAGCGATCAGAAAACGTACGCTGTTGCCGCTGGCGGCCCGCGATGGTGCTGTCGGAGAAAGACCTCTCGCGAACTAAACGCGGCTAGTCGCGTATGCGGTGCCAATCGTGGTCGTTCTTGGTGTGCTGGCAGTAAAGCCATTGCGATTATCAGCAATGGGCGCAACATGAGCTTTATCGCATTGATGAGCTGCAAAATGGCAGACTCACCACGACGAAAGGCTGCAACGGTCAAAATTCCGGCTGCCAAGTGCGCGAAAAGCATAAGTTGTTCAGCGCCACTCGTTGCGGAGCTGAGATCTGCAGTAGACAAGCCTGGTAGGGCAAAGGGTCGATGGTGATGTCCCGACGGCGTGGATGCGGCAGAGCCGAAGCTTGCGTCACCCAGAAGGGCAAAAAGTCTATGAAAAATCAGCTGCGAGCCGACGACTGCCAAAATCAGCCGAGGAAGCGAAATTTTCTTTCCGGCCAGCACCGTGCAAACCAGTGCGGATAAAGTCAGCGCCAACAGGAATGCGATGCCGAAAGGGAAGCTTCCGCCACCCACCGTATGCGAGCAGGCCGCCGTGAGAGTCGCGAAGGAGGCGGCACTCCATCCGCGAAGCAGGCGTAAGTTGAGAGTATTCATCACTTAGCACCCCTCCCACAGTCGTCTTGACAGCCCGGCTCGATTCTACACGTCGTCGAAATGGTCGTGAATCTTGATTGTTTGTGACGCCACGGTGCGTGAAGTGGAAACCTTTTCATCACTTGTTCGCAGTGGAAGTTAGTTCATAGCTCTTACTCAGATTTCACTCAGGTTCTTGATGGGTTTCTTGCCGTTTTCTAGCGGCATCCGGAAGCTTTATTGCGGTGTTCTTTCTTTGCTTGCAGCGATTAGTTATCTGAAGGCGTTGTTAGATAGCTTGCAAATCAATCATGAGAGAACGTTTGTCGGTGTTCGCTGATTCAGGGGAATCTGCTGCTTTTTGTGAAGTCTCGCCAGGCAAAGATTGCTGGACGGTACTGGCTTTAGTTGAAGTTCGGATGGCGTATTACCGGGTGTGAGCATGAAATTATGCCGCTCCGGATTTTAGTCACGGCCAATTTCGAAGAACTTCTACTCAATACAGGAGACCCAGAATGGAACCCTTTTCGCGACGAACCATGCTTTTAGCTTTTCCGGCCACCGCAGCAGCAATCGCCTTTACCGGCGCGGGCTCGACCGCCGCTATGGCCGCTAACCAAGTCGCCGCCAAATTGACCTTTTCCATCGGCAATAAGTCCGGAATCAACAAACCTTTGTACCTTTACGTGCTTGGCACAGACTTAGCCAGCGGGCGTCTTGGCTATGTCCGGCAAGACGGAACTTTCCTCGCCTGGCCAAAAGGGGCAAATCCGCCGTCGCCTGCTCCGGATGCCTCAATCGCCGGGCCTAATAACGGCGGAACAGCTACCCTCCAGGTGCCCAAAGGAGTCTCTGGCCGGATTTACTTGGAGATCAGGGGACAAGCTTGACTTCCGGCTCACTCCGGACGGATTAGTGCAACCAGATGTGGCGAACCCTTCGGATCCGAGCCGAAATGTGCTTTTTGACTTCAGCGAATTCACCTACAACGACGGCGGCCTGTATCTGAACTCCTCGCAGGTCGACATGTTTGCGGTGCCGCACACGGTCAGCCTGGTTGCCCAGGACGGCTCGACTCGGGTGGCCGGCACCTTGGTTCCGCGGGGTCGTAACAACGTGATCCAACAGATCAAGGGCCTGGCTGATTGGCAGCGAAGCGTTATTGAGCGCAGCGACGGCACAGTGCTGCGGATCTTGGCACCAGCCAAGGCTGCGGTGGCAGGGTTGATGTCGACCGACTACCTCGATGGTGAAATCACTCGGGCGTGGAATGCCTACACCTCGAAAAACCTCACCATCGTGCCGTTTGGCGACCGGCCAAATGTGAAGTTGGAAATGCCGTGCGGTTTACTGACACGGCAGGCAACCAGGTGGCGAGTTTCAACAAGCCAAGCACCGCAAATGTCTGGAATTGCGATGGAAATCTCTTCGCTCCCAATGATCAAACGGTGGGGCCGATCGCTCGGACGCTCGGTGCCGCTTTGAATCGTTCGACCCTGGTTGACTTTTCCAATCAGCCCACAACAGATCCTTCGCAGTTTTACCGCGGAGATCGCACAAACCACTATGCGCGCGTCATTCACGCGGATATGGCTGATAAAAAAGCCTATGCCTTTCCGTTCGACAACGTGGCCAACCAAGAGCCGCTCGTCGCCGACTCAAATCCACGCTCCGCGGGTATCGAAATCGGCCCGTTCAACTGATCGTGTCTTTCAACTAATCGATCCATCGTTCAAAGGAGAACCACTATGTCCAAAATTTCCCTTTCCGCGGTGCGACGAAGCACCTCGGTCATCACCGTGGCGCTTTTGTTAGCGGCCACCGGCACTGGCCTGGCCGACGCCGCCCCGCAGCCGAGTACCAATCCGTCTACACCCAGCAACGACAATGGCGCAATATCGGCCGCGCAATCGTCGGCAATGCAGCGAGACCTGAAGCTGTCTGCAAGCCAAGTTCCGCTGCAGCTTGCCGTGGATGCCAAAGCATTCGACGTCGAGAGCAGCGTGAGTAATTCGCTCGGTAGCGCCTATGCGGGTACCTGGCTGGTCCAGGGCTCCAACGTGCCTTCAGTGGGTATTTTGGATCCAAAGCTGGCAGCGAAAGTTGTTGCGGCAGGCGGTCAACCCGTCGTCGTAGCACGCAGTTTGAGCACGCTGGACGCCGTCAAAGCCAAGTTGGATGCAAAGATGGCTACCGCCAGCGCGAAGGTGCGTTCCTGGTACGTCGATCCCGTGACTAATACCGTCGTGGTCGAAGCTCAGGATGCACAAGCTGCCCAGGCATTGGTGAGTACCGCGGGTGTTGCCAACGATCAGGTTCGAACGGTCACCGTGTCTTCCGGCTACGAGCCGAAGGACGTCACGCGTGGTGGCGATGAATTTCACCGCAATGTTCAGGGTGGATATATTTTGTGTTCGATCGGCTTCGCGGTCGATGGCGGATTTGTGACCGCCGGGCACTGCGGGGCCAACGGCCAAAATGCGCAGGGCTTCAACGGCAAAGAACTAGGAACCTACCGTGGCTCGACCTTCCCCGGTAACGACTACGCCTGGGTCCAGACCAACGGCGATTGGGATGTTCAAGCAAACATCAACAATTACAGTGGTGGCGCCGTAGCAGTGAACGGCTCAAACGAAGCAGCTGTTGGTGCCTCAATTTGCCGTTCCGGGCGCACCACGGGCTGGCGTTGTGGCAATATCAAAGCGAAAAATGTCACGGTCAATTACTCCGATGGACCGGTCTACGGAATGACCACAACCAGTGCCTGTGTTGAAGGCGGAGATTCCGGCGGATCTTTCATCTCAGGCAACCAGGCCCAGGGTGTCACTTCGGGTGGTTCCGGAAATTGCTCCGCCGGTGGCGATTCGATCTTCCAGCCGCTGCAACCGATCTTGCAGAAATACAATTTGCGATTGAAGTTGCAAGGCGGCGGTTGCGGAGGCAAGTCAATCATTGGCTTGGCTAATAAGTGCATCGACGTACCAAACTCGGATTTCTCCGATGGCAAGCGCCTACAGCTTTGGGACTGCAACGGCAGTAGCGCGCAAAAGTGGGACTTCGCTGGTGACGGCACTCTGCGCGCTGATGGTAAGTGTATGGATGCGCCGGGCGCCGGTACCTCGAACGGGACGCCGGTACAGTTGGCCAACTGCAGTGGAAACAAAGCGCAGCAGTTCACGCTCAGCGGAGCCGGCGACCTGGTGTCAATCCTGGCCAATAAATGCGTAGATGTGACCGGAAACAACAGTGCCAGCGGCACGCAGCTGCAGCTCTGGGAATGTGCGGGCACGGCTAATCAGAAGTGGAGTGTTGGCTAGAAGGCGCTGAAAGGCAGTAAGGCCCGGATCAATTGATCTGGGCCTTACTGGCATTGTGCGCGGAGGGGGACTTGAACCCCCACCCCGTTTCCAGGACTAGCACCTCAAGCTAACGCGTCTACCATTCCGCCACCCGCGCAGGTGGACTTTTGTGACTTCTTTACCGATCAAAAACCGGCTCAAAACTCATAAAAGCAGCGAGAAAAACCATAACACGACTCTGTGTGAATCGCTGAATCGGGGCAGCGGTAGGCTGGAGTTACACCCAATGGAGCAAGTCGATCGGAGAGTCACGCGTGGCAGAGCTCAGCAGTAATCAGAACGCCTCAGAAGAGGTCATCCGGATTTGTCGGGACCTCATTCGGATCGACACGTCCAACTATGGTGATGGCACCGGACCAGGCGAGCGAGCGGCTGCCGAATACACCGCCGGTCTGATCGAGGAAGTAGGTCTGGAGACCACGATCTTCGAATCTGCGCCCGACCGCACCTCGGTTTTGACCCGGATGAAAGGCAAAGATTCATCCAAGGGTGCGCTCATTGTGCACGGGCACCTCGATGTAGTTCCTGCGCAAAAAGAAGACTGGTCGGTAGATCCGTTTGGCGCTGAAGAAAAAGATGGCCTGATTTGGGGCCGCGGTGCGGTTGATATGAAGGAAATGGATGCGATGATCCTTTCGGTCATGCGTTCATTAGCTCGTGAGGGGCACCAACCAGAGCGAGATTTGATTTTTGCTTTCTTCGCTGATGAGGAAGCTGGCGGAAAATTTGGTTCACACTGGGCGGTAGAGAACCGACCCGAGCTCTTTGAGGGCGCCACCGAGGCGATTTCCGAAGTCGGTGGCTATCCAACGGAAATCGGTGGTCGGCGGACTTATCTGCTGCAGACAGCAGAAAAGGGCCTATCGTGGCTGCGGTTAGTTGCGCACGGACGAGCGGGCCACGGCTCGCAAATAAACACCGATAATGCCGTCACCCGTCTGGCCGCCGCGGTAACCCGAATCGGTCAATACGAATGGCCGATTGAATTGACCAAGACCACCCAACAGTTCCTCGAAGGCGTCACCGAACTAACCGGCGTGGAATTTGATCCAGATAATCCAGAGGAAATTCTCAAGGAACTCGGCACAGTTGCCCGATTCGTGGGCGCAACGCTGCAAAATACGACAAACCCCACGGTGCTGCGTAGCGGCTACAAGCACAATGTCATTCCGGGCACCGCAGAGGCACTCATTGACGCTCGGACGCTGCCGGGACAGCAGGAAAAGGTGCTCGAAATTGTTCGCGAACTTGCTGGTACCGGCGTGGAAGTCAGTTGTTCGCACCAAGATGTGGATCTAGAAGTGCCGTTCTCTGGCAACCTCGTTGATTCGATGATCGATGCCTTGCAGGCTGAAGATCCGGGCGCAAAAGTACTTCCCTATACGCTTTCCGGCGGCACCGACAACAAAGCCCTGAGTAAACTGGGAATTACTGGCTACGGCTTTGCGCCATTGCAGTTGCCGCTTGACTTGGATTTCCCGGCAATGTTCCACGGGGTTGATGAGTGGGTTCCCGCGGACTCGCTACGGTTTGGTGTGCGGGTGCTCGACCGGTTGCTGAGCACCTACTGATGCCAGAGACGGTAGCACCAGCACAACTGCTCGACGAAGCGCTACTAGTGCGATTTAGGCAACGTGCCGCTGACTATGATGCGCAGAACTCTTTTTTCAGCGAAGATCTCGAAGAGCTCGTTGAGCTGGGCTACCTAAAGATCTTCACTGCGCCGAACGCCTCCTTGCAAGCAGCAGCCGCAGCACAACGGAAATTGGCCACGGCGGCGCCCGCGACCGCCTTAGCGGTCAATATGCATTTGGTCTGGACCGGCGTCGCCAAGCTGCTCAAAGATCGAGGGGACGACTCCTTACAGTTTGTGCTTGATGAGGCCACCGCGGGGGAGATCTTTGCTTTCGGTAATTCCGAAGCCGGTAATGATTCAGTGCTTTTCGACTCCAACACACGCGCTGAACCGACAGCAGACGGTTACCGGTTCTACGGGCGCAAGATTTTAACTTCGCTCTCGCCGGCCTGGACCAAGTTAGGCGTCTTTGGCAAAGACTCATCAGGTGCAGAGCCAAAACTTGTGCACGGATTTATTGATCGAGACCAAGCTGGCTATTCAATCGCTGCCGATTGGGACACGCTGGGGATGCGTGCGAGCCAATCAAACAGCACCGTGCTCGACGGCGTTGAGGTCCCGAGTGAGCGAATCTTCCGGAAACTGCCGGTAGGTCCCAATGCGGATCCGTTAGATTTTTGCAATTTTTGCTTGCTTTGAAACCTTGCTCGCTGCGGTTTACGCGGGCATCGGCGAGCGGGCGGTGGCTCTAGCCGCAGAAGCTGCCTTGCGCCGTCGTTCATTAGAGAATGCGGCACCGGCGTCCAACGATCCCTTGATCAGGGCCAGAGTAGCTAAAGCCGCCATGATCATGGACGGAATCTATCCGCAAATCAATAGCTTGGCGGCGGATGTTGATCAGCAGGTAGCGCATGGCTCGCAATGGTTTGCGCAGCTAGTTGGCTTGAAGATTCGCAGTACGACGGCGGCGCGCTAAGTGGTGAGCTTGGCCGTTCAGGTCAACGGTGGCGCAAGTTATTTCACCGGTAATGAATTGGGCAGGCTCTACCGAGATGTGCTTGCTGGGCAGTTCCATCCCTCAAGCGAAGACTCGGCTTTAGGCACTGTTGCCACGGCCTGGTTAGGTCCGATTACCGAGGCGCTTTAGACAGTTCGCTCGACGCGCAGGACTTTCCGGCGAAGCCAGTATTGTCTGCCGCCGCCAACGTAGAGTCTGCTGCGTTGGAGCTCCTATTTGCCGTACTCGGCATGCTCTGTGAGGCGTTGTCGAGCCTCATTTGCCGGCTCCTGTGGGCTGACCGTGAGCACCAAATATTCGTATTGCCGGGCGTAGTCGCGCTCCAGCCGAACAGAGCTTTCTTGGCTGCCCCGGAGAATTCGTCGTCCAAATTCTTCTCTCATGACTCCCCATTTTCATCCCATTAGGGCTAACGTCGTATTTATGAGCATAGATCCGCGTGTCGCGTTGCAGTCCCTGACCTCCGCGCTTGAGGAGCATTTGGCTGCCTCAGTGGCGCGTCGCGGTGACGATGATCCTGCTGTAGAAGCAGCGTATCTCGCCATTGCGGATGCGTTCGAAGTATATGAAGAAGTACTTTACGACTCTTATGGTGAAGTGACTCCACTGGTCATCTACGAGGACGACTCAGACGACGACGATAGCGATGATGATCGCAATTTGGATCAAGAAGAACTCGAACCGCTCGACAAATAAAGCTGATGACTGCTTGAATCTGAGGCCGACTAAGCAGAGACCTCGTCAAGAACATTCACGATTTGCTCCGGCAATGGCAGCAACGAGGCACTGAGTATCGATTTCAATTGGGCTGGCGTACGCGGGCCCACCACGGCGGTTGCCAGCATAGGTCGGTCGAGAAGCCAGCTCAGCGCCACATCAAGTGGATCCCGGTCTAAGCCTTTGGCCGCGGTAACCAAGGCCTCGGTGATTCGGCTGGAACGACCAGATAAATAGGCTTCAATTTCCACCGCCCGTGCACTAGCTCCGCGCGAGTCCGAGGGTATTTGGCCCCGATATTTTCCAGTCAGTACGCCGCGGCCCAGCGGCCCCCCGGACATGAGGCCGACGCCAGCGTCTTCTGCCGCTGGCATGGTCTCAGCTTCGACCTTTCGGTTGAGCAGCGAATATTCTGCCTGGTGCGCCACGAGGCTCTGCTGAACTCCTAATGCTGCCTTAGCTAACTGCCAGCCCGCATAGTTTGAAACTCCTGCATAGCGAACGCGTCCAGAGCTCACCGCGTGATCCAAAGCGCTCAGCGTTTCTGCGAGCGGCACATTGGGATCCCAAGTATGCGCTAGCCAAACATCGAGGTGATCGGTGCCCAATCTAGCCAAGGTGGCATCAAGAGCTGCAAGCAAGCCGCGGCGGGAGCAATCGACCATCCGCTTTCCGTCTCTGCGTTCAATCCCGGCCTTAGAGATCAACACGACGTCGGCGCGCGGCACTAAGTCACCCAGGAGCTCGCCAATAATCGCTTCGCTACGACCTTCCCCGTAGCTGGCCGCCGTATCCAGCACAGTGCCACCGGCGTCGAAATAGTCCTTGGCCAATTCTCGGCACTGATCTTCGTCGGTAGTGGTTCCCCACGTCATGGTGCCCAGGCTCAAGGTAGAAACACGCAGGCCGCTATGGCCAAGGAATCGCTGTTGCATGAAAGAAGTTTACGGGTGAATGACATAAGGTCAGGTACGTGGAATGGATACAAGCAGCAATTTTGGGAATCGTCCAAGGTCTAACGGAGTTCCTTCCGATCTCCTCAAGCGCCCATATTTTCATCGTCGGGAAACTGATGGGCCTAGGCGATCCTGGCGCCGCCTTCACCGCGGTGAGCCAATTGGGTACCGAAGCCGCGGTCATCGTCTTTTTTTGGCGAGACATCGTGCGGATTATCAAGCACTGGGGCCTGTCAATTGCCGGCAAGATTCCGCGCAATGATCCGGATGCTCGGATGGGTTGGCTTGTCGTTGCCGGCTCGATTCCGATTATTGTGGTTGGCCTGTTCTTCCAAAATGCGATCGAGGTTACCTTCCGCAACCTCTGGATTGTCGCGACGACGTTGATTGTTTTTGGCGTTATTTTGGCCGTGGCCGATGCGGTAGGGAAGCACGAACGCAAGCTCGAAGAACTCACCGTCAAACACGGCATTCTTTATGGTTTAGCTCAATGCCTGGCCCTGATCCCGGGTGTGTCCCGATCAGGCGGCACGATTACCGCCGGTCTGCTCATGGGCTATACCCGTGAAGCTGCGGCCAGATACTCTTTCCTGCTTGCGATCCCTGCCGTACTCGGCAGTGGGTTCTATGAACTGTTCAAGATTGTTGCTAAACACGAAAACGCCGGTGACACTTTCAACCTGGGCCAAACTGCCTTAGCCACCGTAATCGCCTTCGTCGTCGGATATTTGATTATTGGTTGGTTCTTGAAGTTCATTTCGCACAACAGCTACCGAGGCTTCGTTTGGTATCGAATTGCGCTGGGCTTAGTTGTCTTCGTTCTGCTGGGCTTTGGAGTGATCCCGGCGACGTTGTCCTGACCCACCTGAGAACCGAATAGAGTTGGCTACGTGAAATCTTGGTCCACCCGGCCGCTTCCTCAGCTGCCCGGAAATATTGAAGCTCCCCAGTTGTTTGATTCCGCCAGTAAGACCTTACGAGCCTTGCCGGTTGCCGCAGATGCGAGTCTCTATGTTTGCGGAATTACCCCCTACGACGCCACCCATATGGGGCACGCGGCAACCTATCTGGCTTTCGACCTGCTGGGCAGGGTGTGGCGGGATTCTGGCGCGAGTGTCAATTACGTACAAAACGTCACTGATATTGACGATCCGCTGCTGGAAAGAGCAGATCGCGACGGCGTGGACTGGCGAGAGCTGGCCGAAAGCCAAATCGAGTTGTTCCGCGCAGATATGACCGCGCTCAATGTGATCGCCCCTCAGCAGTACATTGGCGCTATTGAAGCGATTCAATGGATTGTGCCGGCCGTAGAAGAGCTCATTGCCGAGGGATTCGCCTACCGGATGGACAGCGGCGACGTCTACTTCGATACTGTCGCTGCCTCGGTTAAAACGCCCGATTCAAGCAATGCAGGTGAACTTGGCGCGTGGTGGCTCGGTCAGATCAGCGGACTTTCGCCTGAGGAGATGCTGCCAGTCTTTGCTGAGCGCGGCGGTGACCCAGAGCGAGACGGCAAACGCAATCCTTTGGACCCTTTGCTGTGGCGAGTTGAACGTGCGGGTGAACCGGCGTGGCCGGGCGCTTCACTGGGCGACGGACGGCCGGGCTGGCACATTGAGTGCACAGTGATCGCCAGAAAGTTCCTACCGGCCCCTTTCAGCGTTCAGGGCGGCGGTTCTGACTTACTATTCCCACATCATGAAATGGGTGACGGTCATGCCTGGGCGCTGGACCACACGCCGTTGGCGAAACATTACGCGCATGCCGGAATGGTCGGTCTCGACGGCGAAAAAATGAGCAAGTCGCGAGGGAACCTAGTATTGGTATCCGCCTTGCGAGCCGAAGGCGTCGATCCCATGGCAGTCAGGTTGTCGATTTTGGCCAATCACTACCGGAGCGACTGGTCCTGGACAGCCGAATTGTTGGAGCGCTCAAAGCTACGTTTGGCTCAATGGCGCGCAGCGATGGAACATACTTCGGTAGGCAGCGCTGCGCAGCTAGTTTCAGAGATTCGGACGGCGCTTGCGGCTGATCTTGATGCGCCAACCGCATTGAACGCCGTCGACAATTGGGTTGGGCAAAAAGCCACCACTGAGCACAGTGCCTTGGATGCGGCGCTGGCTTCGGATGCAATTGAAGCCCTACTCGGAGTTGTGCTCTGAAATTGCTAGCTTAAGTTATTGCGGGCTAGGGCTTTTCTTTGCCACGACGACGTAAGTAGCGCTCAAACTCGCGCGCAATCGACTCACCCGTGGCTTCTGGCAATTCCGCGGTGTCCTTAGCTTCTTCAAGCTGGCGAACATACACGGCGATTTCCGGATCTTCCACGGCTAATTCGTTAACGCCGCGTTCCCAAGCATCGGCCTCTTCGACCACTTCAGCGGTTTCAAGCGGAGTCTGAAGCAATTCTTCTAGCTGATGCAGTAAAGCCAACTGCGCCTTCGGCGAGGGGGACTGGGCCACATAGTGCGGAACCGCTGCCCAGAGCGACAGCACTGGCAAGCCGACGCCCGCGGCGGCTTCGGCCAGCACGCCAACAATCCCAATTGGTCCTTCGTACTGGGGGGCTTCTAAATTGAGACGCTCGCGGAACCGGTCGTCGTCGCTTGACGAAGTGACGGGAATTGGCCGGCTGTGTGGCACATCAGCGAGCAGTGCTCCGACCAAAATCAAGCAGTCTACATTGAGGTCTTCGGCATGCTCCAGTAGTTCGTCAGTGTAGGCGCACCATTTATAGGATGGCTCAATTCCGTACACAAAGACGACGTCGACGGCGCTTCCCGGCAGCGAGACTTTGCTGAGTTTAGTTGTTGGCCATTTGACCTTGCGAGCGCCCGAAGCGGTTCGCTTGATCACCGGTCGAGTGAATTGAAAATCGTAATACTCATCTGCTTCGATACGGCCAACTTTTACCGCACCCCAGAGTTTATTGAGATACTTCAGGGCATCGCTGGCTGCGTCCCCGGCATCATTCCAGCCTTCAAAGGCCGCAACCATCACGGTGATTCGCTGGCCTTCTACTGCGCTGGGCAGCAATTTGCCCTCACTGGCGGCATCGTCAAATCTGTTCACCGTTCCAGCCTACGTCGCCGAAAGACGACAAAGCTGCTCTGCACAGCTTCGACACAGTCCGCTTCGCCGAGAGCTTAGCCAGGAGCACCTGAACACGAGTTGTCGCGCGTGCCGGTAAAATGTAGCCATGCAATCTTCACTGAGCGATTCCACCCGGCCCGGCCCCGGCTCAATCCCGGCCTCGTCTGGCACCGCAGCTGGAGACGCACAGTCAGCCCCTTGGCTCAAAGCGGTCTTATGGGACATGGACGGAACTCTGGTCGACACGGAGCCGTGCTGGATCGCTTCTGAGCACCTTATGGTCGAAGAATTTTACGGGCACTGGTCAGAAGAGCAGGCGCATACCCTGGTTGGTCAATCGTTGTGGTTCTCAGCTGGCGTCTTGCAAGATGCCGGCGTAAAAATGGAAAAACGCGCAATTATTGACGAGCTCACGCGTCGAGTGATTGAAAGAATCCGGGTGGAGCTGCCGTGGCGACCTGGAGCCCGCGAATTGTTGGCGGAGCTGCGCCAGTCCGGAATCCGATGCGCACTAGTTACTATGAGCGAGGGCCCGCTGGCCAAAGAAATTCTTGACGCGCTACCGGCGGAAAGCTTCGAATTCATGGTTACCGGCGACCAAGTGGAAAACGGCAAACCGCATCCGGAGCCGTATCTGCGCGCGGTGCGGCAACTACAGGAAACTGACCCCACGCTTGAAGTTGCCAACTGTATTGCGCTAGAGGACTCGTTGCCTGGTGTTACTTCGGCCCTGGCCGCCGGCCTGCTAACTATTGGCATCCCGCATACCGTGCCGTTGCCGGAAGACTCGAAGCGGGTCACGTGGCACACTTTAGCGGGACGGAACACCGAGGATCTTTTGGCCCTGAACGCGACGGCACGAGCGTGAGCGCTGCTGAACCGCAGCCTGAGGTCAAGGCACGTCGAGAAGGCATTCCACTGGGCAGGATTGGTGGAGTTCCCATCATTCTTGCTTACTCCTGGTTCATCATTGCCGGTTTTACCATGCTGGTGTTTGGTCCGCAGCTGAGTGAGAACTATCCCACACTGGGCGTGGGCGCGTACCTGGTGGCTTTTGTCTACGCTTTGTTGCTACTTTTTTCGGTTTTGGTGCACGAATTAGCGCATGCCCTTGCGGCTCGCGCCTATCACTGGCCGACGCAAAAGATCGTGCTCAATCTTTGGGGCGGGCACACACAGTTTGAGAACTTTACGGCGACTCCTTGGCGCTCGCTCGTCGTCGCATTTAGCGGACCGTTAGCAAACTTTGTGCTAGCCGCGGTTGGCTATTTGGTGTACTTGAGCCTGCCCGACGGCGTAGGCACGCCGGATCGAGTTCTCAATTTGCTCCTGAATATCTTTGTTTGGGCGAACTTGCTGATTGGCGCGTTCAACGTCTTACCGGGGCTCCCGCTCGACGGCGGACGGCTAGTTGAGTCGATCGTCTGGCGGATTACTGGCAGCCAGGAAAAGGGCACCGTCGCCGCGGGCTGGGCAGGACGAGTGGTGGTAGTGCTGCTGGTGTTTACCGTGTTGGGGGTGCCGCTACTGGTGCGCCAACCGTTAAACATCCAGACCGCGTTATTCAGTCTTTTCATTGCCGCCTTCTTGTGGGTGGGTGCAAGCCAAGCCATTACGACAGCTCGAATGCGTCTGAGGCTGCCAGAAATCAGCGCTGGAAAGCTCAGCGGCCCAGCAATTGGACTTTCTGAAGACGTCAGTGTTGCAGAGGTCATCGCAACGATGTCCAATAACCCGACGGCTTCGGTCATTCTCTGCCACCGGGACGGCAAGCCAGCTTATTTGGTGGACCCGCTAGTACTCTCTACGGTGCCAATAACGGTCGCGGCCTCAACGCCGGCGACCGCAGCAGCACACGCCTTGCCCGAAGGCGGCTACGTTGGCGAATCTGCTTCTGGGCAAGAACTGGTGCAATACTTGGCGCAGCTTTCCGGAAGTGAATACGCGGTGGTCGATTCAGCTGGCCGAGTGACTGGCTTGCTCCGACAGCGCGTAGTGGTAGCAGCGATTACTGGCAAAGCCTTGCCCGACGCCTGAGCGTCAAGACTTAGATTTACTCCCAGCAACAGGATGGACCACGGCACGTGAGCAATCAGAACCTTCCGGAGCAAAGCGAAACCCAGCAGGATGGCCCGCACGGCGCACAGGCGCGCCGAGGCCCATTCCGTGCCGGTGAACGAGTCCAGTTAACGGACGAACGCGGTCGGATGAATACCATTACCTTGACCGAAGGCGCCGCTTTTCACACGCATAAAGGTTTCCTTAACCATGAAGAGCTGATCGGCAAATCCGAAGGTTCGATCGTGGCCAACACCACTGGCCAGATCTATCAAGCATTGCGTCCGTTGCTCAGTGATTTTGTGCTGTCGATGCCGCGCGGCGCGGCCGTTGTCTACCCCAAAGATGCTGGCCAGATCGTGACTATGGCGGATATTTTCCCTGGAGCCCGAGTGGTCGAGGCCGGGGTAGGGTCCGGTGCGCTGTCGATTTCGCTGCTGCGTGCAGTGGGGGACAAGGGCTACCTGCACTCCTTTGAGCGTCGTGAAGAGTTTGCCGCGATCGCCCGTGGCAACGTCGAGACAATTTTTGCTGGCCTGCACCCGGCCTGGCAGATTTCTTTGGGTGATTTCCAAGACGAGGTTGTCAAAGCGGAGGCACCCGGCAGCGTAGACCGAGTGGTCTTAGATATGCTCGCGCCGTGGGAATGCCTCGACGCGGTGGCAACGGTTTTGGCCCCGGGCGGCGTTTGGATCAGCTATGTCGCTACCGTTACGCAACTTTCTCGCACCGCAGAGGCAATTCGGGCTGACGGACGTTTCACCGAGCCAGATGCCTGGGAATCTATGGTTCGTGGCTGGCATTTGGAGGGTCTGGCAGTGCGGCCCAATCACCGGATGGTGGCGCACACCGGATTCCTTTTGGTCACTCGAAAGCTTGCCGACGGCGTAACCTCGCTAGCGCTCAAACGGCGCCCTTCAAAGACCGAATTCAGCGACGAGGACCTAGAAGCCTGGACGCCAGGTTCAGTTGGTGAACGATCGGTGTCGGATAAGAAGCTCCGTCGCGCCGCTCGTGATGCCTCGGCAACGACGCAGACTAGAGGCCATGTTGCACCGGCACATCATGGCGATGACAGTACCGATTCCGAGGACGGCGATAGCCAAGACACGGTCCGCTAATCTGTCCAGGAAACGGACTAGGGCACAAAAAGCATTGCCATTGTGTTCTAGATTGTTAGTGGATGGCCGTTTTTCGAGGCCGCCGCGAAGGAGCTGATCACAATGACTGAAACCTCTGCAAATAAGCCAGAGAATACCCAGGCTCATGAGGGACGTGATTATTCGGTTCTTGAGCGTCAATTCAATGTGCTCCGTGATAAGCTCCGCAACGTGGATCGGCAGCTTGCCGCTGCTACGCAGAACAACACCAAGATGACCACAACCCTGCAATCGGCTAAGGCAGAAATTCTGCGGCTCAAATCGGCTTTGGAAAAGGACGGCCAAGCGCCCTATAGCTTTGCCACCTTGGTGCAGATTAACCCCCGCCGAACCCCGGGCCAGGCAGTTTCAACGCTTTCTGCTGCCGACCAGGCGAGTTCGGCGACCGGGTTAGCCGTCACGGAGGAATCCGTTGATATTGCTTACCAAGGTCGAAAAATGCGTGTTGGACTCAGTCCTTTGGTCAACATCGCCTCGCTTAGTCCAGGTCAAGAGGTACTGCTGAACGAATCATTGACAGTTATTGCGGGGCTGGGTTTCGAAAGAACCGGCGAAATCGTTTCGGTTAAGGAATTGATTGGTACTGACCGGGCCTTGGTCACCGGCCGGGCGGATGAAGAGCGAGTGGTCAAGCTTTCCGGGGCCCTGATGAGCCAGAAAATACGAGTAGGTGACGCGCTTTCCGCCGATTCCCGTTCTGGCTATGCCTTAGAGAAGGTTCCGCGCTCTGAGGTCGAAAACCTGATCCTTGAAGAAGTTCCGGATATCTCGTATCACGATATCGGTGGTCTCGGCCCGCAGATCGAGCAGATTCGCGACGCCGTCGAACTTCCGTTCTTGCACCCTGATCTCTATCGCGAACACGGGCTTAAAGCGCCAAAAGGCATTTTGCTCTACGGCCCGCCCGGCTGTGGCAAGACGTTGATCGCCAAAGCCGTGGCAAATTCACTCGCTGCCAGAGCGGCCGAACGCAATGGGCTCAAAGAGACAAAGAGCTTTTTCTTGAATATCAAAGGCCCGGAGCTCCTAGACAAGTACGTGGGTGAGACCGAGCGAAAGATTCGACTGATTTTTGCTCGGGCCCGGGAAAAAGCCTCGGATGGCAGCGCAGTGGTGGTCTTTTTTGATGAGATGGATTCGCTGTTCAGAACCAGAGGCACCGGAGTTTCCTCCGATGTTGAAACGACGATTGTGCCGCAATTGCTCAGCGAGATCGACGGCGTTGAACGCCTAGATAACGTCATCGTGATCGGTGCATCGAACCGCGAAGACATGATTGATCCGGCAATCTTGCGCCCGGGCCGACTCGATGTGAAAGTCAAAATTCAGCGGCCTGATGCTGAAGCTGCGGCAGACATTTTCGCAAAATATGTCACCGTGGACTTGCCCCTCCATCAGGACGATTTGCTCGCGCACGGCAATAGTGCGCAGGCAACGGTAGACGCGATGATTCAACGCACCGTTGAAGCCATGTACTCGACAGATAAATCTAATGAGTATCTTGAAGTGACCTACGCTAATGGCGATTCGGAGATGCTCTATTTCAAAGACTTCAACTCAGGTGCGGTAATTCAAAACGTGGTAGATCGGGCGAAGAAGTACGCGATCAAGGACTTGCTGACGACCGGAGACAAAGGCATTCGCGTCGATCACATGCTTCGCGCCGTAGCGGACGAATTCCGCGAGCACGAAGATATGCCAAACACCACAAATCCTGATGATTGGGCACGTATCTCCGATAAAAAGGGTGAACGGATTACTTACATTCGGACCATCATCCAAGGTAAAGCCGGTCAAGAACCGGGTAAGACTCTGGAAACTTCGCTCAATACCGGTCAATATTTGTGAGTTTTGAACCAGGACCGCAAAGGTTACCGAGATGACGGCTGTGCGAGTAATGGGCGCGGAGACCGAGTATGGCATCCATACGCCAGGAGCGCCGGGACACAATGCGACCTGGCTTTCGAGCCAGGTTGTGCACGGCTATTCGCTTTTAGCCGCGCAGCATGCCACCGATGGCGCGGAAACCAGGTGGGACTACAGCGATGAAGATCCGTTAGCGGATGCTAGAGGGTGGACAGTGCCACGCGGGCAAGCACACCCATCGCAACTCACTGATGAACCGGGACGACTCCAGCAGCCAGATATCTTGACGGCGGCTAGAATTGCGCTTTCAGATTGGGGCAGTGCAACTGGCGCACTGGATACCGCTGACCCGGTGGATGCGCCGGCCATGGTGATGAATATGGTGCTGGGCAACGGGGCCAGATTCTATGTTGACCACGCACATCCGGAGTACTCCTCGCCGGAAGTGACCAATCCGGAAGACGCGCTAATTTGGGACTTTGCTGGTGAAGCCGTTGCTCGCCAGGTCTTGGCGAGCCTCAGCGCGCGTCGCGCGGCTGGATTGACCGCGGCAGATCGGGAACTTCCGGAAATCCAGCTGTACAAAAACAACACTGATTCGAAATCCGCTTCTTACGGCAGTCATGAAAACTACTTGATGCCCCGGCAGGTGCCTTTTCAACAGATTGTCAGCGGACTGACGCCCTTTTTTGTCACTCGGCAATTGATCTGCGGCGCTGGCCGAGTGGGTATTGGCCAAGATGGTTCCCGGCCAGGTTTCCAGCTCAGTCAGCGATCAGATTTTTTTGAAGCCGAAGTTGGTTTGGAAACCACTATCCGTCGACCGATTATTAATACTCGGGACGAGCCGCACGCGGTAGCGGATAAGTACCGTCGATTGCACGTGATTATTGGTGATGCGAACTTGTCTCAGGTCTCGCACTATCTAAAATTCGGCACTACGGCGCTGGTACTGGACCTCATTGAGCGCGGATTGGCTCCGCGCCTGGAGATTTGGGAACCGGTTGAAGCGCTGCAATCGGTCAGCCACGACGTCGGCCTGCAAAAAACTTATCGGCTTATTGACGGACGACGAGTCAGCGCCCTTGAGGTCCAGTGGATGTACTTTGAGGCCGCCTCGCAAGCTGCGGGAACGGATCCGGATCGGTACACTCGAACGGTTTTGGACCGCTGGGAAGCTACGCTCTCTGGTTTAGGTGTGGGCTATGAAGCGGTGAGCGGACATTTAGAATGGGCGGCCAAGCTCGCACTGCTCAACCAATATCGAGACCGGGATGGCTTGGCCTGGGACGACCCAAGATTGGCGTTGATTGACTTACAGTGGGCCGATATTCGACTCGATAAAGGACTCGCAAATCGACTTCAAGCCAGAGGACGTCTGGAAACCCTAGTTGCGACTTCGCGGATTGAGTCGGCAGTTTCGCAGCCGCCCGAAGACACCAGGGCTTACTTCCGCGGTGAGTGCATCCGCCGATTTGGCGCGAATGTTGTGGGTGCGTCCTGGGATTCGGTGATCTTCGAATTGCCTCAGCAGCGCCGACTGCAGAAGATTCCGACCAGAGAGCCTTTGCGCGGGACCAAGGCACTTACGGGGGAGCTCTTTGATGCCAACTTGGCAGTGGAAGACTTTGTGCAAGCTCTTTTGGGCGCAAATTAAAGTCAAGATTTCTTGTCGGTGACTTTTGGCCAGACAATGGCCGCTAGCCGTGGCAGGATGAAGAGAGCACAAACCGTTGCGCAATAGTCCGATCAGGAGCGTGAAATGGCAGGCCAAGAGCAGCAGAGCAGCAGCCCCCGCGAAGAAGAGCATGAGGTAGCGGACGCCCCGGTACCGGTGCCAAGCTCGCCACAAGCCAGCGCGCATACTGACGGCGTAGACGATCTGCTTGACGAGATCGACGGCGTATTGGAGTCGAACGCAGAAGAGTTTGTGCGGGGCTTTGTGCAAAAGGGCGGACAGTAGACCGGCATGGCTTCGCAAGCGATGTCCTGGCGTGGTGAAGGTGAACGGGTAGTCCGTGATCTTGCGGCTGCCTCGACCTCTTCCTTTGTTGAGCATCTTTCACAATCTCGGCCGGATCTTTTGCCGTTCGGCCAGGCGCTTCCTGCTGGCGTATTGCCTCAAACGCCACATGCCACCACCATTGTCGCGATGACGTTTGCTGGCGGCGTGCTCATGGCGGGGGACCGCCGGGCAACTATGGGCACGATGATCGCTAGCCGGCATATTGAAAAAGTTTTTCCCGCGGATGGATATTCGGTGCTGGGCATAGCAGGTACTGCTGGCTTGGCGATCGATATTACCAAGCTGTTCCAAGTTGAGCTTGAGCATTACGAAAAGATTGAAGGCACGCCGCTGTCGTTGGAAGGCAAAGCCAACCGACTAGGCGCAATGGTGCGCGGAAACCTGCCAATGGCCTTGCAAGGCTTAGCGGTGGTGCCGCTTTTTGCCGGCTTTGACCCCGCTCTTTCGCAAGGTCGCCTGTTTTCCTACGATGTCACTGGTGGGCGATACGAAGAACTAGAACACCATAGCGTTGGCTCTGGATCGGTGTTTGCGCGGGGCGCTATGAAAAAGCTGTGGAAGCCAGGGCTGAGCGAATCAGATGCGGTTCAGGTGGCAGTGGAGTCCCTTTTTGATGCAGCTGACGACGATTCAGCTACCGGTGGACCGGATGTGATCCGAAAACTTTGGCCCATCATCTACACAGTCACTCGCGGTGGCAGTCGAAAAATCCCACAGCATGAACTGGGCACCGTGGTGGAACAAGTTTTGGTGCGTCGCGCCGAGTTAGGGCGGGAATCATGACTCAACAGTTCTATGTATCCCCTGAACAGGTGATGAAGGACCGTGCCGATTTTGCCCGAAAAGGCATTGCTCGGGGCCGCTCTGTGGTAGTGGTTTCAAGCCTTGAGGGCATTGCTTTGGTAGCGGAAAACCCTTCACCGTCGCTGCATAAGATTGGCGAAATTTACGACAAGATCGCGTTTGCTGCGGTCGGTAAATACAACGAGTTCGAATCATTACGCCAAGCTGGCGTTCGCTATGCAGATGTTCGGGGCTACTCCTATGATCGCGACGATGTGACCGCTCGCGGGTTAGCCAGCGTCTATGCGCAGAGCCTCGGCGCAGTATTCACGGCAGAGCAGAAACCCTTTGAGGTGGAATTGGCTGTTGCTGAAGTCGGGGAAAACCAGGATCAAGATCACCTCTACCGACTCACTTTTGATGGATCTATCGCTGATGAGACCGGTTTCATTGCCATGGGTGGCCAAGTTGATTCCGTCCACCAAGTAGTTGCGGCTGGCTGGGCGTCGGGCAGCAGCCTGGCCGACGTGGTCGGCTTGGCTGTTGGCGCTTTGGGCGCCGGTCGTGAGCCAGTAGTGGAACTCGACGCCGCTAATTTGGAAATTGCGGTATTGGACCGAGATTCAGAGACCAGCCGGGGCGTGGCGAGGGCTTTTCGACGGCTAAATGCCAACGAGGTCAACGATTTACTGAGCCCGCGAGGTTCAGGGTCGCCTGCAGAATAACGCAGCAGTTCGAAACAAAGGCTAGCGAACAAGAGGAGCGGGATGGATCGCAGGATCTTTGGCATCGAAACCGAGTTTGGCATCACCTTTTCAAGCAAGGATTCTCGGCCGCTTTCGCCGGAAGAAGTTGCTCGGTATCTTTTTCGGCGCGTAGTGAGTTGGGGACGCAGCTCAAATGTGTTTTTGGCAAACGGATCCCGGCTCTACCTCGATGTAGGCTCGCACCCCGAATATGCCACGGCGGAGTGCGATGAGATTGGGCAACTCATTGCGCACGACCGCGCAGGTGAGCTAATTCTTAACGAGTTGGTGGCTGAAGCCGAGAAGCGTCTGAACTTGGAAGGGTTTGCCGGCAGCGTCTACCTCTTCAAAAATAACACCGACTCTGCGGGCAATTCATACGGTAGTCATGAGAACTATCTCATCGGTCGACGCGGTGAATTTGCTCGATTGGCTGAGATCCTCATTCCGTTCCTGGTTACTCGCCAACTTATTGCGGGCGCTGGAAAAGTTCATCAAAATGCGGGTCAGGCCAACTATTCGTTCTCCCAGCGAGCTGAACATATTTGGGAAGGTATCTCTTCGGCGACGACGCGATCACGACCGATTATTAATACTCGGGATGAGCCGCATGCCGACGCAGAATTGTATCGGCGGTTGCACGTCATTGTGGGCGATTCGAATATGTCAGAGACGACGACGATGCTCAAAGTCGGCACGATAGATCTCATTCTCCGAATGGTCGAAGACGGCGTCATCATGCGCGATTTGCGAATGGAAAATCCGATCCGCTCGATCCGAGAAATTTCGCAAGACCTTACCGGAATGGCACCGGTGAAACTCGCAAATGGACGAGTGACAAATGCGCTGGAAATTCAGCGCGAATATTTCGAAAAGGTCAGCGAATATTTACTCACTGCTGGTGCTCATCATGCCCTCGTGCCAAGAATCATGGATCTTTGGCAGCGGACGCTCAACGCGATTGAACAACAGGATTTCAGTAGCATTGAGACCGAAATCGATTGGGCAATCAAGAAGAAGTTACTTGACGCATATCAAGCGAAAAATTCTTTGACGCTAAATTCGCCGAGGTTAGCTCAAATTGACTTGGCGTATCACGACATCGCTACCGATCGTGGGCTTTATTACCTATTACAAAAGCGCGGTGCCGTGGCCAGAGTCAACGAGGATGGTCAAGCTATGGCTGCCATTGAGGCGCCGCCAGCGACGACCAGGGCCGCTTTACGGGGCAAGTTTGTGAAAGCGGCGCAGTCGGCCGGCCGAGATTACACCGTGGATTGGGTCCATCTGAAGCTCAATGATCAGGCCCACCAAACGGTGCTCTGCAAGGACCCCTTCCGCAATACGGACGAGCGAGTGGATGCTTTGATTGCTTCATTGGGAACTGAAAGTGACTTTTCAGACTGAACGGATAGACTGGCCGGGGCCTGAACTGGTCTGGATATCTTTCAACGAATTGAGTGTTTGTGCGCCGATCTTTGGCCGTAGCGGCCGCCATCATCCCTCTGACGCTATTGCTCTCCGCCTGCGGAGGTAATAACGACCAAGCTGCCAGCAGTAGCTCTGCTTCCAGCAGCGAAGCTGTCTCAGCGAATTCACAGTTGCTCGATAGCGTCAAAGTTGCGGCAGGCGAAGCTGGCAAAGCTCCGACCGTCGAATTTGCCAAACCGCTCAGTCTGCCAAAGGTAGCGATTAAGCTGGTTACTCAAGGTACCGGTGACGCCGTTGCCGCCGGACAGCAGGTCACTTTGCGTTCTGTTGCTCTGAGCGCGCAGGATGGCAGTTCGCTGGGTGAGAATTATTCCAAGCCCAAAGGCATCCCATTCGTCCTTGATGACGAATTCAAGAGCTCAGCACCATTGCCATACAGCATCTTTGTCGGTGCCAAAGTAGGCGCAGATATTGCTTATGGCATTCCAGCCCAAGCTGCATCGCAGGGCGCGCAAGCAGTACCAGCAGCCGTGGTTGTCTATCACATTGAATCTGTCCAGGCGGCTCCGCCAGCTCCAACGCTGGCAACTCCAGATGAAGTTAAGCAACTTGATTCCGCTGGCAAGCTGCCCGCTGTAACTTTTGATGACAAGGGCCTCCCCAGCGTGCAGATTCCGGCAGTCGATCCGCCGGCAAACCTGGTAGCAAAGGTTCTCAAGGAAGGTACCGGCGACGTACTGACCAGCAAAGACTCCGCCAATGTTGAGTACACCGGTTGGAGCTGGGCCGATAGTAAGCAATTCGACTCGAACTACGGTAAGGGCTCACCCTTCAAAGTGACACTTTCTGGTGGCGTCATCAAGGGTTGGTTGCAGGGCCTGGTCAACCAAAAGGTTGGTTCCACCGTAATGCTTGTTATCCCGGCAAGCTTGGCTTATGGCGATAATCCTAGCGCTGGACAGCCCGCTGGAACCTTGGTATTTGTGATCAATATCGCTGCCAAGGCCTAAATCCTAATCACCGCAACTTTTAGAGGAGCATCATGTCTTTTGGACAACGCGATTACGATCGTACAAAACCTGAAATCGATTTTCCGGAGCACGAAGTACCTGCTGAGCTGGTCATCCAGGATTTGATTCCAGGAGGTGGAGCCGAGGTCGTTCGTGGCACCACCGTCTCAGCGCATTACGTCGGCGTGGCACTCTCTACTGGCGAAGAATTCGATTCCTCCTGGGGCCGGGGGGCTCCATTGGACTTCACCGTAGGCGTTGGGCAAGTCATCCAAGGCTGGGACCAGGGCTTGCTTGGTATGGAGGTCGGCGGGCGTCGTCGTTTGGAGATCCCGGCGGAGCTCGCTTACGGCGAACGTGGTGCTGGTGGCGCAATTGGCCCGAATGAAGCGCTCATTTTCGTCGTAGATCTGGTCGGCGTTAGCTAACCTCTGGCCCGATCAGTTCTGGCTGACAAAAAATTAATATTGTTTGATTGATTTACTAGAGGCGGGCATCGCTTCAGCTGGGTTCGGAAAATTTTCGCCTAAGCTGGAATGGTGTCCGCTTCTCGTACTGAACGTTTGCTCAATCTCTTGATTGCCCTTTTAGAAACCCGCTACGGTCGAAGCAAGGAATTTCTACGCCAAAATATCCAAGCTTATAGAGCATCGCCCTCAGAAGAGGCCTTTGAGCGGATGTTTGAGCGGGACAAAACTGATTTGCGCGCTATGGGTGTGCCGCTGGAAGCACATACCGAAAATGGCGCGTTTGACGAGGACCCAGCAACTACCAGTTATCGGATTCCGAAAGAAAAGTACCGACTACCCGAGGTCCGATTCAGCGTAGAAGAAGCCGCGGTGCTCTCGCTATCGGCTAGATTATGGGGCCGGGCTGCCTTGGGTAGCGCTGCTGCCAGGGCGGTGCGTAAGATCGAAACCAGAGGCGGTCTGCCAGTCGAAATGACCGCAGAACCGCTTCTGGAGCCTCGAATTAGCACGCGCGAGCCGGCCTTCGAAGATCTTTTGGAGGCAGCTACTTCCCGATTCGAAGTGCGATTTGATTATCAAGGCAAAACGGATGGCAAGGCGACTCGACGACGAGTTCAGCCCTGGGGTCTGGGTCAAAAGTTTGGCAATTGGTACCTGATTGGATTTGATGTCGATCGGCAAGATCGTCGCGTTTTCAGGTTGTCACGAATTAGTTCCGGGATTGAAGCCAATACCCAGGGTGCCTTTGCCCGGCCATCTGGGTTTTCGGTGGCCGAAGTATTGGACGGGATGGAACTGTCCGCCCGATACGAGGCGATTATCTCAGTCCGGCCGGGTAAAGCGCAGACCGTGCGAGCTCGCGCTGAGCAGATAAATAACGAGCCGCACGCCGAGGGGCAGTGGGATAAGCTACGAATTTCTTTTGGTTCAGTTGGAGCTTTGGCTAGCGAACTAGCGGGCTGGGGACCACATCTAGTCGTTCAGGAACCCCTTGAGCTGCGGGACGCTGTACAAAACCGCTTGCGCGCCACCGTGGCTTCAATGCGAAGCTCCGTACCGGATATTCCGCTACAAGCAGTGACAAAACCGCCAAGCAGAGGCAAAACAACTGCTCAAGATCATCTGCGCAGGCTCGTCGATTTGGTACCGTTCCTAGTCCACCATCAGGGAATGCATTTAAACGAAATCGCGGTTGAATTCGGCATCTCGCGTAAGCAACTCGAAGCCGATCTGAATTTGATGATGGTGAGTGGCTTGCCCGGAGGTCTGCACGGTGACCTAATGGACGTTAGCTGGGACGACGGGCACGTCTTCATCGCGGATGCTGAAGAGCTTTCAGAGCCGGTCCGCTTTAGCTTGGCAGAGGCCTCTGCGCTGTTAGTGGGTTTGGAAACCTTGAGCGCTTTACCTGGAGTTTCGGGGGATTCTGCCGTGCGAAGCGCGATGGCGAAAATCAGCGCAGCCACTGGCGAGGCTGCCGGAGCGATTAGCGGCACCGTCGGTGTGCGACTGGCTTCGCCAGCGCAGTCCGGGACACTGGCGCTTTTACAAAGTGCTATTCGTGAGCAACGCCAACTACGTCTGAATTATTTGGTCCCGCACCGAGATGAGGTCACTGAACGCACAGTGGATCCGCAACGTGTTTTTTCCGATGATGAGTCCTGGTACTTGCAAGCTTGGTGCCATAGCGCTGAGGCGCAGCGAATTTTTCGATTGGACCGAATTCAGCACGCCGAGATTGGCGAGCAGATTGCTTCGGCAGATCCGTGGGCAGAGTCAGCTTTTCCGGAGAGTCTTTTCACGCCGAGCGCTGATGATGTTGAAGTAATTTTGTTGCTGGATTCATCGGCTCAATGGGTAGCTGATTATTATGATGCAGAGTCTTCGGTTGGCCTGAGTAGCAATGCGGATGCGGCCACCGAGCAAAGCTCGCCGTGGATTTCTGCCGTGACCATTCGGGTTGGCAACACACAATGGTTACCGCAGCTTATTGCACAAAATGGAGGCTCAGTTCGCTTGGTAGCACCAGTGGAGGCGGCCGAAGCCGCACTCCACTGGGCTGAGCAAGGCTTAGCCAACTACTAGCTAAGCCTGCAGACTACTTGCTAGCCGTCTCTAGCCTGTCGGCGCGACGCTTAGCTGGCCGAACCAGCCCAAAGTAGGCTGCGATCAAAATCAAGTACCAAACTGGTGCCGTATACAGGGCAATTCTGGTGTCTTCCGCAAAGCCAAGCGCGATGATGACCAAACCAAAAAATACCAGTACCACCCAAGCCATGATCTTGCCGCCAGGCATCCGGAACTTTGAGGTGTCGTAAAGCTCCGGGCGCTTCTTGCGGTAAGCAAGATAGGAAATCACGATGAATTCCCAGACCGTGATGAATAAGATCGCAGAGATCGAGGTGACCAGGGTGAAGGCAGAACCGACTGAGTCACCTGCATAAAGCAGGGCGACGCCGGGCAACAAACAAACGCAGGAAAGCAACAAGGCCCGCGCGGGCACCTTGTTCCCGGAGAGCACGCCGAATGTCTTAGGTGCCTCGTTGTCTCCCGCCATGCCGTACATAATGCGCGACGTGGAGAAGATGCCAGAGTTGGCGCTCGATGCGGCTGAAGTCAACACAACAAAGTTGACTACGCCGGCGGCGCCGACCAAGCCAGCTAGCGAGAACATCGCCACAAAGGGGCTGGTATCTGCGTTGGCGTAGTGCCACGGGGTGACCGCCATGATGACAATGAGCGAACCTACATAGAAAAGCAAAACCCTAAGCGGAATCGAATTAATCGCCTTAGGCAGGGTCTTTTCCGGGTCTTTGGTTTCTGCGGCAGCCGTGCCAGCGAGCTCAATGCCCTGGAAGGCGAAAATTGCGATTTGGAAGCCGCCGATGAAGCCCATGAATCCCTTGGGGAACATCCCGCCATCGTTCCAAAGATTCGCTAAGGACGCGGTGTCGCCATTGGGGGAGCGGAAGGCCATCGCGATCAGTACGATGCCGACGACCACGAGCGCGATGATTGCGACCACTTTGAGCAAAGCGAACCAGAATTCCAACTCACCGAACAACCGGACCGCGACCAGGTTCAAGACCAAAAAGAGCACGATGGTTAGTAGCGCGGGTATCCAAAGCGGTAAGTCCGGTGCCCAGACTTTCACATAGCCAGAGATCGCAATGATGTCTGCAATGCCGATGATGATCCAGCAGAACCAATAAGTCCAACCGACCATGAATCCGGCCCAGGGCCCAATCAAGTCGCCGGCAAAATCTGCGAACGTACGGTAGCCAGAATTGGACAAAAGCACTTCACCCATGGCTCGCATCACGAAAAATAGCATGAAGCCAATGATCATGTAGACGAAGATCACGCTCGGTCCGGCAACCGCGATGGTCTTACCAGAACCCAGGAACAAGCCGGTGCCGATTGCCCCGCCAATGGCGATGAGTTGAATGTGACGGTTGCTTAGCCCACGGCTGAGATTCTGGCCTTTGTCGTCGTGAAGCATAGGGGCAGCCGAACCGGCGCCCGACGGCTTTGTCGGTAATGTGGGCATGAGTCCTTCTGAGTGTCTTTAGACTAGTTCCATGCCTTGGTGGACATGGATAGTGATATGGGTCTCGTTGCTCGCCCTCTCCTTATTATACGTTTTGCTGCTCGGAATCAAGTTATGGCGGCATGTCGTAGCGCTTGGCAGAGAATGTAGCGAGGCAACTGCCCGATTGGGCAAGCCATCTGTGCAGTTTAGCCAAGATCTGGCCGGAAATTCTGCAGATCCATTGAAAGTGGTTCGAGAACCCGGTTGGGCAGTCGACGCAGATCCTGCGGAAGTACATGCCGAATACCGCTCGGGAAAGCTCAACCGAAAGCTTGATCGCACAGCGCGCAGGGTAGAAAGGCGCTCGGTGCGAGGGCAAGCACAATCGTTACGTGACCTACAGCTCATCGATCCTGATTTGAAGCTGTAGGATAAGTCAGTATTATCGAAAGGAATCTTCGTGGGGTTTTTAAGAGAGCCGTGGGTTATCGGCATCATCGTGCTAGTTATTGTCTTGCTCTTCTTCGCTCCGAAGCTTCCCGGAATGGCGCGTAGCCTGGGGCAGTCCTTCCGCATAATCAAGTCTGAGGTGCGCGAGTCCAAGAACGATGGCAAAGACCAGAACGCTGCAACTGCTGAGCCTCCGGTTGAGGGAACTGTTGTGAATCCGGTGAATCCGAATAGCGGCAATGGCACCACCTCCGGGACGGCAACGCCGCCTGGCAACACGCCCGCCTAGATATCTGGCAGGTCGTGGCACTTTTCAAGGGATATAAATCCAACCCTGAGGGGCGGATGTCCCTCAAACAACACCTCATTGAGCTGCGGAACCGGCTCATTAAAGCCGCTCTCGGCTTGGTACTTGGCGCTATTGCTGGTTGGTTCTTTTATGATCCTCTGTTCGCGGCAATTTCTGAGCCGCTAGTCCGGTTGGCTAAGGAACGGCATTTCGACGCCGGCGTGAACTTTGCCGGCGTCGCTACCGCCTTTGATCTTCGAGTTCAAGCAGCTTTTTTCCTTGGCACAATAATTTCCTCGCCGATCTGGATCTATCAGATCTGGGCTTTTGTTACGCCTGGGCTGAGCGCCAGAGAGCGGCGTTTCACCTTTGGTTACATGTTAGCCGCGGTGCCGCTGTTTTTGGCGGGGGCGTATTGCGGTTGGCTCGTCATGCCGAACATCGTCTATGCGTTAACCTGTTTTACGCCTGAAGGTGGCACAAACTTCATACAGGCCAATGATTACATCACCTTCATCATGCAGCTGGTGCTCTTCATGGGCATTGCCTTTTTGGTCCCGGTGGTGCTGGTTGGCGTCAATATGGCTGGCGTGCTTCGCGGCAAGACGATGTTCAAAAGCTGGCGAATTACCGTGTTGGCCGTCACGATCGTTTCCGCGATGGCGGCGCCCGGCAACGATGCCTTTACGATGTTCTTGCTTGCAGGACCATTGTTGGTGCTCTATTTTGGCGCCATGAGTCTTTGCGTTTTGTTAGACAGACGACGCGATAAGCGCGCTGAGAAACGCGCTCAAGAGACTGAAGACACCGCAGATTCCGCCACGCCGTTGACCGACTTAGACAGCATCTAGAGCGAGGCATCGCCCCACTGGGCATAGGCTTGAAGCATGCGCTCACAGTCTCCGGCCCGGTCCGATGATTCGGGTACCCAATCACCGGCCGAGCGATTTCAAGCTGCTCGGCAGCGACAAGCTGAATCTCGTACCGATTTCGCGGCGTTTCGGGAGACTTTCGACTTCCCCTTAGATCAATTTCAGACCGATGCCTGCACCGCTCTAGAGTCGGGTCGCGGCGTATTGGTGGCTGCCCCGACCGGGGCCGGAAAAACGATCGTTGGCGAATTCGCTGTCTACCTTGCGCTATCCAGAGGTCTGAAAGCTTTTTATACCACGCCGATCAAGGCACTGAGCAATCAAAAATATTCTGAGCTTTCCGCCAAATACGGCACTGCCGACGTCGGGCTGCTCACCGGTGATTCTTCGATAAATCCGGAGGCTTCGATTGTCGTGATGACAACCGAGGTGCTGCGCAATATGTTGTACGCCGGATCCGAGGCCTTGGATGATCTGGCCTTTGTCATCATGGATGAAGTCCACTATTTGGCCGATCGATTCCGCGGGGCAGTCTGGGAAGAAGTAATTATCCACCTGCCCTCCGAGGTGCAGGTCGTCTCACTGAGTGCCACGGTATCTAATGCCGAGGAATTCGGGGCTTGGCTAGATACTGTGCGGGGATCAACCGACATTATTGTCTCCGAGCATCGCCCGGTGCCGTTGTGGCAGCACGTGATGGTTGGTAAAGACATCGTTGACCTTTTCGCCGGAGACACTTCCTTCGATCAGCTCGCCGTAGTGGACAAAAACGAAGTCCCGGCCGTCAACACTGAATTGCTGCAACTTGCGCGCACGGAATCGGAGAATCGGTTGCGCGGCAGGTTCTCGCATGGGCGAGGGAGAAAGCAAAGCGGCGGAAAACAATGGAACAACCGAAAAAACAGCGCTCGTCAAGATGCGCCACAGTCGCCGGGAAAAGCTGCTAGCCGAGCCCAGGTGATTTTGGCATTGGACCGAGCAGATCTTTTGCCCGCAATCTACTTCATCTTCTCTCGAGCCGTTTGCGACGCCGCAGTTCGCCAATGTGTAGATGCAGGCTTAATGCTGACCACTGAAGCGGAGCGACAAGAGATCACTGCCCGGATCGGTATGGCTAGCGAAGATATCCCGAGCGATGATCTGGACGTCTTAGGGTTCTGGTCTTGGCGCGATGGCATGCTCCGTGGTGTAGCGGCCCACCACGCGGGAATGTTACCGACCTTCAAAGAAGTAGTTGAATCGCTTTTTGCGGACGGGCTAGTCCGTGCGGTATTCGCCACGGAAACACTAGCGCTTGGGGTCAACATGCCCGCGCGTTCGGTGGTGCTGGAAAAACTTGAGAAGTTCAACGGTGAAGCGCATGTCAACGTTTCGGCGGGGGAGTACACCCAGTTGACCGGTCGAGCGGGACGGCGCGGTATTGACATCGAGGGCCATGCGGTCGTTTTGTGGCAACCAGGTACCGACCCCGGCGCTGTGGCGGGCTTGGCGTTACGCAGAACCTATCCGCTGAATTCCAGCTTCCGGCCTACTTACAACATGAGCATCAACTTAATCGCTCAATTTGGCCGGAGTCGAGCGCACGAGATTTTGGAGTCTTCCTTTGCGCAGTTCCAAGCAGACCGTTCAGTAGTTGGATTAGCCCGACAAGTTAGTAGCCGTGAAGAGGCCCTAGCTGGTTACCAGGACTCGATGACCTGCCATCTAGGCGACTTCGCAGAGTATTCTCGTCTGCGTCGGGAACTCTCTGATGTGGAAACTGCCGCCTCCAAACAGCAAAATCGAGCTCGGAGAGGCATCGTCGATGAGTCCTTAGCCAGGCTACGCGCGGGTGATGTGATTGAAATCAGCGCCGGACGAATGCCAGGGTTCGCCGTAGTGCTGAACAACGACACTCAGGTCCATGAGCCTAGGCCAACCGTTTTGACCGAAGGAAAAGAGACCAGAAGGATCAACAGGCATGATCTAGACGGACCAGTAACCCCGATTAAAACGCTGCGAATTCCGAAGCAGTTCGACGTTCGCCAGCCGAAGGACCGGAAAGATCTTGTGGCGGCGCTAAGACATGCAATAGCTTCCGCGAGCCCCATGACAGCACCGCCAGTATTTGGCGATACTCGCCAAGCGGAGCAGGAAGCGAAAATAGCTCTGCTCCGGCGGAAACTGCGCGGGCATCCCTGCCATAGCTGCAGCGATCGTGAAGCGCACGCCCGCTGGTCTGAGCGTTGGTGGAAACTGCGCAGTGAGACGGATGTCTTAGTGAGGAAAATTCAAGGCCGAACCGGCACCATCGCGAAAACCTTCGACCGGGTCTGTGCGGTCTTGGAAGGTTACGGATTTCTGGAGTCGAAGCCTGGTGGCGAATTGCGTCCAAGCCAAGACGGGCAGCGGTTACGTCGTATTTACGGTGAGAAAGACTTGCTGATCGCCTTGTGCATCCGGGAGGGCGCCTTAGCCGATCTGGACGCCGTCGAACTGGCTGCTTTCGCCTCCGCCTTGGTTTATCAAGCAAAACGCGAAGAACGAGGCCTGCGGCCGCGGATGCCCAGTCCGAGTATTGATGCCGCGATCGACATTGTGGTTCAGCAATGGTCTGCTTTGGAAGATCAGGAATCTCAGAGCAAACTTCCGCTTACTTCTGAGCCAGAGCTCGGTTTAGTTTGGCCGATGTTCAAGTGGGCTCGAGGGCGGCACCTGGAGGCAGTTCTTGAGGGTACAGATCTGGCTGCCGGTGACTTTTTTCGCTGGACGAAGCAAGTAATTGATCTCCTTGATCAGCTCGCTTCGGTACCGGGACTGCCAATCGAAATTCGGTCTAATTGTGTAGCGGCAATTGAACGGGTTCGACGCGGCGTTGTGGCGTATTCCTCGCTCGCCTAGGGCTCTCAATTCGAACCGCGAACTATCAGAAATTAGTTTTTGGAGATAAACGCATGTCTTGGACCTTGTACCGCAACGGCTCGGTGTACAGCTCGGCGGATCCGCTAGCTACGGCGATGCTTGTGGACGGTGACACCGTGGCCTGGGTTGGCGGCGAACATGCCGCGACCTCGATTCAAGACGCCAAGATGCGCGTTATTGACTTGCAGGGCGCGCTCATCACTCCCGGTTTTGTGGATTCACACGTTCACCTGACTGAGACCGGACTCGCGCTGGCTTCAATAGATTTGAGTGCGGCTCGATCGCTGGTGGAAGTCCTCGATGCGGTTTCTCACGCTGCGCAAAGCGGAACATCAGGTATCTTGCTCGGCTTTGGCTGGGACGAGAGCCGTTGGCCAGAACGCCGTGCCCCACTTGCTACCGAGTTGGATCAGGCGAGCGGGAACAGAGAGGTCTATCTAGCCAGAGTGGACGTCCATTCAGCGGTGGTTTCCACATCCCTCGCGGCTCGGCTGCGTCTGCCCGAATTGGACGGCTGGCAAGGCCAAGGCGTGGTGGTCCGGGCAGCCCATCGTTTAGCTGGCGATGCTGCGCGCAACGTAGACGAGCGCGCTCGGAAACAGTATCAAGAAGCTGCGCTACGCGCCGCTGCCGCTACTGGACACGTCGCGGTGGCAGAGATGGCCATTCCGGACTCCCATGCCCTGCTAGACCTATCTACCTTGATGCAGCGATCGAGAACTGACACTAGCTTCGCCGAAGTCTTGCCGTACTGGGCTCAGCTCATTGGCTCGGTAGCAGAAAGCCGGGCGCTTTTGGCCCAGCTGGCCGACGTCGGAATTGATCCTCGAGGGTTCGCCGGTGATCTCAATATTGACGGTTCAATTGGCTCCAGGACAGCTTTGCTGCGCGAGCCTTACACAGATCAATCAGGGCACCGCGGCAGCGGGTACCTGAGCGTGGATCAGATTGCGAACCATTTGGCAGCTTGCAGCGAGCTTGGTATTCAAGGCGGATTCCACGTGATTGGTGACGCCGGAATGGATCTTGCCGTCGCCGGGCTGCGAAAAGCCGCCGAACTAGTTGGTGCACCGGCTGTCCGAGCCGCCGGCCATCGCCTAGAACATGCGGAGATGGCCGATGCAGAGGCCATTGCAGCGTTAGCTGAGTATTCGGTGACTGTGAGTATGCAGGCTTCGTTCGATGCGCTCTGGGGCGGCCCAGACGGTTTGTATCAGCGCAGACTGGGCACGGACCGGGCCGATGTTATGAACGCCGTCGCGTCAATGTTTTCTGCCGGCGTTCCAGTTTGCCTCGGCTCAGACGCCCCAGTTACCGCTATGGATCCTTGGGCTTCGGTGCGAGCATGTCTGGCGCATCATCAACCGGCACAACGAATTTCTGCGCGGGCAGCGTTTTTGGCGCATAGCCGAGCTGGTTGGCGGGCGGCTCGGGATGCTGACCCCATGATGGGCCAATTGGTTCCTGGCGCGGCCGCGAGCTTCGCTATTTGGGAAGTTGATGAATTGATGGTGCAAGTAGCAGATGAACGAGTGCAATCTTGGAGTACAGATCCGCGTTCTCGAACTCCACTTTTGCCAGCGTTAGATACTGAAAACGCGCCTCACTGCCTGGCAACCGTGCATCGAGGGAACACCTTACACACGGTCATGGATATTACGCCGGACTCTGAAAATTGAGTGTTGTTGCGTGCTTGGTTGGTTCGACACGCCGGGACACGCAAAAATACGAAAAAACATTCAGAAGTTTGGCATAAATTTTCCCCGTTCTCACCTGGGCAAACAAGCATCGGCGCAGGTCAAACGGATATTGACAGCTGGCGCTCAAGACGTAGGATTTTAGCTCAACGGGTTTCTTTGCAAATCAGTTGGGAAAGACCTGGCTATTGCGAGACGAGCACGTGGGTGGTTTTGGATTCAGTTCCAATCGATCTCCGTGGGGTACTGCGTCCCAATAGCTCTTGTAACGGGTAGGTTCACGCGTCAGTAGAAAACAGTTTGGATGCACCACGACGGCGGCATCGAAATTGGCCCGAAGGCGCGTGAGCCTACCCATTTCTATGCCCGTATAATGGATTCTCGGTGCCAACTGAGCTACGAAAGGCCATTGCGTGCGCGTCCTGACTATTATCCCGACTTACAACGAGTTGGAATCTCTGCCGAAAACCCTGACGAGGCTTCGCAAAGCTGCCCCCACAGTGGATGTGCTGATTGCCGATGACAATAGTCCGGACGGAACCGGTGCGCTGGCGGACAAATTCGCGGCGGAAGATGCTCAGGTCAAAGTTCTGCATCGCAAAGGCAAGGAAGGGCTGGGCGCAGCTTACATCGCCGGATTCAATTGGGGGATGGCCGCTGGCTATGACGTCCTCGTTGAAATGGACGCCGATGGCTCACATCAGCCGGAACAGCTGCCGTTGCTCCTGGACGCGATCGAGCAGGGTGCCGATCTGGTGCTCGGCTCGCGTTGGATACCGGGTGGCGAGGTGGTCAATTGGCCATTGCACCGGAAGCTAATTTCTCGCGGTGGCAGCCTCTATTCGCGGATTTTGCTCGGGGTGAGGTACCGCGACATCACCGGCGGGTACCGCGCATTCCGAAAAAGCACTTTGGAAGCAATCGACCTCAATAAAGTTGACTCCGTCGGCTACGGATTTCAGGTTGATATGCTCTGGCGCTCGGCGCAGCTTGGTTTGAAAATTGTTGAAGTTCCGATCACTTTCGTTGAGCGTGAATTCGGCGCTTCGAAGATGAGCGGAAACATTTTCTCTGAGGCAGTTGTGAACGTCACCAGATGGGGCCTGAGCGCGCTTTGGCGCAAGCTTTTCGGCAAAAAAGCGTAGTCGCGGCAAGCACCTGCTGCGGCTCTCAACAACTCAGCAAATGCCAAGAAAGGGGCGGGAACCTCATGGTTCCCGCCCCTTTCTTGCTAGCTATGTGCTGCTGCTAGCTAACTTTCTCGCCACGCTTGGCACGCAGATTCTTCAAACGGTCGTTGAGGATCTGTTCCAGTTCGGGCACCGTGCGACGCTCAAGGAGCATATCCCAGTGCGTACGAACTGCCTTCTCGTTGGAGCCAACAGGCTTTTCGCCGTTAACTAAAATCGCTTCTTTCCCGGTCTTTGAAACCCAGACCGGTGGAATTTCGGCTTCGGCAGCAAAGGTGACGAAAACCTGTTTGCCGTCTTCGCAACGGTACTCGACGCGTTGGCGCGGTGCCGGCTCAACGCCAGACTCCGTCTCCATGCTTTGTGCGCCTAGTCGCATACCACGCAAACTGCGATCACTCATTTTATCTCCCTCATGCTTCACAATCCTTGCCTCGTCTTCAACGCTTTGAAAGCGAGTTGTGTTCCCTGATGCGGTCTATCAGGAACGATGTAGGCAAGATTTTTATTATACCTGGCTGAGACCGAACTAAGCGAAGAAACGGCGCATGCTCCGCCAGCTGGCAGTACATGCACCGTTTCTTACCTCTAGATATGAATGCGATAAACCTCAAGCGCTGTGATTGCCCTGGCCCGAATTGGTTGGTCCGGTCGACGGCGCCGCGCCGAACGGGTCTACATCGTCAGAGTCGGAAGAGCCTTCGGGGCTGACTTTGCCGAGGACGCTACCGATTCCCTTGAGCGCTTCGCCAACTTCAGAAGGAATGATCCACAACTTATTCGATGAGCCTGCGGCCAGCTTAGGCAAGGTCTGCAGATACTGGTAAGCCAAAAGTTTCTGGGTGGGGTTTCCCTTGTGAATTGCGTCGAAGACCTTTTGAATTGCTTGCGATTCACCGTCAGCACGCAAGATCGCGGCCTTCGCGTCACCTTCTGCTTTAAGAATTGCCGATTGACGCTCACCTTCAGCGGTCAGAATCTGTGACTGCTTGGTACCCTCAGCGGTCAAAATTGCGGCACGACGGTCTCGTTCGGCGCGCATTTGCTTTTCCATCGAGTCTTGAATCGAAAGAGGCGGGTCAATGGCCTTAAGCTCGACGCGCGAAACGCGGATACCCCATCGTCCGGTTGCCTCGTCGAGGACGCCGCGCAATTGGCCGTTGATTTGGTCGCGGCTGGTCAGCGCTTCTTCAAGATTCAAGCCACCCACCACGTTACGCAAAGTAGTGGTGGTTAGCTGCTCAACGGCCTGAATGTAGTTCGCAATTTCGTACGTTGCGGCGCGCGGATCAGTAACTTGAAAATAGACCACGGTGTCGATCGAAACCACAAGGTTATCTTCAGTAATAACGGGCTGCGGCGGGAAGGAAACGACCTGCTCGCGCAAATCCAAGAGTGGCAGCAACCGGTCAACGAAGGGGATCAGAATCGTCAAACCGGGATTGAGTGTGCGCTGATACTTTCCAAGCCGTTCCACCACACCAGCCCGAGCCTGCGGGATGATTCGTACCGCCCGAATCAGGACGATGACGACGAAAAGAATCAGAACTATCAGCACCACTGTCAGTGCTACAGCTCCGGCGTTGCTACCCATGTTGCCCTCTATTCCCTTTGTTGTTAAGAGATTGTGCTTGGTCTGGTACGCGGTCGCTACTAAGCGCCGGCTGGAGTGCCTGGATATTCGGCGTGCGGCGATTGCGGCGTGATAGCCGCGGCAACAACGATTGCGGTTGCGCCTTCAATTGCGGTGACTTCAACATTATTTCCTATTGCTAGCGCGGCTCCGTTGGTGCTGCGAGCGCTCCAAATGTCGCCGCCAATCTTGACCCGTCCGCCGTCGGACGTTACCGGCTCGATGACAACTGCAGCGTGACCAATGAGCCGATCGACATTTGTCCGCAGATCGTTGGGACCCTTATGCAGATGACGCAATGCGATCGGTCGAACGAAGAGGATCATCGCCAGAGCGACGATGCAGAAGATAATTACTTGCAGCCAAAGCGGAGCACCTAATAGGTCTGCAACAACGGCAGCCAGCGCGCCAACGGACATCAAAATGAAGAATAGGTCTAGCGTGAGCATCTCAATCACGGCGAGAGCCAAGAAGATGATGAGCCAAAGCGCCCAGCCATTTTCAAACAACCATTCAAACATCTGATCCCCCTGTTTTGGGTACTGGTGCCCGGTAGGACTATCAGTTCAGCCTACTACGAGGCTAATCCAGCGCACAGGGCATTCGCTGATTATCTCCAAGCTGAGATGTTATTGAAACAATCCACTAGATCACTGCTTGTAATGGCATTCTGGCCGGCGCTGCACCAACACTGCGTGAAGCTTTCAGCAAAGCGCGAATGCCATCACGCATATCGTCTTGTGGATAAGTGAAAGGTAGTCGCAAATAGCGCTCAAAAGCACCTTCCAGACCGAATCTTGGACCGGGCACCAAAGCTAGCCCTTCGGACCTAGAGGCAAGGGCAAGCGCCGAAGAAGACATTTCTCCAGTGTTGATCCAAAGCGACATACCCCCGTTGGGTAGTTCTACCTTCCACTGCGGGAAATGACTGGCTAGCTCCTCGACCAGGAAATCGCGTCCGGATCTGAGGTTTCTAGAACGGTTTGCAATCATCAAATCGGCTTCTCGCAGGAGCGCGATTGAGGCCAGCTGTTCCAACATTGGTGTGCCTAGGTCGAAGGCGGGTCTTGCTCTGTGCACTTTGGCTAGCAGATCTCGGGGTCCTCTTATCCAGCCAATGCGCATCCCGCCCCACGCGAGCTTTCCTAACGAGCCAATGGTCACCACACTGCCGGAGAACGCCGCCAATGGTGGTAATTCGCCACGGTCAATATCGAGAAGTGCTGTGGTCTCGTCGGCAATAAGCACCGTGCCCTCGCGCTGCGCGAGTCGAGCAAGTCGCTCACGATCTTCGGCGCTCATGCTTGCGCCCGTTGGATTCTGAAAATCTGGCATTAAAAAGGCCATGCTGGGCGCAGCCCGCCGAATCAGCATTTGGCCCTCGGCAATATCCCAACCTTCGCTGGAACTGACTGGCATTGCGAGCAACCGGGCGCCAGCTCCGGCAAAGGTGTCGATGGCGTGCGGGTAGGTAGGATGCTCGATCAAGATTCGCTCACCGGGTGAATAGATAGTATGCGTGAGCAGGCTCAGGGCGTGCTGAGCGCCTAGCGTGATCAAGATTTGATCGGGAGTGGTGGGCAAGCCACGTTGTCCGTAGTGATCGGCGACGGCGGCCCGGAGTTCGGGTAAGCCCTGCATGTCGAATCCGTGGTGGCCCAAGTAATTTGGCAGCTGCTCCACGGCGAATTGATAGGCGGCAGGAAGCCCCGGATAAGTGGCCGCGGCGGCTTTACTGAAGTCGAGGGCCATTTCCTGCGGGCCAGAGGGGGTGCCACGCATGCCACCGGGCAAAGCCAAAGTGGAGCCAGATCCGCGAATGCTGCGCAAATAACTATCTTCGCGCAGTTGTGCATAGGCCGCTGCCACGGTGGTTCGGGAGATCTGTAAGGCAGCGCTGAGCTCGCGTTCTGCCGGTAGTCGAGATCCGCTAGTTAGACGCCCGTCGATGAGCATGACCCGAATCCGGTCTGCTAACGAAAGGTAAGCGGCCCGATGCGAACGCCATTCACCAAGCTCGCGTGCCAACCTTCGAGCGGAAACAATCTGGTTCATAAGTCAACTTTAGGTGGTCTGGACTGCAATTTATCAGCCCAAATAGCGAAAATTGGCTCTTTTGCCACAGTCCAATTATGCGGAAGCTTGGTTATGGAAGGTTGAGTGGTTATTAAATGCCGTCCACTTCCATGACACAACGCGACAATGTGCAAGATCAGATGAAACGAAGCCTGAATGAATAATTTTCTCACTACAGTCAATGTGCCGGTCCGGTTACTTCGGATTTTTCTCGGTCTTCTGGCCTACGGTTTTGCGATCGGACTGATGATCCGGGCAAATCTTGGCGCTTCACCGTGGGATGTATTTGGTCAGGGGCTTTCCAGAACGACTGGCTTGTCCTTCGGGCTCTGCACAATCATCATTTCGGCAGCAGTGCTGCTGCTCTGGATCCCGCTGCGGCAGCCGCCAGGATTTGGCACGCTAGCAAACGCCTTATGCATCGGCATTTTCGCTGATGCGAGCTTGTCGATTCTTCATCAACCGAGCGAACTCTGGCAGCAGTGCTTGATGTTTTTGGCTGGATTGGTATTGCTGGCTTTCGCAACAGCGCTTTATGTTGGTGCGCGGTTAGGGCCGGGACCACGTGACGGGCTGATGACTGGTTTGGTCCGTCGCACTGGGCGCCCGGTCTGGATGATTCGCACCGGGATCGAGGTTGTAGTGGTGGTGATCGGATTCTTCTTGGGTGGCGTCGTTGGTTTTGGCACCTTGGCGTTTGCCTTGGGTATTGGTCCAATCACACAATGTGCACTGAGACTGCTCAAAGTTGACTTGCACGCGCCGCAGCCAGCCTGGCGGAAAGCTAAGTCGGTTAGCGATGAAAAGCTACCGCCGACGTCGTCGGTGAACTGCGAATCGGTTTAAAAACTGAAACGCGGAACCCAAACTGCACTTGGTAGCTATCCTCGGTCAGGGAGGCTAGGGCTTCTTCGGTGAGGTGATGACCATTTGGTCCCATCAAAAGTAGCTGATGCAGCTCTGATTGGCTCAAATTTGCCTTAGCGTGAATCTCGTGCTCGGTGACTAGATCAAAATATTCTGCGGTGGCGGAAAGTAACGCCTCATGCTTATCTGGCTGTTGACCAATTTTGCCGACAATTTGTGGCAACCCTGCTAGGTGATCTGGCAGCGGAGTAGCGACAATTAATACGCCGTCGGTGCGCAAAATCCGTTGAAATTCAGCAAAGTTTCTCGGCGCAAAAACAACAAGGACCACATCTGCGCTTCGAGCGGCCAACGGCAGTGGGCGCCATAGGTCCCAGACTAGAGCCAGCATCTGGGGATTGGCCTTGACCGCGGTGCGCAGCGCCTCGACCGAGAGGTCAAGCCCAATTGCGGCTCGGTCGCGAGCTGGCCCGCTGAGCAGGCTAGCAAGATAGTGTCCGGTACCACAGCCGGCGTCGACAATCACCGAGTCGGTACGTAGTGCCGGTGCGTAGTCAGCGAATGACGCCGAAATCTGCTGAGTTAGCGCAGCAAAATGCCCGGCATCAAGAAAATTGCTTCGAGCGTTTGCCATCGCTGAAGTGTCTGGCGTTGCCTTGGAGCGAGTGCCAGTCAGCATATTCAGGTAGCCGTACCGGGCAAAGTCATAACGGTGTCCGGACGAACAGAGCACGCCCAGGGTGCCATCGGTGCTGAGTTCAAATGATTCTGCACACACCGGACATAACAACATCTGAAATGCTGCCGAAGAAATCTCTCGCTGGGTCATCTGTCAATCCTAGGCCGGAAGCATCCGCAGGGATTCCGCTCGACGCACTGTGTGAATGAGACTAGGCTCACATAGCGTGAAACCATCTCATCTTCCACTCATTCGCACTGTTTCCGCTCCTACCTTGCACCCCGAAGGCGTCACCGCCATCGTCGCCGTTTCTCGGGCTGATTTTGATGCCGACAGCTATGTTGGCCAACTCTGGCAATTCAGTACCGATGACTCCAGCAGCCCACGTCGTTTCACTCGCGGATTCCGTGACTCGGCACCGCAGTACTCGCCGGACGGCGCAGTTCTGGCATTTATGCGTTCAGCGCCCGGAAAGGCTGGACAAATTCATATAGTGGACGCACGTGGTGGCGAACCGCAAACGATTACAGACCGCAAACTCAGTGTTAATGAGTTCAGCTGGTCTCCGGGTGGCAATCAAATTGTTTTCGCCGCGGCAGTGCCCGAAGAGGGTCGATATGGCACTATTGACGGCGTCGGTGCCAGCGCTGAGGACCCGCGTTTGATTACCTCATATAAATACCGGATGAATGGCGCTGGATTCACCCAGGACCAATTGAGCCAGATTTTCACCGTAGACGTTCCTTCGGTGGATGCTGAACCGCTCGTAGAACCGCAGGGGCGGGCAAAGAAGCAAGCCGAAGGGGGCAAATCGTTCAAAGCAGTTCCGGAAGCTGTCCAGCTCACGAAAGACGCTGCTGAACACAGCAATCCGAGATTCAGCGCGGACGGCCTGAGTATCTATTACCTCGCAGAACCGCTGGATTCAGTCGACTTGCTTACTGAGCTTTGGCAGCTGCCCGTTGGGGGCGATCAGCCGAAGCAGCTGGAACGCGTATCCCAGCCGGGTCTATCCTTTTACGGTTCAATCGAGTCAGCGGATGGGCGTTGGCTATTTGCCCTGGGATCGGAGACCGGTAGCGAAGGTAAAGACTTTGTTGGTGTTCAGGGTGGGGTCTATGTTCGTGCGCTCGACGGCAGCTCGGATTGGACGCGGCTCACTGATGATCGTGAGCAAGATTTTGGCGATTCAGCTCCACTAACGCGTTCCGGAGCCGACAGCGTGCTGGCGATTGAACGGCATCGAGGTGCCGAGCGACTCTGGCAAATCAAAGCTGATGGCACTGCGGCACTATTGCTGGATAACCAGTCCGTGGTGTCCGCTGCCGCTCAACAAAATGGCAGCACCGTAGTGAGCTTTACCAACGGGCAGAGCTTCGGCGATCTCGCGGTCATAGAAACTGATGGCGTAGTGCGCAGCCTGAGCGATTTCTCCGCCGAGTTCCGAAAGGAAGCAGGCGTCATTGCCGCCCAAGAACACGTTTTCGAGTCTAAAGACGGTTACCCAGTACACGGTTGGGTATTGCTACCCGAAGGTGACGGCCCGCATCCGGTGCTTTTGAACATCCATGGTGGGCCCTTCGCTCAGTATGGTTGGGGCATCTTTGACGAAGTTCAGGTTTATGCAGACGCTGGCTACGCGGTGGTGATGTGTAATCCGCGTGGCTCCGGTAGCTATGGCTACGAGCATGGCCGGGCCGTCAAAGAGGCTTTCGGCACCGTTGACTTAGATGACGTGCTTGGTTTCCTGGAAGGCAGCTTGGCAACTTATTCGCAATTAGATGCGGAGCGCCTTGGCGTCATGGGCGGATCATACGGCGGCTATTTGACGGCGTGGACCATTAGCCAAGATCACCGTTTCAAGGCCGCTATTGTTGAGCGAGGCTTCCTCGACCCAGTGAGCTTTGTTGGTTCCTCAGACATTGGCTGGATGTTTCCAGATGAATACAACGGAATCGATCCAGAAAAGATCGCGGCCCAATCGCCCATGGCGCAGATCGATAAAGTACGCACGCCAGCGTTGGTCATTCATTCCGAAGAAGACTGGCGTTGCCCCATTGAGCAGGGACAACGCTACTTCGTGGAATTAAAACGACGTGGCATTGAGACCGAATTATTGATTTTCTCGGGTGAAAGCCATGAGCTGTCTCGCTCGGGGCTTCCGCATCACCGGAAACAACGCTTTGAGCACATCCTGCGTTGGTGGGCTAAATATTTGCCGACCGCGAAAAACTCATAAGGGCGTAATTCGTTAGAAGTTCAATTCGCGCTGGGCCAACTCGATTCCGGGTTGCGCCCAGCGCGAGCTGTATTCGGCATTGTTGGTCAGAGAACGGGTCTTCGCCTTGTCTAGATACAGCATTCCAGCCAAATGATCGGTCTCATGCTGGACGATCCGGGCAGGCCAACCAGCCAACTCACGTTGGACCAATTCGCCGTCGACCGTTGTGTACGTCAGCTGAATCGCATGATGTCGATACACGACGGCCTGCCAGCCAGACATCGAGAGGCAGCCTTCGTAAAATCCCACCAGTATGCTGTTCAAGGGCTGGTAACGGGGATTGAGCATGGCAAAAAATGGCAAATTGCTGCGTTCTCTGATGCTGGCGATTTCAGAATCTACCTGGTGCCCATCTTCAAGCACGGCGAGCTGGAGCGAGACGCCTAGTTGCGGCGCGGCCAAGCCAAATCCGGGTGCAGCGTGCATACAGCGGCGCATCAGCTCCACAAATTGTTCGAGCTCTGACGCGCCAAGTTGACCATTCCAAGGCTGTGCGGGCGCTCGAAGCGTAGGGTGACCCGCTTGGACAATTTCCGGCAGCGAACCATTTGCCGCTTGCTCCAACATGGTCAGGATTTGGGCTCGCACATCGTGCTGGGAAGCATCAGGCATCCATCCAGTCTAGGTGGCCAGAAGCGACAGTTGATGTCGGACTTGTTTTGAACCGGGGGAGTCGCATTATGCTGAGGCTGTGGTGAAGATCTCAGACAATCGATTTTTCGTATATTTTCGGCGCGGGGCTGCCGGTATTGTCGACGCGCGGGAGGCGCTTGCGATTCACGACCTCAGTACGGCCGAAGTCGGCGATGAATCGTTTTCCGTCGTCGCGGAGGGGCTGAGCTTTCAAGTTTGGCTGGATGAATCCGCGCAAGCCGCAGATCAGGCAAGAATTGCGGCCGAGGACTCTGGCATTGCTGCTTTGGCTGCTTGTGACACGAGGTTCTTAGTTGAAGTGGCTGATTTGCCAGCTGCGCTTGATGAGATCAACACCATGATGGAACTTCAAGGAGCCTTGCAAGATGCTTGCAACGGCTTCCTTGTTTTGGCCTGGAATGGCGGCGTGGTCGAACCGTGGGATGTCTCTAGCTAAACAGCTCAATCTGCCTTGAGCCGCAGCCGTTGAACAATCTCCGCCGCTTCATCAGCTGGTGAGTGACTGATATTGACCGTGATCGAATTTTCGTCATCGCTCGGGATTTCTAATGCAGAAAATTGTGAATCGAGTAACGCAGTTGGCATGAAATGTCCGTGCCTGGCGGAGAGTCGCTTTGAGATTTCTTCTCGACTGCCGCTGAGATTGACAAAGATCGTGGCTGACGGCTTCGTGCTTTGCGAGATGAGTCTTTGCCGGTAAGACTTCTTCAGCGCGGAGCAGGTGACCACCGCAGGCCGGCCCGAGGCCTCATGCTCGGCGATCCAAAGCGCTATTTTCTCTAGCCAGGGCAAGCGATCTTCATCTTGGAGCGCAATGCCAGCTGACATCTTGGCGACGTTCTCCGCTGGATGAAGATCGTCGCCTTCCAAGTAGTCCCAGCCCAGTCGGCCAGCTAACAACGCGGCAACCGTTGATTTACCGGAGCCAGATACCCCCATCACCACAACAATTGGCTGCGCGCTCATGTCACCACCGTAGAAGTTAACATCACGAAGCCGAATCCCACTACGGAAATCAGCGTCTCCATGACTGACAAAGTCTTGAAAGTTTGTCCCACTGTTAAGCCGAAAAGCTCCTTGACTAGCCAGAAGCCGGCGTCGTTCACATGGGACAAGAACAGCGATCCGGCACCGATAGCTAGCGCGAGCAGAGCCGCCTGACCGGGCGAGAGCGCCGTAGCAAGTGGGGCGACAATCCCAGCCGAGGTAATCGTGGCCACCGTCGCTGAACCGGTGGCTAATCGCAGGGCCACTGCGATGAGGAAGCCTAAGACGAGGACTGAAAGCTTTGCTGATTGAGCGCATTTGGCCACTGAATCACCAACGCCGGCACCGATCAGCGGCTGCTTGAAGCCGCCGCCCGCACCCACGATTAAAATCACAGCAGCTATTGGTGCCAAACTTTGGCCGATTTTCTTTCCGAGTGCCGCACCAGAAAGTCCGACGGCGTAGCCAAAGGTCACCATAGCCAGCAGGACAGCGAGCGTCATTGCCACTAACGGCTCGCCGATGAAGTCAAAGACAGTTCGAATAGTACTGGGATTCCCGGCATCCGGGCTGAGAATATCCACTATCGCTTTGAGCAGCATTAAGACCACGGGGAAAACTATCGTCAACACGGTGACGGCGAAGCTTGGCGACCGTTTCACCTCAGGATCAACGCCGGCTCGGGCGCTAGTGTCAATCCCGCCGGCTTTTGCCGGCGCGCTCGCTGGAACCCAACGAGCGGCTAGCTGCGAGAACAAGGGCCCGCAAAGAATCACGGTTGGAATGGCGACGATGATTCCGAAGATTAAGGTCAGCCCTAACGGTGCACCGACTGCTTGAATCGCGATCAGCGGTCTGGGATGCGGTGGGACTAAACCATGCAAGACGGACAGGCCAGCAAGCGCTGGAATCGCAATTCGCATCAGCTTGCTGCCGGAGCGTTGTGCTACCAAGACGATTACCGGCAGGAGCAAAACAAGCCCAATTTCAAAGAACATCGGCAATCCGATGATGACAGCGACAAGCGCCATCATCCAGGGAACCTTAGCTCCAGAGACCTTGGCTAATAGGGTGTCGACTACCTTGTTAGCGCCGCCGGAGTCGGCCATCAATTTGCCTAGCATGGCGCCCAGGCTAATCAGCAAACCTACTTCTTGAAGCACGGAACCTACCCCGGCCTCGTAATTGGTGATGACCTTGCCCAATTCCACCCCTGAGCCAAGCCCGGCTGCGGCAGCACCGAGTGTTAAGGCCAGGAACGGATGCATTTTGAATTTGGCGATCAACACCACGATTAAGGCAATTGCGATAACTGCGACGACGACCAAGAGCGTGTCGTGGTCATTCCATGGTTGGGTGACGGCAGCAGGAAGTGCTGCCGATGCATTCAGGGGAAGCATGGAACCTCGTTGTCCTGGCTGGTTGGATATTCGGCTGCCAGGTTATCTAGAAAGTATGCTTTATTCAATCTTTGACCTAAGAAAGACTGATCTAAGCTGGGACTATGACCAAACTTCGACGCGGGCATCTCGACTTTGTTGATGAGTTCGGCCAAGACGTAGTTGACCGAAAGCTTTCCGCGGGGCAGGTTCTTCGAACGGAGGACTTGCAAACACGCTACGGGTGTACCCGATCGGTCGCCCGTGAGGGCACCCGTGTTCTGCAGGCGCTTGGCATGGTCTCATCGCGTAGAAACGTCGGCGTGGTGATTGAGCCTTCTCAAGCGTGGAATGTTTTCGACCGCCGGGTGATCCATTGGCGGCTGGCCGGAGCTGATCGTGGACAGCAGCTACTTTCGATTACCGAGCTCAGATTAGGTATCGAACCGCTAGCAGCAAAGTTTGCGGCCGAGCGAATTTCATTGCTGGAGGGCCAACGCCTCATGGTTCTTGCCGGTGAATTACTCGCCGCAGGCAATGCGGGGGATCTGGAAACATTTCTCGCAGCAGATATCGAGTTTCACGCCCTGATTTTGCGTGCTTCTTGCAATGAAATGTTCGCCCATTTGCACGAAGCAGTTGGCGAAGTGCTCAGTGGCAGGACAGCGCACGGTTTGATGCCGGAACGTCCGCAATCAAAGGCGCGACATTGGCACCTTGGCGTGGCCGATGCCATTCAGCGCGGCGCTGGCACTGAAGCCGAAGAGCTGATGCGCAATATCGTGCTTTTGGCTGCGGAGGAAATGCGGATAACTCTGACCGCGGAGAACGACGCGGTGTTGGCCGCAGATGCATCGAACGGATAGCATCATGGAGGCTGGCCGTGGTCCCCGTATGCTTCGGCCAAAAGCCTGAATCAGCCCAGGAGGCAGCTTTGTCCGATCCGTCAGCTTCGACCATCAGCATTACTCTTGATGGAAACCCCACAGATCTGACGGAGGGGACTACTGGCGCGGAAGTTTATCGCGAACGCCGTGAGGTCGTCGTCGTCCGCGTTAATGGTGAGTTAAAAGATCTTGACCAGCCGCTGCCCGCCAACGCGCAGGTTGATGCAGTGACCATCGATTCAGCAGATGGCCTTGACGTGCTGCGGCACTCGGCAGCGCATGTGATGGCTCAAGCTGTTCAGCAATTGAGTCAGGATGCCAAGCTGGGCATTGGGCCTTACATCACCGATGGTTTCTACTTTGATTTTGATGTTGACGAGCCGTTTACCCCAGAAGATCTCAAGCAACTCGAAAAGATGATGCTTAAGATTGTCAACGCCAACCAGCGCTTCCAACGACGCGTGGTTTCGGAAACTGAAGCCATCGAAGCGATGAAGGATGAGCCGTATAAGCTCGAGCTCATTGGTCTCAAGGGTGGCAGCGCGGAAGCTGCGGAGGGCGCTTCGCAAGAAGTTGGCGCTGGTGAGCTGACCATCTATGCAAACCTGGATCGGGACGAAAACGTGGTGTGGCAAGATCTTTGTCGCGGACCACACCTGCCGAATACCAAATTGATTTCCAATGCCTATGCGCTGACTCGAAGCTCGGCGGCCTACTGGCGTGGAGATCAAGCCAATAAGCAGCTGCAACGCATCTACGGCACCGCCTGGCCCACCAAAGACGCGCTCAAGGCGTACCAGGAACGCATCGCGGAAGCGGAACGCCGTGATCACCGCAAGCTGGGCACCGAACTAGATCTGTTCTCTTTCCCTGATGAGCTCGGTTCAGGATTGCCGGTCTTCCACCCTAAAGGCGGAATCATCCGCAAAGAGATGGAAGATTACTCTCGCGCCCGGCATATTGCCGCTGGCTATGAGTTTGTTTACACCCCGCACATTACGAAGGCCAACCTGTACGAGGTCTCCGGTCATCTGGACTGGTACCGAGATGGCATGTTCCCGCCGATGCACGTTGACGAAGAGCTCAACGAAGACGGCACAGTTCGTAAGCCTGGCCAGGATTACTACCTGAAACCGATGAACTGCCCAATGCACAACCTGATTTTCCGCTCGCGGGGCCGCTCTTACCGCGAGTTGCCGCTGCGGTTGTTCGAATTTGGTTCCGTTTACCGGTACGAGAAATCGGGTGTTATCCACGGCCTTACCCGCGTCCGGGGCATGACCCAGGACGATGCGCACATCTATTGCACGCGCGATCAAATGAAAGACGAGCTCACTTCCACGTTGAACTTCGTGCTGGGCTTGCTCAAGGATTACGGCTTGGAAGACTTCTACTTGGAGCTGTCCACTAAAGATCCAGAAAAGTACGTTGGCTCTGATGATGTTTGGGAGGAAGCCACTCGAACTCTGGCCGAGGTCGCCGCTGAATCAGGTTTGGACTTGGTGCCAGATCCGGGTGGTGCAGCGTTCTACGGTCCGAAGATTTCAGTTCAAGCTCGCGATGCCATTGGCCGCACCTGGCAGATGTCCACGATCCAGCTTGATTTCAATTTGCCTGAACGCTTTGAACTGGAGTATCAAGCTGCAGATGGTTCTCGGCAACGCCCGGTAATGATTCACCGCGCACTTTTCGGTTCGGTGGAGCGGTTTATGGCTGTGCTGACCGAACACTACGCAGGTGCCTTCCCCGCTTGGTTGGCGCCGGTGCAGGTGGTCGGCATTCCGGTGGCCGAGACCTTCAACGACTACATGGCCGACGTCGTCGGGCAGTTACGTTCGGCCGGCGTGCTGGCGGAGCTTGATATCTCAAGCGATCGATTCCCGAAGAAAATCAGGACCGCTAGTAAAGAGAAGATTCCGTTTGTGCTGATTGCTGGCGGTGACGATGTGGAGGCTGGCGCGGTCTCATTCCGATTCCGCGACGGGAGCCAAGACAATGGCGTACCAGTAGCCGAGGCTGTGCAGCGAATTGTCCGGGCGGTTCAGGATCGGGTCAAAGATAGCGAACTGATCGTCCAGGAGAGCATCAGCACCGAATAGCCTTCGGAGCAGGAACCGAAGACACGGTGCGAAGCCAAGGCAAGCCGGGAAGATTTTCCCTAAGTGGAAGGTATGCGGATGGTTGAGCGGACAGATGATTTCGAGCTGGCCGGAGTTCCGGATGCCTTCCAAAGGTTATGGACTCCGCACCGGTTGGCGTACATCAAAGGGGGTCAAGATCAGTTCAGCAAAGATGAGCATGATTGTCCTTTTTGCCTTGCGCCCACTCGGTCGGACGAAGACTCACTGATTGTGCACCGCGGCGAATCCTGCTTTGTCGTGCTGAACCTTTTTCCGTATAACCCTGGTCATTTACTGGTTTGTCCCTATAAGCATGTTCCCGATTACACGGACCTCTCTGTCCCGGAAACGGCCGAGTTCGCGGACTTGTCGCAGACCGCCATGCGCGTACTTCGTGAGGTTGCAAAACCGTCTGGGTTCAATCTGGGCATGAACCAAGGTGTCACCGGTGGAGCTGGTGTGGCCGCACACCTGCACCAACATGTGGTGCCGCGTTGGGACGGGGATGGGAATTTTCTTCCGATCATCGCGCAGACTAAGGCGATCACCCAAACACTCAGCGAAGTCCGTGAGTAAGTTGCTGCTGCTTGGCCGGGGGCCTGACTCCGGATGCTAAATAAATACGCGCGAGGTCTGTTTGCCGCAATCTTCATGCCGATTGCCCGGCTGTTGGTTAGGTGGGGAGTTTCTCCTGACGCCGTCACCGTTGTGGGCACGCTTGGTGTGATGGCTGGTGCCTTGATCTTCTATCCGATGGGCCAGTTGTTCTGGGGCACCGTGGTCATCACCGTGTTCGTTTTTTCAGACATTATTGACGGGCTGATGGCTCGCCAACTGGATAGACCCGGTCCTTGGGGCGCCTTTCTCGATTCGTATCTGGACCGGGTGGGGGATAGCAGCGTCTTTACCGGCATCGTAATCTGGTTTTTTCTCGGCGGCGCCAATCCAACGATCGCGATTCTGGCCCTGATCTGCTTGGTGCTAAGTTCATTAGTCTCCTACAGCAAGGCGCGAGCTGAGGGCCTAGGGCTGACGGCCAATGTCGGGATTGCTGAGCGCTCAGAGCGGCTTGTGGTTGTGCTGGTAGCGACCGGACTGGTTGGCCTTGGCATACCGTCCTGGGTGCTGCTGGTGGTGCTCATTGTGCTCGCAATTGCCAGCGTGGTGACCATTTTCCAACGTGTATTGACGGTCCGTGAGCAAGCAAAAGCTTGGACAGCGAGCTAATACTGCCAATCAGGCCACGGAAAATCGTGTGGCCCTTAAAGCGTGCAGTTCCTCAAAAATTGGCCCTCTTGCTCCCTTGATCCGACTAGTATCGACGCTAGGCACGCCCTGCAGATCGGGCAGGCCAATTCATCTGAGCGAAAAAGAGGAAAAGCGTGAGCGAGTTGACGACGTCGGTTACCGGCAGCAATCGGGTCAAGCGCGGTATGGCGGAAATGCTCAAGGGCGGTGTGATCATGGATGTGGTCACCGCTGAGCAGGCGAGAATCGCCGAAGACGCCGGTGCAGTTGCGGTAATGGCTTTGGAACGAGTCCCTGCGGATATTCGCGCCCAAGGTGGCGTGTCGCGAATGAGCGATCCGGACATGATCGATTCGATCATCGCCTCGGTGTCAATCCCGGTCATGGCAAAGGCTCGAATTGGCCATTTTGTTGAGGCTCGGGTGCTGCAGTCGCTTGGCGTTGACTACATTGACGAGTCAGAGGTTTTGACCCCCGCGGATTACACCAACCACATTGATAAGTGGCAGTTCACGGTGCCGTTCGTCTGTGGTGCGACCAATCTTGGTGAGGCTTTGCGCCGGATCAATGAAGGCGCGGCGATGATCCGCTCCAAGGGTGAAGCTGGTACTGGCGACGTCTCCAATGCGACAACGCACATGCGACAGATTCGTGCTCAGATCAGCCGCCTAAGCTCGATGGCTGAAGACGAGCTTTATGTTGCCGCCAAAGAACTGCAAGCGCCTTATGACTTGGTGAAAGAAGTAGCTGAGCGCGGCTCGCTACCGGTTGTGCTTTTCACCGCGGGCGGAATCGCTACGCCGTCTGACGCTGCGATGATGATGCAGCTTGGCGCCGACGGCGTATTTGTTGGCTCGGGCATCTTCAAGTCCGGAAACCCGGCCCAGCGGGCTGCTGCGATCGTCAAAGCGACGACCTTCCACGATGACCCTGACGTGATTGCTCAGGTTTCGCGTGGCTTGGGTGAAGCCATGGTCGGCATCAATGTCGAAGAAATTCCAGAACCACACCGTTTGGCCGAGCGCGGCTGGTAAACCAGATAGCCGAGGGTTTTCTGGCTCCGTTGCGCCCCCCGGCTGGCTGCATGATCGGAAGGCCTCCAGGACATCGAATAGGCAGCCCTCCTTCGAAAGCTGTTTGTACCGAAGCCCCCAAAGCTAAAGCCTTGGGGGCTTCGTCAGTGCGATGGTCAAAACTCCTGCTGCATGCTGGCTTAGTCTCAACAGACGTTCGCACCGGTCGGGGTCCAGAGGGCTTAGAGCGCCTGGCCCCCAACAGCCCGGATCTGACAGTGCACCGCAGCGTGTGGCCTTGCCAGCACGCCATAGCTCCAGCCCAGTCTCCACCTCATGACCTCGTTGACGTCTGACTGATGACGACTTTACTGTTGATGTATACAGCAGAATCCATTGTTTTCGTGGCGAAAGCCGACGGCAGAGGAGGAATCGTCGTATGGGAGTTTTAACCTTTGGCATCAACGTCACCCTAGATGGCTGCGTTGACCACCAGGAAGGCATCGCCGATGATGAGACGCACGCTCACTTCACTCTTCTGATGGACGAGAGCGGCGCAATGCTCTGGGGGCGCATCACCTATGAGCTGATGGAGAGCTACTGGCCGGCGGTAGCCTGCGGCGACGTCGATGCGCCGGCAGCGATGCGTGAGTTGGCCCTCAAACTGGAAGCTAAGCCGAAGTACGTTGTATCGTCGACGCGCAACGACTTTCGATGGACCAACAGCCGCCATATCGCCGGAGATCTGCGCACGTCTGTGCAGGAACTCAAGGATCAGATTCCCCATGGAATCCTCGTCGGCAGCGGCAAACTTGCGACCGAGCTGGACCGACTGGGTCTGATCGACGAGTATAAGTTGCTCCTCCAACCTATGATTGCTGGCCACGGCCCCACCTTTTACCAGAGTGGCCTGCCCAGTACCCGACGCCTCAAGCTGATCTCGGCAATACCTCTCAGCAACGGCGCGGTCGCGCTGCATTATCGACGGGCTGATTGAGGTCCGTCGTCCTCTGTGAGCGAGAGGTATCTAGAATTGCCAAAGTAGAACCACAGCAAGTCGATCGCCTGTTCGGTTGCGGTCTGGACTGCTGCAACGTTCGGTTAACCCAAATGTAGCCAGTACGTCTGGCCGCGACCAATTAGCTCGAAGCCGTTTGATCGATATAACCGCTCGCCAGCTGGCGTTGAGTTTAAGACCAAGGCATCCAAGCCCTCCTGCTTTGCCCGGGCAGCCAATGCCCGCAAAACTCGCGTTCCAAGACCTTGCCGTTGGTGTTCCTGGGCGACGTACATGTCGAAGATGCCACCAAGCCCGGTGCGAACCACGTCTGAGCTAAAACCGAGCTGGGGAGCAAACAGTGTCCCGCTGGCAGCCCACTCGCCGTCGAAATCTATTTGGGCTTGCCACGCTCCCTTTGCAAGGTCTAGACCATGATGGGTCGTCAGGGGACTTTCGTCCAGCGGGATCTCGGCTACTGAGGCCGCCATCCACCAAGGTTGCCAACCGGCCTCAAAACCAAGCTGCAAAGCTTGCGGTAGGCGCACTGCAGCATTCGCCCAGATACCGACCGTTTTTACGCCTAAACGGACGGCTTCGGTAAGCGCTGGCCGCAGTCCGCTGCCCTCAGCCGATGCCGGGAACAAGCCGTAGAGACTTTGTTCATTGGGGTTCCAAGCCCAATTGATGTTGTGGGTACTAAAGATTTTTCCACCCGCCGCGACTGCGGACTGACGCAGCCATTCGGCTTGCACCAGCTCGCAGTCGCGGATGCGGACTCGCACCCCGGTCACTTTTAGTTCAGCCCACGCCGAGTGAGTAGCGGCTGAATGTTTGCATCCTGGCCTCGGAAGTTCCGGAAGGCTTGTAGCGGGTCGATTTTGTTGCCACTTGAAAGCAGCTCGCGCCGGAAATGATCGCCATTTTCCGCCGTCAAACCACCATTTTCCTTGAACCACTCGACCGTGTCAGCATCCAAAACTTCGGACCAAATGTAGGCGTAGTACCCAGCGGAATAGCCGCCGGCGAAGATGTGGCTGAAATAGCCTGTTCGGTATCTTGGCGGCAGCTGAGGCAAGTTGACGCCAGCTGCCTGCAAGGCCGCGCGCTCAAATTCCAACGGATCGCCGGGATCGGTACCCTCGGCAATATTATGCCAAGCTTGATCAAGAAGCGCGGAGCCTAAGTACTCAGTAGTCGCGAAACCTTCGCCCCACAGACTGGCTGCACGCAGTTTGTCGATAACCTCGGTGGGTAGTGCCTCATTGCTGACATGATGCCGGGCGTAATTGGCCACGACCTCGGGCCAGAGGATCCACATCTCATTGACTTGGGAGGGATATTCAACGAAATCCCGTGGCACGCTTGTGCCGGAGAATCGCGGGTACTTCACCTGAGAAAACAACCCGTGTAGCGCGTGACCGAATTCGTGGAAGCAGGTAACCACTTCATCAAAGCTAAGTAGTACGGGTTCGCCCGCAGGCGGCTTGGAGATGTTGAGATTGTTTACCACCACTGACTGCTCGTTGAAGAGTTCAGACTGTTCGACGAGCGGATTCATCCAGGCACCACCGTTCTTGGTGTCTCTGGTGAAATAGTCACCAAGGAACAGGCCAAGGCCGCTGCCATCTCGATTTTTTACTTCCCAGACTCGAACATCGGGGTGGTAGCCTTTGAGATCCTCGCGGAGCTCAAAGGCTAGTCCGTACAAGCGGTTCGCGGCGAAAAATACGCCGTCATGGAGCACCCGATCAAGTTCGAAATACGGCTTGAGGCCAGACATATCAATGTCGTAGCGGGCGGTGCGAACCTTTTCCGAGTAATACGTCCAGTCCCAGGCCTCGATCGCGTGGCCAGCTTGTTCTGCGAGAGCCGTCGCCTCGGTTTCAGCATTGCGGACCGCAGCTGGCGCCAGTTTTGCGAGCATTTCCGCAATAGCGGCAAGCGTTGGCGCGGTTTGATTAGACGTCTCGTACTCGGCGTGGTTGGCAAAGCCAACTACCTTGGCTCGCTCCGCGCGTAACATAGCCATCTTTTTCGCAGTCTGAAGGGTATCAATTCCCTTGCTATCCGAGCCGCGGCCAACCGAAGCCGTGTGCAGCTTCTGTCGAAGCTGTCGATTGTTCAGCGAAGCCAAAGCTGGTTGGCCACTTGGCAGGATCAAAGTCAAAAGAAACTCGCCCGGGTGCCCGGCCTGTTCGGCGGCTTCGGCAGCAGCTGCAATTTCGACGTCGGACAAACCATCAAGTGCTGCTCGTTCTGAAACCAGAACCGCTGCGCTGTTCAGGTTGGCCACACTGTCCTGGCCAAACTGCGTGCTCAACTTAGCAAGCTCGGTATTCAGCTCGCGGAGTCGGGTTTTGGCCGATTCCGCTAGTGCTGCGCCGCGCCGTCGAAAGTCGTCGAGATAGTCCTGGACCAGCCGGAGATCTTCGCCCGAAAGCGCACTAACGTCAATCGCGGCAAATCGTTGATAAAGCGCTGAATCCAATTGGATTGCATCCGAGTGTTCGCTGAGTTTCGGTGCAATCGTCTTTTCAATATTTTTGATCTGATCGTTCGCTTCAGCGGAGGATAAATTAAAGAAGACTCGCGCAACGCGGCCCAGTAAGGTACCCGAGCGTTCCATTGCTACGGCAGTGTTTTGAAAATCTGCTGGTTCTGGATTGTCTCGAATTGCGGCAACCTCAAGAAGGTGTTCTTCAAAGCCAGCAGTAAACGCCGGCAAAAAGTGCTCCGGCGCTATTACGCCAAAATCGGGCAGGCCGTAAGCCAACGTGCTGGATTGGAGCAGGGGATTCGTCAGCGAATCCGCAGAAGAAATAGGCATGAGTCGACTCTTTCACGCACAGCTGCCTTGGGCAATCTGCATCTAAGTGAAATGCGAGGAAAAATATCCTTTCATTTTAAGAATGCGCACCTACACTGGGACTGTTGGATTCCATTTCGCGGTTGCCGAAAGGTCTCCGCACAACGAGAGGTTCAGGCATGGCAGACAAGTTTGAGCTCTATGAAGATAAGTCCGGCGGTTTCCGTTTCCGATTGAAGGCTGGCAATGGCGAGGTCATTGCAACTTCACAGGGATATAAAACAAAGATTAAAGCGCGTTGAACGGTATCGACTCAGTCCGTCGCAATGCCGATTCGCAGGTCGTCGAAGTTCCGAAAGACGAATAGCGAGCAAGAAATAAGGCCGTGAACCACGAGGTAGTGGTTCACGGCCTTATTTTGTTACTTCTGCAGAAAAACTATCGACATGGGCGTCGTTTCGGTGCTTTGACCTTGCGGATTATCTTTGAAGATTCCTTCCAAAACATCCTTCGACAACGCTGTGTCGTGGCCCAAGGCCACCACACCCAGATCGTTTGCGTCCATGATTGCGGTTCCGGCAAAGTTCTTCGCGAACTCGGCAGGCAGCAGATCTCGGATTTTGCCGCTCAACCTGCGTGCCACGCCGTCGGGATCGATCGGAGCGTACTTTACGGAGTGCGTCGAGGTGCCCACCTGGTAACCAGCGGCCCCATCAATGGCGTTAATATTGTGCCCGACGACGTCGTAAAAGACGCCCTTCTTGCCCTGGAACTTACCGATCACCGATCGGAAAGATGCCCAAAGAATTCGGGGGAGCCCAACCTCTTCGATGGCCAATTGCATTGACCACGGGCTAGCTAACCCAATACCACCGGGGTTGCGCACCACAAACTTGCTCAAGGTCCGCGCTGCGGCGCTGACTTTGATGTCCCAGACCGGAATTGATCGGCCTTGCGTCATCGCGACGATTTTTTCACTGACAAAGAGGTACCACGGCGCATCAGCAGTGGCTGCGTTATGCTCGGCACCGGCCGCTGGCAAGCCATCAACAAAGCGTTGCACGTAGCTCAGAGTCGCCGGGTCCAGGTCGGTCTCCTTGTAGAAAATTTCGGTCCGCAAGGGGTACCGACGATACGTCTTACCGTCGGCTGGCACCGTGATCTCGAGCTGCTTATCCGCATTAGGAATGTAGTCGCTCTTGCCCTCGATGCCGACTTTGACCTCAGGCTCATCAAAGAATTCGCGCAACCAGAGCTCGGTGTTGAGTAGGCGCCAGAACACCATGGTTGAGCCGGAGGACTTGCCGCTGAGGTATTCCTCAAAGGCATAGAGCACGGCATCGCTATTCCAATAAGGACGGGCCTCGAAGGAGGAAGAGAGGAAAATCTCGTAGAGCTTTTCCTTCATGTTCACAAACCACTCGGCTTCAGGGGTGGTGAAGCCAATCTTGTTCCGGCGGTTGCTAATCATTTCCGGCAGCAAGCCACGGGTCGCATCGCGCAAAATCCGTTTGTTCCAGCCGCCCTTGATGATCGATTCATCACTCAAGCTGAAGAGAAATTTGACGACTTCCTTGTCCAGGAACGGCACGCGACCCTCGATCGAGAAGCGCATCGTGTTCTTATCCTCATAGCGCAGCACCGAGGGCAGCGATTTGTGGAAAAGATCGTCGATCAGACGCAGCTTCATATTGTCTGGAATATTGCTAAAACGCTCACTCTTATGTTGCGCCGTGAAGGATTTAGCCAGCAACGGACCAATAGTGATCTGTTTCCGCACAGTAACTGCGTCTTGCAGGCGGAAACGACCCAGCCGGAACAAAATGTCTGAGCTGGAGAGCATTTCTTTAGCTAGTTTGGCGTACTGGCCCTTTTTCTTCAGCTGACGAAGGTAAGCAAAGTAGTAAGGAATGTAACCGGCCATCATTTCATCAGCACCCTGGCCGTCCAGAAGCACCGTAACGTGTTGGGATGCCTTGCGCATCACCTGGTACTGCGCATAAGGGCCAGAGGAAATGATCGGCTCTTCCTGCGTCCGCACGAAGTCTTCTAGATCCTCAGCGAACTCGGCAGATTTCGGCTTGATCTTGTGACTAGTGACGTTTCCCTCGCAACGCGCAATTACCGCATCAGCATATTTTTCTTCGTCGTTGATCGAGTTGGGGAAAACCGCCGAGAAAGTCTGCTGGGTGCTGCCGAGCGAATCCGTAGCGGCAGCTTTTTCCTGCATGAGTTTATTGATCGTCACGACGACGGCGGAAGAGTCCAGTCCGCCGGATAGTGCTGTGCCCACCGGGACTTCAGACCGCAAACGCAGTCGCACGCTTTCGGTGAACCGCTCACGGTACTCATCGATGACGGCTTTCGAGTAAGGAGTGTCGATTTTGGCGAGCTCTTTGAGCTCTTCAGGCAGCCGCGTAAACATGCTGATGGCGTGCTCGCCGGTGCTGGTATCCAGAACCAGCTTTTCGCCAGGCATCAGTTTCAGAATGCCATCGAAGAAGGTAGCTGGTTCTTCATCGTGAATTCGGAATTGCAAGTACCGGTAAAGAATTCGCTCGTCGACCTTTTTGGCGACCTTGCCGGTAGCGAGCAGCGGTTTGATTTCTGATCCAAAGACCAGTGCGGGGGCATCTGGAGTGCCAGTATTAGCAAAATAAAGCGGCTTGATACCGAAGTGATCGCGAGCCAAGATGAGTTTCTGCTTCGCCTGATCATGGATGGCAAAGCCGAACATGCCATTGAACCGGTCGAAAGACTCTTCGCCCCACTCTTCGTAAGCCTGCAAGATAACTTCAGTATCTGAATTAGTCACAAAAGTGCGACCCAGTGCTTCTAGCTCGGCACGCAGATCTAGGTAGTTATAGACCGCGCCGTTGTAGACCAGCACCGTTTTGCCGTCCTGGCTGATCATCGGCTCTTGGCCGTGGGCTACATCGATGATCGCGAGTCGGCGGTGCGCAAAGCCCACCGAATCCTGGGTGTAAAAACCCTCACCATCAGGCCCGCGATGAGCAATAGTCGCGCTCATCGCTTTGAGCATCGCCTCGTCTTCGCCATAGCCGTAATACCCGGCAATACCGCACATGCGTTTACCTCACCTCAGAGAAAGTCCAGATTCAATCGTACTGGCTCGACGCCGTCGTACTCGCCTGACGTGCCGAGAGGCCGTGTCAGTTCTGACACTCTGCCAGGATGCTCTTCGGTATCAGCACGGGTATGATGACGTGGTGATTTCAAGGACTCCGCAATGACAATCGGCCGTACGCTGCGTGCAGGAGTGCTTGCGTTACAAGGTGATGTCCGCGAGCACCTAGCGGCCTTAGAAGCTTGCGGGGCTGAGGCTGTGCCTATTCGGCGCGCAAGCGAACTAGCCGATCTAGATGGCTTAGTGCTGCCTGGCGGCGAGTCAACGGCGATTGATCGGTTGATTCGCGCTTTTGAGCTTTCAGAGCCGTTAAAAGCGTTCATTGCCTCTGGCAAACCGGTTTACGGCTCGTGTTCAGGCATGATTTTGTTGGCCGACCGAATCGCGGATCCAGCACTTGACCGGGACGGGGCGCCACAACGCACGCTGGGCGGCCTAGACGTCACGGTGCGCCGAAATGCTTTTGGTCGGCAACGCGACTCGTTTGAAACTGAGTTGAAGTTCGACTCGTTATCGGATTCTGAACGACCGGTACACGCGGTTTTCATCCGCGCGCCATGGATCGAACAGGCCGGTTCCGAGGTGGAAGTGCTCGCCGTGGTTAGAATCGAAGGAATCGACCGTGCGGTCGCAGTCCGCTCTGGGAATTTGCTTGCTACTTCGTTTCATCCGGAAGTGTTAGTTCAAGAAAGCGAAACCTCGGAGCTTCGAGTGCACGAATTGTTAGTCAGCATGATGGCGTCGCGACTTAGTCAAGACGCTAACCAAGCTGAATCACGGAAATAGGCAAGGAAAGAAGAGATCAAGCATGTCCGGTCACTCCAAATGGGCAACGACAAAGCATAAAAAGGCCGTCATCGACGGTCGACGAGCAAAATCGTTTGCCAAGCTGATCAAAAACATCGAAGTTGCCGCTCGGGTGGGCGGACCGGATATGGCCGGTAACCCGGCGCTTGAACTCGCGGTGACCAAGGCTAAAAAGACCTCGGTGCCCAATGACAATATCGATCGCGCTATTAAGCGTGGCTCCGGTCAGCTCGGCGAAGCCATCGATTATCAAACGATCATGTACGAAGGCTATGGCCCGCAAGGTACTGCAATCTTGATCGAGTGTTTGACCGATAACAAAAATCGCGCAGCTTCAGAAGTTCGTTTGGCAGTTAGCCGTAACGGCGGGAATATGGCAGACCCTGGTTCGGTCTCCTACCTCTTTGCCCGGAAAGGCATTGTCTCGCTACCGCAAAACGAGCTCAGCGAAGACGACCTTTTGATGGCCGTGCTGGATGCCGGCGCCGAAGAGGTCAAGTCCGAAGGTGAAAACTTCGAAGTAATTTCCGAGCCGCAAGATTTGCCTGCTATTCGGTCTGCGTTGACGGAAGCCGGCATCGAATACGATACGGACGACGCGGGGTTTGTTCCGTCGATGCAGGTGGAACTAGACGTCGAGAACGCGAAGAAATTCATGCGGCTTTACGATGCGTTGGAAGATCTTGACGATGTGCAGAACGTCTACTCGAATGCCGACGTGAGCGCCGAAGTTATGGCGCAGCTCGACGAAGACTGAGCAGTTCCTTTGTGCGTGTCTTTGGAGTTGACCCAGGCCTGACCCGATGCGGCTTCGGCGTCGTCGATGTCGCGGCGAATCGCAGCGCTAGCCTGGTCGCCGTCGGCGTGATCGGTAGCAGTTCTGAACTGCCGCTTTCCCAAAGACTATTGGTGATCTCGGAGTCGATCGATCAATGGCTTGATACGCATTCACCCGATGTACTGGCTGTGGAACGCGTCTTCTCGCAGACCAACCTGTCCACCGTGATGGGCGTTGCCCAAGCCTCGGGGATTGTGATTGCCGCCGCGGCTAAGCGGGGGATTGCCGTGGCATTACACACGCCCAGCGAGGTGAAGGCTGCGGTCACGGGAAATGGCCGGGCGGACAAGATTGCCGTTACTGCCATGGTGACGAGGATCCTCAAACTCAAGGTTGCGCCGACGCCCGCTGATGCCGCTGATGCGTTGGCGCTGGCAATCACACATGCTTGGCGCAGTGGTCCAGGTTCAACGGCCGCGGCGGGCGAGCTGACGCCGGCCCGAAAGCTTTGGTTAGAAGCCGAGGCTAAAGCACGCAAAAACGTGGAGAAATCGTCCAAGCAGCGGCGCTAGTGTGCGAGTAGCTCTGCGTGGCGTTCTTGAATCGTCAGACTCACCGGATACGCTATTCGTAGATATGTTCGGATAGTTTGACGGCGAAAGTCGTATCGCATTGAGGTAGGCGCATGATCAGTTTTCTCCGCGGCCCGGTGGCACACATCGGCCTTTCTGCCGCTGTGATTGACGTTGGCGGCGTCGGCATGTTGGTACAGGCAACGCCGAAAACACTCGGCACCTTGCGCTTGGGTCAAGAGAGCACCTTGACGACGGCGATGATTGTCCGCGAAGACTCGATGACGCTCTACGGTTTTGCTGATCCGGATGAGCGCGAGGTGTTTGAGATTCTGCTAACCGTCAGCGGCATTGGACCGCGTTTAGGGTTAGCCGTGCTGGCGGTGCTTGAGCCAGAAACTATTCGAGTTGCAACCTCCACCGGTGATGGCAAGACCTTCACTAAAGTTCCTGGAATTGGGCCGAAGGTAGCTGGTCGAATAGTGCTTGAGCTGGCCGGAAAATTAGTACCGCATGGCACGGTCAACGGTGCGCCGGCGTCTCCGTCTGCTCAGTGGAAGCCTCAAGTGGTCGCAGCGATGACCAGCTTAGGTTGGAGCGAAAAGGACGCGTTGGCAAGCGTTGAAAAGGCCACGGCGGATTCGCCGGAGTTGATTTCCGATGGCAACGTGGCGGAGATCTTGCGGACCACCTTGCGATGGTTGGGCCAAGATGGTGCCCGGACAAGCGCTGGTCGACAGGTGACCGCACGTGGCTGACACCTCTGATGATTCACGGGCTTTGGTGTCCTCCGACGGCGAGCCAGAGGAGCGAATGATTGAAGCCGCGCTCCGGCCCAAAAATCTCGATGACTTTGTTGGGCAGAAGCGTGTGCGGGGCCAGCTGTCCTTGGTGCTGGAAGCATCTCGGATACGCGGTCGTAGCGCTGATCACGTGTTGCTTTCTGGCCCTCCTGGCCTAGGTAAGACAACGTTGGCGATGATTATTGCGGCAGAGATGAACGCGCCCTTGCGGATAAGTTCTGGACCAGCCATCCAGCACGCGGGGGATCTGGCCGCAATTCTTTCTTCGCTGACCGAAGGTGAAGTGCTGTTCTTAGACGAGATCCATCGGATGTCCAGGCCGGCTGAAGAGATGCTGTATATGGCCATGGAAGACTTCCGAGTGGACATTGTCGTTGGCAAAGGCGCTGGCGCAACCGCAATTCCGTTGGAGATTCCACCGTTCACCTTGGTAGGCGCCACGACTAGAGCCGGCTTACTGCCTGGCCCGCTTCGCGATAGGTTCGGCTTTACCGGACATTTGGAGTTTTACTCGGTTCCTGAGCTCGAGCTAGTACTGAGGCGCTCGGCCGGACTCTTGGACTTGAAGCTTTCTAGCGCCGGTTTTTCTGAAATCGCTGGCCGTTCGCGCGGCACACCTCGGATAGCCAATCGGCTGCTCCGTCGAGTTCGCGACTGGGCCTTGGTCAACGGTGTTCAGCAGATAGATGCACGGACGGCCTCGGCAGCATTAGAGATGTATGAAGTTGACGCGCGTGGCCTGGACCGGTTGGACCGGGCAGTTTTGCAGGCCCTTATTGGCAAATTCAATGGTGGTCCGGTGGGCCTTTCAACGCTGGCGATTGCCGTGGGCGAAGAAATGGAAACGGTCGAGACGGTCGCCGAGCCGTTCTTAGTCCGTGAAGGTCTACTTGGCCGAACGCCGCGTGGCCGAATTGCAATGCCTGCCGCTTGGGATCATCTTGGCGTGCCCAGGCCACCGGAGATGGTGTAGCTCGCTGAAGAGGCGCTGTTTGATTCCGCTGAGTTGGGCGGAAGCCTGCCTGAGTCCACTGATGAATGGTTCACTGATCGCTGATTAGCCGGATTCAACCCAATTCCGAGCAAATCTGGCTTAGACTGGTATGACGCTCGGCACAATTTACGGTGCCGAAAGTGCCCTTGATCGCTCTAAGAATGGATCCTCGCTGTGTTTTCAAGCATTCTGGCCGCCGACAATCAGCCTGCCGCGGACGGCGGTTTCAACTGGTCAATGTTGATTCTGCTGGCTCTTTTCGCCGTGGTTATCTTCTTCATGTTCCGCCGTAGCCGTGCTCAGCAAAAGACGCAGCGCGAACAGCAAGCGAAGATGGCTCCGGGTGTTCAGGTCATGACCAGCTTCGGCCTCTTCGGCACCGTGTTGTCAGTCGATGAGGCTGATAACAAAGTAACTCTGGAGCTTTCACAAGGGAACACTGCTACCGTGCACCGCCAGGCAGTGACAAAGATCATCACCGCCGTTGACGAAGAATCACCCGTCGTACCCGACGATGCTTCTTCGATCACCGGCCCGGTGAAGGAGCAGGTCAAGGAGAGCGAAAGCATCCCTTCGCCTGAAACCGCGGAAGAGACACTCGCTCGGCTGAATAAAGAAAACAGCAAGGAGCAGTAATATCCTCACTAGTGCAGCCGCCCATGCCTAAGCCTGGGCGGAGCAACTATGTCAGCTTCGGCTGAGCCCGAAGCAAGCAAGAGAAGGAACCGAGAAACTCATATGGCACGAAAAGGCCCCGCATCTGAAGCCCGCAAGGTCATCTTGTGGCTAGGTGCATTGACTGTAGTCATGGCGTTGCTGCTTACCGGCGGTTCGTTGTGGTGGGGTGCCAGCTGGGCACCCAAATTAGCTTTGGACCTTGAAGGTGGAACCCAGATGATTCTGGCCCCCAAGGTTGACGGTGGGGCTTCGATCAATGACGATCAGCTCAACCAGGCGATTTCGATTATTCGCCAGCGCGTAGACAACACCGGCGTCTCCGAAGCGCAGATCAGTACTAGCGGTTCAAACGTTGTGGTTGCGCTTCCGGGTGAGGTCAAACCGGAAACTCGGGATCTGATCAAAGCTTCGGCGAATATGAACTTCCGTTCAGTTATTGCCGCTGCGCCAGGAACGCCGACGGCGCCGGACAAGCTGACTCCAGAGGACCAGCTGCCTAAGCCGACGGCCGCGCCGACCAACGGTAGCGATCAGAACTGGGTTGATGCCGCGCTGTACAAGGAATTCGAAAGCTATTCCTGCGTCACGCCGATCACCGAACCGGATCCGCAGCAGGATCCAGCAAAGCCTTCGGTGGCCTGTGATCCTGGAACTGGCTACAAATACATTCTGGGCCCGGTAGAAGTTGCCGGAAAAGAAATTACTGATGCCAGCTACGGATTGCAGCAGGGCGCACAAGGCACCACAACGAACAAGTGGGCCGTCAACCTAGCATTCAACCAAGATGGCGCTACCAAGTTCAAAGAGGTTACTACTCGTTTGAACGGCTTCTACTTGGCTAACCAACAGGATCCCAAGGCGCAGTTCGCGATTGTTTTGGACGGCAAGATCGTATCGGCGCCCAGCTCACAAGCGGTCATCACCGATGGAAAGTCGCAGATCACCGGTAACTTCACGGAAACTAGCGCAAAATCGCTTTCGGACAAGCTTAAGTTCGGTGCACTACCGATTAGCTTTGACATTCAAAGCGAAGAGCAGATTTCGGCCACCCTCGGCACCCAGCAGCTCGAAATGGGTCTGCTTGCTGGTCTCATCGGGCTGGCTCTGGTTGTTGTCTACTCGCTGTTCCAATACCGAGCTTTGGGCTTCGTGACAGTCGCGTCACTGGTGGTTGCTGGTGTTTTGACCTACCTTGCGATCGCGGTGTTGGGCTGGTCGCAAAACTATCGTCTGTCGCTCGCGGGTGTGGCTGGTCTGATTGTGGCAATCGGTCAAACGGCGGACTCCTTCATCGTGTACTTCGAGCGAATACGTGATGAGCTTCGCGAAGGCAGAGGTCTGGTCGCGGCGGTTGAAAATGGCTGGAAGCGCGCTAAACGGACCGTGTTGGCCTCGAAGGCCGTCAACTTGTTGGCCGCAGTCGTGCTCTACTTTGTTGCGGTTGGTAACGTCCGTGGCTTTGCGTTCACCCTCGGGCTAACGGCAATTGCTGACTTGATCGTGGTCTTTATGTTCACCCACCCGACGCTGCAGCTTTTGGCGACACGGAAGTTCTTTAGTGAAGGACACCGGTTCTCTGGCCTTTCGCCAGATCGACTGGGAGCGGTGCCGCTATATCGCGGCGCTGGACGTTTCCGTAGCCCGGAAGATCGTCCTTCGGTAGCAAAGAAGAACATTGGCTCAGTTGGCGAAGCTGAGCGACGTCAAACAATCGCTGAGCGCAAGCTTGCCGAACGGGCTGGCTCGACTGAAGCTTCTCAGGACCAAGCCACGGAAGGAACCGCGGCAGATGCCAAAGTTTCCGTGAAGGCAGCAAAGGACCAGGACTAATGGCCAAGTTCACGAATTTCTCAACTTTCGGCAACGAGCTTTACACCGGAAAACGCTCGTACGACATTGTTGGTAAGCGCAAGATCTGGTTCACCATTGCCGCGGTAATGGTCTTGATCTCGATTTTGTCGCCGATCCTTCGGGGTGGCTTCAACCTGGGCATCGACTTCCGCGGTGGTAGCGAATTCACCGTTTTGAAAGTGACAAATTTGTCTGTCGATACCGGCACCAAAGCTGTTACCGACGTGGTTCCTGGTCAGTCACCCCGGGTCTCGGTGCTCTCCGGAAATGGGATTCAAGTCCAAACGGACAAACTTTCCGATGACGAGACCATCAAGGTCAAAGATTCACTGGTCAAGGCTTATGGCGTGACTAGTAGTGACGTTGCCTCAAGTTTCGTCGGCCCAACTTGGGGCGCGGACGTGACGAAACAAGCTTTGATCGGTTTGATCGTCTTTGTTGTTTTAGCCACCATCTTGATGGCGCTGTACTTCAGAACATGGAAGATGTCGCTGGCGGCTGTATTCGGCATGCTCTTCGTCCAGGTGACGACGGCCGGAATTTACTCGATTACCAACGTCGAAGTAACGCCGTCCGCGATCATCGGCTTCTTAACGATTCTGAGCTATTCGCTCTATGACATCGTGGTGGTCTTCGACAAGATTCGAGAAAACACATCGGATATTGGTACGTCAACGCGTCGAACCTTTAGCTCGGAAGTGAACCTTGCGGTGAACCAGACGTTGGTCCGGTCAATCAACACCTCGATGGTTGCGCTTCTTCCGGTTGCCTCGATTCTCTTCATCGGGTCATTCTTGCTTGGCGCCGGAACGCTTCGTGATTTGTCGCTGTCACTGTTCATCGGCATCATCATGGGCGGATTGACCACGGTCTTTATCGCTTCGCCGTTGTACGCAATGCTTCGCCAAAACGAACCTGCGTTGGCTAAGCAGGCTGAACGAGTCAAGGCTCGGATCGCCGCTGAAACAACCAAGGAAAGCGCCGCAACCGCGAGCGTCTAGCGGATTTCAGAGCATTCTTGCTGAATTTCGCACTGATTTATTGTCTCTAACTGAGTAGGGCTCGGGTCCGGCAGCTGCCGGACCCGAGCCCTACTCAGTTTTTGCCTTCCTGCCGGTTTTTGCACTGACAGCGGCAGGCATAGACTAGACGGACGCAATGTTGGACTGTTGCGCCAATCGGTTTTCATCGTAGGACCGCATATATAGTTTCTGCCGGGGAGGAGGCGTCAATGGAAGATCATCTGACTTCGACCGATCACGCCTCCGGCAACGGACAAGTAGCAGCGGGGCCAAGCGCCGAGGTGGCGGGCCCAGATCAGAGCACCGTTCAAGGCCAGGTACTTCCCGGCCGGCGGGAGCGGACTCGTTCTCGGCTTGCACGACTTACCGGACGCGGCCAGAATAGCCATTCGCCGATCCTGGAACCGCTTCTTCGCGCCGTTAGAGCAAATAACCCACGCGAAGATTTTGAGCTGATTCAGCGCGCTTATGCCACTGCGGAACGCAGCCATGAAGGGCAGAAGCGCAAAAGTGGCGATCCTTATATAACCCACCCGGTGGCAGTAGCCACGATTTTGGCCGAACTGGGCATGGCTGGAACCACGCTGGCTGCTGCGTTGCTTCATGACACAGTAGAGGACACCTCATACACACTAGAAGCGCTGACCAAGGACTTCGGCCCAGAGGTTGCCATGCTGGTGGATGGCGTCACTAAGCTCGACAAGGTCACCTTCGGTGACGCCGCGCAGTCCGAAACCGTCCGTAAAATGGTTGTGGCGATGGCCAAGGACATTCGGGTTCTGGTTATCAAGCTGGCAGACCGCCTTCACAATGCGCGGACCTGGCGTTATGTATCTCCTGAGTCTTCAGCACGTAAGGCGCGCGAGACGCTTGAGATTTTCGCTCCCTTGGCACACCGACTTGGTATGAATACCATCAAATGGGAGTTGGAAGATCTCTCCTTCGCCGCGCTTTATCCCAAGGTCTATGAAGAGATCGTGCGGATGGTTGAAGACCGCACCCCGGAGCGCGAAAAGAGCCTCGCAGTAGTTCGTTCGCAAATTAACGATGATCTGCGCGCAGCGAAGATCAAGGCGGCAATTACTGGCCGTCCGAAGCACTATTACTCGATCTACCAAAAGATGATCGTGCGAGACAAAGATTTTGACGATATCAATGACCTCATTGGCGTTAGGGTCTTAGTTGATACGGTTCGAGATTGCTATGCGGCGCTAGGTTCAATGCATGCACGTTGGTCGCCGCTGCCGGGCCGATTTAAAGACTATATTGCGATGCCGAAGTTCAATATGTACCAGTCATTGCACACCACAGTCATTGGACCTGGTGGCAAACCGGTCGAGATTCAGATTCGTACCCACGAGATGCATCAACGTGCAGAGTACGGTGTTGCGGCGCACTGGAAATATAAGAATCAAGCTGGAAAATCGGCTGTCGGGGCCAGCCCAGTGGTCAATAAAGACAGTGATTTAGGTTGGTTACGCACCTTAGTCGATTGGCAGCAAGAGACTAAGGACCCCAGCGAATTTCTCGATTCGCTTCGCTTTGAAATAAACGCCCGAGAAGTCTTTGTTTTTACCCCCAAGGGCGATGTGATGGCTTTGCCTGCGGGTTCTACGCCGGTGGACTTCGCCTATGCGGTACACACCGAAGTAGGGCACCGCACCATCGGGGCCAGAGTCAACGGCAAGCTCGTTCCGTTGAACAGTGAGCTCAACCACGGTGATTGGGTCGAAGTATTTACCTCGAAGGCTGAAGGCGCCGGGCCAAGCCAAGATTGGCAAAATTTCGTCAAGAGCGCCCGGGCACGCAACAAAATTCGGCAATGGTTTAGCAAAGAGCGTCGCGAAGAAGCCATCGATAAAGGTAAAGACCTGCTAACTCGTGCTATGCGGAAGCAAAATCTTCCGCTGCAACGCATGATGACTCACGAGGCATTACTCGGCGTTGCTGAGGACCTTCGCTATCCAGATATCTCGGCACTATATGCTGCCGTGGGGGACAGCCACGTTTCGGCAGCCAGCGTAGTGGAGAAACTGGTCGATTCGTTGGGCGGGCACGACTCGACTGAAGACGAGATCGGTGCACCAGCGCTACCAGCCGCACATCAAGCACGACCTCGGTTTTCGAACTCTGGGGTCATGGTCCATGGCCTGGGCGATGTTTTGGTTAAGCTGGCCCGATGTTGCACACCGGTGCCGCCTGACTCAATCGTCGGATTTGTCACCCGAGGTTCTGGGGTTTCTGTGCACCGCGCTGATTGCCAGAATGTTGAGCAACTCCGTGACCAGCCGGATCGCATGGTTGAAGTGGAATGGGCGCCGACTCAATCCAGTGTCTTCTTGGTGGAGATTCAAGTTGAAGCTTTAGACCGCAAGAGTCTGCTTTCAGATGTGACCAGAGTACTTTCTGAGAATCACGTGAACATCCTCGCGGCATCGGTACATACTTCAAGCGATCGATTGGCGATCTCCAAATTTGCGTTCGAAATGGGAGATCCTAAGTATCTCAACCACATTTTTAGCGCTGTGCGGCGCATTGACGGCGTCTTTGACGTCTACCGAAGTACCGGCAGCCAGCGACGCTAAGCCAGCTGCACGTTGGTCAACTGGCTAGGTTTTGGACCGGGTGGCCATTTTGAATCAGGTTATTAACACGGGCCAAGGCACGTTGCTTATGCGGTACGCGCGGCAGCGTTTCAATTGCTTGATGCACCAGGGAGAGTGGGCAGCCTAGTTCAGCTTTCTGCGTCATCAACCAGAGAATGGCGACTGGATCTGGCCAGCCTGGTGCCGTATAGGCCTGTTGAAAAGCCAAGTCAACTGCGGTCCGTAACACCGTGGTAATTCGGATTCCGGCCAGTTGCGCAACATCAAATCTTCCCAAGGTCACTTCGTGTACTTGTAAGGAGCTAAACGGCGGTAGAGCACCCGCGCGACGTTTGTGATCGATCAGTGCGGTTACTCGTGACGGACGTTCGCCGCAGCCATAGACCCAGGCCGCGCTGAAACGGCCCAGGATGACCCTATGCACCAAGTTAGCTGGAATCTCTAATGACATGGCAATTGCCCGGTGTTCGGCGTGCTGCCTCGCGCCCTTCGGGAGGTAGCCAGATCCGAAAACTCGATCTAAGACGCCGTCGATTTCCATTGCGCGCAGTTCAACGTTGCTAAACATTTGGCCTGGCGCGAGCAGATCCGCTGGACCAGCTACCGAAGAAACCTGATTTCGGCTACCGACCGCCTCAGGTGCTCGCCGGGGCCAGGGGGAGAGAGCAGGCGGCGTCATGCTTCCATCTTGCCGCGCGTTTTGGGCAACGAAAAGGCCCGCCGCCAGAATGTGGATAACCGGACGAGCGGGCCTTCTTCGGATTTCGAGACTTTCTGCCTCAGCTGGTGCTAGTTCAAGTCATCAGCAGATTTCTTGATCTGATCGAGCCAAGCCTGGCGAGCAGCCAATGCCTCTTCCGTGGACTTGATCTCCTTAGCATCGCCCTTGGTGTGAGCAGCATCAAGATCTTGTTGCAAGCCAGCAATGGAGGCTTCAAGCTGGCTCAGCGCGCTATTGGTACGAGCCTTGGCCTCAGGGTCAGAGCGCTTCCAATGATCGTCTTCTGCTTTACGGATTGCCTCTTCGACGCTACGCAGTGCCGCTTCGGTGCGTTGCATATCTGCCCGCGGCACCTTGCCAGCGTCTTCCCAGCGATCGCGAATTGTCTGCAAAGTCTTCTTGGCTGCAGCCAAATCAGAGATGGGAAGCAATGCCTTAGCTTCGATCATCAGTTGTTCCTTGACCACCAAATTAGCGCCGTACTCTTCATCGATTGCCTCATTGGCCTTTTGTCGAGCAGAGAAGAAGGCGTCTTGTGCCGCACGGAATCGCGTCCAGAGAGCGTCATCTTCCTTTTTGCTTGCGCGGGGGGCAGCTTTCCACTCGTCCATCAGGTGCCGGTATTCGCCAGCGGTGATGCCCCAGTCGGTGGAGGTCGCGAGCGCCTCAGCTTGCGCGATCAACTTCTCTTTGCTTGCTTTAGCTGCCGCATTGGTGCTGTCCAACTGCGAGAAGAAGGCGCGACGGTGCCGATCAAAGACGGTACGAGCTGAACGGAATCGCTTCCAGAGCGCTTCTTCCGTGGCTCGACCCAGACGCATTCCGTCTTTTTGTGCGGTTTTCCAGCTCTCAAAGAGCTCGTTCATGCGCGTGCTGCCAGTCTTCCACTGCATCGTGGCTGGATCCTGGGCTGAGATCTCTTCAGCCTCTGCAACTATCGCTTCGCGTGCAGCAAGCTCGACGGCTCGAGCGGCGTCGTGCTCGGCGCGTTCGGACTGCTGCAAGGCTTTGATCGCCTTCTCCAACGCATCCAAGCGACTCTGTGCAGTGAGTACATCGCCTACCGCATTGCGTTCGGCCAGCTGTTCGCGCACATGACCAATGGTCTTGTTCATGTCTGCGCTGGGGGCCTTGGCCTCAACGCGCTGCTCCAGCAGCGTGATCTGCGCCAGGATATCGTCAAACTTGCGCACAAAGTAGGACAGCGCTTCGTCTTTGCTCGCGCCAGGGTATTGGCCAACGGGAATTTCTTCCTCGCCAATGATCAAGAAGACGTGCCCGTCTTCTTCTGCCTGGCCGTATTTCACAGCTTCACTCAACGGAGTGCTGGGCACCAGGGGCGCTACCGGCGTTGGCTGGGACAGCGCTGCGGGGTTGGTTACCGGCAGTGCTGGTTTGGGACGTGAGGCGAAGGCAGCTGGTGTCGGAGCCGGAGAGGGCGTAGGTGTAGCCGTTACCGGCTTTTCTACTACTTCCTCGCTGGTCTCATTGAGGTTTGCTGTTTCGTCGGATTCTTGACGTTCGGTCACCGCTAGAACTCTTTCCATCAGACGGGCATCAGTTGAGCGTAAATGAGTCTATCGTGACCGGCGTCGTTGGTGGGCCGTCGGTCTTACCGCCACTCACTCCGGCAGCAGCAATTTGGTTCACAACATCGATCCCATTTGTCACCTTACCGACGACGGCGTAGCCGCCAGCACTGTCGGAAGGGATGGTCGAATCTTTATAAGTGATGAAGAATTGGGTCCCGTTGCTGTTCGCGTTATCTCCCGCGCGGGCCACTGCGATGGTGCCTGCGGGGTAAATGTTGTCAGCCGGCGCATTTTCGACTGGTCCCCAGGTGAAAGTGGGTACGCCGCCGCCTTTTCCATCAGCCGAGCCGCACTGCAGAACAAAAATTCCCTCAGTAGTGAGACGATGGCAGGTCTTGTTGGCAAAGAAGCCGGAATCAGCCAGAGTCTTGAATACTGCGGCTGCCTGTGGTGCCTTAGTACCATCAAGCTCGACGCTCAACGGTTGCTTGTTCAGATCTAGCGTCCCGGTAAAGGTTTTGCCAGCCGCGACCGAAGGGTTTGGCGCCGGCGGAAGCGAAACGCTGGGCGATGAACTCGCCGAAGGGCTAGCACTGGGCGTCTCTTTCAGGCCAGCCTGTGCAGCGTCGTATTGAGCTGGCGTCGGGTTAGTCGAAAAAACGGTCAATTGCAGCACTACAGCCAAGGCAATCAACAGCACAGCAACTACGGCGCCGATCACGTTATCGCGCAAACGGCGCTTGCCTTGTGCTTCGCGCAAGACGCGCTTGGCTTCCATCTGGGCGACGCGCTTTTTACTTTCGCGCGCGTCCCTCTTGCTCGCAACCAACTGCTGCTCCTCGCCGTTGTGGGGGATGAACTGGGCAAACCTGGGTTCTGCGGTCAGCGCCAGCTGGATAAACTGATAGCCGCAGACAGTTTACTCATCTCACCATTTGTTCATGCTGTCTTGTGAGAACCTTAGTAGATTCCCGGTTCATATCCATGAATCTGCATGTCGTAACGATTCAGTGGCGCACAAAAGCGTCGCGAAGGAGTAAGAGTCCGATGGCCCGTAAAGCGTCTTTATCCGGTTTTCCTGAGCTACTTCCTCAGGAGCGGATGATTGAGCAGCACGTGAGCGACACTTTACGAAAAGTTTTCGAGCTGCACGGCTTCGCTTCGATTGAAACACGGGCTGTCGAGACCGTGGCGCAGCTCTTGCGGAAGGGTGAGATCGACAAAGAGGTTTACGCGGTCTCTAGACTTCAGGCCGAGGATGGAGCGCAAGATTCTGGCTTGGCATTGCACTTCGATCTGACGGTGCCGTTTTCCCGTTACGTGGTAGAAAACGCGGGCTATTTAGCCTTCCCTTTCCGCCGGTATCAGATCCAAAAAGCCTGGCGTGGCGAGCGTCCTCAAGAGGGTCGGCAGCGAGAATTTTTGCAGGCAGACTTTGATGTCGTGGGCGACGGCGAACTCTCCTCCCGCTACGACGTCGAAATTGTTTTGGTGGCGGCCGCAGCCCTATCTGCTTTGCCGATTCTGGAATTCAAACTTCGAGTCAACAATCGCAAACTCGCCGAAGGCTTTTATCGAGGCCTGGGTCTGGCTGACACCACTGGCGTCCTACGAAGCATTGATAAGTTGGAAAAAATTGGTGCCGAAGCGGTGGCTACTTTGCTCCGCGACGAGCTTGGTGCAACTGAAGAACAGGCTCGCGCTGCGCTGGAATTGGCCCAGATCCGCACTGAGGACTTGAGCTTTGTGGACAAAGTGCGTGCGCTTGGCGTGCAAGATGACCTTCTTGAAGAAGGGCTGACAGAGCTCACCGAAGTGCTAACTGCCGCGATGAAACAGGCTCCGGGCACCGTGGTTGCCGATCTGTCTATTGCTCGCGGGCTGGACTATTACACCGGTACCGTGATCGAAACTGTTTTAGTTGGGCACGAGGCTTTGGGCTCAATTTGTTCCGGCGGTCGGTACGATGCGCTGGCCCGAAAAGGAAATCGCACTTTCCCCGGCGTCGGGCTTTCAATTGGTGTCAGCCGCTTAGTCGCTCGCTTGCTCAGCCAAGAGTTCGTCACCGCATCGCGCTCAGTTCCGACGGCGGTCTACATTGCGTTGAACTCGGATCACGATTGGTCGGCAGCGCAGGAAGTGGCTGCAGGTTTGCGCGCACGGGGGATCGCCACGGAGGTTGCAGTCGCCGCTGAGAAATTTGGTAAGCAAATCAAGTTTGCGGACCGTCGGGGGATTCCGTTCGTCTGGTTTATCGGTGAAGACGGCAGCCACGAGGTCAAGGACATTCGCAGCGGTGAGCAAGTAGCCGCTGACCCGCTGAGTTGGTCGCCGCCGTCCGCCGATTTGACTGTTCAAATCCAACGAGCGGAACAGCTCACGCGGGACGCCTAGCCAGCGGGATCTTCCGGTGGTCGCGGCGGGCATGAGCTACCGGTAAACTCGGGGAGTAATGCGGAACGCCAGCGGCGGACGTGCATTTCTTCATTCAACCATTGAAAGGACCGATGTGCTGCGCACTCATGACCTTGGCAGCTTGAACGCCGAGTTGATTGGCCAAACCGTGACTTTAACCGGTTGGGTTGCTCGCCGTCGAGATCACGGAGGAGTGGCATTCCTAGACTTGCGCGATGCTTCCGGCGTCGCTCAGATCGTGGTGCGTGACGAAAAGGACTTCGGCTCACTTCGCAATGAATTTGTGCTGCAAATGACGGGGTCCGTGGAACGCCGTCCTGAAGGCAACGAGAATCCCGCCCTGGCTACTGGCGAAATTGAAGTTGTGGCTGAGACAGTCGTGGTGCTGAACGAATCTGCACCATTGCCATTCCAAATTGATGAGCACGGCGATGTTGGTGAAGAAGCCCGCCTGCGGCACCGCTATCTCGATCTGCGCCGCGCGCCAATGGCACACAACTTGAAACTTCGCTCTGAAGTAAACCGGGTTGCTCGCAATTTGCTACACGATGAGGGTTTCGTGGAAATTGAAACCCCAACGATGACGCTGTCCACGCCCGGTGGCGCACGTGACTTCGTCGTACCAGCGCGATTGGCACCGGGGAATGGGTATGGCCTTGCGCAGTCGCCTCAACTCTTCAAGCAGCTGCTGCAAGTAGGTGGCTTCGAAAAGTATTATCAGATTGCCCGTTGCTACCGCGATGAAGACTTCCGTGCTGACCGGCAACCAGAATTCACCCAACTCGATATTGAAGCTAGCTTTGTCGAGGAAGAAGACATTCTGGCCTTGGGCGAGCGAATTGTTTCTGCACTTTGGAAACTGATTGACTTTGAGATCCCGTTGCCCATCCAACGGATGCCCTATTGGGAGGCGATGGCGCGCTTTGGCTCAGATAAGCCGGACCTGCGCTTTGGCCAGGAGCTAACGGACCTTACCGAGTACTTCAAGGACACGACCTTCCGCGTCTTCCAGGCTGCCTACGTGGGCGCGGTGGTAATGCCCTGCGGTGCCTCGCAACCGCGTCGCACCTTGGACGGTTGGCAAGAGTGGGCCAAACAACGTGGCGCTAAGGGCCTGGCCTATGTGCTTATTCAGGAGGACGGTGAGCTGACCGGACCGGTAGCGAAAAACCTCTCTGAGGCGGAAAAAGCTGGTCTAGCTGAGAAAGTCGGTGCGAAACCGGGCGACTGTGTGTTCTTTGGTGCCGGCGAACGCGACGATGCCTGGTCGATTCTTGGTGCTACCCGCGTGGAGATCGGGCATCGAACGGGACTCATTGATCCGAAGGCATTTGCCTTCGTCTGGATCGTGGATGCACCGATGTTCGAATCGGCCGCCGCTGCTAAGGCATCTGGCGACACTACGGTGGGCGCTGGTGACTGGACTGCTTTGCATCACGCGTTCACCTCGCCCAAAGCCGAATTCATGGAGAACTTCGATCAGGATCCGGCCGCCGCGTTAGCCTACGCTTACGACATTGTGTGTAACGGCAATGAAATTGGTGGCGGATCCATTCGTATTCACCGCAAGGACATTCAGGAACGCGTCTTTGCCTTGATGGGGCTGGATGAAACACAACAGCAGGAGACCTTCGGGTTCCTGCTGGAGGGCTTCAAATACGGTGCGCCTCCACACGGAGGAATCGCCTTAGGCTGGGACCGTACGGTGGCGCTATTGGCCGGCGTCGAATCGATCCGCGACGTAATTGCGTTTCCGAAGTCCGGCGGCGGCTTCGACCCGCTGACCGGTGCGCCCGCGCCCATTACCCCGCAGCAGCGCAAAGAAGCAGGTATCGACGCGGTTGCTAAAGTGACGGCTCCAGCTGCCGATTCGGCCTCAGCGGAATCCTAGGTCCCGGAATCTAACTTTTGGTCGTAGATATTGCCGCCCTTGACAGTGAAGTTTTGAGTCAAAGGCGGCAATATGCGTCTCGATGCAATGTGTAGCCGCGACAGCACTCAGTAGTAGCGGAGAAAGACTTGCGACGCCTCGGGCAAGGTATTAGCGGGTTCGATGAATCCCATCGACTCATAAAAGGCCCGCTGACTCGCAGAAACGCCGGTAATGAGCGCTCGAACCATGAGCGGAAATGGTTCAAAGACTGCCTCGACAAGCGCTTTGCCAATGCCGCGCCGTTGATGGGCTGGATTCACGGCAAGACTTTGCAGGAAACATATCGATACTTTGTCCGAAATGACACGGGCCAAGCCAACTAACTCGCCGTCGTCCATTGCCCGGACGATGGGCGTCGAATTTTCCAAAGCTTCACCAAGTTTGTTGGGAGCGTGGTCAAAGGCGTGTCAGTCAACCGAATGATAGAGCGCGAGGACGTCGTCGACGTCGAGGTCGGTAGCGCTTACTATCTCGATACTGAGCATGGCGCAAGCCTATCTATCCAATACGGATAGCTGCACCTAGGTGACTGAGTCGGTCACGGTAATTCGGATGCTACGGACGCGCTCGGCAACTTCAGCGAGGGTTTTGGCTTTGGGATCGGGCACGTCCATGAACTCAAGTTGATTGAGTTTGGCTAATCGGTGCAGAACGGGTTCGTCGATCAATAGCGATGCCATGGTCCGGTCACCGCCGAGCAGTACATATTCCACGCCGTCCGCGGGCAATAATGCGGCGTGCCCGGCGACCGCCTCGATCATGGCGTCCGCTTGATTGGCACGCCGTCGAGCAAATCGTTGTTGGGACCAGCCGCCAGCAGCGGTTCGTGATTGCACATAACGGCTGCCCACTTTGGACGCTATTACTTTGCCATCGCGGCAAATGCCGACGGCGTAGCCGCCCCGACGAATGAGCAAGACCGCAACGGTTCGCGACTGGCTGGCCAACGACGTCAATCTTGAAAGGGCGTCATCGCCGCGGCCAGGTCTGCCGTCAACGGGCCACGGCGGCGTCAACAGCGCGCTTGTACCGTCCGGAGTGGTGATATGCAGCGCGGATAGTGGATCAGTCTCCGTAAGAACTGGCGTGCCGTGCGAAAGGCCAAATCTCTCCACCCAGCCAACCAACCTAGTGGCCGGCACCCAAGCGGTGCGGATAGCGGGCGATTTCGTCGGGCTCATATTGTCCACGCTACCGGGTAGGTTGGTGTGGTGAGTGATCTGTTCGATTTTGACGACGACGATGCTGGGGCGCAGCCAGCTGGTCGAGCCCGAGCTAGGGCACCTTTGGCGGTGCGAATGCGCCCGCGCAACCTTGACGAGGTTCTTGGCCAGCAGCATCTACTTGGTGAAGGGTCGCCGCTGCGCCGGCTCTCCGCGGCGGCTAATGATTCGGCGGCTGGTCCGACATCTTTGATTCTTTGGGGCCCGCCAGGCACTGGAAAGACCACGTTGGCGCATGTCATTGCGCGCGGCCCAGGTCGGTCATTTGTTGAGCTTTCAGCAATCACCGCCGGCGTCAAGGACGTACGAAAGGTGATGGACGACGCGCTGACAGCTAGTGACCTCCATGGCCGAACGACGGTACTTTTCCTTGACGAAATTCATCGGTTTACCAAAGCACAGCAAGATGCACTGCTGCCTGGCGTGGAGAACCGTTGGGTGGTTCTGGTCGCAGCGACTACTGAAAATCCGTCATTCTCCGTAGTTGCGCCGTTGCTTTCGCGGTCTCTGCTGTTGACTTTGCAACCGCTGACCGACGCTGATATTCGCGCGCTGATTGTGCGGGCGGTCATTGATCCGCGCGGTCTAGATGGTTCTTTGGAACTTAGTGATGATGCTTTAGACCATTTGGTCCGGTTGGCTTCAGGGGATGCACGGCGGGCGCTGACAACTTTGGAGGCGGCCGCTGGCGTTGCTCTTGAGCGGATGGAAAAAGCTGGCGCTGGCGAGCAGAGCACGCCGACGTTGGAACTAGTCGATGCGGAACGAGCCATTGACGCTGCGGCAGTGCGATATGACCGGGCAGGGGATCAGCATTATGACGTGATTAGCGCGTTCATAAAGTCGATTAGGGGCTCGGACGTCGATGCCTCGTTGCACTATCTGGCCAGAATGCTTGAGGCAGGTGAAGATCCGCGTTTCATTTCGCGTCGGTTGATTATTTCAGCCAGTGAGGATGTGGGAATGGCAGATCCCACTGCATTGCAAACGGCGGTAGCTGCCGCTCAAGCCGTGCAATTGATCGGGATGCCAGAAGGAAGAATTATCTTGGCTGAAGCGGTAGTCCATTTGGCAACCGCGCCAAAATCAAATGCTTCGTACAGGGGAATCAACTCGGCAATTGCAGATATTCGTGCTGGCAAAGGCACCATCATTCCACCGGCATTGCGCGATGCTCATTACCCCGGTTCTCAGCAGCTTGGCCATGGCAAGGGATACATCTATTCGCACGATGAGCCGCACGGCGTGGCGACGCAACAGTATCCACCGGACGATTTGGTGGGCCGGAATTATTATGAGCCCTCGGCCAACGGTATGGAGCGCGACATCTCGGTCCGGCTTGAGCGGTTGCGGGCAATCATTCGTGGCAACTAGGCACTTCTACATAACATAATGAATCCTGCGGCAGGAGCCAAGAAGCGATGGGTTTGATGCCTCACCGGGCTGTAACGATGCCCGAAAGGGTCTTGGACGAGAACATGTTCGAGGGTTTCCAACTCGGCGAGGTAGCGATCGACGGCGCCCAGACTCAAAGGATGCGCCACGGAGCCTACTGATTGAACGGTCCAAGGCAAGGAAAACCGTGCTGGTTTAGCCTCGAGTTGCAGAGCTTCGAATAATCCGTTGAGTAAGGAAAGCGTGCTTGCCGGTGGCAAGCGATGTAGTGGGTAGGATTGCGGCCGTAGTTTTTGCGCGCGAAGCCAAGCTTGACGCAGCGAGGGGAAATCCACGCGTCCGTGTGGCCGACCGAAAACCAGGACCCGATCAGCATCCAGGGCCAAGCTATGGGCCATACCACCGCGATCAACGATGATGACAGCCTCAGCAGGATATTCATAATAAGCCAATAGCGTTTCAGTATTAGCGTGGTAGGTAAACTAACCGGCATCGCTCAAGGAGACATAGTCAAGGAAGTCACTTGGCGGTTAATTCTGTCTCCAGCTCACCTGACCGATCTGCGGATTGATAGATGCCGGCCGGTATTTGAAGGGTCATATCTTCATTAGGGACCCGGTTCGAGCTCCGTGGAAGCAGATTTATGAGTTTTATACGCTGGACGGCAAGATCTTTAATGTTTTGCTTATTCGAAGGTTATTTCGCGGCGCGAATATTCGGGGTCCGGTTAACCAAAGCGCCAGTTATTCGCTAGCTACTGCCGAATGCTAAGATGGTTGCTGCGCTGTTTGCAGATTCGTTTGCTGACGGTTGCGCAACTGGCAAGCCCCGGCTCCAGCCTCGCAATATTTCCCAAATCATTTTGGCGATGCGAGTATGCCCGGTGGCTGTAGCAGTGGGTCGTAGCAGCCCAAACTCTCCGCGATGGAGGCCAGAACTTATTCTGCTGCTGAAAATTGGAAGGACACCGTGGCTAACAACACACGTGCCCGCCGGACGGTTCGCATCTCGCGCGCCCTCGGCATTGCTTTGACTCCTAAGGCCGCCAAGTACCTCGAGCGCCGTCCGTACGGCCCGGGCGAGCATGGTCGTGCCCGTAAGAAGCAGGACTCCGACTACGCCGTTCGTCTGCGCGAAAAGCAGCGTTTGCGCGCTCAGTATGGCATCCGCGAAGCTCAGATGACTCGCGTCTTCGAAGAAGCTCGTCGCACCAAGGGCCTGACCGGTGAGAACTTGGTTGAGCTGTTGGAAATGCGTTTGGACGCTTTGGTTTTGCGTGCGGGCTTCGCTCGTACCATCGCCCAGGCTCGCCAGCTTGTTGTGCACCGTCACATCATGGTTGATGGCGCCCGCGTCGATCGTCCGTCATTCCGAGTTGGCGAGGGCCAGCTCATCCACGTGCACCCGCGCAGCGAAGTTATGGCTCCGCTTCAGGTTGCCGCTGCTGGCGCGCACCGGGACGTGCTGCCTGCTGTTCCGGGTTACCTGGACGTGAAGTTGGAAGGCCTCCAGGCTCGCTTGGTTCGCCGTCCGAAGCGTACTGAAGTTCCCGTGACCTGCGAAGAGCAGCTCGTGGTGGAATTCTACGCACGCTAAGTAATACTTTCAGTTTCAACACAGAAGCCCGCGACAGTTGTCGCGGGCTTCTGTGTTTCTTGTTGCTGAACAGCTGGAGTCGGGGTTATTGGACGGAGCCGCCAAAATTTCAGCGGCTCCGTCCAATAACCCCGACTCCAGCGTGGATCAGGGTGAGCTCCGGTTCACCTTTGCCCGGTATATGTCGGTAAGGTACTTCTCAGGAAACTTGTACAACAATTCGAGGAGGCACCATGTCAGGTGGCGACATCGCCGGACTCATTGCGGCGGGAGTGTTCGCAATTCTGGTAGCGATCATCGCTGTTCCGGTGTTTAAGCTCGGCAAGGTATTTGACGAGTTATCCGGCACGATTCGATCGATCAGCGAAGGTACGACGCCGTTGATCGATGAGGTCACGGCTACCGTGAGCACCACGAACGAGCAGTTAAAAAAGGTCGATGGAATGACCTCAAACGTCTCCGATGCGACAGCCAACATCTCGGCTTTGTCGTCGCTAATCGCCGCTACCGTGGGTTCGCCGCTGATCAAAGTTGCAGCCTTTTCCTATGGTGTGAGGCAAGCGTTCGCGGAGCGTAAAAGTTCCAGCACTCGAGGCGCTAGCCACGGCAAACGTAGTCGTTGAACCGACGGATCTGACGCCGCTAGGGCGGCGTTCGGCAAGGAAGCGGGAACCATGATCAAAAAAATCTTCTGGCTTGGCCTTGGCGTCACTATTGGTGTCATTGCGGTACGGAAGCTAAGCCAAGCGCAACAATCGATTGGGCCAGCAGGCTTGAATCGGGCGGTAGGCCGGTTGAGCGATAGCGTGCATGATTTTGCAGACACGGTCAGATTTGGCATGGTCCAGCGTGAGGGCGAACTTCGCACCGCATTGGGCTTGGACGAGAAAAACTAAGAAATCTAGAAGGGCATTTAAGCACAATATGAAAACGCAGGACATCGCCCAGCGCTGGCTCGACTTCTTCGCCGCCAAAGGACATACCGTTGTGCCCTCGGCGTCCCTAATTTCAGCGGATCCGTCGATCCTTTTCAACATTGCCGGAATGGTGCCCTTCGTTCCGTACCTCAGCGGCCGGGAAAAGGCACCCTACGACCGTGCGACTAGCGTGCAAAAGTGCATTCGAACCGCTGATATCGATGAGGTCGGCAAGACCGTCCGGCACGGCACCTTTTTCCAAATGTGTGGCAATTTCTCCTTCGGCGACTACTTCAAAGAAGGCGCGATCACCTTCGCCTGGGAGCTTTTAACGAGCTCGATTGCTGACGGTGGATACGGCCTGGATCCATCCCGTCTATGGGCCACTGTCTATGTGGATGGTACAGAAAAAGATGAGGAAGCTCGCGCAATTTGGCGCGACAAGATCGGCATCCCTGAAGAACGTATTCAGGGCACTGGTAAGGCTGACAACTTTTGGAGCACCGGGCAGCCTGGGCCGGGTGGGCCCTGTTCAGAGATCTATTACGACCTGGGCGCCAAGTATGGCCAAGAAGGTGGCCCGATTGTCGATGAGACTCGGTACATCGAAATCTGGAATCTTGTCTTCATGCAGTACCAGCTCTCTGCCGTACGCAGCAAAACTGATTTTGACATTGCCGGTGATTTGCCAAACCGAAATATTGATACCGGCTTGGGCCTGGAGCGCCTAGCGATGATCCTGCAGGGCGTAGAGAATCTCTACGAAACGGATCAGGTTCGTCCAGTTCTCGACGCCGCAGCGGAACTCGCCGGGAAAGACTACACTTCAACGGTTGATCCAGCGGACCCACATCATGCCGACGACGTTCGGTTGCGCGTGGTTGCCGACCATATCCGTTCAGCCTTGATGCTGATCGCTGATGGCGTCGCGCCATCAAATGAAGGTCGCGGATATGTCCTTCGGCGACTGATTCGACGTGCCGTTCGGGCAATGCGGCTAATGGGCGTTGAGAAGCCGTGTCTGCCAGCGCTCTTGCCCGTCTCTCGTGAGGCGATGAAGGGCTTTTATCCTGCGGTTGAAGAAGACTTCGAGCGCATCAGTCGCATCGCGTATGCCGAAGAGAAGTCATTCTTGCGCACCATTGCGTCCGGCACGGCGCGTCTGGACGAGGCCGTAACGGAGTCGAAAGCAAAAAACCAGCCGCTTTCTGGCGCAGAAGCTTTTGCTTTGCACGACACTTATGGATTTCCCATTGACCTGACCCTAGAAATGGCTGCTGAGGCCGGCCTTGCCGTTGACGAGACCGGATTCCGAGCGCTGATGCTGGAACAGCGTCAGCGCGCGCAGGCTGATTCACGCGAGAAGAAGAGTGGACACGCCGATCTGAGTGCATTCAATGAACTTTTGGCACAAGGTCAGACCGTTTTCACCGGCTACTCGGAGCTTGACGGCGAGTCTGCAATTCGTGGTTTACTGTCTGGTGGCCAGCCGATTGCCAAAGCAAGTCAAGGGCAAGAGATCGAACTTGTGTTGGCTGAGACCCCGTTCTATGCCGAGGCTGGTGGCCAGGCGGCTGATACCGGTCTGATTAGCGGTGACGGCTTCGTGATTGAAGTTTTGGACGTTCAGCGGCCGGTCAAGGACCTTAGCGTGCATAAGGCCATCGTGCGTGAAGGCGAAGTGGCAATCGGAGCCTCCGTGCGTGCTGCTGTTGATCGGGAACGCCGGCACGCTGCCGAACAGGCGCATACCGGTACGCACATCGTGCACGCCGCTTTGCACCAAATCCTGGGCCCAGAGGCCTTGCAGCGTGGTTCCTTCAATAAAGCCGGCTACTTGCGCTTCGACTTTGCTTGGGGCGAGGGGCTCAGCACTGCGACCCGCTCGGAGATTGAAGAAGTCGCCAATATTGCGATTCGTAATAATTATTCGGTGCAGACCACTGAGATGCCGATCGATGAGGCCAAAGCGCTGGGCGCAATGGCATTGTTTGGCGAGAACTACGGCAGTCGAGTCCGGGTTGTGGAGATTGATGGTGCCTGGTCGCGGGAGCTGTGCGGTGGTACGCACGTCGACACCACCTCGCGCATTGGTAGCTTGACGTTACTCGGCGAACAATCAGTCGGTTATGGAAATCGACGCGTTGAAGCGTTTGTTGGTATGGATGCCTTCCGACACTTGGCAGCTGAACGTGCGCTGGTTTCTGAACTCACCGAGATCATGAAAGTACCGTCAACACAATTAGCGGACCGAATCGGTGCCACCTTGGCAAAATTGCGCGCTACCGAGAAAGAGCTAGATCGGTTACGTAAGGCTCAGCTCACAGCGGCGGCTGGCGAATTGACGACCAAGGCGCAGCAAGTTGGCAAAACCCGTTTGCTTACCCACGACGTCGGTCAGATTGGCGGCGCGGACGAATTGCGTTCGCTTGCGCTTGACCTTCGTGAGCGCCTTGGTTCTGAGGCCGCTGTTGTGGCCCTGACCGGTGAATCCAACGATCGCCCCATGGTCTTGGTGGCCACTAATGAGGCCGCTCGTGCAGCGGGAGTCAAGGCTGGCGCTTTAGTGAAACTGGCCGCGGGTGTTCTTGGCGGCGGCGGTGGGGGCAAGGATGACGTCGCGCAAGGCGGCGGCAGCAATGTCGGCCAGATTCCTGCGGCGTTGGCTGCGATCAACCAGGCTGTGGCGGCACTTTGACCGAGCAGCCGCAACTCCGACGGGGTGTGCGACTCGGCGTCGACGTGGGCACAGTCCGCGTCGGCGTCGCGGTCTGCGATCCAGACGGAATTTTGGCAACGCCGTTACGGGCGGTGCAGCGCGACGCCAAGCGGAATTCAGATCTGCGAATCATTGTCAAAGAGGCGCTAGAACGTGATGCAATCACGATTTATGTGGGCCTGCCGCAAACCTTGCGAGGCACCGAGAGCGGTTCAGCGGAGCTAGCTAGAGCAATTGCTGGGCAATTAGCCGATTTATTGGTGCAATCCGATTCAGCGGCGGAAGTCCGTTTGATTGATGAACGTCTGAGTTCGGTGAGTGCCCACCAACAGCTCCGGTCGGCTGGCATGGCAGGCCGTGAGCAACGTAAGGTAATAGATCAAGTAGCAGCTGCTGGCATCTTGCAGCACGCTTTGGAGATGGAAAAGTCCAGAGGTTGCGCAGCGGGGGAGACTGTCGCAGCTGGGCCGAACAGCGCAATTTAGCGCAGTTTGGCTGCAATGGACAGTGAGGAAAGCATCATCGATATTTGCATCGACGCGGCCGGAATTGGGTGATGAACCCGATATTTCCGGACGAGCACGGTGAACAGTCGCACCTTGAGGACTCCGCACACAAGGTAAAGACGGCTGAATATTTGCCTTCTCGGCGGCAACGTAGAACTTCTCGGAAAGTTCGACGCCGCCGTCGCACGGTAGTGATGATCTTGGTCATTGCTGTTTTCGCGGTTGCCGGAATCGTTGCCTTCCAAGCGCTCAAGCCGGCGCTGAATTTCGATCCAGCCAAGGACTATCCAGGGCCAGGCCAAGGTGAAGTCATCTACACTTTGCCCGAAGGTGCTACGGCGCGAACCGTTGCGAGCGATCTGTTGGGCCAGGATGTTGTAGGCAGCGAGGGCGCTTTCCTGGATGCGCTAAGTGCGGCAAACGGCGCGGCGAGCTTGCAGCCCGGAAGCTATCCGTTCAAGAAACAGATGAAGGCTACCGATGTAGTCAAGGTATTGCTCACACCAAGCCAAGAAAAAGTGCATTACGCGCCGATCGCGCAGAACTTGCGCCAAGATCAAGTCTTTGCTGCTCTGGCGAAGGCCACCAAACTCCCGGTAACTCAATTTAGCGAGTTGGCTAAGACCCCGGTCGCGTTCGGCCTACCCAGCCAGGCGCCGTCGTTAGAGGGCTATTTGGCCCCTGGCGAATATAAGTTCCCCACTGACGCCACGGCGCTGCAGATATTGACCAAGATGATCCAGACCACCAAAGATGAGCTAAAGGCAACCGGTATCACCGATCCGGCTGATCAGTTCAGAGTATTGACGATTGCCAGCATCATTGAGGCCGAAGGCAATGAGCAAAACTATCCGATGATTTCTGGGGCAATTGAAAATCGCTTGAAGAACCTTGGCGCAGAAACTGGTGGCCGGCTCGAATCGGATGCAACTGTCGCTTACGGACTTGGGGTGAAGACCTACAACATCACTTCGGCACAGAAACTTGATAAGAGCAATCCCTATAACACCTTTGCCAAAGCAGGGCTTCCAGTCGGTCCAATTGGCTCGCCTAAGGTCAAAGCAATTGAAGCCGCAGCCCATCCGCAGTCAAATCCGTACTATTTCTGGGTAACCGTCAATTTGGACACCGGGGAGACGCTTTATGCTGCGACGCTGGCCGAGCACAATCTGAATGTTGCAAAGTATCAAGCCTGGTGTCAAGCGAATGAAGGCAAATGCAGTTAAAAGCTGCCGTGATCGGGCATCCGATCGCGCACTCGAAATCACCAGCGTTACATCGCGCAGCCTATGAGCTCCTAGGCGCGAATATTAGCTATCAGCTCGTTGATCTAGCACCGGGAAAATTAGCTGAATTCGTAAACCGTGTGCGCGCCGAAGGCGACTGGGCTGGGGTGTCAGTCACGATGCCGCATAAGGCCGCAATGCTGGCGCTGGTCGATGAGATCGATCAAAATGTTCGCTCGCTCGGGGTGCTCAATACTGTGGTGGTGGACCAACCGAGCGGCAAATTACGCGCCATGAATACCGATGTTGCGGGCATCGTCCATGCCTTGGCTCAGGCGGGACTGAGTCAGCTCCATCGCGGCAGCGTACTTGGCGGTGGCGGAACTGCCTTGGCAGCGCTGGCGGCTCTGAAGCAAATAGGGGCTTTGGCAGCCACGGTCTATCTGCGCGATAAAATTAAGAGTACTGAGCTGAACGCATTCGCGGCCTCCGCGGGGCTTATCTTGGCGGTTCGAAGTTTTGACGAGTTAGTAGATGGCTTTGAGCCAGCTGAACTTTTGATCAGTACCTTGCCGCCGAAAGCTGCCGATTCATTGGTCCCGTTACTCGTTGATGCGGCGCCGATGCTTCTTGATGTGGCTTATGACCCATGGCCCAGTTCACTTGCCCAGGCCTTTACGCAACGTGGTGGCGTGGTTGTTTCTGGCTTGGAGATGCTGATGTATCAAGCTGTGCAACAGGTTGCAGCTTTTACCAGGCAAGATCTTCGCGGGCGAGTCGATGTCATCAATGTGATGTGTGACTCAATTGGCCTCCCGAGAAGGTAACCAACGCTGAGTGCGGGCTGTGTTAATGGCAGGATGGACTCTATGTTGCGTTGGCTCACCGCGGGTGAATCCCATGGCCCGGCACTGACCGGGATCATCGAAGGACTTCCGGCCGGTATCGAAATTAGCACTGAAGAAGTGCGGTTAGCTTTGGCGCGTCGTCGCTTAGGCTACGGCCGTGGTGCTCGAATGAAATTCGAACAGGACGAGGTAAACCTCTTGGGTGGGGTCCGGCATGGACGAACTCAAGGCGGACCGGTGGCCATCACGGTAGGAAACACCGAGTGGTCCAAATGGGAACAGATCATGTCCGCGGATGCTGTCGACGCCGCTGAGCTCGAAGGGCAAGCGCGAAACGCGCCTTTGACCCGGCCCAGACCTGGGCACGCGGATTTCACCGGTATGCAGAAGTATGGCTTTGACGAAGCTCGTCCGGTCTTGGAACGCGCCAGTGCGCGGGAGACAGCAATGCGAGTTGCCCTTGGCGCAGTCGCGGCCAAATTCCTAGCGCAGCTTGGTATCACTTTGGTGAGTCATACCGTTGCCGTGGGCACGGTAACCGGCCCTGATGACGCTGGATTACCCACTGCTGCGGACGTACCGAATCTAGATAGCGATCCTTTGCGCTGTTTCGACGCCGAAACGTCAGCGGCCATGGTCGCAGAGGTTGACCTGGCGCATAAAGAGGGCGAGACTCTGGGCGGCGTTGTTGAAGTGATTGCTTATGGTTTGCCGCCGGGACTGGGCAGTTATGTGCATTGGGATCGTCGACTCGATTCCCGGTTGGCCGGGGCGTTGATGGGTATTCAAGCCATCAAGGTGGTTGAAATTGGCGATGGCTTCCGCACTGCGCAACGACGTGGCTCGGTAGCGCATGACGAAATTGTCAAAGACGCCGCAGGACGCATTCGTCGCACTAGTAACCGTGCGGGCGGCCTTGAAGGCGGCATGAGTATCGGAGACCCGGTACGCGTGCGCGCAGCTATGAAGCCGATCGCTACAGTTCCCCGTGCGCTCAAAACGGTGGACGTAGCTACCGGTGAAGCAGCAAAGGCCCATCATCAACGCTCGGATGTCTGTGCAGTGCCCGCAGCGGGCGTTGTGGCGGAAGCGATGGTAGCCCTGGTGCTGGCGGAAGCTGTCACGGAAAAATTCGGCGGAGATTCGCTGGCAGAAACGCATCGAAACCTGAATAGCTATTTGGCCGCCATCCCGGAATCACTGCGGTCGCAGCCGCTGTGATTGAACCGAGCTCCGAGCGCACGATTGTGCTGATTGGTCCGATGGCGGTAGGAAAGACGACCATAGGTACTGAACTTGCCGCGCTTACTGGGCGTGACTTTGCTGATTCCGATCAAGTGTTCGAAGCTAAGAGTGGCAAAATCTCGCAGGTATTTGCCTCGCGTGGCGAACAGTGGTTTAGGCAGCAAGAAGCTCGCATTATTGCCGAACTCATCGGCGGGGATAAACCTTTGGTGCTCTCGGTAGGTGGCGGTGCGGTTCTTGACTCGGGGACCCAACAACTGTTGGCGAAGGCCACCGTGGTGTTTCTGGAAGCGGACCTTGAGACGGTACGCGAACGAATTGTCCGTAGTTCAAGCCGCCCGCTACTGAACGCCACCGGCGTCGATCCTTTGAAAAAATGGTTGCAACTATTTTCGGATCGAGAACTTGTCTACCGCAAGCTCGCGGATTTGACCCTCGATGTTCGTCACGGCACGCCGCAGGAGCTTGCGAGCACGTTGAAAGAACTTATTTGGCCGGTTGCAAAACCTCACCAAAAAGATCAGATAGCAGAGGAATCCCTGTGAGTGATACGCACACCGTTATCAAAGTGACCGGTGCCCAGCCCGCCGAAAACTACGACGTCGTTGTCGGTCGTGGGCTGCTTGGAAAACTACCTGAGATCTTGGGCGAACGGGTACGCCGGGTCTTAGTGGTTCATCCTCGAGCGCTTCGAATGACGGGAGACTCGGTTCGTGGCGATCTGGCTGCCGCGGGTTTAACCGCGGTAACCGCAGAAATCCCGGATGCTGAAGAGGGTAAACACATCCAGGTGGCGGCTTTCTGCTGGCAAGTTCTGGGTCAAAATGACTTCACTCGCTCGGATGCCATTGTGTCGGTTGGTGGTGGCGCGGTCAGCGACCTAGCCGGTTTTGTGGCGGCTACCTGGCTTCGTGGCGTAAAGGTTGTCCATTTGCCCACCAGCCTCTTGGGCATGGTCGATGCTGCCGTGGGCGGCAAGACTGGTATCAACACCGCAGAAGGTAAAAACTTAGTCGGTTCATTCCATCCGCCGGCTGCCGTGCTTGCAGATCTGGATGCACTAGCGACGTTGCCGGTCAATGAACTGATCTCGGGGATGGCCGAAGTGGTGAAATGCGGTTTCATCGCTGATCCAGTGATTCTAGACATCATTGAAAATCAGCCAGATGCGGTTAAAGACCCGAACTCCGCTGCGCTACGCGAATTGATTGAGCGCGCTATTGCCGTTAAAGCAGTGGTCGTTTCTGCTGATCTCAAAGAATCTGGTCAGCGCGAATTTTTGAATTACGGGCATACGCTCGGTCATGCCATTGAATTGGTTGAACGCTATTCTTGGCGGCACGGTGCCGCGGTTTCGGTGGGGATGATGTTTGCCGCTGAACTTGCACGCAGCGTCGGCAGGCTCTCAGATGAAGCTGCCGACCGGCATCGGAGCGTCCTGGAAGGTCTGGGACTGCCCACTAGCTATCGCCGAGACCGGTGGCAAGGATTGCTTGATGGAATGCGCCGAGACAAGAAATCTCGTGGTGACCTCTTGCGGTTTGTTGTCTTGGACAGCATCGGTAAACCCGGAATTCTCGATGTTCCGGACACTTCGCTGCTTTTTGCCGCGTATCAAGAAATTGCCGAGTAGGCGGCAGGAGAGGAATCCGATGAATGCCACACGAGAGGTAATGCATCACTCTGATTGGGCACATGGAGATTGGCCGCGCGCTGGTTTCCCCGGACTTGCGATCAATCCCGAGACGTTGCTGGCTGAGGTGGTCGATGAGGAGCTTTGCGAGCGGGCCTTGGCCCTTAGCACCGAAGTTAATGATCGGATTCTGGTGCTGCTCGCACGACGCCGGCATAATGAGGCAGCTGATTTGCTCGTCGAAGCGCGGATGGCAGAGCACGACTCATTGTCATTGCAGATTCTTGAAGCAGACGCCGCTGGTGCAGCGCACGATTTAGATCGAGCGATTAAGCTTTTGCAGCATCTGGCCAGAGAGTATCGCGGTACGCCGGATGAGGCAGCGGTGCTCCAGCATTTAGTCAAAGCCACTTTCCGGGCTGGTAGATATCGTGCCGCCGCCAGTTTTGCCGTTGCTTTAGATCTTCGCGTCGCTGCTGGTGATTCAGCATCGTTGATATATTCGTCAACAGTTGCCCTTCAGCGGGCTAGAGATCTGTCAGAAAGATCGGCTTCTGTGGCTTGATCATGCCGTAGTCCGTAAAACGCGATAGAATTAATGCTGGATTTTTGACGTTTTGAACATGCACGATGAACCATGGCTGCGCTGAGGCGCCAAATGGGCATCGCCGAGGCAGGAGACACACCATGGTAACAACTAATGACATCAAAAACGGAACGGTCTTGAACCTCGATGGCCAGCTCTGGAATGTTATCGAATTCCAGCACGTCAAGCCGGGCAAGGGCGGCGCATTCGTGCGCACCAAGATCCGTAACGTGCTTTCTGGCAAAGTTGTTGACAAGACGTTCAACGCTGGCCTGAAGATCGAAACCGCTACGGTTGATCGCCGCGATTACCAGTACTTGTACCAGGATGGCGAAGATTTCGTTTTCATGGATACCCAAGATTTTGATCAGATCACCGTCTCGGCCGCCGTCGTCGGTAACGCAGTGAACTTCATGCTGGAGAATCTCAACGTCAACATTGCGTTGCATGAGGGCACCCCGCTGTACATGGAGCTGCCCGCCTCGGTGATGCTGGTTATTACCTACACTGAGCCGGGCCTACAGGGCGACCGCTCCTCGGCAGGCACAAAGCCGGCCACCTTGGAAACCGGCTACGAGATCCAGGTTCCGCTATTCGTCGAGCAGGGTACCAAGGTCAAAGTTGATACTCGTGACGGCTCCTATCTTGGCCGGGTTAACGACTAACTATGACGGAAAAATCAGCAGGCACTAGTGCGCGGAGTAAAGCTCGACGCCGTGCCCTCGACATACTTTTTGAAGCGGGACAACGTGACGTTTCGGCCGCAGAGGTCTTGAAACTTCGTCGTGAGCGGACCGATCAGATTATCAATCCCTACTCGGTGGACATCATCGATGGGGTGGGGCAAAAGCAGGAAGAAATTGATGAATTCTTGCAAACCTACGCTCAGGGTTGGACGCTGGAGCGGATGCCAGCCGTCGATTTGATCGCTCTGCGAATCGGCGCATGGGAGCTTCTTTACAATGACGATGTGCCGGATGCGGTCGCGGTGAGCGAAGCCGTGGAACTTGCAAAGCAACTGTCCACGGATGAGTCGCCACAGTTCATCAATGGATTGTTAGGTCGTTTGCAGCAACTTAAGCCAACGTTGCTCGCCTAAGACTAGGTTTAACCAAATTATGTCCCGCTGAGGAGCAACATTCAGCGGGACATAATTTTTTATCCCAGCCCGCGGGGTGGTTCCGGGGGATAAATTTGCAGGGCGATGCGGCGCTAGCCGAGCACGCTTGGTCGGAGGGCGGTTAACTCATTGAGCAATTGCTGCTCATCGTTCTGGTTTTGCTTCAGGTTCTTGCCGGTAAGAATCCGTTGGCGGGTGTACGCCAAGGTAGTTGCGCGGCGGATGAATCGCTTCATAACGGCGGTCCGCCCGGCGGTTTTTGCCCAACTCATAGCGGTACGTCGGCCAACTGGCGTAGCAACCATATGGACTCCATCGGCAGTGAACCAGCCTTGTTGAGCGTATTCAGCCAGGCGGCGATGCGTCAGTTTCGCTTCACTGCGCATCAGGAAAACTAGACCGACCACCCAAAGCACAATCAAGGGGAACTCATAGACCATCGCTTGCAGGAAGATCGCGCTGAGATAGCTTGCGACGTCGTTTGCATCACCAAGCAGTGGGGCACTGTTCCAGACCAGATGCAGGTACATGGCCGGCACTAATCCTAGGAAGAACGCGCCTATGATTGGGCCGGTTTTGCCTTTTCGGGCGGCGAACCCGATGATCAGACCGGTACAGGCGGTACAGGCGGTATAGAGCGCGTGGCCGAAGGGGCTGAATACGCCCCGAGCCAAGAAGCTCAGTCCAATACTGAGGCCGCCGGTTTCGCCGGATTCGTTAAAAGCCTGACCAAAATATTGGATGTTCTCGGTAAAGGCGAAACCGGCTGCGATGACGGTGGCGTACACAACGCCATCGAGAGGGCCGTCGAAATATTTCCGCGCGAACAGCGCGATCAGAAGGATGCCCAGTCCCTTGAAAAATTCTTCCACCGGGGGAGCCTCAAAGGTTGCCAGCCATTGCATCGCTTGTTCTTTGCCCATATTCGGCGGCCGGAACACCGCTACCCACACTGGCTGGATCAACAACGTGGTGCCAATTGAACCAAGCGCGCCCCAAAGTAGCGCAAAGCCCAGCATCCATTTGGGCTCGGGTTCCCAGCGATCAATGAAATAGGCAGTCAGCAATACCGCAGTGAGCGGGAAGAGCGACAAAATGAAGCCGATGGTCATACCGGCAAGCCCGCCGGCGTAAAACAGATTTGGCAGGATCAAGAACACGCCCAGCAGACCGGCCACTGCGCAAGTGATGCTGAGCAGCAAAATGATGTTCAGCGACGCCGTGGTGCGCCGGGCCTGCTGCATGGTCCAAACGGGCTGGATTGGCTGCTGTCCATAGCCATAGTTGGGCGCTGGTTGATAGCTTGCTTGATCGACTTGACCCTGCCAAACCGGATTTACCGGTTTCAGATAGGGCTGCTCCGCGTAGGCCTGCTGGTAGGCCTGCTGATCTGCCGAATTTGGCTGCTGTGGGTACGGCTGCTGGGCAAATTCTTGCTGCAGATACCCTTGCTGCGGGTAATAGGGTTGCTGGCCGGGTTGGGCTCCCGGTTGCTGGGGATACCGGGGATCGTTGGCGTCCTGCCAGTTCGGGGTGGTCATAGCGCTAACTTTACGTTGGCCCGGGGTCTAAACCAATGTTGTCCTAATCGCCAGATAAAATATTCGTGGTACTTTAGTGCACATAACGAACCACTTTAATTCCGTCCTGTGAGGCGGGGAAGGGGGCATCGGAATGGACAACTTTACGCAGACTGCGGCCAACGAATCTGGCCGAATAGTTTTGGGTAGTGCTGACATAGACCGGGCTTTGACGCGCATTGCGCATGAAATCTTGGAATCCAATAAAGGTTCGGCGAATTTAGTTCTTTTAGGTATTCCACGCCGCGGATTCCCACTGGCAAGCAGGCTGGCTGAGAAGATCGCCAGCGCAGAACCCTCGATTCAAGTGAAAAATATCCTTGGTCAACTCGACGTCACCATGTTTCGTGACGATCTTTCGCGGCAGCCAACTAGAGCACCGCAACCTACTCAACTGCCGGCGTCGGGCATCGATGACAAAGTCGTTGTTTTAGTCGACGATGTGCTCTTCTCTGGTCGGACCATTCGAGCTGCGCTGGACGCTTTGGTGGACTTGGGTCGCCCACGGACAGTTCGGCTGGCAGTTTTAGTGGATCGCGGCCACCGTGAGTTGCCGATCAGAGCAGATCACGTGGGTAAGAATCTGCCGACTTCTTCTACCGAACGCGTTTGGGTCCGGCTTGCTGAGACCGACGACGGCGAGGAGCAGGTCCGGATCGTCGGTGCGGCTGAGCGCGAGGCCGGAGTATGAAGCACCTGCTTTCAACCCATGACCTGCACCGCGGGGCGGCAATCCAGATCCTAGATACCGCCGAAGAAATGGCTTCAGTGACCGAGCGGGAAGTCAAAAAGCTACCCGCATTGCGTGGGCGAACCGTGGTGAACTTGTTTTTTGAGGATTCCACTCGAACGAGAATCTCTTTTGAAGCAGCGGCAAAGCGTCTTAGTGCTGATGTGATCAATTTCGCGGCTAAGGGGTCCTCAGTTTCGAAGGGCGAGTCGCTCAAAGACACGGCACAGACCCTTGAAGCGATGAGCGCAGACGCCGTCGTTATTCGACACGGTGCTTCTGGCGCGCCGCAACGACTTGCTGATTCTGGCTGGATTGACGCTGCCGTGATCAATGCTGGTGATGGCACTCACGAACACCCGACGCAGGCGCTGCTCGATGCCTTCACAATGCGCAGACACTGGGCGAAAATTTTCGGTGTTAGCTCGGTGGGTAGCGATGTAGCTGGCATGCGAGTAGCAATTGTCGGCGATGTGCTGCATTCCCGGGTAGCTAGATCCAATGTTTGGTTGCTGCATACACTGGGCGCCCAAGTCACACTAGTGGCACCCCCCACCTTGCTGCCGATAGGTGTGCAGACCTGGCCTTGTGCGGTCAGCTTTGATTTGGATCAGACCTTAGACGCGGGGGTGGATGCGGTGATGATGTTGCGTGTGCAGGGCGAGCGTATGCACGCAGCCTTCTTCCCCTCAGAGCGTGAGTACTCCCGGCGCTGGGGTTTTGACGATGCACGACTGGCCAGATTAGATGCCCTTGGCTTGGACGAAACCATCATCATGCACCCGGGGCCGATGAACCGTGGCTTAGAAATATCGTCGGCAGCTGCCGATTCATCCCGTTCTACGGTATTAGACCAAGTTCGCAACGGCGTTTCTGTCCGAATGGCGGCACTGTACTTGCTTCTGAGTGGCGGCCTTCAACAGCCCGATCAAAGCAATCCGCAGCGCAATGTCACGAACACCAGCAACTGGCAGGAGACCAAACGATGAGCGAAACTTTTTTGATCAAAGGTGCAAGTTTGCTCGGAGGAGACCGGGCCGATCTACTTCTGCGCGACGGCGTAATAGTCGAGGCGGGTTCGTTGACCGCGGGCACGGCTACTGAGATTGACGCTTCCGGCTTGGTAGCTCTTCCCGGTCTGGTCGATTTACATACCCATTTGCGTGAACCGGGCAGGGAAGACGCAGAGACCGTCCTGACTGGCTCTCAAGCAGCGGCCAAGGGCGGCTTTACCGCAGTGCACGCAATGGCTAATTCGACGCCGGTCGCGGACACCGCGGGCGTCGTGGAACAGGTCTTTAGCTTGGGCGTTGAAGCTGGTTGGACCGAAGTTCGGCCAGTGGGTGCAGTCACGGTGGGGTTGGCCGGCCAGCGCCTTGCAGAGCTGGGTGCCATGGCGGATTCCAATGCTAGAGTCCGGGTATTTTCTGACGATGGCTTGTGCGTGTGGGACCCGGTTTTGATGCGGAGAGCGCTCGAGTACGTCAAAGCGTTTGACGGCGTGATCGCTCAACACGCGCAGGAGCCTAGGCTCACGGAGGGCGCTCAGATGAACGAGGGCGCAGTTTCCTCGGTACTTGGTTTGCAAGGCTGGCCCGCGGTAGCGGAAGAAAGCATTATTGCCCGCGATGTGCTGCTTGCTCAGCATGTTGACTCCCGGCTGCACGTCTGCCATGTATCTACTGCGGGTAGCGTGGAAATTATTAGGTGGGCGAAAGCGCGCGGAATCAAAGTCACTGCGGAGGTGACCCCGCATCATTTGCTCCTCACTGATGAACTGGTGCGCAGCTATGATCCGGTTTTCAAAGTCAACCCGCCGCTGCGTACCAGCGAAGATGTGCAGGCGCTACGCGAGGCGCTTGCGGACGGCACGATCGACGTCGTCGGAACTGACCATGCTCCGCACCCTTCGGAAGCAAAAGAATGCGAGTGGGCGCAGGCCGCGATGGGTATGACCGGCTTGGAAACTGCTCTCTCGGTGGTACAACACACCATGGTAGAAACTGGCTTGATTTGTTGGCAGGACGTGGCCCGAATCACCGCGCAGACGCCGGCACGAATTGGCCAGCTTCCCTGGCAAGGCGGCAGCTTGCGGGTTGGTGAGGTGGCAAATGTGGTTCTGGTCGATCCGGCTGCTCGTTGGACGGTCGATCCAACGGTGATGGCTACCAAGGGCCGGAATTCGCCCTTTGCTGGCCTTGAGCTGCCAGGTTCGGTGGTGGCGACCTTCTTTGCCGGCCATCCAACGGTACTGAACGGCGCATTGAACTCGGCCAGGCCGGTCGGTGCCAGCGCGGTTTCCGGGTTGGTGCCAAATGGATAAATTGGGTCCCGTACTTTTTGCCGTTGCCTTGGTGCTGGCAATCTTCGTGTTGATGGCAATCGGCTGGCGAAACCGCAAGCGAAATCAAGCAGGCTTCCCCGATTTGCCCGAGATTCCAACACTTTCTGAGCCAAATTTTGCCGTAGCTGGCCAATACGTTTCCACAACGCGCGCTGGTGATTGGCTTGACCGGATAGCAGTTCATGGTCTGGGCGTGCGGTCAGCCGCGCAAATTGAGATCTTTCCGGAAGGGGTCTTAATTAGCCGTTCTGGCGCCGGCGATCTCTTCCTCGCCCGCGAACAAATTCAGGAAGTTCGCACCGAAAGCGGCATGGCCGGAAAGTTCGTTGAAAAGGACGGCTTGGTCGTGCTTACTTGGCAATGGGGCGAGATTCTTCTGGATTCTGGATTCCGAACTCGTCGTGCCGAAGATCGAACGCCACTTCTGGCAGCTTTGCAGAAATTCACCCAGACAACACCCGAAAACACCGAAAAGAACGGCTGATAATGATGACTTCTGACACATCTGGGCATCGCACGGAAGTTTCCGAGATCGCGGTGCTGGTCTTGGAAGATGGCACAGCCTTCCACGGCACCTCCTACGGTTCTCAGGGCATAGCCCTCGGCGAGGCAGTCTTTGCTACTGGGATGACCGGTTACCAGGAAACGATCACTGACCCTTCTTATGCTCGGCAACTGGTAGTTCAAACTGCGCCACACATCGGTAACACCGGAGTAAACGACGACGACGCCGAGTCGCGAAAGATTTGGGTAGCCGGTTACATCGTCCGGGATGCGGCGCGGCGTCCATCGAATTGGCGCTCACAGCGCAGCCTCGATCAAGAGTTGGAAGCGCAAGGAATCGTCGGGATCCAAGGCGTTGATACGCGGGCAATCACCCGGCACCTTCGCGAGCGTGGCGCAATGCGCGCGGGTATTTTTTCGGGCGTGGCTGCTGCCGCACCTGCCCAAGAACTGCTCGCGCAAGTGAGATCCAGCGCACCGATGGAAGGAGCCAAACTTGCCGAAGAGGTAAGCGTCAGTGCGGCTTACGTCGTCGAACCGTCCGAACACGGTTGGCAAGGCGAGCCGCGGTTTGCCATTGCCGCTTTGGACCTGGGCATTAAAGCGATGACGCCGCAGCGCTTCGCCGAGCGCGGCGTTCGAGTACACGTGCTGCCCGCGACCGCTAGCTTTGAAGAAGTAGTCGCGCTCAAACCAGACGGCGTATTCATGTCCAACGGGCCCGGTGACCCGGCAACCGCGGATGACCAAGTAGCGCTGCTCCGAAAAGTACTCGAAGCGAAATTGCCGTTCTTTGGAATTTGCTTTGGTAACCAAATCCTTGGCCGTGCGCTGGGATTCGGCACCTACAAGCTGCGTTATGGGCACCGGGGGATTAACCAGCCTGTGCTTGACCGAGCCACTGGCAAGGTCGAAATCACCTCGCAAAACCACGGTTTTGCCGTCGATGCGCCGAAGGAACGGATCAGCGATGCGCCGGAGTCTCGCTTCGGCCGAGTCGAGGTAAGCCATGTGAGTCTCAATGACGACGTGGTCGAAGGGCTGCGCTGTTTGGATCTGCCCGCTTTCTCGGTTCAATATCACCCAGAAGCAGCAGCCGGTCCACATGATTCGGCGTATCTTTTTGATCGCTTCATCGATTTGATCGCCAGCACAAACAATTTCAGCACAAACGAGGATGCAAAGTAATGCCAAAGAGAGAAGATCTAAAATCCGTGCTGGTTATTGGCTCTGGTCCGATTGTGATCGGCCAGGCTGCTGAGTTTGACTACTCTGGAACACAAGCGTTGCGTGTGTTGAAGGAGGAAGGGCTTCGCGTCATCCTGGTCAACTCCAACCCGGCGACCATCATGACTGACCCGGAATTTGCTGATGCGACCTATGTGGAGCCAATCACTCCCGAGGTAGTAGAAAAGATCATTGCCAAAGAGCGACCGGATGCCTTACTGCCAACTCTTGGTGGTCAGACCGCGCTCAACACAGCCATCGCTCTGGATAAAAACGGAGTGCTTGCCAAATACAACGTCGAATTGATCGGCGCGAATATTGCCGCGATTGAGCTCGGTGAGGATCGCGAGAAGTTCAAAGGCGTCGTCGAACGCTGTGGTGCGGAATCTGCACGATCGCACATTGTGCACGCCATGGATGAAGCACTCGTCGCAGCGGCAGACCTAGGTTACCCGTTGGTAGTCCGACCTTCGTTCACTATGGGTGGACTTGGCTCCGGCCTTGCCTATAACGAGAAGGACCTGCACCGAATTGCCGGTGCAGGTTTGCAATACAGCCCGACGAGCGAAGTTCTGCTTGAGGAAAGCATTCTGGGCTGGAAAGAGTACGAGCTCGAAATGATGCGCGACAAAAACGACAACGTCGTGGTCGTGTGTTCAATCGAGAATTTTGACCCAGTTGGTGTGCATACTGGCGACTCAATCACGGTAGCGCCCGCGATGACGTTGACTGACCGCGAGTACCAAAATCTGCGCGATATTTCGATCGCGGTCATCCGCGAAGTTGGCGTGGACACCGGTGGTTGCAATATTCAGTTTGCCATCGAACCAGACACCGGTCGCGTCGTGGTGATCGAAATGAACCCTCGAGTCTCGCGTTCTTCGGCTCTAGCTTCCAAAGCCACTGGGTTCGCTATCGCAAAAATCGCTACCAAGCTTTCGTTGGGCTACACGCTCGACGAAATTCCGAACGACATCACGCAGAAGACGCCGGCCAGCTTTGAGCCGACGCTCGACTACGTCGTCGTCAAAGTACCTCGCTTCGCCTTCGAAAAATTCCCGGCAGCTGACCCCACGCTGACCACGACGATGAAGAGCGTCGGCGAAGCGATGGCAATCGGCCGAAACTTTACTGAAGCCTTGCAGAAGGCACTTCGTTCGCTGGAGCAAAAAGGCAGTCAGCTGGATTTTGGCAGCGTCAACGCCTTGGACGTGCCAGAGCTGATCGAAGCTGCAAAACGTCCGACGACGGATCGGCTGGGCCAGGTGCAGCGCGCACTTGCCGGTGGTGCTTCGGTTGAGGACCTCTACGCTGCGACCGGAATCGATCCCTGGTTCCTTGAGCAACTTCAGCTACTCAATGAAGTGGCCGTTGAGCTGAAACAAGCGCCTCAACTTCATGAAAGTTTGTTGCGGAAGGCGAAACGGCACGGTTTCTCCGATGAACAGATTGCTGGCTTAACCAACAATGCAGAAGCCGTCGTCCGCGGCGTTCGGCAAGCGTTGGGTATTCGGCCGGTCTATAAGACGGTCGATACGTGTGCTGCAGAATTCGCAGCCTATACGCCGTATCACTATTCTTCCTACGATCAGGAAGACGAGATCGCTTTGCACGAAAAGCCCTCAGTGATCATTCTGGGCTCGGGACCAAATCGAATCGGTCAAGGAATTGAGTTTGACTATTCCTGCGTGCACGCGTCAATGGCGTTGCGCAAGGCCGGCTACGAGACGGTGATGGTCAACTGCAACCCCGAGACTGTTTCCACTGACTACGACGTTTCCACTAGGTTGTACTTCGAGCCACTGACCCTTGAAGACGTGCTTGAAGTGATTGCTGCGGAGGAGCGCACCGGTGGTGTGATGGGTGTCTTTGTCCAGCTTGGTGGTCAAACCCCCTTGAAGCTCGCACAAGATCTGGCCGATGCGGGCGTGCCAATTTTGGGTACGCCGCCGGAGGCTATCGATTTGGCGGAGCACCGGGGCCAATTCGCGCGTGTGCTGGATATTGCCGGGCTTATTGCACCCAAGAATGGCGCCGCAGTCTCCTTCGAGGACGCCAAACGGGTGGCGGATGAAATTGGTTACCCAGTTTTGGTTCGACCGTCTTATGTCTTGGGCGGTCGTGGCATGGAGATTGTCTATGATGAGCCGAACCTGTTGCGGTACATCACGAATGCCACCGAAATTACTCCTGACCATCCGGTGCTCATCGACCGATTTTTGGAAGACGCCATCGAGATTGACGTGGATGCGCTTTACGACGGCAAAGAGCTCTACCTAGGCGGCGTGATGGAGCACATTGAGGAGGCTGGTATTCACTCTGGCGACTCAGCCTGTGTTTTGCCGCCAATAACGCTTGGCCAGGGCGTGGTGGACCGTGTGCGTGATGCGACGCAAGCGATTGCTGAAGGCGTCGGGGTACGCGGTCTGATCAATATCCAGTTCGCTTTGGCCTCGGACGTGCTTTACGTACTAGAGGCGAACCCCCGGGCGTCGCGCACCGTGCCGTTCGTCTCTAAAGCGACTGGTGTTCAACTAGCCAAGGCAGCGGCGCTGATAGGTACCGGGGTGACTATCAATCAGTTGCGCACTGCGTACAAGATGATCCCGAGCTTACCGGGTACTCCTGGCGGGTTCGACGGCGGTTCGCTGCCCGTCGGTGCGCCGGTAGCCGTCAAAGAAGCAGTGCTTCCGTTTAGTCGCTTCCGCACTCCAGAAGGTGCTGTAGTCGACTCGCTTCTTGGCCCTGAAATGCGCTCAACTGGCGAAGTAATGGGCATCGATAAGCACTTTGATACCGCTTTTGCGAAAAGCCAAGCAGCGGCGAACAACGCATTGCCGACCGAAGGGAAAGTATTCGTTTCGGTGGCCAACCGGGATAAGCGTGCGGTCATTATGGCGGTGAAGTTGCTGGCAGATTTGGGCTTTGAAATCGTTTCGACGGGTGGCACGGCGGATGTTCTTCGGCGTAACGGAATCCAGTCCAGCACGGTCCGGAAAGTCGCTGAAGGCACCAGCGCCGAAGGCGAAGGAACCATTACTGATCTCATTATCGCGGGGGAGATCGATATGGTCTTCAATACTCCCTCTGGTGGCGAAGCGCGCGGCGACGGCTATGAGATCCGGGCCGCAGCTATCTCAATCGGCATCCCGTGCATCACCACGGTGGCTGAATTCAACGTTGCGGTGCTGGCAATCGAAGCGATGCGCAGCTTCGAGTGGAACGTCACCAGCCTGCAAGAGCACGCTGAGGCTCTCTTGGAAGCGGCGGCAAATGTCTGAGTTGCCGCTGGACGGTGCGCATCGCTTTGGTGCAAGGTTGCAAAAGCTGATGACTGAGCGGGGTCAGCTGTGCGTCGGAATCGATCCGCACCCGGCGCTCTTGAGTAATTGGGGCTTGCCAGACACAGCCAGTGGCGCCCGGGAATTTGCGCTGCGGATACTCGACTCAGTGGCGGGTCTTGTGCCTGCAATCAAGCCGCAAGTTGCCCTCTTTGAGCGTTTTGGTTCGGCGGGATTCTTGGTTCTCGAGGAGCTGCTGGCTGCTAGCCGGGATGCTGGTGTGCTGAGCATCGCCGATGCCAAACGTGGCGATATTGGTTCCACCATGGCTGCTTATGCGCTGGCTTGGTTGGATTCCGAGTCAACACTGGCAGCGGATGCTGTGACGCTCAGCCCCTACCTAGGGTTTGAATCTTTGCGCCCGGCACTTGATCTGGCCACAGATCAGGGACGCGGTGTCTTTGTGCTGGCCCTCACGTCAAATCCAGAAGGTCCCAGTGTCCAGCACGTAGGCGCTTCAGAAAACGACGGCGCAGTAGCAGCTCGGATTGTTCGTGCGGCTAGCGAAGAAAACCATCGCGAGTTAGCTGGTAGAACTTTAGCTGGCGAAACGAACGGGCAAACTTTGGGCAGCACCGGATTGGTTATTGGTGCGACGGTGGGGGAGTCGGTTCGCAAGCTAGGTCTTGACCTAGCCGGTGTTTCTGGACCGATACTGGCCCCGGGGCTTGGTGCGCAAGGCGCTACTGGCGCGGACCTACGAGTGGTGTTTGATAGTGCCTATCCGCAGGTCTTGGCAACCTCAAGCCGGGGGATCGCTGAGGCCGGACCGGATCGAAATGCTATTGCGGCAGCTACTCGCGCAACCCTTGAAGAGCTCACGGCGCAATAGGAATAAGTGGCTTGCTCACGTTGAAGGGCTTAGTTGGATTTGGCTTGCCAGCCCAAGCCAGCCGGCAAAATCAAGCCAGAGCGCATTACGGCGTGCTTGCGTGAACTGGTTCCTGTTCGCTTGGTTCGGGCTCTTCAGCTGGAGGTTTCGTGATGAAGAATCCGATCACAATATTTAACGTGAACAGAATCGCGCCGATCATAAATGCGAGCCGGATTCCGCCAGCTGTGGCAACCTCGAGGGTTGAACCGCCAGCAAGCAGGCTGGTCTTTTGTGAACTCAACACGGCAATAAACAGCACTGTACCGGCGGCACCGGCGACCTGCTGAACCGTTCCCACCATGGCTGAGCCGTGTGAGTAAAGCTTCGGTTTGAGCGAGGCCAAGCCGGCGGTAAAGAGCGGCGTAAAAGTAAAACCCAAACCAAGGCTGAGCAGCATATGCATCGCTAGTACGTAATAAGGCGACGTGCTGGCGGTGACCATCGAGAGCAGCCAGAGCGAGGCGGTTACTACGATCGTGCCGGGCACGATGAGTGGCCGAGGCCCATATTTGTCGAATAATCTGCCGACGATTGGCGCGGATAGGCCCATGATCAGGCCACCCGGTAGCAGCATGAGGCCAACCCAAAGGTTCTCAATATGAAGCACGCTCTGTAGATATATCGGCAACAAGATGATGGTGCCGAACAAGGCCATCATCGCAATGACCATCATGATCACGGTCGCGGTAAATGAACGGCTGCGGAATGTTCGAAGGTCCAAGAGCGCATCGTCTTGACGTTGCAAGCGCAACTGCCGCAAAACGAAGATCAACAAGGTAACCGCACCGATCAGTAAGGAACCGATGAGTACAGCGGGGCCCGTGCTGCTGCCGGTATGGCCCAACTGGCTTAGTCCATAGACCAATCCGCTAAAGCCAAGCGCGGAAAGCACGACCGACGGAATATCCAATGGCGCGCTAGTTGGTTCGTTGACATTACGAACCCAACGCACTCCGATTGCGAGCATGGCTAGCGCTATCGGCAGTACCACCCCGAACATCCAACGCCAGGATCCCAAGCTCAAAATGATGCCAGCAATTGTCGGGCCGATTGCGGGCGCAACGGAAATAACGATGCTGATGTTGCCCATAGTTCGGCCGCGAGAATTGGCAGGTACCAATTGCAAGATTGTCGTCATCAGGAGCGGCATCATGATCGCGGTGCCGGAGGCTTGAATGATTCTGGCGATAAGTAGTACACCAAATCCCGGCGCGACAATGGCTAGCGCGGTTCCCAAGCTGAACAACGTCATGGCGATAATGAAGACTTGTCTGGTGCTGAGTCGCTGTAGTAGATAACCAGTTGTTGGAATGACAACAGCCATTGTCAGCATAAAGGCAGTGGAAAGCCACTGGACGGTTGCCTCATCGATGTGGAGATCATTCATCAGGGGAACTAAGGCGAGATTCATGATCGTCTCATTCAGGAAGACGACAAAAGTTGCGGTAAGTAGCAAGTAAATAACCTGCATGTTTTTGGCGTTGTTACGTGCAGGGTTACTACTGGGCGGGTGATTGTGGATGGTTTCAGTCATGGATTTCCCCTTACGAATGTATCGATATCAAGTGTCTTTAGCCAGACTCTATTCCTGAGATCCGACAAAATTGCCACAAAAGTGAGCAATGGAAAAATGGATAATTTTTCTTGCGGTACATCGCTCAGAGAGCGGAATCCGCAGCTGCGACGTCAAACCTAAATGGCGCGTCGAAGGAAAAAGTTAAGAGACCATGCTCAAACTCTAATGGACATTGCTATAAAAAGTCGAGCAACACATCTGGTTCAAGCTGCTCGGATTTATAGATGCAGTGCCGGATAGGCTCATTGGATGCAGACTGTGTCAGCTCGAACGCACCTCGAATCGTTGACTAGCTCAATACGCTTCTTCGCCGACTCGCTCTCCGCGGCGCAGGCGCAACCAGCTCGACAGGTGCCAGCCTGTCCTGGCTGGGGCCTGCCTGAGCTTTATGGACATCTTGGTTCAGTCCATCGTTGGATTACCTCCGCGTTGCTCGTCGCCGGAACATCAGAGCGATTCGCGCCGCGGCAGGAGTGGCAGCAGGATAGCGACGCCTTTGAGTTCTTTACGGCCAGTGCGCCGAAGATGCTGGCCGCCTTGGCGGGCATTGATCCAGAGACCCCTGCGTGGACTTTTGGACCTCCACCACGAACCGCATCCTTTTGGTTTCGACGACAAAACCACGAACACCTCATCCATGCTGAAGATCTAGCTCAAACTTTGGGCTTGGCAGCGCCAAAAATTTCCGACCGGTTTGCGCTTGACGGGGTAGATGAAGTTCTTAGTGTGCTCATTCCTCAGCGAATCCGCGCTGGACTTGTGGAGCAACCGGCACCATTGCGGTTCGTCGCGGGCGAAGCAAGTTGGTCGATTGGCGAGGGCGCAGCGGAAACTGTGGTCGAAACTGATCCGCGGACGCTATTTTTAGGCATCTGGGGTAGACATGCGCTTGCGAGTCAAGCGTCGGTTACCGGGCCCGTCTCTCATCTAGAAGGGTTCCTCGCGGGCAATTATGTTCCTTGAGTTATTCCTGGTCAGAAATCTCAAACTAAGACCACTGTGCCGGATAGATTGATTTTGCCTGCTTCAAACGGATAAGTTCAGTGAAAGTCTTTTGTCCAATGATCACGCCTGAGGGCGAGGCCGAGCGAGGGTATCCGTGAGTTTGCGTCCTTTGACAGCGCAAGAGCGCGCTGCAGCCCTTGATAAAGCGGCCAGAGCTCGGACGATCCGGGCTGAGGTAAAGCAAAAAATTAAAACTGGCGCTACCAGCGTGGAACAGGTTCTGCTGGCCGCCGATAAGGAAGAGGCATTGGGTAGGTTGAAAGTTTCGGAATTGCTGGAGGCGCTTCCCGGCGTGGGCCAAGTGAGAGCGGGAGCAATTATGGAACGAATCAAAATCGCCAGGACACGACGTGTTCGGGGCTTGGGTGTGCACCAACGCAAAGCGCTTATTGAGTTTCTCGGTGCCAGCACCAGCCAGAGTGGAAAGTAGCCTGTGTCAGTATCACCATATGCAGCAGGACTTACCGTCCTGGCTGGGCCGACCGCCGTCGGCAAGGGAACCGTTTCCACCTTCATCCGGGACAATTTCCCGCAAGTCTGGCTTTCAGTCTCGGCAACTACTCGTGCGCCGCGCCCGGGCGAAATTGACGGCGTGCACTATTTTTTCAAAACGGCCGATGAGTTTGATCAGTTAGTAGCTGACGGTGCCTTCTTGGAATGGGCGGTTGTGCACGGTCGCAATCGCTACGGAACGCTACGTTCAACCGTTGAAGACGCGGTAGCAGCCGGAAGGTCGGTGTTATTAGAGATCGATTTGCAAGGCGCTCGACAAGTTAAAGCAGCAGTTCCTGAGGCTCGTTTCGTCTTTTTTGCGCCACCAAGTTGGGACGAATTGGTGCGCAGATTGATTGGACGCGGCACCGAAACTGAGCAGGAGCAGCAACGTCGGCTAGAAACCGCTAAAATAGAACTCGCCGCCGAATCTGAGTTCGATCACACCATCGTTAATGACAGTGTGCAGAGGGCGGCAGATGAGCTAGTTTCCTTAATGGGCATTACCGCCGCACCCGCGACCGGTCATTCTCAGAACACGTAATTTTTGGAGTATTTGTGTCTAATCCTGCCGAAGGCATTATTAACCCACCGATCGATTCGCTGCTTGAAGCCGCCGATTCGAAGTACGGTCTGGTCATCTTCGGCGCCAAGCGCGCCCGCCAGATTAACGCCTACTATGCACAACTCCACGAGGGGTTGTTTGAGTATGTTGGCCCGCTGGTAGATACCAAACTGAACGAGAAGTCTCTTTCGATCGCCTTGCGTGAAATCAACGAGGGCATGTTGGTCGCCAAGCCCGTTGCAGTTGTTGACGGCGCCGAGTAAAAGTCGGGGATAAATGCGCATCATCCTCGGAGTAGGCGGCGGAATCGCCGCTTACAAGGCAGCATCGTTACTTCGGTTGTTCACTGAGTCTGGCCATCACGTCACTGTCATTCCAACAGAGTCAGCGCTCAAGTTCGTCGGTGCTGCTACGTGGGAGGCGCTATCTGGGCAGACCGTGAGCAACTCGGTCTTTGACCAGGTGGAGAAGGTCAACCATGTCAGGCTGGGCCACGAGGCTGATCTGATCGTCGTTGCACCTGCAACTGCGGATCTGTTGGCCAGAGCGGCTGGCGGACACGCAGATGATCTGCTGACCAATACTTTGCTGATGGCGCGCGGTCCGGTGTTATTCGCACCGGCGATGCATTCCGAGATGTGGGCTAATCCGGCTACCCGGGCGAATGTGAAAACTTTGCGTGAGCGCGGAATTCAGGTGCTGGAGCCGGCAACGGGGAGGCTAACCGGTTCAGATTCGGGGCCGGGCCGACTGCCGGAGCCAGAGGCTATTTTCAGTGCTGCGATGGCTTTGCTATCCGAATCGACGCTGACTATTCCAGTTGGCCAATTGCAAGGTCTCAAAGCAGTAATTACTGCCGGTGGCACTCGTGAACCGTTGGATCCGGTGCGCTTCTTAGGCAATCGTTCGTCCGGAAAACAAGGTGTGGCGCTGGCTATTGCAGCTAGAAACGCCGGCGCAGACGTGACTCTTATTGTCGGTCATCTTGAAGTTGCGGTGCCAGATGGCGTCAGAGTAATTCAAGTTGATACCGCGCTAGAACTCCAAGCCTCCGCTGAGAACGCTGCGAGCGATGCTGATTTGATCATTATGGCTGCGGCGGTTGCGGATTTCCGACCCGATCACACCGAAGGCGCCAAAATAAAAAAGCGCGATGACGCCGCGGATCCGGTGATTCATCTAGTTCGGAATCCCGATATTTTGGCGGGCCTGGTAGCTAGCCGAGATGCGGAAGCACGAACGCAATTGATTATTGGATTTGCCGCTGAGACTGGTGACGAGCAAGGCGATGTTTTGCACTATGCCAAAGCGAAGCTTGCGCGCAAAGGGTGCGACTTTCTTGTGGTCAATCAAGTGGGCGCAGATGCTGACGGTCATGAACGCACCTTTGGTCAAGATTCCAACCAGGTACTCATCCTCGATCGGGATGGCTCCGAACCTCTAGCAGCGAACGGTTCGAAACAAAAGGTAGCCAATGCGGTTATCGATCGAATCGCTGCCAAGCTCGGCCTGGAGAACTGACCGAGTCCGAATAACCCGGGGTCCGCGTACTGCTCGGATTCTGCATGACTATCTATGACAACGTGCGGCTTGCAATCAAGGTCGCCCGGTGTTTGGGAAGTAGAGTGAACTGTGACTTCATCTGCGATTTCAGCTAACGGCCAGCGCGAGAATCTTCGCCTTTTCACCTCTGAATCGGTGACCGAAGGCCATCCTGACAAGATTTGTGACCAAATCAGTGATTCGATTTTGGACGCGCTTTTGGCCGCAGATCCGAATTCGCGAGTTGCGGTGGAAACACTGGCTACCACGGGCTTGGTGCATGTCGCTGGTGAGGTGACTACCGATGCTTATGTAGAAATCCCGCAGATTGTCCGTGAGACGATTCTGAATATTGGCTACGATTCCTCGGCGAACGGTTTCGACGGTGCTCGTTGTGGGGTGTCGGTGTCAATCGGCCAGCAATCACCTGATATTTTCGACGGCGTGTTCAACTCACTCGAAGCCCGCGAGGGCACGAACGTGGATGCCTACGATTTACAAGGTGCGGGCGACCAAGGAATCATGTTCGGTTATGCCTCTGATGAGACAGCGACCTTCATGCCAACGCCGATCTTTTTGGCTCATCGACTTTCTGAGCGACTTTCAGAGGTCCGTAAGAACGGCCAGTTGCCGTATCTCAGGCCCGACGGCAAGACCCAGGTAACCATTGGTTACGATGGCGACCGTCCAGTCAGCGTGGAGACTGTGGTCATCTCCAGCCAACATGCTGAAAACGCCTCGTTAGATCAGTTGCGTTTGGATTTGGCCGAGCTGGTCATCGATCCGGTTCTGTCCGCGTCGGGATTGGATATTGAGCGGACCAAGAACATCTTGAATCCCGCAGGCGCATTTGTGATTGGCGGCCCCGTTGGCGACGCGGGTTTGACCGGTCGCAAGATCATCGTCGATACCTATGGTGGCATGGCTAGACACGGCGGCGGCGCCTTTTCGGGCAAAGACCCGTCGAAAGTTGATCGTTCGGCCGCTTACGCAATGCGTTGGGTGGCTAAGAACGTGGTGGCTGCAGGATTAGCTCGCCGGGCTGAGATTCAGGTTGCCTATGCTATTGGGCAGGCTCGTCCGGTTGGTACCTACGTTGAGACGTTTGGAACCGAGACTGTCGATCCGCAGAAGATCAGCGACGCTATTTTGGAAATTTTCGATTTGCGGCCGCAGGCGATCATTAATGATTTGGACCTGAAGCGTCCGATTTACGCTAAGACTGCTGCTCATGGCCATTTTGGTCGCGAAGAGCCTGAATTTACTTGGGAACTGACCAATCGCGTGGACGCATTGCGTTCGTACTTTGGCGCTTAAGACCGGGCGAGCTGTCGCGCTAACGAACTTGTCGGTCTGTCGTGATTGACTATTGAGGTCAATCGCCATGCAATAGTCAGGAGGCAACGGTGAGCACCGAGGCGTTGTTGCCGCTGCCGATCGACCCTGAGCAACCGGAGTTACCGATTGCTCAAGTGATCGTCGATTCTAACCTTCCGCATCTTGATCGCTTGTTTGATTACCGAGTTCCACATGATCTTGATCTTGCCGCGCAGCCGGGAGTTCGCGTCAAAGTGCGGTTTGCTGGTCAAGAACTTGCTGGGTTCATCGCGGCAAGAACGGCGCAGGCGCATTCTGAGCACAAGCTGACTGCTCTGACGAAGATTGTCAGCTCAGTTCCGGTACTGACCGACACCGTTCTGGAACTTACTCGAACCGTTGCAGCCCGGTATGCCGGAACAGTCTCTGACGTGCTAAGAGTTGCGGTGCCAGCGCGGATGGCGAAAATGGAGCAAGACTTCGAAGCCAACCGCGAGCCCGAGCCAGTGAGTTTCACGGTCGATCCAACCATTTTTGCCGGTTACGACCATGCTGGTGCCTTTTTGGAGCATCTTGCGGCCGGAGGTTCACCTCGCGCAGTTTTGAGTGCGCTCCGAGGATATTCAAACAACTCTTGGCATCACCAATTTGCGCAGGCGATCGCGGTCGCGGCTCAGAGCGGTAGGGGAACGATCGCCGTCGTTCCTGACCAACGCGATCTTGACCGGTTGTGTGCCGCCGTTTCAGCGCTATTGGGCTCGGAAAGTTTTGTCAGGCTCACTGCTGAGGAAGGCCCGACGCCGCGCTACCGCGGCTTCTTACAGTTGCTTTCCGGCGAACGTAGAATCGCGCTGGGCACCCGATCAGCAGCGTTCGCGCCAGTGCAAGACCTCGGCTTGCTCTGCCTGTGGGACGACGGCGACGACTTGTTGATCGAGCGCAGGGCGCCCTATCAGCACGCTCGGGAAGTGTTGTTGTTACGAGCTGAGCAGCAGGGCACCGCGCTTTTACTCGGAGGCTATAGCCGAAGTGTTGAAGCGCAACGATTGGTGGCGAGCGGCTGGGCACAATCAATTTCGCCGCAGCGGCAGATCGCTAGATTACTCACGCCGCGTGTGCTGAGTACCAGCGACAGCTTTGAGCAGGAACGTGATCCCTTAGCTTCGCTGGCTAGACTGCCGCATCGCGCCTGGTTGACCGCTCAGGAAGCATTACAACGTGGACCGGTATTAGTTCAGGTTACCCGGGGCGGTTATTCGCCAGCATTGGCTTGCGAACGCTGCCGAGAGTCGGCTCGATGTCAGCATTGTGCTGGACCGCTGGCGCAAGCTACCGCCAATGGTCCGGTGCGTTGCAATTGGTGCGGCACGCCGGAAAATGACTTTCATTGCCCAAACTGCGCCGGACGGCGACTGCGGCGATCTGTCGCTGGGGTGGGTCGGACGGCCGAGGAACTGGGCCGGGCGTTCCCACAGGCATCGGTAATTTCCTCCGCTGGCGATCATGTCAAGGCAACCGTGCCAGATAAGCCCGCACTAGTGGTGGTCACCATCGGAGCAGAGCCCGTTGCCGAAGCCGGTTATGCCGCAGCGTTGTTACTTGACGGGGATACCTTGATGCGCAGAGAAAATCTGCGTGCAGCGGAGGAATCAGCTCGCCGCTGGTTCAGCGCGGCCGCGCTGGTCCGTCCGGCTAAGGAAGGCGGCATTGTGGTAATCACCGCGAGTCAGAGCGAAGCTGCTGCCGCACTAGTCCGCTGGGACCCGGCGGGCTTCGCGGAGCGTGAGCTTGCCTTGCGCCAAGAGCTTGGCTTGCCGCCAGCCGTCAGACTCATCGCGATTACTGGTGCAATTGCTTCGGTGAAGGCGTTTAGCAACCGGCTAGATCTACCGGCAGACGTTCGTTTGGTTGGCCCAGCATTATTGACGGCATTTGATGAACAGTACCGCACCTTGATTTTTGTACCTTATGCCTTGGCTAGTTCAGTGCTCAATCAGGTCCGAGCGGTCAAGGCCAGGTTGTCTGCCGCACGGCAACCCGATCCGGTTCAGATTCGTTGCGACGGCTTGGACTTGTTGTGATCCAAGGGCTGCAACGTTGAGATTAAGACCTCTTGGCCCGAATCGACGCTGCTTCCTTGGCCATCGTTACCAGAGCCTCTGCCGATGACTCCCAACTATAGCGGCCTGCTTGCAGCAAGGAAGCAGCAGAACGTCGCTGCCATTCTTGCGGCTCTGCCAAGGTAAGAACTTGCTTCGCGAATTCTCGCGGATCATCGGCGTCGGCATAAAGCGCGGCATCACCGCCTACTTCTCGGAAGATCGGCGTATCAGCGACCACTACGGGGGTGCCCAATGTCATCGATTCAACAAGCGGCAGCCCATAACCTTCGGCTTTCGATAATGTCACCAGGGCGGTGGCACGTAAAACCAGAGCATCATATTCATCGTCGGTAACGCCATTGTGGTAGATGATTTTCGCACCGGCCGGAGTGATAGCCTCCAGCTCGGTACGGCGCTCCGGCGCGATTCTACTCAAGAGATGCAAACTAAAATCTGGCAGGAATTCCATCCCGACAATTAACGATTGCACGTTCTTATAGGGCATAAACGAACCCATGTAGACCAGTGACTTATCCGGATCTTCGCTTCCGGAACGTGGCGCTTTGCTCGGCTGTGGGGCATTTCCGATGATTCTGATCGGACGACTCGTCAAGCGGAATTGTTCAATGAGCGCCTGCGAGGTGTGCGATATTGTCGCCACTAAATCTGCGCGATTGAGTAGCAGCCGTTGTGGCCAATACGCCTTGTGATAAAGCCGCCAGAGAATTCGAACCGGCAACGGTAAGAATCCCGGTGGCTCTGGGTGCTGGTAGTAAATCAGATCTTGTAAGGTCAAAATCAGTCCGTAGCGCCTTCGCCAAGATCCCATGGTCTGCAACGGCGTGAAGACTGCATCCGGTTTGAGCGGGTTGACCTTGCGGGAAACAAACAACTCCATCGGCGACAGCGGGCTATTCACCTTGATCCAAGGAACATCAGGCAAGAGCGCTAACTGACGTTCGTCATTTATCAGCATGGTGACATCGGCAATTTTGGCGGTTGCCGCAATGAGCGATGCGCCGTAGCGGCTAATTCCGTCATGGTAGTCGGTCCGGGTTAATCGAGCATCCATCACAATTTTCATTTGGTCTCCGGCTGCGCTTTGGGGTGTTCGGCAAGAAAAGAATCGATGGCTGTTGCCGCGAGTTCCGGGGTCTCATAATGGATCAAATGCCCAACCCCGTCGATCACCGACAGCTTGCCATCTGGCAACAGCCCTAGGAGTACTCGCTGGGCCGGCAAAGTGGCAATTTCATCTTTTTCCCCGGCAACTAAAAGCGTTGGCAGCGTCAAGGCAGAAGCCACTTGCCGAACATTGCCACTAATGGAGGCTTTGAAGGCCTGTAAAAGCATGCTGCGATCGGAAAATACGCTGAAGTAGGCCTGATGCTGACTGTGGATGAAGCTCAGGAGTTCGGGCTCTTTAGCTTTGGCCATGGTGACGCTCATGACCTGCACAATTGCTTTGCTCCGTAAGATTGCCTGCCCCAATTTTTCGGGCAGCTTAGCCGCAGCCCAATAGTAAAACTGAGCTAGCTTCGACAGCACGCCTTTGGGACCCTCTAGTGCTGGTGCCGCAATCGGGTTGATCAAGATCAATTGCGCCACCCGGTTGGGATGCGAAGCCGCAAAGTGGCTTGCAACGATCGATCCGAACGAATGACCCAGTAAAACGGTCTGTTCATCCAGAGCTAAGGCGTCCAGGAAGGTCGAGACGAATCGGGCGTAGGAATCTACGCTGTGTTCACGATCAATGAAAGCGTTACTGACGCCGAATCCCGGTAAGTCTGGCATGACGATTCGAAGATTCGGCAGTTGCTCCACAACCCGTTCTAAGCCGTGATGATCGCCGCGAAATCCGTGTACCACCAACATTGTGCGCTGGTCCTCCGGCGCCTCGTTCGTCAACGGTGCATAGTCCCAGTAGTGCCCGTCGATGCCATCGAGAGTTAATGTTCGTTCAACCACGCGATCTGCCAGTCGCGGCAAGTACCGGTTACTTTGACCTGGCGGTGTCATGAGACCGTCCGGGGATCAGGGCCAACGCGCTCAAAGCGATCTAATTGAGCCATTTTGGCCAGCAGTTGTGGGCTAAGGCGTGGTTCTGGAAGGTCAAAGTTGGCTGCGATTCGTTCCGCGCTTGAGGCCTTCGGAATAGCGCTAATATTCAGATCACGCAGCCAGCTGAGGATCAGCTGCGCTACTGTAAGTCCCGCTGATTCGGCCAAGCTGAGCAGGGCAACGTCATTGAGAGCTTTACCACGCGCAAGCGGGCTCCAAGCCTGAGTAACAATGCCATGTTGCGCATGAAAGGCTCGCAGCGGGCCTTGCTGCATCCAAGGGTGCAGTTCAACTTGGTTCACGGCCGGGATGGTCTCTGCTGAGTCGAGGAGGCGTTCCAGGTGCTCTGGCAGAAAGTTGCTGACGCCGATGGAACGTGCCTGACCATTGCGTGCCATCGTTTCAAATGCACGCCAGGTTTCGAGATACCGGTTCTGTGCTGGGCTCGGCCAATGGATTAAAAACAAGTCCAGGTAGTCCAGTCCCAGCCGCTGCAGTGACTCGCTAAAGCCTTGTAATGCGGAGTCGTAGCCGTGCTGATCGTTCCACAGTTTTGAGGTAACGAAAAGCTCTTCTCGGCTGACTAGACCGTCAGCAATGGCGGCTCGAATTCCCGCGCCCACAGCTTCTTCGTTGCCATAAAAGGCCGCGGTATCAATAAGTCGATAGCCAGCCTTAATAGCCAACCTAGTGAGGCGCTCGGCTTCCTCAGCTGGAACTTTGTAGAGACCGAATCCTTGTAAGGGCATGGTTGCTGAAGAGTTGAGTGAGACTGTCGTGGGAATTTGGTGGGGCATACCTTGACTTTACCGGTCTTGAGCAGGCCAGCTGCGGTCGACGTCGACGAGTCGTCGAGCAGTTGCCTCATCGAGGATGAGCTCGGTCGCCAGTCCCGCTTCGAGCGCACCGCGGAGTCCATCGATCTTGGAAGCGCCTGAAACGACGCAGATCCGGCGCCGAACCCCTGCCAGCAGGCTCAGCGGCGGGCCCGAGCTACGTTGATTTAGCGCTATCCCGTCAGCATTGCCGTCTGCTCGAAAAAACACCGTGGCAACATCACCAACAACTCGACTAGCCTCCAGATGGTCCAATTCTGCTTCATCAAGATAGCCGCCGGTATAAACATGGCTGGGTACGTCGGCGTCGATAGAACCAACGCTGAAAATTGCCATGGTCATCTTTTGCTGTAGCTCCAAGATCCGTCGCACGCTGCGTTCCTCCCACATGGCCTTCTTGGTTGACGCTCGATCAAAGAAAGCTGGTACGGGAAACTGAACCACTCGCGCACCATAAGCCTGGCCAAAACGTCGTAAGATCTCGGAGGCGTAGGCGATACCGCTGGTACGCGTATTTCCGGCTCCGTTGAGTTGGACAATGGTGCAATCGTGCGTTGGCTTCGGCTGCAGATGACGGCTCACCGCGCTGAGAGTTGAGCCCCAAGCGACGCCAATTACCGCATTTGAATCAACTAGCGGGCCAATCGTGCGCGCCGCCTGCATAGCTACGCGCTCTAAGACTTCACCTTCGTTGAGCGTGTCCGGTACCGGAACTACGTGGACGTCAACGCCGTAGCGCTTTCGAATCGCGCGCTCCAGCTCGGGGGTGCGTTCTTGTGGTGAGCGAATTTGGATTTGCACCAATCCGCTTTGTCTCGCCGCCGAAAGCAATCGGGAAACAGTTGATCGAGAGGTGCGCAACTCGCGCGCAATCGCGTCCATAGTTTGGTCTTGCAAATAGTACATTTGTGCAGCTCGGATTCCATCCGAATCGTTGAAAGACTGCTGACGAGACATCCCTACTGACCTTTCTGCACGTTTGTGCAGCTAACTTGACTATATTTTCATTACGCCCAAAGAATAGGGGATAAGGTCGCTAAAAGCAGCTGAGAGTTCGTCAAAAAGTTGCGCACAGCACTGAAAGGTCGCTCACCATGTCCGGCAGTAGCCCGCAATTCCAAGCAGCCAACAACGCAGAGCAGCGCAATGCCGTTCTAGCCTTGCGCGAGCGACCTCATTCGCAGGTGCTGATCATCGGGGGCGGCATCAACGGAGTTGGTACCTTCCGGGACTTGGCACTTCAGGGCGTCGACGTGGTCTTGGTGGAACGTGGCGACTATTGCCAAGGAGCTTCCGGAGCTTCTTCGCACATGATTCACGGCGGAATTCGTTACTTAGAAAATGGCGAATTTCGACTGGTTAAGGAATCCGTTGAGGAGCGCAACGGGTTGCTTAAAATCGCGCCGCATTACGTTAAACCATTGCAAACAACGATTCCGATCTTTTCGACCGTTTCCGGCGTGCTGAGCGCGCCACTGCGCTTCCTCACCCACAAGCAGCAAGGCAAGCCCAAAGAACGTGGCGCTTTCCTGATCAAACTGGGCCTCAGCCTTTATGACTCTTTTTCTCGTGATGGTGGCAACGTGCCCAAACACGAATTTTCCGGACGCAAAAAGGCGCTGCAAACGCTGCCGAAACTGAACCCGGGCATCAAATATGCGGCCACCTATTTTGACGCTTCAGTGTACAATCCGGAGCGGCTTACCTTGGATGTGCTCCGAGATGGCGAACTTACCGGAAAAGCCGCCGCGGGTAGCGGCAAGACGGACACCGCGCGCGCCAGTAACTATCTTGCCGTCACTGCAGTGACGGAGGCCGGCGTTGAACTTTCCGATCAGCTCACGGGGGAGCGCTTTATCTTCAGCGCCGACGTCGTGGTTAACACCACCGGCGCTTGGGTGGATGAAACTAACCAAGCTATCGGTGCCGCAACTTCGTTTATGGGCGGCACAAAAGGCTCACACATTGTGCTGGACCACCCGGAACTCCTCGCTGCTTGCGCCGGTCGCGAGATCTTTTTTGAGCACACTGATGGCCGAATTGTGCTGATTTACCCGATGGGGGATCGGGTCTTGGTCGGCACTACAGACTTAGATGCCGATATGCGCGAAGACGCCCTGTGCACTGACGAGGAAATAGATTATTTCTTTGACCTTGTTAGCCACGTCTTTCCCACGATCCCTATCAGCCGGGATCAGATCGTTTACAGCTTTTCTGGTGTTCGGCCGCTGCCTAAGCACGACGCAACTCAGCCAGGGTTTGTCTCGCGGGATTACCGAATCGAGCAAGCGCAGCAGAACATTGCCGGTCGGCCAACTCCGGTTTTGTCCCTGGTTGGCGGCAAATGGACTACCTTCCGTGTCTTGAGTGAACACATGTCTAACGAAGTGTTGACGCTGCTCGGCAAGGAGCGCAAGATTTCGACCGCGAAGCTCGCCATCGGTGGCGGGGTGGACTTCCCGAGTACTGGCAGCGCCGTTGAAGAGTGGATTCAAGCGCATATCACGGCCACGATCGACGCCGAGCGGGCTAGCGTTCTGCTGACCCGTTATGGAACTCGCGCCGCTCAGGTGATTGAATTCCTTGAGGCTGGCACCGACTCGGTATTACATTCAACACATGAACTCAGCACGCGTGAGGTGGCCTACATTGCCGAGCACGAACAAGTGGGGCACTTGGTGGACGTCATTATTCGCCGAACTTCGCTGGCGTTCCGTGGTCTGGTGAGCGCCGAGCTACTTGCTGAGCTTGCCCAAGCGCTCAGCGAACCACTCGGTTGGGACCCCGAGCGGGTGCAATCAGAAATTTCCCATGCGGAGCAAATCCTGGACCGGTTTCACCGGGTGCAGGTGCAAAACTTGATCGCCTAAACGGGTTGGGGAACCCGGGCAACAAGAGCTGGCCATCACTCGAGGCCGGTAATAACTACACATTGAGGAGTCAATGACGATGAATCTTATGGAGATTTTTCTCTCCGAGCTGTTCGGTACTGCCATTTTGATCCTGCTCGGCACCGGCGTCGTCGCCAATGTGGTGCTGAAGGGTACCAAGGGCAATGCCGGCGGCACGCTCATGGTGAACTTCGGTTGGGGCCTTGGCGTCTTTGCTGGCGTCTACGTCGCCTTTAAATCTGGCGCACACCTGAACCCGGCAGTAACTATTGGCGTAGCCATTAACAATTCGATCAATGGCAACCACGAGTTCGTCAAAGGCGTCGACATCAACGCTGGCACGATCGCGCTCTACATTGTTGCGCAACTCATTGGTGCCATTATTGGCGCGGTACTTTGCTGGTTGGCTTATAAGCAACATTTCGATGCGGAGCCGGTTGCTGCTAATAAGCTCGGCGTCTTCTCTACTGGTCCAGCGATTCGTAACAACGCTTGGAACTTGGTTACCGAGATCATTGCCACCTTTGTGCTGGTGTTTGTGGTCGTGTTATTCGGCAGTAAACCATCTCAACTTGGCCCGCTCGCGGTGGCTTTACTCGTCGTCGGCATTGGTGCGTCATTGGGTGGCCCCACCGGCTATGCAATCAACCCAGCTCGTGACCTTGGCCCGCGTATTGCGCACGCCTTCTTGCCGATTAAGGGCAAAGGTTCCAGCGACTGGTCCTACTCGTGGATTCCGGTGGTTGGGCCAATCATTGGTGGCGTTCTCGCCGCCGTGATCGCACCAATCGTGGCAGTCTGGGTTAAGTAGCACCGCTCGATTTGCAGCAGAACTATTAGCGATCACTGGCAATGACAAAGGAGTTAGACCATGTCGCAGTATGTCATCGCGATAGACCAGGGGACCACCAGCTCGCGGGCGATTATTTTCGACCACGACGGAAACATTGTCTCCACTGGACAGCTTGAGCACGAGCAAATTTTCCCTAAGGCTGGTTGGGTGGAACACAACGCCACCGAAATCTGGAACAACACGCGCGAGGTTATTGGTACCGCGTTGTCCAAGGCCAACCTCACACGGCACGACATCGCCGCAGTGGGTATTACGAATCAGCGCGAAACCGCTGTTGTCTGGGATAAGACCACGGGTGAGCCGGTTTACAACGCGATTGTTTGGCAAGACACGCGCACGCAATCAATTGTTGATGAATTGGCGGTAGGTGGCGGCGTGGAGCGGTTCAAAGACAAGGTCGGCTTGCCGCTTGCTACCTATTTCTCGGGTACAAAAATCAAGTGGATTCTAGACAACGTTGACGGCGCGCGCGAACGGGCAGCGGCTGGAGATTTACTCTTTGGCAACACCGACTCCTGGGTGACCTGGAACCTCACTGGCGGCGTTGACGGCGGCGTCCACATTACCGATGTGACCAACGCCTCGCGCACCATGTTTATGGACCTAGCGACCTTGAGCTGGGACCAAGAGATCCTGGACGCATTTGGCGTACCGGCTTCGATGCTGCCAACCATCAAGTCTTCCTCCGAGGTCTATGGCACCGTGCACACTTCGCAGCTGTTGCGCGAGGTTCCGGTTGCGGGCATTCTGGGCGATCAGCAGGCCGCGACCTTCGGTCAAGCCGCCTTCAATACCGGCGAAGCAAAGAACACTTATGGCACCGGTTGCTTCCTGATTTTCAACACGGGCGAAGAGATTGTTCATTCGAAGAACGGATTGCTGACCACCGTTGGTTACAAACTTGGGGATGCGCCGACGCACTATGCGTTGGAAGGCTCAATCGCCGTCGCCGGCTCGCTCATTCAGTGGCTACGCGATACCTTGGGCATGATTTCCTCAGCGCCCGAGGTTGAAGAGCTCGCTGCTTCGGTCGAAGACAACGGCGGTGTCTACATTGTGCCGGCGTTCTCCGGTCTGTTTGCACCGTACTGGCGTTCAGATGCGCGCGGTGCGATTGTCGGCATGACCCGCTACGTGAATCGCAACCACATTGCCCGCGCCGCGCTGGAAGCTACTGCTTTCCAAACGCGCGAGGTTCTCGATGCGGTCAACGCAGACTCCGGCGTTCCGCTGACTGAACTCAAGGTCGACGGCGGCATGGTCGCCAACGATGCACTGATGCAGTTCCAAGCCGATATTCTCGGTGTCCCGGTCATCCGGCCAAAGGTCACCGAGACGACGGCGCTGGGCGCGGCTTACGCGGCCGGGCTCGCCGTCGGCTTCTGGAACGATCTGGGCGAGTTGTCCTCAAACTGGGCTGAGGACAAGCGCTGGGAGCCCGCGATGGAAGAGGACGAGCGTGCTCGGCAGCTCCGCCTTTGGAAAAAGGCAGTCACCAAGTCAATGGACTGGGTCGACGAAGACGTCCGCTAACTAACCCACCTACAAACGCTGCACCACTTTTCGGCCTTAAACCATGCTTTAAGGCCGAAAAGTGGTGCAGCATTTGGGATTAAGGCTTGAGGCCGGCGCTGATGCGCCAGATGTGTGCACAGGTTGAGGAAGCCGACTGCAATTCTGCGAGGGTTCCTTGCGATGCGTGATATAATGTCCGCTCAATCATCCAACACAGAGCCTGTGCCATGGCTGTCGCTTGCGTTGTTTTACCGCCAGCTGGGACGCCAGCCCTTTCCAACACTGAGGTAATCGCCGCAATGAAAAGATCTGCGGTTCGATTCCAGAGCTCGCCAATTTCTGGCACGGTGTGCGAAAGGTCAATGGCCGTGCGCATTACTAAGCCATGCTTGCTCCACAGCTCAACCGTGCGCTGCATGGCCATCGCGATTGCCTCGGCCGAATTCTCCGTCTCACTGGTGACCCTGGACCGTTCCCAGAGCTGCTCGACCGTCCGAGCTACTAGGGCTGTGACGGTTTCCTGCTTTGAACCAAAGTAGAAGTACATTGCGGCGCGGCTAAGTTCTGCACCTTGGGCAATATCTCCCACTGTCATCGCCTCGTAGCCCTTTTCAGCAAGCAATGCCTCGCAGGTGTCCAAGATAGTCCGCTCCCGGATATCACCCTTGCGCTCAGCCGGGCGACGGCTCGATACCTGACGTTGGCCGGCCATCAGAGTTGTGCGCCCTCGCCAAAGTCCGTCGTGCGGGAAAGTGCATCCCAGTGTTCAATCTCATTGTCCACGGCAGCACGAGCGTCCGAGATAAGGCGCAGTGTATCCGAACCCAGCACGAGGTGAGCTGGCGGCTGAGCTATCGACGCGATGTGCACGACGGCGTCGCCAGCTTTCGCGGGATTGCCCAGTTGGTTGCCGCTGGCTGATTGGCGTTTCTGCCGAATTGGCGCGAAAAGCTGCTCATAGTCATCGATGGATTGCTCCGTGCGCACCATGGATCGCCCCGCCCAATCGGTTCGGAAGGAGCCGGGCTCGATGGCCGTAACGTGGATGCCGAACTGAGAAACTTCCTTGCCCAAGGCTTCAAGCATGCCTTCAAGCGCAAATTTTCTGCCACAGTAGGCAGACAATCCTGGCACGGCCATAAGCCCGCCCATAGAAGTTACCGCCATGAGGTGTCCCCGGCGACGCTGGCGCATGAACGGCAGCGCCGCTTGTAAGGTAGCGGCGGCACCGAAGACGTTAACTTCGAACTGTCGCCGCATCTGGGACAACGGGGTTTCCTCAAAAGTTCCTTCTAGGCCATAGCCGGCGTTCGCGATCACGACATCGAGCGGACCAGCGGTTTCTTTGATTTCTGCCATGACCTTGAAGACGGCATCATCGTCGGTCACATCGAGGATGCGAGCATGTGCGCATCCAGGCTTGAGGTCTTCAAAAGCGCGGATATCTTGTGCCGAGCGAACAGTTCCGACGACGGTGTGCCCGGCGTCTAAGGCTGCTTGGGCGAAAGCTCGGCCAAGTCCAGTGCTGACGCCGGTGATAAGCCAATTCTGCATGAGTCCTCCAGATAGCTGCCGAAAGAGCAGTTCCGCCCTTTGGGAAAAGTCTACACTGTGTCGAATTTTACGGACGCTGCGTCAATTTACTATGAGAGGATTCACCTGATCGGCTGTGAGTTCAGCAGACTCTTAGTCCGGAGTCCTTGCCAAGGTTCGGGTGAAGTAGCTCTTAGTCTCAGGGGAGAAGCGACAGACGACAGCGAGCACCACCCCGAGCAGCAGCAGAAAGATACCGGCAACAAAAGCCCCGCCGATACCAAAGATTTGTGTGTTTCCGTAGCTGGGCTGCCACATCTTGACGGCCGAGATAACGAACGCTGCGCTAAGGACCAGTGCCCCGAGTAACGGAAGAATGCCTCGTAGCCAGAGATTTCGACTCGATTCACGAAGACTGCCGCGGAAAAACCAAACACAGGCATATCCAGTGAGTGCGTAATAAAAGCGATAAATAGGCTGATGGCACTGATCGAATCGCTCAACAGGTTCTGGCTAAAAAGGCTCATCAAGAGGTAGTAGGCAATTGCTACCAGGCCCATCACAACCGTTGAAAACCCAGGTGTTTGGCATCGTGCGTTGACGGAGCCGAATTTGGCCGGAATCGCTTTGGCAATTCCCATGGAGAGGGTGCCTCGTGCGGTGGGCAGAATAGTTGTCTGGGTTGATGACAGCACCGAAGCCAGCACAGCCACCACGATCAGCCAGCCCCAAGGTCCCAGCACGGCGTCTTTCATGGCGAGGAATACGTCAGCGGAATTGGCTCCGTTGGCAAGGCCAATGCCTTCGCTACCAGCGGAGGCATACATCATGACCAACAGGGCAACGCACAGATATATCGCGACCAACAGCGTGGTTGAGATTATTGCCCCGCGGCCGGGCGTCTTGGACGGGTTCTCGGTCTCTTCGTTGAGCGCCAAACATGTGTCCCAGCCCCAGTACAGAAACAGCGCCAACAATACGCCATGAACCACGGCTCCAGAGTCGGCAAAAGCACCAACGGGGTTGAACCATTCGAAACTGAAGCTTTGCCCATGCGGGGAGTTGTTGGCCACGATGTGGATGATCAGACCTAAGGCAAAACCACCTAAGGCGAGGTACTGCACATAGGTCAGCACTCGTTTAACATGCTCGCCCAATCTGATGCCGCGGTGATTGATGTAGGTCATAAGGCCAATAAAGAGCACTGCTGTGCCACGAACCAGCCATTGATTTGTGGCTAGCGAACCGTCGCCAATCAAAAGCCAGAGATATTGGCCCGCGATTTGGGCTAAATTCGCCAGTACGACGATGCCCGCCAAAGCGAGCGCCCACCCACCCAGCCCGCCCATGGACCGAATGCTCGGCCCACCCAAGTGAACGTAGTGCCACAGTCCGGCATCGCCCGATTGAGCTCACGAAAGGCAAAGGCGATAAAGAGCACGGGGATGAAGCCTAGGATCAAGATGAGCGGCGTGTAATTGCCATTGACCGCGACGATGAGACCTAATGTGGCGGCAAGCGAATATACCGGTGCGGTAGAAGCTAACCCCAGCATTACCGAGTCGCCTAAGTCGAGAATTCCGGAGCGCAAGCCCTTGCTTGCTACCTGCGAGGTGGTGGTCACAGCTGGATTCCTTGGTTAGCTGCCGGAGGCGGATTCAAAGGTGCCGGTGCATTAATCGTGTTTGGCACAAATCTGCAGTAGTAGTCGGTAACCGGTCCATCAGATTCCCGAATACCGCAGCCAACTGATTCACCATCAACCACCCACAGACCCAGGACCGGATGATTGCCTTCGTAGCTCGGCAAGGGGTGATACTGCTGGTAACACCAGCCTTCTTTGCCGTACTCTCCGGGTTGGTTAATCTCAATCCCGGGTGCATGAATCCGAATATTGTCACCCTCGCGGCCGTGTAAAGGCTTAGCCGCCCACGCCTCGAGATCTCGGGGCTCGTCCAAATAGGCAGGTAGCAAATTGGGGTGGCCGGGGTAGAGGTGCCACCGCGCGGGTAGGAGTGCTTTGGTGGAGAGCAACATTTTCCAGGCTGGCTCAACCCAGCGCGGGCTTTGTACTCGGTTGAGCAAGTATTGACCAAACGGTTCTTTGAGCATCACTTCCCAGGGATACAGCTTGAAGATCGTGTTGATCACGAAATTATCCAAGTCGACGAATCGCCGTAGATCCGGGTTCCAGCCAATATCGGACATGTTGATTCCCACCGTGTTCCAGCCCGCTGACGAGGCGACGTCGCGCATGTAGGCCGCAGTCATCCAATCTTCGCCGGACTCCTCCAGCTCAGAGTGGCTCACGTGCAACATGCTCATGCCGGTGCGGTACTGCAGCTTTTTCCACTGTTTGATCAATGCCTCGTGGATGCCATTCCACTGATCCTTTTCCGGAAAGACATCTTGAAGCCAAAACCATTGGGACACTGATGCTTCAATCAGACCGGTAGGAGTGTCCGCGTTATATTCAAGCAGTTTTGCCGGGCCGCCCTGGCCGTCGTAAATGACATCGAAACGTCCATAGATATCGGCGTCTCGGTGTTCAAAGGATTTAGCGGCTAAGGCGAGTGCCTCGGCACCAATGCCGATTTCGCCCAACGCACCAGTTGCCAGGAATTTTGCCGCCTCTAAGCACATCCGGTGAAGTTCTTCGGCAGTCTCTTCAAGCCGTTCGACCTCGGCTAATTCAAATTCGTAATATGCGCGCTCATTCCAGTATTCGACCGGTTGTCCGTCCGCGGTGAAGCTGGTTGAGAACACTAAAACTTGTTCTTCAATCTTTTGTTTCCAATCCGGCCGCGGAGCTACTTCATGTCGTTTCATCCGAGTTCAGCCTCCCGAGCTTCCACTACCGCCGCCACCGAAGCCGCCCCGGCTCACGGTGCCGCCTTTGTCGCTGAAGCCAGTGCTAGGTTTGCCATTGCTGGGCCGAGACGTGGTACCGGTCGGAAAATTGCTTCGATTCTGCCCGACGGCAGGAATGCTTGCGCCGCGAGCGAAGAAGTACCAGGCGTAAATTCCGGAGCCGCGTCCTTGTCCGCTGCCGCATTTGACGTCGTCCACCCGGTTTCCCCGATCGTCAAAACAGACTTGAGCATATTCGGGGTCATCTTGTCGGCTAGCCACAATGGCAATGATTGATCCAGCCACCAAAGCGGTAATGCTCAGCCCGACGACGACGGTCCTTCGCTGCCGACGTCGTCGTTGGTCTGGCTTCGCCGCAGGCGTTGCGGTAGCCGATTCCGGCTGGGCAAGTTCGGGGCGCAACTCCGGTTGCTCAGGGTTCCATGGCGGTGGAGCCGACGATTGATGCGAATTTTCTGGCAGTTCCGGCGAACTCATGCAGCTCTCTTTAGCTAGATGTTGGAGTAAACCGATCTTTGCAGACTCTGCGCAAGTGAGCAACCAGGAAAAACTTTCCAGTTAACCCGAAACGCTGCACCACTTTTGGTCGTTATAGGGGTCCCATAACGACCAAAAGTGGTGCAGCGTTTCGCGAGCGGAGCTTTAGAACACGGAGCTTTAGAACACGGTGTGCGAGATGTGATCCGGGTTGCCAAAGCGGTGCGCCGTGATGGCGATCGCTTGCTCATGCAAGAACGGCAGCAACTCAACGCGGCCAGCCTCGGTCACCGGACCAGCGTAGATGGCTACATCCGGGCTTCCTTCGGTAGCCGCCAAAATGGCACGTTCTGCCTTGCGATCGGCGTCGCCAATGAGGCGGACCCGAATCGAACCGGTGCCATGCAGCCGAAGCGCCCAATCGGCTTCAGCTTCAATTTTGACGGTGACGCCTAACTGGATCAGCGCGTTCCGGACCGCGGACGCCGGTGCCTCAGCCAGCGAGACAGTCACTTTGGCACCAGCACGATTACCAGCGGCTGCCGTACGGATCAGATCGGCCGAGTTGTCTCCCGCAAGGCGGATTTCTACCGGAACCGGCAAGTAACGGAAAACATTGCGCTCCACACCCAAACCGGAAACATCCTTGGCAATACCAAATTCGGCTTGCCACTGACGCTGGTCGTCGGCCACTGCACGCCGAAGCGACGCTAGGTCAGTTTCGGATAACTCGGCTGATGCCGCATTGATTGCTTGCACGATGGCCGGGCGAGCCTCTGCCTCGGCCAGATCTGCCGGCAAGGTTGCCGGTTCCCAGGAGCCAAGGTGCATCAAGTAGTTCGGGCCGCCCGCTTTGGCACCAGCCCCCACCGAGGAGCGTTTCCAGCCACCAAACGGCTGCCGTTGCACGATTGCACCGGTAATGCCGCGGTTGACGTAGAGATTGCCCGCTTGCACCTTCTCTAGCCAGAGCGAAAGCTCGGCGGCGTCCATCGTGTGCAGTCCGGCGGTCAAACCGTACGCCGAGGCGTTCTGCAGTTCGATGGCCTCGTCCAGGGTTTTGGCGGTCATGATGCCTAAGACAGGCCCAAAGAACTCGGTCAAGTGGTAGTAGCTTCCGGGGCGAACTCCGGTACGCACGCCGGGGGAGAACAGCCGTCCCTCAGCATCTAACTGCCGAGGTTCAACGAGCCAAGACTCACCTTCACCAAGCGTCGTGAGCGCGCTTTTGAGCTTGCCGGCTGCCGGTTCAATGATCGGCCCCATTTCGGTCTCGGCATCGTCAGGGAAGCCCACCTTGAGCGAGGACGCAGCATCAATGAGTTGATTGCGGAAGCGATCAGATTCAGCGACCGAACCTACCAGCATGACCAACGAAGCCGCTGAACACTTCTGCCCGGCGTGGCCAAAGGCCGAACGAACGACGTCTTTAGCAGCAATATCCGGATCCGCACTCGGCGTCACGATAATTGCGTTTTTGCCGCTGGTCTCGGCCAACAACGGCAGGTCGTTGCGCCAAGACCGGAACAATTTAGCCGTCTCATAAGCGCCAGTCAGAATCACTCGGTCAACGGATGCGTGCGCAATCAGACTCTGGCCGATCGGGCCCTCTTCAAGATCAGCAAAGATCAAAATATCTTTCGGAATCCCCGCATTCCACAGCGACTCAACCACCCTGGCGGCGCAGCGCTTCGCCTGCGGTGCAGGCTTGACGACGACGGCGCTGCCCGCGGCGAGCGGAGCCAAAATTGAGCCCGCAGTGATCGCAATCGGGAAGTTCCACGGCGGCGTCACGACGGTCAGTTTCGATGGCACGAATCGAGCGCCCTGAACTGCTTCGAGCTGTTCGGCGCCCAGTGCGTAGAAGTTTGCGAAATCCACGGCTTCGCTGATTTCGACGTCGCCTTCAGCTAAGGTCTTTCCGGTTTCGCTAGCGGCAACTTCAATCAGCGCGCCGCGGTTCTTGGCAAGCTCGATGGCGGCTTTCCGTAGCAACTGAGCACGACCAGCTCCACCCAAAGCGGCCCAGTCCGTCTGAGCGGCCAGCGCCGTGGAGATCAGACCCTCGACTGCTTCCGGCGTCGTGTGCGCAGATTGCGCGACCAACGCTGAGCCCAACTCTGAAGCTGGCACGCGCGCTAATACTTCGCGGCCCCAAGCACGAATATTAGGCAAGGAAGAATCAGAGTCATCAGCGTTTGTGAATAGACCGGGCTCGGACTGTGGCGCCCGATCGGTGAGCTGCCGACGGTTTGGCTGTGGGACCACGGCGTCGAGCGCAGCAACCGAATCTAAGAAGCGCTGCTTCTCCCGATCGAAGAGCACCGGATTAGCCGTGAGCTCAAACACTGCCGACATGAAGTTTTCCGGGCTGGCGTTTTCTTCCAGACGGCGAATCAAATAGCTGATTGCGACGTCGAACTGCTGCGGCTTCACTACCGGCGTGTACAGCAGCAACGAACCGACATCGGCACGCACCGCTTCGGCCTGATCCTCGGCCATGCCGAGCAGCATTTCGAACTCGATACGATCCGAGACGCCACGAGCCTGCGCCAAAAGGTGCGCAAAGGCAATGTCGAAAAGGTTGTGCCCAGCTACGCCCAACCGCACAGCGGCAGCATTCTCAGGCTGCAGCGCCCAATCCAGGCAGCGCTTGTAATTGGTGTCCGCGGCCTCCTTTGACTCAACGGTTGCCAATGCCCAGCCGTGCAGGGCAGCATCGACGCGTTCCATCGCGAGGTTGGCGCCCTTGACCAGTCGGACCTTGATGCTTGCACCGCCGTCGGCTTGGCGCTTTTGCGTCCACGCGGTGAGGTCTTGCAGCGCCCCCAGTGCATCCGGCAGATAGGCCTGCAGCACGATGCCGGCCTCGAAGTCTTTTAACTCAGGGCGGTCTAAGATCCGCTTGAAGACTGCCACGGTGAGGTCTAGATCGTGGTGCTCCTCCATATCCAAGTTAATGAACTTGGCCGAGGTTCCAGAAGCCGCACTGAGGTACAGCGGCACCAGGCGCTCAGTGATCTTTTGCACTGATTCCTCAAAGGCCCACATGTTCAGCTGTGAAACAACCGATGAGACTTTGATCGATACGTAGTCAACATCAGGACGTTCCAGCAGCTCTTTGGTGCCAGCCAACCGGGCATCAGCTTCTTTATCGCCCAGCACTGCTTCGCCGAGCAAGTTGATGTTCAGCCGCGTGTGATCGTGCTTGAGCTTCGCTATCGAAGTTCCCAGCTGGGCCGGACGAGCGTCCACGATCAGGTGCGCGACCATTTGACGGAGAATCGCCCGGGCGATGGGTACCACGACGGCGGGCAGCACCGGGGCGAAGATGCCACCCAAACGCACGCCAGCCTTCATATACCAAGGCAAGAAGGTAGGAGCTTGTTTAGCCAACAAAGCCAAATTACGGGCTGCGACGCCCAAGTTTTCGGGCCGCACAACGCGGTCCACGAAGCCAATGGTGAAGTCCAGGCCACGTTGGTCCTTGAGAACTTCAGCCAGCAGCGCTGCTGATTGTGAACCCTTTTTGGCACCCTCTGATGGCGGTGTTGCTAACCATTTTCGGACCAAAGCGACGGAATCGTCGGCCAATTGGGTCGGGCGGGGATTTGCGGGGGCAAACGTTTGAGTCATGTCTACGTTGACCTATCAATGACGGGCCACGACCGAAATCAAAGGGAGGCGGGTGGCCGATCAGCCGTGGGAGCACTCCTCCTCGGCATGGACGCACGATGGCGTCCAGGTACAGAATAACCCCGTGTGCGTGTGCGCGCGAAAGCGATGAGCTAAAGTGTCATTATGCATATGTTCCTGCTGCTTAGTTAGCCGTGCGGACGGCGCCCCACCCGCGGCGACTCCCGTACGGCATTCCCCTTGTTCTAGCCTTCGGCACCGCGCCATGGTTCAGTCGAGGGGTTTTTCTTTGTCATCAGTCAGGAATGGAACGGAAGGCAACACCATGAGTCAGCACACCAGCCAACCAGCGGCTGATGTTCCGGTCGACGTCGCAGACGAAAATCGCTATGACATCGCGGCAATCGAAGCCAAATGGCTGCCGCGTTGGGAAGAAGCGAACATCTTTGCGCCGCTAGACGATGGCAGTAAGGAACGGCGCTATGTCTGCGATATGTTCCCTTACCCTTCTGGCGATCTGCACATGGGGCACGCTGAAGCTTTTGTGATGGGCGACGTCGTCGGCCGTTATTGGAAGCTCAAAGGGTTCGACGTGCTGCACCCAGTGGGCTGGGACTCCTTCGGGCTGCCGGCGGAAAACGCTGCGATCAAGCGCAACGCGCATCCTGCCGAGTGGACTTACGCGAACATTGAAACGCAAGCCGCCTCGTTCAAGCGTTACGCAATTGGCGTTGACTGGTCCCGCCGTTTGCAGACTTCAGATCCGGAGTACTATCGCTGGACCCAGTGGCTGTTCCTGCGCTTTTACGAGCGCGGTTTGGCCTATCGGAAGAACTCGCCGGTTAATTGGTGTCCCAAAGACTTGACAGTGTTGGCCAATGAACAGGTCATTAATGGCGCCTGTGAGCGCTGTGGTACTCCGGTAACCAAAAAGAACCTCAACCAGTGGTATTTCAAGATCACTGATTATGCGGACCGGCTGCTCGATGACATGGCGCAGTTGGAAGGGCATTGGCCGGAGCGAGTGCTGGCAATGCAGCGCAATTGGATTGGCCGGTCACAGGGTGCGCACGTTGATTTTGTCATTGACGGCATGTCCGATGCCGAAACTGGCGAAGCCAAGAAGGTCACGGTATTCACCACCAGACCAGACACGCTCTACGGCGCGACGTTCTTCGCTGTTGCGGTCGATGCTGCCTTGGCAGACGAACTGGTAACCGAGGAACAACGGGCAGAACTGAGCGCTTATCAAGAGCGCGTGAAGCATCTTTCGGATATTGAGCGGCAGGAAAGCGATCGCGAGAAGACCGGAGTTTTCCTTGGCCGGTATGCCATCAACCCGATCGATGGCGAGATGTTGCCTATCTGGGCGGCAGATTACGTGCTGGCTGACTATGGCACCGGCGCAATTATGGCGGTGCCCGCGCACGACCAGCGAGATCTAGATTTTGCTCGCGCCTTTGATTTGCCGGTGCGTCAAGTACTGGATACCGGCGCGGAAAATCCTGCTGAAACTGGCACCGCGGCAATTGGCGACGGCGTTTTGGTCAACTCCGGTGAATTGGACGGTTTGGCCAAAGCCGAGGCTATTCCGGCCGCAATCTCGCTGCTGAGCAAGATTGGTACCGGCGAGGCAACAACAAATTACCGGCTACGTGACTGGCTACTGAGTCGGCAACGTTTCTGGGGTGCACCCGTTCCGATCATCCATTGCGCAGAATGTGGCGAAGTGCCGGTGCCTGATGACCAGTTACCGGTTCGACTGCCAGAAAATTTGCGTGGCGAGCAACTAGCGCCCAAGGGCACCTCTCCGTTGGCTTCGGTTGCCGATTGGGTCAATGTAGACTGCCCGAAATGTGGCGGCGCGGCGACTCGGGATACCGACACGATAGACACCTTTGTCGACTCCTCTTGGTACTACTTGCGTTACACCTCGCCCGAATACACTGATGGTCCATTTGATCCGGCGGCGGCAACCCGCTGGATGGGCGTCGATCAGTATGTGGGCGGCGTTGAGCACGCAATTTTGCATCTGCTTTACAGCAGATTCTTTGTCAAGGTGCTTAACGATCTGGGCCTTTTAGAGGCCAAGGAGCCGTTCAAGGCTCTGCTCAACCAAGGGCAGGTTCTCAACGGCGGTAAAGCCATGAGTAAGTCATTAGGTAATGGCGTAGACCTTTCGCAGCAGCTTGATCGATTTGGCGTCGACGCTGTTCGCCTGACCATGGTCTTTGCCTCGCCGCCTGAGGACGACGTCGACTGGGCGGACGTTTCGCCATCGGGTTCGGCCAAGTTCCTGGCACGTGCTTGGCGGTTGGCCCAAGATGTCACGTCCGAAATCGGTGTGGATCCAGCTACTGGGGACCGGGCTTTGCGTTCGGTTACTCATCGGACGTTGTCAGAAGCAGCGGACTTGATCGACGCGCACAAATTCAATGTGGTGGTGGCAAAGACCATGGAATTGGTCAACATCACTCGGAAATCGATTGATTCTGGCTGCGGTCCAGCAGATCCTGCGGTACGTGAAGCCGTCGAAGCAGTAGCGGTGATTTTAAGCTTGTTTGCGCCCTATACGGCCGAGGATATTTGGGCAGAATTGGGTCATCAGGATTTCGTAGCCCGGGCATCCTGGCCAACAGTAGATGATTCGCTTTTGGTGCAATCAACAATTACCGCAGTGGTGCAGGTCCAAGGAAAGGTGCGGGACAGATTGGAAGTGCCCACCGACATCACAGAAGACCAGTTGCGGGAATTGGCTTTAGCCTCAGAAATTGTGCAAAAAACTTTGGACGGCCGGGGAATTCGTACCGTGATTGTTAGAGCACCGAAGCTGGTCAATATTGTTCCTGCCTAAGGCATCGAAGCAGCACCCGGGACCAAACCATGAGTGCGGCTACTAACGGACTCGGATGGCTGCGGAAGCGACTATCCGAGCTTCGTAGCGTTAAAACCGTTTCTGAAACTGAGCTGAAACCACGAATTGCGGTGGTTACCGATTCTGCTGCAGCGTTACCCGCAGATTTGATCGCTGAGTTTGGCAATGGCCAACTGAGTGTGGTGCCAATGCCGGTGATGGTTGACGGCGAAATCTATAGTGAGGGCGACGCCGAGCTGATTGAGGTGCTTAGCCTGGCGTTGGCCGCAGGCAAAGCCATCAAAACCTCGCGGCCCTCGCCAGGCCAGTTTGAACGGGTGTATCAGGCGCTGGCGGATCAGGGATTCGATGGAATATTCTCCGTGCATATTTCAGCTGAACTCTCTGGCACCGTGGAGGCGGCCCGGCTGGCGGCAAGTCGAGTGGCAATTCCAGTACAGGTGGTAGATTCGCGCACGGTTGCGATGGCGCAAGGCTTTGGCGTTCGCGCTGCGTTACTGGCTGCCGCTGCCGGGGGAGATTTGCCAGTGGTGGCAGCGGCCGCTCAGAAGGCATTTGAATCAAGTACCGTCTTTTTCTATGTTCCGTCATTGGAGCAGTTACGTCGCGGCGGTCGCATTGGTGCGGCAGCTTCTTGGCTTGGCACCGTCCTAGCGATTAAGCCAATTTTGAGCGTCTGTGACGGGCAAGTGGTTCCGCTGGAACGAGTGCGTTCAGCGAGTAAAGCTATTTCGCGTGTTGAGGAACTTGCTAAAGCGGAACTCGCACGTAGGACAAATCTGAGTAGCATCGCCATTCACGACTTTGGCAATCCGGCCCAAGGCAAGCTGATGTTAGAAAAGTTGGCTGAAATCAACGAGCCACCGGAAGAGATTTTTATCTCTGATCTACCCGCGGTGCTCGCAGCGCATGTTGGGCTTGGGGTACTCGCCGTGGTCATTGCCGATCTGGGTTCTGCAACCGAGATCAGCAACCTTCCTCCCCAAGACAGGCAATGATGAGATTTCTGTACAGATTTCGGTAGTCGCCCGAAATTCTGGGGTGGCGGCAATCGCCGTGAATTAGCCTCTGTTTTATGGCCAGACGGAGTAAGCAGCTTGCGATGGCGGAGCGAATCGCTCAGCTCTTCCCAACAGAACAGCTGGTAGCAGACTCAGAGCAGGAGTGTCCTGCTGTTGAGCCTTCGGGCGGGCGGTCCGAAGACGTTCCAACACCGAGAACGAAACGGCGTTGGCCCCGAAATATTGGCACCATGGCCGTGGTCGTTTCAATCGTTCTGGCGGTGCTAATTGGCGGCACAGTTTGGTGGCTAACAGCCATTCGGACAAGCAGCGATGCGCCTTCCGCGCTACAAACAATCGCCTCGAGCAGAATCTCCGTACCGGCTCCCGGTCAATCAGGGACGGCAGCCAGCACTACGGACTCAGCGCTTGTAGTGCATGTCATTGGTGCGGTCGCCCGGCCGGGAGTTATTAGGCTTGCCTCCGGGAGTAGGCTGTTCCAGGCAATTGACGCTGCCGGCGGTGCCACAGATTTAGCCGTGCTCAGCGCGGTCAATCTTGCCGCGCAACTTGCGGATGGCGAACAAATATTTCTGCCAACTCAGGCTCAGATCGAGGCCGGTCAAGTTCCTGCAACCACAACAGGCGCCGCTTCACCAAACGCAAGCAACAGTAGTAAATTTCCAGCTGCCAAAGTCAACATTAATGCGGCCAGCGTTGACCAACTCGCTGAACTTCCTAAAGTGGGGCCGAAGATGGCTCAGAAAATTGTTCAGTGGCGAGCGCAGCATGGCAAGTTTTCCGCAATCGATGACTTAGACGCGATTGATGGCATTGGACCCAAGCTGCTTGACTCACTTCGCGCTTTGGTGACGATCTAGGTTTGGTAGCGGACTAAATGCCGAGCAAAAGACCAATTTTTCTAGCGTTTACAAGAGAAGCAATCTCATCAGTCAGAAGTCGTTGGCAGGGTCGAGAGAGCAGTCCCGGACTGAATCGGTCCGAATCTAACTGGCATGATTTGCGCCTAGTACCGGCCAGCTTAGTCAGTTGGCTTGCGGCGTTGCTTGGTGTTCGGCTAGAAATCTGGGTTGCCGCTATAACTTTGCTCGGTAGTTTTCTTTTGGCTGCGGGCATTGTCCTTGTCGGCAGTCAGCTGATCTCTGCGCAGCGGAGGAGGAGGGCGCAGAGGTTGAGGAAAGTATGCCATCAGTTGCTCTTGACTCTCGGTATCGGCGCTGCTGCTCTGCTGTTTTCGGCGCTCCTTAGCTGGCAGCGCGTACCGGGACCGCTCATTGACCCGATTGACCAGGGATCTTCAATCATTGCCACACTGGAGGTATCTGATTCGCCGCAGCCGCTGACGAAATCGGACCGTGTCTCAATAAAGCTGAAGCTTAAGCACGTAAAAATTAATGGCCTGGAGTTTGATAGCCACGCTGACCTGACGGCAATAGCAGCTGGAGCTTGGGCTCAGCTTCGACCCGGGCAAACAGTAGTGGCGGCCGGAAACCTCAGAAAGGTTGATCCCGGTGAACCGGTAATTGCGAGATTTACCCCTAAGACCTTGCCGCGAATCCTTCCCGATGAACAAGCTGTAACTTCCTGGCTAACTAGGCTTCGGTTCCAATTCAACAGTTCTGCGGCCGCGCCATGGAAGGATTTCTGGCCCGACGCCGGTGCCCTGCTACCCGGTATGGTGCTTGGCGATCGATCTGGTCTCACGCCGGAGTTGGCGCAGTCGATGAGGACGTCTGGGCTAACTCACCTCACTGCAGTGAGCGGGACCAATTGCACCATTAGTTCTTGTCAGAGTTATTTTGCTCGTCAGAAACTTTCGCGCACCGCGATGGCTTGCTGCCACAGCCTCGGGGCTGGCGCTCCTGACGTTCGTAGCATTGGTCGGCCCAGATCCAAGTGTCTTGCGCGCGGCGCTGATGGGGGGGGTCTTGGCGCCGTTGCGCTACTGAGCGGTCGACCGAAAAGCATCGGCCCATTGCTCAGTCTGACAGTTATCGCGCTGCTGTTGTTAGATCCTTGGCTTGCCGGAAGCTTTAGTTTTCTGCTTTCAGTCTTAGCCACGGTAGGCCTAATCTCACTTGGTGTGCCATCGCAGCGATGGTTAGCGGCGATCTTGCCCGGTTCGTTAGCTTCTGCAATTTCGGTGCCGCTTTCAGCGCAATTGTTTTGCTCGCCAGCGATCGTGCTGCTCCAGCCTCAACTCGCTAGCTATACGTTGCCAGCGAATATCCTTGCCGCGCCAGTGGTTGCTGCAGGCACGATTTTCGGCATGCTAGCGCTCTGCTCCGTGATATTTGTTCCCTGGTTGGCCAGCGTGCTGCTTATCGTCGCCGGGTTGACGGCGGGTTGGGTTTCCACTGTCGCCAGATTTTTTTCGGAACTTCCGGGAGCGGCTTTGCCTTGGCCACCGGGATGGGGAGGCGTGGTTGCCATGGCTGCCTTTTCACTCAGTGTCGTGTTCTTATTATTTCTCGGCTCAATAAGAGAGAAGTTGCCCGATCCCGATGGCCAGAATATTGCTCATCTTCGGACGCTCAATTGGTTTCTTCGACTGCGGCATCAATTCGTTTGGCCAATCTGTGTTGGATCAGGTGGATTTTTGGGCTTTGTGATCGGAAGGCTGATGCTCAGGACAGCATTTGGTATGCCTGCCTAATTTCGCTTTGAGATTGAATTCGTATTGTCGGTGCATCATGGCAAGCTTGTGCTGTGCCAGCAACTAAAAGTAGCGCTCCGAAGAAGGCAGCCAATCTTGTCAGTTGGCGAGAGATTCCCGCCGCGCCAATAATTCTGGTCCAAGGTCCGGAAGCATACATCGCCCACCGCGCTATCGAAGCGGTTCGGACAAATATGCGTCAGGTGCACCCGGATTTGGAACTGACTCGCTTAGACGCGGCCAATTATGCCCCGGGCGAATTGTTGTTGGCCACGAGCCCATCGTTGTTTAGCGAGTGGAAGCTGCTTGAGATCAGCGGTCTAGCTTCGATGAATGATGATTTTTTGGCAGACATGCTTGATTATCTGACGGCTCCGGAACCTGACTGTGTTTTGGTTTTGCATCATGGTGGGGGAGCCCGAGGCAAAAAGCTGCTTGATGCACTCAAAGCTGCGGGTGTGCCAGTCGTTGAATGCCAACCCTTGAAGAAAGATGCTGAAAAGGCAGATTTCGTCAACGCTGAATTTCGGACAGCGGGCCGACGAATAGCTACCGAAGCTGTCCGGGCTCTGGTGAGTGCTCTTGGTTCCCAGCTCTCTGAATTGGCGGCTGCTTGCTCGCAACTACTTTCCGATGTCGATGGTCCTATTAGTGCTGAGCTAGTTGATAAGTACTACGGTCGGCGGGTCGAAGCTACTGCTTTCAAAGTTGCAGATGCTGCGGTGGCCGGCAACGGAGCCGTCGCTTTGTCAAGCTTGCGACATGCGTTGAGCACCGGTGTCGATCCAGTTCCACTTGTCGCGGCGTTGGCGATGAAAGTCCGGGCAGTGGCAAAAGTTCATGGACTCCGAGGCAGCTCGGCTGGGCTGGCCAAGGAATTAGGCATGGCACCTTGGCAGGTAGACCAGGCCAGACGTGAATCAGAACGCTGGAGTTCGGAAGGCTTAGCGGAAGCAGTGCGAGCATTGGCGATGGCCGACGCACAAGTCAAAGGTGCCGCGCGAGATCCCATCTATGCAGTCGAACGTGCCGTCACAATTATCGCGACGGCAGCAAGAGGACGCTAATCCAACCTCAAGTGTGAGCTTGACGAAAGCGGAAAAATGACCTTGGAACAACCCATAGCTGCAACCACAAGCGGTCCGGTCCGAGGCGTTGTGCAAGGTGCGGTTGCCGCTTTTCGTGGAATTCCTTATGCTGCCTCTCCGGTGGGAGACCTTCGGTTTGCGCCACCGCAACCGCATACCAGTTGGAACCAGCTAAGAGAAGCGGTGCATGCCGGACCCTCGGTGCCTCAAGGGCCCTCACGGCTAGAATTAGTCATGGGCTCGCGCACGGCGCGCTGGGATGAGGATGAATCACTCACGGTAAATGTCTGGTCGCCCAGCGATTTCGCGGGCGAGCGATCAGCACTACCAGTGCTCGTTTGGTTCCATGGCGGCGGATTCAGCAGCGGCTCCGGCGGCTGGGACTGGTACGACGGCGCTCGGCTGGCCGAACTGGGAAATATTGTCGTGGTCACGGCAAACTACCGACTCGGTGCACTAGGAAACCTTTGGTGCCCCGAGATTTGTGCGGAGAACCTTGGCACGCAAGACCAAATAGCTGTGCTTCGTTGGGTGCGCGAAAATATCGCCGCTTTCGGTGGCGATAGCCAAGCTGTGACCGTTGGCGGACAATCTGCTGGCGCGTTCGCTGCCTTTCAGCTAGCGCTCAATCCGGAAAGCGCGCACATGATCCGCCGGGTAATCGCGCAGAGTAATCCTTGGGTGGCTAGATGCACTAGATCCGATACTCGCTGCTGAAACCACCAGCGCTTACTTGAGAATTCTGGGTGTTGAGCGAGGCGCTAACCTCGGCAAAGAGCTGCGCGAACTTCCGGCTGAAAGGTTGTTGTCCGCATATTCGAAGCTGGCAATGGATCGGGCCGTGCCCGGTCAAATTGCGCCGCCCATGTACCCAGTGTTTGGTGGCCCGGGTATGCCCTTGGCTCGGGACAAAGCGCTGCAAGAAGGTCTGTTAGATGGCAAAGAGTTACTGATTGGTTGCACTCGGGATGAAATGACCGCCTTTCTCAATTTCGATGAGCGTCTTCAGTCCCTCGACCGAGAGATGGTGTTGAATCTGTTGGCGACCAGAGCTGGCGAGAGTGCACAAGATTCCTATCGAAGCTACGAAGCGCAGCATGCAACGGCAACACCTTTGCAGATTCTCGCCGAAGTTGGAACTGGGCTGTATTTTCGAAACGGCATGATGGCGCTTGCTGATCACCCCTCAAAGAGCCGCAGAAAGACCTTCATCTACCAGTGGGATTTTGTTCCGGAACCGGATGTTGCCAACCTTGGTGCCACACATTGTGGTGAGCTTCCGTTCCTCTTCGGAACGTTCTCTAGCTATCAAAGCAGTCCGATGCTTGGGCAACAAAATGGGCGCACAGAGAAACTCTGGCAGTCGTTTGCCGGTGCGCTTGCCGCGTTCGTCTCATCCGGCGCTCCTCAAGGGGGCGGTCTACCTTATTGGCCGAAGTATGCGGCGAACCCTGGTGTACAGATCAGACATTTCAGCTGAAGGGCCACCGCAGCAATAGCTTTGTGACCTAGGGGTTAGCAATTGTTAAACAACTGTGGCCGGCCCCGAAGGACCGGCCACAGCAAAAAAATTCAATTAGCCTTTCAGCGCACTGACTTTCTTAGAAATCGCGGACTTGCGGTTTGCTGCCTGGTTCGAGTGGATGACACCCTTGCTGACAGCCTTATCCAGCTTGCGGCTGGCGTGGACCAAAGCTTCGCCGGCAGTCTCTTTGTTCCCGGCTTCAACAGCCTGGTTGACGGCGCGAACGGCCGTCTTCAACTCGGACTTGACTGCGTTGTTACGCAGGCGAGCCTTCTCGTTGGTAAGAATGCGCTTCTTTTGGGACTTAATATTAGCCACGTGTGAACTCTCTGTATAAAGCGGAATTGGTCTAGAGGGCGTTGGACCAACCGTTGACAGAGTGGGGAAACTCGATTTCGGTGAACGTCAGGCTGGTCCGTCGTGCCCGCCGACCTGCGCGGACACACAGCAAACAAGTTTAGCAGAACTTCCGGTTTCCGTACGCAGCTAGCCGCTAAAGTCATCGCCAGCCGTGTCGACGTCGTAATGCCTCGGCGACGCCTTGAAACTCCTGGGCCGAAAGAACCGAGCCTTCACGTCTGATTTTTTCCGGATCAATTCGCAAGATGCGATCAACTCTAGCCTCGCTGGGTCGTTGCTTGGCATCCCACGTTCCGGAGCCAACGTCTACGTAGTCGCGTCCGGAGTCTGGTTCAACAGCACTGCCCTGAACATGGTCCTTGCTGGTCAGCATGAGCCCAAGCAGCCAAGGTCCATCGTGGCCGATCAAGAGCACCGGCCGGTCTTTGCCTTGGCCTGGCTCGTCTTCAAAAGCGACCCAGGTCCAGACGATTTCGCCGGTGTCTGGTTTGCCATCGGGCTTTGGTGCGTAGTCAACAACTCCGTCACCCCGGTAGTCTTCCATGCCACCAGATTAGGCCGAGACCGAACCATTGAACAGCCAATGCGCGCGGGAAGGCTTCGGCATGGGAGAATTGAATTTGCCTCCCGCGCAGAGCACGCGCGCGGGTATGCCCGTCAACAGTGAGGAACCATCCAGTGTCACCCATGGCCCGCACCGCCCCGGTGCCCGCCGCGACCGATCCGGCGATCATCAGGAACTTCTGCATCATCGCTCACATCGACCACGGGAAGTCCACTCTTGCGGACCGGATGCTGCAGCTGACCGGCGTCGTCGAACAGCGCGATATGAAGGCCCAGTACCTGGACCGGATGGACATTGAGCGCGAACGAGGCATCACCATCAAGTCGCAAGCCGTGCGCATTCCCTGGGAAGTTGATGGCGAGGCATTTTGCCTGAACATGATCGACACCCCAGGCCACGTCGACTTCACTTATGAAGTTTCCCGGTCATTGGCCGCCTGTGAGGGCGCGATTCTGCTGGTAGATGCCGCACAAGGCATTGAAGCCCAGACATTGGCGAATCTCTACCTGGCGATGGAAAACAACCTCACCATCATCCCGGTGCTCAACAAAATTGATTTGCCCGCTGCGCAACCGGAAAAGTATGCCGCGGAGCTCGCAGGTTTGATTGGCTGCGACCCGAAAGACGTACTCTTGGTTTCGGGCAAAACTGGCGCAGGCGTTGACGCTTTGCTGGACAAGATCGTTCGCGATCTTCCGCCACCCGTCGGCGATCCGAATGCGCCGGCCCGTGCAATGATCTTTGATTCTGTCTATGACACTTACCGCGGTGTGGTTACCTATGTTCGCGTTGTGGACGGGACTCTGAGCCCACGCGAGCGGATCCAGATGATGTCAACTAGAGCGAGCCACGAGCTCTTAGAGATCGGCGTCAGCTCGCCCGAACCAACTCCGTCGAAGGGGCTTGGCGTTGGCGAGGTCGGCTATCTCATCACCGGGGTGAAGGACGTTCGTCAATCTAAGGTTGGCGACACTGTCACCAACCTGGCCAAGCCGGCCGCGGAGTCATTAGGCGGTTATGAGGATCCGAAACCGATGGTCTTTTCGGGTTTGTATCCGATGGATGGCGCTGACTATCCGGTGCTACGTGACGCGTTGGACAAGTTCACGCTCAACGACGCAGCATTGGTTTATGAGCCTGAGACGTCTGCTGCTCTGGGATTCGGATTCCGGGTTGGCTTCCTGGGGTTACTGCACCTAGAAATCACCAGGGAGCGTCTAGAGCGCGAATACAACCTTGATCTGATCTCCACTGCGCCTAACGTTGAATACGAAGTGACGCTCGAGGATAAGAAGACGGTAAAGGTGACCAACCCGAGCGAGTATCCGGTTGGCAAGATCGCTGAGGTGCATGAACCGATGGTTTCGGCCACCATCTTGGCGCCGAATGAGTTCGTGGGCGCCATTATGGAACTCTGCCAAAGCCGCCGGGGCGTGATGGGCGGAATGGATTACTTATCTGAAGATCGGGTTGAAATCCGTTACCGGCTGCCACTGGCCGAAATTGTTTTCGACTTCTTTGACATTCTAAAATCCAAAACTCGCGGCTACGGCTCGCTGGACTGGAAGGCCGACGGCGATCAGGTCTCGGATCTGGTCAAGGTCGATATTTTGCTCCAGGGCGAACAAGTGGATGCGTTCAGCGCGATCACACACCGAGATAAGGCTTATGCCTACGGTGTGATGATGACGGGGAAATTGCGTGAGCTCATTCCTCGGCAACAATTTGAGGTACCGATTCAAGCTGCGATCGGTGCTCGGATCATTGCCCGCGAAAGTATTCGGGCAATCCGCAAGGACGTGCTGGCAAAGTGTTACGGCGGCGATATTACCCGTAAGCGGAAGTTGCTGGAGAAGCAAAAAGAGGGCAAGAAGCGCATGAAGATGGTGGGCCGGGTTGAGGTTCCGCAAGAAGCTTTCATTGCGGCGTTATCTTCTGACGAGTCCAGTAAAGACAAAGCAAAGAAATGACGAACTGAGCCATGCCAAGCACTCTTCCTGATGGCGAGCCTGCTCCGGAAGACGGTTTACTCCCGGAGCAGGTGTTAGCCGGGGTAGCGGAGCGGGGCTTTGGCCTCTATGCGCACATACCGTTCTGCGCTGTGCGTTGCGGGTATTGCGATTTCAATACTTACACCGCGATCGAGCTTGGCGGCGGCGCCTCTCAAGCGGCCTATTCCGGCACGGCAATTAGTGAAATTGAGTTTGCTGCTCGGGCAATGGATAAATCTGGGTTGCCAGCACGCAAACTGAGCACGGTCTTTTTCGGTGGCGGTACCCCAACGCTACTGCCGGCCGCTGATTTGGCCGCGATGCTTCGCGCCGCCGTCGGGCGCTGGGGGCTGATGCCAGGAGCTGAAGTAACCACAGAAGCTAATCCGGATTCGGTCACGCGGGAGTCGTTACAGGAGTTAGCCCAGGCAGGATTCACTAGGGTGTCCTTTGGCATGCAGTCGGCAGTTCCGAAGGTTCTGAAAGTCCTGGATCGCACGCATCGTCCGGAGCGGGTTTCGCAAGCTGTTGCTTGGGCACGCGAAGCCGGCTTGAAAGTAAGCATCGATCTGATTTATGGCACACCGGGAGAGTCGCTTGAAGATTGGCGCAGCTCCGTGGAGGCCGCGCTGAGTTATCAGCCCGACCACATTTCGGCTTATGCGCTCATTATTGAAGACGGCACCAAGCTGGCGGCCCAGATTCGTCGCGGTGAAGTGCCAATGATTGATGATGACGATCACGCGGACAAATACGCGCTTGCTGACGAGCTTCTGGTTGCGGCAGGACTGCACTGGTATGAAGTCAGCAACTGGGCCCGCACTCCTGAAGACGCCTGCCAACATAATCTTGCTTATTGGCGTGGCGACGATTGGTGGGGCATCGGTCCAGGGGCACATTCACATATCGGCGGCGTCCGTTGGTGGAATGTGAAACATCCGATTGCTTATGCACAACGTCTGCAAACCGAAGTATCCCCGGCCGCCGGCCGCGAAATCTTGGATAGCTCCACGCGAGAACTAGAGCGCATTATGTTGGCAACCAGACTGGCCGATGGTGTTTCAGTATCGTCACTAGCTGAATCAGGACGGCGAGCTGTTGCGGGGTTGATTGCGCGAGAGCGGGTGGAACCCGCGGCGGCCTTTGCCGGTGTGCTGAGACTTACCTTGCAGGGCCGGTTTATGGCAGATGCCGTGGTGCGGGAGATTCTGCCTGACTAAGCAGTGATGGTGCTGTCTTCTAGTGAAGCGGTTTTCTAGTGAATCAGCCGTAAATTTACCGGGTAGCGATAAGGATTTTCCCGGTTGACGTGAATGGCTGCGATAACTGAGAACACCGTTAAAAAGACCCAGATTAGAACGGCAAGGATCGTGAATACGCTCCCGGCTACCGGAAGCATAAGCGCAAGTACATTGGCCAAAGCCGCCAAGATCGTTGGTGGCAAAGTGAAGTTAAGCGCCTCTTTTGACTCTTGAGCAGTGAACGGACCGCGGTCTCGGAAAATCAAATAAATAACAAGAGACGGGATGAACCCAAGAATTCCACCGCAATGCGCCAGAAAGGCAAACTGCCGTTCCTCGCTTGCGGTCAAGGGCAATGCATCAGGCGAAACAGCCTGGAACTGCTGAGTCCGACGCTCTGGCTGTCTTGGAAAGTTTTGGTCGTCCCCGCCCGGAAAAGTCACAGTTCCTATCCTCGTTCGCTGATTGGTTCTGGATTAGCCAGAACGATTTACTCTTGCTCTCAGGATACGTCAGCTGTCAGGAAATCTATGACTTCTTCGACTCGCGCTAATAAAGTCGGCTCCAAATCGGCGTAGCTATGGACTTGCGCCAATAGTTTTTGCCAACCGCGGGCAATATCGACGTGGTCAGCATGCGGCCAACCAAAAGCAGTCAAAATCCCCACTTTCCATTCAACCGAGCGGGAGATCACTGGCCAAGCCTCAATGCCCAAAGTCTGGGGCTTTATCGCTTGCCAAACATCAACATAGGGATGCCCAACGATCAAAACATTGCCCTGCGCCCCCGGTAGTTGGAGTGTCTGGGCGGCAATCCGGGATTCTTTGGAGTGCGGAACCAGATGGTCCACCAAAACGCCTAAACGTCGCTCTGGGCCAGGTTGAAAGTCCGAAACTGCTGCGGCTAGATCGTCGATGCCACCGAGCGGTTCGACGACGATGCCTTCGACCCGTAGATCGTCTCCCCAAACCTTCTCAACAAGTTCGGCGTCGTGTTTTCCTTCGACCCAAATGCGGCTCGCACGAGCCACCCGAGCCTTAGTGCCAGTGAGTTTTACCGAACCAGAAGCAGTGCGCTGCGGGGCTACTACTTCAGCTTTGACCGGAGCAATCGCTTCCACCGGAGCGCCGTCGAAGAGGAAACCGGAACCCAGCTGAAATGATTTTGACTTACCGCGTCGATCCTCCAGCACCATAATGTGCATGCCGCCGGACTTCTCTACTCGAATCACGGCGCCGACCCAGCCGGAGCTGACATCCTCGAACACCGAACCCAGCTGCGCTTGAACCTTAGGCAGTTCTCGGCGCTGATTTCGGCCGCCTGCTGCCATGTCTTGCGGTCCCCATTGGGCATAATCGAAGGAAGAAGTCACTGGCCAAGTTTGCCCTATTGCGCGGAGAGCGTACGGACTGACACGCCTGGACGCAGGCTCCGAAGGAAAGTATTAGACTTAGCACTTGGGCAAGCCGAGTGCTAAGTCTGGGGCTTAGATTCTTCAGACACTCGGGATGAGCCAGAGTAGGCGACGTAAGGAAGGCGGGTGGGTCCGATGAGCGATGTTCGAAAGCTCGAAGTGCTTCGGGCCATCGTTGAAGATTACGTTCACTCTCGTGAACCAGCCGGTTCGAAGGCGTTAGTTGACCGCCACCACCTTGGCGTTTCTAGTGCACCATTCGTAATGACATGGCCGCTTTAGAAGAAGAGGGTTTGATTACGGCCCCGCACACCTCCGCTGGCCGGATTCCGACTGATAAGGGTTATCGGATATTTGTCGACCTGATTACTGAGGTCAAGCCGCTTTCCGCCGCTGAGGAGCGAGCTATTCAAAATGTGTTGACAGGTTCCACCGACCTTGACGATGTCTTAGAGCGCACGGTTCGGACGTTAGCGCAGCTGACTAACCAAGTCGCCGTCGTTCAATACCCGACGTCCTCGGGTGCAACGGTCCGTCATGTGGAGTTTGTCGCCTTGGCGCCGTACCAGGTGCTTGTGGTGCTAATTCTGGACAATGGAAAAGTAGAGCAGAGCGTTTTCGACGTCGGGCAACAGATTGGTGCAGAAGAGCTGATCACCTTGCGCAATCAGTTCCTACCAGCAGCAGTTGGTACGTCCGTCAGCAAGTTACCCATAGCCCTCGAGGCCGCTTTGAATCAAGTTCCTCTTGGGCTCGAGAGCTCCGGCCAAACCTTATCGCGAGGACTCAAGGCCTTGGCGGCTGCGGCGAAAGAGGAACGTTTTATGGTGGCCGGCACGGCGAATCTTTCCCGGTCAAATGTCGACTTCCCGCTGAGTATCGGCCCGGTGCTTGATGCTCTGGAGGAACAAGTTGTCATGCTCCGGTTGTTATCAGAAATGGCGCAAGACGCTCGCGGCGTGGCGGTAAGCATTGGGCGAGAGAATCCGCACGATTCGTTGGCAGAAGCCTCTGTGGTGGCAACTAGCTATGGTCCTGACGCCACCGCGAAGTTGGGTGTGCTCGGACCAATCCGAATGGACTACCCGAACACTATGTCGTCGGTGCACGCCGTCGCACGTTATTTATCACGAATTCTTGCTGGCTAAGTATTTCGCCTTGGCTAGCTGACCAAAGATTACCGAAAGAGAAAGAGCAACGTTGAGCAACCATTACGAGGTTTTGGGAGTCTCCCGCGACGCGACTGGCGAGGAGATCAAAAAGGCCTACCGGAAACTCGCCCGCCAATATCACCCGGACGTTTACGACGGTGATGACGCTGAAGAGAAATTCAAAAACGTCTCGCACGCTTATGAGGTGCTCTCAGACCCACAAAAGCGTCAAGTTTATGACACCACCGGAAACGAAAATGGTACCCAAAGCGGCGGCTCAGGCTTTTCCGGACCAGGGTTCGCCTTTCAAGACATTTTTGAAACATTCTTTGGCGGTCAAGGTGGCGGTCAAGGGCCGATTCCACGTACCCGGCGCGGCCAAGACGCATTGATTTCGGTTCGTATTGATCTGCGTGATGCAGTATTTGGCGTCAACAAGAAGATCGAAGTTGAGACCGCAGTTATTTGTCCCACTTGTAATGGTTCCTGTTGCCGCGAAGGCACCTCTGTGCAGACGTGCGATATCTGTGCCGGACACGGACAGGTCCAGCGCCCAGTTCGCTCGATCCTTGGCCAGGTGATGACCGTGGCCACCTGTAGCAACTGCCAGGGTCATGGAACCGTCATTCCAGATCCGTGCAATGAATGTATGGGGGAGGGTCGGGTCCGCTCACGTCGCTCGCTGACGATTAAAGTACCCGCCGGTGTGGACACCGGAACCAGGATCCAATTAGGCGGACAAGGTGAAGCTGGCCCTGCTGGTGGACCCTCAGGCGACTTATTCGTCGAAATGCGAGTCAACCGCGACGCTAAGTTTGATCGCGAAGGTGACGATTTGCACGCGATCGTGTCAGTTCCGATGACCGCGGCCGCGTTGGGCACTGACCTGAGCGTCGATACCTTTGATGGCGTTCAGCCGTTGAACGTGAAGCCGGGAACACAATCGGGCGAGGTCCTTACCCTTCGAGGCCTGGGCGTCACGCATTTACGTGGTCAAGGTCGTGGAGATCTGCGCATTCAACTCAATGTTGAAACACCTACCAAAGTTGATCCGGCTCAAGAAGAATTGCTTAAACAGCTTGCTGCGCTTCGGGGTGAGGAATTCACCGAAGGGAAACTGGTGTCCTCAGGCGGAATGTTCGCGAAGTTACGCGACAAACTAGGCCACCTCTGATCAGCAATGACTAATCCGGTCTTCTTTGCCGATGCGGCTTCAATCGCAGATTTAGAGCCCGGTGACGATTTTGAGTTGGCGGGAGATGAAGGTCATCATGCCGCAACGGTGAAGCGAATTGCGGTCGATGAACACCTCGACATCGTGGATGGTGTTGGTTTGCGTTTGAACTGCATCGTTTTGCAAACTGCGCCGGGCACATTGACGGTCCGTGTCCAGTCCCGTTTAGCAGAGCCTGCTCCGCAACCGCGGTTGGTGCTTGTGCAAGCGCTAGCGAAAGACGGACGAGACGAACTTGCGATCGAAACCGCTACAGAGCTGGGCGTGGATGCTGTTATTCCTTGGCAGGCAGATCGTTCTATCGTTCGTTGGCGGCCTGAGCGAGTCGAGAAATCGATGGCTAAATGGGCCAAGACAATCCAGGCCGCAACAAAACAAGCGCGCCGGGCAAGAACTCCGCTGCTCTTAGACCCAGTGGACAGTCCGGGGCTGGTAAAGCGCATTGCCTTGCTGCCAAAAAGTAGAATGCTGGTTTTGCATGAAGAGGCAACAACTGATTTATTGCAGCTAGTTGATCAGTACAAGGACGTTGAGGAGCTCTTGCTTGTCGTTGGGCCCGAGGGCGGAATGAGCGACCGAGAGTTGGAACTTTTCAGCTCAGCAGGCTCTGAAAAACTACGGCTAGGCCCACATGTGCTTCGATCATCTACCGCAGGTCCGGCCGCCGTCGTGCTGCTAAGCGAAGCCTTGGGTCGCTGGCGAGTGACGCTAAGCTAAGGCAACTTTCGCCCGGGCTATTTATTTGACTGTAAAAATCTTGCTGTCCGAATATTGTTGCTTATCAGGCTTACTCGGATCGATTGAGAAGATGGTTAGCCGGTAGTTCCCTGGCGGAGGATTCAAGGTGAAGGCAAAATTTCCGGCCTGGCTGTTTGCCGTCAAAGGGGTACTCCCGTTTTGATAAGGAGTCTCACGCTTATCTGCATCGATCGTTGCTAATGTCCAGCGCAAGGTGCCTTCAGAGGTGAGGCCGCGCCCGGTTACATTGACTGGGCTCGCGTTAAAAGCGGTGTTTTGTTGCGGGTCAATGATCCAAATTGGCGCTTGAACACTGGCGTCCCTGCTGAGCGGACGGTCTAGCTTGACCTGGTCAAATGCGCTGAAATCAGTATGTCCGTCCACCAACACGGTGACTTGGATACTCTGGCCCGAATCTACCAAACCCGAGTTCGCTGCCGCAGCAGTCGCGGTATAAACCAACTGTTGAAGAGCCAATTGCGCTGTGGCGTTTTCCAATTTTTTCGCGAAGGCATCAGCCGAAATATCCACCGTAATGGTCTTTCCGCCTGACAACGAAGCGCTTATTTTGCTTGCCTTAGACCAGGGTGTTGAATAGTCCGAATCCAGCGGAGCGGACTTGGTCATCAGTTCGAGGGCGGTTTCGATGGGGTCGTCACCGGTGTCGAGCGGCAGAAACTCTCGGTAAAGATAAGACTTGTCCGCATTTTTTCCGAGCCAGTAGACCGGCACCTTAGCGCTCGACTGCGACGCTTCAAGTGGCGCGGCTGCTACGGCACTGTTATCGGTATTGGAATTGAGCGGCAAATTACTGGCCGGGGTGGTTTGCGTACCGCCTGAGCAAGCGCTGACACCCAGCACAATAGCGATGGCAATAAGCCACCCCCATCGAGCGCGATGTTTCGCGACGTTCCGGCTAGCGTTGCTAATCTTTCTTCCTCACCTCAACCAATAGAAAATGCCCCTCCTGCTTCGGCAATGTAGCTGCCGGAGATTGCTCCTGGATGAAGGCACTTATGACAGCTTGGCACAGTCACATAGTGCGCTTCGACAAAATTTTCGGGCTAAGGCCAACTGCAACCGGATCGAAATAAAGCTGAGACCAGACCGAGATACAGCTTCAAGGAAGTTGTTACCCGGTTCACAGCCTAAGATAAGAGATACTTGGTTTGGCATCGATTGTGGTACCGCGCTAAGTGTATCGATGTTGGTACTGTCAATTTGGAAGCGAGATTGAAGGCCTGCTGGCCTAGACCATGAGTGAAGCTAATTCCTTCCCGCGCACCATAGCGGGAGTGCGTACGGAAACTATTACCTTTGATTCGCCTGGACAAATGGTTGCCTCCCTGGGCAGCCAGGACCAGGCTTTGCGTGCTATCGAATCAACCTTCCCGGGATTTGATTTTCATGCCCGTGGAAACGAACTGACCATTTCAGGGCCCGAAGCGGACGTGCCCCGAATCGTTCGACTTTTCGATGAGATCAGGGCATTAGTTAACCGGCAATCATTGATTACCCCGGCTGTCATTGAGCAGCTAGTTTCGATGCTGCATTCGCAGTCGGTGGCAAGTCCTGTTGATGTGCTGACGCAAAACATTCTGACCAGCCGCGGCCGCACTATTCGACCGAAAACCTTGAATCAGAAAAGCTATGTGGACGCGATTGACGCGAACACGATTGTCTTTGGCATTGGTCCGGCGGGTACCGGCAAGACTTATCTTGCGATGGCTAAGGCAGTTCAGGCCTTGCAGCAGAAGGAAGTAAGCCGGATTATTCTGACCCGCCCAGCGGTAGAAGCTGGCGAACGTCTAGGTTTCATTACCCGGTACATTAAGCGACAAAATTGATCCCTATCTGCGCCCGCTCTACGATGCGCTGCACGACATGATTGACCCTGAAACCATCCCCAAGCTGATGGCTGCAGGAACTATTGAAGTGGCTCCGCTGGCCTATATGCGCGGACGGACGCTCAACGATGCATTCATCATCTTGGATGAAGCGCAAAACACTACCGCTGAGCAAATGAAGATGTTTCTTACTCGTTTGGGCTTCGGTTCCAAGATGGTCGTTACCGGAGATATCACCCAGGTAGATCTGCCTGGTGGTGTGCGGTCCGGATTGCGAATTGTCGCTGGAATTCTAGAGGGAATCGACGGGATTCACTTTTCTCGACTAGAAGCAGCTGACGTGGTTCGACATCGTTTGGTGGCCGATATTGTTTCGGCCTATGCGACGTGGACTGATGCTCAAGAGAGCAGTTCTGCCGCCAAAAATGCGGGCAATATGAAAGCGAGCGGACAACATGAGCGTTGAAGTCAACAACGAATCCGGCGTCGAATTGCCCGAGGCTGAGCTAGTAAGGCTGTCGAGATTCGTCTTCGAAAAGCTGTACCTGCACCCGCAAACGGAATTGTCCATTATTCTTGCGGACCGGGAAGCAATGGAAAAACTGCATGTTGAGTGGATGTACGAACCTGGCGCGACCGACGTTTTATCCTTCCCTATGGACGAGCTAAGGCCCGGTACGGTCTCACGACCAGCTCCGGCTGGGTTATTGGGAGACATTGTTATTTGCCCGCAAGTTGCGCAGGAGCAAGCTCAGGCAGGTGGTCATAGCGTAGAAGACGAGCTTTTGTTGTTGACGACGCACGGCTTACTACACCTGCTTGGTTACGATCATGAAGATCCAGAAGAAAAAGCTGAAATGTTCGGACTGCAACGTGAATTGCTGACGTCATTCCTTGGGCGTGACGCCCCAGCGGAGACTACCGCGTGATCACAGCTGTACTGCTAGTCATGGCGCTGGTTTTTGTTGCAATTGCTGGCTTTATTACGATGGCGGAAGCTGCCTTGAGCTTCTTGCCAAGGAACGTTGCTGATTCGATTCAGGACGAAAGAGATCCAGGGGTACGGCAACGGCAGACTGCCTTGCGTTCGGTTCTGGATAAGTTGATAGATCACCAAAATGCGCTTCGATTTTGGCGCATCTGGTTTGAAACTGCCGCAGCGGTGGCGGTTGCGATGCTTTTCTTGAACTTGATCGACAATCTCTGGTTAGCCGGACTTTTGGCTACCGTGGTGATGGCTGGCATTGGATTAGTCTTGGTGGGCGTCTCGCCGCGACAAATTGGTCGCCTTCATCCTGTTGAGGTTTTGCGGGCAACAGCCTGGATGGTGCGATTTCTTTGCTGGATCCTTGGCCTAATTCCGCGGTGGCTTGTCGCGTTGGGCAGTGCGGTGGCTCCTGGTGCACCGCGCCAGGAAAATGCTTTCGTCAGTGAAGAGGAATTTCGCGAATTCGTCGACCGCGCTAGCGAATCAGACATGATCGAAGACGATGAAGTCGATTTCATTCAGGGCGTTTTCGATCTCGATGAAACTTTGGTTCGTGCTGTTATGGTTCCGCGCACCGATATTGTCAGCATTGAGCGCGGGTCCAGCCTCAAACAAGCGCTAGCCCTCTTCATTAGGTCTGGGTATTCACGGGTGCCGGTAATTGGCGATGATGCAGACCAGGTGCTGGGAGTTCTGTACCTCAAAGATGTTGTTGCCACTCAGCAGCGTTTGGCTGACGGCGAGCAAGGCCCCAGGGTTGAATCGCTGAGCCGTGAGGTCCGGTATGTGCCTGAATCCAAACAGGTAGGCGAACTACTAAAGGAGCTACAAAAAGAGTCCACGCACGTCGCAATTGTGATCGATGAATATGGTGGAACCGCGGGCTTAGTGACTTTGGAAGATCTCATTGAAGAGATTGTCGGCGAAATTGTTGACGAGTACGATGCTGAGGATTCTGAAGTCGAAGAGATCGGTCCGAACAGCTATCGAGTGAGTGCCCAAATGAATATTGAAGATTTGGGTGAATTGTTCGGCATTGATCTTGATGACGATGAGGTAGATACGGTCGGCGGTCTGCTGGCCAAACGACTCGGTCGGGTACCTATTGTGGGAAGCCGGATTGAGATTGATGGGCTTGATTTATTGGCTGATCGGCTTGAAGGCCGCAGAAATCGGGTTAGCCATGTGATTGTCAGCCGGGCTGAACCGGTTCAGACTGAGAATGAATGACATGCAGCACCAAGATTGCCATGAGATGAAATTAACAGGGAGCAAAATTATGGACGCCAACCAAGACTACCGGGCAGGATTCGCGGTTCTAGCCGGGCGCCCAAACGCAGGCAAGTCAACTTTAACTAACGCCCTCGTTGGCCAGAAGGTCGCGATTACCTCCGCGAAGCCACAGACGACTCGGCACACTATTCGAGGCATCGTGCACCGCGACGAGTATCAGCTCATCCTGGTTGATACGCCAGGATTGCACCGGCCCAGAACCTTATTGGGGCAACGCCTGAATGATTTGGTAGCGGGCACGTTATCCGAGGTCGATGTCATCGGATTCTGTCTTCCCGCCAACGAAAAGATCGGGCCTGGGGACCGATTCATCGCCGCGCAATTGGCCGATCTGCGCGGTAAACCGATTATCGCGTTGGTGACCAAAACTGACACGGTCAGCAAGGAGCAGCTGGCGCACCAACTGCTGGCCGTCAGCGAGCTGGGTCAGCAGGTTTTGGGCGAAAAGGGCTTTGCCGACGTCGTACCAGTCTCAGCAGTCAAAGATCACCAAGTTGATGTTGTGGCCAAAGTTTTGGCTTCGCATTTACCAGTATCGCCGGCGCTTTACCCCGATGGTGAGCTTACCGATGAGCCCGAGGCGATCATGGTCGCCGAGCTGGTCCGCGAAGCGGCCCTGGAAGGTGTCCGCGATGAGATGCCTCACTCATTAGCCGTCGTGGTTGACGAAATCATTCCGCGAGAGGGACGCAGTGCAGAAAACCCGCTGCTGGATGTTCGGGTAAATCTTTATGTAGAACGTCCTTCTCAGAAGGCGATCATCATTGGCAAAGGGGGAGCTAGGTTGCGTGACGTGGGCACTAAGGCCCGATTAGGCATCGAAGCGCTTCTGGGCACCAGAGTTTACTTAGACCTACATGTCAAAGTAGCTAAAGATTGGCAGCGAGATCCCAAACAGTTGGTCAAGCTGGGTTTCTAAGCTCTACGAAAGTTCACAGTGTCGGTGATAACTGCTCTCATTTGCACAGCGATTTCTCAGTGCGAATTAGCAGGATTTTGCTATTGATTTAGCTGGATTCGGGTATAATAGTTAGGTCATGTACCCCACGAATAGAGTTCTGTATGAGTCGTCGCCGAGCTGACGGAGGCAATGGCCCCTCGATAAAGCGCCCCTCTGATCGTGCCAGAGAAGACCCAGATCTGAATCCTCGGCACTTGCGTTCTCGGCGGTCAGCACCGCTCTGGCTAAAGCTGTCGGCGGCCCTCGTGAGCGTAGTTTTGGTGGCAGGTATTGGCATTGGTGCGGTGTTGTTTCTCAAACTGCAAGGCAATGTGAAGGTCCAAGACCTTAATGCTGGCCTTGATGGAACCACGGCGCCGATTGCCGATGATAATCATGACGCAATTCAGGTGCTCATCATGGGCACCGATACCCGCTCCGGCAAGGATGCAAGCTACGGCAGCGAGCAAGATTCCGCAGGGTACGGCAATTCAGATGTCATGATGCTGATGAATATCTCAGCTGATCGCCAGCGCGTTTCTATGGTGAGTTTCCCGCGCGATCTGATGGTGCCATTTCCTGGTTGCAAGGATCCGAAGACCGGTAAAGTTTTTGCTGCGGAGCCGGTGATTCAGCTCAATTCCGCGCTAAGCATGGCCGGGCCAGGTTGCACGGTGGAGACCATAAATAAATTTACTCGCCTGACTATCGATCACTTCATGATGGCGGACTTCAACGCGGTAAAAGAACTCACCACCGCGCTTGGCGGAGTGGACGTGTGCGTGAGCTTGCCAGTGGTTGATCCAGCCTCTGGCCTGAACTTGCCGGCCGGAACTTCGAGCATTGCCGGCGATCAAGCTCTAGCATTCTTGCGGACTCGGCATGCGTTTGGTGACGCCAGTGACTTAGCCCGGATTAAGGCGCAACAGGCATTCTTGGCTTCAATGTCACGGAAAATCAAAGCCGAAGGCACGCTGACCAATCTACCCAAGCTCTATCAGATCGCAGACATTGTCACGAGCAATTTGACCGTCGATCCGGGGCTCGCCAGCCCAGCCTCCTTGCTGACGATGGCTGGAAGGTTGAAGGACGTAGACCTTTCGAAAATTGCCTTCGTCACGGTTCCTACCGCAAGCTATATTCCGGATCCGGGTCGAGTGGCGCTCAAGCAACCTGAAGCAAGCCAACTCTTTTCTGCGCTTCGCTCCGATGCTGATCTGACCGCAACACCAACACCGTCTGCTCCGGTTACTAGCGCTCCGCCGGTAGCCCCGGTGACGCCAAACTATAACAAGGCGTACCAGCCCATAACCGTGAGTAATGCCAGCGGATTAGTGACACGGTCGCAAGAAATCCTGCAAAGTTTAGTTTCTGACGGTTATACCAAGTCCCTGATTAGTAACTCAGTAGCTGTACAGCCCGCAACGCAGATACTTTACGGTTCTAACTTCGCTGACGTAGCACAAGACATCGCGGCAAAGTACGGCATTCCGGCGAGCAATCTAGTCTCTGCTCCGGCGTTAGGTGGCGTGCAAATAGTCATTGGTCAGGACTTTAGTTCGGGCCTAACCTTTGGCAATACCCCGCTACCCACCGATGTGCCGATTCAAACAGCGCAACAACCAACGGTTTGCCAGCAAGTCAATGACTTACCACGCTGATCGAGGTCACTTCTGCGCCGCAGCGCCCCTTCCCATCGGCACTAGCGTGCCTAGTCGGGGTCTTGGTAGTAATGGGGACGGAATGAGCGCTAAGCCTCCAGGGTCGCTTTGGCGACGGGGCGCCGTCCGATGCTTGCCTTGTTGAGGTGCCCGTAGATGGTGGAGCGCGGGACTTGGAGGAGGTCGGCGATGCGTTGGACCGTATGGGTTCCCGCGTCGTAGAGCTGCTGGGCGTGTTGGGCCTGGTCGGCGGTGAGCTTCGGGCGTCTTCCTCCTGTTCGCCCGCGGGCGCGGGCGGCGGCGAGCCCGTCGCGGGTGTTGGCGACGATGAGTTCTCGTTGGAGTTCGGCCAGGACGGAGAGCATTCCAAACATCGCACGTCACTTCCGCGGTCGTGGTGTCGATGCCCTGCTCGAGGACACGTAGTCCCACACCACGCTCCCGGAGGGCTGCACCGAGGGTAACCAGGTGGAGCAACGAGCGTCCGAGCCTGTCCAGGCGGGTGATGACCAGCTGGTCGCCGGCGCGGTTGGCCGAGGCGAGGGCCTTGTCGAGCTCGGGCCTGCTGGCCTTGGCACCGCTGGCATGGTCGAGGTAGATGTTTGCCGGGTCGACACCGGCGCGGGCCAGGGCATCCGTTTGGTGGTCAGGGTTTTGGTCGGCGGTGGAGACCCGCGCGTATCCAATCAACATGTGTCGATAATACCGGTGCTGCATGGTTTTACGACGCTGATTTCCGGCACGTGTTTCCGACATGGTTTCCGCAGCGTTTCGCCGATAGGTTCGGGATGTCGACAAATGACTGTTTGTCGACATGCTGCGTCCAGCCGCAGTGTGTCCCGGTTAGCACCCCATCACCGGGCTTTTTCTCGGCAGGGTATACAGGAACCTGATCCCTGCGGAAAGACGCAGTTGTGAAAATTTCAGAAGTCCTCTGCACACGCTCCGGTGAGAGACCGGCTTACGGGCATCGTCTGCTCGGGTGCCGCGCACACCGCTGCGACTTCGGCTGCCTATATGCTTCTGGGTATGTTTATCCTTGAGCCTCCAGAAGCACCATGTGGCATCGTGCTCTTCGGACCGGGTGCGGGAGGCGAGCCAAGGCGGTACATAGGATTGCTCAAGGGCTTTGTCGATGCCGGGTTTGTGGTGCTCGCGCCGACGCATGAACGATTCGATCCGCGCACCGTAACCACGCGTCAACTTCAAGAGCGTGTCGCTGGCCTGAAGGCAGTGCTGTCGGACTACAGCGGCGACAACCTGAATCGCCCCGGTGTGTCCGGAGACTTTCTTGTTTGAGAGGATCAGGACATGGCAGGGAAAACTACGACACGGTATCCGCAGGAGTTGAAGGATCATACGGTGCGCATGGTGGCGGAGATGGAGGGTGCATCTTCGGAGTGGGCGGCGATGCAAAAAGTTGCCCAGCTTTTGGGTGTGGGTGTGCCGGAAACGGTGCGTAAATGGGTCCGGCAAGCCGAGATCGATGTTGGTACTAGAACTGGAACAACGAGCACGGAATCGGCCGAGCTGAAACGGTTACGGCGTGAGAACGCTGAGCTGAAACGGGCGAACGCGATCCTTCGGAGTGCTTCAGCTTTTGTCGCGGTCGAACTCGACCGCCACAACACTGATCGTGAAATACATCAAGGACCATGCCGGTCACCGCGAGAATAATGGATTGCGGTGGGGTGTCGAGTCGATCTGCCAGGTGCTTACTGGGACGGGGTGAAGACCACCCCGTCCACGTACTACGAATGGGTGGATAAAACACGATCTCACCGAGAACAACGTGATGAGGTGCTCAAGCCCGTGATCCAGAAGGTGTATGCCGCTAATTACGGGGTTTACGGCACCAGGAAAGTCTGGTTGGCGATGAACCGTGAAGGTGTGCCGGTGGCCAGGTGCACGGTAGAACGGCTCATGGGGTTACTTGGCATACAGGGTGCGGTCCGTGGCAAGGTCAAACGCACCACGATCAAAGACTCGAAGGCAGCCCGAGCGAAGGACTTGGTCCGCCGTGATTTCACACCAACGGCACCGGATCGGCTATGGGTAGCTGATTTCACCTATGTTTCGACCTGGTCCGGGTGGGTCTATGTTGCCTTCGTGATCGATGCTTACTCTCGGAGGATCCTGGGCTGGTCAGCGAGTGCTTCTATGAACACCGTGCTAGTGCTCAACGCAGTTAATCAGGCAATCTGGAGTCGTGAACGGGCCGGGGCTGAGATTTCCGGGGTGATTCATCATCACGATGCCGGGGCTCAATACGCCTCCTTGGCCTTCACCGAACGCCTGGCCCAGACCGGTATCCGCCCCTCGATCGGTTCTGTGGGTGATAGTTACGACAACGCCTTGGCGGAAACCATCAACGGGCTTTATAAGACCGAGCTGATCAAACCCGGCAAGCCCTGGCGGACTCTAGAAGAAGTCGAAATCGGCACCGCTGAATGGGCCGATTGGTACAACCACCGAAGGCTCTACCAGTACTGCGGAGACATCCCACCAGTAGAGCTAGAAAACCACTACTACAATCACTACCAGAGCACGGCAGCCGCCGACAGGCTCATCGTCTGAGAAACCCTCCGGACACACCGGAGCGATTCACCCGTTCATTGTGCAGCCGAATCTTTGGCTTTAGGCAGGTCGTCACAGCAGTTGGCAAGGATGCTGAATTACACTGGTGTGAACCCCACGCCTTTTGAAGTCAGAAGAAAGTCGGAAATCGAGTGCGACGAAGATCCATCCTGCCCGTTACTGCTGCCGCGGTTCTGGCGCTCAGTTTGGCAGCATGCACCGCCGAACCGGCCCCGACTCCAAGCAGCTCAGCAACTACGACGCCGGTAACTTTCACCTTTGGTGCATCCTCGGACCCGGCCAGTCTTGATCCTGCCTTGGTGACTGATGTAGATTCACAACGAATTTCGCGGCAGATATTTGAGGGCTTGGTCACTCTCGACGCAACGACCGGCAAGCCTGTTCCAGCTTTGGCGTCAAGTTGGAAAACCCCAGACAACGGTTTCAGCTATGAATTTGACCTTCGAGACGACGTTAAATTCCAAGACGGCCAGCCGTTTAATGCCACCGCAGTCTGCACCAATTTTAATCGCTGGTTCAACTACCCGGCACAAAACAACCCAACGATAGTTCCTGCCGTTTTCCGCGAGATGTTCAAAGCTTTTAGCAATGACCCGGTGAACTCTGTGTTCAAATCCTGCACAGCCGAAGGCGACGCCAAGGTCAAGATCGCGTTGAACTCTGCGGTGACAAACTTTGTTGAGGCGTTGAGCCAACCGGCTTTTGGCATCGCCTCGCCAGCTGCGCTCACTAGCAGCACGGCAGATGTCCTAGACCAGCAGGTCGGTTCCGCGAAAGTATCCAAATTCGGACTTAATCCGGTAGGAACCGGACCATTTAAGTTTTCGGCCTGGAAAGACGACACCGTCACGTTGAGTCAAAACCCAAATTATTGGGGCGATAAAGGGCAAATTCAAACCGTAAATTTTGTGACCTACCGGCAGTCCCAAGAACGGCTTCAGGCGCTACTCACCGGAAAAATCGATGGCTACGATTCAGTCACCACGGACAATTACGATCCGCTAGTCAAACATGGTCTGCAAGTATTGCAACGCGATCCATTTTCGGTGATGTACATCGGGATGAATCAACAGCTTCCGGTGATGGCAGACCTCAAGGCCAGGCAGGCTGTTGCGATGGCGATCAACAAAGATGCCATTGTCAAGAGCTTCTTCATCGATGGTTCCGCACCCACGAATCAATTCATTCCGCCGAAATTGAGCGGATTCAACAAACAAGTTTCCGGCATCGGCTATGACCCGGACAAAGCGCGCAAGACCCTTTCTGAGTCGAGCTATAAGAATGAACCGCTTGAGTTTTACTACCCGCTGAATGTCACTAGGCCCTACTTACCGAGCCCTGAGAAAATCTACGCCGAGATCTCAGCTCAGCTCACCGCCGTTGGCTTCAATATCAAGCCGGTGCCGATCGAGTGGTCAGATAACTACTTAGCGAAGGTCAGTTCCGCCGGAACCCACGCTTTTGACTTGCTCGGTAGCCAAGGATCCTACTCGGATCCGGATAATTTCGTCGGCCCGCTTTTTGGTGCTTCCAATGGTGAGCTCGGGCCAGCCGACTCTCAACTGGCTAGCAAAATCGCCCGTGCTCGAACCCTTCCAGACGGCTCCGATCGAATTGACGCCTATCAAGCGATCAACTCTGACATTGCACAGTCCGTGCCTGCGCTACCCATTGTCTTTCCCATTTCTGCGCTTGCCCTGTCCGCAAAAGTCACCAGCTACCCGGTTAGCCCGGTGTTGAACGAAGTGTTCAATAAAATCAAACTTGCTTCCTAGCGGCGTTACCGCCTGGGAAAAAGTTATCTACGCCTCGCGATTTAGGGAAGTCGTTGGCCGCGCGATACGCTTCTAAAGCACGCAGTACACAAGGATTCGCGCGTGTCAAGCACTAGATTCTCAACCAGCACAGTAGCTTTTGGAGACGGACCGTGACCTTCATTTCGCAGACCAAAGAAGCCGACGTCGTCTTTATCGGCGGCGGCATCATGAGCGCGACCCTGGGCGCGATGATTCGCCAGATTCAGCCCGATTGGTCAGTAGTCGTATTCGAGCAGCTCAATGAGCTGGGCCAAGAGTCTTCTGGACCTTGGAATAACGCTGGAACCGGGCACTCCGCACTCTGCGAGCTGAACTACACGCCCGCAGCGAAAGACGGCAGCGTCGAGGCATCCAAAGCCTTGGCCATCAATGAGCAATTCCAGCTTTCGCGCCAGTTCTGGTCCCATATGGTTGATAAGCAATTCATCGGTTCACCAAAAAACTTCATCAACACGGTTCCGCATATGTCCTTCGTTATGGGCAAGGACCACACCGATTTTCTTCGCACCCGCTACGAGGCCTTGAAGCCTAACCCGTTGTTTTCCTCGATGGAATTCAGTTCTGATCCGAGTCAGATTGAAAAATGGGCTCCGCTAGTAATGAAAGGCCGTTCCGGTAACGGCCCGGTGGCGGCCACCCGAGCTGCTGAAGGGACCGACGTCGACTTTGGTCAACTTACCAAGGAACTCGTGGGGTATTTGGGCAATAACGACGCCGAGATCAATTACGGAACGACCGTCACCGACATTCAACGCGGCACGGATAAGCGCTGGCATCTGAAACTCAAGCACAAAGCCTCTGGTGAGCACGGTGCGATCAAAGCGCGATTCGTTTTCATCGGTAGTGGCGGTGGCGCTTTACACCTGTTGCAACGCAGCGGAATTCCCCAGGGTAAAGGCTATGGTGGTTTCCCGGTCTCGGGACAGTTCTTCCGCTGCACCAATGAGGAAATCGCCGCGCAGCACAGCGCGAAAGTTTATGGCCAGGCTTCGGTGGGAGCGCCGCCAATGTCGGTTCCGCACTTGGACACTCGATACGTCGGCGGCAAGAAATCGCTGCTCTTTGGCCCCTACGCTGGCTTCTCGACAAACTTCCTCAAATCCGGCTCATTGTGGGACTTGCCGCTTTCGATTCGACCATCGAATATTTACCCGATGGCCGCCGCTGGATTGCACAATCTTGGCTTGACTAAGTACCTCGTTTCGGAAGTGCTTAAGACTCGCTCGTCTAAGGTCACCGCGATGCAGGAGTACTTCCCGCAAGCTGACGGGAACGATTGGGAACTGATTACTGCCGGTCAGCGTGTACAAATTATGAAGAAGGACCGCAAACAGGGCGGTATTCTTCAGTTCGGCACTGAAGTGATCACCTCATCTGACGGATCAATCGGCGCTTTACTAGGAGCATCACCGGGCGCCTCGACCGCGGTGCCCATCATGCTAGAGCTTTTGCAACGATGCTTCCCCCGCGAATTCAAATTACAGTGGCAAGATCAACTCAAAGATATGATTCCTACATTGGGGACCAAGCTCAACGACAATGCGGAACTGGCCGCAGCCACGATGGCCAGGACTGCAGCCACCTTGCAGTTGGACTAAACAACTTAAGACCACCGGGCAACCTCTGGGAGACAATCGATGTTCCGTTTGGCCACTTTGTCCTTGGGCAATCGCGCACTAATAGCGCTTATCACCATTTTTGCCGCGGTCTTCGGGGTGATTTCTGCCGGCTCGCTCAAACAGGAGCTCATCCCGTCCATTGAGTTTCCCCAAATCAGCGTCATCTCCGCGATGCCGGGCGCTTCGCCCGAGGTTGTGGATGCCCAGATCAGCCGGCCGCTAGAAACCGCGCTCAACGCCGTCGAGAATTTAGACTCGTCAAGTTCTACTTCGCGCAGCGGAGTTTCGACGATCAGCCTGACTTTCTCCTACGGCACCAATCTGGACCGAGCCCGGAATCAGATTGATCGTGCGATTGCCAATGCCCGGCAACAACTCCCAACCGATGTGCAGCCGCAGGCCATAGCCGGCAGCGTCAGTGACTTCCCGATCCTTTACATGGCGGTCTCCTCAGATAAGTCACTCGCTGAGCTCAACAGCGACCTGCAACGGATCGCCGTGCCAAAGGTCTTGAAGGTAGACGGTGTCCGTGGCGCAGATGTAACCGGCGCAAATCGTCAGCACATTGAGATCATGCCAGACGTCGCTAAACTGGCCGCCGCCGGTCTTCCCATTACCTCCATCAGCGATGCGTTGAAAAATAACGGTGCACTCATTCCGGCCGGTAGCATCACCGACCAAGGCAAATCGCTCTCCATGCAAATTGGCAGCCCAGTAGATTCGCTCGACGCCGTCAAGGCTTTGCCGCTCGGTGGCGCAAAAGCTGGAGCTGCGCCGTCGACCATCGGTTCGATCGCGGACGTTTCGCTGCAGGACAACCCGACCACTTCAATCACCCGGACGAACGGCAAACCGACGCTTGCGCTTTCGGTGACTAAAAAGCCTGAAGCAGATACCGTCACCGTTTCGCACGCAATCAACGCCCTACTGCCGGAACTCAAATCAGATCTCGGCTCGAATGTCAGTTTCACCATGGTGTTCGACCAAGCGCCGTTTATCGAAAAGTCCATCAAAGATCTTGGCATCGAAGGTCTTCTTGGTTTGGGCTTCGCCGTCGCTATCATCTTGATCTTCTTGCTTTCGATCCGCTCCACGATCGTTACGGCAATTTCAATTCCGCTGTCCCTGCTCATCACCCTCATTGGACTTTGGGCCAGCAAGTACTCGCTCAACATCTTGACCTTGGGCGCGTTGACTATCGCTATCGGACGCGTTGTTGACGATTCCATTGTGGTGATTGAAAACATCAAACGTCATCAAAGTTATGGCGAAGATAAACTCACTGCGATCACCGCTGCTATCAAAGAGGTAGCTGGCGCCGTCACCGCGTCAACACTAACTACCGTCGCGGTGTTTGCGCCGATTGCCTTTGTTGGCAACATTGCTGGCGAACTCTTCCGGCCATTCGCCCTGACCGTGACGATCGCGCTCATCGCTTCGCTCTTGGTCTCGCTCACTATTGTGCCGGTATTGGCTTACTGGTTCTTGCGAGCACCGAAAACTGCTGCGGGGCTTGCCCAGCAGACTCCCGAAGAAAAAGCGACAGCTATTGCTGCTATCGAGGAGAAAGAACGCAAAGGCTGGCTGCAGCGCGGTTACTTGCCAATCCTTCGCGGCACCCAGAAACATCCGATTTGGACGGTGACCGCCGGAGTGGTCATCCTCGCAGCCACGTTCGCGATGACTCCGCTGCTACCGCAAAATCTGCTAGGCGACTCTGGGCAGAATTCGATTTCTATTACTCAGACGCTGCCCGCAGGTACTAGCCTTGACGCCACTAGCGAGGCCGCAAAGAAGGTCGAAGATGCGTTGCATGGCATTGGTGGCGTCGAAGATGTCCAGGTAACAATTGGCAATTCCTCCGGCGGGCTATCGTCGTTCTTTGCCGCCGGAACAACAACCGCTAGCTTCCAGGTAGTTACCGACGAAAAGGTTGACCAAGCGAAGCTGCGAAACTCAGTTCGTTCCTCGCTAGATGGCATAAAAGACGCCGGTACGATCAAACTTGGTTCATCTGGCGGAGGCTTGGGCACCTCAAGCACCGTGGATATCAACATCAAGTCCAGCAACAGCGCCGATCTGCAAAAAGCGAATGACGCCGTACTAGCTGCGGTCAAGGACGTTCCGGACACTCGGGACATCACCAGCAACCTCTCGGTGGCAAACCCGGTAGTCCAGATCAGTGTGGACCGGGCCAAAGTGGTTGCAGCCGGTTTGAACGAGCAACAAGTCGCTGCGGTACTTGCCGCGACGGTGAGCCCGATTCCCGCCGGGACAGTTCGCATCGACACTACCGACTATAAAGTTCAGATCGGCAAGGGAACGCAATTCACCTCAATTGATGCTTTAGGAAACGCTCCGATCCAAACCGGAGCCGGTCCGGTGCCTTTGTCTTCGCTTGCCAGCGTCAAGCAGGTCGACGTACCGAGCAGCATCACCTCGAGTAACGGTCAACGTAGCGCCAAAATCTCTTTGACGCCGACCGGAAATGATCTTGGCTCGCTCAACACAGTGGTACAGAAGAAGCTTGACGAGGCTAAATTGCCGGCCGGAGCCACCGCCACGATCGGTGGTGCAACAACCCAGCAACGTGAGTCATTTGGCCAATTGGGCCTGGCGCTTTTGGCCGCAATCGCCATTGTCTACGTGATTATGGTGGCGACCTTTAAGTCTCTGGTCCAGCCGCTTATTTTGCTGGTATCGATCCCGTTTGCTGCAACCGGTGCAATTGGCTTGCTTTTGATTACTCGGGTCCCCGTGGGTTTGCCGTCCTTGATCGGCATGTTGATGTTAGTGGGCATTGTGGTGACCAACGCCATTGTCCTCATCGACTTGATTAACCAGTCCCGAAAATCTTCGCCCGGTCAGGCCGGCAAGAACGTTGCCGAGGCCATCGAGTACGGTGCTCGACACCGTCTACGTCCTATTCTGATGACTGCGCTAGCTACTGTCTTCGCGTTGACGCCGATGGCGCTTGGTGTGACTGGCGGCGGAGGATTCATTTCGCAACCCTTGGCGATCGTGGTGGTTGGTGGCCTCATTTCTTCCACCGTGCTGACTCTGATCTTGGTACCGGCGCTTTACCGCTTGGTAGAAGGTGGTCGCGAACGTCGCCGGCTGCTCAAAGACTTACAGGTCGTCCCAGAGGCCACCCAGTTACCCGAAGGCTATACCTCGCAAGATTGGACTACCGGGGCCATTCCGAAGGTCAAGGGTCGCCGTTCAGCGAACCCGTAAAATCTGGTCTTCCTGCCGGGTCACTAACGGCAGGAAGACCAGATCGAGAATTTCCTCGATAGTCTGTTCCGGCACGGCGTGCATAGTCCACAGCACCTCGTAACGAAAAAGGTCAATCGGCAGCCGAAGGACTCGCTCATCCACTGAACCGGGTCCAATTTCACCGCGATCCATCGCACGTGCAATGACGTTGGTCATAAGAGATCCCCGCCCATTCCACAGGCCGTCACTAGATGCGAGCGCGAGGGGTGGGCGACGCGGGAGCCGGACGAAGTAGATGGCCGCTACACGCTTGCGGTACTTACTGAAGCTGGTCAGGCAAAGCTTGCTGCTAGTGCACCCGCTCATCTTGCGCAGGTTCGCCGACTGGTGCTGGATTTACTGAGCCCGGCCGCTCAGTGCCAGTTCGGTCCTTCGCTCGGGCGAATCACTGAAGCGCTGAGGCAGGAGCTGCGCAGCTCTTCGTGAGTTGTCCGCGTGGGGCGTTTCGTGGTCAACCCGAGAGTTGAGCGTCATCGACTCAACTCTAACTTGACAACACTTCGCTCAACTGTAGACTTGAGCTCAGAACACTCAATCTCGAAAGAAACCCTGAAAGGTAAAATATGTCACGCGCAGTAGGCATCGACCTCGGAACCACTAACTCGGTGGTTTCAGTCCTCGAAGGCGGCGAGCCCACCGTCATTGCGAACGCTGAAGGCGGCCGCACCACTCCCTCTGTTGTCGCTTTTTCGAAGAGCGGCGAGGTCCTGGTCGGCGAAATCGCCAAGCGCCAGGCAGTTAACAACATCGATCGCACCATTGCTTCGGTCAAGCGCCACATGGGCACTGACTGGACTATTGACATCGATGACAAGAAGTACACCGCGCAGGAAATCTCCGCGCGTACTCTGATGAAGCTTAAGAACGATGCCGAGTCCTACCTGGGCGAAAAGGTCACCGACGCCGTCATCACCGTGCCGGCCTACTTCAACGACGCCGAGCGTCAGGCCACCAAAGAAGCCGGTGAAATCGCTGGCTTGAACGTGTTGCGTATTGTCAACGAGCCCACCGCGGCTGCTTTGGCATACGGCTTGGACAAGGGTAAAGAAGACGAACTCATCTTGGTCTTCGACCTCGGCGGCGGCACCTTCGACGTCTCGTTGCTCGAAGTTGGCAAGGACGACGACGGCTTCTCCACCATCCAGGTTCGCGCTACCTCCGGCGACAACCGCCTGGGCGGCGACGACTGGGATCAGCGCGTCGTTGACTACTTGCTGAACCAGCTCAAGGTCAAAGGCATCGACCTGTCCAAGGACAAAATCGCGCTACAGCGTCTGCGTGAAGCTGCTGAGCAAGCCAAGAAGGAACTCTCCTCGGCAACCAGTACCAACATCTCACTTCAGTACCTCTCCGTCACCCCTGATGGCCCGGTGCACTTGGATGAGCAGCTGACCCGCGCCAAGTTCCAGGAACTGACCTCGGATCTGCTCGAGCGCACCAAGAAGCCGTTCAACGACGTTATCGCTGAAGCCGGCATCAAGGTTTCTGACATTGATCACATTGTGCTCGTTGGTGGTTCCACCCGTATGCCTGCCGTGACCGAACTGGTCAAGCAGCTCGCTGGCGGCAAGGACCCGAACAAGGGCGTCAACCCGGACGAGGTAGTCGCCGTCGGCGCTGCCCTGCAGGCTGGTGTACTCAAGGGTGAGCGTAAAGACGTGCTGCTCATTGACGTCACTCCGCTTTCGCTGGGCATTGAAACCAAGGGTGGGGTGATGACCAAGCTGATCGAGCGCAACACCGCGATCCCGACCAAGCGGTCTGAAACCTTCACCACCGCTGATGACAACCAGCCTTCGGTTGCTATCCAGGTTTTCCAGGGCGAGCGCGAATTCACTCGCGACAACAAGCCGCTGGGTACCTTTGAGCTGACCGGCATCGCGCCAGCTCAGCGTGGTGTGCCGCAGGTCGAGGTCACCTTCGACATCGATGCCAACGGCATTGTGCACGTGTCCGCTAAAGACAAGGGCACTGGCAAGGAACAATCGATGACCATCACCGGTGGTTCCTCGCTTTCCAAGGAAGACATCGAGCGGATGGTTGCTGACGCCGAGGCGCACGCTGCCGAGGACAAGACTCGTCGCGAACAGGCCGATGTGCGCAACAGCGCTGAGCAGCTCGCCTACTCGGTAGACAAGATTCTCTCCGAGAACGACGACAAGTTGCCGGAAGAGGTCAAGACTGAGGTCAAGGCCGACGTCGAAAGCCTCAAGGCCGCGCTCGCCGGCACCGACGAGTACGCCGTCAAGGCTGCTTCGGAGAAGTTGCAGGCTTCGCAGACCAAGCTTGGCGAAGCGATCTACGCTTCCACTCAGGCTGAAGGTGCTGCTCCGGCTGGCGACGCTGCTGGTGCTCCGGCGGGTGAGGCAAAGCCTGAGGAGGACATCGTTGACGCAGAAATCGTGGACGAAGAACCGAAGAACGAGAAGAAGTAGCCATGTCTGATCAGGACATGAACCCCGAAAAGGGCGAGGCAGGGGAGCCGGCCAATCAGACTGGTTCCTCGGCCGAAGACCAGGATCCGTTGGCGCAGGTTGAAGACATCCTGAATAACGCTGAGGTTCCGGCCGATGAGTCGGTTGCCCAAGGCACCGGAATGGCGGACGACAGCGAGCTAGATGCGGCAGAGCTCAAGAACGATCTGCTGCGCCTGCAGGCTGAGTACGTGAACTACCGCAAACGCGTTGAGCGGGACCGGGCAGTCGCGGGGGAGAGCGCCGTCATCGGTGTATTGAACTCGCTGCTTCCGGTGCTCGACGACGTCGACGCGGCCCGTACGCACGGTGACCTTACCGACGGACCGTTTGCCGCGATTGCCGCGAAGCTCGAAACTGCACTGAAGACCTATGGTCTGGAGCGCATTGACCAGATCGGCGTCGAATTTGATCCGAACGTGCACGAGGCGCTCATCCAGCAGCCAAGCGCCGAGGTCCAAGCTGACTCAGTCAGCCAGGTCCTTCGCGCGGGCTACCGCAAGGGCGATCGAGTCCTGCGCGCCGCCCACGTGATCGTTGCAGTTCCGGAGTAACCACCCCGCCGAGTGTCGAGATATGGTCGTTATTAGGCGATCAAAGCCGCCATATCTCGACACTCGACGAATAGAGAGTGACGAAAGGAGATACCTTGGCTAGTCAAGACTGGGTCGATAAGGACTTTTACGCGATCCTCGGTGTCTCCAAGGACGCCAGCGACGCGGACATTAAGAAGACGTATCGCAAGATGGCCCGGAAGTTCCACCCGGATCAGAACCAAGGCGATGCTGCTGCAGAGAAGAAATTCAAAGACATCTCTGAAGCCTATTCAGTGCTATCCAACGCTGAAGATCGTGAGCAATACGACGCGATTCGGGCAATGGGCTCCGGCGCAAGGTTTAGCGCTGGTGGCGCCGGCGGGCAAAGCGGAGCAGGCTTTGACGACATGTTCGGCGGCTTGTTCAATGGTTCGCGCGGCGGTGCAAGGACCCGTGGGTATGACAGTTCTGGCCTGCCACCGGAATTTGCCGATATTTTCGGCGGCGCATACCAGGGCTACCAACAACCGCGCCCAACCAAGGGTGCGGATCGCAATGCGCAGACCACTATTTCCTTCGCCGGGTCCATTAACGGAACCACGATTGGCCTCCGTGAACCAGATGGGGATGTGATTGACGTTCGCATCCCTGCTGGCATTAAGGACGGCCAGAAAGTCAGGGTCCGCGGCAAGGGGCAGCCGGGCGCGGCGGGTCCGGGCGATCTTATGGTCGCGGTACACGTAAAACCACATGACTTCTTCGTCCGGGACGGTGACAACATTCGAATCCACGTCCCAGTGAGCTTCCCTGAGGCAGCTTTGGGCGCGGACATTTCGGTGCCGACGCTCGATGGCGAAACAGTCAAGGTCCGGGTGGCCGCAGGCACGCCCTCCGGCCGAACTTTGCGGGTCAAAGGCAAAGGCATTACGACGTCGAAAGCTACCGGCGATCTGCTGGTCACGATCGACGTCGCGGTGCCGCAGAAACTGAGTAAGGAAACTGAGCAGGCGGTAAAGGATTTCGCTGCGGCTACCGCGGACGGCGATCCGCGTGCTGAGCTGGCTGCCAAGGCAAAGTTGTAAATCATGGCCGTGGAAAACTACGCCCCGGTTTACGTCATCTCAGTTGCTGCCGAGTTGGCAGAAATGCACCCTCAGACGCTGAGGCAGTATGACCGTTTTGGCTTGGTTTCGCCGAGCCGGGCACCGGGGCGATCGCGCCGATACTCACAGCACGACGTCGATATGTTGCGCGAAATCCAGCGGCTCTCCCAAGCGGGAGTCTCTTTGGAAGGCATCAAGCGGATTATGCAGTTGGAAAACCAAGTTGCCGCTTTGCAGTCCAAAGTAAAAGAGCTCGCTGAACAGCTTGCTCTTCGCGGGGACGCCGCCAGAGTTTTCGCGGCTGGCGTGGCCGGCGATGTGGTGAGTTTGAGTCGGGGGCAACGCCCACAGGCCAGAAGCCAGGCGGTAGTTGTGTGGCGACCGCACCGGCATCACAAAGACACCTAGAAAACGTAAAAACATCTCAAAAGTGGGGCTCTGGAACTCCCAGGGCCCCACTTTTTTGTGCAGTAAAAATGATTGGTTATACCGACGCCATATGTGCGCCGCGATGCTCGGCAACTTGCTCTTCAACGACGTTCTCGTGTTGCGGAATTCCAGACTGATCCCTGAAGTGACCCACCATGGTCAAAACCACGCCAGCAACCAACCAGCCGGCCAGAACCAGCCAGGGGAACGTGGTGTTCGTCTCGGGGAAGTAAGAAAGGTCCCGAAGAAGCGTGCCGGAGGAGCCCGGCACAAACCATTGACCGATCTCGCCCCACGGACCCGGCAAGAACTCCTTCGGCTGAGTTAGCGAAGAGAGCGGGTTCCCGATGAACATTGTCAGAACCGATCCGACGGCAATGCCAGCTCGGCCGATGAACGCGTTGAAGCCAACGATCGCGGCCGCGGTGGCGCCAACCGCGAGGAAGATTGCCAAGGCATTCAGTAAGAAATCTCCTTGCAGAATATGCAGCCAACCCTGCATGATCGACGTCAGGCCTAGACCGCCTAGAACCGCGTACCCACCCACTGCGGCAAGCCGTCGCCAGGTCCCGGTAACCAGCAACGAAATCAAGACGCCGCCAACAATTCCACCCATGGCTAGCGGGAGTCCAGCAACTGCCAGCCCGGTTCCGCGTGCGTCGTCGGGAGAAAGCGGCACGACGTCGGTGATCTTGACCGTGGGGATGGTGGCAGGAGCACCAGCCGCTGCTCCCGCAGGGAGGCCTTGGGTGAGTGCTTTTTGCAACCCAGCGATGGCTTGTTGTTGAATCTGCGATTGCAGCTGCCCGCCGATTTGAGTCAGCATTTGGGCGGCAAGCGGACTGGCGGCACTGGAAACGAGGATTTCTGGTTGGTTGCCCAGAATGATCGCGCCGTAGATCTCGCGTTGTTCAATTTTGTGCGCAGCATCCGCCCGGTCAGGTGCGGTCTTGATATCCAAGGCGCCCTCGGGTGCTTTTTGGCTCAGCTGAGCCACCTGTTCCGTGCTGCCAATGACAGCTACCGGCAATTGCTGCACTTTTGCGGTGACGCTGGGCCAGGCGAAGGCGAGTAGTACGACGCAGACTGCCACTGCCGCGAGCAGTGCAGTACGGGCCACGACGGGCCAAGGGGTGTGTGGGTTGATGGCGGACATATGGAGTATCCTTAGTTGCGGAGGGCGCTTCGCACAGTTTAAAAACGAATGTTCGTTCACTATTATTGACTCATTCGACAATTTGTCAAAAAGGATCATTCGTTTTGGTAGTCTGAAGCCATGCCCAAAGTGACTGATGCGCACCGAGAACAGATGCGCCAACGGATTCAAGACGCCGCACTAGCCTGTTTTGCGCGAAACGGATTCTCTGCCACCTCGATGGCGGATATTCTGACCGAGTCGGGGCTTTCTGCTGGCGCAATTTATGTCTATTACCGGGGTAAGGAAGATCTAACCGCGGACGCAGCGCGCGGGATGCTTCAAGAGCGAATCGGTGCGGTGCTGGAGCTCGCTGAGGGCGATAACATCCTGCCGCCCAGCGAGGCGATTGTAAGGTTTTTGCACAGCATGCCAGAGCACGCTAAGACCGGGCTTGCCCTTCAAGTCTGGGGCGAAGCGGTGCAGACGGAATCAATTCGTGCGGTCGCGGCAGCTGCGGTTAGAGAGCTCACCGGGCAGATGGCGGAGTATCTTTACCGCTGGTTTCTCCGCAAAAAGGGTTGCGAAGATGCCGACGCTAAGGCAAAAGCGCAACTACTGGCTCCCGCCGTCGTCGGCCTTTGTCAGGGTTATGTTGTGCGAAGGTCAATGTCTCAAGACAAGGATGCCGACAGCTACATCGCTGGCGTAGATGCGCTGCTCGCAACGCTTTAAAGCCGTGTCGGATGCATTTCCGACATAGCGATAGTCGTTGCTAGGGTGCATTGACTATCCCTAAGCCGGAAATGCATCCGACGGGGAGAGCTTCGCTACGAGTGCGGCGAAGGTCTACTTACCAAGCTGTGCGTTGATCTGGTCGATGAAGCTGGTTACGCGAGCGTAGATGCCGTATTCCTTTGGCTTGGCGCAACCGTGCCCCCAAGAAATAACGCCAACAAGTCGGCCATTCTTTACTAGCGGGCTGCCAGAGTCGCAATCGCAGGAATCTTTAGCGCCATCTTCGAATCCGGCGCAGACCATCGTGCCCTTTTTGTAATCGCTGCCATAGCTGCCGGAACAGGCCGAGTCGCTGACTAGCGGCACGGTAACTTTACGTAATTGCTCCGGATCCGGGTTGGGGCCGACTTGGGTGTTAGCCCAGCCCAACGTGGTGACGTCGGCGCCAGTTACGTAGGCAGATGGATCAGTTTCTAGCGTGGCTACTGGGCCGGAAAAATTGGTGTCCAGGGTCAAGATGGCAATGTCGTTACCGTTCTCCACGCTGATGTAGTCCGGTTGGCGCTGCCGCCACTGATGGAGAAAAAGCTCGTGGAATTCAGTGATCCATCGTCAGCAGTAACGCAGTGCGCGGCGGTGAGCACTTTGTTGGGCGCAATCAGGGTGCCACCGCAGTGGCCGCCGTTGTTTGCCTTATTGACGGCAACGATGGACAGGAAGTCATTGATGCTTGCACTAGTTCCGCCGACGATTCTAGGGCTTGGCGGTGCGCTTGCTGAGGCGGTCGCGGTGCTGGTGCCGGCGAATACTAGACCGAGTTCGACCATACCCAAGAGGGCGGCTTTGACGCTCTTTTGCATTGTCATCCTTCATGTTGAGGTTTGGGGTCTTTTGGCAAAGACCAGAGCTCTGCGCTAATCACGCGGAGGCTCCAAACTTCCACTGGAAGACTGGGCTGTGTCTGAAAATATCCGCCAAACGCCCTGAAGTAGGCATCATTCTTCCGAATAAAGCTGGAGGCCCCGTCGAATGAATCGACGGAGCCTCCAGTGGTTTAGAGAAACGACTACTTGGCGATCTGACCCTTGATTGCGTCGACGAGCTTGCCGCCGATGACCAAGGGGCCGCCGGAGTCAGCCTGACAGGAATCTTTGCCACCTTGCGGCAGTCCAGCGCAGACCATGGAATCTTCGAAGTAGGTTCCTTTGGAGCTGCCCTGAGGGTAGGACGATGCGCAAGCAGAATCGCTGACGATCGGCACCGTGACCTTACGCAGTTTGCTCTGGTAGTTACCCGCGCCGCTGCTGGTATCTCCCCAACCAAGAACGGTTGCGTTGGTGCCGGCGGCGTAAACGGACGGGTCCGTTTCCAAGGTGGCGACTGGGCCGGAGAAGCTCGTGTTGAGCGTCGGGACCGCGAAGTCGTTCTCATAGGTGGAACCGTCATAGCTCGGGTTCATCCAAACGCTTTTGACCGTTGAAGAGTTCGGGCCACCGGTGCGATTTGCGCTGCCACCGTTGACCTTGAAGAAACTAGCTGACTTGCCATCAACGCAGTGCGCGGCGGTTAGCACTGCGTTGATGGCAATAAGAGTGCCGCCGCACCAGTTCGATCCATTGGACTGGTTGACGGCGACGATGGACGGGAAATCATTGATGCTGGCGGTGGTTCCGCCAACAATCCGCGGGCTCGGAGGGGTGCTTACGGAGGCGGTTGCTGCGCTGGTACCGGTGAATACCAGTCCAAATGCAACCATTCGAAAGAGTGCTGCTTTGACGCTCTTTCGCATTGTCTTCCTTCGTGTCGATAGGGATTAGTCGCCCTACTCCTCGATCGACTTTTTCCGATGCGGTGTAGGGTTGCAATAACCCTTTATGCGCGGGCTGAGTGCAACCTGGGAGAACGCCGTTAAAGCTCCGAAATTTGGAATAAATTTAGATTTCAGTTGAGTGGAATGAAGGCTGTTGTTACGCCTTGACGAAGCCTTGATCGAGCAACCATTGAAAGGCGACGTCGACTGGTTCCTTTCCGGCTACGTCAACCTCGGCATTGAGCCTTTGCATGGTCGGATTATCTAGCTTTGCGGAGATTGAATTGAAGAGCTCTTTCAATTCCGGATATTTTTCTAATGTCTTAGTGGCGAATTCCGGTGCGGCGTTATAGCCCGGAAAGAAACCTTTATCGTCGTCAAGAACTTGTAGATTTAGCGCCGGAATGCGGCCATCCGTGGTGAATACCTCACCAAAATTACAGCTGCCGTTGGCAACGCCGGTATAGACCGCGCCGGTATCCAAAATGCGAATATTGCTATCGGGAACCCCATCAGCGGCACCGCGCTTGAGCCCATAGTGGGCCAACATCGGATTGAACCCGTCAACTCGGGAATTGAATTCCGACTCTACGCAGAAAGTTCGATCCGCAACCGGCACATTGGCCAGATCAGAAAGCTTGGTGACGTTGGAAAACCGAGGGTTTCCAGAAACTTTGGCAAATGCGTAGGTGTTATTTAGCGGCGCCGGGGCCAGCCAGGTCAGTCCATTGGCTAAGTCCGCATCGTGCACTGCTTGCCATTGTTGTTGCTGGTCCGGGATTCCCTTCGTGTTACCAAGATAGGTGAGCCAGGCGGTGCCGGTGTATTCCCACGCCATATCGGCGCCCTTATTGAGCATCAGCTGCCGGGACGGCACACTGCCAGGAACATTGGTCAAATCAGTAACGTCGAATCCGGCGGCCTTGGTTGCCAAAACCGCGATTTTGCCCAGCACAATCTGCTCAGTGAAATTTTTTGAGGTGACGGTCAAAGCGGCCCCGGCAGGCAGATCTAATTTCTTGATTGAACCTGCTTTCACCTCGGGTACATACGAGGTCGCAGGTTGTAGGCCGCAGCCGGAGAGCGCGAATGCTCCGAGCAGCAAAGCGGCGCTGGTAATCGAACGAAAGACCCTTTTCCCCTGAACTGAGAACATCAGCGAAGTCCTTTCGGGGTAACTGCTTGTTCGACGACGCGAGCAAGCCAGTCGATAGTTAACGCCAATAACGCGACCAGCAATGCGCCAGAAATTAGCACGCGCTGCAAGTACAAATTGACGCCAGTGGTGATCAGCAAACCTAGACCGCCACCGTTGACAAAAGCAGCAAGCGTTGCCGTGCCAACAAGCAGCACCAAAGCCGTTCTGATACCGGCCAACATCACCGGCACAGCGAGCGGTAGTTCAATGCGCAATAGCACCGACAATGGCGTCATCCCCATGCCGCGGGCAGCCTCAATCAGTCGGCCGTCGACTTGGCCGAGGCCGATCATGGTGTTTCGCAAAACCGGCAGCACCGAATAAAGCACAAGTGCAACAATCGCCGCCCAGAAGCCGAACCCCAGCCAAAAAGCTAGCAGCACTACTAAACCAATTGCCGGAGCCGCTTGGCCGATGTTTGCCACGGCGATTACGGGGCCAGAAAACCTTCGGAATGGTCCGCGAGTCAGCAGCACCCCTAACGGGATCGCAATAACTAAGACGATCGCGGCAGCGACGAAAGTCAGTTTCAAGTGCTCGATGACCAAAACAGACAACGGGCCCGGCGGCAGAGTGGCTGCTTCGACCGGGCTCAGTTGGGCGGTGGTCAGCCAAATAATGAAGGCTATTAGCACCACAGCAATGGCGATTGGCTGGATTAGCAGGCCGCGCCAGGTACTGGCACCACCAGCGGTATCGGTGTTGACTGAAGCGGCGGTACTCACGAGTGCTCAGTTCTGATCTGCGGTAGCGAATCGGTGTTTGTGCCGACCGGAGTGTCATCGTGTTCTTTCGTGGCATCCGCCCGGGCCTGGGCGATCGCTTCCATCACCGTTTCGACGTCGATCACACCCAAGAACGCTCCGCGTCGACCGGTGACAATCGCGGCACCCGCGCTGGAAACGAGCATCGTATCTAGCGCGTCGTTGAGCGTGGCGCCGCTGCCGACGACGGGCAGCCGCGGGTCGATCTTTTTGCCAATAACGCTCAGCCGATCAAGCTGTTTAAGTGAAAGCCATTGCACTGGACGATTGCGATCATCTAGCACCACGGCGTGCTCATGACCGGCGTTTCGCAGTGCGGCCCGCGCAGCCGCTGCATCGCTACCGATGCTTACTGTCGCTGCTTCGGTTAGCTGGACTTGATTTACCTTCGCCAGCGAAAGCTGTTTGAGACCCGCACCTGAGCCGATGAAACCCTCAACAAATTCATTAGCTGGCGCAGCCAGAATTCGCTCTGGAGTGTCGTATTGGACGATGTGTGCGCCTTCCGAAAAGACCACTATCCAATCGCCAAGTTTTACGGCTTCATCGAAATCGTGTGTAACGCAGATGATTGTCTTTTGTAGCTCGTCTTGGATTTTCAGTAGTTCGTCTTGTAGCCGTTGACGAGTGATTGGGTCGACGGCGCCGAAGGGCTCGTCCATAAGCAGCACTGGCGGGTCTGCGGCAAGTGCACGAGCTACCCCGACGCGTTGTTGTTGGCCGCCGGAAAGCTCACGCGGATACCGATTCAGGTATAATTCGGGATCCAAAGAAACCAGTTCTAATAGTTCTTGGACTCTGGCCTGAATTCGATCCTTTTTCCAGCCAAGCATCTTTGGCACCAGAGCGATGTTTTGCGCTACGGTCATATGCGGGAATAGCCCACCTGCTTGAATGACGTAACCAATTCTACGGCGAAGCTCATTGCCATCCATTTTGGTGACGTCCTCGTCGCCAAGCATGATTCGTCCCTCGGAGGGCTCAATGAGTCGGTTGATCATCTTCAGCGTGGTGGTTTTTCCGCAGCCTGAAGGCCCCACCAACATCACGATTTTGCCTGCTGGTATTTCCAAGGTCACGCCGTCGACTGCTGGCGCTTTTTGACCGGGAAATCGTTTAGTGACGGCCTCGATCAGAATGCTTTTGCCGCTGATCTGGTTTTCATCGGCGGTCGACAAAGAGGATGAGTTCTCAGACACGGATACCTCGCGAGGTTGTGAGTCGGCCAAGACCTACCAAGATCAGGTCAAGAATGAGGGCCAAAATAATGACACCCACCACGCCAACGACGACGGATTCTAAAGCGTTTGCCCCACCAAGCCGGGAGAGGCCAGAAAAAATAAAGCCGCCAAGGCCGGGGCCCAAGGCGTAGGCAGAAACTGCCGCGATGCCCATGCTCATCTGCGCGGATACTCTGATCCCGGCCAGAATTACCGGCCAGGCTAAAGGCAGCTCGACGGTCAATAGGGTGCGGATTCGGCTCATGCCAATACCTCGAGCCGCTTCGACCAGTGCGGGATCCACCGAGTTCAGGCCGACTACGGCGTTGCGAAGCACCGGCAGAAGCGCGAAAAAGATCACCACGGCTACGGCAGGTGGGACGCCGAAGCCCAGCGGTGCAATCAAGATGCCTAAGAGCGCAAAAGAGGGGATCGTTAGGCCAATTGCGGAAGCCGAATTAGCCATCGAACTGAAAATTTTGCTCTGGTAAACCAAGGCCGCCAGGAATACAGCGATGATGCTTGCGATGAGCACGGACTGCACGACCAAACTGAAATGTTGCCAAGAGGAAAAGGCGATTTTGGGAAATCTGCTCGCAATGAAATCCCACATGGTTCTCAGTTCCTCAACGTATCGGTCGGTGCAGTTCGGTCTCGTATATTCGCTCGTAGTCTGCCGCCAACCCTAGCTAAAGCAAGCCGTCGCGGCCAGCCAAGGCGCCGAAATCTGGGCGCAATTTGCCAGAATACGCATCAGCGACCCCGTTCTGCCCCCCGGCAACTCAGTGATCGCCCGCGGTAAAGAACAAAATGGTAACTATATGTTTTGCACCGTGCCGATTGGGCCTCACCAGGTCAAAGTGCTTTGCAAACCCCGGTGGTCGCTACCAGCCTGTTCCAAGACTTTTGAGCTTTTGGTTTCTAGGCCCTTGCTGAAGATGTGGTCCGGTCGGGTGACGGGGAAACTTGACGGCCAAGTGAAACCGAGCCCGCCGCTATCTGGCAAAGATTCAATGAATTTGTCCTGGAATCCCGCCAACGCACGATCCGTACTAGCTGCATTGAAATCACCGAGCACCATGATTCTGCTGCTTTTGTCTTGGCTAATGATTCGGTCCAGATTGCTGAGCATTACATCCCGGTCAGCGTGTTCGCCGAGTCGAACTGACGCGGCATGCACAACGTAAATGCTCAGCTCGCCGCCGGGGGTTTGCACTGTGGCGTGCAACGCCCGGCTCCAGGCCACGCCACCAAGTTCTAACCTGCTGGATTCGAGCACCGGATATTTACTCAGCAGCGCAACTGTTCCGCCGGCGTCCTGGCAGGGGTATATCTGTTCAGCGTTCTGAGGAATCTTGCCCGGGGAGAGCTCTTGGAGCGCAACCAGGTCGGCACTTTGCGCCATCAACGCACTCCCAGATGCCATTGGGACGGTGCTCGCCTGCACATTTTGGGTGGCAACGGAGAGTGTGAAGCTTTGCCCAGTAGCGGGTGCTGCTTGGGTGCGGGGCAGCATAGCCGGTATAAACAGCACACACCAAATGACCACTGGAGTCAGCCAAGCCAGCCAGGCTAGGCCAGAGCGTGATCGGACCGCCGAAATCAGGAGCGGCAGGCTGAGCAGACCAAGCCAAGGCAGGAAGCTTTCAAGCGCCATGGTGAGGCCGCCCGCGTCAGGTAGTTGCCGGTGCCAAAACAAGAATGCGGCCAGCGGCAAGCTAGTAATGATCGTGAGTACTGCGCTTACTGGACGAATCGACCGCCGCCGTTGCGACGTTTGGCTCGGCCGGGGGTGGTTGTCCTCGTCCAAGTAGAGGCGGGGCAAGGTTACTGTGTCCATCAATTCACGATGACTGAGTGAGCTGTGCCGGTACTGTACAGAATGTAACCAGTGCGCACGACCACGCTTTTAACACCCGTTTTAGCGCCAATTGGCGGCGCTCTCATACCTAGGTCGGATCTTATGAAATATCGGGAAAACACCGAAAGTGTTCCGGAGATTCGCCCAACGCTCACTCGCAAATCATGGCCGAAGAGCCGATCGCTGAGTAGCTTCGACAGTGTCAGCCAGGCCAGCATTTTCTACCCGAGTGAGGTTTCAGCATGACCAGCATCCAGATTAAGCCCATCTTGTCCCAGGAGAGCCTTGCCGCAGAGAACGACGACGTCGTCGACTCTAACGTTTCTACCGTCAACGCGCTCTTCGACGGTTATCTGACCGATACGGAAATCACAAAGGACGCGTTGCGCAGTTACTACGTCGACTTTTATCTAACTCAGGTATTCGACGGAGGATTTGAGCAATTCATCTTTACCTCGGATCTCGACGAGGATTTGCTCGGATACATCCGCGAAGGCCTTGATGCCATGGGGGCAAACGAACATCTAGCGCTGTTGGAAAAGGCACTGGCTGTCTTCGCAGAATTGAGCGAAGACGAGCAACAGTTCTACCTCAACGGTGACTTGGATGATTTCGACGACGACGATGAAGACGACGACTATGACGACGATCTTGAGCCGGAAGGCGTCACGGTTGATGACCAAGAAGATGATGACGACGAAGATGATGAAGAGGGTCCCTTCGACGATATTGACGAAGAGATCGCGGCGCAGAACGAGCACGCAGACCTGACCGAACTCAACGGAACCTGGTTGCGTGGGCTCGATGTTGAGGTTTTGCCCGCGGACGGCATTGGGATCAGGGTAGACGAGCTCAGTTCGGCGCTGCCGGATCGGGACGAACGCGAGGCTGCCGCTGCCGCTGAGGCACAAGCTCAGATGCCTGATTTTGAACTCATCATCAGGGAGCTTTGCGACGTCGTTGGTTATGAACTGCAAGACATCACCATGGGTCAGCCAGATTTCGAATACGACGGCGGCACCACTTTCGGCTGGCATTTCAGCACGGACCACGGTGCGTTCGTCATGGTTGAAGAAGAGACTGAAGCGTTCATGCTGGAGCCCGAAACAGGCAAGGTCCTGGCTGCGGTCGAGTTCGAAGACGTTGACGATGAGGAGCTTGAAAACGCTTCGTTCTAGTGCTCTGGCGTCCCGCTGAACGATCCAGTCGGATTGTTTGGCGGGACGCTGCGAATCACTAACTGTTCCCGACGGGGAGTTCCCCCCATGGCAAGCTGTGTCGATGCTGTGTAGCGTAGTTCTGAGACCATTTCGCACACTACGATCAGCAGCCAATCTTGAGTCGGCCGCCGTCGTCGACCATGAGGAAACCGATGAACGACCAGATGCTGGGCGCCAATACCGCGCAATTGCGCGAGCTGGCCAAACTTTTCCTCAATTCCTCGGAGCAAATTCAGCGCGCTGTCACCCAGCTTCAACCTGTCGTGCAAGGCAGCCGATGGTTCGGTGGTGACGCTGCACGGTTCCGATCTGACTGGAACGGCAGAATGCGCCCGCAGCTTTCTGGCGCCGGTAGCTTCTTATCCGATTCGTCGAAAAATCTGATCAAACAGGCTGATGAGCAGGACAAAACCTCATCGGCGAACGATGGAGGTCCGGGCGGCGGAGTAATCCCCCCACCCGTTGACTCCGGAACAGATCAAACAACATCAGACAGATCTGCAGAAGCAGCTGAATTCGATGCAGAATGCTTCCAAAGCAGAGGTGGAGAAGTGGTGGAATAGCCTCTCCGACGAAGACAAAAAGTACCTGTTGCAGGGCAAAGGTGACGATTCAATGCCGCTTGCTGAGCAGCTCATGAAGCTGCGCGATAAATTGCCAGAGGGCGATCTAGCTCGGATTCGAAATGAACTGCTAGAACAGGGCAAAAAAACGATCCCGATCTATAAAGACAAAGAATCCATCGGTATTGAAGGCAAGGTTGCCTGGGTTACCGGTGGGGCACACCTAGCCTCGGAGATCACGCAGAACGCAGATGGCAGCGCGACGCTTAAACTTTCCGGCGACATTGGCGTAGGTGCCAAAGGTGGCTCTGGCAAGACCGGAATCGAAGCGAGCCTGACCGGGTAGGCTAGTCGGACCTATAAGTTCAATAGCCTAGAAGATGCGCAAAAGGGCTTGAACCAAATGATGCACGATCTGCCGCCGGACGGATTTGGTGACGCTAAAGATTTACTGACCAAACCCGGTAACTACATCTTGGACAAGATGAACGGCGCGATGGACGCCAATCACACCACCGGTCATGACGACAAGCTCAAAGGTACTGTTTCGATCGGAGCTTCGGGCCAGCTCAACGATGATGTAAAAGCCTCGGTCAAGCTCGACATGGCTTACGAGCAAAACATGAGCAATGGCGAATCGACCGCATCAGCGGCGTTGAAAGCGGATGCGAAACTTGACCTCGGCGATGGGCTCAAGCTCAGCGAAAATGGCGAGTTGGGCATGAAGGTGTCGATGGATAAAGACCACAACATCACAATGTTGACGCTTAACGCCAAAGGAGCTTTCCAAGGCTCGATGGGTGTCACAGGCAGTCACGGACCCATGCCTGAGGGCCAGAAAGCGGACTTCGGTACTACGATCTCTGGTGGCGGCCAGGGCAGCGTGCAGATGGACATTCGAAATACTCCGGAAAATCAATCGCTCATCACTAGTTATCTTTCACATGCGGCAACTGGCGATAATTCTGGGATGGCTTCGGATCTGCAGAAAATCTACGTGGCAAGCAAGGTGACTTTGCAGGCTGATTCGGTGTCAAAGAGCGAATCCAATTTGGTCGATCTAGACGCAGGAATTGGCTCGTTGAAGATTGGCGGCACCTCGGAGTACACCACGAACGTCGCCACCGGGTTTAAAGCCGCAAATGACACTCAAATTCAGCTGGTCCGCCCGAACGCCTGACCCGGCATTCCGCAGTAGCATTCAGCTGCGCTCTAGCGCAGACTGAAGATGGACTTGAACTTCGAGAGGACGTAGTAGCAACGTGGCAAGAGAAATAGATTCTTTCCTGGGTTTCAGCGCGAGCGTGCCGGAAGGCTCCTTCGTGGTACCCGAATCCAGTGCGGGCACTGGGTCTGAACAAATCAGTCTGCCAGGGGACATTTTATTTTCCATGGTGCGCGATGACGACACGGTTCGTGATTATGCGCAGACCGTTGAGTGGACGCAGAAACTGGCCAGTTTTTACGCGGACCATTTCAACGGCGAGATTCGCACCGAAGGCAGACTCGACGGCGAAGGTAAAGAAAGTTATGCCGTGGCCGTAAAATTCAGCGATGAAATTGGCGTGTTGCGAATCGCAGCTTTAGTCGGGATTCGGTTCAGCGCCGGCGCGTTCTTTGGACTGACGCTAGTTTGGCCAGTGACAGATCCGGCGCAGGAGCCTGATGTGGCGTTGGTCAAACGCATTGTGGACGGAATTACGTTGTCTCCGTCGGCAGCTGGCGATAACTAGCCACTAGTTCGGGATTTTTGCAGGCTTGCGCAAATGCTTGAATGCGCCGTTGGATTTCGCGTCCTAGGAGCCATTGTCCGATCGGTTCTGCGATCGCCCGTAAAAATCTTGGCCGGCAACTATCAAGGTATATTTCCAGACTGCTTTCGTTGTGGCAGCGTCACCGTGCTCGGTAAACCGCCAACCGCCGCCGAAGTTCTCGAAGAACCACGGGCCCTTGACCATTGTCATGCCAACATTTTTTGGTGGTGAATAGGAAACATATTCGCTGATCATCAGAAATCCGAGCCTGGAACGCGTTCGGGTGCGCACGCCTTTGGCCGCAGTGCGTGCACCAGCTTCGAAGCGTTGCGAGTAGATGAACGGGTCCCAGCGCAATCTGAATTCTCCGGTGGTTTGCGACAAAGCAAAGACCGTTTCCGGGTCTAGCGCAATAATTCGTTCGGCTACCACCTGGGGCATCTCAGAGCTCTTTGCGATAAGTCAGGTCATGGATTTCTCGGCCAGCCAGATGGGCTTTATTTTCAAAGCTGGTGAGCGTTCGGCCCTCGAAGCGTTCGGCACAAGCAGAATTTTGGTTCCGTAAAGATGAGGCATTGCCAATTTCTAACATCTGTTCTGCGTAGTGCTCCCAGTCAGTAGCTAGCCGCCAAATGCCCTGGGGTTTGAGCGCGCCAGCGACCAATTCTGCGAAGTCTGGCGTGACTAAGCGTCTTTTTTCGTGTTTGGCTTTGGGCCAGGGGTCGGGGAAAAACGTCCAGACCTCAGAAACTGTGCCCGAGGGGATCATCGTGGAGAGCACCTCTGGTGCATTGGCTTGGACCACACGGACGTTGCGCAAATCTCGGGCTGCGGCGCGTTGAATGGTTTGGGCTAGGCCCGGCAAATAAACCTCTACGGCGAGGAAGTCTCGGTCTGGATTCTCCGCGGCAGCATGCACAATTGCTTCACCCAGACCGGCGCCAATTTCTACTACCAATTCAGCTTCGCGGCCGAAGACCGCTGCAGCGTCGAATCGATATTCGGGGTCAACTGAGGTATCAGCGACTAGCCGGGGCACCTCGATGAGGTAGTTTTCGCTGTGCTCTTCCAAAGCCTGCTGACGGCGTCCTTGAAGGCGGCTTCCTCGGCGAACGAAGGAAACGGGTTGTTTGCGGTACGTGTTTTCATCCATCGCCGCTTAGTTTATCTTGAAGCCAGCGAACCGCCGTAGGTGTGACCTCGAACACCAGATCGGTAGGAAGGTGGTTTCAATGCTAAGATGAAGGTACTTGATGTGCGCCTTGCGCTCTCATCCTGCGTCGATGAACGCGATCGTTCGGTCCTGCTGTGTGAAATCCCTCGATGGATTGCGGTTGACTGTAATGTCTCTCAAGCTTTTCTTCGGCGAACCCCTGTGCCAACCGGCCGCGGGGGACGACGCCTTTCCTTTAGCGTGTAATCAACGCTCTCCTTGGGAAGACTCAGCCCGAAAGATTTTTCTCAAAATGCAGACTTTTTCCTCCTTGGGTGTGCCCAAGGCACTTGTTTCCGTGCTTGATGCCCAAGGCATTGATGCACCTTTCCCGATCCAGGCAAAGACCTTGCCGGACTCACTCGGTGGCCGTGACGTATTGGGTCGTGGCCGCACCGGATCCGGTAAAACGCTCGCTTTCGGCTTGCCGTTGGTGGCTCGGCTTGCAGAGCGCGAAGCCGCTTATATGCGCAAGCCCAATCGCCCACTGGGCCTGGTACTAGCGCCAACCCGTGAACTTGCCACTCAGATCAATGCAACGATCGAGCCGCTTGCCAAGGCCATGGGTCTGAACACCACCGTTATATATGGCGGCGTCTCCCAGCAGCGCCAAGAGCGCGCGCTCAAGGCCGGTGTCGACATCGTGATTGCTTGCCCTGGTCGCCTTGAAGACCTCATGCGGCAGAAGCTCGTTTCGCTCGAATCGGTGGAGATCACCGTTTTGGACGAAGCTGACCACATGGCAGACCTTGGCTTCCTACCGGTTGTGAAGCGATTGCTGGACACCACGCCCACTCAAGGCCAGCGGTTGCTGTTCTCCGCAACGCTGGACAACGGAGTGGACAAGATTGTGCAGCGTTACTTGAGCCAGCCGGTCACGCACTCGGTCGACGAGCCCAAAGCAGCGGTTTCCACCATGGAACACCACGTTTTGGCAGTTGCTGATCAGAACGTCAAAAAGCAGCTGATCGTTGAGTTGGCTGCTGGGACTGGTCGTCGGGTGCTCTTCATGCGCACCAAGCACCACGCTCGCAAACTGGCTAAGACCCTGACCGATGCGGGTATCCCGGCTGTCGATTTGCACGGAAACCTTTCCCAGAATGCGCGCGATCGGAACCTTGCCGAGTTCTCCTCCGGCGATGTCCGAGTGCTAGTGGCGACTGACGTTGCTGCCCGCGGTGTGCACGTTGACGACGTCGAGCTGGTCATCCACGTAGATCCGCCAACAGCGCACAAGGCTTATTTGCACCGTTCGGGCCGTACCGCCCGCGCAGGCTCTGATGGCACCGTAGTCACGATTTCATTGCCCGAGCAGCAATCAGACGTCAAGAAATTGATGCGCGCTGCCGGCGTAGACGTCGCTTTCGAGAAAGTAACGGCCAACTCTCCGTTGGTCGCAAAGCTGGTTGGCGATGTTGCGGACAAGATTGATCCTCGTACTCGGGCCGCGTTGCTCGCAGCCAAAGTGCCTCAGCAAGGTGGCGGACGCTCAACCGGCGCCAACGCCGAGCGCGAACGTGCGCAGCGTGCTTCCTCCGACGGGCCTCAGCGCGGCGGACGTTCGCAAGGCAGGCGTTCTGGAGAACAACGTGGCGGTGGCCCACAGGGTGGTGGCCAACGGCCTGCCGCTGCTGGGAACCGCGAAGATCGCCGTCGGGATCAACCGCAGGCACCTAGATTCGGATCGGACGCCTCCCGCTCGGGGAGTGCAGGCGCCCGTTCCAATGGCCGGACCGATTCGGCCCGCACCAGTTCGCCCCGTGCAGCCGGAACCAGCAATGGTTCCCAGCGGGGCAGTGCGGGCCGGAGCGCTTCTGGCCACGGCAAACCGAGCCAAGGTGGCGCTAGCGAGCACGCGCCCGCGCAACGCCGCAGCCGCCCGTCGGGTCCGCGCCGCGCTGGCGCTCCGGCGTCGAACGCTCGTCGAGGCTAACTGAAAATTCCTGAAAGTCTCCGTTGAGGGGTCGCATTCTGCCGTTATGATGCATTCAAAGCGGCAGAATGCGACCCCTCAACGCGTTTTGCGAGAGAGGCGGCGGCATGGCTGGCACGGCGAGTGGCAAAGGTGTGTTGGAAAAGCACAGTATCGATGTAGCGCCCGAGTCTGAACGGCATGGTCACCCGCTCAATCAATTCACGCTCTGGTTTGGCGCGAATATGCAGATCACCGCAGTCGTCGACGGCGCGCTCGCGGTAGTCTTTGGTGCAGACGCCCTCTGGGCAATTCTCGGATTGCTCATCGGCAACATTGCTGGCGGCGTCGTAATGGCCCTGCATCCGGCCCAAGGACCCAAGCTGGGTCTGCCGCAGATGATTTCTAGTCGAGCGCAGTTTGGCGTTTACGGCGCGGTCATTCCACTAGTGCTTGCGGTACTGATGTACCTAGGGTTTGCTTCAACCGGAGCCGTGCTTGCTGGGCAAGCTGTCAATGTCGTGACTGGCATCAGCAATCCGGCCCTGGGCATCGTCATCTTCGGCGTGATCACCGCGGTGGTGGCAACCCTGGGTTACCGCTATATCCACGTCTTAGGCAGAATCGCGACGGTAGCCGGCTTGCTCGGCTTTACGTATCTGACCATTCAGCTTTTTGCCAAGTACGACGTCGGTACCCTCCTCGGCGCGAAGCCCTTCACTGCTGCCTCATTCCTGACCGCAGTGGCGCTTGCGGCGGGTTGGCAGCTGACCTACGGCCCCTATGTTGCGGACTATTCGCGATATTTGCCGACGAAAACGCCAGCAGCGAAAACCTTCTGGGCAACTTTTGCCGTTAGCGTGATTGGCTCGCAGTGGTCGATGAGCCTGGGTGCTTTGTTGGCTGCATTGCCGATCGCTGCGAAGAACGGGTTTTTAGGCAACCAGGTGGGATTCCTCGGCCAGCTGGGTGGCCCCGGAGTCTTCGCCATCTTTATCGCCTTGGTGGTATTGATGGGCAAGCTGACGGTAAACACGCTTAATGCCTATGGCGGATTCATGTCCTTGCTGACCACTGTCTCTGCTTTTACCGGTCGAACCAAGATCAGCCAACGGCTACGGGTGTTCTATATCTGTGGTTTTCTCTTGGCTTCCGTCTTGATCGCGATTTTTGCTTCGGCTGATTTCTTGGGTAATTTCAAATCCTTGGTGTTGCTTTTGCTCATGGTCTTTATCCCGTGGAGCGCCATTAACTTGGTGGATTACTATCTGATTTCCAAAGAACGGGTTGATGTCCCAGAGCTGTACAAGCCGGATGGCCGGTACTGGAAATGGAATACTGTCGCGCTGTGCGGCTACGCCATCGGAGTGCTGGTACAGATCCCGTTTTTGGCACAATCTCTGTATACCGGGCCGATTGCCACCGCGCTGGGCGGAACTGATATTTCTTGGCTTGTAGGACTGGTGGTCGCGGCCGGGGTTTATTACCCATGGGCCAAACGGGCCAAAGCATGAACCGGATTTTGCTTACTGGCATGTCTGGGAATGGGAAGTCTTCACTGATTCAAGCGTTAGTGCAGCGCGGCATCCGAGCCGTGGATACTGACTCCGATCCGGCCTGGGAAGAACTTCAGGACGGCGAAATGCGCTGGCGCACGAAACCGATGACGGTTTTACTATCTGAGCCTGGGCCGCTTGCGGTGAGCGCTTGTATACCGAATCAAGGTGATTTTTACGACCGCTTCGATCTGGTCATTTTGTTGAGCGCGCCGGTCGATGTGATTTTGAATCGACTGACACTTCGAACCAATAATCAGTTCGGTAAGAGCCTCGAAGAGCGAGTCAAAATTCTGCGCGACATTGACGAGGTTGAGCCGCTACTGCGTGTTGGCTGCGACTTGGAAATTGATACCAGTGCACCATTCAGCTCGGTACTAGAACAGGTACTAATACAGTTGGGCTGAATAAGGATCGGTCTTAGTCCGCGTCGATGGAAATAATTGCGACGAATCCTCGGCCGCTGAGCTCTGGCGTGCCTGTGCCATCTGCTTCGCCTTGGCCGACGACGGCGTCGTACCGTCCCAGCGTGACTGGCGCTTCGCCGTCATCTCCGGTACTGGAAACTGTGGCATCACCCTGCAACAGAACTGCCCATTGACCGGGAAACACTGGGTGCGGGCGCTTCTTGGACAACTCAAGCACGGTGGTAAAACCTTGAAAAGCCCCGCGGCGAGTCATCACGTTCAGATCCATGCTGACGCCAACTGGTTCGCTAGAAACCAGCGAGTCGCCGGAGAACCGGAAAGGGCGATGCTTCTCTAAGCCATGTTCAGCGCCGTCAACATTCAGTAACAGGAATTCGCCGTCGATCAGCGTGATCACCCTGTCAACGCCGGGGAGGGCCGAGAAGGGACCGGCCTTATCTACTGAAGCGATACTGATTCGCCAGCCGAAATCTGCGCCGGGCACATCCGCGTCGAGCACTCGAGTCGCACCGCCGCCATTGAGCCACTGCTGGGACTTGAGATCTGCGTATCGAATAATTCGCATCAGTCATCTACCGTTTCTACGCTGATAACGCGCACTCGTTTCGGTCCTTCGCGTCTGCGGCGAATGATCTTGCGAATTCGGCTCATGACGAATCCCAACAGCCAGGCTAAAACCAAAGCTAAAACCAGTTTGAGCAAAAATGGCCAGCTCACCAAGCCCAAAATCAGATAGATCAGCACAAAGCCGGCAATTTGCAAGCCAACCTCAAGCCAATCAATCCGTGAGCGCATACTCCTAGCCTAGCCGTGCTGCACTAGTCCTTGATGACCGTGTGCCGAGGGCTGTCCGGGTTCATCAATGAATTCCGCCGACCATAGAAGAAGTAAATAACCAAGCCGATAACTAGCCAGACCACAAAGCGTAGCCACGTTTCCCAGTGCAATTGCAGAATCAAGAAGAGCGAGAACAACACACCGATTGCGGGAACGACCGGCATAAATGGCAACCGGAAAGTGCGGTCCGCTTTCGGCTTAGTGTAGCGGAAGACAATAACCGCGATGCAAACCACCACAAAAGCGGCCAAAATGCCGATGTTGGTCAGATCAGCAACCTCACGGATCGGGAAGATTCCCGCCAAGACCGCAGAGCCGACGCCGGCAATCCAGGTCACCCGTTGCGGTACACCGCGTCGGTCCACTTTGGAGAACCACTTCGGGAGCAAGCCATCGCGGCTCATCGAGAACCAGACGCGGGTGACGCCCAACAAGAAGGTCAGCATAACGGTGAGAATGGAAACCACCGCGAAGACCGAAATGATGGTCGCAATAACCGGTAGGCCAACTCCTTGGAACGCGAAAGCGAAGCCGGCCTTCGGATCAATATCTTTGAAGTTTTGCATTCCGGTGAGTACCAAGGTTGCCGCGACATAGAGCACCATCGCGATGATCAGAGACAAAATGATCGCCTTAGGCATGTGTTTTTTGCCGTCAACCGATTCTTCTGCCGCGGTACTCATGGCGTCGTAACCAAAGACCGCGAAGAACACCGTGGCTGCACCGGCAATAACCGGGCCAAATCCGAACGGGGTGAAGGGCGAGTAGTTATTGGTATTGATGTAGAACAAGCCCAGACCCACGATGAAGAGAATCAACAAAATCTTCACGGCTACCGCGACGAGTTCAAAGCGACCTAGCGCTTTGGTGCCGCGGCTCAGAATGAAGGTGACCAGCAAACAGATCAGAATTGCTGGCAGGTTGATAAAACCACCCGGTGAGTCCGCAGTCTGCGTCATCCAAGTGGGCAGATGAATGCCAAATCCGGAAAGGAACGCATCAAAGTAGCCGGAAATACCGATGGCAACAACGGCCACAATCGCGATGTATTCCAGTAGCAAATCCCAGCCAATGAACCAGCCGGTGACCTCACCAAGTGCCACGTATCCGTAAGTGTAGGCAGAGCCAGCCCGGGGCACCATGCCGGCGAATTCGGCGTAAGAAAGCGCGGCGGCGGCTGAGGCTAACCCCGCGATCAAAAACGAAATCAAGACCGCTGGACCAGCAGCTGGATTCTTCGGATCACCAGCCGCTACCAGGCCAGCCAGCGAGAAGATGCCAACGCCCACGATACCGCCAACGCCAATGGCGGTGAGCTGCCACAGGCCAAGGGTCTTGAAAAGTCCACTTTGGTGCGACTCGTCGTCCATGTCATCGATCGGCTTGCGCCGCCAAATCGAGTACGGGTTGGCTACGCGTGCCATGGGTCTGCCTCCGGAGCGTCGACGGTGATGACGGGGTGTCTTCTGGTCTACTAACTGAGCAATAGTAGTCCGTAAGCCGCCCGGACGGAATCAGATTTTGATGAGTTCCCGGAAAAGTTACACAGTTCGCAAAAGCCCTGAACCGTAACTGTTGAGCAGAATTGAAATTGTGGCGGCATTTTTTGGGTTGTGCATGGTGAGCCTTCATAGCCCAAGCCGAAGCCAACATGGCCAACCCAGCCGTTGTTCTTGCCGATGGCCAGTCCGTCGGAATTGTAGGCGTAACCGATACTTCCGCTACCCAATCCGCTGGACGCGAAGACTCTGCGCTGAGCGTTTAGGTACGGAGGTAAGAGTAGGCCTGAACCCAATGCGCAACCCCAGGTGTGCAGATCCGCAATGTTGCCGAACAATGCGCCTGCCGCACTGTAGAGCGTATTGCTGTAGATGTCGCTGGCCGAGATCGGTCCCCAGCGATCGTAAGGCTTAGCAGCGGGCGCCACATGATTTGCATCGGCAGGATTGGTGACCGATCCCAGGCCCAGGGGAATGCTAATCCGGCGGTGAACCTCAACATCCCAGGGGTTGCCGGTGATCTTTTTGATGATTGCACCCAGTACCACCGGGTTGGTATTGATGTACTGAAAGGTTGTGCCAGGCTCTGAAACAGTGGGTTCGTCGAACGAGTCTTTGAGCAGCAACTCGTCGTTCCAAACGAAGGTGGTTGAAACTTGCTTCATCTAAACGGAGCCGACCCTCAGCAACGAGCTGAAGTATTACCGTGCCAACGAAGCTCTTGGTCACACTACGAAAGCCGAATCGATCACTGATCTGCAAAGGTTTTTGAGCTTCTAAATCCGAGTAACCGTTGAGTGAAAGAAACCGGCCGCCGGAATTACTTATTGCCACCGCGCTGCCCGGGGCAACATCTTGTCCGGTTAAACTCGCGATGAGGTTCTGTGGTTTCTCTGGCATTGGAAGCCAACCCGGTACGGTGGCCGCTTGCGGACGAGCAGATCCGGCAAAAGCTGAGCCAATTCCCATCGTGCCAAGGCCCGCTGCGCCAAGCACCGCAATGCCGCCGCGAAGGAGGGTCCGTCGGTGCATTCTCTCGATGGTCATAGGTTCTCCACTCCGCAGGTCTTGCGCTCGCCGTCGTCCGGTGGCAATAGCCTAACGCCTCTGCCCGAATAAGTTCGGGGCAGAGGCGCAGTGGAGGGCCTCAGGCCGCTAGCTTTAGCTGTTCTCGCGTCCTTGGGAAACCCAGTTGGGATCGGCAGAACGCCCGCCGCCTGGTCGAGCGCGGCAAGTTGCTGCTCACTGAGTTTCAAAACGAGCGAACCAAGATTCTCGTCGATTCGCGCCGCTCGGCGAGTTCCGGGGATTGGTACTACCGGCAAGCTAAGCTTCTGGCCTTGGGCGAACAGCCAGGCTAAGGCAACTTGGGCGGGGCTAACCTGGGATTCGTCGCTCGAGAGTTGGGCAGCGATTGAGCGAACCACCGTGACCACGGAATGGTTGGCGTCGAATGAACCGTTGGCGAATCGCGGAATTTTGCGGCGGAAATCATTTTCTGCCAAATCTGAATTGTTCACGGTTCCGGTCAAAAATCCTCGCCCCAAGGGTGAATAGGGCACAAACCCCACGCCAAGCCGGGCCGCGGTGGGCACGATGTTGGTTTCCACATCGCGGCTCCAGATAGACCACTCGCTCTGCACCGCGACTATCGGATGGATTTTGTGTGCTGCGTCAAGCTCCTCAGCGGTAACTTCAGAAAGGCCCAGGTGGCGGACTTTTCCTTCGGCCACGAGCTTGGCCATCGCACCGACCGTCTCCTCGATTGGTGCCGAGGTGTCTCGGCGGTGCATGTAATAGAGGTCGATCGTTTCGATGCCCAGCCGGTGCAGGCTCTCTTCTGCGGCTTGGGCCACATAGCTGGCATCGCCACGAGTGCTGACACCGCCGTCGGCTGGATTGCCCAAAATTCCGAACTTGGTTGCCAAGTGCACCTCGTCGCGACGGCTGCGCAACAGATTGGCGATGAGCTCTTCGTTGGCGCCATTTCCGTAAACATTTGCCGTGTCGAGAAAGCTCACTCCGGCGTCGACCGCATGGTGCAGCGTGGCTAGCGACTCTGTCGGATCAGCCGGACCGTAAACGGGTGTGAGTGCCATCCCGCCAAAGCCAAGCGAGCTTACTTGCAGATTATCGCCAAGGTGAATCATTTTTCTCCGGCTTCGCTGGGGTTGTCTTCAGTGGAAAGAGAGGCTTCGTAGTACGCAATCTTGTGATCCAGGGCGGCCAGGTCTGCTTGAACTTGATCTAGTTGCGACAGCACCTTAATTCGGTGCTCCAAGAGCAGCGTCATTCGATCTTGATGCGTTTCTTCCGCACCCGCTAGGAGGGTCACGAAGCGTTGCATATCGTGTACGGACATACCGGTTCGCCGGAGCTTGACCAAGAGCATAATTCGGCCGATATCACCCTCGGTGTACTTTCGGCGTCGATCACCGCCACGGGCGATCCGCGGAAACATGCCCTCAGGCTATGACCTGGAGTGCGCTCCAGCACAACCCCTGCGTCGGAATTTCTTTTCGGATAGCCAGGCGACTTTGCGTTAATCAGAAGGGCCTCTTTCTAGCTAACGCAAAGTCGCCTGGCTATCCGAAACCTCGAATCAGCGATAGCCCGCGATGAACGGTTGGCTCGTAGGCACAATTTGCTTACCCAATGGCATCAAAGAAACCGGGATGAGCTTCAGATTCGCAATGGCTAGCGGAATCCCAATAATCGTGATGGCCATTGCGAATGCGGTCAATACATGGCCAATGGTGATCCAGATCCCGGCGACCAAAAGCCAGATGACGTTACCTAGAGTTGCGGCGATTCCATTGCCGCCGGGCTTATCAACCACCATCCGGCCGAACGGCCATAGTGCGTAACCAGCAATCCGGAACGAAGCGATGCCCCAAGGGATGGTGATGATGAGGACGCAGCAAATGACGCCGGCTAGTGCATAGCCCAGCGCCAACCAGATTCCACCGAAGAGCAGCCAAATGACATTTAGAATCGTTTTCACACTTCGATTCTGCCTGATCTCAGCAGTAACCACATCCGGGAAAACCCTGAAATTGGCGCGCCTTTCAGCCACGCCCAACGCGCGCTATCGTTTGATCTCAGGCAAAGACACTCTGTCCAAGCTATATGGTGAAGTTGACAGGGGCCTGCCGCAAAAGCGTGAATGGAGCATGCCTGACTCCACTTCCGACTCGGTTTCCCTGCTTGTAGACGCTGTCTTCCGGCTCAACGGCTCACTCATCCAAGCCGGCGATCAGCTGGCCCAGCCCGCTGGAATTTCGGCGGCACAGTGGCAAGTGCTGGGTTACCTCAAGCGACAATGAGGGGTCGGGCCAGCGCACGACGGCGGCCGAGTTGGCTAGGGCGCGTGGACTGCGTCGACAAAGCGTGCAGGAGACCGTCAATCGCCTAGCCAATAAAGGGTTACTGCTTCGGGCACTGAATCCCCTTGATCGACGAGCTCCGGTGCTGGAACTGACATCGGCCGCCCGGCAGGCGCTGGAAGTCGTTGAGGTGCGGCGAACTCAGTGGGCGGCCCAGATTAAGGCATCGCTTGGTGAGCAGAAAATTACCGAACTGCTTCAACAGGTGGCAAGCCTGCAGTCCACACTCAATGTAGTTCAGACCGCAGATTCTGCTGCGCCTTCTCAAGCCAAAGTTGCTGAGCCTGAGGCAATCTAAATAGCGGATCGAGCGCCAATAATTCAAGGACTACTGCGGCTCGACCCTTGGCAAAATCGTGATCTGAGACGTGTGCGTAATCCTGGCGAACAGCCGCTAAATAGTGGGCGTATTCGGGCTCCGATGAGCCCAGGATGGACAGGTCGCTGTCGCAGAGTAGCGCGCCGTTGTAATCATTGGGACCTGGGTTGTGCTCAATGGTCAGCCGCACTAACCGGGCGGTTTCCCGGATCTCTTCGACGGGGACCACCCCAGCGAGCACAGTTTCAGCCAGTCGAGCTGAATCCTCCTCGTCACGACCAGGCAGCCCTTGATACACCGCGTCGTGAAACCAGACGGCAAGCACGACGGCGCGGGGCGGCGTGGCCTCCAAGACTGAGATTGCTTCCAAAACCGCCAATAGATGCGTACGCGAATGATAGTGCCGCTGCGGTTCTGCCCATCGGGTAAGCAGCTCGCGACCAATGCTGGCGTGCCCCGGAACAGTCGCCTCCCAACGCAGTTTCCAATGATTCATTCCGCGCTCTGGCCGGTACTCGAAGACCACTGGCCAGCAGCACCCGGGTTAGCCGACCGCCGTCGACTGCTTGTGCGCCCTGATCGATCAAATCTTGGTATCTGCGCTGGGGCACATCATAGTGATCCCGGTCGAAGGCTTTCACCGGGATCCCGGCGCTAGCGGCAAACTCGTGTAATTCAGCTAACGAGGTATTCGAAATCAGATGGGAGAAGAATGTCCCGTGCGCGGGCCACATCGGTGGGTCAATAAACACGGGCATAACGGCAGTGTAATCCGGCTGCCGCCGACTGCTGGCAATTCAGGGGGTGAGCTGAGGATTCGCTGTTTGATGGACGTCAGGGAGACTTTTTGTCACAGAATAAGGGAGAATAGATCTTCGTGACTCTTCGCACCACACTTTCCAAGACGCTTGTAACGTTGGCCGCTCTGCTCATTGCCGGGCTGCTCATCTTTGGCGCATTTACCGCAGCCCCGGTTTTTGGTCTCGATTTTGGTGTTTACATTTCGGGTGGCCAAAGCGTGCTGGCAGGTAAGGGTGAGCTCTACAGCGCGGTTTATAACAACCTGCTTTTCACTTATTCACCGTTTTCGGCCCTATTCTTTGCGGTGCTTGCCTTGTGCGGTCAGGGTGTGGGCTTGGCAATATTCATCGCAATTTCTGTAGTGATTGCAGTATTCACTGGCTTGCTCGCCGTCCGCTACTTAGCCCGACAGAAGAGCATCAAGGACGTGCTGAGGCACCCTTGGCTGCGGCCGGCGGCTTTGGTGTGCATTGGCTTAGTGATGGCCTTCGGCCCGTGGCGCGAGACGATGGCTTTTGGTCAGATCAATATCTTGCTGTTCGGTCTGGTCATGGCTGATTTTCTGATCAATAAGAAGCGCTGGCCTACCGGGCTCCTGATCGGTATCGCGGCTGGTATCAAGCTCACGCCTTTGGTTTTCGGTCTATATTTTGTGGCAACACGCAACTGGCGGGGCCTGCGGAACATGGTTCTGGGCTTCGTCGGCACAATCGCGCTTGGGTTCGCTATTTTGCCAAAGGAGTCAGTTGCGTACTGGTTTCAGCTGCTGCCGGATACCTCACGTATTGGTGGTGCCGGATACGTCGATAATCTTTCGATCAAGGGCGCGATTCTGCACTTCCTTGGTCCTGACTTCGCCGTCAACGCGCCGTGGCTTTTGCTGGGAATCTTGCTTACTGCGGCGGCATTTCTTGTGGTGCGCGAGGCTGAGCGGCGGGGCGAGCGGATGACCGGGATCGCGGTAACCGCGTTGCTCATGCTCTTGGTTTCGCCGATTAGCTGGTCGCACCACTGGGTTTGGGTTGCTTTGCTGATTCCGGTGCTGGCTCGCAACATTTTTGACCTGTCAATTGAGCGCAAAGCTCTGCGTGTTTCCGGAATGGTGCTTTTGTTGGCCTCGATCCCGATCTTCCTCTATTCACCGAAAACCATCGGGGTGCTTTTCGGCTCACAAAACTTGGACAAACAAATTCCTACCTTGTGGCTTATGGCTTCAAGCATCGGTGTCTTCTGGGGCGTCGCCGCCATGATTTGGTGGACGGTTGCCTTCTGGAAAGCGCCCATTCTACGAAAGGTAATCCGTCGCAATCAGCAACAGCAAGCGATTTGAAGCTTATGGAAAATGAAGTGCCGCAGAAACATTTGAAGACCGGAAAGCGCATGATCGCTATCGGGTTGGTGGGCTTTGTGTTGCTGTACCTTGCGTCAATGTTCCTCCGTTCTTTTACCGGCGATCTGCCCTGGGTACCAACGGTTTTGGTGATCATGGGAACGGTGAGTTTTGGTTTTCTGGCTTTGTCCTTAGCCGGCTTCGGTTTGAGGCAGTATCTAAAGTACAAACTGCCAAAGGTCGGGCAAGACAAGGACGGTTAGTCCAGCGTGGCGACAAAACGCTAATCAACGGGTTACGCTGAATCTGATGGTGGTCGTTGGCCGCCGAATTACCAGCGCAAGAGAGGGCAAGCACATGCGCCAAGCGTTCGGAGTTTTGAGCATTCATCCGAACCTTCCCGCAAAGGACTTTGTGCATGCCCACCCTCAATTTAGGAATTCTCGCTCACGTAGACGCTGGTAAAACCACACTGACGGAGCAACTGCTTTTCAAAGCCGGTGTCTCTGACCATCTTGGCCGAGTAGATAACGGCGACACCCATACTGATGACGACGACATTGAGCGCCGTCGGGGGATCACGATTCGCTCCGCGATCGCCTCATTCATCCATCGTGGCGTTCGTATAAATGTGATAGATACGCCCGGACATGCCGACTTCGTGGCTGAAGTTGAACGAGCTGTTTCGGTACTCGATGCTGCTGTCTTAGTTCTCTCGGCAGTGGAGGGGCTACAAGCTCAGAGCCGGGTGTTGCTCTCAGTGCTGACTGAGCGACGAATCCCTTGTTTGATTTTTATCAACAAAATTGATCGGTCAGGGGCTCGGGATGCTCAGTTGATCGAGGAACTGCGCGCCCGCGTTGATGGTGTGTTGCCGGTGATGAACTACGTGAGCGGGTTGTCTGCCAAAGGGGCGAGCATCTGCTCGTGGTCTGCGCACTCAGAAGGGCCGGAAAACCTCTTGGCTGAGCTTGCCGAGACGGACGAACAGGCACTGGAGGCCTATCTTGCCGGGCCGAAGAACGTTGAGCGGAGTTCTACTGACCGGATGGAAACTTGGCTAGGTAGCGCCAGCCGAAGTGGGTTAGCCCATCCGGTCTTTTTTGGTTCAGCGCTGGCCGGAGTCGGCGTCGGCGAGTTTATGGATGCGCTGACTTGGTTGCTACCTGCTGCTGAGCCGAATCAAGCGGCGCCGCTGCATGGCACGGTATTCAAGGTGGCCCGTGATCAATCAGGTCGTCGTAGCGCCTACCTGTGCCTGGACGCTGGCAGCGTCCAGGCACAGGACACGGTTGAGGTATTTCGCCGGGTTGATGCCGCAGATTGCGAACCATTTCGAGAGCGGCTTTCGCGAGTGCAGGTTATTGACCATGGCACCGAACTTTTAGATGGCAAAGCAGCCGCCGGTCGAATTGCCTTAGTTTCTAGTCGAACAGGTTTGTTGATTGGCGATCAGCTCGGTAGCCGATCAGAAGAGATCACGATGCCGCAGATTGAACGGCCTGGCCTTGAGGCCGTGGTGCGACCGGGCCTAGCGACGCAAAAGCGGCGACTACATGAGGCGCTCTTGCAACTGACCGATGAAGATCCGCTGGTTGGGGCGCGACTAGATCCGGGTGAAGGTGAATCGGTAGTCAATCTTTATGGCCAAATACAGCAGGAGGTCATTTAAGAAAGACTGCTGAGCGAGTGCGGCATTGAGGCGAATTTTAGTCTTCCGCGCGTGGTGTATATCGAGAAAGTTCGCGGAGTGGGAGCTGCGATAGAAGACTTTGGTCCGAGTAATCCATTTTATGCCGGGATAGGTCTTCGGGTTGAGCCTGAAGATTCATCCGCTGGAATAAGAGTGGCTCTGGAAGTCGAATTAGGTGCCCTGCCGCTGTCATTTCACGTGGCATTGGCAGAAGCCGTACGAGATTGCTTGAGCCAAGGATTGGCTGGCTGGCAGGTCACCGATTGCTTAGTCACTATTACTCATACCGCCTACGACTCAGTGATGAGTGCGGCGGGAGATTTCCGGCGGTTGTTGCCCCTGGTGCTCATGCGAGCCTTGGCTCGCGCTGGAACCGAGGTCTGTGAGCCGCTCAGCGAAATCTCGCTCGAGATTCCGCTGAGTGCTTTCAGCGCGGTAATTGGCATGTTGGGCCGAGCGGGCGCTAAAACAACCTCGACAGAGATTGCGGCCGAGCGATGCCAGATCACGGCAGTGCTTCCGGCAGCGTCGGCTATTTGCGTTACGCAAGGCTTGGCAGATTTGACCGCTGGCGACGGCACCTCGACGTCGCACCCGGCTGGGTACCGACCGGTAGTAAAAGTGCCGCCGCCCGACCTAGGACCGACGGTAATCCGCTGAATCGCCAACAGTATTTGGCGTTCGTAGCTCAGCACCGCTAGTCCGCAATGACTCAGATGTAGGTGATGCCCCAGTGGTTGCCTTCATCGCAGTAAGTGTTGCCAGCGGAGGAACGCCACTGCGGGTAGCCGTCGCCACGATCTGCGATCTTAGTAAAGCTGTTTTTCACGTAGTCATTGATGCAAGTGGCCTTGGCAATGTCAACTTTGTAGCCGTTGTAGTGGCTTTGTGTGCCGGATGCGTGGCCAACTTCGGTGCCGCCGGTGATGTTCAATGCGCAGCCGCTGGCCTTTTTCAAAGTGACGACGCCGGTCACGGTGGACTGATTGATCTGGTCGAAGGAGGTGCAGGTTGAGTTTGACCGTGTGGTGCAGTTGCCGCTTGAGGACCAGGTAACGCCAACCGCACTGAGCTGTGAAGCTGCCTCGGATTGACTGAGTTTCGTGGCTGCCGAGGCGGGGCTGGCGACGCTGAACATTGTAACTGCAGCAACGCAGAGCACGAGGAGGGTCTGACAGAGTTTTCGCATCATGTACCGATTCCTTAAGTGGTAGGTAGGCCTTCAGGCCGCTTTGGAATTTACGCAACAGCGTGTCGCGGCACAAGAGCGAATTCATCATTCCCGGTAAGTTGCCAGCTGCGATTCATCAGCTTGTTCTCGGATAGTCATCCAGAGTTGTCGTAGCTTGTGGATAACTTTTCTTTTGAACTTGAGCGTAGTAGGCTCAAGTTAATTAATGATGGTTTTATCAAGTGAAGACAGGTGCGCAACATCGTGCCTATATTTTCAGTAGTCAATTTCTAGCTATGAAAGGGTGATCAATTGGACGCAAAATTTACCACTAAGAGCCAGGAGGCTCTTTCGGCAGCAGCGATGAACGCTTCAACTGCTGGAAATCCGCAAGTTGAACCGGCGCACATGCTCAAAGCGTTGATGGATCAACGCGAAGGAGTCGCGGTAGCGCTCTTGAAAGCCACCGGCGTCGCCCCTGATGCGGTGAGTGTCAAAGCCTCAGCCGCCATCAAGGAGTTGCCCACCAGCTCGGGTAGCACCGTGGCGCAAGCGCAATTTTCTCGAGCCGGGCTTCAGGTAGTCCAAGCGGCGCAGCAAGAAGCCGAGTCAATGGGAGACAGCTTCGTTTCCACCGAGCACCTGCTTGTTGGTATTGCCGCCGGCTCCGACCCAGCGGCGCAGATCCTCAAAGACGCCGGAGCCTCAGTAGAGGCTTTTCGTGCGGCTTTGCCTGGAATTAGAGGTGATCGCAAGGTCAACTCTGCCGATCCAGAAAACACTTTTCAGGCACTCGAAAAGTACGGTACCGATCTCACTGAAATTGCTCGTTCCGGCAAGCTCGACCCGGTTATTGGCCGCGATTCCGAGATTCGGCGCGTAGTACAAGTACTCTCCAGGCGGACTAAAAATAATCCGGTACTTATTGGTGAGCCAGGCGTTGGCAAGACTGCCGTCGTTGAAGGCTTGGCCCAACGCATGGTCGCCGGCGATGTTCCGGAGAGTCTGCGCGGAAAATCGTTGATCAGCTTAGACCTTGGTGCGATGGTTGCTGGCGCGAAGTATCGCGGCGAGTTTGAAGAGCGACTCAAAGCGGTTCTTGAGGAAATCAAGAACTCGGACGGCCAGATTGTGACCTTCATAGACGAGATCCACACAGTGGTTGGCGCTGGTGCTTCGGAAGGTGCTATGGATGCTGGCAATATGCTAAAGCCAATGCTCGCGCGCGGCGAATTGAGCCTCATTGGTGCCACGACGTTGGATGAATATCGCGAACACGTAGAGAAGGATCCAGCGCTTGAGCGAAGGTTTCAGCAGGTCTATGTTGGCGAGCCAAGCGTGGACGACACCATCGGAATCCTGCGCGGCTTGAAACAGCGCTACGAGGCGCACCACAAGGTCTCGATTGCTGATTCGGCCCTGGTCGCGGCGGCGTCGTTGTCTAATCGGTATATCAGCGGTCGTCAGCTTCCGGATAAAGCGATCGACCTCGTCGATGAAGCAGCTTCACGGCTCAGGATGGAGATTGATTCCGCACCCGAGGAAATCGATCAACTTCGCCGCGCCGTCGATCGGTTGACTATGGAAGAGCTAGCCCTGGATGGCGAAAGTGATGCTGCCTCAATTGAACGATTGGCTGCGCTACGAGCCGATATGGCTGACCGGAAAGAAGAGCTGGCCGGACTCAATGCACGTTGGGAAGCTGAAAAGGCGGGGCTTAACCGGGTCGGCGAGCTCAAGGCAAAGCTGGACGAGCTGCGTTCCATCGCTGAAAAGGCCCAACGTGAAGGCGATTTAGAGCAGGCGTCACGGATTCTCTACGGCGAGATTCCGGGGCTAGAGCAGACCTTAGTCGAAGCGCAGCAAGCTGAAGAGTCGCTGGGCGAAAAGCCCGAATTGATGGTGGCCGAGGAAGTAACTGCTGATGACATTGCCGAGGTTATTTCTGCCTGGACCGGAATTCCCGCCGGCCGGATGCTGCAAGGCGAAAGCCAAAAGCTTCTCAGTATGGAAAGTGCGCTTGGCGCACGATTGATTGGGCAGACTAAGGCAGTTTCGGTGGTTTCTGATGCGGTGCGACGATCCCGGGCTGGTATCTCGGACCCGGATCGGCCGACGGGTTCGTTTCTTTTCCTGGGACCCACTGGTGTGGGAAAAACCGAGCTCGCCAAGGCGCTCGCTGATTTCTTGTTCGACGACGAACGCGCCTTGGTGCGGATCGATATGAGTGAATATTCGGAAAAGCACTCGGTATCTCGCTTGGTCGGCGCGCCTCCCGGATATGTCGGATACGAAGAGGGCGGTCAGCTCACTGAGGCGGTGCGCCGTCGGCCTTATTCGGTGATCTTGCTCGATGAGGTGGAAAAGGCGCACCCAGAGGTCTTCGACATCCTTTTGCAGGTGCTCGACGACGGTCGGCTAACCGACGGACAAGGCCGCACCGTTGACTTCCGAAATGTGATCTTGGTGTTGACGTCGAACCTCGGCTCGCAATTTCTGGTTGACCCAATGCTGGACGAGAAGCAAAAGCGCGATTCGGTGATGGCAATCGTCAATTCCGCGTTCAAGCCGGAGTTCTTGAATCGGCTCGATGAGGTCGTCATGTTCGACGCGTTGAGCGTGGAAGAGCTTTCGGTAATCGTCGACCTCCAGGTGCAGTTGCTTGCCGCCCGGTTACAAGAGCGACGCTTGGTGCTTGAGGTTGCTGATGGGGCAAGGGCTTGGCTCGCCATGACTGGTTATGACCCGGCCTACGGGGCCAGGCCGCTACGAAGGTTGCTGCAGCGAGAAATTGGCGATCGCTTAGCTAAGGGCTTGCTTTCCGGCGAGATCGAAGACGGCGATACGGTTTTGGTTGATGTAGCAGCCGACGTTGATGAATTATCGACTGGAATTCCTGGATCTGGATTGACGGTGCGGAAGGGTTAAAGTCGTTTTTAAAGGTGAGGGCCCGGCGTCGCAGTTAGCTGTGACGTCGGGCCCTCACCTTTTTGTTAAGGTTCCTACGGACTACTTTTTGATGAGGTCTTCCTTGATGATGTCCCCGCCCTTGGTATAGGCGATGCAATCAATTCGGCCGTCGCCCTTCGCCCAGGTTGATTCAGTTGGATATCCATATTGTTGGCGGATGTCGTAATTACTTGCATCCGAGGTGAGCGAGATGACAGCACAGTATGCATCACCTTTGGCCTTTAGCGCGTCAGCGCCCGGGAAGGCATCTGAGTCCTTGTAGTAGAAAGTGCCAATCAGCTGGCCCGAGTGGCCGGTGCTGCAACTGACGACGTCAGCTTTAGTGTTGATATCCACATAAGTCCGGATGCAGTCGCCAACAAGCCAGGTCGACGGCGAGGCGTTCGGCACCAAAGCCGACCCATCCGAGCTGCTGGGACGAGCGCTTGACGACGTCGGGCTCTTGGACGTTTGGGATGAGGCTGATGCGGCTGGTGACCGATCAGAGTCGGCGGTCTTGTTTGCGCCGATGAGCGTGCTGACCAGCCAAATTACCAAAACAATCAAGGCAATTAGCACGACGCCAGCTCCAACAAAGATCCAGAGCTTGGTATTGCTCTTCTGAGGTTGGCCGGACCCGAATGGGCCACCGGGACCTTGCGGACCTCCGGGACCGTAGGGCCCTTGTGGTCCGCCAGGTTGTTGGTTCCATGCTGACGGTGGATTTCCGGGCACTCCCGGTTGTGCATTCTGACCGGGGTTTCCGTAAGGGGATGCCGCTGGCTGGCTATAAGGCGCGGGCAGGTTGGTTGGGGCGGTGTTCGCCGCATTCTGCCAACGTTGGCTGGGTTGGCTAGGTCCAGCGCTTTGGGCTCCCTGGCCAGTCGGCTGAGCGCCCTGCGCTGGTTGACCATATGGCGGGGCGAGCGGCTGGCCATATTGTTGGCCCGTTTGTTGCGCGGGAGCTCGCCCGGGTTGATTCGACTGATCTGCCCAATGTTGCAGATTGCGGTGCGGATGGTTGGGCTTCGTCAGGTCGAGACCACGATTGGGTGGGCTGGGCCGCTTGCGTGGCTTGGGAAGCAGGCTCGGCCGGAGCAGCAGGCGCGGCCGGTTCTGCCGGAGCTGGTTGAGCGGCTTGCTCGCTGGGAACAGGAGGCTGAGTACCTTCTGCTGTTTTTGGCGATTCGCTCGCGGGCTCGTCGGCCTTACTCCAGGGATTACTGACTACAGGCGGTTCATTGAAATTGGTTCGCAGAACTGTCGATTCGTCTGCGCCCCAGTCATTTTCTGCCGACGGTACGTCTGGTTGAGCTGTTTCGGGAACCGGTTTGCCGGCGGAGGACGGATTCTCTGCCTCGGGGGCAGCGGATGCGCCAGTGGGAGTAATGCCAGCAGCAGGAGTACTGGAAGATGAGACGAAGGCGTGATCCCAATCATTAGATGCAGCGCTTTTATCCAGCCAGGAGGGCTCAGTTCGCGATGAGGTGTTCTCGTCAGCCTCAGCTTCGACTTTTGCTGCTTCAGCTGCGGCTTCGTCTAGCGACGCTTCTTTTGCCGCGTCTGGACTGATTTGGGCTTCGCCCAAGGTCGGTTCTGGCAGATTCGGAGTCGGCTCGGGCCCGGCTCCTTTTGTGTTGTTGTCCTGTTCGCTCATGGGAACCTAGCACCTTCCTGGTCTACCTTGGCGTCAGCAGATTTATTCAATTTTTTAGCCTAAATCATTCATGAGACCACAAAATCCATCCTTGACATGTGACTCTACCGAAGTTCTCACCCTGTTGGCAGGGTTATTTGCTACGCATGTTGCGACTAAATCTGGATGATGACGTTCAAGTTCGCACAGAGCACGCTGAAAGCATGTAATCTATAGATACGACAAATTGACCGAAAACTCCGGGGCCTCCTCTGTATTCCAGGGTGACCACCTCCGGTACAAGTACAAAAGGGGGTCACGCCATGGGGCGCGGCCGTCAAAAGGCAAAAGCTACCAAGCAGGCTCGGGATATGAAGTACTACTCTCCGAGCACTGACTACAATGCGCTGGAACGCGAGCTATCGCATCCATCCAGCCCTGCCTCAAATCGCTTTACGGAAGAGATTCCGGAGCCTGACTATTCAGCGTATGAAGACAAATACGCTGATTAGTCTGACGACGATGAGGACGATGTAGACAGCCGACGTATCGGTTAGATTCGAACATCAATTTCCGCTTAAGCATCCGGTGATGCTTTGTGCTGCGCTGAAGAGCAATTCAGCAACAGCTTAGCCTTTTGTATGCCCGGTGAAGCCTTCGGCGGCGAGCTGGTCAAAAGTAATCCGTGCAAGCAACCAGCTTCCTGTTTCTGCGCTGTCAGCGAATTCCACGGCTCGTAAGTAGGCTTTGTTAGCAGCGTCGTCATCGCCAGCTTCACTCAAGAGTGCGGCCCAAGCCGGCTGGAAATTTGTCAGCCGAGCGTCGTTGGTATTGTCGAGTATTTGCAGGCCAGTAATCGGGCCAGATACTTTTGCCGTGGCCAAGGCTAAGGCTATAAGCACGCCTAAAGTTGGCGCGGCGCGCATCAGCGCGGAGTACAGCGTTAGTAGGTCATTGGCATTGGGCTCTAGACCATCGATTCGGGTGCAGTGGATCGATTGTATTGCTGCTTCTAGCTCAAAGCGCGCAATGGGAAGCAAGTGTGCATGCTCTGCCCGAGTAACTGCGGACCGCCGCAAATACTGATTGCCCTCGGCGACTAGCCGAGCATTCCACAGCCTAGGGTCTTGATCGGCAACCGGCAGGTAACGTCCTTGATCTCTACTTAAGGATCGGGCCATCGAAAGTGTGATGAGAGCGGCGATCGCCCACGCCTCTGGTTCGTTTTTAAGTAAAGCAGCAGCGCTGATAGCTAAGTACTGGGCTTCGGAAGATGCCGATTTCACGGAAGCCTGTTGAGAGCCTTGCCAGGAGATTGAGTAGCAGCCGTAGATAGCCTCAAGGACCGCAGGCAAGCGCTCATGCAATAAGTTGGGTTCAGGAACGGTCAGCGGAATCACGGCGTCTCGGATTCGACGCTTTGCTCTTACTAGTCGCTGTGCCAAAGTCGCGGTGGGGATCGCAAAAGCCGGTGCTAGCTGGTTCGCCTGGAAACCCAGGACGGTTTGTAGAATCAGCGGAGTACGAACAGCTGGATCAATTGCTGGGTGTGCGCAAGCGAAAAGCAGCGCGAGTCGCTCGTCGGGAAAACTGTTGAGTGCCAAGTCGTCCGGGAGCGCATCCAGTACAGGTAGCAATGCTTCGTCTAGCGGCGATGCCAGTCGATAAGCGGCGCTGCGTAGATCATCACGTTGTCTGTTCCGCGCCACGGTAAGTAACCAGCCTTCCGGGTTTGTTGGCTGACCGGTTAGCGGCCAGCTGCTGAGGGCTCGCTCAAAGGCGTCGGCCAGCGCGTCCTCTGCCTGGGCAATGTCTCCGGTGCGCGAGGCGACTAGTGCTAGCAGCCTGCCGTAAGAGGCACGGGCAACCCGTTCGACGGCGGCCCGTGCCTCAGCAGCATTGGTCAATTTTGGCTAGATTCTTGGCCGCCAACCCATCGTCCGCTGGACCAGCGAGTCGCAGTGGGATGGACTTCGACGTCGCCCCATTGAATTGACGGTGCCTGTTTGGCCCAGTTAAGCGCAACATCGAGATTCGGCGCCTCGATCACAAAAGTGCCTCCTATTTGCTCTTTTGTTTCTACGTAGGGCCCATCCTGGATACGTAGCTCGCCGTCGCTCGATCGCAGCGTTGTAGTCACGGTGGACGGTTGGAGTACCTCCGCTGAAAGCAGGACCCCGGCTGCCTCAAGGGCCGACGCATAAGCATGGAATCCGTCCATGCCTGCTTTGAGGGCTTCGGGCCCAAGTTCTTCCGGCGACATTTCCGGATAGTGCAAAAGAAGTGTGTATCGCATGATTTTTCTCCTCGTCTTAATATCTACTGAGTTCGATCGTTGAGACTGTTCGCCAATCGTTTGACCGGTTCAGCATCATGACGATTCGACTATGCACCAATCGACAGCATTCGGAAAGAATTTTGTCCCAGTCAATTTGCAAGTCCGCTGGGACAGACTAGGTTCTTCCCACTGCCTGGCTCTATTCAGTGGGAAGAACCTGCGGAAATTTTTGCCAGAGCTCGCCGAACTAATGCCAAAAACTCGACCGGTCGATGGACAACCAACGCATATCCAACCCTCATCACGGGCACACCAGCCGTGGTGTATTGATTAAAACGGCGAAGGTCCTCTTCGAAGGCTTTGGCCGAAAGATGGGACTCTTTGCCCATCAACTCCAAGGCGAGCACGCCATTAATGAGCTGATCCATTCGGCCCATTCCAGCTAAAAAGACCTGTGAGCTGACAATGAGTCCGGAATTTTCGCAGTGAAATCGGGAGACGACTTCAAGCGCAGACTCGGCGTGTGGATCAAGTCTAAGGAGCACTTTTCGGGCGTTGTGGGACCTGCTGCCACGAAGGCGGCCAGCAATTTCCTCGATAGTGACTTGTTTTTCCGGATTGCTGAGCACAACACCACAAGCGCATCAAGCTCCGGCGCACAGTCTAAGACCTGGACGATGACGTCTAGTGCGGACAACGGCAATCTGGCCCGATGTTTGATGAAGTAGGGCACCTGACGGCCGTGATCGACCGCAATGTGCGGGATCTTGGGCTGGTGTAGCACCCACCAACCCAACTCTTCTGCCGCACTGAGGCAAGCCGGTACGCCGTCGGCTTGGTGCATGGCAATTCTAAGTTTCGGCAGGCCTGGAAGTCCGTAAATGCCGAAGCCGTATCGGACCACAGCCCCAGATTTCACCGCGTTACGTAAGGTGCTCTGAGATACGCCAACCCGCATAAGAGTCTTCCAGCGGCTACTGCCGCCCATTGTTTTGAGCACGTTTACTGGATCTGCCATCTCCCAACCGTGCAAGAAAATTCCGGCAATAACTGTCCCGAAGCAGCTCTTGTGGGGCTAACCGCCGTTTGGCGTGGCTGGGGAGGAGTAGTGCGGTGCTGCGGCGTCGAAATTTCTTCCCACTGAGTCGAGCATTTCAGTGGGAAGGAACAAGTATGTCCCGTTGAATTGATCAATTCAACGGGACATACTCGCGAAAAAAATTAGGCGTAGCTGCCGGCCATTCGCACGGCACCGCCGTCGACGCCTTTGGCACCTTGGACATAGTCTGGACCATCTTGAGGGCCGGAATCCGAAGAGCCTACGGCACCCATGACCCACGAGGGCAACCCGCGCTCGTTCAAATGCGCGACGGCGGCGTCCGCGGCTTGCGCGCTGACGATTGCGACCATGCCGACTCCCAAGTTCAAAGTACGTTCCAGATCGGGCAGCGGAACATTACCCAGTTCGGACACTAACTTGAAGATTGCTGGCAATTCCCACGTTGAGCGATCGACCGTTGCGGTCAGTCCCTGCGGCAATACGCGCGCTAGGTTGGCAGCTAAGCCGCCGCCGGTGACGTGGCTGAAGCCATGCACTGCGCGCTCAGCATCTACATCAAAGGTTCGGGCCAGATCTAAGCAATCTGCAGCATAAACCCGAGTGGGTACCAAGAGTTCTTCGCCCAGGGTCCGGCCAAGCTCACTCACTTGCCGGTCTAAAGCCCAACCTGCGCGGTTAATTACGCGGCGCACCAACGAATAGCCGTTGGAGTGCAGACCCGAGGAGGCGATGGCGATCACTACATCGCCATCGCGTACTCGCTCTGGGCCGAGCAATTTATCAGCTTCGACGACGCCGGTAGCGGCACCCGCTACGTCGTATTCGTCCGGGCTGAGCAGCCCAGGATGCTCGGCGGTTTCGCCACCGACCAACGCCGTGCCGGCTTGCTGGCAAGCTGCCGCGATGCCACGAACGATATCTGCAATGCGTTCTGGCACCACCTTGCCGCAGGCGATGTAGTCAGTCACGTACAGCGGCTCGGCACCGACAACGACAATGTCGTCCACGACCATGCCCACCAGGTCAAAGCCAATCGTGTCGTGGATATCCATGGCCTGCGCAATAGCCACTTTGGTGCCAACGCCATCAGTGGAGGTGGCCAAAAGCGGTTTCCGATACTGCAGAAGCTTGCTGACATCGTAAAGGCCAGCAAATCCACCGACGCCGCCTAAGACCTGGGGTCCGTGGGTAGCTTTGACTGCTTCCTTCATGAGTTCTACGGCCTTGTCGCCAGCTTCGACGTCGACTCCGGCGCTCGCGTAGGTGATCGCTTCGCTCATACCTTTTCTTTCCTATGCTTTTCCAACCGAGGGTCAGATTCGTGCAGCAGATTTTCCAGCTCGGAACCCGGGCCGGGGTCGCATCCATTGGCTCCGGCGTGGGAACCATCAGCTTGCGGGGTAGTGCGTTCGAGTAAGTTCTTGCCCAAACGGTCCGCGGTAGGCAACTCAATCGGGTATTTACCGGTGAAGCAAGCCGTGCAAAGCCGTTCGCGGGGCTGTTCGGTGGCCGCGATCATGCCATCTTCAGAGATGTAAGCCAATGAATCTGCACCGATCGACTTGCAGATTTCTTCGATTGCCGCGCCATTGGCAATCAATTCTGCTCGCGAGGCAAAATCAATGCCGTAGAAACATGGCCAACGCACCGGTGGTGAGGAGATCTTGACGTGAACCTCGGCAGCGCCAGCCTCTCGGAGCATCCGAACCACGGCGCGTTGCGTATTGCCGCGGACAATTGAATCGTCCACCACAACGAGGCGCTTGCCACGGATGACTGACTCTAAGGCGTTGAGTTTGAGCCGAATACCCAACTGCCGCAATGTCTCCGACGGTTGAATAAAGGTGCGGCCAACGTAAGCATTCTTGACGAATCCATGGGCGAAGGGAATGCCGGATCCCTCAGCGTAGCCCACCGCTGCCGGGGTACCAGACTCCGGAACCGGGATGACAATGTCAGCGTCGAAATGGTTTTCGCGGGCCAGCTGACGGCCCATTTCCACGCGGGATTCGTAGACTGAGCGACCGGAAATTGTGGCGTCAGGGCGGGCAAGGTAGACGTATTCGAAAACGCAACCGGCCGCTTTGGTTTCGGCAAAGCGTTGGCTTCGCACGCCGTCCTGATCAATCGCGATGAATTCGCCCGGCTCGATTTCTCGGATAAAGCTAGCGCCAACCGTAGCTAAAGCGGCAGATTCAGAGGCGACGACCCAACCACGTTCCAGTCGACCAAGAACTAGCGGTCGTACCCCATATGGGTCACGGGCTGCGTAGAGGGTTCCCTCGTCCATGAAGACAAAGCAAAATGCGCCGTTGATTCGAGGCAGCAGGTCCATCGCGGTGGTTTCCAGGCTGTCCGTGCCGCTGCCTTGCAGCAGCGTGGTCACCAGCGCAGTATCCGAGGTGTTGCCCTGCGCCATTTCACCAACCTTGGGCCGGCCGTGCCGGTCCAAGACCAACTCGAACAACTCGGCGGTATTGGTCAGATTTCCGTTGTGCGCCAGCGCGACAGTCCCGGTTCTGGTGGCACCAAGGGTGGGCTGGGCATTTGCCCAAGTCGAGGATCCGGTGGTTGAGTACCGACAATGCCCGACGGCGATATGCCCTTTGAGCGTATTGAGGGTCGTTTCATCGAAGACTTGGGAGACTAAGCCCATGTCTTTATAAACGTTGATCCGCTCGCCATCGGAGGTCGCTATGCCTGCCGATTCTTGGCCTCGGTGCTGAAGTGCGTACAGACCGTAGTAGGTCAGTTTCGCTACCTCTTCACCAGGGGCCCAGACGCCAAAGACGCCACATGCATCTTGGGGGCCTTTTTCGCCGGGGAGAAGATCGTGGGAAAGTTTGCCATCGCCGCGTGCCACTAACCTATTCTAAGGCATCTTTGGCTGGTTATTACTCCTGGACGTCCTCGTCAGTTTCCTCAACCAATGCGGCAGAAGCTTTTCGGCGCCCGCTCCAGTCAATAACCAGGGCGACTAGGCCACCAAATCCGGTTCCAGCGATAATCAGCAAGACCACAAAAAAGCCAAAAACCGTGCTCTTATCGTATTGATTGTCTTGTGGCACTACGGCAACGATTCCCGCGGCGATAACGCCAAGTATTGCGCCAGCAATGAGGAACGGAACGTATTTTGGTGCTCGGCGAACCGTGACCTGGCGGGTTTCATGCCCGCTGGCGGCGTCTGGTGCGTCGGAGGAAATCGGTTCTGTCATTTATCCAGGATACTTTCGTCGCCACTGCTCTGTGTGCCATGCCAAAGCGGCAGCACTGCGGATAAATCGGCTCGGAGCCCGTAAGCCTGCACCCGAGAGGAGGCTAATGCCGTGGACCAATCAAGGGAGCCCTGCGCCAATTCAAGCCAGGTAACGGCGTCGGTTTCCACCACATTTGGCGGCGTACCTCGGGTATGCCGAGGGCCTTCAATGCACTGGGTCACCCCAAATGGCGGCACTCGAACTTCCACCGAATTCCCTGGTGCACGGGCGGTGAGCTCTTCGAGGCTGAACCGCACGGAGGTCGCCGTCGTCGTGCGTTCCTTAGCGCCACCGCGCCAGGCGGCCAGTGCCGCCTGACCGTCGGCTGCAGAAATTCGACGTTTGGCGGTCATTATTAATCCAGCAATGCCGAAACGGCTGCACCCAACCGGAGCTGGCCCACCACGTCACTACCGCCAAGAATCGGTTCGACGACCTTACCCAGCACCGCGGCCACTGAAGATGCATCCACCGCCCCGGTTGCGGCTAAAGCGGTTAGCCCCACCAGGGTCGCAGCTCGGCCATTGCCATCCAACATTTTGACCGCGACGCCGACGCCGGTCTCAGTGCCCAACGCCAGCACACCCTCAGCACCCAGTTTGGCCAAAATGCCCACGTCTTCCATCACGATGGTGTTGGGCTTACCTCGGCCTTCCACCGTCCACGGGTAGTCAAGCATCGCGGTAGCGATGGTCGCCGCTCGCGCGTTTGCGTGCTTGTCTGAGGGGGAGCCGCCAAGTTTGCCGTAACCGCGGGCAAGGCCAAGTAAGGAGATTGCCGCTACCGGAGCGCCACAACCATCGATTCCAACGTGCACCGGAGTTTCACCGCAGTATTCTTCGATCAAAGTCATCACTAGTTGTTGTAAGGGGTGGTTTAGCTGCAAATAGCTACGCAAATCCCAGCCGTTTTCTTTGCAAGCCCACAAGAACGCGGAATGTTTTCCGGAGCAATTCATCGCGAGCCGTGATTTGCCTCGGTCTGTGCGGAGCAGCCACTGGTAAGCCTCGGAATCTTGCGGCCAGGCCGGAGGGCATTGCAGGTCTTCTTCGCTGAGCTCGGCTTTGTCCAACATCGACTTCACCAGATCCATGTGTTCCAACGAACCCACATGGCTCGCACTCGCCATGGAAGCCTGAGCACCGCGTAATGGCGCGCCAGCCTGCATCGATGCCAGCGCTTGAAATGGTTTCAACGTCGATCGGGGATAGATCGGAGCGGTGGGATTTCCCAAGCTCGTCACCACCGAACCGTCAGCGGCAGTAACGACAACCGAGCCGATGTGCCGGGATTCGATAAAGCCGCTGCGTTCGACTACGGCAAGTTCTACGGCGTCTTGCGCCAGGAAGGTATTGACCACGAAGACAAGTATCCCGGATTTTCAAAGAATAATCTGGCCCGCCCCGAATAGTACCGCTCCCTTCGGCTAGGTAGGCTGGGTCCGTGAAAGTTCTTGTTATCGGCTCCGGCGGCCGCGAACACGCCATTGTCCGTTCGTTACTCTCTGACCCTTATGTGCACGAGGTGCACGTAGCTCCCGGTAACGCAGGGATTGCGGCGCTAGTGCCCACCCACGCGATTGACGGCAACGATCCAGCTGCGGTGACCTCTCTGGCGCAAAAGCTAGAGGCCGATTTGGTAGTGATTGGTCCGGAAGCGCCACTCGTGGCGGGAGTCTCGGATGCTCTTCGCGAAGCGGGCATTCCGGTCTTCGGGCCCAGCCAAGCCGCTGCAGAGCTTGAGGGTTCCAAGGCCTTTGCCAAGCAGGTGATGGCTAGCGCTTCTGTGCCGACGGCGATGGCGCGAGTTGCTACTGACTCTGCTGAGGCCCTCGAAGCGTTGGATACCTTTGGTGCCCCGTATGTGGTCAAGGACGATGGTCTGGCCGCGGGCAAGGGTGTTGTGGTGACTAGTGACCGAGACGAAGCGCTGGCACACGCGCAAACCTGTTTCGACGCCGGTGGCACCGTGGTGATTGAAGAATTTTTGGATGGCCCAGAAGTCTCACTTTTCGTGCTTTCAGATGGTGCGGACGTCGTCCCGTTGGCACCCGCACAGGATTTCAAGCGGATCTTCGATCAAGACGAAGGTCCAAACACGGGCGGCATGGGCGCCTACACGCCTTTGGATTGGGTACCGGAAGGCTTCGTAGACGAAGTTATCGCACGAGTTGCGCAGCCAACGATCGACGAAATGGCGCACCGAGGTACCCCGTTTGTTGGTGTTTTGTACTGCGGCTTGGCCCTGACAAGTCGGGGCACTCGAGTGATTGAATTCAACGCTCGATTTGGTGATCCGGAAACGCAAGCTGTGCTGGCGCGGCTGCGCACACCCTTGGGCGGGCTGCTATTAGCGGCCGCTAAAGGCCAGCTTGCCGACGTCGAACCGCTGCGCTGGGCAGAGGAGAGCGCAGTCGCCGTAGTGCTGGCTGCGGAAAACTATCCTGGAACGCCACGCACGGGGGAACGGATTCGTGGGCTGAAGAAAGCCAATGCTCTTGATGGGGTGCACGTGCTGCACGCAGGCACCGCAACCGACGATGCCGGAAAAGTCATTAGCTCTGGCGGCCGCGTTTTGGCCGTGGTCGCTTTGGGCGAAGACCTGGTTGAAGCCCGGGAGCGGGCCTACGACGGAATTGACCTCATTCAGTTACCCGGCGGGCAGTTTCGACGAGACATCGCCGCAAAAGCAGCTCGCGGCCAAGTCTTAGCTCCTGCTGCTGCAAGCGCTACGCAGGTTCCCCGATGAGCGGCTTCTTGGCTCCGGTCGTAGCCTTGCCCGGCTGGAAGCACGTGTATTCCGGCAAAGTGCGGGATCTATATGAGCCAGCGGACGGTGCTCAAGATCGAGTGCTGGTGGTAGCTAGCGACCGGATAAGCGCCTACGACTACGTTCTGGACACCGAAATTCCGGATAAGGGCGCAATCTTAACCCGGTTGAGTTTGTGGTGGTTTGACCAGCTGGAGGTGCCAAACCACGTTTTGGCCAGCACCGTGGCGGACGGTGTCCCTGAGTTGGTGGCCGGCCGAGCGATGATTTGCCGTCGGCTGGAAATGTTTCCGGTGGAATGCATTGCCAGGGGATATCTCACTGGCTCGGTGCTAGCGGAGTACCGTCAACTGCAGAGCGTGGCTGGGCTGCCGCTGCCCGCGGGTCTGCTTGATGGCTCCCGGCTCGAAGAAGCCATCTTCACCCCGTCGGCTAAGGCAGAAGTCGGTAAGCACGACGAAAATATCGATTTCGCCGCGGTCGTTGAATCAGTCGGTGCGGAACACGCCGAAACCTTGCGCTCGCTGACCCTAGACGTTTATCGTCGTGCGGAAGAAATTGCTCGCGAACGCGGAATTATCTTGGCAGATACCAAAGTCGAGTTTGGCCTGGACGAAGCCGGGGTAGTGACTTTGGGCGACGAGGTGTTGACGCCTGATTCCTCCCGGTTCTGGGATGCCGCACTCTGGACGCCGGGCCAGGCGCAGGCGAGTTTCGACAAACAATACGTTCGCGACTGGTTGACCTCACCGGCGTCGGGCTGGGACCGCACGACTAACGCGCCGCCGCCAGCTTTGCCGGCCGACGTCGTCGAACGCACCCGCGCACGCTACGTCGAGGCGTACGAGAAGCTCACCGGCGAAACTTTCTAGCCGTTTCAGATAGCCAGACAGCATCGCGTTAGCAAGAAGACTGTCGTTCTGGCTAACGCAGATGCGTCTGGCTATCTGAAACGGGTGCGCAGCGTATTCGGGGCTGCAGGCTAGGCTGGGAAAATGGATGCGCTGAAAAACAGGCGCTGGTCGGTTAACCAGCTGGTGGACAACCTGTTCTTCGTCTTCAGTGGGGCCGCCGCGGTGTGGCTTGCGGTACTGGTGCTGGGTGAGAGCTTTGGCGGTTGGAGCCGGCTTTGGTTTGTGCTGCCGTTTTGGATAGTGCTCGCCTATGTTGCACTTCCACGACTGCACCGAATTCTTACTAACATTTACGTGCCGGATTACTTTATGGGGCGTTCTCGAACCGCGGATGGTCTGCTTGGTGACCCCATCAACTTGGCAATTTGTGGATCGCAAACGCAGCTTGAATCAGCGATGCTCGCAGCTGGCTGGACCAAAGCAGACGAAATTACGCTGCTCAGCAGTTGGCGAATTATCCTCTCAACTTTGACCCGGCGGAGCTATCACGAAGCTCCGGTGAGTACTCTGACCTTGTTTGGCAGGCAACAGGACTTTGCCTATCAACAGGAGGTTGAAGACAGCCCAGCAAAGCGGCATCACGTGCGATTCTGGCGTTGTCCAGAGGGCTGGCTACTTCCCGGCGGGCACCACGCGGATTGGATGGCAGCTGGCACCTTCGACCGCAGCGTTGGCCTTTCGCTTTTCACCTTTCAAATCACGCACAAAATCGATGAACACATTGATCAAGAACGTGATCACATCATCGACTCACTTGCGCAAACGACGCCGGGCATCCGGGTTGAAGTCATCAAAGATTTCTCCACCGGATACCACTCCCGTAATGGTGGCGGTGATGCGATTCAGACCGACGGCGATCTGCCGATTATTGACTTGAGTTCCGTGCCCACTGCGGAAAAACGTTCAGCTGGTCCAGGCCTGGAAGTAGCCGAGATTCCGGGCACGGAAGTAGCGGTGCCAACGTTGGAACGGCCGCTTCCCACAATATTCGGCGCGTTCTTTGGACTCTTTTCCGCGGTCACCACCATCATTTGGGCGGTACTTTTCAAACAGGTTGATCTCACGACTGAGATTCTGAAAACCGAAATTGGCGACCCGGTGGAACTGGCGCAGATTGTCCAGAGCATTTCCACCGTGGTGATAGTTGTCCTCGGGGTCATCGCAGCCTTGCAATTAGTGCTGGCCTATTTTGTCTGGTCTGGCCAGAACTGGGCGCGGATCATGCTGATGTCTGTTACTGCGCTGAGCACTATCGTCGCGGTAGCAACCGCCGCGCAAGAAGGATCAAAACTTACCCTGAGTGCGGATCTACTCAACACCAATTTGCTTACCATCGCGCTGCAGATTCTGCTGGTCTTGGCACTATCAAGCGAAAAAGCCAGAGCATTCGCACGACGACGCCGGGCCTGATGCCGGGTAACAAGTTGAGTAACAGCCAAACGGCTATTGCGCTCGAAGCTTTCGACTTAGCCGCGGGGGATCGGTTCGACGAGCATGTGCACGAGGTTGCACAGCTTGCTTGGGTGCGCGAGGGCGTCTTGATGGTTTCTGTCGCCGACAAGCACTGGATGCTGCCGCCGAGCCTGGCTCTGTGGATTCCTGCGGGAGTCTGGCACACCACGACGTCGATTCGAACTGGCACTATGCAAGGAATCTATCTAGAGGCGCGGGGTGGTTTGGGAGATTGGCATGAACCAACTGTGGTGAGCGTCTCCACCCTGCTGCGCGAGCTGATTGACCACTTGTGTTCTGATCTGAACGTGGGGCAGCGCCGTCGTGCTGAAGCTCTGATACCGGATTTACTACAACCGGTGAAAACCCTCTCGATTGACTTGCCAATGCCGGCAGATCAGCGCGCCAAAACCTGGCGAAGGCGCTGCTGGCGGATCCTTCGGATCAGCGTGATCTGGCCACTTGGGGGCGTTCGGTTGGCTCGAGTAGTCGCACGCTTTCGCGAGTTTTCCACCTCGAGACCGGAATGGGCTTTGGCCAATGGCGCACCGCCTTGCGGCTCCGAGCAGCCTTGGCGCACTTAGCTGAAGGCAGCTCGGTAAGCCAGGCGTCCGCGCGAGTTGGTTACTCCTCGACGAGCGCTTTTATTGCCGCGTTCAGAAAAGTCACCGGGCAAACTCCCGGCTCGTACTTTTCGCAATTTACTGGCGCTGGGCTTGATTTGGACGGTTCTGCCTAGGTTCTGCCGGCTGTCACCATCAGCCGCGGATCAGCCGCGCATGGCTATAGTGGCAAAGGCCCGGTTTTCCATGGTGGGTTGCAAAGAGAGGTTATGAAAGCGATGCCAGCGACTAATACAAAACTCCAGCTGAAGGTCATCGGACTAGCGATTTCTGCCGCGGTAGGCGGGTTCTTGTTCGGCTTCGACTCTTCGGTGGTCAACGGCGCCGTCGACGCCGTACGTGGCCAATTTGGCCTGAGCGAATTTGTTACCGGATTCGCCGTTGCCTCTGCTTTGTTGGGGTCCGCGGCGGGTGCATATTTGGCGGGCAACATTGCGGATCGTTTTGGTCGTCGCGTGACGATGTTGCTTGGTGCAGCACTATTTCTAGTCTCCGCCTTGGGAGCTGGCTGAGCGTTCTCAGTGTTGGATCTGCTGCTTTTGCGGATTATCGGTGGCTTGGGCATTGGCATCGCCTCGGTGGTTGCACCGGCCTATATTGCGGAAATTTCACCGAAGCTCATCCGCGGCCGGCTGGCATCATTGCAACAACTAGCAATCATGCTAGGTATCTTTGCCGCGCTCCTTTCTTACGCAGTGTTTGCCAATGCGGCAGGCAATGCCTCAACGCCATTTTGGTTCGGCTGGGAAGCCTGGCGCTGGATGTTCCTCGCGGGTGCGATTCCGGCAGTGGTTTATGGCATTTTGGCACTTCGATTGCCAGAGTCTCCGCGCTACCTGATGCAAAAAGGTCGTGATGCCGAAGCGCACAAAGTCTTCTCTTCACTCTGGCCGGCCGACGACGTCGAAAAGGCCGTGCGAGACATTCACAGTGCAATAGCGGAAGACGCCAAGGCGAAGAAAGCAACGCTCTTCGGCGGTAAGTTCGGCTTGCTACCCATTGTCTGGATCGGTATTGCGTTGTCGATGTTCCAGCAGTTCGTGGGCATCAACGTGATCTTTTACTACTCGACCACTTTGTGGAAATTGGTTGGGTTCCAAGAATCAGACTCCTTGTTCATCTCGGTGGTTACCTCAATTACTAACGTGGTCGTCACGGTGGTCGCGATCCTGCTGGTGGACCGCTTGGACCGCTTGGGCCGCCGGCCGATTTTACTCGCGGGTTCAATCGGTATGGCGGTCAGCCTGGGCACCATGGCACTGGCCTTTTCGACGTCGTCGCCGGTCAACGGTGAGGTTGCACTCAGTGGTGCGTGGGGTCCGGTGGCTTTGGTCGCTGCCAACGTCTTTGTGATTGCTTTTGGCGTGTCCTGGGGCCCGTTGGTGTGGGTCTTGTTGGGTGAGATTTTCCCGAACCGGATTCGAGCCAAAGCGCTTGGTGTGGCCGCGATGGCACAGTGGATCTCCAATTTCGTGATCACGGTGAGTTTCCCTGGGCTAGCTGCGATGTCGCTGCCGGTAACTTACGGGCTCTATGCGGCGTTCGCGGCACTGTCCTTCGTCTTTGTGTTCTTCAAGATTCCAGAGACCAATGGCATGTCTTTGGAGGAAGCCGAAACTTTGTTTGTGAAGAAGCCTCGAGCTAAGGCGTAGTGACTCGCTTGCAGGGGTAGCGATTTAGTAGGAAGTCCGAGTATATTTTGCGGTAGGGCATGAGCTAGATCACAAGCTATGCCGGCAACGATGCCAATTCGCAAGGAGACTCAACGCCATGGTGCGCGAACTTTCACACTACGTCGGCGGCCAGCACGTCGCAGGTACTTCAGGCCGTTTTAGCGATGTTTTCAATCCCTGCACTGGTGAGGTCCAGGCGCGACTGCCGCTCGCGAGCAAAGCAGAGACGACGTCGGTCATCGACAACGCTGCGCAAGCTCAACTCGGTTGGGCGGCTACCAACCCGCAGCGCCGCGCGCGAATCTTGCTCAAATTCGTCGACCTAGTCAACCAAAACATGGACGAGCTCGCCGAGCTGCTTTCCAGCGAACATGGTAAGACTTTCCCCGACGCCAAGGGCGATATTCAGCGTGGTATTGAGGTTGTAGAGTTCTGCGCAGCGGCCCCGCACTTACTCAAAGGTGAGTTCTCAGACAGTGTTGGCACCGGGATCGATGTGCACTCGCTGCGACAACCACTTGGCGTAGTTGCTGGGATTACCCCGTTCAACTTTCCGGCAATGATTCCGCTCTGGAAAGCTGGCCCAGCACTTGCCGCGGGAAATGCCTTCATCTTGAAGCCCTCCGAGCGCGACCCCTCTGTACCACTTCGCTTGGCTGAACTTTTCACGGAGGCCGGAATGCCGGACGGCGTGTTCAATGTGCTCAACGGCGACAAAGAGGCAGTAGACGGCTTGCTTGAAGACGATCGCGTGCGCGCCGTCGGCGTCGTAGGTTCTACACCCATCGCGCAGAGCATCTACGCCTCTGCTGCCGCACACGGCAAGCGCGCTCAGTGCTTTGGTGGCGCGAAGAACCACATGGTGATCATGCCCGATGCAGACCTGGACATGGTTGTTGATGCCCTGATCGGATCAGCATTTGGCTCCGCTGGTGAGCGTTGTATGGCCATTTCGGTTGCGGTTCCGGTGGGCCAAGAGAACGCCGATGCACTGGTGGCAAAACTCCAAGAGCGAATCAAGGACCTCAAGGTCGGTCCGAGCATGGACCCGTCCTCCGACTTTGGCCCGGTAGTAGCGCAGTCCGCAAAGGACCGGATTGAAGACTACATCCAGGTTGGCGTTGACGAAGGTGCATCGCTATTGGCCGATGGTCGCGGCTGGACCGTGGCAGGTCATGAAGGCGGCTTCTGGGTCGGTCCAACACTTTTCGACAATGTGACCACCTCAATGCGGATCTATAAAGAAGAAATCTTCGGACCGGTGCTGTGTGTTATTCGCGCGGATAACTACGAAGAAGCATTGCGGTTGCCCAGCGAACACGAATTTGGCAACGGTGTGGCAATCTTTACGCGCGACGGCGACGCCGCCCGCGACTTCGCCAGCCGAGTCCAAGTGGGCATGGTGGGCATCAACGTGCCCATCCCGGTTCCGATCGCTTATTACACCTTTGGCGGCTGGAAGGCTTCTGGCTTTGGCGATCTGAATCAACACGGCGCGGATGCGTTCCGGTTCTACACCAAGACCAAAACAGTCACCACCCGCTGGCCGTCCGGAATTAGGCAAGGTTCAAGTTTCATCATGCCGGAAGGCAGCTAAATGTCAGATTCGGTGGCTGAGCCGCAAGCCGAGATTCTTTTTGAACGACGAGGTCATCTTGGCGTCGTGATTTTGAATCGGCCTAAAGCGGGCAACGCGCTCAATGTGGCAATGACTGAGGCAATGTTGGGTCAATTGCAGCTATGGGCGGTTGACGACGCCGTGCAGACAGTGCTGGTTTACGGCAACGGCGACCGGGGACTCTGTGCTGGTGGTGACATCACTGCGATCTACAACGACATTCCGGCCGGTGGTGCGGAAACCGCTAACTTCTGGCAAATCGAATATCAGCTGAACGCCTTGATTTCGCATTACCCCAAGCCGTATGTGCCCTTTATGGACGGTCTCGTATTGGGTGGTGGCGTTGGTATTTCCGCGCACGGGAACGTCCGAGTGGTCACTGAACGGACTCGCTGCGGAATGCCGGAGACCACCATTGGTTTCGTGCCCGACGTCGGCGGTACCTTATTGCTCTCGCGTGCGCCCGGCGAGACTGGTACGCACGCCGCGCTGACCGGTGCGCATCTGACTGGCTCGGACGCGTTGTTCTTAGGGTTGGCCGATCATTTTGTTCGCTCAGAAAATCTGCCCGCGCTCGCCGCCGCGCTGGAAAACGAAGCTGCAGCAGAGGCCGTCGGTCGTTTTTCGGAACCGGCGCAGGCTTCAGAACTGGCAGCGCAACAAGACTGGATCGATGCGGCTTACGCATCGGATGATGCGGAACAGATAGTACGCAATTTGCGCGAAATCGGTTCCGAGTTTGTGGTAACGATCGAAGCGAAATCGCCGACGGCGGTCAAAGTGACGCTGGCATCGCTACGTCGCGCCGCAAAATTAGCGACCTTGGAAGAGGTGCTTAGCCAGGAATATCGAGTGGGCCTCCGGTTCGTCACCGGCACCGAAATGCGTGAAGGCGTGCGTGCGCAGGTGATTGACAAGGATCGCAACCCGCAGTGGAATCCGGCCACACTTGCCGAGGTGAGCGTGGCCGATGTTGAGAAGTATTTTGAGCCGTTGAACACGCTGCCGGAGAGTAAGCGAGAACTGGGTTTGCAGAGTTTGGATTTGCAGAGGGAGGACGCATCATGAAGATAGCTTTTCTTGGTTTAGGACATATGGGATTGCCGATGGCGGTAAACCTGGTCAAGGCAGGTCATAGCGTAGTGGGATTCGACGTTTTCCCAGCGGCGTTGGCTGCTGCGGTGGAGAAGGGCGTGCCGACGGCAGCGTCCGCCGTCGAAGCAGTACCCGACGCTGAAGTGGTGCTCACGATGTTTCCCAGTGGAAAGCATCTACTTGACGCCTATAACGGGGGGCTGCTCGCGGCTGCTCCGGCAGGCCCGCTGTTCTTGGACTGTTCTACGATCAATGTTGACGAAGCCCGTGCGGCCGCGGAACTTGCTGTTGCTGCGGGACACCGTGCGGCGGACGCGCCTGTTTCTGGCGGTGTGGTTGGCGCAGAGGCCGGCAGCTTGACCTTTATGGTTGGCGCCTCGGCAGAGGAGTTCGCTTTTGTGCAGCCGGTCCTCAATGTGATGGGCAAACGCGCGGTGCACTGCGGGGCCAATGGCGCTGGCCAGGCTGCGAAGATTTGCAATAACATGCTGCTGGGCATCTCGATGATCGGTGCTGCCGAAGCGTTTGTTTTGGGCGAAAAGCTGGGCCTGGAACACCAGGCTTTGTACGACGTGATTTCGACGGCGTCGGGTCAGTGTTGGTCGGTGACCACCAATTGCCCGGTACCCGGCCCGGTGCCAGCGAGCCCGGTGAACCGCGACTATCAGCCGGGATTTGCCGGCGCGCTGATGTCTAAGGACCTGGGCCTCGCGTTGAATGCACTGCAGAGCACCGGAGTAGCAGCGGAGCTAGGTCCGCTGGCGGCGGCGATCTACCAGCGTTTTGCCGCTGGTGACGGTGCCGGACGTGATTTTTCTGGCATCATCACGGACATTCGCGAGAATTCACACTAAATAACTTTCAGGAGGCGAGGGACGCTATGACCGAGAACATTCTTATTGAACAGCGTGGGCGAGTGAGCCTGCTGACGCTCAATCGGCCGCAGGCGCTCAACGCGCTTAACGAAGCAACCATGAACGAACTGGTGGTGGAGGCAACTGCAGCGGACGCTGACCCGAACGTGGGCGCCGTCGTGATTACCGGTTCGGCAAAGGCCTTCGCCGCTGGGGCAGACATCAAAGAGATGGCAGCCAAGGATTACATGGAGATGTATTCCTCGGATTGGTTCCGGAATTGGGAGAATCTGACTCGGCTGCGGATCCCGATGATTGCCGCGGTCTCCGGTTTTGCTTTGGGTGGCGGTTGCGAATTGGCGATGATGTGCGACTTCATCATCGCTGGCGATAATGCCAAGTTCGGCCAACCGGAGATCAACCTCGGCGTTTTGCCCGGCATGGGTGGTTCGCAGCGGCTGACCCGTGCAGTGGGCAGGGCCAAGGCAATGGATATGATTCTGACCGGCCGAATGATGAACGCCGAAGAAGCCGAGCGTTCAGGGCTAGTTTCGCGGATTGTGCCCGCGGCAGATGTTGTTGCGGAAGCTTTGAAGGCAGCAGAAGTCATTGCTGGGAAGTCGAAGCCGGTGGCGATGATCGCTAAGGAAGCGGTTAACGCGGCTTTCGAAACTGGCTTAGCGCAGGGTGTGCTGTTTGAACGCAGACTGTTCCATTCGGTTTTCGCAACCGAGGATCAAAAAGAAGGCATGGCGGCGTTTGTGGACAAGCGCAGCCCTGAATTCAAAAACCGCTAACCCTCCGTCGAGTGTCTAGTTCTGGTCGGTTTGAGCGCCTTAAACCAACCACAACTCGACACTCGACGGGTGGAAGTTGTGGTTTAGAAATCGCCGGAGTGGGAGCGGAAGCGGCCAAGGACGTCAATGAGCGTCTGGACGTCGTCCGGGGCGAATCCCGATTGGCCGAAAATTTTCTCGTTGAGTGCCGCAGTAGCTTGTTTCACCACGGATCGACCCTCTGGAGTCAGCTCAATCAGAGTTGCGCGTCCGTCGGTGGGATGAGCCGATCGCCTCACTAACCCGGAGACTTCCAAGCGGTCGACGGCGTTGGTGACCGACGTCGGATGCACTTGGAGGAGTGCGCTGGCTTTGTTCATGGGCAGCTTCCCAAGCCGGGGAAAGCCGAGTAAAGCGAGCAGTTCGTAGCGGGCGAACTTGAGCCCGAATGGTTTGAGTACGTTTTCAATCCGAAGTAACAAGATTTGTTGCGTGCGCATGATCGCGGTAATCGCAGCAATCGGCGCCGCAACTTGGTCCCAACCTTGCCGTTCCCAGTTGCACTGTGCCTCAGCGATCGGGTCTCTGGATAATGGCTGGTTCATCCTTTGAGTCCCGGAAAGTCGCTATCTGAGTATTCAACACCAAATCCAGCTACCGGAGCTGAATCTTCATGTCGCAGCTCTTCAACTACGCCGCAGCTCCACTCGCCGAATCTTGCCGGAGATCGTCTTGGGCAACTCGGCGAATTCAAGCCGCCGAATCCGTTTGAACGGCGCTAAATGGTTACGACAATAACGCAAAATATCTTCGGCAGTTTGCGCCGTTGGTTCAAAACCTGGTGTCAGCACAACAAATGCTTTGGGCACCGCAAGTTTCAGCGGATCTGGCGAAGGTACGACGGCGGCTTCCGCAACAGTAGGGTGTTCGATCAGCACGCTCTCTAACTCAAAGGGGCTGAGCTTGTAGTCGCTTGATTTGAAGACGTCGTCGCCACGGCCAACATAGGTGATCACGCCGTCGGCATCTCGCTCGACCATATCGCCGGTATGGTAATAGCCATCGCGGAAGGCAAAGTCAGTCTTCTCTTCGTCCCCGTAATAGCCCTTCATGAGTCCAACGGGACGGCCATAAACGGCATCGAGCCGCAGGCAGAGCTCACCCTCGTCGCCCTCTAGCCCGGTCGCAGGATCAACCAGTACGGCGTCGTAACCGGGCAATGGACGTCCCATTGCACCGATCTTGACTTCTTGTCCAGGGGTATTGGCAATTTGCACCGTCGATTCGGTTTGGCCGAAACCGTCCCGAATGGTCTGCCCCCAAGCGCGTTTGACCTGTTCAATGACCTCGGCATTGAGTGGCTCACCTGCCGAGACTACTTTGCGTGGCGGGGTCTTCAGCGCGCTGAGATCTGCCTGGATGAGCAATCGCCATACCGTGGGTGGGGCGCAGAAACTAGTAACGCCTTCGGCATCCATTTGCGCCATCAGAGCCTTAGCGTCGAAGCGCTCGTAGTTATAGATGAAGACGCACGCCTCGGCAATCCATGGGGTGAAGATATTGGACCAAGCGTGTTTTGCCCAGCCGGGTGAAGCTACGTTGAGGTGCACGTCTCCTGGTTCCAAACCTATCCAGTACATGGTCGATAGGTGACCGATTGGATATGACGTATGCGTGTGTTCAACCAACTTAGCTTTCGACGTCGTGCCGGAAGTGAAGTAGAGCAACAGCGTTTCGTCGCCGCGAGTTGGCGCATCTGCGATGAAGTCTTCGGCCGCGCTAGCGGAGTCTGCATATTTCAAAGCTGGCGATGCGGCCTCGCTGCCCACTTCGATCAGGCTGCCCACTTCGATCAGCTGGTAGTAACCCTGCACGCCGTCGAACTTACCTACGTCGGCCCTGTCCGCCAGCGCCCAGCGCGCCTCGCCCCGCTCGACTCGATCTTGCAGATCTGCTGGCCCCATTTGTGTTGTGGTGGGGATAAGAACAATGCCTAGCTTCATGCCAGCCAGCATGACTTCCCAGAACTCCACCTGATTGCCCAGCATCACGATCATTCGCTCGCCGCGCTGCACACCTTGTGCTCGGAGCTAATTGGCCACTTGATTGGAGCGGCGGGAAAGCTCGGCATAGCTTCGTCGCGTTGCCGCGCCGTCTCGTTCCAGGATCACCAAAGCCGGATTATTAGCCTTTTTCGGATCAGCGGCGATCGAATCGAACCAGTCGAGGGCGAAGTTGAACTCGTCAAAATGCGGCCAACGGAACTCGGACCGGGCTGCGGCATAATCTTCGCGGAGCTCGATTAGCCGGTCCCGAACCGCTCGGAATTCCTGGGTTGCGTTCACAGCCAGTTCCTTGCACGTCTAGTGATCTCTCTCACTGTGCAATATACTAGGACTTCCAAGGGTTTGAAAGAGTCTACGACGCACTTGAGCCCGGAACGGCGCAGAAAGAGAGCCAGCGTGCAGGATCGTTTGAGCACGGTAAATCCGGTAGATTTGCCGTTGCCGGATGCAGATTTGATGGGCATGATCGATTTGCTGCCGGCTGCTGAACGGCTGAGGTACGCTGCAGTTCGAGAGTTTCTGCAGCGAAGAATTCGCCCCGAAAGCATCGGTTATTGGAACCGCGAAGAGTTTCCCTTCGACCTGCTGGCAGAATTGGCCGAACACGGTCTGGGCGAACTGCAGCTCGACGGCAGTAGCCAACTCTTCAAGGGACTGATGTACTTCGAAGTGGCACGTGCTGACGTCTCACTTTCTGCCCTGGTGGGCATCCATAATGAACTCATCGTTGGCATGATTGATCGCTTAGGCTCCGAAGCGCAACGAGAACGTTGGCTGCCTGGACTTCGTAATTTCCGCGAGTTGGGTGCCTTTGCCTTGACCGAGCCGGACCACGGTTCGGATATTGCCGGGGGCCTTGAAACAACCGCGGAACTTCTCGACGGCGAATGGGTTATCAATGGCGCAAAACGTTGGATCGGATCCGGCACGATTGCGGATTTTGCCTTGGTCTGGGCGCGTGATGTGGCTGATCAGCAGATCAAAGGTTTCATCGTCGAGACAGACCGTCCGGGATACCAAGCCAGCAAAATTGAGCACAAGATGGGCCTGCGGATCATGCAGAATGCGCACATCGTTTTGGACAATGTGCGAATTCCCGAAGCCAACTTGCTGCCAGAGGCCACGAACTTCGCCGCGGCCAACGAGCTGTTGCGGGACTCGCGAGCCTGGGTGGGCTGGCAAGCCGCCGGGATCCAGTTTGGCGCCTTTGATATCGGTCGTGACTACGCCCTAGCGAGAATCCAATTTGGTAGGCCGTTGGCTAAGTTTCAGCTTATCCAACTAAGCCTGTCGGAAATTCTAGGCAACGCGACGTCGTCCTTGGCTTTGATGCTGCAATTCGCCCGGATGCAAGAAGAGGGTAGTGCGCAAATGCCGCAAGCGGCAATGGTTAAGGCCACTACGACGCGGTTGTCCCGCGAGTCGGTGGCTAAAGGGCGTGCATTACTGGGCGGCAACGGAGTTACTAGCGACTATGAAATGGCCAAATTGTTTGGCGACGCAGAGATTCTGTATAGCTATGAAGGTACTTACGAGATCAATTCACTCATCGTAGGTAGGGCGGTTACCGGGGTGGGCGCTTTCGTTTAAGCGCACTTTTAGGGGAATGGTGAGCGCGTTTTCGGTACAGGGCCCGTGCTGGGTGGATGTGATGAGTTCGGATCCGGCTGCGGCGAAAGACTTCTACGGGGAACTTTTTGGTTGGGAATGCACTCAGCTTGAATACGACGGGTTTGGTGATTACTCGATCTTCTCGAAAGACGGCGCGCCAGTCGGCGGTCTAGGGATGAACTCTTCAATTTTTTCCGATTCCTGGACTACGTACCTTTCCGTAGACGATCTTAAAGCCGCTCAGGCTTCGGTGTCTCGACATGGTGGCACGGTACTAATGCCAACGATGGACCATGGCGAGTTTGGCAAGACGGCGGTCGCGATGGGGCCAGGTGAGGCCGTTCTTGGGCCTTGGCAGCGGAAGAGCGTTCCTGGATTTCACTGCCCAGATGCACCGGGGTATCCCATTTGGCACACCCTAAATACCTATCGGTTTGACGCAGTTTTTGAGTTCTACTGCACCGCGATGGAATGGACGCCGCGACTTCCGCTGATGAGTACCTCGATCCGGTATGGAACTTTTCAAACCGGAAATACTATTCGAGCGGCGATCTTGGACGCGACTGCAGCTGGGATGACTAGGCCTTCGCGCTGGTGGATAAGTTTCGGCCCGGACGACGTCGACGCCACCGTTGCTGAGGCGCGCAAGGCGGGCGGGCAGGTGCTTTGCAAGCCCGTTGACACCTTTTCGGCCGAATCGCGCTCATCGCCGATCCGGGTGGCGCTGAATTCTATGTTGCACAGTCAGGGCACCGGACGGTGGTTTCACCCACGGATCCGTGGGATCTGGCCTGGGTTGCAGAACTTTGACCGATAATTGTGCTGAAATCGAATAAGACGGAAAATGAAGTGAGTAACTTCACACTACGAATATTGTCGATCTATGTCGGCAGCTGTTGCCCTTGGCCGGAGACTCGTATTGAATCGTCTCTGTAGCCGTTAAAAACCGATTGTTCCAAAAGGGGGACCTGATGAGGCCGAAGGAGTTCGAGCCCGACGCCATCGCTGATGCCGCGATGAACGTTTTTTGGCAGCGCGGGTATGCCTCGACGTCGGTGCAAGATTTGGTTGACGGCACGGGACTTGGCCGGAGCAGTATTTATAACTTCTTCGGAAGTAAGCACGAGCTGTACGAATCTGCATTGCGCCGGTATCACGATTGGTCCGGCGCCACGCTAGATGTGCTTAACGAGGCTGACCCAGTCAAGGAGCTCATCCGGAGAATTCTGATGAGCATTGTTGATGATGAGCTTGATTCCGAGAGTCATAACGGTTGCATGGTTGCGAATGCTTCGCTTGAGCTAGCTGGGCACGATCCAATCGTGGCCGCCTTGGTCGCGGAGAATTTTGACCGAATGGAGCGGGCTTTTGATGGCGCGCTCTGTAGGGCTCAGCGTGATGGCGAAGTTGCGCCAGACAAGGACCCAAAGATCCTGGCTAAATTTATTGTCAACACTATCCAGGGAATTCGGGTTCTGGGTAAAGGTAGCGCGGAATCGGATCGGAGGGCACGATTGCTCGGTGTTGTAGACACCGCAATGAGCGTTCTCTGAAATTTCCCCGACCGACTGTTCCGTTAAATGCGACGTTCAGTGGCCGGGGATATCTTTGACTTGTTATGTAACAATCGTTCCATAAAAAATATAGCCATGGAGCAGCGTCCGTATGGGGGGCGCCGCTGGTCCGTGAAAGTGCGTTTTGCTAACAAACTTCGAAAATCTGGAGAAAACCCTCATGACTACTGAACCAACGAACAACTCGTCGATTGGTACCGTAGCCGTTATTGGTACTGGAACTATTGGTGCCCCCGTCGCGAAGAATCTCGACAAACATGGCTTCACCGTCCGGGTATGGAACCGCAGCGCAGCAAAAGCGTCTGCGTTGACAGCTGGCTCGGGTATTGCCGCTTTTGACACGGTGGCGGAAGCAGTTCAAGGCGCCGACATCATCGTGACCGTGCTCAAAGATGGCCCGGCGGTACTGGAAGCGCTGAGGCAGAGCTTCCTGCCGGAGCACTCTGGATCCAGCTGAGCACGGTTGGCCTAGACGCCATTGATGAACTGGCTGAGTTCGCAAAGGCAAAAGGATTTGTCTTTTTTGATTCGCCAGTGCAGGGCACCAAGCAGCCAGCGGAAAATGGCCAATTGGTGATCATTGCCTCTGGACCGCTAAGCCATCGGGAACAGGCTCAGACGGTGTTTAGCTCCATCGGCAAGCGCACTGTGTGGGTTGCTGAAGAACCGGGTGCAAGCAGCAAGCTCAAACTCGCTCTGAATAGCTGGGTTTTCGCCCTAACGCACGGCGTCGCCGAGAGCCGGGCCTTGGCTAAGGGCCTGGGCGTGTACCCCGCGTTGGTGGTTGACGTAGTCTCCGGCGGGCCCAGGAACAATGTCTATTTCCAGCTGAAGTCAGCAGCCATCTTGGCTGATGACTTCAGCCCAAGTTTTACCGTTGATAATGCGGTTAAAGACTCAAAGTTGGTGCTTGAAGCGGCCGAAAAACTGGAGTTAAGGTCGATGCCGTTGCCGCAGGTTTAGCGCGTTTCGAGCGAGCTTCGCAGGCCGGTCACGGTGACAAAGATATGGCTGCCTCCTACTTCGCCAGCTAACTCAATCATCGAGTGGCTGGTCGCCAAAAGCTGACCATACCAAACCTTCACTCGCCGCACCAAAGGAGCACAGCCATGACAGATTCACTCGGATACCGCCTCAAAGTAGGCGTACTGGTACCTTCAACAAATACTTCAGCTCAGCCGGAAATGGACGACCTTCGTCCTGCGGGCGTGACTAACCATATTGGTCGAATGATCATCCAGGACGATTCCATGGTGGAACAACCCGGGTTTAACAAGGTCATGCATATGATCCGGAATTCGACTGTTCCGGCAATTGGCAGCGTCGTCAGCTGCAAACCGGACTGTCTGATCATCGGTGTTTCGCCGGAAAGCTACTGGGAAGGCCCAGACAGCCATGCGGGCTTTGTGAAGTCTCTTCAGGACGAGGCCGGCGGACTACCGATCACCACAAGCCCGGATGCCATCCGGGAAGCATTGCTGGCACTTGGCGATCTGAAGAAAATTGCCGTTATCACGCCATACCTGCCTGTTGGTGACGATTCAGTAAGCCGATTTTTCACCGACAGTGGTTACGACGTGGTTCGCATCCTGGGGCTGGGCAGCCATAGTCCAGCGAAAATCTCGCATGTTTCTCGCGAGCAGTTACGTGAGGCAATCCGCGAAGTTGATAGCCCGGATGTTGAAGCAATCGTGCAGGTAGGCACCAACGTAGCGTTGGCCGGATTCGCGCCGGTTGCGGAGCAGCGGATTGGCAAGCCAGTGATTTCGAACAACGCGGTGCTGTACTGGCACGCACTCCGGAGCAACGGCATCAATGATCGAGTAGCCGGGTTCGGCTCGCTGCTTTCCGAACACTGAGCGAACCTCACAACCGAACAGCAACAAACGGCGCACCTCCAATCAGTTCTTATCCGGGCTGGTGCGGTTCTTGCTACCCAAAATTCGCCTTGGGATGCCCTGAACCGGCGAGAACCTGAACCGTAAACAGCCGAATCTTTCACCAGACTTTTTAGATTTGAGGACCCATAATGACAGCCGAAAACGGACTCACTAGAGTCCAAAACCGCAATTATCCAGAGAGCAACAGCACCGCAACCACGAACAGCGAGACGGCGACTAAATACCAAAACCTGCCGCAGATGCTCCGCCAGCAGGCGGACAGCAGGCCAGACAGCGTTGCTGTGGTCGGTAGCCAGAGCACGATGAGCTACCGCGAACTGGTGAGGCGGTCAAGCCAACTGGAGCGCTACTTGCGTAGTTTGCCGGTGGCGACTGATGACCGGATCGGCCTTTTCGTTGAATCTTCGTTGGATCTTATGGTGGGCACGTGGGGCGTGCTCTTTGCCGGTTGCGGATATGTGCCGTTGGCTCCGGAGTACCCCGAAGAACGCTTGCGGTACATGATCGAGGATTCAGGACTAAACGTAATCTTCACGCAGGCGCATCTTCGGGCGAAAGCACTTGAGCTTGCCGTCCCGGGAGTCAAAATTGTCACGCTGGAAGAGGCGACGGTTTTTGCTGAACGAGCCGATGCCCTGGCAGCACCGGCTGCGGAGGAGGATTTTGCTGCGGAGACGCTGGCTTATGTTATTTACACTTCGGGTACAACGGGCAAGCCAAAAGGCGTGGCCATTGAACACGGCAGCATCGTCAACCAAATGGTGTGGCTCAAAAGCGCCTTTGACCTCGACGAGCGTCGGGTAGTCCTGCGAAAGACTCCGATGAGTTTCGACGCCGCGCAATGGGAGCTTCTTGCCGTTGCCTACGGCTCGCGTGTAGTTATGGGCAAGCCGGATATCTACCGAGACCCCGCCGGTCTGATTGAGACGATTCAGGAATTTGGCGTCACCACTTTGCAGGGCGTGCCGACGCTCTTACAAGCACTCGTGGACAACGAAGATTTTGCCCGTTTTGATTCGCTGGTGCAGATTTTCAGCGGTGGTGAAGCGCTCTCCAAGAAACTTGCCATCAGATGCCTTGAGGTAAAGCCCGGTGCCAAGTTGGTCAACCTTTATGGTCCGACCGAATGCACCATCAATGCGACGGCTTACGTTGTTGACCCAGATACCGTCAAGGATGGACCAAACGTCATCCCGATTGGCCGACCAGTTGCGCACACGAGTCTCTACGTGCTCGATCATCAACTACAACCGGTACCGATTGGCACTCCCGGCGAGCTTTTCATTGGCGGACGTCAGCTGGCACGCGGATATTTGCACCGTCCGGAACAGACTGCGGAAAAGTTCATTACTGCTACGGTGTGCTCCAATGGCCAGCCGGACCGGCTATACCGTACCGGAGATTTAGCTCAATGGAATGAAGACGGCTCAGTGCAGTTTGTGGGTCGGATGGATAACCAAGTGAAACTTCGTGGTTATCGTGTGGAGCTGGACGAAGTTCGGCTTGCTATTGAAAATCACGACTGGGTCAAAAGTGCTGCGGTGCTAGTTCGCGAAGATTCAGATACTGGCCACCAGAGTTTGGTCGCGTGCCTGGAACTCAACCCTCGTGAGGCCGCGTTGATGGACCAGGGCAATCATGGCTCGCATCACCTTTCCAAAAAAGGTCGGGTCCAGGTGCGGGCGCAGCTATCGAATCAAGGGCTAAGGCAAGACGGCGAGCTGGCGGGCAATCCGATTGTTCGGCTCCTGGGCGCTGAAGCAACTGAGGCCCAGCGGCGACTGACTTTTGCGCGCAAAACTTACCGCTTCTTTGAAGGTGGCGCGACGAGTAAGTCTGAGGTGCTGGGTTTGCTGCGCCCCGGTGAATCGCCCCGGTGTGTCCGGAGGGTTTCTCAGACGATGAGCCTGTCGGCGGCTGCCGTGCTCTGGTAGTGATTGTAGTAGTGGTTTTCTAGCTCTACTGGTGGGATGTCTCCGCAGTACTGGTAGAGCCTTCGGTGGTTGTACCAATCGGCCCATTCAGCGGTGCCGATTTCGACTTCTTCTAGAGTCCGCCAGGGCTTGCCGGGTTTGATCAGCTCGGTCTTATAAAGCCCGTTGATGGTTTCCGCCAAGGCGTTGTCGTAACTATCACCCACAGAACCGATCGAGGGGCGGATACCGGCCTGGGCCAGGCGTTCGGTGAAGGCCAAGGAGGCGTATTGAGCCCCGGCATCGTGATGATGAATCACCCCGGAAATCTCAGCCCCGGCCCGTTCACGACTCCAGATTGCCTGATTAACTGCGTTGAGCACTAGCACGGTGTTCATAGAAGCACTCGCTGACCAGCCCAGGATCCTCCGAGAGTAAGCATCGATCACGAAGGCAACATAGACCCACCCGGACCAGGTCGAAACATAGGTGAAATCAGCTACCCATAGCCGATCCGGTGCCGTTGGTGTGAAATCACGGCGGACCAAGTCCTTCGCTCGGGCTGCCTTCGAGTCTTTGATCGTGGTGCGTTTGACCTTGCCACGGACCGCACCCTGTATGCCAAGTAACCCCATGAGCCGTTCTACCGTGCACCTGGCCACCGGCACACCTTCACGGTTCATCGCCAACCAGACTTTCCTGGTGCCGTAAACCCCGTAATTAGCGGCATACACCTTCTGGATCACGGGCTTGAGCACCTCATCACGTTGTTCTCGGTGAGATCGTGTTTTATCCACCCATTCGTAGTACGTGGACGGGGCGGTCTTCACCCCGTCCCAGTAAGCACCTGGCAGATCGACTCGACACCCCACCGCAATCCATTATTCTCGCGGTGACCGGCATGGTCCTTGATGTATTTCACGATCAGTGTTGTGGCGGTCGAGTTCGGCCGCGAAAAAAGCTGAAGCACTCCGAAGGATCGCGTTCGCCCGTTTCAGCTCAGCGTTCTCACGCCGTAACCGTTTCAGCTCGGCCGATTCCGTGCTCGTTGTTCCAGTTCTAGTACCAACATCGATCTCGGCTTGCCGGACCCATTTACGCACCGTTTCCGGCACACCCACACCCAAAAGCTGGGCAACTTTTTGCATCGCCGCCCACGCCGAAGACGCACCCTCCATCTCCGCAACCATGCGCACCGTATGATCCTTCAACTCCTGCGGATACCGTGTCGTAGTTTTCCCTGCCATGTCCTGATCCTCTCAAACAAGAAAGTCTCCGGACACACCGGGGCGATTCAGGTTGTCGCCGTGCTTGGGCCTAGCCAAGATCGCCGAGCGGAATCGCGCGAAACGAATGCGTCGCTTTGCGCAACGGTTCCATTTGCTCGCAGTAGACCTGAGTGGTCTCATGATCAAGGTTGGTCAGTTCTTGTCTTCACGACTTGATGTCCTTCAGCCCGAAATTACCGCGGAGCTTGAGGGTCTGCAAGATGAGGTGCCGCCCGTTCCCTTCGACGCGATTCGTGCCCTGGCCGAGTCTGAGCTGGGCGCGCCACTGGCGAAAATCTTCGCCTCAGTCGAGGAAACTCCGATTGCTGCAGCTTCCCTTGGCCAAGCGCACCGCGCGCAACTTCTGCCAGCAGATGCCGCCGATACCGGGCTCAGTTCTGTCGTGTTGAAAGTGCAAAGACCTGGTATCGAGGCGATTGTTGACGTTGATTTGGCAGCGCTGCGAAAAGTATGCGGATGGCTTAGCCATGTTCGATTCATATCCAATCGGGCCAACATACCGGCATTGGTTGAAGAGTTCGCGAAGACGAGCCGCCAAGAGACTGGCTATCTTCAGGAAGCCGCTAATTCAGCGAGTTTTGCCGCGGACTTTGCCGAAGATCCGCGCGTTGCCGTGCCCGAGGTGGTCTGGGAGCGAACCAGCCGACGGGTGCTCACGCTCGAAGATGTCACGGCAATCAAAATCACCGACGCAAAAGCCCTCCTCGCTGCGGGTATTGACCCCGCTGAAGTTGCACCAGTTTTCGCCTCGATCATGTTTGATCAGATGTTCACTAACGGTTTTTTCCACGCGGATCCGCCTCCAGGAAATATCTTCGTCACGCCGACTAACGATTCATCAGCAGAGCAGCAATGGAAGCTGACGTTTATTGACTTTGGCATGATGGGGGAGATTGGCACTAGCACGCGCAGCGGTTTGCGAAAGTTGCTCATTGCGGCAGCATCTCGTGACGGTAAGGGCTTAGTCGGCGCTATCAGCGATCTGGGCGTGCTGGTGCCATCAGCCAACACCGTCGATCTGGAGCGGGCGATGACACAACTCTTCGCCCGATTTGGGGGTATGGGGTTCGCTGAGCTTCGAGAGGTTGACCCGCGTGAATTCCGGGATTTTGCCACCGAATTTGGCGACGTAGTTCGCTCCTTACCCTTTCAGCTGCCGGAAAATTTTCTGCTGATCATCCGAGCGATGTCCTTTACCTCAGGGGTCTGTAGCTCGTTGAATGCGAAGTTCAATCTATGGGACTCCGTGGAGCCTTATGCTGCCCAGTTTTTGCGCGACGAGCGCGTCAACGTAGTTCAAGACCTTGCCAAGCAAGGGCTGGAAATTGCCGGAATAGCGTTAGCATTGCCAAAACGTCTGGACGGCGTCCTAGGCCAGATTGAAGATGGCTCGCTTTCGGTGTCCACGCCACGCCTTGAGCGCCAAGTTGTCTTGCTCAACCGGATTGCGCAACGTGCTGCTTCTGCCTTGGTCTTCGCTGCGTTGCTGATCGCCGGCGCCCTGGTTCGCGCAAACGACGCTGTACTGGGCAACGTGCTGATGATCGCCTCCGCGTTGCCGCTACTGCGCGGCTTATGGTTGGGCCGACGTCGCCGCTAAGTAAATTGATTCGCCGAGTAAGCTGATTCACTGCGTAAGCTGCGCCGGTGCTGAGGGCACCACCACTCGCCGACCGCGGCTGTGCCCAGCCTGGCTGTCTCGCTGCGCTTCCGCGGCGGATTCGAGCGGGTAAATCTTCTCGACCGGAATGTGAAGCTTTCCTTGTGAGATGAGGTTGCTGGCTTCGATAAGCGCATCTGGCACACTTCCAGCCACGCCAGAGAATCGAACCCCGAATTCCGCCGCGCTGAGGTCTGCAATCGATACCACCCGCGCAGGATCACCGGTTAGCTCGACAAGTTCCGGCAAAACTCCCGAGCCGGCAAGGTCGAGAGCGGCGTCCACTCGACCAAGCTGCTGTACACGTTCAACCCAACCAGCACCGTAAGTTGCGCCAAGAGCGCCTAAGCTACGCAAATAATCTTGATTTGCCGCCCCAGCAGTACCGATTACCTTGATGCCACGATCGCGGGCAATCTGTAGCACCGCTGATCCCACACCGCCAGACGCGCCACTAACCAGCAGTGTTTGCCCGGCTTGCACACCAACTTCTCGGATAATTCGCAGCGCCGTTTCCACTACCGAGGCGTAGCCAGCAGCCTCCTCGAAAGCTAGGCCCTCCGGCATCGGAGCCCAAGCGGATAGCACAGCGAACTCGGCGTACGTGTTTGTTCCTTCGCCAAAGACGTGGTCGCCCACTTTGTAACCCTCGACGCCCTCACCAATCTGGTCAACCACGCCGGCTGCGTCGATGCCAACACCTGAAGGCAGCTCAATCGGATGCGCTTCGAGGAACTGCCCCTCGCGTATCCGCCAATCGACCGGGTTTACTCCCGCCGAACGCACCGCGATGCGTACTTGGCCAGGACCGGCATCGGGCGCTTCAGCGTCAATAATTTGCAGAACTTCTGGACCGCCGAACTCGGCGAAACTCATCATTTTCATACGATGCAGCATAACACTAACAGTTATGGTTTTAGAACAGTTAGTGTATCGAATCTGATAGCTTTAATTCATGACTATGCCGCCTGGACGACGTGAGCGTAAAAAAGCTGCGACTCGGCAGAACATCGCTGATACCGCGCTGCGGCTCTTTCTAGAGCGCGGTTATGACGAGGTCGGTATTCGTGATGTTGCCGCGGAAGCGGATGTAGCAGTCACCACGCTCTTCGCCCATTTCGCCTCGAAAGAAGCTTTGGTGTTTGAACTGGATGAAGATTTTGAACAACGTCTTGTTGGTGCGGTAACTGAACGAACAGCGCAAGAGCCGTTCATGCCTGCCTTACGCAGTGAGGTTCTGGCGCTCGTACAGCACTGCGCGGCGGAAAACGCCACGCCAGTTTGGCGGCTCATTGACGAAACTCCGGCCCTTCGCCGGTATGAAGAGTCAATGCGGTCCCGGCATGCCGTGGCTCTTGCCAACGCTCTCGCCGCGCATTTGGGATTAGCCGAGGTGTCAACGGCTTGCCGGATGATCGCAAGGTTCGCCGTCGATGCGATTTCACTAGCTCGTGAGGCGGATAGCCCCGAGCCTGCTGTGGCTGAGATCTTTCGGATGATCGAGGCCGCTTGGGCAGTTGGCGCCGCAGATACTCGCTAACGTTGGCCAGTGGGCCGAATAATGAGCTCGTTGACATCGACGTCGGCTGGCTGGGAAATGGCGAAACTGACCGCCCGGGCAATAGCGTCCGCCGGGATCTGCGCAGCTCGGTAGCCAACCATCAAATCAGCAGCATGCGGATCGGTGATGTGCCGGGCAAGTTCGGATTCGGTCACGCCGGGCGAGACGGTGGTGACCCGGATTGACGGATCGGACTCTTGGCGAAGCCCCTCGGTCAGCGCCCACGCCGCGAATTTCGTGACGGAGTAGATCGCTGACGTGGGGGAGACTTCGCGGGCACCAACCGAAGCAATGGTGATGAAATGGCCGGACTTAGCCTCCTGGAAATGCGGCAGCACAGCAGCAATGCCGTTGTATAACCCGCGTACATTGACCTCGAACATCCGGTCCCATTCATCGCCTAAGAGCGAATCGCGCCGGGAGAGCAACATCTGGCCGGCGTTGCCCACCAGAACGTCAAGGCGTCCGTGCCTTGCGACGACGTCGGTGATGAGTGTGGCGAATGCTGCTCGGTCGGCGACGTCGAGCAGGTAGGCTTCGGCAGAATGTCCGTCATTCACGAGTTCGGCGACGATATGTGTTCAGTCGATCCAGGCGTCGGCCGGTGAGCACTATGTGATGGCCTTCAGCGGCAAGTCGGCGCGCGATCGCCTCGCCGATTCCGCTACTCGCACCGGTGACCAGCATGACTTTTTCGTTGAATTTATTGTTCATGACAAAGATTCTGCTGTTCGCTCGACGCCGGGTGAAGGCCGTCTTGTGCCTAGGAGTACTGCACCCTGTTCGAGCAAGCCTTACCGCGCTTTCATCGACCGCCTTTCTCAAGGTATTCCGGGCCGTTGTAATGTAAGCGCAATGTGGCAATGCGCTCGTTCTCAAAGGTGAAGAACTCGGCGAACATCATCGGCCCGCCTGGCATGGTGGCGGTATAGAGTACGGCTGAGCCGGCGTCGTCGTGCACGTCCTGAATAATCTCCAGTTGCTGCACAGTGCTGATGAATCCCGCGACGCCGCGCAGAAATCCTTCGGTGGTATTTTGCAGGTGTCCGGCAAGTGCACCCGTGAAGTCCAGCTGCTCAGTCAGGAGCTCGCGCATCCGCGAACCGCCCTGGTAATCGGTGGCTCCGCCTTGCAGAATACGGTAGTAGCTGTTCAACGTCTCCGGTGCGTTGGATGACAATTTATTGAGCATGGCAATCCTCCCGAATCGACAATAGTGCTTTATTATCTCAAGTAAGAGCTTGATAAAGTCAAGGGGTTTTGCACATGAAGTCTTATGGCCAGCTGTGCGCTGTTGCGCAATCGCTCGACCTTATTGGTGATCGATGGACGCTCCTGGTGGTGCGGGAGTTGCTAATTCAAGGCTCACTCCGGTTTGGCGAGCTGCAGCGTGGGTTGGCTGGCATTGCAACAAATCTGCTGACGCAGCGGTTGCGCTATCTGGAGGATCACGACGTCGTTGCGCGCGAGCAGACGGCGGGAGTTATGGGCTTGGCCGTCTATCGACTGACGGAGCGCGGGGAAGCACTCGACGGCGTCATCCGCGAACTTCTCAAGTGGGGTGCCCCGATGGTCCCGGCTGCTTCCCCGGAGGCCGCCTTCCAGATGCATTGGCTCAGTCAGCCGGCTCAGTACTTGCTTCAGGATCATAGGCCGCAGGCACCCGGAAGCACCATCCGGTTTGGCACTATAGAGGACGGATTTGACCTTACTGCCGCCGACGGTATGGTCAGCACGGCGCCTTGTTCACGCGAGGCAGAGATCCGAGCAATTGTGTCTGGCCCCGGACCAAGCCTTGTGGCACTTTTTCAAGGGATCCTGGATCTCGCTGCTGCCGAAGCGCGTGGCGTTGAAGTTCAGGGCGACGTCAAGGCACTGTCTCGCGTCCTTCCCTGACAACGCCCTGCGCGGAAAATTTGGACTGGGATTCGCTGGGTTCTGCCTAGGAGTGCCGCACCCTGGTTTGGTCCGGGTAGCCGCCCTAAAATGATAGCCATGGCTGAGAATCTATTGGGCGAGTATCTGCGCGCACGGCGCGCTCAGGTCAGTTCCGAAACGCTCGGTCTACCCTCGCACGGTCGCCGACGGGTACCTGGCCTGCGCCGCGAAGAGGTCGCAACCCTGGCTGGCGTCAGCGTTGATTACTACATTCGGCTGGAGCAGGGGCGCGAGCGGCATCCTTCCGTGCAAGTCCTCGCGGCACTTAGTTCGGTGCTGCGCCTTGAATCTGACGCGCAGCAACATCTTTTTCGCTTGGCCCGGATAGTTCCTACGTTTCAACCTGCTGGCAGCGTGGAACGTGTTAGCCCGGAGTTGCTCTCGCTATTGCATATGTGGCCCAATAATCCGGCCCTGGTCTTGGGCCGCGCCTACGATGTGCTTGCTGGCAATCAACTCGCTTACGCGCTATTCGAAGAGTTTAGCTTTGGGCCCAACCTGTTGATGCAGATCTTCTTGGCGCCAGAGGGTCGTTCCTTCTACTCCGATTGGCACAAGGTCGCAGCAAACAGCGTCGCTGGCTTCCGAGTTTTGCACGGTGAGTTCCCTGAGGACCCCAGAATTGCTGAAGTTCTTCAGACCCTGCTGACTTCGAGTCCTGATTTCGTCGAACTCTGGGCTCGGCATGATGCGCAGGGCAAGCTCCTTGAAAGCAAACGATTTCGGCACCGAGCGGTTGGCGAGCTGACGCTGCAGATGAACGCTTTCGCGGTGAAAGCCGTCCCGGGACAGGAACTGATCGTGTATCGCGCTGCACCGGGCTCGGCCAGCGCTGACGCGTTGACGCTACTCGGCACGTTAGTGGCATCAGCTGCTAACTAACCTCGGCCAGCGACTAGCTGATCAACCACCCAGAGCAGCGCGGATGTTCGCTGCAGATTGTCCTAGTCGGTGAGCAACTGACTGTACCGCTGGGTAGATACACGGCGGCGATTGCTGCCGGAGCCCTGCCACGTAACGGCAACGGCACAGCGACGGCGTGCAAACTGGGGATCACTTCATCCTGGCTTTCAGCCCATTGACGCTCGGCAGCTTGGTGGATTTGCTGGACTAACGCTGCCCCGACCCCTGGCGGCCAAGCTTCCGCTGGCAGCTGGCTGAGTATCGCTTTGCCGGGCGCGCCCAAGGTAATGGGATGGCGGGTTCCGGGTCGTTGTGCAACAGTGCCCATCGCGTGCCGTGGTTCCACGCTCAGCAGCGTTACGCATTCGTCCCGTTCCAGCACGGTGAGGAAACAGGTTATGCCCAGTTCATTCGCTGCCGTGGTGAGTTCCGGCATCGCCTCGGCTTGCAGGTCCCGGGCGACGCCGGCGGCTAGCGCGGCTAGGCCGGAGCCGAGTTGGATTCGACCTGCCACGTCGCGGGTGAGTAAGTTATGCATCTCCAGGGTGCGAATCAAGCGATAGGCAATGGATCGGTGCACCGACAGTTGATCGGTGAGCTCGTCAATAGATAACGGCTGTGGCGCTGCTGCCAAGATCTCTAAGACCTGAATACCTCGGCTGAGCGTTTGCGAAGCCGCCGACGCATTGCCCACGCCGCTTGAATTTTTCGCCATCGAGACCATTTTCATTGCGGACCGAAACCAGCTCGGTTACGATCTATTCCAATAGTAGAATTCATTGTTCGATAATAGAATATCTACTTTGACGCTGACGTCAACAGCAACTCGATGATGACTTGTGAGGAATCCATGCAGTTTCACCACCATGGCTATGTATCCGGTGACCCGCGAATAAGCCCAGCGGCCGGAACGGGATTGAACCGTTCCGAAGAGCTTCCGGACGAAGTCGATGTGCTGATTGTTGGCGCCGGCCCAGCTGGCATGATCCTCGCCGCGCAGTTATCGCAGTTCCCCGGTATTAACACGCGGATTGTGGAGCGGCGACCTGGCCGACTCGCAATTGGCCAAGCTGACGGTATTCAGGCTCGTAGCGTGGAAACTTTCCAAGCCTTTGGCTTTGCCGAACGGATCATTAGCGAGGCTTACCGAATCACCGAGATGAGTTTCTGGGGCCCCGACGCAAGCGACCCTAGCAAAATTACTCGGACGGATCGGGCTGTTGACGATGCGATGGGAATCAGCGAATTCCCGCACCTGATCGTCAACCAAGCTCGCGTATTGGACTATTTTGCCGAGGTCATGAAGAACTCACCAACTCGGATGACGCCAGACTTTGGCTTGGAATTTCTTGATCTCGAAGTAGCTGAGCATGGTGAGTTCCCGGTAACCGTGACGCTGCGCGATACCGCTGGCGATCGAATCGGTCAACAGCGCCAGGTGCGCGCAAAATATGTTGTCGGTTGCGACGGCGCTCGCAGCCCGGTGCGGGAGTCAATCGGCCGAACGCTGTTAGGCGATCAAGCATTTCATGCCTGGGCGGTCATGGACACGCTCGCCGTCACCGACTTCCCTGATATCCGGACTAAGTACGCCATCCAATCTCAAGCTGGCAGCATTTTGCACATTCCCCGGGAAGGCGGCTACCTCTTCCGGATGTATGTTGACCTGGGTGAAGTTGCCGCGGACGATGACGGCGCGGTCCGTAAGACGACGGTCGAAACAGCGATCGCCAAGGCAAATTAAATCTTGCATCCCTATACGCTCGAGGTGAAGGACGTTGCCTGGTACAGCGTTTACGAGGTCGCGCATCGGCTCACTGACCATTTCGACGACGCCTCAGACCAGAGCGGCCGATCACCGCGAGTTTTCATCACCGGCGATGCTTGCCATACGCACAGTGCAAAAGCTGGGCAAGGTATGAATGTTTCGATGCGGGACGGGTTTAACCTCGGTTGGAAACTTGCGCAGGTGTTGACCGGACTAAGCCCGGAAAGCTTGCTGGATACCTATTCCGCAGAGCGTCAGGTGATTGCCAAGAATCTGATCGACTTTGACAAAGAATGGTCTACCCTGATGGCGAAGAAGCCCGAAGAGTTCGAAGACCCCAAGGCGCTAGGCGAGTTCTACGTTCGTACTGCCGAGTTCCCGGCTGGCTTTATGACGGAGTACCAGCCCTCGATGCTGATTGGTGAAGCACGGCATCAGGAACTGGCAACCGGCTTTCCGGTCGGGAAGCGATTCAAATCTGCGCCGGTAGCCAGAGTGGCGGATGGCAACCCGGTGCAGCTAGGCCATCATCACCGTGCCGACGGACGCTGGCGGATCTATGCCTTTGGCGCGAACGGTGCAGAAGGCAGCGCCGCGCTAACCGAATGGGCGCAATGGTTGCAGAGCGCTCCGGAATCACCCGTAGCGGCGTACACGCCAAGCGATGCTGGCATCGACAGCGTTTTCGACGTGAAAGTGATCTTCCCACAGCAACACATCGACGTGGATATCACCGCAGTGCCGCAGATTTTCTTGCCGCGCACCGGACCATTTGATCTCATCGACTACGAAAAGATCTATGCGGCAGATCCGGAAAATGACATTTTCGCCTTGCGCGGGATTGATCGCTCGGCAGGCTGCGTCGTCGTTGTTCGGCCGGACCAGTATGTAGCCCAGGTGCTGCCGCTGACCGCGACGAGTGAGCTCGCCGAGTTCTTCAAAGGCAATATGCTCGCCGCGCACTAATTCGCGGATTGGGCCAATGCGTCCAGTTGCGTATCGAGCCTGGCTTCGGTCAGGCTAAGTCGACTTTCGACGTCGAGCAGCCAATCGTTATCGCTCGCCAGAATAGCTGCCGAGTCACCGTGCATCCGCTCGAACTCTGCAGCTTGTGGCCCGCCAAGACCCCGGAACCCGGCCACCATCGCCACTGGATCTAGTGCGCTACGGAACTGGGTTTCATCAAGCGGGATCTCTTGCCCTGCGGTCGCACGATAAATGCGTTGTGCCTCGCTGAACGGAATCTCATCAGCGAGTAATCCAGCACCCCGGCCAAAGGTTACCAACTCTGAAGCGAACTGGTGCCCAGTATGAAAGGGCACATCGGCATCGCGTTGCAAGATGTTGGCTAGCTCTGAGGTCGTCGAATAATCGGCCCGAACCTCGGCCAGCGCAGCCGCCGAATCTACCCGCAAAGCGGCAACGATTGCGTTGACTTCGGCCAACATGGCTACCGTTCTTTCAAGCGTGCGGGCTGCTTCGCCGCGTTTGTAATCGGTGAGCCCAGAACTCACATTATGTGCGGCAAATGCTGTTGATACGCCGTCGCCCACCACTTCGCTAGCTAACAGTCGCGCTCGATTCAGCGCCACCGGATTGCGCTTTTGTGGCATCAATGTGCTGGGAGCCAGCAACGCGTCGTCATCGAGCAGTAGCCAAGGCTTCGCGTGGTGGAACTGGGCGTGCACATCTTGCACAAAAGTGCCCACGGAGAGGGCAAGTCCCATCGCACCGGCCGCGACTTCAAAGCCCACATCAATTGGCGATAACTGCACTGCATCGAAGGAGTTCTGCACCGGCTGATCAAAGCCCAGCAGCTCGGCTAGCCGCGTCCGATTCACCGGGAAACTAGAGGTAGCCAAGGCAGCGCCGCCCAATGGCGAGCTGTTTACGCGCGGAAAGGCCTCCGTGAGGCGCTGCGATGCACGTTGTAGAGTCGCCTCGTAGCCCAACGCCAGGTGTCCAAAGCTCACCGGTTGTGCCTGAACTCCGTTCGTATAAGCCGGCAGCACCGCCGTGCGGTATTGCGCTGCCAACCGAAGCAGGCCCGCACGTAGCTCAGAGAGTCCGTGCAGGACCAGAAGGAGGCGATCCCGTAGCAGGAGTCGGTGCACAGTTGCCAAAATGTCCTGCCGACTACGCCCAGCGTGAATTCGTGAGCTATCTGGCCCAACAATCGCCCGAAGCAGCGGGCCCACCTGTAAATAGTCGGTCGGCCGCTCCGCGCCGGGAAGATCGGCCTCAGCGATGATCTTTCGGAGCGCCGACGCAGTTTGTGCGCCGATATTTTCCGGCGCGATGCCTTCCTCGACGGTCATCACGGTTGACGCTTTATCCAACTGGCAAAGCCAGAAAAAGATATCCCGCTTTTCAAGTGCGAAGGTATTAGGCATGGGATTCCTTAGATTTTTTTGACCAGGCCAATACCGCAATCACCATACTGACAACGGTCACGCCAGCCAGTAGTCCTGCGCAAGCCGGCCAACCCCCAGCGGCATAAAACGGTGCCGGCACGATTGCGCCGATGCTGCCGCCGGCATAGTAGGAGGTCAAATACAGGCCGACGGCGCTGGACCGGGCCGCTTTGCCGGACTCCGCGGCGTATCCGGTAGCGCAAGACTGCGCGGAAAAGACGCCAGTTGATGAGCCTGCCAGGCCGGTAATCACTGCGGGGACCGCCGGAATCATCGTGACGGCCAGGCCAGCGAGTGAGACCACATTGGCCGCCGCGAAGGTTTTTAGCCGACCGATTCGGCTGATCAAGCGGCTAGTAATTGGCGTGACCACTACCGCGACCAAGAACACGGCAAAAACTGCGCCAATTTCAAAGACACCTAATCCGAAGGTCTCTAAATACAGTCCGGAGTAGGTAAAGGCACCAACCTGGAGGAACAGAATGGACGCGCCAATCAGGCACGTTGCCAAGAGCCGCCAATTGCGGAAGTGCTGCCCGATGCCGCGCAAACTCGCCAGTAGCGAAGTGGACCGTTGAAAGTTGGACTCGCGCGGTAACCAAGCGACTGTGCTGATCAAGACGAGCAAGAGCACAAGGCCAAGCAAGATGAAGGAAGACCGCCAACCAAATGCGGTGGTTACCGCGCCGGAAAGGAATCGCCCACAAAAGCCGCCAAACGCGGTACCTGAGATGTACAGCGCGTTGGCCGCGATCACCGTCGACCCGGAATACTCTTCAGCCAAATAGGTAACCGCAACTGCGAAAACAAACGGAATCAGCAAGCCTTGCGCAAATCTGAAGACCATAAGCGCTTCAAAGTTCCAGGCCGCGGCGCAGGCTAAGGTCACCACGGAAGTTGCCACAATGGCGGCAACCATAACCCGTTTCCGGCCCAGATAATCAGAGACGGAGCCAGCAAAAGGTGCCATCACAGCAACACCTAAAGTCGTGGCGCTAATCGTCCAGGTGGTGAGATTGAGCGGAACGTTCAGATCCCGTGCCAGCGCAGGTAACAACGGCTGGGTTGAGTAAATATTTAGTAGTGCGCATAGTCCCAATAAAAAGACCACAACCTTAGCTGTGAATCGCACTATGCTCGCTCAAGTAGCCAGTTGAGGTGCCGGCGAACGGCGGGCCATTCGCCGTTGATGACGCTGTAATAACAGGTGTCTCGAAGCGTACCGTCGGCAAGAATCAGGTGATTGCGCCAAATTCCTTCTAATTTAGCGCCTAACCGTTCAATTGCCCGGCGGCTGGCTTGATTGAAAAATGCGGTGCGGAATCCCACGGAGATGCAGTCATATTCTTCGAAAGCCGTGGTTAACAAGAGCAGCTTCGCCTCGGTGTTGAGCGAGGTACGTTGCACGCTTTTGGCGTACCAGGTGTGGCCTATTTCCAGCCGACAGTTGGCCGAATCGACGTTCATGTAACTGGTCATTCCCACAATTTTGCCCTCGGCGTTGATCACCGTGAACGGCACCATTCGCCCTTCATTCGCGAGCGAAAGCCGCCATTGGATTTCCTCGGCCATTCCCTCAGGGCGCGGCACCGCAGCAAACCAGTTGTTCCACACTTCGCCGTCGCGCACGGCATCGATGAGCGCAGCTTCGTGCTCGCTTTGTAGCGGAACCAGCGTCACCGAAGTGCCAGCGCTACTAAACGGCGTAATCCAATTTTTCGTCTGGGCGATATGACTCATGAGAGGGCTCCTCCTAGGGAAACGAGTCGGGTGCCAACCTTGCCTAGATATTCTGTCATCGCGGCGACGGCTGCGGCAGCATCTGCGGTCACTCGGGAATCTACCCCCGGTGATGGCAGCATATTGGTGAAATAGTTTGGCCCCTCAGTGAGGTGCCCCAAGGCACAAATGTTGGCGGTGTAATCGCCGTCAATGCCGATAAGTCGACCAACCTTGTCAATGTCAAAGCCGCCAGGACGGAACCAGCCATTTTGGAAGGGTCGGGCAAGGCCAGACTTGAGCAGAGATTGAGTCAAAGCTGAAGTGTCTCGTTCCGGCATGAAGGTATCCAAGCTTGCGCCGATGACTACATCGCAACTTGTGGCTGATTCGGACTGCTGCTCGCTTTCAATCACGAACTGCGCGGAGTCAGAGTCCAAGCGGACCTTAGCGCCGGGACCGGCAGCAAGTTGCAACACACCGCTGTCAAACAGCGCTCGCCATTGAAGTGAGCGTGAGGCTGGTGGTCCTGCCGCAATGGCATTAAACATTGGCGCGTAAAGCTGGTTGAAGCGCTGATGTGAGGCCGGGGTCAGTCCGCGATGTTCGACGGCGATTCGCAGCTCGTTGCGTAAGTCGCGAACCGCGTCGGTGGCAGTTTTGATCGGGTTTGTTTGATTCCCTTCGGCTGCCCGGTCGGCATCCATCGTGAGGAACTGAGACATCACTGATTGGTGCTCAGACAAGGACGTCTGCGTCAAAGTGGGGTGGTTGGCGTCCGCCGGTAATTGCAAAATTGCTTCGACGTCGTTGGCATTCGGAGTTGCCCCGATGGCTCCCGCGGCAACTTGCATATCTGCAACCAGCAGTGGGAGTACTTGCTCTTCAAAGTCCAGCTGCCCATCGCGCTGACGTAGCGCCTGGATCTGCGCACCAGTCAGGAAATTAGCTTGATAGGACTCAGCATGTGCTTTCTGGTTGACCGCTCTGGCCCAGAAAATTCGATTGCTCCGCGAGTAGACAAAAATCTGTGGTTCACCACCACTGGGTCGATAAGTGAGTCCGCCGCCGGCCTTGGCTACGAACCGACCACCGCGACCAATAGTCAGACTGGCTACTGCGTCAATTGCGGAAAGGCCCATGCCGCGCACCGCAACCCTGGTCTCGGGTGCGATGACGTCGAACTGCTCCAATGGGTAGCAGCTACGGAAGTAATTTAGTCGTCGGTTCGCCCGGAAATTATCGATTGCGAACTGTTCTAGAGCATCGTCGTCGGCCGTGGGTTGATTGGTGCTGTGGCCGGTGGTGAGGAAGACGAAATCTGCATCCAGGGTTGCGCCATTTGCCAGCTGGAGGGTCCACGATTCATCTGCGTGCCGTTGGATTCCTTCGGCAGTGCTTTGATGCTCCTGAATGGTGATGGTTTCGGGTGCCTCGCTCAGGAATCTCCGATAGCAATAGGAGAGATAGTGGCCAAGAACGCTCCGTGACAGGTATTCATGGTCGTTAACACCTGCCCATTCTGCCAAGCTGGGGCCGCTAATCGGGGCGCCAGCTGCGGCGGAATCACCGGCTCGAAACATCGAAACTTGGCCGGAAATGGTGTTCATCAGCAGATAGTTGGGCTGGTCCAAGCGATGAGTCCCCGCACCTGGCGGATTTGGATCAACAAGATGGACGGTCATGGTGTCCCAGGGGTTACCCAACGAGCTGCAAATTCTTTCCAAAACGCTGAGTCCTCGCGGACCAGCTCCGATGATGGCGACTGATACGTGCATTAGTTGAATCTCCCAGATACATGAATCTTTGTAAAAGGTAAAATGAACAGGTGTAAAATTTTCATAAGTTTTTGCGCGCGCAGAATTCTATTTATGGAGTTTGTTGAATAATATAGGTGAGCTTATGTGCTACAAAAATCTAGGATAATTGACTATTTCACTTAATGCAAATTATTCGCGTATGAGATCTTCATCACAAGGCGGCATTTCCATTGCTTTTAGCTAAAAGTAAAAAACTTTCTCTTATTTTATTAGTCCGTAAATTAGCTACAAATACATCTTGAATTTGGGCTTGGGACACTTTACGGAAGAGCGGGCTCAGCCTGCTCGTAATAACTCTGCAGCCTTTTCGCCGATCACAATGCTTGCTGCGTTGGTGTGCCCGCGAATGATGTTCGGCATAATTGAAGCGTCGGCAACCCGCAAGCCAGCTACGCCACGTACTCGCAGTTCGGGATCGACCACTGAGTGCTGATCTAGCCCCATCCTGGCGGTTCCCACGGGATGGTAGAGGGTTTGCGCGTGACGGTTAATGGCTAGATCAATAAGTTCAGCCACGCCCAGGTGATCCGCATTTTCTGGCATGAGATATCCCGCAGCTAGGTGTGGGGCGAAGGCTTCGGTGCGGAATAACTTCTCACAGACTGTAAGTCCGGCAATAAGGGTTTCCCGGTCTTTTCCCGCTGGGTCGGTTAAATATTGTGGGTCAACCATAGCCTTGCTCAGCGGGTCCTTTGACGATAAAGAAATAGTGCCAGAGCTCTGTGGTTGCAGCAGAATTGCGCCAACTGTTAGGCCATGTTCTGGGGGTTGCAGTAGTCCCTCACCAATAAATGCCACCGGGGTAAAGATAATTTCAATATCTGCAAATTCTAATTCAGGGTTTGTTTTAATAAAACCGTATCCTTCGGCAACATTTGACGTCAGCATGCCCCTTTTTCGAAACAAGTAGTTCGCAATGTTTTTCGGCGTCTTTGCCGAATATAGCGTGTCACTCTTTGCTCTGCTAATGAGTCAAGATAGCAAGTGGTCGTAAAGGTTCTTGCCGACTTCCGGGGCATCGACAATCGATTCGATGCCGTGTGTTTTGAGCTCTGCTGCTGGACCAATACCAGAGAGCATAAGTAGCTGCGGGGCATTGATGGTTCCGCCGCTGAGAATTACTTCTCGACGCGCTCTAACGGTCTTTAGTCCGCCGTCGTAATACTCCACGCCGGTCGCTCGCTGCCCTTCGATGATGACTTTAGTCGCGTGGCATTGGGTGCGGATACTCAGGTTGGCTCGATTTTTGGCGGGCTTGAGATACGCATCTGCAACGCTAAATCGGGAACCGTGGTGTTGGTTTACCATGGTCTTATTGAAACCTTCGGGGGCATCGGTGTTGTGTGGTGCCAAGCTAAAGCCGATTTCTTGTGCGGCTTCCAGAAAGGTTTCGGTATGCGAACGCGGGCTGCGTTGTGCTTCCACAATCATTGGCCCACTTGAGCCGTGGTCAGGGTTGGTGCTGTCCTCAATATTTTCGATCCGACGGAAGTAGGGTAAGAGGCTTTGCCAGGACCATGCTGAACCCGCGGCCGCTCCCCAAGATTGGTAATCGGACGCAAAGCCACGAACCCACATCATGGCGTTGATCGAAGATGACCCACCAAGCATCTTGCCCCGAGGCCAGTAGATGGAGCGGTTCTCCAGACTGGGCTGGGCAACGGTGTTGTAATCCCAATCGAGTTCGGAGCGAAATAGCGCTGAAAAGGCTGCTGGAATATGGACTTCGGGCTTTCGGCCGGCCTTGCCAGCTTCTAATAACAGCCCCGAGACGGCGGGGTCTTCACTTAGCCGAGTTGCTAGCGTGGCACCAGCTGAACCGGCTCCGACAATAACAAAGTCGAACTCTTCGCCCGAGGATGCGAATCTTGCGGTGTTTTCAGATGGGTTCACGCCATTGCTCCCAAACCTAAAGTCCTTGAACTCTTTGGGTGATACTCTCACAAATTTTTGTATCTTTTGGATTGTTGCTGCGACTCGGCATTGAATTTTCATGCAATTACAATCGCACTGAGAGTCGAAACGATCTAGGATCGCTTGTGCAGGGCAGCAGATACCCACCGGCTCTGGCGCTATTAGTAAGAGCCTTCACAATCTGAAAGAGATGCAGATGACTGGACTTACCCCGTGGCGCGGCGTCAATGTCGCCACCACCCTTGCCTTTAACGACGACCTCTCGGTGGACTTTGACGGTTACGCGGAGCACGTAAAGTTTTTGGCGCAGGCCGGTGCCGATGGTGTAGCGGCAAACGGTTCCTTGGGCGAATACCAAACGTTGACCGATGACGAGCGGCGTCGAGTTGTTGAGGTTGCCGTTGCTGCGGCGCCTGAGGGATTCAACGTCATCCCAGGTGTAGCTGCATATGGTGCCTTGGAAAGTGTGCGGTTTGCTGAACATGCTGCGGCGGCCGTGATGTTGTTACCACCTAACTCCTACCGTGCCGATGCGGATTCCGTCGTCGATCATTACCGTCGCGTTGCCAAAGTGGGCCTGCCGATTCTGGCTTATAACAACCCCATTGATACCAAGGTCGATCTCACCCCAGCATTGCTCGCTCGGTTGCACGGCGAGGGACTTATCGCTTCGGTCAAGGAATTCTCCGGCGATGTGCGTCGTGCCTACGAAGCCCAAGAGAAAGCCCCCGATCTGGAGCTGCTGATCGGCTCGGACGACGTCGTTCTTGAGCTGGGAATTGCCGGTGCGGTGGGCTGGATCGCTGGCTATACCAACGCGATCCCGGAATCCACGATTGAGCTGTACCGCTTGGCAACCTCAGGCAATGCTGAAGACTGGAAAAAGGCCTTAGACATTTACCGCGACTTGCACCCGCTACTGCGCTGGGATTCGAAAACCGAATTCGTGCAGGCTATCAAGCTCTCGCAAGACATCGCTGGGCGTAAAGGTGGTATCACCCGGCCGCCACGGCTTGCCTTACCGGAAGCCACCCGGGCGCAAATCACCGCAGACACCGAAGCAGTTCTTGCTAAGGGTTATAAGTGACCAACTATCCGGCGGTGATCAAAACCGTCGAGTCGCACACTGAAGGCATGCCCACGCGAGTCGTGGTCGACGGCGTGGGTACGTTCCCAGGGCAGACAATGGCTCAGCGTCGTGAATGGTTCCTGGCAAACCACGACGATTTGCGTACCTTCTTGATGTACAAACCCAGGGGCCACGCGGCAATGAGCGGTGCGATTTTGCAGCCGCCCACTCGTCCAGATGCAGATTTTTGCGTGCTGTTCATCGAAGCGTCTGGCTGTTTGCCAATGTGCGGCCACGGCACGATCGGTGTGGCTACGGTGCTCGTAGAGACCGGTATGGTCCAGGTGCAGGAGCCGTTGACGACCATTCGGCTGGACACTCCTGCCGGCCTGGTGGTTGCCGAAGTTGCGGTGCGGAACGGCAAAGCCAGCTCCGTGACCATTCGGAACGTGCCCTCTTTTGCGCTGGCACTCGATCAGCAAGTTGCGGTTCCGGGACTGGGCCAGGTGGGGTACGACTTAGCTTTTGGTGGTAACTTTTACGCCGTCGTCGAGCTAGAGAAAATTGGCTTGCCTTTTGAGCGCTCGGCAAAAGCTGAATTGCTTCAGGCCGGTTTGGCGATTATGGATGCGATTAACGAACAACACAAACCAGTGCACCAGCTGCGTTCGGATATCACTGGCTGTCACCACGTTTACCTTCAAGCCCCCGGATCAACGGCGCAGCTTTCGCGGCACGCGATGGCGATCCACCCCGGCTGGTTTGATCGATCGCCGTGTGGCACGGGAACTAGTGCTCGAATGGCGCAGTTGCATGCCAAAGGCGAGCTAGGCCTTAACGAAGAATTTATCAATGAGTCATTTTTGGGCACCCGATTCATTGGCCGTCTTGTCGAAGAAACTACCGTGGGAGATTTCCCGGCTGTAGTGCCAACGATCACTGGCAGAGCTTGGCTCACCGGCACCACCGAGTTCCGGCTAGACCCCGAAGATCCGTTTCCGCACGGGTTCTTGCTCTGATGCTGTGGGGGAAGGAGCAACATGCCCAGTGAGTTTATGCGCAGCGAAGTATCGGTGATCGGCGGCGGCATCGTCGGTGCTGCTTGCGCATATTTTGCTGCTCGGGCGGGGCTGTCAGTGACGGTAGTGGAGCAGGGCGCAATTGCCTCTGGTACCTCAAGCAGAGGCGAAGGTAATCTCCTTGTTTCAGACAAAGAGGTTGGCCATGAACTCGACTTAGCCAAGTACTCGCAAGACATTTGGCGAAACGAACTCGCTGAGTATGCCGAGCTGTGGGAGTTTGAGCCTAAGGGCGGCTTGGTAGTGGCACGCAGCGAGAGTGGCTTTGCCTCGCTCAAGACGTTAGCGAAGCAGCAACGACAACACGGCGTTGAGGTTCAAATTCTCAGCCCCAGCGAAGCCTTCGAGCGAGAGCCATATCTGAGCCGAGAGATTGCCGGTGCCGCGTTTTACGCTCAAGATGCGCAAGTTCAGCCAATTTTAGTCACCACTCATTTGCTCCGACTAGCGCGCCAGGCTGGTGCAAAAGTCTGCGCCGGAACAAAAGTTACCGGATTCTTGCGCTCAGGTGCACGAGTGTGCGGCGCGCAAACTGATCGAGGCGCTATTGCCGCGGAGCATGTCATCAATGCAGCCGGAACGTGGGGTGGCGAAATCGCAAGTCTTGCTGGCGTGCACGTGCCAGTGCTGCCCCGACGTGGATTTGTCTTGGTGACTGAACCTTTGCCCCTCACGGTGCGGCACAAGGTTTATGCCGCCGAATATGTTGGTGATGTAGCTAGTTCTGATGCTGGCTTGCAAACCTCCCCGGTAGTGGAAGGCACGCCGGCTGGCACCATTCTGATTGGCGCGAGCCGGGAACGGGCTGGCTTTGACAATCAACTTTCGACGCCGGGTTTGGCCGCTCTGGCGCGAGATGCGATTGCTTTGTTTCCCGTGCTTGCCCAAGCCAAGGCGCTTCGAACCGACTGGGGCTACCGGCCGTATTGCCCAGACCACGTACCGGTGATTGGGTACGATTCCAGGGCGCCCGGTCTGTGGCATGCCTGCGGGCACGAAGGGGCCGGAATTGGATTGTCAGTTGGCACGGCCAAGCTGATGGTGCAAGCGATCTCTGGCGCTCGTCCGGATCTGGATCTAACACCTTTTGCGCCCGAGCGCTTTGGGGTAGCAGCGTGAACTTCACTTTCGATGGCCAGAAGATTGAATTTCAAGACGGCGAGACAGTTGCGGCCGCTCTGCTGCGAGCGGGCATAATTTCGTGGCGAACCACCCGTAAGTCTGGCCGGCCGCGCGGGGTATTCTGCGGAATCTGCGCTTGCTATGACTGCTTACTGACGGTAGACAATCAGCGCAATCAGCGCTCCTGTCTGGTGCCTGCTAGCGAAGATTCCGAGCTGAGTAGCACTGACCCAGGACTGATGAAATGACCGCGCCTCAGGTGTTCGATCTTGCCGTTGTGGGCGCCGGTCCGGCCGGGCTTTCCGCAGCCGTTGCCGCCGCGCAGGCTGGGCTCTCTGTCGCTTTGATTGACGCCGGAAAACAAGCCGGTGGGCAGTTTTGGCGGCATCCTGATGAGAACAAACCTTCCGCCTTCCCGGCGAAGGAATCTACCGGTCATCACCATTGGCGCGAATTTGCCAGACTCCGCGCTGAAATGCAGGCGTTTGCCCGAACCGGTCAGTTGGAATTCAAAACTGAGCGACAGGTCTGGACCATTGAAAGCGTGCCAGACGAAAATGTACCGGACGAAAATGGGTCGGCAGCAGCCCGGCTCACTTCTGGCACCTTATTTGCTTTGCGGACCACCGAAAGTTACGCCTCGCCAGCGTCAAGCCGCATCGATCCAGCTCGGAGCAGTTTGGTACTGGCCCACCGGATAGTTCTTGTGCCGGGTGCTGCTGACCGGCAGCTACCAGTACCCGGCTGGGATCTACCGGGCGTGATGGCCGCTGGCGGAGTGCAAGCAATGATTAAAGCCAACCAATTTGTGCCGGGAAAATCAGTGCTCGTGGCGGGTACTGGACCATTCCTGTTGCCGGTTGCAGTCGGCCTGGCTCAGGCCGGCGCGCGGGTGGTGGCGATCTGCGAGGCGAATAGTCCGATGCGATGGTTACCGCATATTGCCCCGGCGCTTCGAGAGACGTCAAAGGGGCTTGAAGCGATTGAATACGCCAGCGCACTGGCTCGCTATCGGATTCCCTATCGAATTCGTACCGTAGTCCGCAAGATTCATGGTGAAGATCGAGTGACCGCGGTGACATTCGCCCGAGTCGATGCTGAAGGTCGAATAATTGCCGGTACAGATCGTCGCGTAGCCGCGGATCTGGTTGCCCTCGGTTGGGGCTTTACCCCGTCGCTTGAACTCGTTATTGCTTTGGGGGCCGAAACTAAAGTAAACGTTGATGGTTCGCTGGTCGCCGTCGTCGATCCTTGGCAGCGCTCCAGCGTTCCGGGTGTTTACCTCGCCGGCGAGGCGACCGGCGTCGGCGGGTCAATCCAAGCCTTGCGTGAGGGTGAACTCGCCGGTAACACCGTGGCACGAGATTCTGCCGGGCTCAGTGAGCCAAAGCGCATCGATAAGCGGCTGCGCCGTCAGATCCAACGAGCCGGACAATTTGCACAGGCGATGCATCAGGCATATCCGGTGCCGCAGAGCTGGGCTAACTGGCTTGAACCAGAAACGGTTATCTGTCGGTGCGAAGAAACTGAATTTGCGGAAGTTGCTAGGGCGCTTTCTTGGTAAGAAGTTTCCGATCCACGTGCCGCCAAGCTCAGCACAAGAGCCGGGATGGGTTGGTGTCAGGGCCGGATCTGCGGATTTGCGACTGCCGCATTGACGTCAACGGCACACGGATGCCCGATCGGCATTGCCGAGCTAGCGCCGATTCAAAAGCGACCCATCGCCGCTGCCCTGAGCCTGGCTGGAATTGGCCGAACTCCAGCCAATCAGCACTAATTTTGCCCAGGAAACAGTCAAGGAGAGTTCAGCAGGATGAACAGCAACCAATCCATCGAGACCACTAACGAATCTGAATTAGATCGAATTACTTCATCGTCCGAGTCTGCGAGCAGAATTTGGGCAGCTACCGACCGGCACACCCGGGCAGCAGCGCTCGAGGCAATCGCAAATGCGCTCGACGCCGATGCTGATGCGCTCGTCTTGGTTGCCGGGCAAGAGACAAACTTGACGGAAGCTCGACTCCGGTCCGAGCTCAAGCGGACTAGCTTTCAGCTGCGGCTGTTTGCCGAGGTGCTCCACGAAGGTTCGTATCTTGACGTTCGAATTGATCATGCCGATTCGGACTGGCCGATGGGTGCACCCCGACCCGATTTGCGCCGAATTCTGCAACCGCTTGGCCCGGTCTTGGTATTCGCCGCGAGTAATTTCCCCTCTGCTTTCTCCGTTGCCGGTGGCGATACTGCTTCGGCGCTCGCGGCCGGTTGTTCGGTGATTGTGAAAGCCCATTCTGGGCATCCAGCGCTGTCAGCAAAAGTATCCGGTCTAGTTCAGGACGCTTTGGCCCGGGCCGGTGCTCCGAGCGGAATCTTCCAAACGATCTTTGGTACCGAATCGGGCCGCGCAGTGCTCACAGATTCGCGAATCAAGGCGGGTTCGTTCACTGGTTCGATTCAGGGTGGGCGAGCACTTTTTAATCTAGCGCAGTCCAGGCCAGAGCCAATTCCGTTTTACGGCGAGCTTGGTAGCTCAAACCCGGTATTTGTCACGCAGGCAGCAGTTGAGAACCGATCCGAACAAATCGTCGCTGAGTTTATTGCTTCGTTCACTTTGGGGGCCGGGCAGTTTTGCACCAAACCCGGAATTCTCTTGGTACCGGATTCTTCTGACATCCCGGAATTATTGGCTCAAAGCACGTTGCCGCCAGCTGCCCGATTGCTTAACGATCGAATTCACACGGGCTATTTGGCTTCGCTTGCGGACGTCAGTTCAGCGGCCGAGTGGCTGAACGCCTCGACTGAACGGCATGCCGAGCCACCAGCGCCCAGTTTGCTCATCACCTCGGTAGAAACGGTGCTGTCAAACGTCAAAGATCTCACCGCTGAAGTCTTTGGACCGGCAGCATTAGTGGTTCGGTATCAGCACGAGGAGCAGTTGATTTAGCTTGCGGAGCTCCTAGAAGGTCAGCTGACCGCAACAATCATGGGGGAGCCGGCAGATTCAGTCGTCCCGCCGTTGCTAAGCGTGCTGAGTCGCAAAGCTGGTCGAGTCTTATGGAATCAATGGCCAACCGGAGTTTCGGTCAGCTATGCGCAACAGCACGGTGGGCCATACCCGGCGACCACCTCAGTGGGGAGCACCTCGGTAGGCACGGCAGCGATCGCGCGCTTTATGCGCCCCATCGCTTACCAGGGCTTTCCGGCGCAATTATTGCCCGAAGAATTGCGCGATGAAGTGCAACCGGCAATTCCACAAAGGATTAACGGCAGCTTTAAAGCTGATCTGGGTAGGATGAACCAAAAGAGTTCGGCTGGCAATATAGTCGGATACCAGGCAGGAAGAAACAGATGAGCTTAGCCTCTAGCAGCACCTCACTCGGCGATTTGGGTCCTCGGATCAACATTCGGACCAAAGTTGCTGAGGCGTTGCGTGCTGCTCTGATCGCAGGAGAGCTGAAACCAGGCTCGGTTTATTCGGCGCCGGCTCTGGCCGAGCGATTTGGTGTCTCGGCGACGCCAGTGCGCGAAGCCATGTTGGATTTGGTCCGTGAAGGCATGGTTGAAGTAATGCCAAATACGGGATTCAAAGTCACTGAAGTTTCTGACCATGAACTAGATAATCTGGTTGAGCTTCGGTTACTGATCGAAGTTCCGACGATGGGCGCCGTCGCCGAAGCCTGCCAGGGCAGAATGGTTCACGAAGTCAAGGCATTACAGCCATTGGCTGATCGGCTGCGTGAATGCGCAGAAAGCGGCGCTTTGATCGGATATCTTCGAGCGGACACCGAATTCCACGTGAAGTTCTTGTCTTTGGGCGGGAATTCTAAACTTGTCGATGTGGTGCGTAGTCTGCGATCGATGAGCCGGCTGTACGGTTTGGAACGGTTGGCGGCTGAAGGCAGGCTAGCTAGTTCCAGTGGCGAGCATGATCAAATGATTCAGCTTGCCTTGGCACAAGACAAAGCCGGCATGATGGAGCTGGTGGAGCATCATATTCGGCACACTCGTTCTCTGGATCAGACTGGAAAAATCTAAGCGCTGCCTGGTAATTTTCCGTAGATTCTCAAATTTTCGTCAATGTACCATTTCACATAGCAATAACAATGTAAGAGCCACTGGCTCGCCGACAAGGAGGCTTAGGCTGGCGTCGACATACCGCGTGAACGGGGCTTATGTGACCGAGCACAGCGTGTCAGTCCCGTTAGACTGGGCGGCTCCGCAGCAGTCGGAAACCATTGAAATATTTGCCAGCGAATTCTGTTCAGTACCGCAAGCAAAGCTAGATTTACCGATTCTGCTTTATCTGCAGGGCGGCCCGAGCGGTCAAGGCCCTAGACCGGCGACGATTTCCGGTTGGCTTCAGTCGGCGCTGAAAACGCACCGCGTCGTCTGCTTAGATCAGCGTGGCACCGGACGCAGCCACCGGATTGATGGCGTAAGAATGGCCGCGTTTAGCGACGGCGAATTGGCAGCGGATTTTCTCAGTAAATTTGGCGCGGATTCGATTATTCGGGATGCTGAATATCTTCGCCAACAATGTTTTGACGGCCGTAAGTGGTCAACGTTAGGTCAAAGCTACGGCGGCTTTTTAACGCTTAGCTACTTGAGTTTTGCGCCCGAGGCACTGCAAGCTTGCCTTGTTGCTGGCGGCCTACCCTCACTTACACCGTCTGCCGCCGAAGTGTATCGGCGCACCTATCCGCGGACTCGGACGAAAAATGCACAATTCCAGCAGCGGTACCCGCAGGACCTTGAGCTGATCGCTGAAATCGCGAATCTTTTAGAAGACAAGGAAGTCCGATTGCCGGACGGCGACCAGCTCACCGTGCGTAGGTTTCAGAGCTTGGGTCTGGATTTTGGCATGAAACCGGGCTTTGAGCGATTGCATTGGTTATTGGATGATGCGTTTGGCTCTAGCCGGAAGCAGCTGTCGGAAAGCTTTCTTGAGGCAGTGCAGGTGCGAACGAGCTTTCGGTCCAATCCATTGTTCGCTGTACTGCAGGAAAACATTTACGGGCATGGGCTTAACGGTCCCAGTAGCTGGGCGGCTCAGACCGAGCATGAATTGCACCCGGACTTCGCCGAAGATCAACGGCCGCTCCTGTTCACCGGCGAAATGATATTTCCTTGGATGTTCCAAGAGATTGCTGCGCTTGTGCCCTTCCAGCCAGCGGTTGAAGCTTTGGCCAATCGTGCGCAGCATCCGGAGATCTATGATGTGCAGCGGCTTGCGAGCAACGAGGTGCCGCTTGCCGCCGTCGTCTATTTTGACGATATGTACGTTGACTCTGGCTTGCAGCTGGAAACGGCCGCGAAGGTAGCAAATTCCCAAACCTGGGTGACGAACGAGTTTGAGCACGACGGCATAGCTGCCGACGGCGTCTTCGAACGATTGAACGAGATGATCAACAACACCGGAGGAATAGACCTGTGAATACCCCCAGCGCACAGTCGCAGAACAGCCCACACACGACAGTCGATCCGCGGCTACCTAAGCTGGCGAACCTTGAGTCCTTCAACGCTTATATGGCAACTGGTTGGGGCACCCCGGATAGAGGACGCCACCGGTTGTCCCCGGCGCCGCAGAGGCTGCCGCGGCACATCGAAATCGGCTCAGTGCGCAATTTCCTGGCAAGTTGTTGGTGATCGCCTCTGGTGTGGCCCCAGTACGCAATGACTACGAATTCCGGCCCAATTCGGACTTTTACTGGTTGACCGGTGCCGCTGTGGAAGATGCCGTGATTGTTCTCACGCCGTATCCGGGTGGTCACGAAGCAATCCTTTACGTACCTAAGCCGTACTACCCAGGACACCCCAAGTTCTTTTCAGACTCAGCGCACGGCGAGCTCTGGGTTGGGGCCGCGCCCGGATTCTTGGATTGGACTCAAGCCCTGGACATCCCGGTAAAAGACGTGGCTGAGCTTGAGCTAAACGCCGGTACCAATACCTTGGTTGCCGGAACCATGGGGCCGGAGCGGCAATGGAACCGTGGCTTGGCAATATCTGCGCAATTGCAGCGCACGCTTTCTGAACTGCGACTGGTCAAGGACACTTGGGAGCTTGGCCAAATGAGATCGGCCGTGGCACACACCGTTGATGGCTTGACTGCGGTGGCAAAAGAGATCCCGACGGCGATCAACGAGCTGGGTGAACGATGGTTGCAGGGCACCTTTGATCGCTTCGCGCGCAGCTATGGCAACGGGCCAGGGTACCGAACGATTGTGGGCAGCGGTAAGCATGCGCCCACCTTGCACTGGACTCGCTGTGACGGTCCGGTGCTAGAACGAGAGCTATTGCTTTTGGACATGGGCGTGGAAGGAAACAGCTTCTACACCGCCGATGTGACCAGAACCTTGCCCGCTTCCGGCACATTTAGTGAAGTTCAGCTGCGCGTCCATGATCTAGTCGAAAAAGCGCATCGAGCTGGCCTCGCCCAGGTTCGGCCCGGGAATTTTTTCAGCGATTTCCACCATGCCGCAATGCAGGTCATCGCATAAGGACTCTTTGACTGGGGTATTTTGCCAGTATCAGTTGATGAGGCTTTGTCTGAGCAGGGCCAACACCACCGCCGATTCCTGCCGTGCGGCGTGGGGCATCATCTGGGGCTAGACGTGCATGATTGCTCGCACTCCAGCGATGAGGCATATCAAGGCGCCCAGCTGGAAGCAGGCATGGTGATTGCGGTAGAGCCAGGACTCTACTTTCATGAGCATGACCTGCTGTTGCCGCCAGAGCTTCGCGGTATGGGCATGCGGCTTGAGGACAACGTTTTGCTGACTGAAACTGGATCGGAAGTTTTGTCTGCGGCGCTGCCAATTGAGGCCAAGGGTGTAGAGGCTTGGATGGCCCAAGCGATCAATAGCTAGCGGCGCAGGGCGAAACGTTTCCGATCTAGAGCTTTTCGCATCAATCTGACACATTATTACGGGATTTGAGCGTTGATAGTGAACAAAGTGCGTGGCTAAAGCATGAGTCATCTCTATTGAGCAACAGATTTTCTGGTCAATCAGTCAACGTTCAGGCTAGTCGAGCTGGTGGAGTATAGGTTCAAGCCACAATCGCCTAGTCCAGAAGGAAGCCGTGAACGCTGACTTGTTATTGCAGTTCACGCCGGCAGTTCTCAAGCTGCGTGAAGCTCGAAACCAGCGCGCAGTCTTTCGGCCTAAATGGCTAGAGCACGTGCAATCGGAGCCGTGGCGGTTCGACCTGAAACGATCTGATCCGCAAAGTTATGCGCTGATTGGTCGGCAACGACGCCCGGTGCCGCTGGATCTCGCAGTTCATCTTGGTATTTGGCTTCAACAGCATCGGCACGGGCTCAACAGCGCAGTACATGCATTTCTTGCGCTGAAATTTCCGGAGCCAACGCGTACTGAACCGATTCGGATTGGCTTTCCGATAACGCTGTCACAGGCACATTTTGCCGCCAGTCCATTGGTCCAAAGCCATCTGGTAGATGGCGCTTTTTTGCAGCTACTAGAGGGATTTCAGCCCTACCGGCGCGGATACTTTGGCCCAATTCAGCACCCAAGCGAGTCGTCACTATTCTGGCTAGAGAAGCTGGCCCAGGTAGACAAACTTCGATCGCTGCACGTCGGCGTTGGCTTAACCCGGATCCCGCAAGAGGGTTTTGCGCGCGTCGAAATGAGTCGAGAAGTGCCACACCAGGCTCAGGAGGGTGTTTTAGTCCGCTCCGGGGCATTGCTGCTTTCCTTTCGGTCTGCGCATTCGCCACTCGTCACGGTAGAGCATTTACATCAGCCTATGCGGCTGTTTCCTGATGTGAGTGGTTGGGGAGACGTTACGACCGCTTCGGAGTCATGGTGTGCGGAGGGGCAGTCTGAATTTGGCTCTTACCGCTTCTTGAGCCAGCGAATGGACGCAATGGAAAGTGAAGTTACCGAGATTTGCACCAAGCTCGCAGAACTGGCCGGCGCCAATAACAAGCTGCTTGCGGTGCTCAAGCGATGACTCGAGTAAGGCTTAGCTAGACTTTGCCGCCCGCGGTCAGCAGACCGCCGTCGAGCGTGAGCAGCTGACCGGTCAGCCACGACGCGTCAGCAGAGACTAAAAAGGCGACTGCCGCGGCAACGTCTTCGGGCGTGCCCAACCTTTTGAGCGGATGTTGGGCTGCTACCTGGGCTTCGCGTCCTTGATAAAGTGGCTTGGCAAAATCGGTCTTCACCACCGCCGGCGCCACGGCGTTGACTCGAATCTCTGGACCTAGTTCGACGGCGAGTGTGGCGGCCAGATGTGAGTTAGCGGCTTTGGAAACGCCATAGATTCCTAGGCCAGCACTTGGTACGCGGCCAGCTACAGACGAGATGTTGACAATGTTGCCACCCCGCGCGCGAAACTTTAGTTCTGGATGGGCCAAGACTTTTTGAACCCAGCTCAGCGTCCCGATCACGTTGACTTCCAGGATCTTGCGGGCCGAAGTCAAGTCCACTTCTGCCAGCGGGCCAAACCCCGGGTTGATGCCGGCATTGTTGACGAGGATGTCCAAGCCGCCAAGCTGATTCGCAATCCCCTCAAGCACCTCGGCTCGGTGCGCGCCGTCGTCGGACTTCCCAGCGAAAGTTAGCACCGAACCCGGGGGAATGTCTTCACTGCTTGCGCCAACCCCCCGGGTTTGCGCGCGGTGATCGCCACCTTTGCGCCTTCGGCGACCAGCCGATGTGCAATTCCCAAGCCAATACCGCGGCTTGCGCCAGTGACCAATGCTACTTTTCCGTCAAGCCGCTGGGGGATTTCCACAAAGTACTCCTCAAATTGGCTGATTCTTTGCTCAGCCTAGTCCAGAGCCTGGCGCGGCCTCGCGCAGCTCAACTAAGGCAGCTGTGCGTGAAGACTGTTGATACCGCCGCTGAGCTGAGCTTGTACTTGATGGCTAAGCTCGTCCGCCAGGATCTCATAGCTGCCGGTGTTGATGCCGTCCGGCGCCAGCTTGGCGACTTGCCGTGGGTCCGATTTAGCTGCAGAGTACGGCCTTATGGGAGGCAAGCCAATCCTGGAAAGCGCAGAAAGGACGTTAAGAATTGAACCACCGTCCTGCGTCGTACCGGGGTGCCATGGCAAATCCTGGCCGCGCGGTTGCGGAAATCGGAAGAGTTAGGGGTAATTGGCAGCACGCGGTGCGGCAGCGCTGAAGCTCAGGTTTTACTGAGGCGGTGACGGCGGACGGCGTCTCGGTTCGCGCACGACGGCGAGCAGTAACGTTGCGTGCCAGGCCGAGAGAAGTCGGCATAAATGCGAAGGCAGTCGCTGGCGGCGCATCGGCCCAAGCGACTGATTCCTCGGGTGGCAAAATGTAGGGCCGTGCCCACATAGACCATGGTGCGCAGAATCTGCCATAAAGCCAGGTTGGCCTCGCGATAGTGCAGATGCCAACCTTGTCCATTGTGGTTGGTCAGACTCGGAAAAGTTGCGGATTCTGCCAGCAGCGCGTTCAGAATTGTTGCCCGAAGCCCCGGCTCTGGTTGATCAACTACCTGTTGCCAGGCGCCAAGCATTTTGGCGGTCTGCGCCAGGTCTTCCTCGCTGACAGTCTGCTCAATGACCACGCCGGCGGCTAAACAGATCTGCGCCAATTCTGTTGGGGCCTTCGGCGGATCATTGACCAATTGGATGGCCAGCCGGAGCGGATCCGCACCGTAGGGATTGATCAACATGGAATCAATTAGATCAGATGTAATGGTTTACCGGTATAAGACCATTACAGGATGCTTAGATTCATGAACTGTTTCTGGATTGTAGATGGCGGCCCGCATGTGTGGATGGTGGCTTCAGAACACCGTACTAGCCAGGGCGTGTTGCAGTATCTTAAATGCGATTGTGGGCGGCACGATGTACAGCTTCGCGGCGAGCTCATAGCAACCTGTTAATTGAGCGGTGGCTACCGAGTTCCTTCGCTCAACGAATCGTGAGCTAATACGGCGGAAAAGAGAGCTGAAATCGTCTCCCCAGAACTCAGGTCCGCCGCGAGCACCTCTTCAAGAAGCGCCAGCCGTTGGCAAAAGACCGATCGAGAAAGATGACTCGCGGCAGCTGCGGCAGTTCGATTTCCAGGATAACGTAAATAGGCTCTTAGCACGTCGAGAAGGTCTCCGGCGTGCTTTGCATCCCAATCGAGGATCGGCCCCAGTGTGGCGCGGACAAAGGTTGGCAAGCTGGACTGCGAGCGGAGACCGTGAATGAGTAGCCGCAGTTGATGGGCCTCGGCCCGCAGTAGCGAATCTTGGCTAGTTTGCCGTGGCGCACTAGGTGGCATGGCCAAGAGATCCGAGGCTTCCTGTAGCGAGGCTTTGAGCTCACCTGGTGCCTGGGTTTGTTGACCGAGTGAGATTTGGGCCGCCGGCCATTCTGCCTGAAGTGCGGCTGCTAAGGAGCCGGTTTCAGCGCCAGAAAGGAGCAGTGAGAATTGTTGTCTGTTTCTCATTGGCGCTTCCTTCATGAGGCAAACTCGCAAGTCTGCAGCATCAAGTAGTTCGGCAAGTCGACCTGCCGGAACGTCGGTGGCATCGGTTGGTAGCAAGAGCCCGAGCGCGATAATTAGCTTCTGGTCGAGAGGGAAGCCCACCGCCGTTGCTTGAGCCAGAATCTCTGCCTCCGTTGCGTAGTCTCCGCTGCGAATTGCAGAAATCAATTGCGCGTCGCGTGCCGTTCGCCACGAATTTTCGCTTCCGTCGGCAAGTCGAGCAACGGCAAGCGCGAGCGCGGCTTGGCTGAGTAAGTAGTCATTGCCTGCGGCATGCGGGGCTGTCTGCGAAGTTGCTGATTGGGTCCACACTGTGCCCCAGTGCTGCCCAGGTGCGGTTACTTCGGCGCTGAGCCAGTTCGCCGGGTTTTTCCGCCAGGACGCGACGACGTCGGTCGTTGCCAATCCAGCCGTGTTGAGCGCGACAATCCGGGCCGCCGCATCAACGAGCAGCACTGGTTGCCTCAGTAATTCACTACTTTGCTGCAAGATGAAAGTGCTAGAGGCTCCCCGCGCGATCATTTGAGCGAAACGACTGTTGAGGTCTTCTCGGGCACGGAGGGTGGCCATTTGTTGTGCAACTATCGCGCTGTGCACGCTTTCAGTCACCGCAATGAATTGCACGGTTGAGTGCAGAACGATGAGCGGCAGCCCGTGTCGCCGAAAGGCGTCAGCCAAGGCGCTCGGGGCATGCGGGAGCCGATCGCTGAGTTCAAGGACCAGCGCCGCGATGCCAACTTTTGCCAACGCTGAGGCGAGTGCTTCGAGCGCTTGCGGTTGTGTGGGCCAGGCTGCACCGGCGCTCAGTACGAGTTCGTGTCCACGCAGTAGCGGTTCAACATTGGTGGTTTCCACAATGTGGGTCCAGCGAACTTCCCGGTCGAGTGCGGCGCGACCGGCTAATACTTCCGGGGCACCGCGTTGTAGTTCGGTCGATGCCAAGATGTTGCGCACGCTGGGCAACATAAAGGTCCTTCCTCAAAGGCAGACAAAATGTCCTAAAACAGGCGCTAAAGCGACAGATGTTGCTTATTTACGAACAAATGTCCCTGGGAAAATAGTAAACACCGAATCATACAAAATGTCTTGCCAGATTTGTTCTGGGTTGAAAATGATGCCGAATAAGGAGAAACATGGCGCTGATTGGTCACTACATCAACGGACTCCGAGTTGACAAGCAAGAGCCGGAGCAACGAACCGGAGTGGTATTCAACCCAGCCACCGGCGCGGCGCAACATGAGCTGAGCTTTGCTTCCGCGGCACGTGTGAATCAAGCCATCGAATCTGCCGTGCAGGCATTGCCGGGTTGGCGGGCTACCTCGCTGACTAAACGGGCAGATGTGTTCTTCAAACTCCGGCACTTGGTGACGCAGCGCCGGGATGAGCTTGCCGCTCTTGTGACAGCGGAACATGGCAAAGTGCTTTCGGACGCGGCTGGGGAAGTAGCCCGAGGGTTAGAAAATATTGAGTTTGCAGCCGGGCTCATTCAACATCTCAAGGGTGACTACAGCGAGCAAGTAGCTACCGGGGTGGATGTGCACTCGGTTAAACAACCGGTGGGCGTCGTTGCCTGCGTTACGCCGTTCAACTTCCCGGTCATGGTTCCGCTCTGGATGGTCTCCAACGCGATTGCTTGTGGAAATACGGTGCTGCTCAAACCTAGCGAAAAGGACCCTTCTGCGGCATTATTGCTGGCTGAGCTATTCACTGAAGCGGGGTTGCCAGCGGGCGTACTCAATGTGGTCAATGGCGACAAAGAAGCAGTGGACGCCATTTTGGCTAGCCCGGTGGTGCGATCTGTGAGCTTTGTTGGATCGACGCCGATCGCGCGGTCGATTTATGAGCGCGCCAGTGCGCAGGGCAAACGAGTGCAAGCTTTGGGCGGTGCGAAGAACCACATGGTGGTGCTGCCGGATGCTGATATCGCTGCTGCGGCAGATGCTGCGGTATCTGCCGCTTATGGATCAGCCGGCGAGCGCTGCATGGCCGTGAGTGTTCTGGTGGCAGTCGGTGGCGTGGGTGACTCGTTAGTGCTTGCGATTCAGGACCGAATCGCGAAGCTGACTATTGGCCCGGGCACCGAGACTAGCTCGGAAATGGGCCCGCTCATCACAGCCGAGCATCGGGACAAAGTGGCTAGTTATGTTCACGGGGCACCAGCTGAAGGCGCCGTAGTCGTCGTCGATGGTACGGCCGATCCAGTGGCGAGTGGACCTGGCTTCTTCCTCGGAGTTAGCTTGCTCGATCACGTGACACCCAAGATGAAGGCTTATCGGGACGAGATTTTCGGGCCGGTACTTTCGGTTGTCCGGGTGGAGAGCTTCGAAGACGCGGTGCAGTTAGTTAATGCGAATCAGTATGGAAACGGCGTGGCGATTTTCACCCGCGATGGTGGTGCCGCGCGGCAGTTTGAGTTCGAAATTGAAGCCGGTATGGTCGGGATCAACGTACCGATTCCAGTGCCGATTGGAAGCTTTTCCTTTGGTGGTTGGAAGGACTCGCTCTTCGGTGATTCTCATATTTACGGGCCGGAGAGCATTCATTTTTACACTCGATCCAAAGTGGTTACCACCAGGTGGCCAGATCCGGCCACTTCGAGTGTTGACCTAGGCTTTCCGAGCAATGACTGAGAGGATCGAACTGTGAGCACATCAACGCAAAAGCCCGAAGATCAGCAGCTAGCAAAAGCTCAAGTCAAGGCCGACGACCGCAACCACGTCTTCCACTCCTGGTCTGCCCAAGCCAAGATTGATCCGCTGCCGGTGGCCGGCGGTTCTGGCGCAACATTCTGGGATTACGACGGGAAGCATTACCTAGATTTTTCCTCGCAACTTGTTAATCTCAACCTTGGCCATCAGCACCCACGGCTGATCGAGGCGATCAAACGTCAGGCAGATAAACTCGTCACAATTCAACCGGCTTTCGCCAATGATGTGCGCGGGGAACTGGCCCGGCTTTTAGCCGAACGGGCGCCCGGGTCGCTGAACCAGGTATTTTTCACTAACGGTGGCGCTGATGCCAACGAGCATGCCGTGCGAATGGCGCGGCAACATACCGGAAAGCGCAAGATCCTTGCGGCCTACCGCAGCTATCACGGCGGCACGACGACGGCGATGAGCTTGACGGGCGAGCCGCGGCGTTGGGCGAATGATCCCGGTGATGCTTCAGTGGTGCACTTCTTTGGCCCCTACCCGTATCGCTCTGCCTTCCACTCGTCTTCACTAGAAGAAGAGACCCAACGGGCGCTCGAACACTTGGAATCCGTGATTCAACTTGAGGGCCCCGGCACGGTTGCGGGCATCATTTTGGAAACTGTTGTGGGTACTAACGGCGTATTTATCCCGCCGCCAGGGTACCTACAAGGGGTGCGCGAAATCTGTGATCGCTACGGGATGGTTTACATTGCCGATGAGGTGATGGTCGGCTTCGGCCGGATCGGTGAGTGGTTCGCGGTGGACGCGTTCGACGTCGTGCCGGATTTGCTGACCTTTGCCAAAGGTATTAACTCTGGTTATGTTCCGCTGGGTGGGGTGCTGATATCCGATGCCATCGCTGAGACGTTTGCCGAGCGCGCTTACCCTGGCGGGCTGACCTACTCAGGGCATCCTCTAGCGTGTGCCGTCGGCGTCGAAACCATGCATATTTTTGCTGGTGACCAGATTCCGGAGCGGGTACGTGATCTGGGTGAGCGGGTAGTCAGGCCGGAGTTGGAGCGATGGGCCCAGGTCCATCCGAGTGTTGGCGAGGTTCGCGGACTGGGACTATTCTGGGCGATCGAGTTGGTTCGTGATCGCAGTTCTGGCGAGCCTTTGGTCCCGTTCAACGCGTCCGGCGAGGCAGCAGCTCCGATGAATGCGATCGCAGCCGCCTGCAAAGCCGCCGGGCTGTGGCCCTTCACGCACTTTAACCGGGTGCATGTAGCGCCGCCATTGATCATTTCTGAAGAAGATTTGCGACGTGGACTAGCGATTATTGATGAAGCTTTATTGGTTGCTGATTCCTATGCGGAGCCTGCCGAGGAACAATAGGGAGCATGAACACTCCTGAGCCGGCACTAATTTTGGACAATGTGTCCAAAAGGATCATCGAAGAATTACAAACAGATGGTCGCAAACCTTATGCGGCGATTGCTGATTCGGTGGGATTGTCAGAGGCAGCGGTTCGGCAACGCGTTAAGCGGCTCATCGATTCAAAGCTCTTACAGATCGTTGCGGTCACTGATCCGGTCAAAGTTGGCTTTGCTCGGCAAGCGATGATCGGCGTTCGAGTGTCCGGGGACCTACAAACTGTCGCGGAACGATTTGAAGAGTTTCCAGAGGTCGACTACATCGTGATCACGGCCGGCAATTTTGATTTGTTGGTTGAAGTGGTGTGCGAGGACGACGATCATCTGCTTGACGTGCTCACGCGGTTTCGTTCGGCCCCGCAAGTGGTTTCAACCGAGACGTTCATGTATCTCAAGTTGCACAAACAGCTCTACAACTGGGGCACGCGCTAAAATAATTCGCACCGCCGGTGCCTGGTATTTATTGATCCCCGGCAACACTCATCGTGACGATTGACCGCGGCGCGCGTGCTCGGGGCTATTGCTAGAACGGTTCCTGGTGTGGCGCCAAAGCCCGGGGCTTTAGCGATCTGGGCGGTGAAACCGGCAGCGTGTAGCGCAGCCACCGCATCTTTGCTTGCTTTGCCCACCAGCCCAGATGGCGCGGCTTGGTAGCCCGACGCCGCACTGACCTGAATAATCGACTCCGCCTCCACGCTGCTTCCCGCGGCGGGGGAGACGCCGAGCACCGTTCCAGCAGTGCCAGCCCCGTCCTTCTCGACGACGTTGACGCGCAGGCCAAGTGCCACCAACTTTGCGCTGAATTTTTGGGCGCTGTTGCCGACGGCGGGTGGCACGGTAACTTTTGGCTTACCTGCCGAAAGCACCAGAACCACGAAGCTGCCGCTGTCTGCATGTTGGCCGGATGCCGGATCAGTGCTCAAAATTTGACCAGCTGGCACGCTCATCGACGGCTCACTGCGTTGGCCACCTAATTCAAAACCAGCGGTGCTCAGCTTGGTTTTTGTTTCGTCAGGACTTAGGCCGTAGACGCTGGGAATCCTTAGCGCTGCGGCGGGTTCACTATTGAGGGTGCTCAGACCCCAGACTGCGGCAATCAGTCCGAGCAGAATCACGATGGCGAATCCTGGCACTGCAATCGCGCTATTGCGTTGCTGCGCTCGCTTCTTTGGTGCGTTGGCCAAGGCCGGCAGCGTGCCAGTTGCTCTTGTGCCAGCAGCCGGTGCCGCAATCACGGGTAACGGCGCGGTGCGTGGTGGCCGACGCAACGGCACGTCAAGACTGCGCACAATTGCTTCGAAGTCTAATAGTCCGGTACCGCAGCGATCCGCAATTTGGCTCAACCGACGTCGTAATGGCGAGGGTGCCGGGCAGCGAGCTAGCCAATGGCGCAGTACTGTTTGGAAACCCAGAACGTCTGCCGCCGTTGATGACTTGGACTCAGCCTCGCCGAATCCGGCAATTCGGAGCTGCAAATCGGCGGCAACCAGCACATTATGTGGGCTCAGCTTGCCGTGTACGATCTTCGCAGCGTGGGCTTGCGCCATTGTGCTGGCCAGCTGTCTGGCGAGATTCAGTACGTCTGAAGCACCAAGTTTCGCCGGCAAATCGGCCTCGAAGTATTCACTGGCTGCCCACCAGAATCGACCTTCAGCGGTGCTCTGGGCACCGGCGTCGTACACCATCACGGTGTGCTGGAACATCAACTCGGCGGCCGCTTTGATTGCGGACCTAAAACTGGCCACCTCAGTGCTATTTGTGGGTGGCAAAACACGCAGCTGCACTACGCGGAACAGCGAGCTGTCCCAACCGCGGTAAACCTGAATTGTGCCCTCGTAGCGGATGAACTCGGTGAGTTCATAACGTCCGTTGAGTAGCATGCCCACTAGCTGTGTAGGAGGCGTCCGGTAGACAGTGCTCATTTCGCTGGCAGTCATTTGGCTGGGCTAGCTGAGTTGGAATCGATCTGAGCGTAGATGACCAGGTTGCGATTGGCCCCGGCGTCGTTGAGCTGAAAGCAAGTCAGCAACACCAATCGTCCTGGAATCGCTTGCCAAAGCTCCGGCTCGGCGGAAATCGACGATTTGGCATAATCGGCGACGGCGGTCACCGAGTAGCTGAAAGCACCCTCAGGGGTGCTCACGAGTACTTTTTGCCCCGGTTTTGCGGTGGATGTTCCAGACTTCTGGTCCATTAATCGATTGAAAGCGGCGTAGCCGTTATTCCAGGAATGTGCGGCCAAATAGACGGTGTTTTTTGCGCTTGGACCAGCTGAACCGAAATCTAGCATCCAATAGGCCAGCACGTTGGATGGCGGATTGAACTGTCTGTCTGAATCGCCCCGGTGTGTCCGGAGACTTTCTTGTTTGAGAGGATCAGGACATGGCAGGGAAAACTACGACACGGTATCCGCAGGAGTTGAAGGATCGTACGGTGCGCATGGTTGCGGAGATGGAGGGTGCGTCTTCGGCGTGGGCGGCGATGCAAAAAGTTGCCCAGCTTTTGGGTGTGGGTGTGCCGGAAACGGTGCGTAAATGGGTCCGGCAAGCCGAGATCGATGTTGGTACTAGAACTGGAACAACGAGCACGGAATCGGCCGAGCTGAAACGGTTACGGCGTGAGAACGCTGAGCTGAAACGGGCGAACGCGATCCTTCGGAGTGCTTCAGCTTTTTTCGCGGCCGAACTCGACCGCCACAACACTGATCGTGAAATACATCAAGGACCATGCCGGTCACCGCGAGAATAATGGATTGCGGTGGGGTGTCGAGTCGATCTGCCAGGTGCTTACTGGGACGGGGTGAAGACCACCCCGTCCACGTACTACGAATGGGTGGATAAAACACGATCTCACCGAGAACAACGTGATGAGGTGCTCAAGCCCGTGATCCAGAAGGTGTATGCCGCTAATTACGGGGTGCACGGCACCAGGAAAGTCTGGTTGGCGATGAACCGTGAAGGTGTGCCGGTGGCCAGGTGCACGGTAGAACGGCTCATGGGGTTACTTGGCATACAGGGTGCGGTCCGTGGCAAGGTCAAACGCACCACGATCAAAGACTCGAAGGCAGCCCGAGCGAAGGACTTGGTCCGCCGTGATTTCACACCAACGGCACCGGATCGGCTATGGGTAGCTGATTTCACCTATGTTTCGACCTGGTCCGGGTGGGTCTATGTTGCCTTCGTGATCGATGCCTACTCTCGGAGGATCCTGGGCTGGTCAGCGAGTGCTTCTATGAACACCGTGCTAGTGCTCAACGCAGTTAATCAGGCAATCTGGAGTCGTGAACGGGCCGGGGCTGAGATTTCCGGGGTGATTCATCATCACGATGCCGGGGCTCAATACGCCTCCTTGGCCTTCACCGAACGCCTGGCCCAGACCGGTATCCGCCCCTCGATCGGTTCTGTGGGTGATAGTTACGACAACGTCTTGGCGGAAACCATCAACGGGCTTTATAAGACCGAGCTGATCAAACCCGGCAAGCCCTGGCGGACTCTAGAAGAAGTCGAAATCGGCACCGCTGAATGGGCCGATTGGTACAACCACCGAAGGCTCTACCAGTACTGCGGAGACATCCCACCAGTAGAGCTAGAAAACCACTACTACAATCACTACCAGAGCACGGCAGCCGCCGACAGGCTCATCGTCTGAGAAACCCTCAGGACACACCGGGGCGATTCAAGGAGTACTTCCTCGGACAAACTGATTTTGATGTGACCTGGGTTGCATCAAGTTACTATGGGGTAACTTACCGCAAGTAAAGGTCTTCCTGTCAAGCATTCACAGAGTGTTTCGCCGGATTCTCAGCTTGGAAAACCATAATTGGCACCGTTTTGGCTGGAACGCGCTTTTCAGGTAAAGTTATATCCCGGCGCTCGAGCGGCTTGCAGACTATCTACGAAGGCCAAACAAGCCCATTGGGATATGGTGTAATTGGCAACACATCGGTTTCTGGTACCGACATTCTAGGTTCGAGTCCTGGTATCCCAGCGCTGAAAAGCGGCAGATTGGCGCGCAGCCTATCATTCATGTTTTACTTGATGAGCTTGTTTTGTGCTTTGAAAGCTGCAAATCAGTAAGTACTGGCCCCATCGTATAGCGGCCTAGTACGCTGCCCTCTCACGGCGGTAACGCGGGTTCGAATCCCGCTGGGGTCACAAAATGTGCTCCTGAACTGCGGAAACGCTGGCCAGGAGCACATTTATTTAACCGGCTAATGCATCCCGAACCTTAATCATGGTGCGCAGATTCCGGGTAGTCGTCGACGCCTTGTAAACAGCTTTGGCAGTTAACTTACTAATCGGCGAATCTAACGTGCTGCCAACTTCCACCGTCCAAGCCGTCGCCTCTGGCCCTAATGACTTCCACTCAATATTCTCTAACTCAGCAAGCTCGCTACTGAGACGCTCCGCAGCGGCATGGTCGGTAAAAAGAGTCAGGTAGGTATGAAGCTCCGCGGAATCCGCAGGGTAAGGGCAAGCCGGGATCAATTCGCCAATCCTGCTCCCAGTAAGCACCACAACCCAGGCCTCATAACCGAACCGTTCACGCAGCGCAGTCTCAACCGCATACTTCAACTCGCCGGCAGTTAGCGAGGCTTGCAAGACCACATTCCCGCTGGCCAAAAGCTTCTTGACCCCGCTTACCGGAAGTGCCGCTAAGCACGCCTTCAAATCAGCAGATTTGATCGTCACGCCACCAACGTTGACGCCACGGAGAAAGACCGCGAAATTTTCCATGCCCAGAGCCTATCTGTAGCTAAGCTGCACTGAGAAGGATTCAATCAACCCGGAGGCTGAAATGGGACTCGGTACTGCTGACATGGCTATCTCACTCGATGGCTTAACTGCTGGGCCGAACCAAACCTTAGAAAATCCGATGGGTGAAGGTGTTGATGGCAGGTTGCACCGTTGGATGTTTGAAGAACCTGAGAAGAACGCAGCTGCGCTGGATAAAATGAGCCAACACAGCGCGTACATCATGGGGCGGAATATGTTTGGCCCGGTCGGTGATGGTTGGGACTCTGCGCCAGAGTGGCACGGTTGGTGGGGTGACGAGCCGCTGTACCACGCACCAGTTTTTGTGCTCACGCATGATGAGCGCGAACCGCTGGAAATGAGTGGGACTACCTTCTACTTCGTCACAGACGGCCTTAAAAGCGCCTTTGACCAGGCCAAAGAAGCAGCTGGTGATGGCAGCATCGCTATCGCTGGGGGTGCGGCAACCATTCGGCAGTACCTCGCCGCTGGCCTCATTGATGAGCTCAGGTTACACCTCACTCCAGCAATTCTTGGCCAGGGGGAGCGCCTACTCGACGGCCTAGCTGGAGTTGAGTTTGAGCCGATTTTGGTTGACGGAAACTCTTTGGTTACGCACCTGAGCTACAAGGTGCTGCGGAGCTAAGCGGCTCCTGCCGATTGACCGGACTCGCCCGTTTGACTTGGTTCGGCGGGCGTGCCGGGTTCTGACAAGAAAATTGCTAGCACCACTAAACCGCCAATTGGTACTAAAAGCCAAAAGACGTGTGGCCAGGTTCTGCCGGTGTCTCGCAAGCGACGTACCAACACGCCCAGCGTCGGCAGCAACGTGGCCAACGACCATACAGTTTCCAAAGCCGAGCCGCGGAACAGTGTGCCATCTCCGGAGGCAATACTCAGCGACGAGAGAATTCCAGCGCCTAGGGCAATAAAAGAGGATGAACCACCAAAACTCGGGACGAGTTGCCCGCCCGCTGAACTCGGCATATTTGCGAAACCCGCTGGCAATAGCTTCGAAGAATGACATCTGCTAACCCTCGCCGTTTTTTAGTGCTTCCGTCAAAACACGTGCAGCATTACAAACTACTTCAGCATGCATTCGGCCAGGCTGCCGAGTCAATCGTTCAATGGGTCCAGAGATCGATACTGCCGCAATGATCCGACCGGAGGGCCCGCGAATCGGTGCCGAAACCGAAGCAACACCCATCTCGCGTTCGCCGAGAGACTGCGCCCAGCCACGACGTCGGACGCCGGCCAGCACGGTAGGGGTGAAGCGCGCATTTTGCAGGCCGTCGAAAAGTCGCTCGTGATCTTCCCAGGCCAAGAGGACTTGCGCGGCGGAACCGGCCTTCATGGACAACTTGGTGCCCACAGGGATGGTATCGCGCAAACCGATGGGCCGTTCCGCTGATGCCACGCAAACACGCCATTCGCCCTGGCGGCGGAAAATCTGGGCTGACTCGCCGGTGGCGTCACGGAGACCAATGAGTACTGGCCCGGCTGCGGCAATGAGGCGATCTTCGCCAGCCGCCGAGGCTAGTTCAACTAACCTGCCGCCAAGTACAAAGCGGCCATGAATGTCCCGGCTAACTAATCGGTGGTGCGCTAATGCTTGCGCCAGCCGGTGCACTGTTGGACGTGCTAACCCGGTTGCGGCCACCAATTGCGCGAGTGTCGTTGGCCCAGCCTCAAGCGCGTCGAGTACCTGGGCTGCCTTATCGATAACACCAACGCCACTTGAACCGTGTTCGCCAATTTCCTTGTCCATAGGTTGATACTAGCGTCTCAGAATATGAGATGCACGTTCAACTGCTGGCGTCGCTTAACCTGCGCTGTCACAGTAGAATAGACACGATGGGAGACGGTCATGACGACACAGCAGACGACCAGCACAACGAAACCAAAAACTTTGGCCGGCAAGGTCTGGGCGGACCATATTGTTCGCAAGGGGCAAGGCAACGAGCCAGACTTGCTTTTCATCGATCTTCACCTCGTGCATGAAGTGACATCTCCGCAGGCTTTTGAAGGTCTCCGACTCGCTGGCCGGCCACTACGCCGTGTCGATCTCACGATTGCGACCGAAGACCACAACACGCCAACCCTGGACATCGACAAACCGATCGCTGATCCAACCAGTCGAATCCAAATCGAAACGTTACGCAAGAACTGCGCAGAATTCGGCGTCCGCCTGCACTCGCTCGGCGATGCTGAACAGGGCATTGTGCACATCGTCGGCCCACAACTTGGGCTGACTCAGCCCGGTATGACCGTGGTTTGTGGTGATTCGCATACTTCGACACACGGTGCCGTTGGCGCGCTTGCTTTTGGTATTGGTACCTCCGAGGTGGAGCACGTTATGGCCACGCAGACCTTGCCGTTAAAACCGTTCAAGACCATGGCCATCAATGTAGAAGGCGTCCTGCGACCTGGCGTTAGCTCGAAAGACATCATTTTGGCGGTGATCGCGAAAATTGGCACCGGTGGTGGCCAAGGCTATGTGCTGGAGTACCGTGGCTCGGCAATCCGCGCACTGTCCATGGACGCTCGGATGACCATTTGCAATATGTCTATTGAAGCGGGCGCCCGCGCCGGCATGATCGCGCCGGACCAAACCACTTTCGATTTCCTCCAGGATCGCCCGCACACGCCACAAGGAGCAGACTGGGACGCAGCGGTTGACTACTGGAAGTCGCTGCCCACCGAAGATGACGCCGTCTTCGATGCGGAAGTGAATCTGGAGGCGAACACCTTAGAACCCTTTGTAACCTGGAGGACCAACCCAGGGCAAGGCGTGTCTTTGAATGATGCGGTGCCCTCGCCGGGGGACTTTGCCGATGAGAATGCCAAAGCTGCCTGCGAACGGGCCTTGACCTACATGGGCCTTGAAGCCGGTACGCCGATGAAAAAAATTCGGGTAGATACCGTGTTTCTGGGCTCTTGCACCAACTCGCGAATCGAAGATTTACGTGCGGCTGCGGACGTTATTCGGGGCCGGGAAAAAGATCCAGAAATCAGGATGCTGGTAGTTCCTGGTTCAGCTCGAGTTCGCTTGGAAGCTGAAGCCGAAGGCCTAGACCAAGTGTTCAAAGATTTCGGTGCCGAGTGGCGTTTTGCTGGCTGCTCAATGTGTCTTGGTATGAATCCGGATCAGCTTCAAGTCGGCGAGCGATGCGCCTCCACCTCAAACCGCAACTTCGAAGGACGGCAGGGCAAAGGTGGCCGCACGCACTTAGTGTCACCAGTGGTCGCGGCGGCTACCGCGGTGCGCGGCAAGCTGAGCTCGCCGTCGGACTTAGAGCCAGTGCGTGCGACGGCGCATGCTAGCGCCCCGGCCGATGCACACGCGGCCTGAAAGGCAGAGATAACGTGGAAAAATTTAGCAAGCACACCGGTATTGGCGTTCCCTTACGGCAGTCCGATGTGGATACTGATCAGATCATTCCGGCGGTTTACCTTAAGCGAATCTCCAAAACAGGATTCGATGATGCGCTCTTTGCTTCTTGGCGAAAAAAGAAGGTTTCATTCTCAACCAGGAGCCTTTTAACCGGGGCAGTGTTTTGGTCGCCGGACCTGACTTTGGCACCGGCTCCTCACGGGAACACGCGGTTTGGGCGCTTAAAGATTACGGATTCAAAGCGGTCCTTGCCTCTCGATTTGGCGATATTTTTCGGGGCAACTCGGGAAAGCAAGGCTTGCTGACTGCGCAACTGGATCAAGCCGACGTCGAACTCATTTGGAAAGAGTTAGAGAATGCGCCGGGAACTGAAGTTACGGTAGATCTCGAAAGCAAACTGGTCACTTGCGGCAGCATTGTGGCGCGATTTGAAGTGGACGACTACATTCGCTGGCGGCTACTTGAGGGCCTTGATGATATTTCGCTCACCTTGCAGCACGAAGAGGATATTTCTGCCTTCGAAGCAACCCGGCCAAGCTACAAACCGCGCACGCTGCCCACACGAGTGGAAAATTCGCTCTAGGCCAGTCAAACAGGGCTCGAATCACTACATCCGCTGGATATTTCAGTCTGCCGGGCAGAGAAACTATGCTTGTCCAAAGGTTGCGGGTTGACTGAGGGCAGTCCCATGAACGATTGAGCAGGTGTAATGAATAGCGTCTTGACGGTAAACGGCGGAGTGCCATTGTCCGGCCGAGTGAAGGTGCGCGGGGCGAAGAACCTTGTGCCCAAAGCGATGGTCGCCGCACTTTTGGGCGGGGCCCCTTCGATTCTGCGAAATGTGCCAGAAATCAAAGACGTGGAAGTGGTTACCTCACTTTTGCAGATCCACGGCGTCAGCGTTATCAAGGACCCAGTAACAGGTGATTTAACCCTGGACCCGGCTGCCGCAACAACTGCCGCAACCACTGCCGCCACCTCGCTGATTGAAACGCATGCCGGTGATTCTCGCATTCCGATTCTGCTTTGTGGGCCACTAATTCACTCGATCGGTGAAGCCTTCATCCCAGATCTGGGAGGCTGCAAAATTGGCGATCGCCCCATTGATTACCACCTGAATGTGTTGCGCCAATTCGGTGCTGTGGTGGAAAAGCTAGATACCGGCATCAAAATCACCGCGCCAAAGGGGTTACACGGAGCGAAAATCTCGCTGCCCTACCCCTCTGTTGGTGCCACCGAACAAGTCTTACTCTCTGCAACGAGAGCTGAGGGCATCACCGAACTGATCGGGGCGGCCACCGAGCCAGAGATTATTGACCTGATCGCGGTGCTGCAAAAAATGGGCGCGCTGATCAGCGTCCAAGCCGATCGAACCATTCGGGTTGAAGGCGTCAAGAATCTAGGCGGGTTTGATCATCGCGCGCTGACCGACCGAAATGAAGCGGCTTCTTGGGCTTCAGCTGCGCTGGTGACTAAGGGCGATATTTATGTCGACGGCGCCTCGCAGCGAGACATGATGACCTTTATCAATACCTTCCGCAAGGTTGGCGGCGGCATGGATATTGAAGACGGCGGCATCCGTTTTTATCACCCAGGTGGCAAGCTCAATCCGCTTGTCCTAGAAACCGACGTGCACCCTGGTTTCATGACCGATTGGCAGCAGCCGCTGGTAGTGGCCTTGAGCCAGGCCGAAGGCGTTTCGATTGTGCACGAGACGGTTTACGAGAACCGGTTTGGCTTTACCGACGCACTTATTCGGATGGGCGCCAACATTCAGGTTCACCGCGAATGCTTGGGCAGTGTACCGTGCCGCTTTGGCCAGCGTAATTTCTTACACTCGGCCGTTATCTCTGGATCCACACAATTACGCGGCGCGGATATCCACGTTCCTGACCTGCGCGGTGGCTTCAGCCATCTGATCGCGGCGCTAGCAGCCACCGGTTCATCGAGAGTCACGGGAATTGATGTTATTAACCGTGGCTATGAGCACTTCCTAGACAAGCTCACCGGACTAGGCGCAGACGTTTCGCTGGGGCAGCGCTAATGTCCCAGCCGCAATCCAGAACGATGAAGACCATGTTCTCGATTCTGGCCAATACGTTGCGCCCGCTGATGAATCTGCTACTGGCTAAAACTTGGTTGCAGACCGATAAACTTCCGCAGAATTCTGGTTTCATCGTCTGCCCTAACCACTATTCGGAAATTGATCCGGTGCTAGTGGGACACATGCTTTACAACAAAGGATTCCCACCGCACTTCTTAGCCAAAGGCTCGCTTTTCAAACTGCCAATCGCCGGAAAAATCTTAGCTGGTTCGAAGCAAATCCCGGTAGACCGCAGCGGTCCGAGTGCCGGTCGATCGCTCATCGTGGCTCAAGAAGTACTTGATGAGGGCGGTGCCATCATCATCTATCCAGAGGGCACCTTGACCCGTGATCCAAACCTTTGGCCGATGAAAGGGCATACTGGGGCAGCTCGATTGGCGTTGCAGACCGGGGCGCCGGTAACCCCCGTGGCACACTGGGGCGCGCAGGAAGTCTTCCCTCGTTATGCCAAGATGGTGCATCCCTTCCCACGCAAGCGAGTTACCATGATTATTGGCGATCCGGTTGACCTGAGCGCCTTTCATGGCAAGCCCTTGGACAAAGACGTATTGCATGCGGCCACTGAAGCAATTCTGGACGATATCACCGCATTATTAGTCGGCTTGCGGGGCGAGCCAGCGCCGGTAGAACGTTGGGATCCCTCCGAGCACAACCAAACCAAAACTGGACGTAAGTTTGAACAGGATGCGCGGCCGGAGGAATCGGTATGAGACCAGAGCCAACAAGCATTGCTGTTCTAGGCGCTGGTAGCTGGGGCACAACATTCGCTAAGGTACTTGCCGATGCGAATCCTGGTATTGAGATACGGCTCTGGGGCAGGCGCACAGCGGTAGTCGAAGAGATTAACTCCACGCATCGCAACGAGACTTACCTACCGAATATCGATTTTCCGCACAACCTAGTCGCCAGTACTGATGTCACCAAGGTCCTTAACGGCTCGGCACTTGTCGTGCTAGCTGTACCGGCTCAGTCGTTGCGGGCGCAACTGCCGGCCTGGCGGGATGCCTTGGCATCCGACGTCGTAGTGGTGTCGCTCATGAAAGGGCTCGAGCTGGGCACTGATGCTCAAATGAGCCAAGTCATCGCCGCCGAGCTTGGCGTGCCTACAGAGCGGATCGCGGTGGTTTCCGGCCCGAATTTGGCGATGGAAATTGCTCGACAGGAACCCACCGCCTCGGTTATCGCTTGCACGGACGTTGACGTAGCCGCCTGGGTTGCCTCGCTTTGCACGGCATCATATTTTCGGCCCTATACGAATTCAGACGTCGTCGGCGTCGAAATCGGCGGCATCGTAAAAAATGTCATAGCGCTCGCCGTCGGAATTTGCGAAGGCAAAGAAATGGGCGACAACACTAAAGCCTCCGTGATCACCAGGGGATTGGCCGAGACAACCAGATTGGCTTTGGCACTTGGTGGCGAGGCGGAAACGATGGCTGGTCTTGCAGGGCTGGGGGACCTAGTAGCCACTTGCTCCTCGCCCTTAAGCCGCAATCACACTGCCGGGCGGTTGCTTGGTCAAGGACTCAGCTTGGATCAAGTCAATGCCACAATGACACAAACCGCGGAGGGCATTAAGTCTGGTCGCGCAGTTTACGATTTAGCCGGAAAGCTGGGCGTGGACATGCCCATTACCTCTGCCGTCGTTGCCGTGCTCGCTGGAAAACTTACTGTTGACGAACTCGGCCCGCGGCTTTTGGCTAGAGATCTGAAATCCGAGGGTTAACTGAGCTAATTAGCGTTATGGAGTGCTGCTGGGCTGTGCTGGAAATAACTGAGCGTCTTCGGGACCCAAACATTTGTGAGTCTGCGGGATCTTAGCGGCGGCAGCTGCCAACTGCGCCAATACGGTGCTGGAAGCGACGTCATTCTGATTGAACAAGATGGCGGTGGCAGGCTCACGACCGTAAGTTGTGAAAGTCCAATTATCCGGCTTTGCGGGGTCTTGTATACTGACCCAATCAACGCCGTTGACGCCGACGCAAGGATCTTTTGTTGGCGGCGGTGCATTTACGCCGCACCGCAAAACCACTTTGGACGGATTGCCCCAGGCTGCGGTTCCTTGCGAGCTGGTTGCGCGCAATTGCTGGTCTGCCAGTTTGTCTGGCAAGGCAATCATCATCGCAGCGCAAGCAGGGTTTGCGGAATCCTGAGCTGGTGCCAGATCAACGGCTGGCGTACACGAGGTCAAAGCCGCGCCCAAAGCGGCAAAGACGAGTAAAAACTTAGAAGATGTACCGTGGTGCATACCTCAAGCGTAGTGGTATTCCGGTGCGCGCCGGGTCGCCTCGACCAGATTGTCGGTAGCTGCCGCTACCGTAGAGAGGTGGATGAATTGAATGTGAGCCAGTTGAGTGAAGGCCAACTCTTGGCGCGCATTTTTCCGTTGCTCCGAAGCTCTACCTCGGTACTTTTGGGCCCTGGAGATGACGCGGCATTAGTCAGTTCGCCGGATGGCCGCACGGTGATTTCGGTGGACACCCAGGTTCAAGACCAAGACTTCCGCTTGGCATGGAACAACGGCTATTCCTCCACAGGGTACGACGTCGGTTGGAAGGCTGCGGCGCAAAACCTCAGTGATATCAACGCAATGGGCGCGGTAGGCACCGCCATGGTGGTGAGTTTGACATTGCCGCCGTCGACGCCGGTTTCATGGGCGGAGGGACTCGCCAACGGGTTGAGCGCAGCGATAGAGTCGCTTGGCGCGAGCCAATGCGGGATTGTTGGCGGTGATTTGTCTGCGGGGCGGGAGATCTCGGTGACGGTTACCGTGCTTGGCGACTTACAGAATCGGCAGCCGATACTGCGTTCTGGTGCGCAACGTGGTGATGTGCTGGCGGTAGCTGGCGTGCTTGGCCGTGCCGGGGCTGGCTGGGCATTATTGGAAAGCCAAATACCATTTTCGGACTTGGACGCCGCCCAACTTGGTCTTATCGACGCCTTCCGTTGCCCGCGGCCGCCACTGGCCGCTGGCCCCGTTGCTGCATTGGCTGGCGCCTCCGCGATGTTAGATATTTCAGATGGATTGCTCCGAGATGCAGCTCGGTTGGCAACTGCCAGCGACGTGGTGCTTGATCTTAACCCGCAAGCACTAAACGAATTTTGCGCAGCGCTGTTGCCCGCTGCCGAGGCACTGGGCGTTTCTGCGCTGAATTGGGTGCTGAGCGGCGGCGAAGACCACGGATTGTTATCCACATTTGGCCCAGACGCACAGCTTCCTGAGGGGTTCACTGCGATAGGCTCGGTACTGTCGAAGGAAGACGGGCCGGGCTCGGAAAGCTGCGTAACAGTGGCTGGCCAGCCTATCGGTGCCGCGGGATGGGATCATTTTGCAGACTAAGATTGCTGCCAACGCTTCAGCATTACGGCGCTGGCTGAGTAGGTGCGAGGAAACTTTGGGCAACCATAGTGACCGGCTGAACGCGATCAATATTTTTCCGGTAGCGGATGGGGATACTGGAACCAATCTCTACTTGACGCTGCGGTCTGCAAACCAGGCCATTCAAAGTTCTGAGGGTTCAGACCTTGGCGAGGTTCTCAACTTGGCCGCTGAGGCAGCGATGGAGAATGCTCTCGGAAATTCTGGAACTTTGCTGGCAGTGCTGCTTGCGGCAATGTCCGAGCCAATGCGCGGAGCCACGCGACTGAGCGCGCCGCTACTTGCCTCGGCATTACGACGGGCCCAAATCCGGTCCTGGTCGGCTTTGAGCGATCCGTTACAGGGCACCATGCTCTCCGTCCTTGAGTCAGCTGCTGAAGCCGCCGCGATGGCAGACTCTTCGTTGAACGGCGATGACAGCAACCATGCGCTTTCGCTCGCTCTGGACGCAGCGGTGGAGGCCGCGTTGGCCGCCGTCATCCGTACTGAAGAACAGCTGAGCGAGCTACAAGCTGCTCAAGTGGTTGATGCAGGCGGTGTGGGCTTACTCCTAGTGCTCGATTGTCTGCGGGCAGAGATTCTGCATCAAGACCTACAAGAAAATCTGCTTGACGGTCTAGCCGGCTACGACGTGCATGATAACCATATTCATCAGAGCATCGCCGTGGTAGAAGGCGTTGAGGTGATGTGTACTATTACGCTTTCTCCTCTGGATGCCGCCACACTCCGAATGCGGTTGGACGAGTTGGGCGACTCAGTCGTCATGAGCCCCATGGTCCAAGAAGGCGAACCTGATTCTTACCGTTGGCGCGTGCATGTTCACACCACTGAATCTGAAAAGGCGCTGGAAGCCATTCAGTTAGTTGGGGTTCCTGAAAACATCAGTGTCTCTGACTTGCGTGCAGCAACCCACGATCATGCGGACGGCTGAGGACCAGCTGCCCCTGGATCGGTTGCTAGGAAAGGCTTCCGCGGGCGCGATTGAGAAGAACCTCTCGCTCCAGACCGTGGGAGATCTACTCAACTACTTTCCACGGCGCTACCTGAACCGGGGGGAGCTGACTCAAATCAGTAGTCTGCCCTTTGACGAAGAAGTGACGCTGATCGCTCGAGTAGTCAGCACTAACTCTCGTCGAATGCGGCAACGAAAGGGCACCATTACCGACGTCGTAGTCACTGGCGACACTTCGACTGGTGCGGGATCGCTCAAAATCAGTTTCTTCAACGGTTGGCGCGCTGAGCGCGAGCTGCTTCCCGGTGCAAGAGCAATGTTTTCCGGCAAGGTGGGCTTCTTCAACCGAGCCCTGACGCTGACGAATCCGGATTATGTCTTGATCGACGCAGATGGTGCGGACGAAGAGCTTGCCCGGCAGCCCATCCCGATATATCCGGCCACAGCAAAATTGCCGAGTTGGAAGATTGCTAATGCAATATCGGCGCTTTTGGACGCGATCGATTTGTCATCTTTTGACGACCCTGTTCCCGAAGAGACCGCACAGCGTGAAGAATTCCTGCCGTTGCCTGAGGCTTATCGGATGATTCACCGGCCAACTGAGCCAACTCAATGGAAACTTGCTAGGGACCGGTTCAGATATCAAGAAGCGCTGGTCTTACAGACTGCCTTAGCGCGCAGACGAGCACAGTCTGCTGCGCAGCAGACACAATCTCGTCCGGGCTCGAGCACTGGATTGTTAGCCTCCTTCGACGCCTCCCTACCTTTTACTTTGACAAATGGTCAACGCGAGATTGGCGAAGAACTTTCGGCGGAGTTGGCTGGAAACAGCCCAATGCATCGGTTATTGCAAGGTGAAGTCGGTTCGGGTAAGACCTTGGTGGCTTTGCGCGCAATGCTCCAAGTCATCGATTCTGGCGGCCAAGCGGCGCTGCTGGCACCCACCGAAGTTCTGGCGGCTCAGCATTTTCAGTCGATTAGGGCCACGCTCGGCCCGCTCGCAGAAGGCGGCATGCTGGGCGGATTCGATGGTGGAACTCAAGCGGCGCTGCTGACCGGAACCATGCCAGCGGCGGTGAAGAAAAAGGCGCTCTTGGACGCGGCCTCTGGTCAGGCCGGGATAGTTATTGGCACGCACGCATTACTTTCAGATCAAGTGCAGTTTTTTGATTTGGGTTTGATTGTGGTTGATGAACAGCATCGCTTTGGCGTTGAACAGCGGGATGCGTTACGACTCAAAGCGATCCATCCACCGCACCTTTTGGTGATGACGGCGACGCCGATTCCTCGAACTGTCGCAATGACGGTATTCGGTGATTTGGAAACCTCCGTACTGCGCGAATTGCCTGCAGGCCGAGCGCCAATCTCCACATTCGTGGTTGGACTTGCGGAGAATCCGGCCTGGTTCAGCCGTCTATGGCAACGCAGCCGGGAGGAAATTGATGCGGGCCACCAGGTGTACGTGGTCTGCCCTCGAATTGGTGAAGCCGAGGGGGCAGAACCGCCGAGCGGCGATGAGCCTGATCGGCTCCCGTCGGAGGACGACGCTAAAGCAATGGCTTCGGTTCTCGAAGTTGTCGAGGAGCTTCGATCAGAGCCCTCCCTCGCCGGATGCCGGATCGAAGCTTTGCACGGTCGCCTCGATCCAACACAAAAGAGTCAGGTTATGGCCGATTTTGCTGCCGGTGGCGTTCAGGTTTTGGTTTCCACCACGGTAGTCGAAGTTGGCGTTGATGTGCATAACGCGACGTTGATGATTATTTTGGACGCGGATCGCTTTGGCATTTCACAGTTGCATCAGCTCCGTGGGCGAGTTGGACGTGGCGGCTTGCCCGGGACGGCGCTCTTAGTGACGGAGCTGGCACCGGAGCATCCGAGCAGACGTCGGCTTGACGCAGTTGCTGCGACGACAGATGGCTTTGCGCTTTCGCAAGAGGACCTCAAGTTGCGTCGTGAGGGCGACATCCTGGGTGCCAGCCAATCCGGCGGTCGGTCAACTTTGCGACTTTTGCGAGTCTTGGAGCATGAGTCAGTGATCGAGCTGGCACGTAGTGACGCCAATAAGATCATTGCTGATGACCCCGAGTTGAGTAAACACAGTGCTCTTGAAGCCGCCATTGAAGCGTCACTCAACCCGGAAAGAGAGGCGTTCCTTGAACGTGGCTAAATCATCCCGCAGATTGGTATTTGGCCAGTGAGCCGGATCATTGCCGGGGCGGCCGGTGGCCAGACTTTGGTATCGGTCCCGGGGACCGGTACCCGACCCACCACAGATCGGGTCAAAGAGGCACTTTTCTCTCGCTTGGAAGCCATGGGAGTACTTAAAGAGTCGAAAGTTTTAGATCTCTACGCGGGCTCCGGCGCGCTCGGTCTTGAGTCTGCGAGTCGAGGGGCAGCCAAGGTGGATTTGGTAGAACTTGATGCTCGCGCCGCTGCGGTTTGCCAACGAAATGCCGATCTAGTCAACTCAGTCACCGCTGCGGGCACCGTACGGGTCAACCGGGCCAAGGTAGAGCAATTCCTGCAACGCGCCAAAGGGCCTTGGGATCTAGTATTTTTAGACCCGCCGTACCCGCTCACCGAAGACGAACTGGCGGAAGTGTTGCTTGCTTTGGGCTCGGCACTTTCTGAAGGCGCCGTCGTCGTGGTGGAACGCGCTACCCGTAGTCCGGAACCACTCTGGCCAGCAACCATGGAACTTTTCTCCGAGCGCAGCTATGGCGAAACTCGGCTGTGGTTTGCTGAGCCTAGCGAGCAAGATCATTTAGTCAGCGACTAAATTCGTCGAGCTCAACGCCGCTGCGCAGCTCGCACGGGTGCGGTCCAGCGGCCAAAAGCTGCCTGGTCCAATCTTCTGGCCATTGTTCGCCGCGATAGCCAATCAAAATCATATTGCCCGGATATCTACCGCTGAACATGCCCGACTCGGCATAAAGCGCGGTCTCGGGAAGTATCGAGCGTAAAGCGGCTGTCTGGCTGCGGACTAAGCTGAGCCCAGGCTCATCGCCAACGTTGACTAGAAGTACGCCGTTCGGCGCCAGCTGAGCCGCAGCCGCGGCGTAGAATTCTGCGCTAGCAATATGTTCAGGCGCCTGTGGGCCCGAAAAAATGTCCAGCACAATTGCGGTGAATGGCCCGAGTTCCGCCAACTCTGGCAATACCCACCGAGCATCGCCAATGAGCGTTTTCAGCACCGTGTTCTGGGGGAGTGGCAAATGCTCCAGAACGAAGTCAAGTAACTCGCGCTCCAGCTCGACGGCGATCTGTTCAGAACCGGGTCTGCGCACGCTTAGATACCTAGCCAAGGTCAGTGCGCCAGCGCCAAGATGTAATACCTTGCTCGGTTCATCGGCCGGTGCGCAGAGATCGAGAACGTTGGCCATCCGGCGCAAGTACTCATAGAAAACTTCAGCCGGCTCGCTGAGGTTGACATGTGATTGTGCTGTGCCAGCGATCTCAAGAATAAAGGCACCGGGGACTAAATCGTCTGCAACAATCTCAGCATGTGCACCCAATCCGCTAAGCATCCGTTGTGGATTGGCTACTGGCGCTCCGTTGAATCCTGAATCTGGTTGCGGACTCAGAGCTTGTCCTTGAGGGTTAGCAGACGCGCCGAGGCTGCTTCGAGCACACTGAGTTGTTTGCAAAAGGCGAATCGAAGCAACGACTTATTTCGTTCGGCACCGTCAGGATGGCAGAACACCGCAACCTGAATGGCAGCGACTCCGATCAACTCCGGAAGCTCACGGGATAGCGCCACGGCGTCCGTGAAGCCTAACGGCGCCACATCTGCGTTGATGAAGTAACCGCCGTTTGGCAAGTGCACGGTAAGACCAGCCGCCTGCAGCCCGGCGGCGAGCAGATCGCGTTTGGCCGCTAGATCGGCTGCTAGCTCAGTAAAGTAGCTCTGGGGCTGACGCAGACCCCAAGCAATGGCGGCTTGGAATGGCGTACCAGAGGAATAGCTCAAAAACTGCTTGACCGTACGGACCGCAGCGATCAGCTGAGCCGGTCCGGTAGCCCAGCCGATTTTCCAGCCAGTGAAGGAAAAAGTTTTACCGCCGGAGGAAATGGTGATGGTGCGCTCAGCCGCACCCGGCAGGGTGGAGATGGGAATATGCGCTACGTCGTAAGTGAGATGTTCGTACACTTCATCGGCAATGATGATGGCATCAAATTTATGAGCCAGCTCTACAATCAGTTCGAGGGCCGCCCGTGGCAGCACTGCTCCTGAAGGGTTATGCGGTGAATTAAGCAGTACGATCTTGGTCAGGTCTGAAAATGCGGTTCGTAGCGCTTGCTCATCCAGTTCGAAGTCTGGTGCGATCAGCGGCACCGTCACATGCTTGCCGCCTGCCAAGGCAATCATCGCCCCATAGGAGTCATAGAACGGTTCCAGCGTCAGCACCTCGTCGCCCGGGCTGACCAGAGCTAGTAAGCTCGCAGCAATCGCTTCGGTTGCACCGGTAGTGACGAGTACTTCGCTTTCGGAGTCAAGGGTTAGTCCGTAAAAGCGCTGCTGGTGTTCGGCAATTGCGTTTCGAAGATCCAAGATGCCTTTGCCCGGCGCGTATTGATTAGCGCCAAGTTCGATCGCGGATCTGGCCAATTCCTTAATTTCTGTGGGACCGTCTTGATCGGGGAATCCCTGGCCTAAATTCAAGGCTCCAGTGCGAACGGCGAGTGAGTTGATCTCCTCGAATATCGTGACGCCAAGGCTGCCGTAATCGGCGAGCAAATTGGCGCCTTGGGCGGCGCGCTGCCAGGGAGAAGTCATAGGACCACCCTAAGACACGCTCGTATTCATGCTGAGTCTTCGACGCGAAATGGCGGAGCAAATGCGATAAGTTTGGCCTATGCGCCGAGCGGTATGCCCAGGATCATTGGACCCGATTCACAATGGACACTTAGAGGTGATCGCGCGCGCCGCGGGGCTTTTTGATGAAGTGATCGTTGCGGTGTCAACCAATTACGCCAAAAAGTACCGCTTTAGCCTTGAGGAACGCCTGGAAATGGCGAGCGAGACGCTTGCCTCGCTGCGTGGAATTGTGATTGAACCAATGGGCGCTGGATTACTAGCTGAATATTGTCGGCAACGGGGGGCGAGTGCGATTGTCAAAGGAATTCGTTCCTCGTCAGACTTCGACTATGAAGTTCCAATGGCGACGATGAACCGGCAGCTCACTGGCGTAGAGACGGTTTTCTTGCCGGCTGAGGCGCGTTATCTTCATCTTTCCTCGACAATGATCAAAGAAGTTGAGGGCCTTGGCGGCGACGTCTCAGACTACGTGCCGCGCGCGGTTTTGCGCCGATTCCACGAAGGTAAAGAAACTAACTAAAAGAGTTGGCGTGGCGCAGTTTGAGGCGGAGCGGTGTTTCAGGCTAAGATGGTACGTCGGTCATATGTTTTCACCAGGAGTTGTCATTAACACGAACCACCGGACTCATCCGGGTTCACCATTGCTTATTGCGATCAAGGATTTTGGTCGCAACCCAGGCAGTATGCACTCTTGGCAAAATGTAGTGGCGTCGCCGGGGCAACTTGGCACGCCGATGATCGGGGTTCAGGACGGATCGGATATCGATCTGGATTTGAGCTTGGAGGCCGTACACGAAGGAATCTTTGTATCGGGAACTGCCCGCGTCCAGCTTGTGGGCGAATGCAGCCGATGCCTGGATCCCCTTGCGTACGGCCTCGATGTGGAGATCCAAGAGATGTTCTTTTTTGAAGAGCCCGTTGTGGAACGGGGCTCCAAAGATGACGTTGAGGACGACGACGAACAGCGCCTTATCGAGCACGATCATCTCGATCTCGAACCGGTGCTGCGGGACGCGATAGTAACTGCATTGCCGTTCCAGCCGGTATGCCAGGAAAATTGCGAAGGTTTGTGCTCCGAATGTGGAGTGCGGCTTTTGGATGAGCCTGGCCACCACCACGAGGTTTTGGACCCGCGTTGGGCCGCATTGAGCGGACTGACACAAGACCAAGATCAGCAAGAGACCTAAGAACGACAGACTGCAGCGTTTGGCTCTGCCGGGCGTTGCGAAGAGAGAAAAGAGTTAGCCGTGGCTGTTCCCAAGCGGAAGATGTCCCGTTCTAATACCCGTGCCCGCCGGGCCAAGTGGAAAGCAACTGCTCCCCACTTGGCCAAGACCGTCGAAAACGGTCGGGTCACCTACTCCTTGCCGCACCAGGCCAAGGTTGTCACTGACTCCGCCGGCACCGCGCTGTTCCTGGAATACAAGGGCCGCAAGGTAGCAGACGTCTAAGCTGGCACGCCTCAGATGAGTGCGTCCGCGAAAGACATGTTGCCATATAGCGTTGCAAGGCAAGGGTCAGATGGTGCCTAATAGCGCAGAGCTTTTGAAGCGTCTCGGTGTCGATATCGATGCCGGGACGCTTCGTCTTGCCCTGACTCATCGGTCCTTCGCTTATGAAAACGGCGGCATTCCCACCAACGAGCGCCTGGAGTTTCTTGGCGACTCCGTTTTGGGGCTTTCAGTCACCGATGCCCTTTACCGGGATAATCCGGGCCTTGCCGAGGGGGAGTTGGCCAAGCGTCGATCCGCCGTCGTGAGTACCCGGGCGTTGGCCGGAGTCGCGCGTGAATTAGGCGTGGGCGAATTTATCTTGCTTGGCCAAGGTGAGTTGCTGACGGACGGCAAGAACAAGGCCTCCATTTTGGCAGATACCATGGAAGCGCTTTTTGGTGCGGCGTATATCTGCAACGATATTGAGACCGCACGGCAAATGGTGATGCGATTGGTCGGTCCGCTATTAGCCGACGCCGGAAATTTTGGTGCGGCAACCGACTGGAAAACCAATATCCAAGAACATGCTGCTAATAGGCAGCTAGGCCCGGTGCGTTACGAGGTTACCGGGCAAGGCCCCGACCACGCGCGCACCTACCAGGCGTTGCTTTGGATCGGTGGCACGTCGTACCAAAGCGGACGCGGTCACTCTAAAAAAGAAGCCGAACAGGATGCTGCCGCCAATAGCTGGCGGGAAATCCGTCCTCCGGTACAAGGTACCGCCCAGAACTCAGCGCAAGGCACCGCGCAAAACTCTGCGAAAAACGCGGCCCCGCAACGTAAATCCGCAGATGCCTGAACTGCCCGAGGTTGAGGTTGTTCGTCGCGGGCTGCAGAAATTGGTTGTTGGCCGCACTATCGAGAACGTTCAAGTTCTCGATCCGCGCTCGATTCGCCGCCATCTGCTAGGGGTCGAGGACTTCCGTGCCCAATTGGCTGGAAATCGCATCGGTTCGGTTTCCCGACGCGGGAAGTTCCTGTGGCTGTCGCTCTTTTATCCGGCAGACGGGCACGCTACTGGGACTGCGCTGGTGACCCATCTGGGCATGAGCGGGCAAATGCTCATGCAAGACCCAGAGCATGCCGATGAAAAACATCTCAAGGTGCGGATAGATTTTGGCCCTGATGACGATCTGGCTAAAGAACTGCGTTTTGTGGATCAGCGGATCTTCGGTGGCATGTTTGTCTCCGAACTAGTGCCGACGGCTGACGGGTTGCCGGGCGGCTTAGGTGATGACCAGCCCTGGATCGCCGCGGAGGCTGCGCATATTGCGAAGGATCCGCTTGACCCGAATTTTTCACTTTCGGACTTTGCAAATCTGCTCAAGGGTAGCAAGATCGGCATCAAGCGGGTGCTGCTCGATCAGGCCCGGATTTCCGGGGTTGGAAATATCTACGCGGATGAATCGCTCTGGGCAAGCTCTTTGCACTATGCCACGCCAGCTGGGCAGCTGAGCTTCACGCAGCTTGACGAGCTAATCCGCAATGTACGCAAGGTCATGGAAGCTTCGTTGGCCGTGGGCGGTACAACTTTTGACTCGCTCTATGTGAACGTCAATGGCGCTTCCGGTTACTTCGAACGGTCATTGAATGTCTATGGCCGGGAGAATAAGCCCTGCTATCGCTGCCAAGATAATGGTCTTTTGACTTTGATCCGGCGTGCACCGTTCATGAATCGCTCCTCTTATCTGTGCCCGGTGTGCCAGCCCAAACCGTGAAATCCCGCAGATTCTGCCGCTGAGCGCGTAGATTTGGCTCAAGGTAATACCCCCGGTCGGTACCGACCCCTCCAGAAAGAGCCGCCCTGTGCACCTGAAAAGCCTCACGCTCCGGGGCTTCAAGTCGTTTGCTTCAGCGACGACGTTCGACTTTGAACCCGGGGTGACCGCCGTCGTCGGGCCTAATGGTTCAGGTAAGTCGAACGTTGTTGACGCGCTAGCTTGGGTGATGGGTGAACAGGGCGCGAAAACTCTGCGCGGTGGCAAAATGGAAGATGTCATCTTTGCGGGTACCTCGGGGCGTCCGCCGCTGGGCAGGGCGCAGGTCTCGCTGACCATTGATAATGCCGACGGCGTTTTGCCCATTGACTACAGCGAAGTCACCATCTCACGCACGCTCTTTCGCACCGGCGGCAGCGAATATGCAATCAACGGTGAGAGTGCTCGACTGCTGGATATTCAAGAGTTGCTTTCGGATTCCGGACTGGGCCGGGAGATGCACGTTATTGTCGGTCAGGGCCAGCTGGATAAAGTACTGCATGCGACGCCGGAAGATCGGCGCGGCTTCATCGAAGAAGCGGCTGGAATTCTGAAACATCGCCGTCGCAAAGAGAAGACTTTACGCAAGCTTGAAGCGATGCAAGCGAATCTGACCCGGCTTGGTGACTTGACCAGCGAGATCCGGCGCCAACTAACGCCGCTGGGTAAACAAGCTGAGGTAGCGCGACGGGCACAAAGCGTGCAATTTGAGGTTCGGGATGCCCGGGCCCGATTGTTGGCTGATGATTTGGTTGAGCTTCGAGGTTCGTTGGAACAAGAAGTTGCCGATGAGACTGCTTTGAAAGCTCGGCGCGCTGAGGTGGAGGCGGCGCTTGAAATTGGGCGGCTGCGCCAAGCGGAGCTGGAACAGTTGGCTGCCCAGGCAACCCCGCTTCTGAACGCGGCAAGAGACACCTGGTATCAACTTTCTGCACATCGCGAACGGCTGCGTTCGCTAGGAAATCTTGCCTCGGAGCGGCGTCGCCTGCTGGGTAGCACCGACGCAATCGCCGATACCGGTCGCGATCCAGAACGCTTAGAACAGCAAGCTGCCTCGGTCCGGGCGGAACAAGCGGAGCTGGAGCGCGGATTGGCCGATCGGCGTAGCGCGCTGGAGGTGGCAATTTCCAGTCGAGGTCAAGCCGAAGAGGCCGCAAAAGCCGAAGAGCAGCGACTTACCGCGATCTTGCGCGCAACGGCAGACCGCCGTGAAGGTTTGGCCCGGTTGGCGGGTCAAGTTGGTGCCGCCCGATCGCGGGTTGAGGCGGCTGAAGCTGAGCTGGGCAGGTTACGTGCGAGCCAAACTTCAGGGGAGCAGCGTAGACAGTCTGCGCAGCAAGAATTCACGGCATTAGAGTCGCAGATTGCCGGCGTTGAAGAAGGCGAAGAGTCACTCGATTCTGATTACGAGGACGCTAGCGAGGCGTTGGACGCTTTGACTGAAAGCATTGCGCAGCTCAGTGATCGCCGGCAAAAGGCTGAGCGTGAACGGGAATCCTTGACTGCTCGCCGAGATGCGTTGCAGGTGGGGCTGGAGCGCAAAGATGGTTCTGCGCAACTTCTAGCCTCCGCCCGCAAAGGCGTACTTGGTACGGTCTCGGCGCTACTTGACGTTTCGCCAGGCAGCGAAAACGCGATTGCCTCAGCGTTAGGCGCACTTGCCGAAGCCGTAGCAGTGTCTGATCTTGCTGTTGCGGTGGATTCGTTGCAATGGGCCAAAACGGACGACGCCGGTCGGCTAGAATTATTGCTCGCTGGAAAGTCCTCCACTGATCCGAAATTGGTGGCAGCGGCCAGAGCGAAAGAGGCCAGAGCAGCAGCGGCAGAAGTCGAAGGCGCCAAAGCTGCTTTGGATTTGGTGAAGGCCGAGCCGCAAATTTCGGCAGCAATTGGCAACGCCCTTGCGCACGTGGTGGTAGTTCCCGATATGCGCCAGGCGCGTGAAGTCATTGAGAAAAATGCCAGCCTGACCGCGGTAACCGAAGCGGGGGAGGTTTTTACTGCCTTTAGTGCGCGCGGCGGCTCTGCTTCTGCGCCGTCGCAATTGGAACTTTTGGCCGCCGTCGAGGAGGCCGCACAGCGGATCACTGTGCTGAGTGCGGAACTGGAACGCAGCACTTTTGAACTTTCCGGTGCAAACTCGCGGCGCCTGGAAGCGCAGGTCGCGGTCGATGCCGCATTGGAAAAGCTGCACGAATCTGATGCTCGGATGGCTTCAGTGGCCGAGCGCCTGGGACATTTGGGGACTACTTTGCGTTCCGCTGTGGGGGAGAGCGACCGCATCGCGCTAGCGATTGAGACCGCACAAGCCAGTATTGAGCGTGAACAGGGCGCGCTCGGTGAGATATCTGAGCGACTGCACGCTGCCCAGGAAGCGCCGTTAGACGAAGAGCCCTCCACCGAATTACGCGATGAACTTGCCGCCGCCGCGGTGGCTGCACGGGCGACCGAAATGGAAACTCGACTAGCCCTGCGCAGTGGTGAGGAGCAACTCACCAGCATTTCGAATCGAGCGGCTTCATTAGAGCGAGCTGCCGCGACGGAGCGGCAGGCTCGGAAACAAGCTGCGGCGCGGGCAAAGGTTCGCCAATTTCAGGCGCGCAAGGCTGCGGCGGTGGCGCAGGGCGTTAGTTTGGTCTTGCAATATGCAGATGTCTCGGTCGATTTGGCCGCACGTGAGCGAGACGCCGCCGAAGAGCTGCGCGCCGTTCGGGATGCTGAGCTGGCATCAATCAGAGCTCGTAACGAGGTGCACAGTACCGAATTAGCGGAGCTGACTGATTCAGTGCATCAGGACGAACTGGCACGGACGCAACAACGCCTGCGCATTGAAGCTTTGGAGAATCGGGCTATTGAAGAGCTTGGACTGACGGCAGAGCATTTGATTACTGAATACGGGCCAGACACTTTGGTTCCGCATGGTCCAGGCGAAATCACTGATAAGTGGGCAGCGCTCCGAGTGCAGGTGGACGACGACGGCCAAGCTATCCGCGAAGGCATTCCTTTTGTGCGGGAGGAACAAGAAAAGCGGCTCAAGCGTGCTGAGCGAGACCTTAGTGCTTTGGGCAAGGTGAATCCGTTGGCACTGGAGGAGTTTGCGGCGTTGGAAGAGCGGCATCAATTCTTGGCCAGTCAGCTGGAGGATCTCAAAGCCAGTCGTAAGGACCTGTTAGACATCATCCGTGAAGTCGATGAGCGGGTTGAGCAAGTGTTTACTGCGGCATTTGCTGATACTGCGGCCCAATTTGAGCGGGTCTTTGGCCGGTTGTTTCCTGGCGGTGAAGGTCGATTGGTGTTGACCAATCCGGAAGATATGTTGACCACCGGCATCGAAGTTGAGGCGAGACCGGCTGGCAAGAAGATCAAACGCCTTTCCTTGCTTTCCGGCGGTGAGCGTTCACTGACCGCCGTCGCACTGCTCGTAGCGATCTTCAAAGCACGGCCGTCACCGTTCTACGTCATGGACGAGGTGGAAGCTGCCTTGGATGACACCAATCTGGGCCGGTTGATTACGATCTTTGAAGAACTGCGCGCATCCAGCCAGCTCATTGTGATTACGCACCAGAAACGCACGATGGAAGTTGCAGACGCACTTTACGGCGTCACTATGCGCGGCGACGGTGTTTCTACTGTGATCAGTCAACGGTTGACCGTAGACGCCTAGCTTTTTCTGTTGACCGGATCTTTTGTGGCTGGACTGAATCGCCCCGGTGTGTCCGGAGACTTTCTTGTTTGAGAGGATCAGGACATGGCAGGGAAAACTACGACACGGTATCCGCAGGAGTTGAAGGATCGTACGGTGCGCATGGTGGCGGAGATGGAGGGTGCATCTTCGGAGTGGGCGGCGATGCAAAAAGTTGCCCAGCTTTTGGGTGTGGGTGTGCCGGAAACGGTGCGTAAATGGGTCCGGCAAGCCGAGATCGATGTTGGTACTAGAACTGGAACAACGAGCACGGAATCGGCCGAGCTGAAACGGTTACGGCGTGAGAACGCTGAGCTGAAACGGGCGAACGCGATCCTTCGGAGTGCTTCAGCTTTTTTCGCGGTCGAACTCGACCGCCACAACACTGATCGTGAAATACATCAAGGACCATGCCGGTCACCGCGAGAATAATGGATTGCGGTGGGGTGTCGAGTCGATCTGCCAGGTGCTTACTGGGACGGGGTGAAGACCGCCCCGTCCACGTACTACGAATGGGTGGATAAAACACGATCTCACCGAGAACAACGTGATGAGGTGCTCAAGCCCGTGATCCAGAAGGTGTATGCCGCTAATTACGGGGTTTACGGCACCAGGAAAGTCTGGTTGGCGATGAACCGTGAAGGTGTGCCGGTGGCCAGGTGCACGGTAGAACGGCTCATGGGGTTACTTGGCATACAGGGTGCGGTCCGTGGCAAGGTCAAACGCACCACGATCAAAGACTCGAAGGCGGCCCGAGCGAAGGACTTGGTCCGCCGTGATTTCACACCAACGGCACCGGATCGGCTATGGGTAGATGATTTCACCTATGTTTCGACCTGGTCCGGGTGGGTCTATGTTGCCTTCGTGATCGATGCTTACTCTCGGAGGATCCTGGGCTGGTCAGCGAGTGCTTCTATGAACACCGTGCTAGTGCTCAACGCAGTTAATCAGGCAATCTGGAGTCGTGAACGGGCCGGGGCTGAGATTTCCGGGGTGATTCATCATCACGATGCCGGGGCTCAATACGCCTCCTTGGCCTTCACCGAACGCCTGGCCCAGGCCGGTATCCGCCCCTCGATCGGTTCTGTGGGTGATAGTTACGACAACGCCTTGGCGGAAACCATCAACGGGCTTTATAAGACCGAGCTGATCAAACCCGGCAAGCCCTGGCGGACTCTAGAAGAAGTCGAAATCGGCACCGCTGAATGGGTCGATTGGTACAACCACCGAAGGCTCTACCAGTACTGCGGAGACATCCCACCAGTAGAGCTAGAAAACCACTACTACAATCACTACCAGAGCACGGCAGCCGCCGACAGGCTCATCGTCTGAGAAACCCTCCGGACACACCGGGGCGATTCATTGCGCCGGTCAAAGCAGCGTTGGTAACTTTTGCGCTTTCACTCTTTACTTTCGTCGGCGCGTTGATCGCGTTGTTCCTTTTGGCCGGTGCCCCAGAAGCGGTACTCGCAGCCGTGCTGGCTTTCGGTGCCGCGGCATTGTTGTACTTAGTGGTGGAAGAGTTATTAGTTGAAGCACACGAGCACAAAGAGACCACCGTGCTGACCGCTTTGTTCTTCGTGGGGTTCCTTTGCGTGTATGTCTTTGCGGCTTTGGGAGAGTGACGCCTTGTTGCGCTGACTACTCTGAGAGCTAAACCGGCAACAAAATTGGCACTCACCTTGACCGAGTGCTAACCGAGTCAATAGAGTCTTTGTTAGCACTCTCGTACTGAGGGTGCTAATCATCTGACTGCATCCACGGTGCACTTACCGGCACCGCGACGACGGTTGGCGCCTGTGGCGCGGTCATCCAATTACCGCAAATTTTGAGAAGGAGAGGTCCGAGTGTCGGTCTCTATTAAGCCTCTTGAGGATCGTATTGTCGTCCGCCAGCTTGACGCTGAGCAGACCACCGCTTCCGGTCTGGTTATCCCGGACTCCGCTAAAGAAAAGCCACAGGAAGGCGAAGTTGTCGCCGTCGGCCCAGGCCGCGTTGATGACAACGGCAACCGGGTTCCTGTCGACGTAGCCGTGGGCGACGTCGTGCTCTACTCCAAGTACGGCGGCACCGAGGTCAAGACTGGCGGCGAAGAGCTGCTGGTTCTTTCGGCCCGTGACGTTCTGGCCATCGTCGTCAAGTAACAACCTTTGCCCCGCGACCGCCCCACAAGGGTGATCAGCGGGGTTTTGGTCTGAAAGGACATGACTCATGGCTAAGCAGATTGAATTCAACGACGCGGCTCGCAAGTCTCTTGAAGCCGGCGTTGACCGTCTGGCTAACGCGGTCAAGGTTACCCTTGGCCCGCGCGGACGCAACGTTGTTTTGGACAAAAAGTGGGGCGCCCCCACAATCACTAATGACGGCGTAACCATTGCGCGCGAGATCGAGCTTGATGATCCGTATGAGAACCTTGGCGCGCAGTTGGCCAAGGAAGTTGCCACTAAGACGAACGACGTGGCCGGCGACGGCACCACGACGGCGACTGTGCTGGCACAGGCTCTGGTCAAAGAGGGCTTGCGCAACGTTGCTGCCGGTGCTGCACCGAGCGCGCTCAAGCACGGCATCGAGGTTTCAGTAGAAGCTATCGCCGGCCGGTTGCTGGAAAATACTCGCGAAGTTGCTGGCGGACAGGTTGCTTCGGTAGCCGCAATTTCCGCGCAGAGCCCGGAAATTGGCGAACTGCTGGCTGAGGCATTCGACAAGGTCGGCAAAGACGGCGTTATCACCATTGAGGAATCCTCCTCGATGGTGACTGAGCTGGTACTCACCGAGGGAATGCAGTTTGACAAGGGCTACTTGTCGCCGCATTTCGTCACCGACCACGAGCGTCAAGAAGCCGTGCTCGAAGATGCTCTTATCCTGATCAACCAGGGTAAGATCTCTTCGATTCAGGAATTCTTGCCGCTTTTGGAAAAGACCCTCAAGGCTTCTAAGCCGCTGTTCATCATCGCTGAAGACGTAGATGGTGAAGCGCTTTCCACGTTGATCGTGAATAGATTGCGTGGAAACCTCAACGTCGTGGCAGTGAAAGCTCCTGGCTTTGGCGATCGTCGCAAGGCGATGCTGCAAGACATTGCCATTCTGACCGGTGCACAGGTTGTCTCTCCGGAGATTGGTCTGTCACTTGATCAGGTTGGTCTTGAGGTTTTGGGTACCGCGCGCCGGATCACCGTCACCAAAGACAACACCACGATTGTCGATGGTGCTGGAACTGATGCCGACGTCGCTGATCGCGTTTCGCAGTTGCGCGCTGAACTAGAGCGCACCGATTCGGATTGGGACAAAGAGAAGCTGCAGGAGCGGTTGGCCAAGTTGGCTGGCGGCATTGGCGTGATCAAGGTTGGCGCAGCCACCGAGGTCGAGCTGAAGGAAAAGAAACACCGCATCGAAGATGCAGTTTCTTCCACCCGCGCAGCACTCGAAGAGGGCATTGTTGCCGGCGGCGGTTCTGCGCTGGTTCAGGCCGCTAAAGCACTTGATGAGAATGCTGAAGTCAAGGCGCTCGAAGGCGATGCAGTAACTGCAGTCAACTTGGTTCGCCGCGCAGTAGCTCAGCCTTTGCGCTGGATCGCTGAAAACGCCGGGCACGATGGCTACTTGGTCATCAGCAAGGTTGCCGAACTGCCCGATGGTCACGGTTTCAATGCCGCGACCGGCGAGTATGGCGATCTGATTGCCCAGGGTGTTATTGACCCGGTAAAGGTCACTCGTTCCGCACTGCGTAACGCCGCTTCGATCGCTGCTCTGGTGTTGACCACCGAAGCACTCGTAGTGGAGAAGCCAGAAGAAGACGAGTCAGACTCACACGCAGGTCACCAGCACTAACTAGCTCGACCAAGCTCGATCAAGCTCCACAAAGAAGGGCCCGACTCATTTCCGGAGTCGGGCCCTTCTTCATCCGCCGAGTGTCGACTTATGGTCGGAAAAAGCACCAAATTCCAGCCATAAGTCGACACTCGGCGGATGAAAAGAGTACTTGGGGCGTGGATGTGCTTCACAGCCGATACTGAGTTGGCTTCCAGCTGAGCCTGCCGACTCCTGGCCGCGTTTAACGCGGCCAGGAGCGAGTAAAGGAAGTACTGCAGGTGAAGCTAGCGAATCAAGCGCAGGCGAATGGGGACCTTGCTGAGTCATCAAAAACTCCCGTACGGACCTTTCGACCTGAGATCGAAGGATTGCGCTTCTTCGCGGTTTTCCTGATCGTCATCTACCACATCTGGCTAGGCCGGGTCTCCGGCGGCGTTGATGTTTTTCTACTGATCTCCTCGTTTTTGATGACATCGCAGTTCACCCGAAAGATCGAACGCGGCGAGCGGATCAACCTGGGTAAGCATTGGCTACACCTGCTCAAACGACTGTTGCCAATCGCCGTGGTGGTTATCACTGCCACCGTAGTGATGAGCTGGCTGCTGCTACCGGGCAATCGCTGGCCCTCGATTATCTCCGAGGGTTGGGCTTCGCTTTTCTACTTTGAGAACTGGTCGCTAGCTGCGAATGCCGTTGACTACTACGCCAACCATGAGGCCGCCAGCCCGCTACAAGATTTCTGGTCGCTTTCGATCCAGGGCCAAGTGTTTCTTCTTTGGCCGCTGATTTTCTTGGCAATCGCCGTCGTGCGCAAAAAGTTTGGCTGGAATCATAAGAAGCTCATGCTGATCGTCTTTAGCTTGATCTTCATCGCATCTCTGACTTTTTCGATAGTGGAAACTCAGACAAACCAAGCGTTCGCTTATTTCAACTTGCGCACCAGACTCTGGGAATTTGCGCTGGGATCTTTGCTTGCCTTGGCCCTGCCCTATCTGAACCTACCCAGAGTGGTGCGCATTGCCATGGGCTGGCTTGGCATCGCGGCAATGATTGCCTGCGGATTGGTTTTGCAGGTTGATCAGCAGTTCCCCGGCTATATGGCGCTCTGGCCAACGCTTGCTGCGGCCGCCGTCATTGTTGCCGGTGCTACCAAATCGCGTTGGGGCGCGGACCGGCTTCTCAGCTCCAAACCACTGACCTTTATGGGCGGAAATTCCTACGGTCTCTATCTTTGGCACTGGCCGATTCTGGTGATTTTTCTCAGCTGGCAAGAGCGTGAATCAGTGGGCTGGATTGTCGGATCGGCAATCATCATCGTTTCGGTGCTGTTGGCTATTATTTGCACTCGTTTCATCGAACGCCCAGCTCGACGCATCAAATGGGTTGAGGCGGCGTGGTATCGATCAGTTCCGGTGGTTTTAGTCTGCGTAGTGATTGCCGCAGTGCCGCTGCTCAGCTGGCAAGGCTTTGTCAAAGCCCAAGTCACCGAGGCATCGCAGAACTCTTCAGCGGACAACCCGGGTGCCGCGGCTTTGACGCCTGGCTTCGAGCTGCAAGGGAATCCGCAAGCACCCATCCAGCCAGTGCCTGCTCAGATTTCTGAGCAGTTTGCCGTGCTTGATTCTTCTTGCCTTGGCGAGTGGTCCAGTTCTGTACCGGATATCAAGACGGTTTGCCGGGCACATTCTGCCACGCAAAATCCGAGCAAATCGATTGTGAGTATGGGGGATTCGCATTCTGAGCAATGGATGCCAGCCTTGCAATACGCAGCAGATGAAAACAACTGGGAAATTATTTCCATCATCAAGGCAGCATGTCCCTACAGCATCTCGGTGGCGCAAGCCACGGCCGATTGCAACAACTTCAACCAAGAGGCCACGGAGTATGTCACTGAACGCAAACCAGATGCAGTGCTAATGGTCGGCACTGTAGCTAAGCCATCATCGCCAGATGAGGTGTTGCAACCTGGATTTGCGCAAGCTACCGGAAACCTGATCGCTCAAGGCATCCAAGTGATCGCAATCCGCGATAATCCGCGATTCTCCTTCAACATGGCGGAGTGCGTGATCAGCAACGGCAGCAAGGCGCCGCAATGTAATCCGGCCTTGGATACATTGCTAGCGGACACCAACCCGTTCGATGCTCTCCAGGATCCGCCCGCGGGATTGTTCATGTTGGATATGACCGACTACATTTGCGGCGAGCAAAAATGCTCTGGCGTAGTGGGCAATATGTTCGTCTATATTGACGACAACCACCTGACCAAAGACTATTCGGCCACGATGGGCCCGGTCTTTACCCAGCGCCTTTTTGCCGCTACAGATTGGGCTCCGGCACCATAGTTATCCGTGTGGTTTATAGCTACGGTACGGGTTGTGGCTGAGCACTTCTGGGTGCGGTCTATGCGCCAGGACCATCCGGTAAAAGATCAAAACAGCGACGGCGGAAACCACGATTCCCAACAGGTTGAGAACTAGCTGAATCGCTGATCCTGCGGCCTTCTCCGGCTCACCAAGTACCAAGGCGACGGCGACAAAACCGGCGGCTGGCACCGTGGTCACCGAAATGAAGACGCCTACTAGGACAGCTGATTTTCGCCCGATCAGCGAGATCATGCCCGCGGCCCCAGCTAGCACGGCGACGATGAATGAAAAAGGTCCGGGGTGGTAAATGAACTCCACCGCCGAATCGCCCTGGTTGATCGAATTTCGATCGATCAGGCCCAGCGGTAGCGACACCCATACCGCGAGTGCACAGATCGCCATTGCGATCGGGAATCCGACTAACAGGGCTGCCGCGGCCCGGCGGGCAAGACCCCAACGGCGGTCCACGATAGCCAGTGCTAAGCCAGCCAGCGGACCAAACTCGGGCCCCACCACCATGGCACCGACAATCGCAATGGTGGAATTCGTGACAATGCCGATGCCCGCCAATTGCGTCGCAATGATGAGGAAGGCTAGAAAACTCCAGGAGAGTTTCGCGTCCTCGTTGGTGTTCTTCTCGACCTCGTCCAAGATCACCGCGTCTGCGCCTTCGCCGGGCGCAGCTTCAGCCGCGGCCTCGGCGCGCGCGGAAAGTACTAGTTTCGGCGTGTCTACCGTGATGGATCCGGATTCCGCTAAACCCAGCCGGTCGAGGTTTTCGATGAGTTCGCCCGCGGCTTCGCGAACCACTTGCAACACCACCACATCGCCAGCGGGCATAACTGAAGCGCCCGGAAAGGTGGCCACTTCTACTATGCCCAGCTATGCCGTCGCCAATGTGATCACTTGCTCGGTTAGTTCGGCTGGGCTGACCATGCGCACTTGAAGCGTCATGCCACCGACTCTAACTGTCTTGAGCTGGGAATCGGTGAATTCACTCACACTGAAGAGGCCAGAGCAGCATCTGGAATAGGAACGTCCCAAGTTTCGTTTTAGGATGTATCCAACCCCGGAAAAGCGCACAGGTCAGACTCGTAATCACGCGTCGGCCATCGGTTGCAAATCCCACCCGGTACCCCCGCCTGAGGAGACCTTGTGACCCAGAACGAATTGCCTAACGATCCCTTCGCCCTGATCGGGCTCACCTACGACGACGTCCTGTTGCTGCCTGGGCACACCGACGTCATTCCTTCCGAAGCAGACACCTCTTCGCGACTATCTAAGCGAATCACAGTAGAGACCCCGTTGCTTTCAGCCGCGATGGATACGGTGACCGAATCCCGGATGGCAATCGCGATGGCCCGCCAAGGTGGGCTCGGCGTAGTGCACCGGAACCTTTCTATTGACGATCAGGCCGAGCAAGTCGACCGCGTCAAGCGCAGCGAGTCCGGCATGATCACCAACCCGGTGACCATTGGCCCTGAAGCAACACTTGCCGAGCTTGATGAGCTGTGCGCTCGATACCGCGTTTCTGGCCTTCCGGTGGTGGACACTGCTGGCAAGCTACTCGGCATTGTGACTAACCGCGATACGCGCTTTGTGCTGGAGCCTGATTTCCCCACCCGCTTGGTGCACGAAGTGATGACCAAGATGCCTTTGATCACCGGCAAGGTCGGCATTAGCCGCGAAGACGCCTCTGATCTGCTGGCAAAAAACAAGATCGAAAAACTTCCTTTGGTTGACGACGCCGGTCATCTTCGTGGCTTGATCACGGTCAAGGACTTCACCAAGGCTGAGCAGTATCCTTTGGCCACCAAAGATGACGAAGGGCGGCTGCGTGTTGGCGCGGCCATCGGCTTCTTTGGTGATGGCTGGGAGCGCGCGATGCGCCTGATCGATGCTGGCGTTGACGCACTGTTCGTTGACACGGCAAACGGGCACTCGCAGGGTGTGCTGGAAATGATTCGGCGGCTCAAATCTGATCCGGTTGCTGCGCACGTAGATGTTATTGGCGGTCAGGCAGCGACTCGTGAGGGCGCGCAGGCACTGATTGACGCGGGTGCGGATGGCATTAAAGTTGGCGTTGGCCCGGGCTCAATTTGTACCACTCGTGTGGTTGCCGGCGTCGGCGTCCCGCAAATCACGGCGATCTACGAATCCGCGAAGGCCGCTGGTCCTGCTGGCGTGCCCTTGATTGCCGACGGCGGCCTGCAGTATTCCGGTGATATTGGCAAAGCCTTGGTTGCCGGTGCAGACACTGTAATGCTCGGTTCATTGTTGGCTGGAACTGAAGAAGCTCCCGGTGAGCTGATTTTCGTGAATGGCAAGCAGTTCAAGTCCTATCGCGGCATGGGTTCGCTCGGTGCGATGCAGACCCGTGGCAAGAACACCTCGTACTCCAAAGATCGCTATTTCCAGGCCGATGTTTCTGGCGACGACAAGCTCATTCCAGAAGGCATCGAAGGTCGGGTGGCTTACCGCGGGCCGTTGTCCTCGGTGGCATACCAGCTCAGTGGCGGACTGCGGCAGACGATGTTCTACACCGGTGCGCGGACTATTCCAGAGCTCAAGGCGAAGGGTAAATTCGTCAGAATCACGGCAGCTGGTTTGAAGGAATCGCATCCGCACGATATTCAGATGACGGTTGAGGCGCCAAACTACGGCACTCGATAAGTCGTATTACGATGCCACCGATTCTGGAACGAGCCGCTGAAATTTATCCGGCTCGGTCCAGAATCGGTGGCATTTTGTGCGTTGGGCCGGTTTGTGCCCGGCGCGGTAGGCTGGACCGGTGACTTACGAGATTGAGATTGGCCGCAGCAAACGGGGACGCAGGGCTTATTCCCTCGACGAAATCGCGATTGTGCCTTCGCGACGAACCCGGGACCCTCAAGATGTTTCGATTGCTTGGCAAATCGACGCTTATCAGTTTGAAACTCCGGTCATTGCTGCGCCGATGGACTCGGTGATGTCACCGGCTACCGCAATTGCTTTGGGCGGCTTGGGTGGTCTTGGCGTTTTGGACTTGGAAGGCCTGTGGACCCGGTACGAAGATCCCGAAGCAGTGCTTGCGGAGATTGCTGAACTTGAAGGAACGGCCAATAGCCCGGCTGCCACGCGGCGGCTGCAAGCGCTCTACCAGGCGCCGGTTCAGGCGGACCTCATCACGTCTAGGCTCGCTGAAATCCGCGCCGCTGGGGTAACTGTCGCTGGCGCGCTGACGCCGCAACGGACCCAAGAGTTTTACAAGACGGTGCTTGCCGCTGGGGTGGAAATCTTCGTGATCCGTGGCACCACGGTGTCTGCCGAGCACGTGTCCAAGAGCCAAGAGCCGCTGAACTTGAAGCAGTTCATCTACGAACTCGATGTTCCAGTGATCGTCGGCGGCGCGGCCGGATACACGCCGGCCTTGCACCTGATGCGCACTGGAGCGGCCGGGGTTTTGGTTGGCTTTGGCGGCGGCGCAAGTACCACCACACGACGAGCGCTGGGTATCCACTCGCCAATGGCAAGCGCAATTTCGGACGTCGCGGCAGCACGTCGCGACTACATGGACGAGTCGGGCGGTCGTTATGTTCACGTGATTGCCGACGGCGGCATGGGCACCTCGGGTGACATCGTCAAGGCGATCGCGATGGGCGCCGACGCCGTAATGCTGGGTACCGCACTCGCGCGGCCCGAAGAAGCTCCGGGTCAAGGTTGGCATTGGGGTTCTGAATCGCACCACCCAGAAATGCCGCGCGGGGATCGGGTCAAGCTGGACACCGTTGGGCCGCTGCAGGAGGTGCTTTTTGGACCGGCGCATCACGCTGATGGCACCTCGAACCTGATGGGTGCATTACGTCGTTCAATGGCCACTACTGGCTACTCAGATCTCAAAGAATTCCAACGGGTTGAAGTGGTCGTTTCGCCATACTGAGCGGTGTCGTGAGTAAGTTGACGACGCCGTAGGCTGCCTTTTGTCTGTTGGGGGAACTAGTCTGGATTCATCCGCCACAGCTGAGGAGGCAACCGTGCCAACGCCACGTAATCGAAGCACCACCGCTAAAACAACGGCTCCCGAGACTTCTACGCCAGGGAGCAACACCGGCGGTCAATTTAGCCCGGAATTTAGGCAGGCTTCCTTGGCGGCTTTGACTGCCACGAGCAATCCCGGTCAAGAGCTGGATGTTTTGATTGTTGGCGGCGGTGTGGTGGGTGCTGGCTCAGCTCTGGATGCGGTGACGCGTGGCCTCAATGTAGGCATTGTGGAGATGAACGATTGGGCCTCCGGCACCTCAAGCCGTTCCTCGAAGCTAATCCACGGTGGCTTGCGTTATTTGGAAATGTTTGACTTCGCCCTGGTCCAGGAAGCATTGCAAGAACGTGGTCTCTTGATTCAACGCATTGCGCCACACTTGGTCCGACCGGTGCCGTTTCTCTACCCGCTGACCAAGCGATTTGTTGAGCGCCCTTATGTTGGTGTCGGAATTTTGCTCTACGACACTTTGGGCCTAACCAGCGGAAATTCGCGCGGGGTACCGTTTCACAAGCATTTGACTAAGCGCGGCACCTTGCGCGCCGCCCCGAGCCTTAAAGACGATGCCATGATTGGCTCTATTCGTTACTACGACGCTCAAGTTGATGATGCGCGACTAGGTCAACGATCTTGTGCGCACGGCAGTTTCTTAAGGTGCTTACGCCGCCAATGGCGTGCGAGTGGTGAACTTCTTGCGCGAAGGTGAGCGGGTAGTGGGCGCACGAGTGCGCAATGAGCTCGACGGCACTGAATTCGATATTCGAGCTAAACAAGTGGTCAACGCCACCGGTGTTTGGACCGACGAAACTCAGGCCATGGTGACCGATCGCGGCCAACTCAAAGTTCGTGCGTCGAAAGGCATCCACCTGGTGGTGCCTCGGGATCGTTTCCAATCCACGGTCGGTCTGATTCTGCGCACGGAGAAGTCGGTTCTGTTCGTGATTCCGTGGGGCAGACATTGGATTATTGGCACCACCGACACTGATTGGAAATTAGACAAGGCACATCCAGCGGCGTCGGCAGCGGATATTGATTACGTGCTGGAGCACGTAAAAAAAGTACTGAAGCGGCCCCTGACCCGGGAGGACGTTGAAGGTGTTTACGCTGGGTTACGGCCGTTGTTGGCGGGGGAGAACGATTCCACCGCGAAACTTTCCCGAGAGCATGTGGTGGCGCACCCGGTACCGGGACTTGTTGTGGTTGCTGGCGGCAAATACACCACGTACCGCGTAATGGCGAAGGACGCCATCGATTAGGCAACTCGAACGCTTGACGAGCGAGTGCCGGAAAGTTCACCGAGACCATTCCGCTGCTTGGCGCTGTTGGCTAAAAGGCTGCGTGGAATCGTCGTCAAAGAACGGCCGAAGAGACCGGGGTGCACGTTGCTCGAATTGAACATCTTTTAGGTCGTTACGGTTCGATGACCTCGGAACTTCTGGCGATCATCAAGGCCGATTCGACGATGGCCGAGCCGCTGCCTGGTGCTGATGATTATCTGCGGGCAGAGGTTGTTTATGCCACAACGCACGAGGGCGCATTACACGTCAATGATGTATTGACCCGAAGCACTCGAATCTCGATTGAATCATGGGATCGTGGTGTTGCTGCGGCGCCCGTGGTTGCTGAGCTGATGGCGCCGATCCTGGGTTGGTCAAAAGCCGAACAAGACGCCGAAGCAAAACAGTATCTGGCTCGGGTAGAGGCAGAACGGTTGAGCCAAGAACAACCCGACGATGCCTCGGCGGATGCCGTCCGCTTGGGCTTAGATAATGCGCCTAAAGCACCTTGAATGTGGAAGTTGAGTTACGCACCCCATGAGTGAAGATTCATTCGAACGTTATGACGCCCAGCTAACCACTCCGGAGTTAGTGATTCTGGAAATGGTCGCGGATTCCAGAGAAGACGCGGCGGCTCAGTTGGCTGGCCGAATGTTTAAAGCCGGTCGAATTTCTGATCTGGCCGGCTTCTTGGCGCAGGTCAATTCGCGCGAGCACCAACTCGCTACTGGTCTACCAGGCGGGATTGGCTTGCCGCATGCGCGTAGTGATTACGTGACGGAAACGACCATCGCAGTGGGCATCACTAAGTTTGGTCACGCCCTGGATTTCGGCGCAATGGACGGGCCAGCGAACGTTATTCTGTTGATCGGCACGCCAGCTAGCTCGTTCTCTCAGCACCTCGAAGTGCTGGCCACCTTGGCGCGTTCCCTGTTCAAGGAGAACTTTAGAGAGTCGCTGCGCCGAGCCCACGATGCGGAAGTCATTGCCGAGCTGATCAACTCATCTCTAGTATTTTTCGACCACTAAGCCCGGTGGGCAGGGCCTATTCCGTCCGCCAAGAATTCCAAAGTGCGGCGTAGGAACCGCCAAGCGCCAAGAGTTCGTCATGCGAACCCAATTCGGTGATCAATCCACCCTCCACAACCGCCACTCGATCAGCGTCGTGCGCAGTGTGTAGTCGGTGCGCAATCGCGACGACTGTTCTGCCAGCCAGTACGGCATTGAGCGAGCGTTCCAAGTCTCGAGCTGCCTGCGGATCAATCAGCGAGGTAGCTTCATCCAGCACTAAAGTATGCGGATCTGCCAAGACCAATCTGGCTAGCGCAATCTCTTGAGCCTGGGCGGGGGTGAGCGCGAAAGCTCCAGAACCAACCTCGGTTTCCAGTCCCTCGGGTAACTCTTGTGCCCAGGCCAACGCGCCGACGTCGGCCAGCGCCTTTTCTACTTCCAGAGCCGAAGCGTCGTCACGACCCAGCCGAACATTGTCCACCACTGAACCAACGAATACGTGGTGCTCCTGGGTGACCAGCGCCACCTCACGACGTAGTTCATCGAGCGGCCGATCAACTAGCGGGACGCCGCCCACCGTGACGGTGCCTTCAGTCGGCGGATGAATGCCAGCAATCAATCTACCTAAAGTCGACTTCCCAGCACCGGATGGTCCAACGACTGCCAATCGCTCACCGCGACGAAGTACCAGGTCGATGCCGTGCAAGACATTGTGTCCCTCGCGGTAGGCGTAGCGGGCACCCGAAACCACGATGTCGTCATTCTGTGGCACTGCATCGGCGGCGGTACGATCGGCCGGAACCTCTTTGATGCCGGTAATTCGGACCAGCGAAGCAGCACCAACTTGCAGCTCGTCGAGCCACATGATCAAGGTATTTACCGGATCGACCAGCTGGACGGCATAAAGAGCGACGGCGGCCACTACTCCTGCACTGACGATGTTCTGCCCGGCGAGCCAGCCGCCCCAGAGCAGCACAACAGCTACCGGGAGCCAGAAGGCAAACTCGGTCAAGGGGAAAAGCCAGCTTCGCAGCCACAGCGTGTAGCGCTCCGCACCAAACGCTTGTGCCAAGCCCGCGTCGATTTTCTTCCGGCGCAGGGCTCCTAAACTCAGGGCGTCCACGGTGCGAGCGCCCTCAATTGTTTCGGAGATCGCACCATTGATCACAGCATAAGCCTCGCGCTCGGCAGCGTAGCCTGCCGAGGAGCGGTTCAAATACCAATGAGTCGCCGGGATCAACAACGGAACTCCAGCCAACAAAGCCACCGTAACAATTGGCGAAACGATCACGGCCGCAACCACGGTGAGCAGCAGCGTAACGGCGCTTACCAAAATTTGTGGCACGGCAAATCGGACCGCATAGGATACTGCTTCGACGTCGTTCGTGGTCCGCGAGACTAAGTCTCCCGTGCCGGCCTTCTCGACCGTTGACAGCGGGAGCGAAGCGACTTTTTCCATGAACTCTTCGCGTAGCTGAGCAAAGACTTTTTCACCTTGGATCATGCTGGAGGCCACGGCAAAACGTTGCAAGACTGCTTGCAGCAGCACAAACAGAATGAGCAAGATGCCGAAGAAAGAGACGTGCTCCACGGTGGTGCCAGCGCTAATGTCGTCAATCAATATACGCAGCAGCGCCGGGCCCGCGAGGCCAGCTATTGCTGCCAGAACGAACAAGCCAACAACCTTGGTCAGCGCACCACGATGCTGCTTGACCAGCCGCGTAGCCTCTTTTTTGACGTGTTCCTGGCTGGAAATAGGCAGCTTGCCATCATTCAAAGTAGCCGAGTCTTGAGTAGGTGCAGTTTCTGCAGCTAACTCGTCAACGAAATTTTCACCCACCGGGATTTCACTCACCTCTGATCACCACCGCGCGACATTCCGGGACATTGAGCAATTCTCGGTGCGTACCCCGAGCAGAAACTCGACCTTCGATCAAGAACAGCACCTCGTCCATCATCCCGAGCATGAGCGGACTAGCCGTAGCGATCAAGGTTGTTTTGCCAGAGCGTGCAGCTGGTAGGCGCGCAGCAATTCGGGCCTCCGTCTGGGCGTCAACAGCACTTGTTGGCTCCGCTAGCAAAAGCACCTCGGCATCGTTGAGCAGCGCCCGGCACAGGGCAAGGCGTTGACGTTGTCCACCAGAAAAACCGCGACCGCGTTCGGTAACAAGATGATCCAGGCCATTTTCTAGGCCATCAAGGACGTCCAACGCACTCGTATCCTCCAGCGCCAACATGATCGACTCGTCGCTTTTGCTGCCTTGCGGGTCTAGCAGTTCGCGTAGCGTTCCGGAGAAAAACTGTGGGTCTGCTTCGCTGAAAACTATCCGTTCCCGGATGTCCAACATCGGAATTGAGCGCAAATCAGTTTCGCCCCAAAAAAACGGATGCTCCGTCAAAACTGCGTCGTTGAACCTGCCTAGCCGTTCAGCGAGCTCGGTTGAAGCCGCTGGGTCTGAACTCACTACCGCGGTGAGCCTCCCAGGTTGGAGCACCGCGCCAGAAGCCGTGTCCCGCAACGGGGAATGAGCCGGCGGAGCGGCATCCACGCCGTCGTCGGAATACGCAGCCGGGGTATCCCAAACCGCTTTGAGTTTCCGTGCGCCGACATAGCCGCGGATTGCCGCAGAGACTCCTTCGGCGAGAATCCGGACCGGAGTGACTAGGAAGACCGAGAATCCATAGAGCGAAATGAGTTCGCCCACCGAGATTTCACCCCGAACCGCCATCGCAGCGCCCAACCAAGTGAAAACCACGGCAAAAGCACCGGTCACTAAGAGCTGCGTCCCGTCGAGAGTCGCTACCGATTTAGCGACGTCATTGCCGCTAAATCGAGTTTCTTGCGAGCGACTACGGTAGCGTGCCACGAAAATGTGCTCGCCGCCGATGCCACGCAATACCCGTAAACCCGTAAACCCGCGACGGTATCCGCGCCAACCGCGGTCATCTTCCCAGCCATTTCTCGCTGCTCGCGTTGGCGAACTTGCAACGGTCTGATGATGAACATAAGCATGCCGCAACATACCGGTACGCCAACCAGCACAATCAGGCCAAGCTGCCAGGAGATGTTCCAGATCAAAAATGAAACCAGTAGGTAGGACAAGATCGCGCCGGAAAGTCTGGCCGTCAGATCGTAAATCTGGCCAATTCGTACTGCATCCGAGGCAGCCGTGTTGACAAGTTCACCCGTCGAGATTGCTGCGGGCAAGGCATCACCAGTGCGCGAAATCTTGTGCCCAATCAATTGCACCGAGCGGAATGCGGCCTGCAGCCAGTTAGAAACCGCAATTCGATGCCGCAACACCGCAAAGATCGCTTGGAGGATGCCCTGCAAAAGCATCGCCAGGGCACCGACTAAGAGTGCGCCCCAATCCTTGGCCAAAATTCCATGATCAATCGACTGCCCCAAGACCAAAGGCATCATTGCTTGGGCAAGCAACCACAAGGAACCGCACAGCACCCCACCGGCTAAGCTCGGCAGCTGAAGACTGCCTAGCCAAAGCAAATAACGCACTGGAGTACGGGTATCCGCTTTTCCTTTGATGGGGTAGGGGTAGGTACGCACAAGAAACTAGCCTAGTCTCGGGGGCCGACAATGGCACGGTTTGGCGGGGAATTTCTACATTCTGTGCTGAAAAAGTGCCGCAGTTCGGTTTTCTACAGCGGTACGAAGTACCTTTAAGGGGTGTTGAAAACCGCCCTTAAGCCCCGCTGGATCGCTGCCTTACTTCTAGCGCTCGCGGTGTCGACGGTTTTTGTGCTGCTTAGTCAGTGGCAATTCTCTCGATCCACCCAGACCGCAGAGCAGCCTTCGGTGACTACTGAAGAGGTCAAACCGCTGACTTCAGTCTTCCAACCGGGGGAGTCGATGCTCGGCACAGTGGCCGATCATGTGGTGAGTATGAGCGGTCATTTCGAAGCAAATAAGCAAGTGGTGATCAAGGATCGACTCCTCGACGGCGAAAGTGGCTATTGGGTAGTTGATGCGTTCGTAGTGGACGGTGCTCCGACGCTCAAGGGCGCAGGCGCGACTAGCTATACCGTGATTCCGGTCGCCAGGGGTTGGATCGCGGATCCGGCCAAAGCGGGGCCGCCGCCGTCGGGAACTTTGACGCTAACCGGGCGCTTGCTGCCGAGCGAAGCGCCTGTAGTAGCCAAGAATCTGCCACAAGGCCAGCTCGCGGTGCTCTCCACTGCGGAACTGATTAACGTCTGGCAAGTAAGCAGCTATCAAGGTTTTGTGGTCTCCTTCAAGGAGCAAAGCGCAGCGGGCGACGTGAGTGCGCACGCCGTTTCTAGCGATCTCAAAGGCATTTCGGTGGGCCCGCAGCCCGTTGAGCAAAAATTCAACTGGCTCAACGTTTTCTACGCGGTTGAGTGGATTGTTTTTGCCGGCTTCTCGGTGTTCTTATGGTGGCGGCTAGTCGCCGACGACTACCGCCGTGAAAACGAGCCTGAATTCGACGACGATGATGAACCGATTGATCCTGAAGAACAAGTCAAGCCAGAGCAACAAGTCAAGGAAGTGCAATAGTGAGTACTCAACGGCCCACAAAGCGTCGTTTTGGCGGAACCACGGCGCAGATTCGCTCTGCCTTGGGTTTTTACAAGGTCTTGGCCTATCTCACCGGGTCGATGCTATTGCTCCTGACCGCTGAAGTTGTGCTGCGTTATGTCTTCAACTTGGTGTTGCTTGCTGGCGGCACGGATTCTGTCACCGGCGCGGCACACGGCTTTGGCTTCGTCACAGCTGGCGAAGATAACGCGTTGCCAGTAACAGGCGGCTTCAATCTTTCGTCGACGATTTTGATTGTGCACGGCTGGATGTACGTGATTTATTTGATCGCTGACTTCCGAATCTGGTCGCTTATGCGTTGGAAGTTCAGCAAGTTCATCTTGATCGCTTTAGGCGGCGTAGTACCGTTGCTTTCCTTCTTTGTTGAGCGCCGTATTCATGCTCAAACCGTCGCGGAAATCAGTGCTAACCCACAGGCGTCAAAACGCTACTGATTCTTCGTTAGAATTGCAGGGTGACTATCCCCGCCCAAGCGCAGACTTCCCATCGCCCGATTCTGGTTGTCGACTACGGCGCCCAGTACGCGCAGCTGATTGCACGTCGGGTCCGTGAGGCCAACGTCTATTCCGTGATTGTGCCGCATACCTTCAGCACCGAGCAGTTGTTGGCTAAGAATCCGGCCGCGATCATCCTTTCCGGAGGCCCCTCGAGTGTGTACGCCGAGGGAGCCCCTTCGGTTGGAGCAGATCTTTTCGAAGCAGGCGTGCCGGTTTTCGGTATTTGCTATGGCTTTCAAGCAATGGCCCTGGCGCTTGGCGGAACAGTTGCGCAGACTGGGTTGCGCGAATATGGTGCCACTGATGTGACTTCTGCTGGTGCATCGCGCTCCATTTTGGCCGGAACGCCGGATCAACAAAATGTTTGGATGAGTCACGGCGACTCCGTGCAGGAAGCGCCCGCTGGATTTGAAGTTCTGGCCAGTACCTCTGGTGCTCCGGTAGCCGCTTTTTCAAACCCAGAGAAATGCCTTTACGGTGTGCAGTGGCACCCTGAAGTGAAGCATTCTAATTTTGGTCAGAAAGTTTTGGAGAACTTCCTCTTCAACGAAGCGAAGCTTGAGCCTAACTGGACCACCGGCAACGTTATTGAAGAGCAAGTTGAGCGAATTCGCGCCCAGGTCGGCAGCGGAAAAGTTATCTGCGGGCTTTCTGGCGGCGTGGATTCGGCGGTTGCCGCAGCCTTGGTGCAGCGCGCCGTCGGAGATCAATTGACCTGCGTTTTCGTTGACCATGGCCTACTTCGTGAAGGTGAGGCCGAGCAGGTCGAACGTGATTTCGTGGCAGTAACCGGAGTCAACCTCTACGTGGCTCGTGAAGCCGATCGATTCCTGGACGCGCTCGCTGGTGTGAGCGATCCGGAGACAAAACGTAAGATTATTGGTCGCGAATTCATTCGTTCCTTCGAAGAAGCCGAGCGGGCGCTGGTCGCCCAGGCTGGTCAAGACGGCGAGCAGATCAAGTTCTTGGTCCAAGGCACGCTGTACCCCGACGTCGTCGAGTCCGGCGGTGGCGAGGGTGCTGCGAACATCAAGAGCCACCACAATGTGGGTGGACTGCCTGATGACTTGCAGTTCGATTTAGTTGAACCGCTTCGTGCGCTTTTCAAAGATGAAGTCCGTTCGGTTGGCGCCCAATTGGGCTTGCCTGCCGAAATCGTTGGCCGTCAGCCATTCCCCGGACCTGGCTTAGGCATCCGGATCGTTGGCGAGATTACCTTGGAACGGCTCGAACTGCTCCGTAAAGCGGACGCAATTGCGCGCGCCGAGCTCACGGCGGCAGGTCTCGATAACGAAGTGTGGCAAATGCCGGTTGTGCTGCTGGCCGACGTCCGCAGCGTTGGTGTCCAGGGTGATGGCCGGACTTATGGCCACCCGATTGTCTTGCGACCGGTCTCCAGTGAGGACGCTATGACGGCCGATTGGTCCAGGCTTCCGTACGATTTGCTGGCCCGGATTTCCAACCGAATTACTAACGAGGTCGACGGCGTCAATCGCGTAGTGTTGGATGTCACCAGCAAGCCGCCGGGAACCATTGAGTGGGAGTAACCCTGAACGTGAAGTGCCTCAGCAAGATCACAGCCAACGATTTACGCTCGTTTCAGTGTGCCGTACCCGATATCGTGAACTAACCGGTTAGCCTCGGAAACATGCCGGTATGGTCAAGGTTGCAGCGCGCCGCGCGAGGGGAGTCTTCGTCGAAAGTAGTCGATGGGGCTGAACTGGATGCGCCGTCGGAAGGTGAACAAACCGTTGATCCCGCCGTCACAGAGGCCAGGCTAGCTAAAAAGGCGGCAAAGTCCGTCAAACGGGTAGCGGAGAAGAAGTTAGAGAACAACAAGGTGGAGAAGAAGGGTCACGTGTCAGATATTGTCAGCCAGCCGGAAGGCTCTGAGCAGCTGCGCGTCTGGCTCGATGCTCTGGAGCCGTTCCAGGGCCCTGACACTTTGCTCGACTTTGACCCCAAAGGTGTCGGTTGTATTGACCTGACGCATGCGCACCCATCGGGTTTGGCGCAGTTGTTAGCAAGTCGAAAAACTAGGCTTTCCACGCTGATTAGGGATCCTGGCCAGCTGAACGCGGCTTTGCACGCGGCCAGGGCATTGCGCGGAAAAATCCATGAACTCGGTTCTGACCGCGGTGTGGACGTTGGCTACTTGGCAGCTGGGACGGTTGGTTGGGGCACCTCGAGCACCGGGGTTCATCACCAAGTCAGTGCGCCGGTGATGTTGATCTCGATTTCGCTCAGCGCCCGCGCAGGGCAGGACGACTACGAACTTCAGCTGACTGCACAAGCCACGATCAATCCGGCTTTGGTTCGGTTACTTCAAAAGCACTACGGCATCAGCTTCGACCCACAGGCGGTTGCCCGTCTTGCCTACAACACCGCCCGATTTGAGCCGGGTCCGGTGTTGGAACACTTGCGGATTTTGACGGCAACAATTCCAGGCGTAAACGTCGAGCACCATCTTTTGGTTGGTAGCTTCGCGGATTTGAAAGACAATTTGGCCGATCCAGCGCTGCGCTCTGGCGAAGGATTGGTGCCAGAATTATTGCAAGCGATCTCCGCAGAAGATGGCTTCCAGGAAGCGCCAGCAGCGATAGAGGCGAAGCGGTTCACCCCGCTGGATGAGCGAGCGCCAGCGGACGAATTCCATATCTTGGATGCTGATCAAGAGCAGCAACTTGCCCTTGATGCGATCCGAGCCGGTGAGTCGCTTGTTATCTCGGCGCCACCGGGTACTGGCCAAACTCAAACCGCTTTGAACGCCATTGCGGCGTTGGCATTTGATGGCAAAAACGTCCTGGTTTTGGGCGAGCGGCGCTCCACGCTTAATGAGCTGGCTCAGCGATTCGCGGCACTTTCTTTGGACAGCGTAGTTCTGCAATTAAGCGAGCACAGCAGCCCGCAACAGCTTAAATCGCAACTGGTTCGAGCGATTGTTCGCAATGAAAAGGCTGCGGAGCCGCGGCTGGGCACTTTGCATTCGACCTTGGCCTCGCATCGTCATCAATTGATTGATCATGTGGCTTCCCTGCACGGAGTTCGGCCACGGTGGGGAGGCTCGCCCTATCAAGCGATGCAGTCTTTAGCCGAGCTCACGTCCATTCAGCCGGCGCCAGCGACCACGGTCAGACTCAAACGTAGCGTCTTAGACGCAATTAAAGACCGCGCGGAGCTCGGAGGAAGATTGCGCCGAGCGGCAGAGCTGGGCAGCTTTAGCCGTTCCGCAACCCGTAGTGCTTGGTATGGCTCGCGATTGGTCACGCGCAAGGAAACCGAAGAAGCCCATGCTTTGGCAGTTGAGTTGCTGGAAAAGCTGCCAGCATTCGCGGCAAAAATGGACGAAGTTGCTGATTACGCGCAAATTCGCCACGGCGACAGCTTCGCTCGCTGGGGTGAGCAGCTAGAGCTTTTGGTTGCGGTTCGTGAAAGCTTAGATAAGTTCATGCCGGACATCTTTGATCGTCCGGTGACGGATCTGATTTCCGCTACTGCCAGTGTTACCTGGCGTCGCGACCGAAATCTGGATATGCCGTCGATGCAACGATCCCGTTTGCGCCGGGTAGCCAGGGAATACGTTCGCCCGGGTGTGCACATTGACGATTTACACGAATCGTTGCTGTTGGTCCAGGACCAGCGTCAAGAATGGTCAGATTTCGCGACTAGCCAGCGTCATCCGGCGGTGCCATCTGGGCTGGTCGAATTGCGAAACCGCTATCACGAACTTGCGGGGGAGCTACTCAAGCTCGGTGCTGCGCTGGAACGAACGGCCGCCGGCGGAAGCCTGGAATTAGTCGAGCACAAGTCCCTGGTGCGCCGGTTGAAGGCTTTGGCAGATGACAAAGCGACCCTAGAAAACTTGCCTGAGCGGACATTGCTCGAAGAGAGTATGCGCGAACATGGCCTGGGTGAGTTGCTGGACGACCTTGCCGCTAGAGAGGTTCAGCCCGCTCAGACTCGAGCCGAGCTTGAGCTAGCTTGGTGGCAGTCTGCGCTTGAAGCGATGATCAGCGGCGATGACTACTTAGCAATGTCCGACGGCGAGAGCCTGCGTCGTTTGGAAGCCGAATATCGGTTGGCTGACCAAGCACATATTGTCTCCGGACCGGCAAGATTGCGCTGGAGCTTAGCGGCCAAATGGCGAGAACTTGTGGCCGGGCGAGGTCGAGAAACTGAATTTTTGCGCAATGTGCTCAAAGACGGGCGAGTCAATTTGGACTTGCTTGAAGCACACGCTGGCGCTTTGATTGACCAGTTGGTACCGGTGTGGACTGCTAGCCCGTTCATTGCGCCAACAGTTTTGCCGCAGGGCAAGCGTTTCGATGCGGTGGTGCTTCTAGACGCAGAGTCGATGTCAGTGCAGTCGGCGTTGCCGAGCCTGTCGCGAGCCCGCCAAGTGATTGCTTTTGGCGACAATCAGCTGCTTAGCCCCGCGCCGTTCAGCATTGCGGTGACTGCCGGTGCGCCGAAGCGCGCGAGTAGGCCTTTGATCAGCGTTTTTGACGCGTTGAGCAGGGTCCGGCCCAAAATTCAGCTTCGTCGGAGCTACCGCAGTCTTGACGAGAATCTCAGCAATCAGTTGAGCCAGGATTTCTATGGCAATGGGTTACAGCTTTTGCCATACGGCAAGGCCGTTACTGAGTTGGACCAGGCCGTTCAGGTGGAATATTTGGCAGACGGCACCGGGCTGCCCAGTAGCGATGGTGAAGGCGTCGAATCTGTTGCTGCTGAGGTAAATCGGGTTGTAGACCTTGTTTTTGAAAGCGCTCGAGTTCATCCAAGGTCATCGCTTGCCGTCATCACCGCTAGCGCCAGGCATGCGGCTCGCGTTGCAGAGGCTGTCAGGTTGAACGTGGCAAATCACCCGGACCTTCAAGAGTTTTTCGCCGGTGGCGATGAACCGTTCCGGATTGTTCACCTAGACCGGGCTCCCGGCTTGGTACGTGACCGGATTATTTTCTCGCTCGGGTTTGGTAGAACACCGCATGGTAGGGCACTACATAACTTTGGCCCGCTTTCGGCCCCTGACGGTCGAGGTAAGTTTGCGTTAGCTATGACCAGGGCTCGGGAGCATTTGAGCGTACTGAGCTGCTTCAAGCCTGAAGATCTTGATACTTCTCGACTCAATTACGGCGCTCGTGACTTTTACCAGTTATTGGCCCGCGAATTGGGCGGCACACAAATTTCTGCCACCAATGCATCACGGATTGCTCCGTCTGATCGAGCTTTAGAAGACGACCCACTTGTTGCCGATCTGGCTGATCGTCTGCGTGCCCGGGATGCCAGAGTTTGGTACAACTATGACGGCTTGATCGATATTGTTGCGGCAGCAGATCCAGTCAGATATCTGGGCGTCTCTGATGCCGAAGTTCCTACTCCGGTTGCAGTTGAATCAGATGGCTCTCGACGTTACCGAACAATGAGCGTACGGGAACGCAGCAGATTACGGCCGCAACTGTTAGAGCAGCGTGGTTGGCGGTACATGCCGTTATGGACTATTGAGGTCTTTACCGATCCGTCGGCGTGCGCTGATCGAATTGGTGGGTATCTCGGTTTGGATCGCGCACTGAACACAGCAGATCTTGCCGCACTGCTCGGTGATCAACCGCTACCAAAAATTGCCCCAACAAATCTTGACCAGGATGTTTCGATGAACTTGCCTAAGCCGTCCGAGCCAAGCAAGGAAGGCGCTCCGGTGCTGCCGCAACGCGCAGCCGAGGATGAACCGCGATCTTGGGGAGAACGTGAAAATCAAGATCACGATGAATGGCTGCGGGAGCAAAGGCCGCCGCATTGGGGATAATTTGGGGATCATATTGCCAGCAATAACATCAGCTTCGGCTGACTAACACCAGCGATATTTTGCCTCGCGTACTCGCTCCGGCCAGCGTCTTAGACTGCTCGGCTGAGGCCGCGACCACAACTAAGCCGTCTGCCTCTTTGCCGGGAAGCCAACTGTTCCCATTTGCAGTTTGAGCGCCAGTTTGGCTCCAAAGCACGGGGATCGAAGCGGCCAGGACCGTGCCATTTTCGGCTCTCCCGGTGCTGTCTTCGTTGGTCAGCACTACGGTAACCAGTTGACCAGGTGCTACGAGTTTTGCGGTTCCGGCGTCTGATAATCGGAGCGGAACGGCGACGCTTCCAGCTGGTGTTCCGGTCAGTAGGCTCTGCCCTAGCAATGAGGTGTCAGTTAAAATCTGTCCCTTACGCAGAGCGCCCGCGAGTTGCTGGCCAATTGCTTGCGAAGGCCGAGCCAACGCCGCCTGAGGAATTGCAGCCAGCGGTACCTTCAATAGCACCATATCGCTGGCCGAAATGGTGCTACCAGCGGGCAGATCCTTGCTTGCGGCTAGTGCGGTTTCCACCGGTTGGTTGGCTGGTGTGAGCTGATTGACCGCGATCGCAGCAGCCGAACATAAAAGCAGCGCCGCGATCAATCGTCGCCGACGTTTGACCAGCCGGAATATCCAGCGGAGAAGGAGCTTGACTTGGGGTGCCTTTGATCGCGAGCGCATACCAAAAGACTAGGTTTTTGCTGACGGCTGTGTTCTTCAACTAGGCCGATCGCGAAAAAATGTGTGGAAAGTTTGGCGTCAGCCTAGATGTTGCGGAGCAGTCACTTAGCCGCTGGGCTGGCAGCTTTGCTTTCCGATGAGGTCGAAGCGGCCGGCGTCGAACTTGACGGAGTCGACGGAGCTGCCGGAGCAGTGGCTGAACTCGAGGACCGGGAATCGGTGGAGTAGAAGCCAGATCCTTTGAAGGAGATCCCCACAGAATTAAATTTCTTGCGGAGATTACCGCCGCATTCGGGGCAGACCGTCAACGAGCTGTCGCTGAACGACTGCTGGATATCAAAATTGTGCCCACAGTCCTTGCAGGCATAAGCATAGGTTGGCACGGTGAATCCTCCGGTTGAATCACGGGCTTGCGGTTCAAATACCTCCTCTACCCGACTAATAATTCTAACATTCCAGCTGTCGGAAGAATTCCGGGGTTAGCGCGTAATCTACTGGCTGGTCGAATTCCTCGGTAACGAAAGCTCCTGCTTGGCGAAATTCTTCAGCATAAACGACGCCCGCGCGCACTGGCACAAAGGAAGTTTCGCTCAACTGGGCAAGGAAACGATCGTAATAGCCGCCGCCTTGGCCTAGCCGCGCGCCGCTAGCGTCCAAGGCCAATGCTGGTACCAAAATCAAACCGACGTCGGACAGTGCGGAGATGCCAAGGCGTTCGCCAATTGGCTCCTTGACCCAGGCCCTGGTACTGCGCTGTAATGCGATCCCCGGCTGCCAGTGCGTCCAGGAGAGTTGATAGTCCGCTTCGCAGATTGGCACGATTACCGAGTGGCCAGCTTTGTGGAGCCCGGTCAATAATTCGAGAACTGAAGGTTCATTTTGCACTGGTAAGTATCCCGCGATGCTTTGCTGTCCGTACGGCAAGCTGAGCTCGGCTATTAGCTGAAAGCCAACATTTCGTAATCCACTGCCGGCGTCCAGCACAGCTGAGCTGTCCAAATTAGCTCGTCGCAATCGGAACTCGTCCCGTTGTGCAGCTTTGCTTGTATCGACCATAAATGCCTCCTGTCATCATTGTCGGTTAGCCTAGGGTAATGACCAAAGCGCAACGCATCCGTAAAGCAGTCATTCCAGCTGCAGGTTTGGGCACTCGATTTTTGCCAGCGACAAAAGCTATGCCAAAAGAGATGCTCCCCGTAGTAGATAAACCTGCCATCCAATACGTGGTTCAAGAAGCCGTTGACGCGGGCCTTGAAGATGTATTGATGATCACTGGGCGTAATAAACGAGCACTGGAAGATCATTTTGATCGGGTGCCGAACATCGAACGTCTCCTGGAGGCTAAGGGAGACGCGGAGCGCCTAGAAGCCGTCCAGCACGCTACTGATCTTGGCGAGATCCATTACGTTCGCCAGGGCGACCCCAAGGGTCTTGGCCATGCCGTGCTTCGCGCTAAAACCCACGTGGGCGATGAACCATTTGCGGTACTGCTTGGTGATGATTTGATTGATGAGCGCGATGAGCTCCTTTCAACCATGTTGGAAGTTCAAGAGAGCACCGGCGGATCGGTTATCGCCTTGATCGAAGTTGAACCGGCAAGGATTAGCGCCTATGGCTGCGTCGATATGACTCCGATTGACGGCAAGGACTACGTCCGTGTCAATGAATTGGTGGAGAAGCCCGCGGTGGAGGATGCGCCGTCGAACTTGGCTGTGATTGGCCGATACGTGCTGCATCCGCGAGTTTTTGAGGTGCTAGAAAATACGCTGCCAGGCCGCGGCGGCGAAATTCAACTCACCGATGCGCTGCAGACCCTAGCTACTTCCGAAGGTGAAGGCTCTGGAGTTTACGGTGTGGTCTTTTCCGGCCGGCGATATGACACCGGTGACAAGCTGAGCTACTTGCAGGCCGTAGTCACTCTAGGTTGTGAGAATGCCGAGCTCGGACCGGATCTGCGTGCCTGGTTGAAGGACTTTAGTACCACGTTGGACCGTTGAGATTGGGTCGCTGAACCATGTGGGGTTCGGCGACTTGGCCGACCACGTTAAGTTGCGGATCGCTGACCTTACGTCCGCTGCGAAATCGGGATAAAAAGGCTTGGCAAGAAGTCCGGCTGCGTAATCAGCAATGGTTGGCGCCTTGGGAGGCAAGCAATCCTGACCCTAGTGGTCGATTGCCCAGCTTCTCTGAAATGGTGCGGTCGTTAGCTAATCAAGCACGGGTTGGCAGTGCCTTGCCTTTTGCGATCACCGAAAATAACGACGACGGCGTGCCCCGATTTGCCGGGCAACTCACCGTCAGCAGCATCATTTGGGGATCAGCGATGATGGCAACCGCTGGATATTGGGTCGATCAAGCTCGAGCCGGACGTGGTTTGGTGCCAGCTGCGCTTGCGCTGGCCACAGACCATTGTTTTCAGAATCTTGGCTTGCATCGGATGGAAATCAACATCAGGCCAGAAAATGCACCGAGCCTTCGAGTCGTGGAAAAGCTAGGCTTCCGCGATGAAGGGTTGCGACCCCGGTATTTGCACATCAACGGGGCCTGGGCAGACCATCGGACTTTCGCGCTGACCGCGGAAGAAGTCCCGGCTGGTTTGCTCGCAAGGTTGCGGCTGCAGCGCTGAGTTGAAACGGGCCGTAGATTCGGCTCGACACACCGCGGCTAATGCGGGCCGCGGCGCAAGAGCGAATTAAAGTTGAAGTGTGAATGCACCACTCAATACTTCAGTCGCTTTGGTCGTTATTGTGGCCCTCTGGCTGATTTGGGTAGTGCCATATTTTTTGCGTCTGCGCACCGTCAAAAGTTCAACGGTGGCAGTTGCAGAAATGGATGAATCGATTCCGGAACGTGAGTCGACCACGATGCTGATGGACGCTGCAACACCCCGGCCGCAGGAGGCTGTTATGACTGACAAAACCGGCCCCGCAAAAGTGGCTGAAAAGGTACAGGAATCGCTTCCCTTCGCGATCAAATATGACCGCACAGCAATTGCGTTGCTTGGTGTGGTTGCGGCGCTCGCTGTACTAATCGGTGGTGTGCTTCGGATTGCTGGCGTCGCGACAATCTGGATTCCAGTAGTTGGCGTTTTGGTCTTCGCAGGTTGCTTAGCTGCCCTGCGAGGTTTGGTAATTCGTGACAGCAAACAACGCGTTGAAGCAGCCTTCCAGGCGGCTATGTCTAGTACTGCCACTTCGGTGAAGAAGCCGCAGACTAGCTCTGTGGCTGCTCCGGCAAAACCTGCTGTGGTCTTCGATGCGCAGCAAAGTAAGGCTCCGGAGAAGCCGGCCCCGCTGACGGCGACCGAATTGCGTCGTGCGGCCTTAGCGGTTGCTGAAGGCGCCAAGGTGAACAGTGACGGCACGTGGGAACCAGTAGCGGTGCCTAAGCCGAGCTACGTAGAAGCGGCCAAAGTGGGGCGTCCAGCACCTGCGCCACTGGATCTGCCCGAGCAGCCAAAGGCGGCAGCTCGCACGTCGATCAAGAAGTCTGAAGCCGGTATCAACCAGCCGGTAGCGCCTGCTGCAAAGAACTCGGCAGCGCTCAATAACCTCGACGATGTTTTGCAGCGCCGACGAGCCTAAATCGTGCTAATAGCTGTCGCTGGCGGAACTGGCACTGCGGGCCGAGCGGTTGTCGCAGAGGCACTGGCACGTGGCCACCAGGTTCGGATACTTTCACGGCACCGTCCTCTGGAACTTGCCAGCTGCGTCGAACATTCAGTGGTTGATGCCTTCTCAGGTGAGGGTCTGGCGGACTCGCTATCTGGTGCAGCCGCCCTAGTAGACACGCTCGATGGAAAGTTTGGCAAGGCGCAAAAATCACTACCCGGCGCATCGGCGCGGTTGCTGGAAGCTGCCCGATCCGCAGCAGTGCCAAGAGCGGTGCTTTTGTCTATTATTGGCTCGGATCAGTCGTCATATTCCTATTACCAGACGCAGGCTGAGCGGGCTTCGCTGTACTTGGCCGACGATGTTGGTGCTGTGGTTTATGCGACTCAATTTCATCAGTTAGTCGGCAGTATATTTGCCTCGATTCCGGGTGTGATACCGGTCATCGCTGGCGCTTCTTTTCAGCCCGTTTCTGTTGAGAGCGTCGCGGTGAAGATTCTCGATGCCGTTGAAGCAGGCTCAGTTGAATCAGACTCCGGCGGATCAGCTGCGAAGGTGACGCGAGTTGCTGGTCCGGAGTTGCTGAGCATGGACGAGCTGGCTGCCCAATGGAAGGCTGCAGGCAATCGAGGCCTGCGGCTCCGGATGCCGTTGCCGGGCGAATTTGGCAGGTTCCTTCGCTCGGGCAAAAATCTTGCCCTTGATGCTGCCGAGCCTGGGCAGACCTTTGCGCAGTGGCTCGTGGCGCGCTCTTAAGCGCCGGCCTGATCGAGCAGATCTTCGCCCATTTCCGAAGGGTTTCAGGCTACTTCCCAGCGGTAGCCATTTGGGTCCAAGAAGTAGCCAGAGTAGCCACCCCAACCGCGTTTGGTGCCGGGCTGGAGTCTAGTGCCGCCGGAGGCCATGGCTTGGCGCAGCACCATGTCGACGTCGCCGGGCGTGCGGCAGTTATAGGCCAAGGTAATGGGCGCATTGCCGGTGGAGACGGGCCAACTTCTTCGACGAATTCTTCGATGGCCCAAAACGAAAGCACCACACTAGAGGCGATGCGAATCATCAGAACCGTTTCATCTTGATAGCTGGCCTGCCAGCCCAGCCGGTTGAGATAGAACGTTTTCGCCGCTGGGATGTCCGCCACGGCGAGGGTAATAAAGGTCAAGCGTTACCCCATGCGGTCAGTGTAACCCGCAATTTTGGCCGGATGCTGACAGTGGCGTAGGCTGGCTTAGCTTGGATTCTTTGGGTCCATGCGGGGCATTGGCGCAGTTGGTAGCGCGCTTCGTTCGCATCGAAGAGGTCAGGAGTTCGAATCTCCTATGCTCCACTTTCTAATGGTTTCAGAGGCAAGTGCTTGGGCAAAAGCCACACAGTAGGATCCGCAACGTCTCCGACTTCAGTTGGTGCTGCTTGCGATGCAATATCTGGCTTCCTTTATCAGTACGTCATCGTCGACCGCGTGTGCCATCGATGCGTCGAAGGGAGACCAGTTCATGAGCAGCATCCGGGGCCAGAAGACGTAGTTGGAAATCATCGCAGGGAAGTGGGTCGCTGCCGCCTCCGTGTCGTCGAGCTTGGCGGCTCCTAAAGCGTTCTTGGGTTCAAGATAGCGGCGTACTGAGTCTAAATAATACATCTTGCCATGCTCGAAGTTATACTCGCCCAACTCCGAAAAGCACGACAGCTCAGCGATAACAATACGGAAGAGCGCTGCCATGCCGGGACGGGTAAGCAATGCCGCACACCTGCGACCGATCACCGTGAGTCCCGACCGAAGATCTCCTGCCGGCGGCCGGAGTTTACCGTCGTCCTCGACTTTCCAGGACCCCGTCACGATCGCATCGAACAGGGCCGCCTTGGTGGAGAACTGCTTGAACAGGTTCGCCTTCGATACCCTGCCGCCTCGGAGACCTTGGCGAGTGAGGTGCCGGCATACCCGGCATCAAGAAACAATCTGTTGACCACTTCGTTGATGGCAGCCCGCTTCTGCTCGGCAACGCACTGGTGGTAGGTCGAAGACTCCGTCGGCGTGCACGCCATGAGACCTACGGCGATTCACCCGACTCACCAATGTTTCATCGAGAGGGTCACATTATGAGGCGCTTCGACAAGCAGACTATTTTGGTTGCTGGTTGCTGGTTGCTGGTTGCTGGTTGCTGGTTGCTGGTTGCACCGGCGGACCAGGCGCCAGCCGCGTCCGGGCTTACTACCAAGAAGGGGCGAATGTCCTTATCGCAGGCACGTCCGAAGGGCCAGGCAAAGAACTTGCCACCGAACTCGGCGAGCGAGCTTTGTTCGCCCGGCTGGATGTTACTGATGAGGAGGCCTAGGCTGCAGCGGTCACCGAGACCGAGCGCCATTTTGGGTCGATCGCGGTGCTGAGACCGCACTCTCGAGGTTGACCTCACCGGTACGTTCCTCGGCATCAATGCTGTGAACCCGTCACTGCGGTGCAACGGAGGGGGAGCGATCGTCAACAGATCACATCGGCACGTAGTTCTACGCGCCCTACGTCGCCAGCAAATTGATGCTACGTGAGCTGACTAGGACCGCCGCACTGTGGAGCTAAGTCGGGATCGCATCCGGGTCGACTCCATTAATCCCGGCGTCATTTCAAGGCCCTTGATCAACGAGTCGATCGCGGGCCTACTCGCCCGAACCGTTCGCCATGTCACGATTGGGTGCTCAGACCGACTTCACGGCTCTGCTTCTCTGTCTCACCTCTGTCGACGCCTCGTTTGTCGCAAGTTCGTGTTGCGCACGGAGGGCTCCTTCTCGGCCCTGCCCTGCAGCCGATACGATGGCGAGATGACCGGATCACCAGCCGCTCTGAGCGCCCCGTCGTCTCGCTGGCGCCGCGGGGAAGTGGGCGGGGCCTAAGTCACAGACGATGAGGTTCGGCTAAGTTTCTGCTTGGGACTTGGCGGGTAACCCGGGGAGCGTGAATGCTCCCCCCCCCACCGAGGGAGGCTTTGGGGGACTCGTCGGGCCGTCAGCGAAAGAGTAGGAATCGCCGAACATGCAGAGGAAGAGCTACAGTCTGAATCGCCCCGGCGTGTCCGGAGGGTTTCTCAGACGATGAGCCTGTCGGCGGCTGCCGTGCTCTGGTAGTGATTGTAGTAGTGGTTTTCTAGCTCTACTGGTGGGATGTCTCCGCAGTACTGGTAGAGCCTTCGGTGGTTGTACCAATCGGCCCATTCAGCGGTGCCGATTTCGACTTCTTCTAGAGTCCGCCAGGGCTTGCCGGGTTTGATCAGCTCGGTCTTATAAAGCCCGTTGATGGTTTCCGCCAAGACGTTGTCGTAACTATCACCCACAGAACCGATCGAGGGGCGGATACCGGCCTGGGCCAGGCGTTCGGTGAAGGCCAAGGAGGCGTATTGAGCCCCGGCATCGTGATGATGAATCACCCCGGAAATCTCAGCCCCGGCCCGTTCACGACTCCAGATTGCCTGATTAACTGCGTTGAGCACTAGCACGGTGTTCATAGAAGCACTCGCTGACCAGCCCAGGATCCTCCGAGAGTAAGCATCGATCACGAAGGCAACATAGACCCACCCGGACCAGGTCGAAACATAGGTGAAATCAGCTACCCATAGCCGATCCGGTGCCGTTGGTGTGAAATCACGGCGGACCAAGTCCTTCGCTCGGGCCGCCTTCGAGTCTTTGATCGTGGTGCGTTTGACCTTGCCACGGACCGCACCCTGTATGCCAAGTAACCCCATGAGCCGTTCTACCGTGCACCTGGCCACCGGCACACCTTCACGGTTCATCGCCAACCAGACTGTCCTGGTGCCGTAAACCCCGTAATTAGCGGCATACACCTTCTGGATCACGGGCTTGAGCACCTCATCACGTTGTTCTCGGTGAGATCGTGTTTTATCCACCCATTCGTAGTACGTGGGACGGGGTGGTCTTCACCCCGTCCCAGTAAGCACCTGGCAGATCGACTCGACACCCCACCGCAATCCATTATTCTCGCGGTGACCGGCATGGTCCTTGATGTATTTCACGATCAGTGTTGTGGCGGTCGAGTTCGACCGCGAAAAAAGCTGAAGCACTCCGAAGGATCGCGTTCGCCCGTTTCAGCTCAGCGTTCTCACGCCGTAACCGTTTCAGCTCGGCCGATTCCGTGCTCGTTGTTCCAGTTCTAGTACCAACATCGATCTCGGCTTGCCGGACCCATTTACGCACCGTTTCCGGCACACCCACACCCAAAAGCTGGGCAACTTTTTGCATCGCCGCCCACGCCGAAGACGCACCCTCCATCTCCGCCACCATGCGCACCGCACGATCCTTCAACTCCTGCGGATACCGTGTCGTAGTTTTCCCTGCCATGTCCTGATCCTCTCAAACAAGAAAGTCTCCGGACACACCGGGGCGATTCAGTTTCCAAATCCCGTCCGGCGCACACTCATGTGATGCAGTGCGCGTAAGGGAATTGGTAGCAATCTGAGCAGGATTATCGCAACGGCAATCGACATAAACAAAGGTGTTGCCGCAATGAGTGGATCAAGTTTCGCCACGGACGTTGCGCCATCACTGCTTGTGCCGCTACTACTGGTCACCGAGTACCCTCGTCCGACTAAAAGTGCAGTCAGAACGCCGGCGAGGATGATGACTAGGGCTTCGGCGGCAAGCCGCCATTTTCTTGCGGATCTACGTCTGGTCTCACCGCGGAGCGATACCTGGTTATCGGGTACAAGCGCGGCCAGGATCATTGCGGGAGCGCAGCTGAAAATTAGTGGCAGCACAAGATCAGTCCAGCGAGTTGGTGCCGGAAAGAGGATGATCGCTCCGACAGCCCCGAGTGCACCGGCAGGCAACGCCATCAGTGCGCCCTCGGTAGCGAGAACTTTTCGCAGTTGCCAGGTGGAGGCTCCCCGGGCGGAGCTGATCCGCAGTGTTGATTCGGCCCGTCTGACAATCAGAGCTAGGCAAAGCGCCAGCGCGCTGAGGCAAAGCCCAAGCGGTGCCGAAGCTAAGAGTGCGAGGATTGCATTAGTTGAGGACCCACTTTGTAACGAGTCGTTAAGGACGCCAATTGCGTTCGAAACGAACCGAGTGCCGCCAGATTGCTGGGAGGTTTCAGGCGGGGGTGAGTCGCCAAGTGTCAACTGCTGATTGAGAAACGATCTGAGTTGTTGCACGGTTTGGGCTGTATTGCCGTCGTTGAGAATTCCTGGCTGGAACGGATACCACAGTAGTGCTTTGAAGTAGGGTCGTGCCTTGCTTCCATCAGGCAACGTTGCGTCGAAAAGCGTTGAAATCAAGGAGGTTGCTGGGTAAAGCTGCATCCCGATCTTAATGCCGGTGTCGGGGCGATCATCGACGAGGGGATACTTTGCATCGTGATTGACCGCCCAGTAGGGATCTTCCGAATCTGTGGGTTGAAATATACCGACAAGCTTGAAGCGCAGTTGTGCTGGTGAATTGGCGGCCGGCGTTGAAATTTCTCGATCAATTTTCCAACCGATACTCGCCGCGGTGGCTTGGGAAGCCATGACTTCGATTGGAGTTGATGTGGTGTGGGCATTTGGGCTGCGGCCCTCGATGATCTTGATTCTGGGACTCAGCCGGGGATCGAAGGCAAGAGTGGCACTTAGGCCGGTCACGCGCCGGGGAAGTTCTTGAGTCGTTGGTTGCGCATCTTTTTGTAACGAAAGCGGTCTGCTACCCAGAGTGAAGGTGTACTGGGGCTGTCCAAGCACTGAACGCAGCGGCTCCGGTTGTTTGTCGCGGAAGGCAGCCAGCTGGGCGTCGGTTTCTGCAAAATTCTTAGCGTCGTCGGCGCTCAAATCAGTCGACGAAGATGCAGGGATTGGTGCGGAAGGAAATCGAGTGGGAAGAGGAACCCCGGGGATCACTGCAGTGGGGTAAAACAAAGCCGCCGGGCTATTTTTGATTTGTTGCTGGATGTCAGCTGAAATGAGATTACTGACTGCTCGTGGCCACAACGTCAGCATGAAGACTGCTAGCAAAACTACGCAGGCAGTCAGTGTTGCAACTCCGGGAGATGCTTTGAACCCAGTCTGCAAAAGCGACCTGAGCCGAGTTGAGCCGCTCATAGTTGGTCCTGCACAGTGGGCGAGGCCTTAGCGCGTTTGATGATCATCAGGCTGTATATGGAGTTGACGAGCAAGGCGAGTGCTAGTTCGACGGCGAGCGTTATTGCCAGCGGAACCCAGGCGAACTCCAGCAACAAAGGCGTGTTGCCATTGGTCCCGGTGAGCGTGGCTCTGACCAGTGCGGGCAGCACCGCAAAGGACACCGCGAATCCTATGCCTGTGCCCAGTGCGATTGCTAGCACAGCTGCGGGGCTTATCTCTTGACGACGTCCCTTTGCTTGATCGGCGGCTGAAACGCCTAACGCGCGCAAGACCGCTATCTCGCCATCTCGAACTCTCGCGGTTGCAAGGATGTTGGCAAACAAAGCGGCTGCGAATAGCAGCAGTGCGCAGACGGCGCCAAGCCAAAGTGACACGACACCGGGCCCGGCAAATTGATCCGAGATGCTGTTTCCGGGAAGGCTGATTTTTGAATCAGAAGGAGCGAGGGATTTCACCTGCTGCGCCGTAAGCTCCGGTTGCGCACTGGATATCCACCATTGATTCGAGTTGAGTACCGGTTGCCAGCGCTGCCACTCCGCCCGTTGAAAACGTTGCAGATCGCTCATAACAGCCAATGCCGTTGAGCTACCCGGCAAAGCCTGAACAATTGTCTCGATCCGGGATTCGATTCTGACGCCAGGTAGGTTGAGCGTCAAGGAGTCTCCGCTCTTCGCATTGATGCTGTTGGCGAATGCCTGACTTGCTACCAGCGCCAGCGGCGTCTGCTTTGCCGCTGCTGCCGTTGTGAAACGAACTGAGATGTTGCCAGTGGCTGTTGGCGAAGCTTGAACTGATGGCCCATCATTACCGATCGTGTATTTGGGCGACTTCTCCGTTATGCCGCGGAGCTTGTCAACGGAGAGTGGTTTTGAGGCATCGCCGTTTAAAGAGAGGGAATGTAACGTCACCGCCGCGCCAATTTCGCCAGCTTGATAACCGAATCCGAGCCCCATCGAGATGTCGATGCCGATGAGGCGGCGAGGCTCTGAGCTCGAAGTCAGGGAGATATTGAGCGGTCCAACGTTCATCTGACCTGGGGGCAATGGTTGTGACTCCACCGCGAACGGAACGATTCCATCGTGGCCTTCCAACCAAATCGTTGCGCTGAAATTGCGGTCCGACGATGAATTGCCGTTGCTCACTGCGAAACTTGCGGAAAGCGACCTCGAACCGGCAGGGATCAATGGCGAGTCTTCATCAAGATTTTCTGGCTGTAACGCAGCGCGCAGTTTTTCGGTGTCGGGGTAACTCGGGTCCAGGAGCTTCGTGAGCGTAGCGCCTTCTACCGCGGTGAAGGTGACATTCTCATCCTTGGAATCGAGCAGAGCCGAATAGACTCGGCTGCTCGCGGTCACCCCTGGAAGCAAATTCACCGATGATAGATCCTGAACATCGGCTGCGCGTTCGACGACCGAAATTTGCGGCAATTCCACTCGCACGGCAGCTCCATTGGTCAACCGAGAACCAACGATCTGACTCTGCTGAAAACTCTGTGAATAGCCAGCGGCAAGAGTCGTAGCTGCCGCTGTGATCGAAAGCAACATCACCGGTACGGCAAGTGCGCCGATTCTGCGGGCAGTCTGCCGAGCCGCGAGGGTTGCCAAAGCGCTCCCCGAACCAGCGAGTCGGTTCTCGCGCCACTGTGCCAGCAAGGCAATCAGCAGCACCAACAAGGCGGCGCCAACAATAATCAGAATTGCGGGCGCGGGTACCGCCAAAAGATTTACCTGACCATCAGCACTCAGCGGAGAACCGTACAAAAAGAATTGCCATCCGCTCACCGCAGCCACCGCGCAAATCGCCGCCACAACGCCGAAAGAGGCCAGTTTCCGCTTCCGACCGGACAGCGATTTGCGTTGGGACTCAGTACTGGACCTGAGTGCACGGATGCCGATGCTGCTCAGGATCAAGCAGACGCCAAGAGCCACCCAGACCGGCACAGGCCAAGCACTAAGCGCGGTTTGGATTACCGTTGGCAACCAGTCCTGGGCGGAGCCGCTCAACCAATGTCCTAACAAGGGCCAAAGTAGCAAGGCGAAAGCGAAGCCCACTGCGCTGGCAACCAGTGATATTGCGGCAGCCTCAGTCAGCACGAGCGAGGCGGCGCTTCGTAATGACAACCCACGCGCTTGAAGCAGTGCTTCTTCGCGGTTCCTAGCCGAGACCAGCAGCCGGCTGACCTGGATTAGGGTCACTGACCCTAAAAGGAAGAGCAGAATGAAAGCACTGGGGGGGTGATGCCTTGTATTGATCCAGTTGCCTTGGCAGCGTTATGTATATTCAAGCTCAACGTGTCGCTCAGGGTGGCGCCACCACTACTTAGGCTCTGATCGTCGAGAAATTCTTGTTTGGCTCGAGAAATTACGGACGGGATCACCTGGAGTGCCGCCGAATCAATCCTTTCCGCACTTGGCAGAATCAGCCAGCTCACTCGGAGCGGCGAGCCCCCAGAGTTCTTTTGGGCTGCGTCTGGGGTACTCAGTGCCAGCAGGGTCTCGCCACTCTGATTCTGGTTGGACGACGTCGGCAGTGTAGCAAGCGCGAGCCTCGCCTTCATATCGGTGCTGAATATCCCTGCAACGGTGAAATTCTCGGGATTGCTCGGCGCTGCATCATCATTTTGCCTGGCATCCGGCGCTAGCGAAATTTCGGAACCGACCGCAAGCCTGAAGAGCGAAGCTTTCGCACGAGAGATCGCAATTTCTTGGCTGGACTGCGGGAGGTGACCTTCAAGAAGGCTGATCCCGGTCGGCTCGGACTCCCCATCACGGGCTGCGGGCCAGGCATCAAAGATCAAACTGAGTGGCGTTTTGGTCTCGCCAGCGAGTCGTGCCGCGATCGGATAGCTCTGCATTGTTCGGTAAATTTCCGTGCCGGCAACCAACTGGCTACCGCTGAAAAGCGCGCTTGCCTTTGCGCTTTGGTCAGCGCCGTCGCTAATCAGAGAAGTGCTGATCCTGGCATATCCCAGAGGTTGCTCGGCTGAGCCGGCAAGGTCACGCAGACTACGCGTCGCGGCAACCTGCGTGTACGCGATTTGGCCGCACAATACTGCGGTAATCATCGTCACGATCGCGGCCAGAAGGGAAAAAGACCGAGGCGGTTACGTGCTCGTCGGAACAACAGGCTGCCGAACGTCAACTGTTTCCTCCGCCGCGTGAATGAAGCTATCTTTGGCATCATTCTCCTTACGCTTCCGGAATGCAATGGTTTATTGACTATCGATTCGAAAAAGTCTTTTTCAGCCCTTTATGACCGGGGTGTAGGTCTCGTTTTGTTCTGTTCAACAAGCAAGGTAATATGGATAGTCGTTATGCGTGTCCTTGCTCGATAGTACGCGCTCATGTGCAGGCTCAGTTGCTAGAGTCACTATGCGCGGGGTGTGATCGGGCGCTTTGGATGACTGGTTGTATGGAGCCCTCACCTCTTTTCCGGTAGCGCATGAAGACGTGATGTCGGCCCGCGCCCAGTGCGGACGATATAACCCATGAACACGAAACGAAGGCAAAAACTGTGCGTACGTACACCCCGAAGCCCGGCGATATCAATCGCCAGTGGCACGTCATTGACGCCACCGACGTTGTCCTGGGTCGTCTTGCCAGCCAGACCGCAACACTGCTGCGCGGAAAGCACAAGCCGACCTTTGCTCCCCATATGGATATGGGCGACTTCGTCATCATCATCAACGCCGAGAAGGTTGCCTTGACCGGCGCCAAGCTCGAGCAAAAGCGCGCTTACCGCCACTCGGGTTACCCGGGCGGCCTCTCCAGCGTCAACTACGCCGAGCTCTTGGAAAAGAACCCGGTTCGCGCTGTAGAGAAAGCAATCAAGGGCATGCTGCCCAAGACTTCGCTTGCTGCTCAGCAGCTGTCCAAGCTGAAGGTATACCGCGGTGCTGAGCACCCGCATGCCGCTCAGCAGCCGAAGACGTTTGAAATCACCCAGGTCGCCCAGTAGTTCTGCGCCTACGCAAACCAACTTATTTTCAAGGAGAATTGTGGCTCAGAATACTGAAGAGCTGAACACCGAGGCCGTCGCTCCCGACGTAGCCGAGGAAGAAGTACTAACTAGTTACACCTCGGAGAGCTCCGCTTCTGCGGACGACGCTCCGAAAAAAGAGCGCCCGGCACTCACCGTTTCCGGTGCAGCTGTTGGCCGCCGTAAAGAAGCTATTGCGCGCGTCCGGGTTACCCCGGGTACCGGCAAATGGATTGTCAACGGCCGCGAATTGGCTGATTACTTCCCGAACAAGCTTCACCAGCAAGAAGTCAACGAGCCCTTCAAGATTCTTGATCTTGATGGTGCTTATGACGTTGCCGCTCGTATCTCCGGTGGTGGCCCCTCCGGCCAGGCCGGCGCGTTGCGTTTGGGTGTTGCCCGCTCGCTCAACGAGATCGACGTCGACAACAACCGCGCCACGCTGAAAAAGGCAGGCTTCCTGACTCGTGACGCTCGCGTCATCGAGCGTAAGAAGGCTGGTCTCAAGAAGGCTCGCAAGGCTCCGCAGTACTCGAAGCGCTAAATCGCGCCCTGCAAAGGCCCGTCGACTTCGGCTGGCGGGCCTTTCGCGTGCCCTCAGGTACCCTTCAGCGCTTCGGATAGCAAGACGTCTTTGCGATAGCAAGAAGTAGGTGTCTCTTGCTATCACAAAGACGTCTTGCTATCCGAAGCGGAATCTCTTGATAATCCATCACCTGGCAAAACTCACTTTGAAGCAAGAGAATTGCTCGGGAGCGGGTAGAATTATCTGCGATGTCTAGATTGTTTGGAACCGACGGTGTCCGGGGCTTGGCCAATGGCTTGCTCACTGCAGAGCTGGCTCTATCGCTGGCCCAAGCGGCCGCTGTGGTGCTTGGTCACGACCAACTTGCTGAAGGTAAACGCCCACGAGCGGTGATCGCTCGAGATCCGCGTGCCAGTGGCGAGTTTATTGGTGCTGCTGTTGAAGCGGGGTTGGCAAGTGCCGGCGTTGACGTTTACGACGCCGGAGTCTTGCCGACGCCGGCAGCCGCTTATTTGATCGCCTCGCTCGATGCGGATTTCGGTGTGATGATTTCTGCCTCACACAATCCGGCTGCTGATAACGGGATTAAGTTCTTTGCCCGCGGTGGCCAAAAGCTTGCAGACGATGCCGAAGATGCCATCGAAGCGCAGCTCAAAGTTAAGCCCCACCGCCCGACCGGCGTCGGCGTCGGACGTATTCAGCGCTTCTCTGATGCGGAAGACCGATACATTCTGCATCTACTCACCACGCTGCCGCACCGCTTGGACGGCCTGACGGTGGTGCTCGACTGCGCGCACGGGGCAGCAAGCGGCTGTTCACCTCAGGTGTTCAAAGATGCCGGTGCAAAGGTCATCGTGATCGGCGCTGAGCCGGATGGCTTGAACATTAATGACGGCGTAGGCTCGACTCATTTGGGACCTTTGCAAGAGGCCGTCGTCGCCAACGGTGCTGACCTTGGCATTGCGCACGACGGCGATGCCGATCGGTGCCTGGCGGTGGACCATGAGGGCAACGTCATCGATGGCGATCAAATCATGGCGATTTTGGCGCTCGCTTTGAAGGCCGATGGCAAGCTGAAAGACAACGTACTGGTCGCAACCGTGATGAGCAATCTTGGCTTGAAAATTGCCTTGCGCGAGGCCGGTATTTCGATCCGAGAGACTGCGGTGGGGGATCGCTACGTCCTTGAAGCGATGCGCCAGGGTGGGTTTAACCTTGGCGGAGAGCAGTCCGGTCACGTGATATTTGCTGATCATGCTACTACCGGCGATGGCGTGCTAACGGGCTTGCAGCTTGCGGCTCAGGTGGCACGAACCAGACGCAGCTTGCAGCAACTGGCTACCGCAATGACAAAGCTTCCGCAGCTAATGATCAACGTCAAGGGCGTAGATAAGACTCGGGCTCAAACAGATGAAGGCGTCCGCGAGGCCGTGGCCAGAGCCGAACAAGAACTGGGGCAAACAGGTCGAGTTTTGTTGCGTCCCTCAGGTACCGAAGCATTGGTGCGAGTTATGGTCGAGGCCGGCGATATGGCAACGGCAACTCGGATTTGTGAGGATTTAGCTGAGGTTATAGAAAAGCGGCTGGCACTCGCCGTTTAAACGAATACCAGCCGCTTTTTCTGAGGCTTATTTTTGTAGTTAGCTACGCGATTTGAGTGCGTCGCGAATTTCGGTAAGTAGCACGATCTGCGGGTCAGGAGTCTCTTCGCCTGCCTTGATGCCGAGCTTGGCATTACGGCGAGCGATGACGTGGTTCATCGGAACTACCACCATGAAGTAGATGGCTGCTGCGATGATGACGAAGTTCAACAGTACGGTAATGAACGCGCCAAGAAGCAGCTTGTTCGCTGGGTCCGAGCCAATTTGGAATGCCCAAACATCGTTAAAGCTGGGCTTGCCTACGATTCCTGCAATCAAAGGCATGATGATGTTGTTCACAAGCGTCGTGACGACGGTGCCGAAGGCTGCACCAATGACGACAGCGACGGCTAGGTCGACGACGTTACCCTTCAATATAAAATCTCTGAATCCCTTTATCATGGCACTAAAGTTAGACCTGATTAGCGCTATTTAGAAGGCTCGACACGCGAAAACCACAAACCACAAGGCAAATTTGATGTCTATTACCAGCGAAATTTATAGATAGTCGGGCGCGGCTGGCAGACCGAAATGTTCCTCAAGTGTCCTTACTCCGGAACGGACCACCGCGGTAGCAAGCTCGGTGCCTAAGTAGCGTAAATGCCACGGCTCTTCGTAGAAACCGGTGGTTCCCTGTAGATCTGGCTGGTAACGCACCACGAATCCGAACTCGTGACAATGGTCTTTTACCCATAGTGCAAGTGGTTGGGCAGCAAAACAGCTTTGCAAATTGCAACCAGCGGAATCACCAATATCTGCGGCCAAACCGGTTTGATGTTCAGAGAATCCCGGCCGCGCTGATGCCGAGTCCGCATTGCTTTTACCTAAAGTGGAAACCCAGGAGTTATAGGTAGCAATTTGCGTGTCGTACGAACGAAACCGACTGAGCAAGATGAGAGGCGTTCCGTTTGCTGCGGCAGCAGCGGCCAGTTTTGCCAACCCTTCAGCAGCACACGCTCGCAGCAATTCTTGACCCGGAGCGCTAGAACACACTGCGGGCACTACTAAATCATCTGGTCGGTAGTTTTGCGGATTGAGCGGACGTTGTTTGTTGACGATCACGGTCAAGGAATGTGGATCATCTAGGGATGTTGCCGAGATAATCGCAGGCGACCTCTGTTCGGGCGTCGGCACGGTCTCGATCGTGACGGGTTTAACCTGCATTGGCTCAAGCTGAGTGTCAGCATCTACTGAACATGCCCCAAGCGTTAGCAAGCCTGCGGTACCTAGCGCTGCGTTGAGCAAGCCCCGACGGCTGGTTTCCTTGCTAATCTTAGGTTTTCCGCAAGAGCATTCGTCGAATCGAATGGTCTGAATCTTTGGTCAACACTAGCCGTGCTCGTCCTCTGGTCGGCAAGACGTTTTCTTCGAGGTTCGGCTCGTTGATTCGTTTCCAAATTCCACGCGCCGTTTCCACCGCTTCGGCATCTGAAAGCGATGCGTAGCGACGAAAGTATGACTCCGGCTGGGCGAATGCTGAACTACGCAAGGAGAGGAATCGATCAATGTACCACTGTTCGATATATGGCGTTTTCGCATCTACATAAATGGAGAAGTCGAAGAAATCGCTCACTGCCAATCCCGAACGGCCATCTTGGCGCGGACGGGCAGGGGCCAACACATTCAAGCCTTCGACGATCAAAACGTCCGGGCGGCGAACCACAACTTCTTTTCCAGGCACGATGTCATATGTCAGGTGTGAATACCAGGGCGCGCGCACTTCTTCTGCGCCGCCTTTTATCTCACTGACAAAGCGCAATAGCGCACGTCGGTCATAGGATTCGGGGAATCCCTTTCGATGCATAATGCCACGACGTTCTAGCTCGGCATTTGGGTACAAAAAGCCGTCAGTGGTGATTAACTCGACGTTCGGGGTATCTGGCCAGCGCCGTAGCATTTCACGCAAAATACGAGCAGTTGTCGATTTGCCTACCGCGACAGATCCAGCCACGCCAATAACAAACGGGGTGCGCTGAGTCTTTTCACCGAGAAAGGTGGTGGTCGCGGAGTGGAGTTGTCCGGCCGCGGCTACATAAAGGTTCAACAACCTGGAAACGGGTAGATAAACCTCCCGCACTTCATTCATATTGAGTGGGTCTTCCAAACCCCGCAGGCGAACAATGTCCTCTTCATTGAGGGGTTGCTCAATTTCCGCTGAAAGCCTTGACCAGGTGTGCCGATCTAGCTCGACGAATGGTGAAGCGCCTTCATTGGCGTCAGTGCGTTGTGAACTCACCTAAGTGATTCTGCCCTGTGCGCTCGAAATGAGCGAACTGAAGTGAAAAGGTGGGAAGGGCGAAGGTGTCCAATTGCATAGCCAGCTGTCTGACTAGAGCGAGACAGCCCGGTAAGATTGAGCCTATGTGTGGAATCGTAGGATACGTCGGACGTGCTGATCGAGGTCTAGAGTATAGCGCTCTCGATGTGGTGTTAGAAGGCCTTCGTCGTCTCGAATACCGAGGATATGACTCAGCTGGAGTTGCGGTATTGACTGACGGCGGAATTGCTTCGGCCAAAAAGGCAGGCAAACTTGCCAATTTATTAGCTGAGCTTGAGGCCGAGCCTTTGCCGGACTCTTTGACCGGAATTGGTCATACCCGTTGGGCTACTCACGGCGGCCCTACCGATATCAATGCCCATCCGCATCTGGCGGATAATGGCAAGCTCGCATTGATCCACAACGGAATTATCGAAAACTTTGCCGAGTTGAAAGCAGATTTGCTGGCGAAGGGAGTCAATTTCCTCTCGGAAACCGACACCGAAGTCGCCGCCGCGCTGCTGGCCGATGAATACCAGGCTGCCTCAGACGTCGAGCAATCCATCCGTCTCACCGTTGCTATGCAACGAGCCTGCCAAAAGCTTGAGGGTGCGTTTACGTTATTAGCAGTTCACGCCGAGTTGCCTGGCGTTGTGGTCGCCGCACGCCGGAACTCACCGCTCGTCGTCGGCCTTGGCGAGGGCGAGAACTTTCTCGGTTCAGATGTCTCGGGGTTCATCGATTACACAAGACGCGCTGTTGAACTCGGTCAGGATCAGATTGTCACGATCACTCCGGATGAAGTCGTGATCACTGACTTCTTTGGCAACCCAGCTTCCGGTAAGGAATACCACGTCGATTGGGACGCCGCTGCTGCGGAAAAGGATGGCTACCCATCGTTCATGGCGAAAGAGATCCATGAACAACCACGCGCTGTTGCTGACACGTTGCTGGGCCGTACTGACCCCAGTGGAAAACTCATTCCGGATGAGCTGCGAATCAGCGAAACCATTTTGCGCTCGGTAGACAAAATCATTGTCATTGCCTGCGGTACTTCTGCCTATGTTGGTCAAGTTGCCAAGTACGCAATTGAACACTGGTGCCGAATCCCCACCGAAGTTGAGCTCTCACACGAGTTCCGCTACCGGGACCCGATTGTGAACGAAAAGACACTGGTAGTGGCCATCTCGCAGTCCGGCGAAACCATGGACACCTTGATGGCGGTGCGACATGCTCGCGAACAAGGCGCCAAGGTACTGGCGATCTGTAACACCAATGGGTCCACCATTCCGCGTGAATCAGATGCCGTTTTATACACTCACGCCGGACCAGAGATTGCCGTTGCCTCAACTAAGGCATTCTTAGCCCAAATCACAGCTTCGTATTTGCTGGGTTTGTATCTTGCCCAATTGCGAGGCAACAAATTCCGTGACGAAATCAAAGTGATTTTAGACGAATTGGCGGCTACGCCAGAGAAGATCCAAACCGTCCTTGATCATGAGCAGCAGATCAAGGATCTTGCAGTCTCCATGAAAGATGCCAAATCGATCTTGTTCCTCGGTCGTCATGTTGGTTTCCCGGTAGCGATGGAAGGCGCCTTGAAACTCAAGGAATTGGCCTATATCCATGCCGAGGGGTTTGCCGCTGGCGAACTCAAACATGGGCCGATTGCGCTGATCGAAGAAGGGCAGCCGGTCTTTGTGGTGGTACCTTCGCCCGAGGGACGAGATTCGCTGCACGACAAGATCGTTTCGAACATTCAGGAAGTGCGCGCTCGCGGAGCTAAGACCATCGTGATCGCGGAAGAAGGCGATGAAGCGGTCAAGGCTTACGCCGAGCACGTCTTCTACATTCCGAAGACGCCGACCTTGCTCGCGCCACTGCTTGCCACAGTCCCATTGCAGATTTTCGCTTGCGAGTTGGCAGAGGCTAAGGGTTACGACGTCGACCAGCCACGCAATCTGGCTAAGTCTGTGACGGTGGAGTAAATGTCGCAGGCACTTTTAGTTATCGATGCGCAGCAGGATCTGGTCGACGGCGATCAGCAAGGCGGTTGAAGCCGGAGCGTTGATCGTCTTTGTGCGAGATCGCGATGTAGCTGGTGGCGAGGGCCCAGGCTTCGAAGTGCACGAATCGCTGCGGCAGCCAGCTGGCTCAGTGACTATCGACAAGTCGAACAACAGTGCGTTTACGCGCACTGTTTTGGGCCCATTCCTGGTTGAGCGGGGAATGCCGCACGTGGCGATCTGCGGCATGCAGAGCGAGTATTGCGTAGATACAGCTGTGCGAGCTGCCGTGGGGCGGGACCTTGATGTCACCTTGCTACAGGATGCGCACACTACGGTCGATTCACCGGTATTGAGTGCGGATCAGATCATTGCGCATACCAACGAAACTCTTTACCCGCACGGCGACCTGGAGAATTTTTGTGTCACCCGTTCGGTCAGCGAAGATATTTTTGTGCCGAATCATGCGGAGACTTTACAGAGCTGGCACGACGCCGAGGGGTAACTGATGGGTCGATGACCGAATGCTACCTTTGACGAATTTGAACTCGCTCTGGCAGGTTTGATGGCGGCTTCGCTAGAAAGCCCGGGGATTCTTCGGACTATTCCTGGTCCGGACGTACCCGACTATACGATCGTTCTGTTGAACGAGGCTTGGCAATTTGAGATCTCGACTGCTGATGTGCTCACCGGAACATGCCTTCGGAACGGCCCAGCTCCGCAAATGTTGATTCAAGTTGATCCTGATCAACTGCATCTTCAAGTTATTGCCGGGGTAGTCTCGGCAAGGCTTATGTACTAAGTCCGCAATCCAACGATGAACCGACTGCCCGTAAATCTCGTCCTAATGAGGCGCTCCAGGCTAACGAGGGTTCTTGACCGACGACCGGTGTGCAGATAAGCAGGGTTAGCCCGAGATGAACTCGGCTTAACTGCACACAGGTCGTGGGCGAATAATGTCGAAGCCGAGTTTGTCTTATGGTCTCGATAGACTTGCTTCATGATTATCGGCATCGGAATCGACGTAGTGGATGTAGAGCGTTTCAGGCGCCAGCTGGAACGAACCCCCGGCCTTTTAGACCGTCTTTTCGTCCCCGCAGAACGAAGCCTTAATACGCGCTCGCTTGCGGCACGTTTCGCAGCCAAAGAAGCCGTGGCTAAAGCGTTAGGTGCCCCGGCTGGCATGAACTGGCAAGACTGCTGGATTGGCCTCGATGTGAACGGCCCAACAGTTCAAACAAAGAACACTGTTGCCGCAGTAGCTGAAGCTCAAGGTGTGAAGCGCTGGCACCTTTCGATGAGTCATGATGGCGGAATTTCTACGGCCTTTGTAATCGCCGAAAGCTAGTCATGATTACCGCATACACCGGAACTGCCGTCCGGGCAGCGGAACAGGCGCTGTTCGACGTCGGGGCTGGCGGAGATCTGATGGCGCGCGCTGCCTACGGATTGGCAAACGTCGTTGCGCAGCGACTTAGCGGGGTTTACGGCAGCACCGTGACGCTTTTAGTTGGATCTGGGAACAATGGCGGCGACGCTTTGTATGCGGGCGCATTTTTGGCCCGGCGTGGCGCTGCCGTAACTGCAGTTCTGTGTGCGGAGAAAGCACACTTAGCGGGGCTAAGTGCATTTCAAGCCGCTGGTGGTCGGACGATGAGTTTGGCCAAGGAATTTGACCACGCGCGCAGTTTTGGACTTGACGCCGATATCTTGGTGGATGCGATTCTTGGCACCGGGGCGCGAGGCGGGCTACGTGGCGAGGTGCTGCGGCTTGCCCATTCTCTCAACGGTCGGCCAGGGATTGTTGCCTGCGATTTACCGAGTGGAGTCAACGCGGATACTGGAGAAAGCGATGGGCGAGTACTCCGTGCGGAAGAGACAGTCACCTTCGGCCGAATCAAGGCCGGTCTCTTGCTGCCGCCCAGCAGCGACTATGTGGGCAAGATTAGCTGTATAGATTTGGGTTTGAAACTGGCTGCGCCTGAATTACTGCAGCTTGAGGAGTCGGACCTAGCAGCCTACTGGCCACAGCCTGGCGCCACTGATCACAAGTACTCCCGTGGCGTGCTAGGTGTGGTCGCTGGGTCGGCAAAATATCCCGGTGCCGCCCAACTTGCCGTCGGCGGTGCGCTTGCCGCCGGCGTCGGCATGCTCCGCTATTTGGGCCCAGCCCAGATGCCGGCCGAAGTTGTTACTGGTGCCCCAACGGTTGCGGCGAATCGAGTGCAGGCCTGGCTTGTTGGACCTGGAGTTGCCGATGATCCGGTCCAAGAACAACGCAGCTTCGAGGCGATATCTTCAGGCTTGCCAGCAGTAGTGGACGCCGGAGCTCTAGCCCTATTGCCCGGCCAGATTGGGCCGCAACTAGTAGTAACCCCGCACGCTGGCGAACTTGCCGCGCTGCTCAGCCGGCGGGGCCAGGGGACTGTTCGGGCCGACGTCGAACGCGAACCTTTGCGGCACGCGCGCCTTGCCGCTGAACTCACCGGGGCAACCGTGCTACTCAAAGGATCTACCACTTTGGTGGTTTCGGCCGACGAACCGGTGTACAGCCAATCAGATGGCACGGCTTGGCTGGCGACCGCGGGCAGTGGGGACACTCTGGCTGGCATTCTCGGTGCATTGTTAGCGAGTGGTGTGCGGCCAGCGTTAGCTGCTGCGCTCGCCGCGAGCGTGCACGGTAGAGCTGGCGTGTTGGCATCCAGCAGCGGTCCGGTGACAGCAAGCCGTGTTGCCGAAGCAGTGCCGAAAGTGCTCGCTGAGCTGCTGACTTGACGCAACCTGAGGACGCTTTTGGTCGAACGGAGTCATCAGTAGTTTTCTCCGGTAATGCTGCTTGGGGATCTGTTCGGGGCTGCGCACACTGAGACCGGACTCTTCTCTGAGTCCTCCAGCGGATCGTGAGGAAAACCCATGAGCGTTACCGATGAACTACTCCGCAATAACAAAGCCTATGCTGCTGAATTTAGCGGTCCATTGCCGTTGCCGCCCAGCAAACATGTTGCTGTACTCGCTTGCATGGATGCACGCCTAGATGTCTATCGTGTCCTCGGTTTGAACGAAGGCGAATCGCATGTCATCCGGAATGCGGGCGGGGTAGTCACCGAGGATGAAATCCGCTCCTTGGCTATTAGTCAGCGGCTACTTGGCGCCGGAGAAATCATTCTGATCCATCACACGAATTGCGGCATGCTCACCTTCACCGATGATGATTTCAAGAAGTCGATTGAGACTGAAACTGGACTTCGCCCGGCTTGGGCAGCTGAAGCGTTTCCCGATGTGGAGCTGGACGTCAAACAATCGATTTCGCGAATCAAAGCCAGCCAGTTCATTCCGAAGAAGGACTCCATCCGCGGCTTCGTCTTCGACGTCGCGACGGGTCGTCTGAACGAAGTGAGTCCCAGCTAACACTCCACGCAACGCAAAACGCTGCACCACTTTTCGGCCTTAAACATAGGTTTTAAGGCCGAAAAGTTGTGCAGCGTCTGTAAGTAGAGGTAGGGAGGGGTTAGCACTCCACGACGTTTACGGCTAGGCCGCCCATCGCAGTTTCCTTGTATTTGGTGCTCATATCTTTGCCAGTTTCACGCATCGTGATGATGACTTCGTCCAGCGAGACGCGGTGTTCGCCGTCGCCCCAGAGCGCCATCTTTGTCGCGTTGATTGCTTTCGCAGCAGCAATGGCATTCCGTTCGATGCACGGAACTTGCACCAGCCCACCGATAGGATCGCAGGTCAGGCCCAGGTTGTGCTCCATCGCGATCTCGGCAGCGTTTTCGACCTGAGCGGGCGAGCCACCCATCACCTCAGCCAGTCCCGCTGCTGCCATCGACGACGCCGAGCCAACCTCACCCTGGCAGCCAACCTCAGCGCCGGAGATCGAAGCCTGTTCTTTGTACAGCACGCCCACAGCACCGGCGGCGAGCAGGAACTTTACTACGACGTCGTCTTTGTCTTCTTGCGTCGCGTCTTCCATGCCGGGCGCGTAATTGAGTGCGTAATACAGCACCGCTGGGATGATCCCGGCCGCGCCATTAGTCGGCGCAGTGACCACACGTCCGCCAGAGGCATTCTCTTCGTTGACCGCTAGTGCAATCAGATTGACCCATTCTTGCCAGTACTTCGGGTCGCGGTCTTTATCTTCTTTGAGCAACCGCTCATACCAGTCTGGGGCTCGGCGTCGAACCTTGAGCCCGCCAGGCAGCAAGCCCTCACGAACCAGGCTGGCTTCGACGCAGCCCTCCATGACTTCCCAAATATGCTTCAGGCCGTCACGAATTTCTTCCTCGCTGCGGCTGTCCTTTTCATTGACCAGCATCACGTCGGAGATCTTAAGCCCTTGTTTGCCACAGTGTTCCAGCAGCTCAGCAGCGGTTCGGAAAGGCAAGGGCAGGCCCTTATGGGTTTCGTCCAGCTCGGCTAGCGCAGCGTCTTCTTCGCCTTCACGGACAATAAAGCCACCGCCTACTGAGTAGAACGTCGCTTGATGCAGTACTTGGCCTTGCGCGTTGGACACTTCAAACTTCATCCCGTTGGTGTGTCGATCCAAGATCGTCAACGGGTGCAAAATTATATCGTTGGCCGCGTAGGGCAGGCTGAACGATCCTCCGAGCAGAATTTTCTCCGTTGACTCCATTGAAGCCAGTCGCTCTTCAACCTCGTTCGGCAGGATCAGATCCGGGTAATGGCCTTCTAAACCGAGCAGTACCGCGGTCATGGTGCCGTGCCCACGCCCGGTGGCCGCGAGCGAACCATAAAGGTCAACCCGAATCTCTGTCACCTGGTCGAGGCAGTTTTGGGCGCGCAGTTCTTCGACGAAAACCGCTGCAGCGCGCATCGGACCGACCGTATGCGAGCTTGACGGTCCAATGCCGACCTTGAATAGGTCGAATACACCAATAGCCACAGTGTGATCCTAGTCTTGTTGAGGTGGGGAAGTTTCTCGGATGCATTTTCGGCTTGAGGATGCCGAACCGAAGGGTCGTAGCGGCATCCCTATGCCGAAAATGCATCCGGAGAGTTGCTTTAGGCGAGCGGCGCTACGTCCGGGTAAAGCGGGTGCGCTTCGGCCAGAGCCTGAACGCGTTGCGCTAACGGCGTGAGATCGGCATCCGCTTCAGCGATAAGCGCCGTCGCGATAATATCGGCGATCTCAACAAAACCAGCGGTCTCGAAACCACGAGAAGCCAGCGCAGAGGTGCCGATGCGCAGACCCGAAGTCACCATTGGCGGCCTCGGATCGAACGGAACCGCGTTGCGATTGACGGTGACATCGATCTGGGCCAAACGGTCTTCGGCCTGTTGGCCGTCCAACTCGGAATCACGCAAGTCAACGAGCACCAGGTGCACGTCCGTGCCACCGGTTACTACCGAAATGCCCTTCGCCTTAACATCGTCCTGGACTAGACGCTCGGCAAGAATTCGAGCGCCTTCCAACACGCGTTGTTGGCGTTCTTTGAATTCCTCAGAGGCGGCGATCTTGAACGCAACTGCCTTGCCTGCGATGACGTGCTCCAGCGGCCCGCCTTGCTGTCCAGGGAAAACGGCGGAGTTGATCTTCTTGGCGATGTCCGCATCATTGGTCAAAATGATGCCACCGCGCGGGCCAGCAAGCGTCTTGTGCGTGGTTGAGGTGGTGACGTGTGCGTGCGGCGCCGGGCTCGGATGCAAGCCAGCAGCAACCAGACCAGCGAAGTGCGCCATATCAACCATCAAATATGCGCCGACCGAATCAGCGATCCTTCGGAACTCAGCAAAATCTAACTGCCGAGCGTAAGCAGACCAACCAGCCACAATCATTTTTGGCTGGTGTTCCTGCGCCAAGCGCTCTACTTCAGCCATGTCGATCAGGTGGTCGCTTTCGCGGACTTGGTACGGAACCACGTTGTACAACTTGCCGGAGAAGTTGATCCGCATACCGTGCGTCAAGTGACCGCCATGAGCCAAGTTCAAGCCCATGATGGTGTCACCAGGAGTCAGCAGTGCATGCATGACCGAAGCGTTTGCCTGAGCACCGGAGTGCGGCTGAACATTGGCAAAGTCAGCGCCAAAGAGTACCTTGACCCGATCAATGGCGAGCTGCTCGACGACGTCGACGTGCTCACAGCCGCCGTAGTAACGCCGGCCCGGGTAGCCTTCGGCGTACTTATTGGTCAGAACTGAACCTTGCGCCTGCATAACCGCCACCGAGGTGTGGTTTTCCGAGGCGATCATTTCCAGGCCGTTCCGCTGCCGAGTGAGTTCGTCGTCGAGCTTGGCCGCAATCTCTGGATCAATCTGAGCCAGGGTTCCGTTGAGGTGATTCAGAGTCTGGCTCACAGCTCGGCTCCGTTCTTCTCTGCGTATTCAGCAGCACTGAGCAAAGGGCCTTCTTCGCTGACGGCAACCTTGAAAAGCCAGCCAGCACCATATGGGTCCTGGTTGACTACGGCCGGATCAGCAACGGCATCAGCGTTGATTTCAGTGATTTCGCCGCTAACGGGCGCGTACAAATCAGAGACAGACTTAGTCGACTCAATTTCGCCGCAGCTCTCGCCCGCGGTGATCGTGCTGCCAACCTCCGGCAGATCCAGGTAGACGATATCGCCCAATGCCTCAGCAGCGACGGCGCTTACGCCGATAGTCACCGGACCGTTATTGAGGGCGCCGTCATTGGCAACCCATTCGTGTTCGGCGGAGTAACGCAGTTCGGGAACAACTTTGCTCATGAGATATGGCCTTTACTTGGTTCGTTTGTAAAAGGGAAGGGCGACGACGGTGAACGGCTCGGTTTTGCCGCGTAGATCGACCTGGAGCTCAGTGCCAACCTCGGAGTGCTCCGCGTTGACGTAGGCCAGGGCTACCGGGTAGCCGAGGGTGGGGCTGGGCAGACCGGAGGTAACTTCACCAACGGTTTCACCATTGAGAACTACCGGGTAGTGACCGCGTGCGGCACGACGTCCTTGACCTTGTAAACCGACCAAAATACGCTTGCCAGTGACGGACTGGCCCTCTGGTGTTTGGGCCCGCTCGGCCTTGATCTTTGCCAAGGCTTCCTTGCCCACAAAATCGCCCTCTTTGGCGGTCTTTGCTGGTGCGAGCGAAACAACCGGACCGAGGCCTGCCTCGAAAGGGTTACCGTCAAGACCAAGCTCATTACCGTACAACGGCATCGCGGCTTCCAAACGCAACGAATCGCGGCTAGCTAAGCCACACGGGGTGACAACTTCGTCGGCGGTCAGGAGCGAGTTCCACAGCTGTGCTGCTTCCGAGTTGTCGATGTACAACTCGAAGCCGTCTTCACCGGTGTATCCGGTGCGGGCAAGCAAAATTGGCAGTCCGGAAACAGTGACCTCAGTCGCTGCGTAGTACTTCAGCTCCCGAACGGCTTCCGCTTGTTCAGCTGGAACCAGTCCGAGCAAAATCCGCTCAGCTTCCGGGCCCTGCAGTGCAATCAGTGAGGTCTGTGCCGAGACGTTATCCAGCTCAACGTCGAAGCCTTCAGCCCGCTTGACGAACTCGGCGTACACTGCATCGGCATTGCCCGCGTTCGGCACCACCAGGTAGACGTCCTCAGCGCGGCGGTAGCTAATCAGATCGTCGATGATGCCGCCGTCGGGCGTGCAGATCAGCGAGTATTTGGCTTTACCGACCTGGATCGCGGAGAGGTTGCCTACCAGAGCGTAGTCCAAGAATGCGGCAGCTTGTGCGCCGCGAACCCAGATCTCGCCCATATGGGACAGGTCAAACAGGCCAGCACCTTGCCGAACAGCGTGGTGCTCGGCAAGTTCACTCTGGTACTTCAGCGGCATATCCCAGCCGCCGAAGTCAGTGAAGCTAGCGCCAAGTTTGGCATGCTCAGCCTGCAGGGCAGTTTCTTTCAAAGTCATCGGTGACTCCTGTTTCTTAGTTCTCGAAGGCGCTGTGTTCGAATGCACTGGGCGGCGGGCAGGAACAGATCAAATTGCGGTCACCATTAGCTCCGTCGATCCGACCAACCGGTGGGAAGTACTTGTCTACCCGCAGCGTGGGCAACGGGAATGCTGCTTGTTCGCGGCCGTATTTGCGGTCCCAGGAATCGTTCACTACCGCGTTTGCGGTGTGCGGCGAGAGCCGCAAGGCAGAATCTTCGACGGCAAGCTTACCTTCGGCAATCTCATCGATTTCGCCCTTGATCGAGATCATCGCGGCAATGAAGCGATCGATTTCACCCAGATCTTCAGACTCGGTCGGCTCGACCATCAAGGTGCCGGCAACGGGGAACGCGAGTGTTGGGGCGTGGAACCCGTAATCAATCAAACGCTTCGCTACGTCTTCTGCGGTGACGCCGGTCTTTGCGGTCAGCTCGCGCAGATCCAAGATGCACTCGTGCGCAACCAGGCCGCCGTTACCGGTGTACAAGATCGGGAAGAACTCGTTGAGGCTTGCTGCGACGTAGTTTGCGGCAAGCAGTGCGCTACGGGTTGCTTCGGTCAGACCGTCGCCGCCCATCAGCTTCACATAGGCCCAGGAAATCGGCAGCACGCCAGCAGAGCCGTACTTGGAAGCCGAGATCGGCACGCCAGCACCTTCGTGATCAGCAGCGTTGGCATTTCCGGGCATAAACGGCGCCAGGTGCGCCTTCGCTGCAACTGGGCCGACGCCGGGGCCGCCACCGCCGTGCGGGATGCAGAAGGTCTTGTGCAAGTTCAGGTGTGAAACATCGCCGCCGAATTGGCCAGGCTGAGCCAAACCAACCAGTGCGTTGAGGTTTGCGCCGTCGATGTAGACCTGGCCGCCGGCGGCGTGGATCGCATCGCAGACCTGGCGAACGTCGGCGTCAAACACACCGTGCGTGGATGGGTAGGTGATCATGATTGCGGCAAGATTCTCCGCGTTAGCTTCGATCTTTGCGTTCAGATCAGCGTGATCAATGGTGCCATCCGGTGCGGTGGCTACCACGACGACCTTCATACCAGCCAGCACAGCGGATGCCGCATTGGTGCCATGGGCTGAGGCCGGAATCAGGCAGACAGTGCGCTGCACATCGCCGCGGGAGAGGTGGTAACCCCGAATAGCAAGCAATCCAGCAAGCTCACCCTGCGAACCGGCGTTGGGCTGGATGGAGACTTGGTCGTAACCGGTAATGGTCGCCAGCTCGGTTTCCAGGTCTTCGATCAGCTCGCGCCAACCGGCGGTTTGCGAATCCGGCGCGAAGGGGTGGATGCCAGCGAACTCAGGCCAGGAAATGGATTCCATTTCCACCGTGGCATTGAGCTTCATGGTACAGGAGCCCAACGGGATCATGGTGCGGTCCAAAGCCAGGTCGCGATCAGAAAGTCGGCGTAGGTAACGCAGCATCTGAGTTTCTGAGCGGTGCGCGTGGAAAACCGGGTGTGTCAGGTATTCCGAGCTACGCAGCAGGTTTTCTGCCAGCGCGTTTTCGCCGGCGATAACGTTTGCGCCAAAGACGCTGGCGACGAGTGCAACGGTTTCGCTGGTAGTCGTCTCATCGAACGAGATGCCCAGAGTTTCCGCGTCTACCGGGCGGAAGTTGAGGCCCTTAGCTTCAGCAGCCGCGAGCAGTTCAACTGCACGTCCGGGAACCGAAACCGTGATGGTGTCGAAGTGGTTCTGCGTTGGCACCTCGATGCCCGCCGCTTTGAGCGAGGCGGCCAAGCTTGCCGCGTGACGCTGGGTGCGTTGGGCAATCCACTTCAAGCCCTCAGGGCCGTGGTAAACGGCGTACATGCTGGCCACAATGGCGAGCAGGGCCTGTGCGGTACAGATATTCGAGGTCGCCTTTTCCCGGCGAATGTGCTGCTCACGAGTCTGTAGCGCCAAGCGGTAGGCGGGGGAGCCGGCGTCGTCCTTGGACACACCAACCAAACGGCCCGGCAGCGAGCGTTCAAGACCGTTGCGCACTGCCATGTAAGCGGCGTGCGGGCCGCCGAAGAACAGCGGAACGCCAAAGCGCTGGGCGGAGCCGACAGCGATGTCTGCACCCTGCTCGCCCGGCGGCACGATCAAGGTGAGCGCCAACAAATCTGCGGCAACCGTGATCATCGCGCCGCGTTCTTTGGCTTCTGTGATCAAAGCAGCGTGGTCGTGCACGGTGCCGGAGACGCCGGGCTGCTGCAGCACTACGCCGCAGATTTCGCCGTCGGGCAGGCCGTCTTTGCTGAGATCAATGACGACGACGTCGAAGCCGAGCGCTTCAGCGCGACCCTTGACCACCGAAATGGTCTGCGGCAGCACATCGGCGTCGAGCACAATGACGCCGGATTCAAGTTTCTTGTTGGAGCGGCGCATCAGCAGAACGGCTTCGGCGACGGCGGTGGCTTCGTCCAGAAGCGAAGCGTTAGCAATAGGCAACGCGGTGAGATCCTCAACCATGGTTTGGAAGTTAAGCAGAGCTTCGAGGCGGCCTTGCGAGATTTCCGGTTGGTAGGGCGTGTACGCGGTGTACCAGGCCGGGTCTTCGAGGATGTTGCGGCGAATCACCGGGGGAGTCACGGTGTCGTAGTAGCCCTGGCCGATGAGCTGGACTGCGGTCTTGTTCTTGGAAGCAAGCTCGCGAAGCTTTTTGAGGGCATCGACTTCGCTCAACGCGGGCTGTAGGACCAAGGGGGTTTGTTGACGAATGCTCTCCGACACAGCAGTATCAACCAGGCCATCGACAGAGTCGTAGCCGATGGTTTTGAGCATGTGCGCGATGTCGAGTTCGCGGCGGGCACCGATATGCCGGTCTGCGAAGATTGTTTCCGAAAAAAGATTTTGGCTCATGAGGAACTCCAGTATTAGGGTACGGATGTACCGGGTGGGTTCCTCCCCGCTCTGTATTGGACCTGAGAGTTTCCGCGGAGACGTCTCCGCTTGCACCGTCGGTGAGTGTTACCCGGATGGGGTGACACTACTTTCCAGAGTTGCCTTGCCGCAGCGGTACATGTGCCTGAGAGATTCCCGGGGAGGGTTTGCTCCTACGGCGCTTTCTGCCTGGTTGGTGGCGGAAGGACTCTCCCGCTGCGGATCATCGGCTGTTTAATTATCTGGTGACCATTCTCACACGGTAGGGTGACGCGGGACAAATCTACGAATCGATAAATTGTCCGCTCCACACCTGGGATGCACTTTCGACTTTGGGCGGGCGTTTTTGTGCTGGGAAATGGTTAGGCAGTGTTCGGCGTCGACAAAGGTTTTAAACTGAATGCGCAGCGTGCGGTCTCACCGGCCGCCGATCAGACTGCCGGTGAGCATGGCTTGCGAGCGGTGCTTGACGCAGACCTGGCGTCAAGCGCGCGCAGGATGTGCTCTGCGAGGTCTTCGAGGTAGCCAGGCTCGACGACTGCATGGCGGACACTCAGCCGCCAGTAGACCGGGGCGGCGATCAGATCGAGAGCGAGTTCGAGATTCACTTTGTCGGATAGCTCCCCGCGCTCGATCGCGCGACGCAGGGTGTCGGCACCGAGCGCTCGTCGGGGCTGGCCGATGGTTGTCGCGATTGCCTCTGCCAGCACCGGGTTGCGACCGGCTTCGGCGGTCAAATCGGGCAGGATCGTGGCGATTCGGGGATGAGTAAGCCATTCGTGGAGCGCTCGTAGGGTAGCGACGAGGTCCCCGTGGAATGATCCGGTGTCGGTGATCTCGGCGAGTGGGATGCTGAACTCCGACAGCGCGGCGATCACCATGTCTTGTTTGGATGGCCAACGTCGGTACAGGGCGCTCTTGCCGACTCCGGCGCGTTTGGCTACCGCCTCCATCGACAGCCGACCGTAGCCGTGCTTGGCCAGTTCGTCCAGCGCGGCCTTGGTAATAGCTGAGGTGATCTGTCGTTGGAGAACGGCGGCGCCGGTCGGGCGGCGGCGAGTGTGCTCGATCATGTCTTCAGTATACGTATGGACGATACGGTACCGTTCTGCCTATACTAATGGACGGGACGGGTCCGTATCGTCCGTTTAACATTCTGGGAGTTGCTTCATGTCCGAACCACGCCGTACCGTCCACGACCTCGTTACTGAGGCACTGCGTCTACTGCTCGCCAAGAACTATGGTCGGCTTCGCCGGGCTGTGGTCTCGCGATGGGATCATCGAGTTCCCGTTCGCCACGGCCAACTACCCACAACGGGTGGAGGGACGTGATGCTATCGAGAACTACCTGTGTGACTATCCCGACCTTGCGGACGTGCAGACGATCAACGACCAGACTGTACATAACACGACCGACCCCGACGTGGTAGTCGTCGAGTTCGAGGTAGCGGGCGTGGTGGTGCGCACTGGCCGGCCCTACCAAATGCGCTACATCGCGGTCGTCACCGCACGTGACAGCGAGATCACTCGCTACCGCGACTATTGGAGCCCGCAGGCCGCGGCGGAGGCATTCGGCGGGCTCGAAGAATTCAGCGCTGCCTTGATCAGCGGGGAGTCGAACGCATGAACGCGCACGCAACTGTGTTGGTCACCGGCGGGACCGGTACCACCGGCAGCAAGGTTGCTGCCATGTTGCGTGAGCGGGCAGCCGCAGTGCGAGTCGCCACCAGGACGCCCATCGACGGGAATCCTGAACAGGTGCGGTTCGACTGGGTTGATCCGGCCACACACGGACCGGCATTGGCTGGGGTGGACCGAATCTACCTGGTTGCCCCGATCGGTGTGGCCGACCCGATGCCGATGGTCGAACCGTTCCTGACCAAGGCACTGCACGTCGGGGTGCGACGGGTCGTGCTGCTCAGTTCATCCGCGATCGGCGACGGCGACCCCGGGCTGGGTGCCCTGCACCAACTGGTGCGTGTGCGAATGCCGGAATGGACCGTCCTGCGACCATCCTGGTTCATGCAGAACTTTCTCCGCGAACACCCCGTCGCCGACGGCATCCGACTCCGCAACGAGATCGTCACCGCGACCGGAACGGGTCGAGTCGCGTTCGTCGACGCTGCCTACATCGCTGCGGTGGCCACGCAGGTACTGTTGGACACCGTGCCGCACAACACCGACCACGTTATTACTGGCCCCGAGGCACTCAGCTACGCGGATGCCGCCGCTGTCATCACGGAGGCCACCACTCGGACCGTCCGGCACCGACCCGTCACCACTACGGAGATGGCCGATCGATTCATCACCGCCGGTATTCCCAAGGAGTTCGCCGCCGTGCTCGCCGGTCTCGACGAAGACATCCGGCGCGGCGCGGAGAACCGCGTTACCTCCACGGTCTTGGACATCACCGGACGCCCCGCCCGGTCGTTTGCCGAGTTTGTCTCCGCGCATCGCGACGCCTTCACTGCATAACGCTGCCCATCTCAGAGGAGATCAACGAGCCGGTAGCCTTGAGCCAGCAGCTCGATTTCTCTGACGTCGTTCACCAAGGAGCGCAGCATGGAAGTATGGCCCGGTTCGGCTTATCCGCTTGGTGCCAGTTTCGACGGAAATGGTACCAACTTTGCGATCTTCAGCGAAGTGGCAACCGCAGTACACCTCTGCTTGATTGACGACGGCGGCGTCGAGACTCGAATCCCACTCACCGAAGTCGACGGCTACGTTTGGCACTGCTATTTGCCGCAAATCCGGCCTGGGCAAAAGTACGGTTACCGAGTCGAAGGTCCTTACGACCCGGCAAATGGTCAGCGCTGTAATCCGAATAAGTTACTCCTTGACCCCTACGCCAAAGCTGTTTCGGGTCAGGTTGATTGGGATAACGCTTTGTTCTCCTACGACCATGCGGACCCTAATCAGCGCAACGATGAAGACTCGCTGCCGCACATGATGCTGGGTGTCGTCATCAATCCGTTCTTCGACTGGGACGGCGACCGTCCGCCACGCACGCCATATCATCGCTCTTTCATCTACGAGGCGCACGTCAAAGGCCTCACGCAGCTGCACCCCGAGGTGCCAGACGAGCAGAAAGGCAACTACGCCGGCGTCGGGTATCCCGCAGTGATTGCACATTTGAAAAAGCTCGGCGTCAGGGCGATCGAGCTCATGCCAGTGCATCAATTTGTGCAAGACAACACTTTGCTCGACAAAGGCTTGCGCAATTATTGGGGCTACAACACCATTGGCTTCTTTGCACCACACAACGAATACTCCTCCACAGGAGACCAAGGTCAGCAGATCCAGGAATTCAAAGCCATGGTGCGTGCGCTACATCGGGCCGGTATCGAGGTAATTCTTGACGTCGTTTACAACCACACCGCTGAAGGCAACCAGCTGGGCCCAACCCTGAGCTTCCGCGGTATCGACAATGCCGCGTACTACCGCTTGGTCGACGACGACGAGCAGTACTACATGGACTACACCGGGACCGGCAATTCACTCAACGTCCGTAACCCGCATTCGCTACAGCTGCTCATGGATTCGCTGCGTTACTGGGTGACGGAGATGCATGTGGATGGCTTCCGTTTTGACTTGGCCTCCACGCTGGCACGCGAGTTTTACGACGTCGATAAGCTTTCTACTTTCTTTGAATTGATCCAACAAGATCCGGTGGTTTCGCAGGTGAAACTGATCGCTGAGCCCTGGGACGTTGGCCCAGGCGGGTATCAAGTAGGCAATTTTCCGCCGCAGTGGACCGAATGGAACGGCAAATACCGAGACACCGTCCGAGATTTCTGGCGCGGCGAACCATCCACACTGGGTGAATTCGCCTCGCGGCTCACTGGTTCCTCAGATCTCTACGAACACTCCGGACGCAGGCCAGTCGCCTCGATCAATTTCATCACTGCCCATGATGGCTTCACGCTTGCGGACTTAGTTTCCTACAACTACAAACACAATGAGGCCAACGGTGAAGGAAACCGAGACGGTGAATCTCACAACCGCTCCTGGAACTGCGGCGTAGAAGGCGCCACCGACGACGCCGGTATTCGAGCCTTGCGCGCCCGGCAACAACGCAATTTCATCGCCACCGCGATGCTCTCGCAAGGCGTGCCCATCTTGGTGCACGGCGACGAACTGGGTCGGACGCAACAGGGCAATAACAATGCGTACTGCCAAGATTAGGAACTCACCTGGCTGCACTGGGATGTTGCCGATGCGCCGTTGATCGAATTTACCGCCGCTTTGAGCGCTTTGCGTCGCGATCATCCGACCTTCCGGCGCTCGCGGTTCTTCGATGGCAAGCCGCCCAAACGCGAAGACCTCAAAAGTGGTGCCCGATTGGCAGACATTGTTTGGCTAGACACCGACGGCACTCCGATGACTGAGGAGGACTGGGACAATGGCTTCGGGCGCACCATCGGCGTCTTCCTCAACGGTGAAGCAATATCTGGTGTGGACAGTCGGGGCCGACGGATTACCGATGCCAACTTCCTGCTGTACTTCAATGCGCACGACGCCGAAGTGAGTTTCACCGTGCCGCCGGTCAACTATGCGCCGGAATGGGATGTGTTGATCGATACCGCCGGTAGACGAACCGAAAGCTCGGCGAGCGCCGGATCCAATTTTGCCGTGCAATCGAAATCAATGGTGGTGCTGCGCAAGCACGATGCTCAGGCAGTCGAACCAGACCATTCCGTTGAGGCATCTTTGGCGGCACGAACGGAAGTCTAACTGCGTGGCATGATGGTGCCATGACCTACTTTCCGGCCGAATCCCGCTATGACCAAGTGCCTTACCGTCGATTGGGCTACAGTGGCCTGAAACTGCCAGCAGTCTCGCTAGGACTGTGGCATAACTTTGGTGATGACAAACCCTTCGAAACGCAACGAGCCGTGCTTCGGCGTGCCTTCGATTTGGGTGTGACGCATTTCGATCTGGCCAATAATTATGGTCCGCCCGCTGGCAGTGCCGAAACCAATTTTGGCCGTCACCTGCGCGATGATTTCCGCCCGTACCGCGATGAGCTGATCATCTCCTCGAAGGCCGGCTACCTCATGTGGGACGGCCCTTACGGTGAGTGGGGATCGCGCAAGAATTTGCTTTCCAGCCTGGACCAGTCGCTGAGCCGGATGGGCCTGGAGTACGTTGATATCTTCTACAGCCACCGCTTTGATCCGGAAACGCCCTTGGAAGAGACCATGGGTGCGCTGGACACGGCGGTCCGCTCAGGTAGAGCGCTCTACGTTGGCGTCTCTAACTATTCGGCATCGCAAACCGTCCGCGCGGCTAAGATTCTACGCGAGCTTGGCACGCCAATGGTGATCAACCAGCCGAATTACCACATCTTTGACCGCTGGATCGAAGCGCCGGATGAGAGCGGATCGTCGCTACTCAGAGTGCTCAAAGACGAAGGAATCGGCTCGATTGCTTACTCGCCGCTGGCTCAGGGCGTGCTGACCGACCGCTACCTGAACGGCGTTCCGGCTGACTCACGTGCCGCCGTCGGGCATTTCCTGAAGGAAAGCGCGCTGACGGAAGAAAAGATGACAGCGGTGCGTTCCCTGAATGAGATTGCTGGCGCGCGCGGCCAGTCGCTGGCCGAAATGGCTGTCGCCTGGGTACTGCGCGAGCAGCACGATGGTGGAATTACCTCGGCACTGGTTGGCGCGTCAAGCGTCGCTCAGCTTGAGGCGAATCTGGCTGGTGTGCGCAATTTGGAATTCAGTGCCGCTGAAATCGCCGCTATCGATACGGCCAGCGGAAGTGTCGGCAGTAAGGAAGCTAAATGAGTCATCCCATTAGGGTCGCAATTGTCGGAGTGGGCAATTGCGCCTCGTCGCTCGTCCAGGGCGTGGAGTTTTATCGGAATACCGATCCGGCTGAGACTGTTCCCGGTCTGATGCACGTGCAGTTCGGTGACTATCACGTGAGCGATGTGCAGTTTGTTGCTGCGTTCGACGTCGATGTGAAAAAGGTTGGGCTTGACCTTGCCGAAGCAATCGGCGCGAGCGAGAACAATACGATCAAACTCGCCGAGGTGCCGGAAACCGGTGTTCTGGTGCAGCGTGGTCCGACTTTGGACGGCTTGGGAAAGTACTACCGCGAGACCATTGAAGAGTCTTCTGCATCGCCGGTTGATGTAGCTGCTGCCTTGCGTGCGGCTAAGGTCGACGTTGTGGTTTGCTATCTTCCGGTGGGTTCCGAGGCTGCCGCGAAACATTACGCGCAGGCAGCAATCGATGCTGGTTGTGGATTCGTCAACGCGCTGCCGGTGTTTATTGCTGGCACCAAGGAATGGGCGGACAAATTTACCGCCGCGGGGTTGCCGATTGTCGGAGACGACATCAAAAGCCAGATCGGCGCGACGATTACGCACCGCGTGATGGCGAAATTGTTCGAGGACCGCGGCGTGGTGCTGGACCGCACGTACCAGCTCAATGTTGGCGGCAATATGGACTTCAAAAACATGCTGGAACGGGACCGGCTGGAGTCCAAGAAGATCTCCAAAACGCAGGCCGTTACGTCTAATACCTCCGCGGCATTGACGGAGCGGGACGTGCACATTGGGCCGTCCGATTACGTTGCCTGGCTTGATGATCGCAAATGGGCTTTTGTTCGTTTGGAAGGACGCAACTTTGGCAACGCGCCGGTGTCGCTAGAGTACAAACTCGAAGTGTGGGACTCGCCCAATTCGGCCGGCGTGATTATCGACGCCGTTCGGGCCGCGAAGATTGGCATGGACCGAGGCATTGGCGGACCACTGCTGGCGCCAAGTGCGTACTTTATGAAGTCGCCGCCAGAGCAAATGGCAGACGACAAGGCAAAGCAAGCCGTCGAGGATTTCATCGAAGGCTAACCCCTTGGAAACGCTGCACCACTTTTGGTCGTTATGAACCCTTCATAGCAACCAAAAGTGGTGCAGCGTTTTCGTTAACGAGAGTGATTGCGCGTCGAACCTTTCCGACGGCGCTGCGGAAGTCCGTTTTCAGGTCTTCTCGGTTGAAACGAAAGTAGGTCCAACCCGCAGCTAGGAATTTTTCATCGCGGCGATTATCGCGGCTCTGTTGTTGCGGCGTGAGGTGATGTCCGCCATCGTACTGAATTGCTATTTTCCACTGTCGGTAGCCGAGATCGGATTGCGGTGACCCTTCTATGTCGGGATCAAGCGAAACTTGAAGCTCGGGCTCGGTTAGCCCGGCATCAACCAACGCGAGCTGAATCGCCCCGGTGTGTCCGGAGACTTTCTTGTTTGAGAGGATCAGGACATGGCAGGGAAAACTACGACACGGTATCCGCAGGAGTTGAAGGATCGTACGGTGCGCATGGTGGCGGAGATGGAGGGTGCATCTTCGGCGTGGGCGGCGATGCAAAAAGTTGCCCAGCTTTTGGGTGTGGGTGTGCCGGAAACGGTGCGTAAATGGGTCCGGCAAGCCGAGATCGATGTTGGTACTAGAACTGGAACAACGAGCACGGAATCGGCCGAGCTGAAACGGTTACGGCGTGAGAACGCTGAGCTGAAACGGGCGAACGCGATCCTTCGGAGTGCTTCAGCTTTTTTCGCGGTCGAACTCGACCGCCACAACACTGATCGTGAAATACATCAAGGACCATGCCGGTCACCGCGAGAATAATGGATTGCGGTGGGGTGTCGAGTCGATCTGCCAGGTGCTTACTGGGACGGGGTGAAGACCACCCCGTCCACGTACTACGAATGGGTGGATAAAACACGATCTCACCGAGAACAACGTGATGAGGTGCTCAAGCCCGTGATCCAGAAGGTGTATGCCGCTAATTACGGGGTTTACGGCACCAGGAAAGTCTGGTTGGCGATGAACCGTGAAGGTGTGCCGGTGGCCAGGTGCACGGTAGAACGGCTCATGGGGTTACTTGGCATACAGGGTGCGGTCCGTGGCAAGGTCAAACGCACCACGATCAAAGACTCGAAGGCAGCCCGAGCGAAGGACTTGGTCCGCCGTGATTTCACACCAACGGCACCGGATCGGCTATGGGTAGATGATTTCACCTATGTTTCGACCTGGTCCGGGTGGGTCTATGTTGCCTTCGTGATCGATGCTTACTCTCGGAGGATCCTGGGCTGGTCAGCGAGTGCTTCTATGAACACCGTGCTAGTGCTCAACGCAGTTAATCAGGCAATCTGGAGTCGTGAACGGGCCGGGGCTGAGATTTCCGGGGTGATTCATCATCACGATGCCGGGGCTCAATACGCCTCCTTGGCCTTCACCGAACGCCTGGCCCAGGCCGGTATCCGCCCCTCGATCGGTTCTGTGGGTGATAGTTACGACAACGTCTTGGCGGAAACCATCAACGGGCTTTATAAGACCGAGCTGATCAAACCCGGCAAGCCCTGGCGGACTCTAGAAGAAGTCGAAATCGGCACTGCTGAATGGGCCGATTGGTACAACCACCGAAGGCTCTACCAGTACTGCGGAGACATCCCACCAGTAGAGCTAGAAAACCACTACTACAATCACTACCAGAGCACGGCAGCCGCCGACAGGCTCATCGTCTGAGAAACCCTCCGGACACACCGGAGCGATTCATACTGAGGTGCACGCCAGGAAACTCGGTCATATGACGGGGGAGCCAGAGTCTGTGTAATACCGTGGCGCTTTGGTGAGATATCCAGGCCTCGGGTGTCACGGTGCTGAAGATCATCCTGCCGAGCGGTTCAATATCTGAAGATCTCAGACGGCCTCTTGTGACTCCTTCAATTCGGGCGTCAGCCAGGGTGAACGTGGCGTCAGTGCAAGATGCCGGTAACTTCGCAGGGCGTCGCATGAACAAAAGCAAACATCATCAAGATTTCTAATTTTGCTAAAAACGGAGTTGTCCACAGGCTTCGGGTAGATTTTTGAAACGCTGCACCACTTTTGGTCGTTATGAGAGGCTCATAACGACCAAAAGTGGTGCAGCGTTTCAAACGGAAGAGAGTTAGCTGAGGCCTACTGAGTTGCCTTCGGCGTCGACGTCCATTTTCAAGGCTGCTGGTTGCTTAGGCAGCCCCGGCATGGTCATCACGGCACCGGTCAGCGCCACGATGAAACCCGCGCCGGTCTTGGGCACCAAATCACGAACATGCAGCACGAAACCGCTCGGTGCGCCCAATAACGAAGCATCATCAGAGAACGAGTACTGGGTCTTCGCCATACAAACCGGCAGCGAATCCCAGCCATTGGCCGAAATCTCAGCGATACGCTTGAGCGCTGACGAGGAGAATTCCACCCGCTCCGCCCCGTAGATCTTCTGCGCGATCAGCTCGATCTTTTCCTTGACCGGCAATTCCAGTTCATAAAGATGCCGGAAGTCCGATGGCGCGTCCAGCGCGGCTAGAACCTTTGCCGCCAGGTCGTCGCCACCGCCACCCCGACCCCAAACGTCGGCTATTGCGATCGATACTCCTTGCGATTCACACCAAGAAACCAGCCAATCGAGCTCTTCTTCGCTATCGGAGGTGAATCGGTTGATGGAGACCACCGGGTCCAAGCCAAACTGGCGCACATTGCTAATGTGCCGTGCCAGGTTAGTCACGCCTCGGCGCAGCGCCGCGACATCGGAAACGGAAAGCTCAGTCTTGGGCACACCACCGTGCATTTTTAGCGCGCGGATCGTCGCTACGATCACGACGGCGGACGGGGCGACGTCGGCAAACCGAGACTTGATATCCATGTACTTTTCCGCGCCCAAATCCGCGCCAAAACCGGCCTCGGTTACCACGACGTCGGCACGCCGGCGTGCCAGCGAGGTGGCGATCACTGAGTTGCAGCCATGCGCGATATTCGCAAAAGGACCGCCGTGTACCAGTGCCGCGGTACCGGCCAGGGTCTGAACCAAGTTCGGCTTTATCGCTTCTTTGAGCAAAAGCGTCAAGACGCCCTCAACACCCAAGCCGGCGACCGTAAGCGGCTGACGATCATAGTTGTAGCCAAAGGTAATCTTGCCAATTCGAGACTTCAGATCGTTCAGATCGGTAGCTAGACAGAACACCGCCATGATTTCCGAGGCAACGGTGATGTCAAAACCATCTTGTCGCGGCACACCTTGCGTCGGACCACCCAAGCCGATGACTACTTCACGCAGCGCGCGGTCGTTCATGTCTAAGACGCGTTTGAAGGTAATTCGTCGCGGATCAATATTGAGCACATTGCCTTGGTAAATGTGGTTGTCAATCAGGGCGCAGAGCGCGTTATTAGCCGAATTAATCGCGTGTAAATCGCCAGTGAAGTGCAAATTGATCTCATCCATCGGCAGCACCTGAGAGTAGCCGCCACCGGTAGCTCCGCCCTTCATGCCCAGCGTTGGCCCAAGCGATGGTTCGCGCAGCGCAATCATTGACCGGCGTCCAGTTCCTTCTTGTTCAAAGGCTCTATTGAGCGAATCAGCCAAACCAACCGTAGTGGTGCTCTTGCCTTCGCCAGCCGGTGTTGGCGAAACCGCTGTCACCAAAACAACGCGGCCAGCTCGGCCGGAATCTGGCACCTTGCGCACATCAACTTTGGCCTTATATCGACCATATTGCTCTAGTGCTTCCTCGGGAATGCCCGCAGCATCTGCGATGTCAAAGATGGGGTGCAAAACCGCTTGTTGGGCAATGTGCAGGTCGGTCATCGGCTCAGTAGTTGACGTCATTGTCTTCAGATCCTTCGCGGGTCCACGAGATTATCGTTGAACTAGTTGCTGAAAAACTTGCCGGACCAGGGTGCGGCCCGTTTGCCAACTTACCGCAGTTCGGTGCTTTTGCGCTGTCTTTTCTGCAGGATCGCCTCGGCGTAAAGCGCTGAAATCTCTTTTGCGGTTCGAGTCCAGGAGTGTTCCTGGGCGTGACGGACGCCAGCGGCTCCCATCGCATCGCGCCCAGGCTGGCCGACGTCGGCAATCCGTTCCAGCGCCGCAGCCCAGTCGGCTGGCTTGAGGCTAGGGACCAGGAACCCGGTGACGCCGTCGAGCACGGCTTTGCTTAGCCCGCCAACATCGGTGGCCAGCACCGGCGTTCCGCAAGCTTGCGCTTCTAGCGCTACCAAACCGAATGATTCAGATGACGACGGCATCGCGACTGCATCCGCGGCAAGGAACCACTGGGCAAGTTCTTCCGGAGGCATCGGCGCACGAAACTCGACGGCGTCGTCAAGGCCAAGCTCAGTGGCCATGGTCGAGAGGTCGTAGTCTTGAGCACCGCTCCGGGACCCGATAACGGTGAGATTGATTTTCAAGGCAGGCCGTCGCGTACGCAGTTCTGCTAGCGCGGCAAGCAGTACGTGCGGCCCCTTGAGTTGCTGCAAGCGTCCAGCGAAGACTAGACGTAATGCACTATCTCGGCCCGGTCGCGGGTCCGGACGGAATACTTCTAGATCGACGCCGGGCGGCACCACGGCAATTCGATCTGCGCAGCCACCGTAATGCTGCGCCAATTCAGCAGCTTCTGCGTCAGTATTGGCGATGAGTCGCTCGGCGTGCCGGACAATCAACTCTTCGCCCGTAGCTCTTCGACTTGGTTCGGTCGGTTGGTCGTCGGTTCGATGCTTGTTTTTTACTTTAGCCATGGTGTGCATGGAATGAACCAAGGGCACGTGCCAGGATTTAGCCAGTTCTAGGCCAGCCATCCCGGAAATCCAATAATGCGAGTGAATAACGTCGGCTTGACGGCCTTCGGTAGCGAGCAGCTGGCCAATCACCTCGCGGAGCCGGAAGGGCAGATGTTCCTTGTTGACCGCGGCGCCAACTGAAAGGTGCCGCACCTGCACGCCAGGCACCAGCTCGACGTCGGTTCCTTCGCCAACGGTGACAATGTCAACGGTGGCTCCGGCGTCGGCCAGATGGATCGCAAGCTGCCGGACGTATACGTTCATGCCACCGGCGTCTCCGGAGCCAGGTTGAGCCAGTGGCGAGGTATGCAGAGAGAGCATCAGAACGTGCATCGATACTCCTCTCGCCGCGGCTTAGTCTTCTGTCCCGGATCAAGAACTATCACGAAGGGGCTGGATGCCGCCTCTTTAGCGCCTGCGAAGACCGAGAGTAGGGCTGGTCTCAGGTCGGATCAAACACCTTGGTATAGAGCGCCGCGCCGGTGATATCGCGGAGGTTCACTGTCCTAACGTCATGTTCATTCAGCCGGTCTTCACCAAAGAAATGTGCGTTGCCGGTACGCGGCGGCAAACGACGAGAAACCGGGCGTGAAGAGTCCATACTGCAGAGTATCCGGCTAACGTTTGAATCTGGGATTAACCAACCATGAACTGAAGCTGGCCGCTGGATGGGAATTGGGAAGAAAACTTCGGCTCGGATTGCTTCAGATGACAGCGGAACTCGTTCGGCACGCGTTGCGAGCGGATCAGGACTATTTTGGGACTAGCTTTGATGAGTCCAGGTAGTGGAAAGGGGATGCATGGCACGGCGTGAAGCGGGAATTGGTTGTGCGTTATTGGCGCCAAGCCTTTTCGGTATCGCTGCCTTTTTGCTGCTACCTATTTTGGTGGTGGTGTGGTTATCCATGCAGCGTTGGGATTTGTTGAGTCCGGCGTCTTTTGTGGGCTTGGATAATTTTCGCGATGTTTTTACTGATCCGAGTTTTGGTAAATCGCTGCTGATTACTGGACTATTTGTCCTCTTGGTCATCCCGGTGCAAACAGTATTTGGCCTGTTTGCGGCGAACTTGTTGAACCGCGGCCTACCAGGATCTGGCTTTTTTCGAGTGCTCTACGTGATCCCGTGGATTTGTGCCCCGCTCGCGCTTGGCGTGGTGTGGAAATGGATTTTTTGCGCCCACGGGCGGGGCATTGAATGCGCTCTTGGGTAGCAACATTCCATGGCTCAGCGACCCAGTGCTCGCATTACCTTCGGTGGCAGCCGTGAGCATCTGGTCCCAAGTGGGCTACGTGACGCTGTTTTTCATGGCCGGCCTCGCCGCGATTCCGCAAGAAATGCTCGACGCCGCACGCGTCGACGGAGCCAATGCCTGGCAAATCTTTTGGCAGGTCAAGTTGCCGCTGCTGCGACCGACGATGTTTTTCGTGTTAGTGACCGGGATCATTTCGAGTTTTCAAGCTTTCGACAGCATCTATGCCTTGACGCCCAACGGCGGGCCGCAAGGCAGCACCGATGTGATCGCCACCAGAATCTATGCCAAGGCTTTCCAATACTTTGATTTGGGCCATGCCGCGGTAATGGCGCTGGTGCTTTTTGTGGTGTTGGTTGTGGTGACGCTAGTTCAGCAGCTGTATTTCCGGAAGAGGATCACTTATGACCTCAGCTAATCTGCCCAGACCTGAAACTCAGTTCCTGAAGAACTTTGGGGTCTACCTGTTGCTCGCCGTAGGTTTGGTCATCACGGTGGCACCTTTTGTCCTCTCGGTGCTCACCGCCTTTAAGACGCCGGAGCAGTTTGCCAACCAGTCTGCGCTGAGCCTGCCGAGCCCTTTCACCGGGGCCAACTTTGGCTCGTTGTTTTCTGGTGATCGGAACTTCGTTGCGCCGGTTGTGGTGACAACGCAAGTTGTTGTCGTAGTCATCGGGCAGCTATTTTTTTCGGTGCTGGCCGCGTACGCTTTCGCCCGGATCGAATTCCGGTTTCTTGACGGCCTATTCTGGGTCTACTTGGCCACTCTGATGGTGCCCCAAGTGGTGACCATCATCCCGCTGTATACGATGTTTTCTCAGCTTGGCATTCGGAATACCTTCTAGGCACTGGTGCTGCCGTTCCTCTTCGGCTCGCCATATGCGATCTTCTTCTTATTGCGTGAGTATTTCCGGTCAATCCCGGAAGACTTAATCAGTGCCGAGCGGCTTGACGGTGCTGGCACGCTGCGCATTTTGTGGTCCATTGTGATTCCGTTGAGCCGGCCAATTCTGGCCACCTTGACCATCATTACCGTTGTGTCGCATTGGAATAACTTTCTCGGGCCGCTCATTATTACCAGCGGAAAAACTTGGCAGACGGTCACAGTAGCTACTGCTGGATTGCAGAGTCAGTACAACGGCAACTGGACGCTTGTGATGGCCGCGACCACCGTCGCTATCGCGCCACTTTTGATCTTGTTCGCTATCTTCCAGAAGAACATTGTTTCTTCGATCGCTATCACCGGATTCAAATAAGGAGCACCAATGAAACACTGGAACAGAGCTAAACTCTGGCAAAAGGCTTCGGCCGGGGTCGCCGTCGTCGCTGCCTCGACCCTGACTGCGACGGCGTGCTCGCCTGCTGCAGACAACGGTGGCACTGCGTCGGGGGATAAGGTGACGGTGAGCGTGCGGTTGTGGGACGAGCAGGTGCAAAAAGCTTATGAGTCCTCATTCAAGGAATTCGAGTCGCAGAACCCAGGCATCCAGGTCAAGACGGTGCTGGAGCCCTACACGACCTACTTCAATAAGCTTCGCACTGACGTTTCGGCGGGTAATGCCGACGACGTGTTCTGGATTTCGTCGTCGTACTTTTCGCCCTATGCAGACAACGGTTCATTGTTGCCGATTGGTTCAGAGTTCGACTCGGCCAAATCTGGTTGGGTTCCGGCCGCAGTCAGCCAATACACTCGCAATGACAAGCTCTGGGGCGTGCCGCAGCTAACTGATGGCGGCATTGGCGTGTATTACAACAAGGACCTGGTGGCGAAAGCCGGGGTGTCTTTGGATAATCTGAGCTGGAATCCAACTGATCCTGCACAGGACACCTTCCTGAAAGCCGCGCAGAAACTGACCCTGGATTCTGCTGGACGCACGGCCGACGATCCTGCCTTCGATGCAAATAACATCGTGCAGTACGGCTACAACGCGAGCCAGGATCTGCAAGCGATCTACTACAACTTCATTGGGCAGAACGGTGGCGCATTCCAAGACGGCGAGAAGTTCGTTTTCGCTTCACCGCAAAGCGCGCAAGCTTTCCAATACATCGTCGATTTGATCAACAAATATCACGTCTCACCAGGCGCGGCGAACAGCAACGACAATGGTGATTTCATGCGTGATCAGTTCATCCAAGGCAAAATTTCGATGTTCCAATCCGGCACCTACAACCTGGCGAATGTTACCCAGGGTGCTAAGTACCCGTGGGCCATTGCGCCAATGCCAACTGGACCGGCGGGCGCCGTCTCGGTGGTCAACAACATCATCGCGGCTGGCAATGCAAAGACCGCGCACAAGGACGCCACGACCAAGGTGCTGCAATGGCTCGGCTCAACCGAGGGAGCCAAATTCATCGGTGCTGAAGGTGCGGCAGATCCCGCAGTTACCGGCGCCCAAGATGCTTACAGCAGCTATTGGAAAGCGAAAGACGTTGATGTTTCAGTGTTCGCCAAGGCCGCTGAGGGGAAGACTATCCAAGCTCCGGTTGGCACTAACTACGGTGCTGCGGTCAACGCTTGGAAGCCTATTTTTAGCGAGATCTTCTTGGGTCGGACGCCAGTAGTTTCGGGATTGCAACAAGCTCAAGATGCCGCGAATAAGGCGATAGCTGGCTAACCGTTGAGGCGCTGCCACAGTCCAGGTAACGCCGGAAAGGCTTGTTCGTAGCCTTCGAGTAGGCGGTGCGCTAGTACTTCATCGCCAATGAGCGGATGCAGTGCGAAAGCGAGCAGCGCCTGCTCTCGGTTGCGCTCAAGTACCGCGCGAACGACGGCGTTTTCCACGGCTTTGAGCTGAGCCATCAGCCCTAGTTGGTGCGCCGTTGGGCTGGAGAGCAAGGGCAATGGCGTCGCACCGGATGAATCTACTCGGCTGGGCACTTCGATCACGGCATCGCTTGCTAACGCGGGCAGGGTGCGGCCGTTGCGAACATTGAGGATCAATTCAACAGATTGCCCAGTTAGCAGAGTATTCATTGCAGCTAGGGCTACTTCATCGTAGCCGCCGCCGGCTAGATCGGCTTCGTCGCGCGCTGAATCCCTGGACTCGGCCAGATAACCAGCTTCGCGTTCCAGCCGTGCCGCGTCCCAGCGTTCAAAGGCCTTGGCCCCGGTGAATTGTGGGTAACTCATTTGTTGTGCCAGCGCTATCGAGGCGCCCCTGGTCTGGGCCGCTGCCATGATTGCTTGCAGCGCTGATTGACGCCGGTAGTAGTAGAACAAGTACTCGTTGGGCAGCGATACCAGCGCGGCCAGAAAATCGGCGCCAAAAAGTCGGCCTTCTTCAAATTCGGCCAGCCGCGCTGGCGAGCTGAGTAGTCCGGGTAGCTGATCGACGCCGTCATGCACCAATCCGTTTAACCAGCCCAGATGGTTCAAACCCAGATAGTCGACGCCGTTCATGCCGGAAAGCGGTATGCCTGCGGTTTTCGCTGCGCGCCGGACCAAGCCGAGCGGCGAGTCACAGATGCCGATGACCTTTGCGCCCAGTAGCGGTACGAGCGCCTGTGTCACCATCCCGGCCGGGTTAGTGAAATTGATCAGCCAGGCAGCAGGGCAGTGATTTCGCCTCTCTTGGGCTAGCTGGACCATGAATGGAATCGAGCGAAACGCGTAGCTTATGCCGCCCGCGCCAGTGGTTTCCTGCCCCAAGACGCCTAGATCTAGGGCTACACGCTCGTCCAAAACGCGTCCCTCAGGTCCACCAACTCTGGTCGCCGAGAAAACGATATCCGCGCCTTCTAAGGCCTGAGGTAATGAAGTGGAAGCCATGACCACTGGCCCGCTAAAGGGAGCCGCGGCCAACACTGCTTGGATCGCGGCCAGCCGTGAGGCGTCGACGTCGTAGAGCGCCACCGAGTCGATCAACCCGGCGTATTTGCCCGCGCTCAGCGCCCGGTAAACCAAAGGAACCCGGAAACCGCCACCACCAATAATCACCAGCCGCATAACGTCATTCTTCCCCACCGACCCCGTCGAGTGTCGACTTATGGTCGGTTCACGGTGGTTTTTCTCGCCACAAGTCGACACTCGACGGGGGAGATGGGGGAAGATGCAGCGTAGGTGGGGGTAGGCTCGATTTATGGGACCGGGGAAAACGCGCCTCAGCAACGATTTGATCCTTTGGCTGCCCAGCGTGGCCCGGATCAACCCCCGTTCGACCTTATTCTGAGCGGATCTGTCTTTTTCGACATCATCTTCACCGGCCTGCCCGATCTACCGCAAAAAGGCACCGAGATCTTCAGCGACGGCATGGGATCTTGCCCCGGCGGCGTGGCCAACCAGGCGATCGCCGCCAGTCGCTTGGGCCTGAATACCACGCTCGCTGCGGCTTTTGGCGACGACGGCTATGGCGACTTCAACTGGACGGTATTGCAGGATCAAGAGCACGTTGACCTGAGCTACTCCGAACGTTTCACCGGTTGGCATTCTCCGGTCACAGTGTCACTTTCGGTGGATAAGGACCGTTCGATGGTCACGCACGGTCACCCCCCCCGCCCAAGTCGGCCACTGAACTATTCGGCGGAGTACCGCCGTCGGCGCGGGCCGCTGTCGGCGCGGGCCGCTGTCGCTTCACTCGAACCGGAGTTGGCACAGTGGATTCTCCAAGCGAAGGAACACGGGACCAAGCTATTTGGCGACGTCGGCTGGGACCCCAGCGGAGAATGGCCCAGCAGTACCTTGGAGAATTTGGCGTACTTTTACGCGTTTATGCCCAATGCGCCAGAGGCGATGGCCTTCACTCGCACCGAGGATCCTTGGGCCGCTTTGTACGCGCTCGCGGATAAAGTTCCGGTTGCGGTGGTGACCGTGGGCGAGCAGGGCGCGATGGCAATTGACTCCGAAACCGGTGAAGAGGAGTGGGTACCGGCTTTGCCAGTGCAGGCTTGGGACCCAACCGGTGCGGGCGACTGTTTCGGCGCGGCCTTTGTGATGGGCACCATCGCGGGTTGGAAGCTTGCTGATCGACTCAGCTTTGCTAACTTATGCGCGTCGCTCTCGGTTCAACAGGTAGGCGGATCACTCGCCGCGCCCGGCTGGGGAGATATTTCGGACTGGTGGCATCGGATGAACTCTAGCCGCGAAGGTATGCGCAAACAGTGGCTCCGACGGTATGCATTCCTTGAGGATCTAGTGCTTGATGTGCCGCTAGAAGCCGTCCGTCGAGCGAGCGCTACGATCGCACACCATTCTGACGCTTAGCTTTTGAAGCTGGGACCCGGCTTTAGACTGGGGTAGTGAACCGTGCAGATTTTCCCGTAGAACGCCAGGCCGTTATCGATCTTGAGGCGATCCGGCAAAACGTGCGACGAATCGCGGATATTTCCTCACCGGCAAAGGTTATGGCGGTAGTCAAAGCCGATGGTTATGGCCATGGTGCCGTCCCGGTAGCCAAAGCTGCGCTCGAGGCTGGCGCGAGCTGGATTGGCACCGCGCATGTGAATGAAGCCTTGGCTTTGCGCGAGGCCGGAATAGACGCACCGCTGCTTGCCTGGTTGCACACGCCCGCCACGGATTTTGCCGCCGCAGTTGAGGCCGGAATTGACCTTGGCGTTTCAGGCTGGGAACTCGAGTACATTGTGGCGGCGGCCCGGGAGCAGCAGCGTCCGGCGCGGGTACACCTAAAAATCGATACCGGTCTGGGTCGTAATGGCAGCACCAGCTCGCTGTGGGAGTCGCTCATCGGGGAGGCGTTGGAGCACCAGGACGAAGGCCTGTTGCGGGTGGTTGGCCTGTTCTCACATTTGGCCGTGGCAGATGAGCCAAACCGGGCCGAAACTGATGATCAGCTAGCGCGTTTCCGTGAAGCGGTAGCGATCGCTGAGGATTCTGGCGTCGACGTCGAGGTGCGGCACTTAGCCAACACCCCAGCGATCTTTTCGCGTCCGGACACCCACTTTGATTTGGTCCGGGCCGGCGTCGGAATTTATGGGTTGTCCCCTTTCGCGGGCCAGACTTCCGAGGAACTCGGGCTAACCCCGGCGATGACTTTGAAGACCTTGGTGGCGCACTGCAAGGATGTGCCAGCTGACCAGGGCGTGTCATATGGCCTGAATTACCGAACAGCTGCTCCGAGCACATTGGGGCTGATCCCGATGGGCTATGGCGACGGCGTGCCGCGGGTAGCCACGGGTGGTCCGGTGCGGATAGGTGATCAGGTTTATTCGGTAGTAGGGCGGATTGCGATGGACCAGATGGTGGTGGATCTGGGCCCCAACAGCAAAATGGCCGACGGCTGCTCGCTGCTTGGTCACGAAGCGGTGCTTTTTGGCGCGGCCGCGGTGGGCGACCCTTCAGTTGATTTGTGGGCCGCAGCCGCTGGCACGATCAACTACGAAGTAGTAATTCGAATCGCGCCGCGCGTCCCCAGGATATATTTGCATGCTTCAGAACCGGACATTGGCGAGGGCACCGTATGAGGTTCGACGTCGCCGACGTCGCCGGAACGCAGGAGTTCGCAACCCGGCTAGCGGGCTTATTACGCGCGGGGGATTTGGTGATTCTCTCCGGTGAACTTGGTGCCGGGAAAACTACTTTCACGCAGGCTCTGGGCAAAGCGCTTGGTGTGCGTCCGGGTATTATTTCGCCGACCTTCGTGCTGGTGCGCATTCACCCGTCCTTGGTCAACGGGCCTGATTTAGTGCACGTGGACGCTTACCGACTCGCTTCTGCGGCTGAGATAGACGACATCGATTTAGAAAACACTATGGACTCCGCGGTTACCGTGGTGGAGTGGGGTGATGATCGCGTAGAGCATGTGAGCGAGTCGTATTTGCGTATTCGGCTTGAGCGTGGCGCGGCCGGCAACCTTGACCCTGATCAAGATGACGAACCGCGCGGCATCGAGCTGACCGCCGTCGGCCCGCGCTGGAAAGACTTATGTCCCGCCGTCGGGCGCTTGACGGGGACATAAATACTTATGTCCCCACAGGCAGCTCAGATATGGGACATAAGTTTGATCAACTAGGCTAGGACAGTGCTTCTGCTTGCCCTTGACACCTCCGCGATCGCCTCCGCAGCGTGGATTCTCGACGGCGAACTGCTAGATAGCTTCGCGACCGAAGATACCCGTAGCCATGCCGAGGTGCTTGCACTCGGCATTGAATCGCTACTTGCCGGGCAGAAACGACCGGATGCGATCGCCGTCGGCGTAGGGCCTGGGCCATTTACCGGTCTTCGTTCCGGCATTGCCACCGCCCGGATGCTCGCGGACGTCTGGAATATCCCACTCCACGGTGTGATGAGCCTAAATGCCATAGCTTGGGATGCCTTAGCCGCCCAAGGCGAGGCGCCGACGTCGGAATTCCTGGTAGCCACCGATGCGCGCCGCAAAGAAGTCTATTGGGCGCAATATGCAGCCGACGGCACGCTGTTAGCTGGACCAAATGTTGGCTCTGCTCAAGAGCTGCCGGATTTGCCGGTATGTGGCTTTGGCGCGGGGATCTATGCCGACGTTCTGGGCAATAACGTGGTTACGGGATTTTCGACGGCGCAACCCAAGGCAGCCTCGTTGGGCCTCTTTGCCGCTAGTCGGCTGAGCTCGGGCCAGACGTTGTTAGACAGCACACCTTTGTACCTCCGTGAATCAGATGCGCAGGTACCCGGACCCCGAAAGCGGGCCTTGTGAGTACGCACTTCCGGCGGATGACGGCGGCGGACGTTGAGGCGATTTCTGAGCTGGAGGGCATTTTATTTCCCATTGATGCTTGGCCGCGGCAGATGTTTGTGGACGAACTCGCGCAACCCAGCCGCTATTACGTGATTGCTGACGAAGAGTTCGACGGCGAGATCAGCACCGTGGGCTACGCCGGTTTGATGTGCCTGGTCCCGGTTGCTGACGTACAAACTATTGCGGTTTTGCCGGAGTTTGAAGGTCGAGGAATTGGCACGGCGTTGCTGACCGAGCTGTTGGCTGAAGCGCTACGCAGGGAAGCCCGTGAGGTGCTCCTGGAAGTCAGGGCGGATAACCCGCGCGCACAACGTCTTTACCGCAGATTCGGTTTTGAGCAGATTCACCTTCGACCGCGATATTACCGTGATGGTGTTGACGCTTTGATCATGCGAGCAGAGCTGGCCGCCTTGTGAAACCGCTTATCCTTGGCATTGAATCCTCCTGTGATGAGACCGGAGTTGGCATAGTCCGTGGTACCGAACTGCTGGCGAATACCGTTTCTTCGTCAATGGCAGAGCATGTGCGGTTTGGCGGCGTGATTCCGGAAATTGCCTCTCGCGCGCATTTGGACGCCATGGTGCCCACGCTCAACGAAGCATTGCGCACCGCTGGGGTGACGCTGGATGAGATCGATGCGATTGCGGTAACGGCTGGTCCGGGTTTGGCCGGCGCACTAATGGTTGGTGTTTGTGCAGCTAAAGCGCTGTCGCTAGCTACCGGTAAGCCGCTATACGCGATTAATCACTTAGTGGCGCACGTTGGCGTCGGCCTGCTCGATGCGGAATTGCGGCTGGAATCTGGTGAGTTGCCGGAAAACCTTGGCGCACTATTGGTTTCTGGTGGGCACACTGAAATCTTGCGGGTGCGCAGCCTGACCGACGACGTCGAACTGCTTGGCGCTACGATCGATGACGCTGCGGGCGAAGCCTTCGACAAGATCGCCCGAATTCTTGGCCTAGATTATCCTGGCGGGCCCGCGATCGATCGGCTCGCCCGAGAAGGCGACCCCCGCGCGGTGGCTTTTCCTCGGGGACTAACAGCACCAAAATACATGGGCACCCCAGAGGCGCCCGGGCCGCACCGCTACGACTTCTCCTTCTCTGGCCTCAAAACCGCCGTCGCACGGCGGGTGGAACAGGACGAAGCGGCAGGAGTCCAGACGCCACGGGCAAATATTGCCGCGTCCTTTCAAGAGGCGGTGCTTGACGGCATCACCTCGAAGGCGGTTTTGGCTTGCCGCGAGCAAGGACTTGAAACCCTGTTTTTGGGCGGTGGCGTGGCAGCAAATTCCCGGCTGCGGGCATTGCTTGCTGAGCGGACCAGTGATGCGGGCATCAAGCTTTTGGTGCCGGGGATCTCGCTGTGCACCGACAACGGTGCGATGGTCGCAGCTTTGGGTGCGCAGCTCGTGCAACGTGGCGTGCAGCCGTCAGGATTGAGTTTCGCGCCAGATTCATCACTGCCAGTGACGCAGATCAGCCTCTAAACTTCTTCGATCCACGTCAACCCTGCCGTCGAGTGTCGAGTTGTGGTTGCTTTTGGCCACGCAAAGTAGCCACAAGTCGACACTCGACGAGTGGGTTTCGACGGCAGGGTTTCGACGGCGGGTGGGTTTTTAGCGGATGGGCGGGTGTCCGTCGCGCATTAGCGTCACCAAGTCGTCGACGACGGCGTGCAAGTCCCCGTTGTGTGCTTTGGCCACGGCGCGCTGGCGTTGGTAACCGGCGCCCCGGCGGATAATTTTCTCCACGTCGGCAAGCTCATCGGCGCAACCTAGACGGGCCGCAACGGGCTCCAAACGGTTCAACCTTTCAATCAGGTCTTCGGTCACGATCTTTTCATTGGACTCAGCATCCAAAATGATGATGGCCTCATAAACCGTAACGAGCTGCACGCCATTTGTTCTCTTGGACATGCCATGGCGGCATCGTGGGAATCTGGCCGCCGTCGTCCAAAATGTCGGAAAAAGACTGCACTAAACACTGTGTCAGTGCGGCGATTGCACCAACTTCTTCTAGCGTGGATAGGCCATCACAGATTCGCATTTCGATCGTGCCCAGTGCCGGGACCGGACGAATATCCCAACGGATTTCATTGAGCTGGTCAATGACTCCGGTAGTGAGCATGTCCTGGACGTAATGTTCGTAACCCGACCAGTCATCGAATTGGAACGGCAGCCCGGCGGTGGGAAGTTGTTGAAACATCAGCGCGCGCTGAGAGGCATAGCCGGTGTCTTGACCGTTCCAGTACGGAGAGGAAGCTGAAAGAGCCTGGAAGTGTGGGAAATATTTCACTAAGCCGTCCAGCGCCGGCATCGCTTTGTGCACAGAATCAAGCCCAACATGGACGTGAACTCCGAAGATGACCATTTGCGAACCCCACCACTGGGTTCGATCGATGAGCTTTGCGTATCGGTCTTTATCCGTCACTGCTTGTGCCTGTGAATGGCTAAAAGGGTGGGTTCCGGAGCACATTAGGTCAACGTGAAAGCGTCGTCCCGCCTCGCGGACTGTCTGCAAGGAGCGGTCCAAATCTGCTTTGGCTTCGGCGACCGTGTGGCAGACACCAGTCACCAGCTCGACGGTGTTGAGTAGCATCTCACGCTTGATATGCGGGTGCTCTTCGTCCTCTTGGAGTTCTGGATGCTCGGCATTGATGACACCAAGAATGGCATCGGCTTTTGGGGTCAATTCACCCGTGGTCGTATCGACTAAAGCCAGCTCCCATTCCACTCCGAGCGTTGACTGCTCCGATGTGCCGAAGTGGATATCCATATTTCGCCCCCTCCAAGGTGCAATGTTGCCTTAGTGAATTGTCGCTTATCCGGGCCGTGGCGGACGAATTGTGAGACGTAACTGACCACTGGGGCCAGATCAGAGGGAATCTGATCTGACTCACGGAGTGGTTTGACTTTCTGGATTTGCTGTTCAGAAGAACCGTGTATAGTGACCGACGAAAGCATTTAGTTAGGTAAGCATAACTAAACTAAATAGATGAATTACTTAGCTGGTTAAGATCCGTGTGGGAGACATCGAAATAGCCCCGGCCCGTATCGTTTATTGAAGGACTGCTCGCAGCAATGCCTATCTATCTCACCGCCATGAAACCGACATTTTCCGTAACGGAAGGTTTCTTGCCCGCCGCAGCACGGCTGGGTTTGTCCGTGATCTTACTCACGGACCGAGTGGAAGATCATCTTCAGGAGTACCAGGGCAGCGACCACAAACCGGCGGCTATAGAGCTTGCTAATGTCAATGACCCAGCTGATGTCGCCTCTCGAATCGCGGGGCTCAGAACACGTTTCGGCAAAGCTGAGGCCCTGCTTAGCAATAGTGACCATCTGCAATTCAGTACTTCAGCGGCAGCCGAGCTACTAGGTTTGCCAACAAAAGATTGGCGCGCCGCACTGCGCTGCAAAAACAAGGCGCTGACTAGGCAAACACTCGCCGACGCCGGCTTGGACTCGGTGTTTAGCCTCGAACTCCGCCCGGATCAGGAGCCAACTTCAGTTGCGGAAACACTGCCATATCCGGTGGTGCTCAAGCCTCGAGAAGGTGTTGCTACCGAAGATGTGGCTTACATTTCTCACCCGGCTGAATTCATCGCAGCGATTACCGAGATCAGAAAGAGCCGCGGACCGGTAACGCTGGTTGTGGAGGAATACCTGACCGGAAAGTTTTATAGCTACGACACGTTGGGCGACGACGATCAGACTGTGGCGTTTGGCAGCTGGCACACTGAGCTCAGCGCGCCGCCGTTCTTTCATGAGCTGCGAGACCAATGGCACCCTGAACTACCAGCGTCAGTAGTTGATAGCTTGAACGCTCAGTTGTCCGCGCTCGGGGTGAACTTTGGTGCCTGCCACACTGAATTTGTTTCAGAGCGTGAACGAGCTCGGATTATCGAAGTGAACTACCGGCTAATCGGCGGCGGCATGGAGGCATTCACTTCTCAGGTATTGGGAGTGGACCTTTTCGCTGAAGTAATTTCGCTACATCAAGGTGCCACGCTGAGTAGCGAGTTACGTGCGGCGGTCGCTGGTGCGGCAAAGAAAGCTGCCCGCGTCGAGTACGTCTTTGCGGAACATCCGGGGCAGCTAATCAGCGCCCCGCCGACGTCGGACACTCGGCTGGAAAACGGCGTCCGGTTACTCAACCGCCCGCTGCAAGAACTCGGCAGCACGGTCACAGCGGGCAACACGAAACGGGATTTTTTATCCGCAGTTCAAGGCATTGGTGCAGATGATGAAGCAGTACAGGCTGCGATAGCCGGCTTTGTCGCTGCGAACAGCTGGACGGTCACCTCATGAGCGCTGTTAGCGGCACCTTAGTGCGGAAGATTCTCAACACGCTGTACCGGGAAGATTACGCGGGGCTTCGTTCTACCGGATGGTTTGCGCAAAGTGGCGCTAATGCCGAGGAATTGCATCGCTGGTTAGTGCCGCTGGCTGGGAGCCGTACTTTGTCGCTATCGTTGCGCCCGGATGGCTTCTTAGCAGATTACGCGCTGACGGATGCCGTCATTCACGTCACTGACGGCGAAAATGTCAGCGAGATTTCTGATCTGGAATCGCTTTTCGCCGCACTGGCACCGGACCCAGCGAAGTTGGACCGTGAAGCGGAGGCGGGTTGGCAAGAGTTTCGTTTAGAAGCCTTGCAGACCGAACTGACGTTGACGGCACAGGAATTAGTTAGTCAGCAGCTGGTAGCCAAGCTTCGCGCGCAGAAACGCCCAGATACCGGCTTCGACGGCGCGCTACAGTTTGAGGCGCTGGCCACCTTGGACGGTCATCCAGTGCACCCAACGGGTTCTTGCCGCTGGGGTATTGATTCCCTGCAGGAGCAGCGCTATACCCCGGAGCACTTACCTGAGTTCGAACTGCAATGGATCACGGTTCAGCGCGAAACGGTTCAGCTTTCTGAAGCGCTCGCAGCACAACTGGCTGGACCGCTACCTGCTTGGTGGCCAAACGCCGTCGAGGTGAATCCAGATGCTGAGCCGTCAATGATTGCGGTCCCGGTGCATCCGCTGACGATTGCCAATGGTGGTCCGGTAACTGTGCCTGGGCAAAAGCCGCATACTGGCGCCACCGTGGCACCAACGTTGTCGATTCGCACGGTGCTGCTCACTGATGAGCCACTCACGCATTTGAAGATGCCGTTGCCGATCGCCACGCTAGGCCGAAAGAACCGGCGTGGGATCAAGGCGGCCGACCTGGCCGATGGCGCGACGATGCAGCAGCTACTCCAAGAGATACTCGACCGCGAGCCAGAGCTGGCACAGCGCGTGTTACTGGCCGACGAATCCCGTTGGCTAGGCAGTCAAGACGATTCGCTTGCCCTGCTAGTGCGCAGCTATCCAGCCGAGCTGTCCGGTAAATTGACGCTGCCGCTGGCTGCGCTACATGTTCCGGATCCCAGCGCGGCTGACGAGCAGGCAAGCTTGTTTGATCGGCTTTCTGAAGGCGATGCCGCTAGCTGGTTTGAAAGCTACTTCCGGACGATGTTCGACTGGCATTTGGCGCTGTGGCTACGCTACGGAGTTGCGCTGGAGTCGCATCAGCAAAACATCACGATCGTTTCGCCAGGTTTGCAGTTGCTCTACAAAGATAACGACGGCGCCAGGGTAGATCGGCGCAGACTCAGCGCCGCTCTGGGCCGGGAACTTCCGGCGGAAACCTTCAACGACAGCAGGATTTTCATTTCCGATCCAGGCGAGCTCGCGGATATGTTCACCACCATTACTTTGCACCTGTGTATTGCCACGCCCATCATTGCGCAAGCGGGTGAGGACAGAGCGCGGCGGCAACGGCTATTCGCGCTAGCTCGGCGCGAGCTGATTGCGGCCATGGACCGTTGGACAGATCCAAACGATCCTGACTCGGCGGCAGCGGCCCAGTTACTACGCGAACGCATTCTGGACGCAGACTATCTTCCGATCAAAGCGATGGTCACCGCGGGCACGTTATTGCCCAAAGCTCGGCTTGGTTGCCAAGACATCAACAAGTATTACTTGCGGACCGGGCCAAATTACTTGCGGAGCGGTGTGCAGGCATGAGTAATTCGCAGATCGCAAGCACCGAGGTACGGCCCGGAGAGGAAAGTGCTGGGCTAAAACGGCATCACGTCTTTGCTATTGCAGTTTCGCTGTGTGCAACGTCCTTTGCCGCGCTCGGACTGCCGCCGTTCTTACCTAAATTACTCCCAGAGCTGGGCGATCCGGATGCACGATGGGCCGGGTTGCTCTATATTCTTCCCACGTTGTGCACCGCGATATCCGCACCGATATGGGGCCGATTGGCCGATCGTTACGGCTGTAAGCCGCTGCTGGTTCGAGCTCAATTGGGACTTTGTCTGGCTTTTGGGTTGGCTGCGGTAGCGCAGAACATTCCCATGCTCGTGCTCGCTTTGACCCTGCAAGGGCTATTAGGCGGTACTTTTGCCGCTAGCACCGCGTATTTGGCGAGTGGCTTGAGCGGCCAGGCGCTGGCTTCGTCATTGGTGTTGATGCAGGGCGCCGCGCGGGTATCGCTTGCTGCCGCGCCAGTTGCGGCCGGCTTGCTATCTACTTTTCTCGACGTGCGCCAAATGTACGGTGCCGCAGCGATATTGCCACTGGCTGCTGCGATTATGACCAGCCGGCTGCCGAGCGGGGCGAAGAATGCCGAAACTAAGAAATCACCCAACGAACCTGTTGCGGTCAGCAAACCGCCACTTTCCGTGCTGGGGTACTGTCTGGCCGAAGCTGGCTTCGTTTTAGCAACTGTGGTGACTTTTCCCTACTTCATCCCGTTGGTAACCGGGGTGTCCCCGGAGCTTCCGCTGGCGATGGCTGGCGTGTTGTTCGCGCTGCCGCACCTTTGCTACTTACTCTGCGCCCCGTTCGGTTTTCGGCTGGTCAAAGATCGGCCTAAGGCTGGTCTGATCATTGCCTTTGCCGCCGTCGCACTGGCTGCAGTTCCGCAATTCTTTTCCCTGCAATGGCCCGGAACGCCTGGTCTGATTTTGCTCATTGTGGGCAGATTGCTACTCGGGGCTGGGCTGACGCTGGGCTTATCCGCACTTTCAGTGGTGGCTGCTGCCCTAGCCGGACAACACCAGCCAGGACGACTCTTCGGCCGAATCGAAGCATTTTCTAAAGGCGGTGCCGTCATCGCTGGGCTTGGTGCTTCGGCGCTGATTGGCGGCGGTCTTGGCATGCCCTTGCTGCTTTCCTTCGCCGTCGCGATCGTTTTGATCTTTATTCTCAACCGACTTTTTACCGTGAACCCACCAGCTCTGCTGCCGACCAATGACTGATGGATAGGAATCATCATCCTCCCCACACCTCAAGACCAACTCAGCGAAGAACTAACCGACTCGTCAGTTACTCAGCCGGACCTGCAATCTAGCCATATATTGCTGGGCTGTTTCATCCGGGAGGTATCTGGCCCGGACCAGGACCTCGACGCTGGCGTGAGTCATTTCACGGTACGGTTACCGCGGAGTGGAAATGCACTCAGGGTTGAATTGCAGCGGCTATCTGCCGGTGGTGCACACCGCCTCCAAGGCTGGGTTGAGATCCGCGAAGCACCGGAATCAGACAACGATAGCTGGCGTGAACTTGGCTTACGTGAACTTGGCGAAGTCCTTGGCGCTGAGCTGGCCGCGCTTAGTGGTGAATCCAATGAAGAATTTTCCGGTCAACTGTTGGCAAGCCGGGATGGATTGGCAGATATCGCTCTTGCCAGGCCAGCTGAACTACCGCGCGAGGTGAGCCAACCGGCCGCAGACTATCTGGATTCCGAACAAGCGCTGATCGCGGGGCATCCGCGGCATCCGAGCCCGAAATGGCGTTCCGGAGATTTACGCGAATGGCGACGATACTCGCCAGAGACCAGACCCAGTTTCCCCATGCAATGGCTTGCTGTTCCCGATGAACTAGTTCTGGATTATGCCGAAGGTTTCGATCAGCACGCCAAGACTGGTGAACTGCTGGCTGATCTCGCCTTGCCAACCGGGCATCGTGCCTTGCCGGTGCATCCTTGGCAGTATCGACTGTTACTTGAAGGTGAGGCCGGGCCGGCGCTGACGGAAGCGCTAAGCTCGGGAGCCCTGCGCTATTTGGGTACCGGTGGCGCAGATCTCTTCCCCACAGCGAGCGTGCGAACCTTGTATCAACCGGAGTCTGATGTCTTCCTGAAGACGAGCCTGAACGTTCGGATTACCAATTGCCTACGCAAGAACGCTGAGTATGAATTGGCTGGCGCAGTTGAACTGACCGATTTCCTGGCCCCGTCTTTTGCCCAGATCTCCGCACGGTTTCCACGGTTTTCAGTGCTGCCGGAACCTGCCGCGCGAAGTGTGCGTTTGCCGGATAGCCTCGCCGATGACCGTTCGCGGCATGCTTTGTTGGAGGGCGTCGGGGTGATTGTCCGGAACGGAGTTCAAAGCACCTTGCTGCCAGGGGAGCGGCTTCATCTGGCCGGTTCGCTGGCAGCTGCGGAACCAGATCCTAGCGGTACCCAAACCCGGCTGGCGGACCTGGCCGTGATGGCTGGTTCGCGCAGTACGGCCGATTGGGCCCGGCAGTGGTGGCAGGGCTACCTTCGGCATCTTGTTCCGCCAGTACTGGCACTTTGGGCCGAACACGGGATTGTTTTAGAACCGCACTTGCAAAATGTGCTTGTGGTTTTGGGCAATGATCAGTTGCCGGCTGGCGTGGTTTTGCGCGATATGGAAGGCACCAAATTGGTGACCGGCCGCGGTCCCGGAACTGATCAAGGCCTGTCTGCAGCAGTGGCAAAATCTGCCTTCTACGACGAGTCTCGTGCCTGGAACCGTGTGGCATACTGCCTTTTTGTTAACAACTTGGTTGAGGTCGCTGGCGCGCTGGCCGATCTGGCTCAAGCAAATGGTCTACCCGGCAATGGTTTTGAAACGCAGCTATGGCACGATGCTTACGAGCTGCTCAGCGAGATCGCACCGGAGCTGGGTAATCCAGCCGAAATCAAGGCAGTTTTGGCAGGGGTAGCGCTGCCCGCGAAAACGAATTTGCTTCTGAGATGGAGCAGGCAGGCTGATCGATTGGCCGGATACGCACCGTTCCCAAATCCCTTTGTACGCAACTTTGAGCAGGCGCAATCATGACAACGTCGGCCATTCCTGTTCCAGTTGCTGACGTTTATGTCACCGATGCCGTTCGCGACGCTGCGCGGAATCTGGCGCAGCAAAATAGACTTCCGGCCTACGTTTACGACTTGGCGCATCTGCGTAGCCATTTGGTCGCGATCAAAGCGGCACTTTCCCACCCCGCTTCAGGAGGCAGCGGCGTCGAAATCTTGTATGCGGTCAAAGCCAACCCGGATGCCGAAGTGGTGCGCACTGCTGCGGAAATTCTGGATGGTTTAGAGGTCTCTAGCGGGGGAGAGATCACGCACGTTCGCGCCTTACTGCCGGATGCTCGACTAATTTTTGGCGGACCAGGAAAAACCGATGCAGAGCTTTCGACGGCGCTTGCGGCCGGCGTTCATCGGTTTCACGTGGAGAGCGTCGATGAACTGCGCCGTCTCAACGCGCTTGCAGCTGAGGCCGGAATTACTGCTGAGATTCTGTTCCGGGTCAATATCCAGGCCGGAATCACCTCAGGCAACAGCAGCACCGCAGCGTTAACAATGGGTGGCGTACCAAGTCCCTTCGGAATGGATCCAGAAGAAGCGGCGCTTGCTGCCGCTCAGCTCGAAACGATGCCAAACATCACATTGCATGGTGTGCACGCGCACCTGGCAAGCGGCGTCGACTCAGCCACTGGTGCTGCGGAAGCCGAAGATATTGCTCGTTGGGCTAGGTCGTTTGCTGCTGAACATGGCCTAGAGCTGAGCGAGCTGAATGTTGGCGGTGGGATGAGCGTTGATTACCTGCGTACTGCTGAGCCTTTTGACTGGAGTGACTACGGCAGCCGACTAAACTCGCTGGCCGAAAAGTATCCCGAATTTACCTTCCAAATTGAGCCGGGCAGGGCAATCAGCGCTTACTCCGGTTGGTACCTCAGCCGAGTACAAGAACTCAAACGGAGCCACGGTAAATGGTTTGCGGTTTGCTCAGGCGGAACACACCATTTGCGCACACCAGCAGCAAAGGGGCACAGCCAGCCGCTGTCCGTGCTGCAGGTGGCCGAGTGGGATCGACCATGGGAAAGGGCTTCGTTGCAAGAAAACTCGGTGAGTTTTGTCGGTCAACTGTGCACGCCGAAGGATCTTTTGGCCCGAGACGTGCCAGTTTCGCAGATCAGCGCCGGGGACACGGTGATTTTCGGCCTGGCAGGAGCATACGCACTGAACATTTCGCACCGCGATTTTCTGATGCATCCACAGCCTGAAATCCTGCACGTGGGTGCCCCTGCTTAGGCGATGTTCAGGACCCGGTGGTGCTCCGGATCCAGTTGCGCACCTCGGTGCCCGTGATATTTGCGTAAGTTGCCGTTGACTGAATGTCGTTTGTGGGGTTGTCTGCCCCAGAGGAACTCACGCCGACAATTTGGTCGTTTTTGCCGTTGACGGTTAGCGGTCCGCCGGAGTCACCGAAATTAGAGATGCCATTAACGCCCCCGACTCTGATAGCTGACCCGCCGGAGAGGTCAGTGTTTGCGCCGATAACTGAGACATTGGCGCGGTACAGCCAATCTGCTTGTTCAGCCGGGTTTTGTTGCCTGAAACCGTAGCCCTGCACCACGCCAGTGTCGCCGGAGTTTGGTAGGTATTCGGCTGCGATCTGGGCAAAGGCGGTGAGCTTGGTAGCAGAGGCAAGGTGGACGAGGGCCACGTCCCCGCTGCTCCAAGTGACGACTTTGTCAACGGCAATTCGTTTAGCTCGGTTTCTGATGTCTGCGGTGTTATTCGTAATAAACCGCAAAAAGGTCTTTCGGTATGTAGATCGAATTATCTGGCTTGGTGACGCAGTGTTTTGCCGTGATGAGCCAAGAATCGTTGATTGCTTCACTGGTGCAACCTGATCCTTTGGTGTGTGCACTGTCCAGGAAGATACCTAACTCAACAACCCAGGGATTGGAATCCACCTTTTCGCCGCCAATAATTCGCGGCGCGACGGCGACAGCTTCAGCCGGTGCGCCAACCAGTAGACCCGCGCCAGTGAGGGCAACGGCCCCGGCGATCACGCCAGCAATAGCCGAAAGAACCTGAATCTTCATGGTGAACTCCGAATCATATTCAGCGGTGAGCGCTGGCAAAGAGGGACGAATCCCGGGCGTCGTTTGAGAATCCTCTACATTTTAGATGTCTGTAATCTAAAAGTGTGACATCTCTTATTATTGCGCTCATCCTTGCTGGAATTTATTGGTATCTGCGGCATAAAGATCGCCGAATGCTGCGCAATGGTCTGGTACTGGTGACCGCTTCCTGGGTGTCTGTGAGATTCTCTCCCAGTGGCTCCCTTGGTTCAGCTGGGTGCTTTTGGGCTTCATGATTTTGACGCCGCTCGCGGTGCTGGTGCTAGCCGGATTTCTGATTGTCAATGGCGTTAACATGATGCGCCATGAGGGACGTAGCTGGGGTAATTTATTGTCGCTGATCGCCGGAGTAGCTTTGCTGACGTTGCCGGTTTTCGCAGTGCTATTGGTCTTGACGTGGCAGCCGATAGCTATTGGATTGGCCGCGCTTTTGTTCTTTTTGTGCAGCTATTTCGGCGTGGTCTTTGTGGTGTTTTTGGTCTATGCCGTGGTCTACGGGCGGATGCGGTATCAGCGCAGTCCAGACGCCGTCGTGGTACTTGGCTCGCAAATCATCAATGGGAAGGCGCCGCCGTTACTGCGTTCGCGTTTGGATAAGGGCTTAGAACTGTATCGCGAAATATCCGTTGGAGCCGCGCCATTGCTGATTCCCTCTGGTGGTCAAGGCGTTGGAGAATCGCGGCCCGAGGGTGCGGCTATGGCGGAGTACTTGGTCGACGCCGGTGCGCCGCCACACGATGTGGTGCCTGAGTTAAGAGCCGTCAATACTGCGCAGAATTTGCAATTCTCTGCTGCTGTGGCTCGGGAGTACGAACGGCTCGGCAGCTTGGTCGTCGTGACAAATAACTACCATGTGCTCCGCGCAGCACTATTGTCTCGAAAACTGGGAATTAACGCTGAGGTAGTTGGTTCGCCCACGGCGGGTTATTTCTTACCGAGCGCCTTCTTACGCGAATTTGTAGCGATTCTCAAAGAGCACAAGATATTGCACTTGATCATGTGCTTGCCGTTCCTGGCACTGACCGCGTTTTTGACTTTGATGTTGGCTTTGGCAAGCCATCAGTGAATCAGGGGACTCGATAGGTCGGACGATTTCGCCCCCAAACGAACCAGCAAAGCGGACCAAGAAACGGGAAGGCAAAGACCACAAGGAGCCAGAGAACTTTGCCGCCGCCGGTGAGTACCCGCGAGGCAAGAACCGAGATGAGTGCGGTAATAAACAGCACAAAGAGTCCGATGCCTACTGCGGCAAAGACAATGAGCAGGCCAAGCCCCAGGGCTGAGGACGAGTTCTCCGCAGCCTGTTCAGCTGCGATGAGCGTTAAGAGCATAGATTTTCTCCTGATGGTGGCAAGGGGCCGGTTGAACCATGTAATCACGGCTTAACGACTGACCGCCTTGTCCAAGAAAGACAAAGCGGTCAGCTGCTAAACACTCATTTCAATTACTGTGTGACGCCGTAAGACTTGGCGAGTTCAGCCATTACTGCCCTAGCGCCCTGGATACTGACAGAAGCAACGAAGGTGGCGTCGTCGACCTCTACCTTTTTGCCAGTCAACCGGCTCCAGAGTGGATTGGATTCGAACTCTTGCGATTGTGCTACTGCCTTTTCGCCTTCGCTGCCTGTTGTTTTCCAGGTAGCTACCAAAATGGTCTTCGCGTCTGCCTTGAGGATTTCTTCCGTGGACAGTGTCACAAAGATTTGGTCGGTGGAATCAGGTGCGCCTTGCGGGCGAGGGATGCCCATGTCATTCATGATTTCGCCGATGAATGACTTAGACGAGTACAACCGCGCGGTCGATTCGCCAACAAAACGAACCAAGGAATAGGTTGCTGCCGGGTCTTTAGCGAGGATCTCTGCGCCGAGTTTTTTCGCATCCGCGACATAGCTGGCAACCAGGGATTCGGCCTTAGCCTTTTCGCCCATGGCGGTACCAAGCAACACGATGTTCTGCTTCCACGTTGGTCCGGTGCTTTGCGAAAAGACGGTCGGAGCAATCTTGGCTAGCTGCGGGTACAATGCCTCTTGACGGACCTTTGCCGAAATAATCAGATCTGGCTTCAGGTCAAGGATTTTTTCCAAGTTAGGTTCAGCCATGGTGCCGACATTTACGGCGTCTTTGGTCTGCTCGCTCACATCACCCAGGTACCGGGCGAAGGGGCTTTTCGGGTCTTGCCGGTATTGAGCGTAACCAACCAATTTTCCGCCCAGCAGCAAGGTTGCATCGACGTAGCTGGGATCAAGTGCCACGATCCGCAACGGCTTTTCCGGAATGGTGGTGCTTCCCATTGCGTGTTGCAACGTCAGCGGAAAACTCGCATCCGATCCGGAAGCGGAGGAGGAGGCGGACTGGCCAGGCGTGCTAGCCGCGCCGCAAGCTGCGGTAGCCAACAGAGCCAGTGCGGTGGCCGTACCGGCCAAAGTTTTGATCAGCCGGTTAGACCGGAGCGAGCGGAAGATCACGCGGTTTCCTTTTCGGGACTTAGGTTTGCAAGAATGGACAAACACCTTGGAAGCTTAGGTAAGCCTATGCTCACAAAGATTGTAACAGGCCGTCCAGAAGGGAAGCACCATCAGTACTCCACAAACCGTCAGAGTGACCGCTGCCTTTACCGGTCGGCGTTCGCGCGGAAAGCTGCTCGGAGTCCTGGCAGTAGTTTTGCTTCTGGCGGTGCTGGCTAGCGTATGTTTAGGCGCTGCATCATCTTCTTTTGCGCAAGCTTTTCATGCGATTTTCACGCCCACGGGTACTGATATGGACGTCACCATCGCTCAGATCAGGGTGCCGCGCACTCTGAGCGGAATCATAGTTGGCGCTTGCTTGGGCGTGGCCGGAATGCTTGTCCAAGGCCATAGTCGCAATCCCATTGCTGATCCAGGACTACTTGGCATCAATCAAGGTGCCGCGCTCGCGATCGTCGCGGTTACTGCTTTTGCTGGGCCGTTGGGCTATTTGCCGCAGGCGCTTTTGGCCTTCGTAGGTGCACTTATTGCCAGTATTTTGGTCTTCATCATCGGCTCCGCTAGCCGAAATGGTGCAACACCGGTCACCTTAGTGCTTGCCGGTGCCGCTGTTACCGCATTGTGCGCCGGATTGGTCTCTGCCGTGGTGCTGCTGAACGATCAGGCGCTTGACACGCTGCGATTCTGGCAAATTGGCTCACTGGCCGGACGCTATGACGTGCTCGGGTATGTTTGGCCGTTCCTCGTGGTCGGATTTGTTTTGGCTGTCTTGAACTCAGGTGCACTCAATGCACTTGCCCTGGGCGAAGAATCCGCCCGTTCGCTCGGCATCTCGGTGCTTCGGGCCCGGACCGTGGGAATTTTGGCCATTACTTTGCTCGCCGGAAGCGCGGTCACCATGGCTGGTCCGATTGCTTTTGCTGGATTGTTAGTTCCGCACATGGCGAGGTTTCTCGCTGGCGCCGATTACCGCTGGCTCATGCCAACCGCGGCGCTCACCGGTGCTGCCCTGGTGCTCTTGGCAGATACCGCTGGCCGCGTGATCGCCCGACCCGGCGAACTATCTGCGGGCGTAGTGCTTGCCGTTATTGGTGCGCCATTCTTCGTGGTGCTTGCTCGGCGTCGAAGGCTGGTCAAACTGTGAGCGGGGTCCAAATGTGAGCGGAGTCCAGCCATGACCACAGTCAGATTGGGGCCGGTTTCCTTTCAGCTCAAACCTCGTGCGGTGCTGATTTCGGCGGTGCTGTTTGTTCTTGTGTTGGCATTGATGGCGTTTCACGTTGCTTACGGCGGAACGGCACTGCCTTACGGCAAAGTCTTTGTGGCACTACTCGGCGATCAAAGCGATGCGAAAATCTATCTCGCCAGCACTGAGTTTCGGGCGCCCCGGATGGGGGCTGCGGTGTTGGTCGGTGCGTGTTTGGCGGTCTCAGGTGCAATTACCCAGACTGTCGCACGAAATCCGTTGGCTAGCCCGGATGTGTTGGGCGTGACTAGTGGTGCTGGCTTTGGCGCTGTTTCAGTTTTGGTTTTGGCTGGTGGCGGCTATGCCGGGTTGAGCGGCGCTGCTGCCGCGGTAGGAATGCCACTGGCCGCTTTCGGAACCGGGCTTTTGTGCGGCGTCGCCGTCTATCTTTTAGCTTATCGGCGGGGACTGGATGGCTTCCGCCTGGTCTTAGTGGGCCTTGGCGTTTCTGGTTTGGCATCGAGTGTGACCACCTGGTTGCTGACTTTGGGCGACGTCACCAATGCGGCCCAAGCTCTGACCTGGATGATGGGCTCACTCAACGGTAAAGACTGGGCGCTTGTTCAGCCTATGTTGTGGTTTGGCGTGCTGCTTCTAGGTTGTGCCTTTGCACTGGCCCGGCCGTTGTTCCTCGCCAGCCTTGGCGACGAAACCGCTGTCGGACTTGGCGTGCGGGTTGGTCCGCTGCGGCTGGCTGCATTGACGACGGCGGCGCTGTTGGCCTCCTTGGCAACGGTTACCGCTGGGCCGCTTGCGTTCGTGGCGCTGGCCAGTCCGCAAATGGCGCGATTATTGAGCCGGTCGGTCAATCCGCCGTTATTTTCCTCGGCTTTAGTCGGTGCAGTTTTTGTGTTGTTAGCGGACACTATTTCAGCGCACGCATTAGGTGTCGCGTTGCCAGTTGGCGTCGCGACTGCGGTGGTTGGTGCACCCTATTTGGTCTACTTAGTGTTGCGATCGCAGCGGAGGGTGCTATGAAAAATGGCTCAGTACAGAGCGCCGCGTTACGCGCCGAAGGCGTGAGCCTGGGCTACGACCGCAAGCAAGTGGTTTCAAACCTCAGTTTGGAGATTGCACCGGGTGCGGTGACGGCAATTATCGGCCCGAACGGTTGTGGAAAATCGACTTTGCTGCGCGGACTTGGCCGATTGCTTAAGCCGAGCACAGGGCAGGTTTACCTCGATGACAAGCCGATCGGTTCGATTTCTACTCGACAAGTGGCCACTCGACTGAGCATTTTGCCGCAAACCCCGGCTGCGCCGTCCGGTCTGACCGTGGCAGATTTGGTGGCCAGAGGTCGCCACCCTCGCCAGCACTGGTATCAGCAGTTCTCTAAAACCGATGAGTCGGCGGTGTATGAAGCTTTGGCGGCAACAGATATTGCCGATCTGGCGGATGTGCCGATTGAAGAGCTCTCTGGCGGGCAGCGGCAACGCGCCTGGATTTCCATGGTGCTGGCGCAGGAGAGCGAGATCTTGTTGCTGGATGAGCCAACTACCTACCTGGACTTAGCGCATCAGGTGGAAGTGTTGCAGCTTGTTGAACGGCTGAACCGTGAGCTGGGTCGGACAATTTTAATGGTGTTGCACGATATTTCGTTGGCGGCCCGCTACTCGGACCACATGGTGGCAATGAAAGAAGGGGCAATTGTCGCTTCCGGAACGCCACAGGATGTGGTGACCGAGCCGCAGCTTTTGGAGATCTTTGGCTTGGAAGCCTCGGTGGTTGCGGAGCCCGTTGCTGGCCGCCCACATGTCATTCCGTTGGCGGCGCGATAAACGCTGGCGTCATAACAGGACGCTCTCATTTGTAAATGAGAATCATTCGCATGTAGGCTAGCTGGCATGCATCTATCCCTTTTGGCGTCCCTCGATCTGCACTGCCGTCAACGCGGTGCAGAGCTGCTTTCTGGCACGCACCCTGGTTCCGTCGTCGTTGTGCATGATCTTTTGGACGGTGCCACGGTTTTGCGTCGAATTTATCGCGATGGTGAGCTCAACGAGCGGGCCAGTAGCCAGCTAGAGCATGGTTGCTTATCCTGCACGGTTCGACTGGAAATTTTGCCGACGGTGCGCCGGCTCATTCGGGAGAATGTACCGCACGTGGTGCTCGCTTTACCTCCCGGAGTGGAGCTAGACATGGTGATCGAAGCGCTATATGCCGGTGTGGAGGAAGAGTTCAGCATCGATAATGCGGTGCTTGTTGTTGATCCCGCGGAGCTAGAAGATCAGCTCTGGGATCGACGGAGTCTTTCTGAAATTGGCATGACAAGTTATCCGAAAGACCGTCGCACTTCGGATGAGTTTGTGGTGGGAACTGTGGCACAGGCAGATACCGTTCTTGCCGCAGCGTCATTGGCGAATTCGCTGAGTGAACCGGGGCATCTCAACCGAGCGCTTGGTTTTGAATTGTTGCGCGAGCTGGCGCCGCACGCGAATGTCGCCCGGCGAACCGCGCAAGTTCGGCCCGGTTGTTTTGACCTCAGCGAAGCAATGGCTCGGCAGACTCCCGGTGAAGTCCGAGTCGCTTCAGGTGCTGACGACGGCGTCTTCCGCACCATTCGCCACGAACTCAGCCGACCGCTGCATCCAGAACGGCTGCGCTCTGCGCTACCCGAGCTGGCTGCTGGCAGTTGCTGGATTAGAGGGCGGCTGTGGCTGGCTTCGGTGCCAGGGCAACGAATCGCCATGCGTGGCATTGGGCCACGATTGTGGCTGGAAAACACCGGTGAATGGCTCTCTGGGTTGGAACAACCCGGCACTGTAGTGGCTTTGACTGGCCGCGCCAATGAATTGATTGAGTCGGAGATCCACGAGCTGCTAAATGACGCCCAACTCAGCGCCGCAGAAGCTCATCAAAGTGCGGAATATTTTTCTGATCCATTTGGCTTAGATGTGAGTAATTGAAGATAGGAGAAGTGCAAACCATGAAAGTTCGAAACTCGCTAAGCGCACTGAAAAAGGTTCCGGGTGCACAGATTGTCCGCCGTCGCGGTCGCACCTTTGTGATCAACAAACTAAATCCCAGAATGAAAGCTCGCCAGGGCTGAAATTCCTCGACTGATTCAGTTGCTGGGATGCAAATTCGATGCGTATTCACATCGATTTTGCCTCCCAGCGGCATCTATACGCAATCTTTAGGCCAGAATGGAAGAGTGCCTATTCTGAACAAAGATATGACCCTGTGCATTTCGCTCGCCGCGCGTCCAAGCAATATTGGCACCAGATTCCAAAACTACCTCTACGACTTACTAGAGCTAAATTTTGTCTACAAAGCGTTCGCGCCGGTGGATTTGGCTGATGCGGTGCGTGGCATCAAAAGGGCTTGGCATTCGAGGCGCTGCAGTGTCAATGCCTTATTAAAGAAGCGGTCATTCCGCTGCTGGACGGACTCAGCGGTTCCGCAGCGGCAATCGATTCAGTCAACACCATTGTCAATGACGACGGCGTATTGACCGGGTACAACACCGATTATTTAGCCATTGAACGATTGCTAGCCGAGTACCGAGTACCGGCCGAGTCAACAGTGTTACTGCAAGGCTCCGGCGGGATGGCCAAGGCCGTGGCGGCCGCGCTGCGCGATGCCGGGTTCACCTCGGTAACCATCGTGGCGCGCAATGAAGAATCTGGCCGGGCCCTGGCCGGATTGTATGGCTTTAGCTGGCAAGCAGAAGTTGGTGCGAGCACTGCGGAAATGCTCATCAACGTCACCCCGCTCGGTATGCAGGGCGCAGATGCTGAGGCGCTGGCTTTCCCGGAACCCACCATCGCGTCCGCTAAAACGATTTTCGACGTCGTGGCGTTGCCCGCGCAGACGCCGCTCATCAAAGCCGCCCAGGCGCAAGGGAAGCTTGTCATCAGCGGTGCCGAAGTAGTCGCCATCCAGGCCGAAGAGCAGTTTGTGCTTTACACCGGCGTCCGGCCGAGCGTTGCGCAGGTGCGCGAAGCCTCAGAGTTCTCCCGCGCGCAAAGCGCCTAAAGCGCTTCGACGACGGCGGCTACTCGATCGTCGCCAATCCGGGTGAGCACGAGGGTAGCTGAGTTTTTGGCTTTGGACTTGCTCGCTTTCCCGGAACCTAGCAGTTGCTTACGGAGCTCTTCCGGAGTGACCGAGGTGCCGCGCTTTTTGATCTCCAAGGTGCCAATATCCGATTCGCGAACCCAAGCGCGTAGCACTTTGACGTTATACGGCTTCACCTCAATAACCCGGTATGCGCGGGCAAAGGGCGTCTCGACCAAGTCGTCGGCGCACAAGTAAGCAATATGCGGGTCGATCAGGTGCGCACCAAGGTGGTTGGCAAGATCGGCCACCAGACCAGCGCGGATCACTGCGGCGTCTGGCTCATAGAGGTATCCCTGCAGGGGGCCCACCTCGGCGCCTTGGGCGGCGGCGTCAAAATCGATGGAGCTGGTCAGCTCCGCGCCTTGGCCAGTGCCGAGCAGCAGCGCAGCTCGGCGAATCTCGGGTCGGGCCAGCTTGTTGAACCACAGCGCGACTTCGACTAGATCGCCATCGACGGATACCCACTGCGCTTCGCAGTTCGCTGGGATCGATTCATGCGGAATACCCGGCCCCAATTTTACGCCTACTGGCATACCGGTTTCGGCCAGGCCCTCGACGAATGACAAAGGCGGCGAGGATGCTTCCGGGTCGAAAATTCTGGCAGTGCCCGACGTCGTAGTGTCGCGTCGAGCCGGATCCAGCCAGACGCCGTCGACTGCTTTTGGGTCGAAGCTCGCGGCATCGGCCTGGACGACTTTCGCGTTAGGAAACGGCATTAAGTTCATCATGGCGCAGGCTGCCGTGGTCTCATCTAACTCCACGGCAGTGACCTCAAGGTCCAGCGTGGCGAAGGCGAGCGAGTCGGCACCAATGCCACAACCTAAATCAGCTATGCGTTGCACGCCTGCGTTGCTGAACCGTTGTGCGTGAAGCGCTGCCACCGATAGCCGGGTTGCTTGTTCAAGTCCGGCCTGCGTGAAGATCATCTGCTGTGCAAACTCGCCAAATTTAGCCTGCGCCTTTGCCCGCAATCGAGATTGGGTTAGCACGGCTGAGACCAAGTCCGCCGGGTGCCCGGCCTTGCGCAGTCGATCTGAATCGGACAAGGAATTTTGTTCTGAGTACGGCCCGACGGTGGAGAGTAACTCCCAACCTTCAGTGGTGACTAGCGCAGCGATGGAATCTGTGGACATGAAGGAAAGTCTAGGTTCAATTGCTGGAATCGAAAGGGTAGGCATGCAGATCCATCTGAGCAGGCTGCGCACTGTGGGCCTGGGGTTTGCTTTGGCTACCTTGAGTGTCGCCGCCCTGAGCGGTTGTCAACTCAACGTTCCAGCACCTGAAGTTAGCTCCGGTACTTCTGGGACGCCGTCGTACCAAGCGCCAACTATCACTCCGGGTCATGATGCGGCCGCAGTCGCTGGCAAAGATATGGATTGGAAAGCTGGAAATGATCTCTCACTTGGTGTGCCGGTAGCTTGGGCGGATCAACTGGCGCAAGCGACTGATCCCACTGGCGCGCAAACCCCTTCAGAGTGGAAACCACTGAAAATTAAGCAAGCTGGCGAATCTGAATATTCGCATGCCAACGGTTGTTTGCTGAGCTATTGGCAAAACGTCAATCAAGGTCCGCTGATGGTAACCGAGGATGACAAAGCGTCCACCATCGCGCTCTTTAAATATCTGATGCCGGCAGTTTCGCCCGATGATCTCAAGGAAAGTAGTTGGCCCTGGAGCCAGCAGCCGGGGAAGCCCTCGCCTTCCATTCAGTTCCTCAGCGCGCGGCATAAGGCATCTGCTACCAGCCCGGCTTGGATATACAGTGCGCGAATGCTCAATCATACTGGCGGCTCTTTGGTACTGCGGTTGAGCTGCCCAAACGATGCTTTGCTTGATTCAACCTTGGCGGCTGCCCAAACTAAGTTAGTTGTTTCGCCACCACAGCAGTAATTCAGCCGGCGGCATCTACTGCTTTGCGTTCTGCGCGCTGGTTTGGAATAAAGGGTGCGGCGATCAAAGGACTTAACCCGACGACAGCGAAGCTCAGCGGATAACCTAGCACCGTAATCAAGGCACCGATAGTGGGCGGCACGACAGCAGCGATCAAGAACTGCCCGGTGTTTTGCGCGCCAAATGTGCGGCCAGACCAGTAAGGGCCAGCGGTCTCAGCAACCGAAGTGAAGGCCAGACCGTTATCCGCGACGGTCATGACCGAGGCCACAATCAACAACACCACCGAGAGCGGTGAATCGAGCCAATCCGTCAGTGCGAGTGCGAGCATCGATACGGCTGCGGCGAGTGCCACCGCGCGCAATGGGCGGACTCGGGAGCCGACTCTATCTGACCAGACGCCAACGCCAATCCGTCCCAGTGCGCCAGCTACTTGCGCGCCAGCGATGATCAAACCAGCAAGTGCGGGTTCTAAATGCCGTTCGCCCATGAGCCAAACCAATGAAAAGGTCCACACGGTGAACTGTGGGATGACCAAAATTGCTGAGACCGCGTGAATTCGAAGCAGGAAATTATTGCCACGATAGGGTTTTTCTGCACCAGGGTCTTCGCGTCTAGCTCTTCGTGGCGGATTGCTAATGCCTATCCAACACAGCGTTGCGACGACGGCGGAAATTGCCACGACTGACCAGAGTGAGCCCTGTAAGGAACTTTGCGCAGCTAAGACAGGCAGTAACACTGAGGCGATGCCAACCCCGAGTGGTTGGGCCATTTGCCTGATGCCCATAGCCAGGCCGCGTTGTTTCGCGGGGAACCAGCCGACGACGATGCGGCCACCGGCCGAATTGGTGCAGGCTGTGGCGACTCCGGCAAAGAACAGCGAGATTCCCAGCCAAAGGGGCGTGTTGCTCAGCGCCGCCGCCGCCATGGTCACCGCAGTAAGGCTGAGACCGATTCCTAACGAGAGCCGCTCACCAATCCGATCAATGATGGCGCCCCAAGCGAAGAGTACGACCATTGTGCCAAGCAGAGGCATGGCCACGAGTAGGCCGGACTGCACCAGGTTGAGGCCCCAATGACTGTTCAGAGTGGGGATGAGGAAGGCCATTCCGTTGACCACAATTGAACTTGCCGCTTGGGCGGCCACTGCGAGCGCAAGCATGATCCAACGGTGCCAAGCGAGTTCTTGTCCAGTCACAGCACCGTCTCAATCTGTGAGATCTACATCTCGAATAATGGATATATTGAGACTAAGTCGTTGCCTGAAGCAAGAGCGACTCCGTCCAAATCCTGGAATGGACGGCAGATGCAACCGGCAGCAGCTAAAACGAAGAGCACGAATTCACGCAGGATCGGGGTTCACGGTAAAATTGCCGGGTGCCCGTGTACTTAGATCATGCGGCAACTACCCCCATTTCCGGGCCGGCGTTGGCCGCACTCACCCAAGAACTCAGCCGTAGCGGCAATCCATCCTCGCTGCACGGCTCGGGTAGACGCGCCCGTTTAGTGGTTGAACAGTCTCGCGAAACGTTGGCAAAAGCCGCCGGCGCGCATTCTTCGGAAGTGATATTTGTCTCGGGTGGTACTGAGGCGGACAATTTGGCGGTCAAAGGGCTGTTCTGGTCTCGCAACGGCGCTGACGCTCGGCGAAAACGGATTCTGGTCTCGACCATCGAGCATCCAGCCGTGCAGGACACCGTGGAGTGGCTCGCCGCGCACGAAGGTGCTGACGTTGTTTGGCTTCCAGTACTTGCCGACGGCCTCTTGGATATGACGGCGTATCGAGCAGCGCTCGACGCCGATCCTGAAGCTGTGGCGCTCGTGTCAGTGATGTGGGCAAATAATGAAGTGGGCACGGTGCAGCCGATCGCTGACATTGTGGCGCTCGCAGCAAGCTACGACATTCCAGTGCACTCGGATGCGGCGCAGGCTTTCGGCTCAATTGAATTGAATTTCAGTGAGTCGGGATTAGCCGCGATGTCGATTAGTGGGCACAAAATCGGTGGACCAGTTGGCGTAGGCGCACTTTTGCTAGGTCGCGCCATCAAGCTCACGCCGGTTCAACACGGCGGCGGCCAAGAACGCGATGTCCGTTCTGGCACGCTGGATACCGCCTCAATTGCCGCTTTCGCGGCGGCCGCGGCAGCCGCCGTCGAAATCTTGCCGATTGAAGTCGCAAGGTTGACTACGTTGCGTGATGACTTGATTGCCCGTGTGCAGGAAAAGATTCCTGAGGCGGTGTTACGCGGTTCCACGGCACATCGGTTGCCGGGGAATGCGCATTTCACCTTTCCCGGATGTGAGGGTGACTCGTTGCTCTTCTTGCTTGATATGGCAGGAATCGAGACGTCCACCGGATCAGCTTGTACCGCCGGCGTGCCCAGGCCATCGCATGTTTTGTTGTCCATGGGGCTGGACGAAGACACTGCTCGCGGGGCCCAGAGATTCAGCTTGGGGCATACTTCGGGGCAAGCTGATGTTGACGCAGTTGTGGCAGCATTGCCTTCGGCCCATGCCCAGGCAAAACAGGCCGGTATGGCCGGCCACGTATCTAGTATCCAAACCGCGGCAACGCAAGAGTTTGCCGTCAAGAAGCCAGCATGAAAGTTGTTGCAGTATGAAGGTTTTAGCCGCTATGAGTGGGGGAGTAGATTCCGCTGTTGCTGCCGCCCGCACTGTTGAGGCAGGGCACGAAGTTGTCGGTGTGCATTTAGCGCTCTCCAGGATGCCTGGCACGTTGCGGACCGGCAGTCGGGGCTGTTGCACCATTGAAGACTCTACAGACGCCTGGAAGGCCTGTGAGAAGCTCGGCATCCCGTATTACGTGTGGGACTTCTCCGAGCGCTTCAAAGAAGACGTAGTGGATGATTTCATCGCGGAGTACGCGGCTGGCCGGACGCCCAACCCCTGCATGCGTTGTAACGAGCGGATCAAGTTTGCAGCATTGCTAGAGAAAGCAATTGCGCTGGGCTTCGACGCAGTGTGCACCGGCCACTATGCGCGCGTGGCGCAAGACGAAGATGGCAACTACGAACTGCACCGTGCGAGCGACTGGGCCAAGGACCAGTCCTATGTTTTAGGCGTACTGACCCATGAGCAGCTCAAACACTCGATGTTCCCGTTATCCGATGCCCAAACTAAGGCTGAAGTTCGAGCTGAGGCTGACCGACGTGGACTGTCCGTTGCCAAGAAGCCGGACAGCCATGACATTTGTTTCATTTCCGACGGCGACACTCGTGGTTGGCTTGCCGAGAAGATCGACATGACACCGGGTGAAATCTTGGACCAGAGTGGTGCCAAAGTCGGCACGCACGAGGGTGCCAATGCCTTTACGGTAGGCCAACGCCGTGGTCTGAAGTTGGGCACGCCTGCTGCCGATGGCAAGCCACGTTTCGTGTTGGAAATCCGGCCGAAAGAAAACACCGTTGTGGTCGGTCCTGAGCAAATGCTCGCGATGAACGAAATCCGTGGCATCAAGATTTCCTGGGCTGGTGAGCCGATAGCCGAGGTAGGCGCGGGTACAGAATTTGACTGCATGGCGCAGGTGCGTGCGCACGGAGACCCCGTTCCAGCGCGAGCTTTTGTGACAACAGACGACGACGGCGCACCGCTGCTGGTGGTCAACCTCATCGATCCGTTGCGCGGCGTAGCGCCGGGCCAAACCGTGGTGCTCTATCAGGGCACGCGGGTCTTGGGCCAAGCAACGATTGACACTGCGCGATCGCTAGTTAGCTCATCGACAAAAGTGGACTGAATTGGCTCCGCGGAGCTGCAATTCTGACTCATTGATCGAGGTAGCGGCTTAGCATTATCTGCATGGCCTACGTCTTGATCTTGAAGCATGTCTCCGTCGAGGGCCCGGGGCTCATCGCTACCGCTTTGACCAACGCGGGCGTCGAATACCGAATCCGGAACCTACTCTCCGAGAATCAACCGATCTTGCCCGCGCTCACAGAGCTTTGCGGTGTGGTGCTGATGGGTGGGCCAATGGATGCTAGCGATGTTGAATCTTTTCCGGCGCTTGGCTTGGAACAACAGTTGGTGCGGAACGCTGTCGCAGCAAAGATTCCGGTGCTTGGCGTCTGCCTGGGGCATCAAATTATTGCGCTTGCACTGGGCGCGAGAATTGATTACCGGGCCACCCGCAAGATCGGAGTGGCCCCGGTGCAGGCCACTGGCGAATTTTCTGCCCTAGACGGCATCGACGTCGTACATTGGCATACCGATAACGCATCGCTACCTGATGGTGCAACAAAATTGGCCAGCACCTCTGGTTGCTCAAATCAGGCGTTTCGCCTTGGCAGCGCCTTAGGAATGCAATTCCACCTGGAGCTGAGCCAACCGCTGCTCGAAGACTGGTTAGACAGCGGAATGGCGGCGGATTTGCTGCCCGGCACTGGCGCAGAATTTCTAGCGGATTTTGCCCGTCAAGAATCGCAGCGATCTCGATTGGCAATAGACATTTTTAGCCAATTTGCAGCCGGTACTCAGGCCACTCATGGTAACTAACTGATTGCAACTTTGGTCTTCAAGGAGAAATGTCGGCTGAACTCTGGTAGAAACAGTGCATTAAGATTGTGCGTTAACTCACACCTGTGAGGAGCCTATGGGGGTACTAACGGCGCCGATCACTCTCCGAAAGAAAGTTCGCAGATGTCCAAGAACACACACAAGCTGCGTTACCTCGCAGCTTTTGCAGGCGTGTCCGCGTTGGCACTCACTGCTTGCACCGGCCCGGCTGGGAACACCGGTAGCACCAACTCTGGCGGTGCGAGCGGAAGCTACACCCTGGGTACCACTGACAAAGTAGTGGCCCTGGATCCGGCAGGTTCCTACGATAACGGCTCTCAGTTCATGGAGACTCAGGTCTACCCGTTGTTGATGAACATCAAACCGGGTGGCAAAGAGATCGAGCCAGATCAGGCCCAATCAGCATCCTTTACCTCGCCGACAGAATTCACTGTGAAGCTCAGGCCAAACCTTAAGTTTGCCAACGGTCACACCCTCGACTCAAAAGACGTCAAGTTCAGCTTTGACCGACTGGTTAAGATCAACGATCCTCAGGGGCCAGCTTCGCTGTTGACCAACCTGGACAGCATTACGACTCCGGATGCTAATACTGCGGTCTTTAAGCTCAAGCAGCCCAACGATCAGACGTTCCCCGGTGTGCTGACGACTGTTGCCTGACCGATCGTTGATGACGAGGTTTTCCCAGCAGACAAGCTCATGTCGGATGAAGATATCGTCAAAGCGCGTCCATTTGCTGGTCCATATGATGTGACCAGTTACAAGAAGAACGAATTGGTAAGCCTCAAAGCCAACCCCAGCTACGTGGGCTTGATTGACAAGCCAAAGTCCGACGTCGTCAATGTTAAGTACTATGCCGACGCTAATAACTTGAAGCTGGACCTCCAGACCAACAAGATTGACGTTGCTTGGCGCAGTCTGAGCGCTACCGATATCGGTGACCTCAAGACCAAGGACAATGTCAAGGTCCTCACCGGTCCGGGTGGCGAATTTCGCTAAATGGTCTTCAACTTTGACACCATGCCGTTCGGCGCCAAAACGCCAGAGGCTGACCCGAAGAAAGCACTCGCGGTTCGTCAGGCTATGGCCGATGTGATTGATCGCAAGGTCATCGCCGACGACGTCTACAAGGGCACGTACACGCCCGTTTAATCACCGCTCCCGTCTGGCCTGGCCAATGCAACCGAACCTTTGAAGTCGCTCTATGGCGACGGTAACGGCGGTCCCAGTGTTTATAAGGCGAAGAAGCGCTTTTCCGACGCAGGAGTCACTGGCCCGGTCACGATCAACTTGCAGTACAACCCGGATCACTATGGCCCGGGATCAGGCGATGAGTATGCCAAGGTGAAGGATCAGCTAGAGAAATCGGGCTTGTTTAAGGTGAGCCTGCAGTCCACTGAATGGGTTCAGTACTCCAAGGACCGCACGAAGGACGCTTACCCGGTCTACCAGCTGGGCTGGTTCCCGGATTACTCCGACGCGGACAACTACTTGACCCCGTTCTTCGTCAAGGACAACTTCTTGGCCAATCATTACGACAATGCTGAGGTGCAGGGATTGATTGCACAGCAGCAAGGAACTGACGATAAAGCCAAGCGAGCTGATTTGATCTCGCAGATCCAGGACTTGGAAGCTAAGGATTTGTCGACGCTTCCGATTTTGCAAGGCAATCAGATCGCCGTCGTTGGCAAAAATCTCAGCGACGTGGAGCAGACCTTGGACGCGGCGTTCAAGGTCCGTGCAGCGGTAGTTTCTAAAAATTAAGAACACTCAGGGCGGGGTTCCATGCTGAACCCCGCCCTGAGCCTTGTCTTGCCATTCTTGTTGAAGCAAGGCACTAACAAAGGCAAATATGACTGCGCTCGTAGAATCACCCATCGACGCTAAGCCACCGAGCCTGAAAAAGGTTAAGGGTCCGGGCTTAGGCAAATACATTCTGATCCGCTTCTTGCTGATCATTCCAACGATTTTCATCCTGGTTAGCTTGGTGTTCTTCCTTATGCGGGTCATTGGCGACCCGATTACTGTGAATCGCCCCGGTGTGTCCGGAGGGTTTCTCAGACGATGAGCCTGTCGGCGGCTGCCGTGCTCTGGTAGAGCCTTCGGTGGTTGTACCAATCGGCCCATTCAGCGGTGCCGATTTCGACTTCTTCTAGAGTCCGCCAGGGCTTGCCGGGTTTGATCAGCTCGGTCTTATAAAGCCCGTTGATGGTTTCCGCCAAGACGTTGTCGTAACTATCACCCACAGAACCGATCGAGGGGCGGATACCGGCCTGGGCCAGGCGTTCGGTGAAGGCCAAGGAGGCGTATTGAGCCCCGGCATCGTGATGATGAATCACCCCGGAAATCTCAGCCCCGGCCCGTTCACGACTCCAGATTGCCTGATTAACTGCGTTGAGCACTAGCACGGTGTTCATAGAAGCACTCGCTGACCAGCCCAGGATCCTCCGAGAGTAAGCATCGATCACGAAGGCAACATAGACCCACCCGGACCAGGTCGAAACATAGGTGAAATCATCTACCCATAGCCGATCCGGTGCCGTTGGTGTGAAATCACGGCGGACCAAGTCCTTCGCTCGGGCCGCCTTCGAGTCTTTGATCGTGGTGCGTTTGACCTTGCCACGGACCGCACCCTGTATGCCAAGTAACCCCATGAGCCGTTCTACCGTGCACCTGGCCACCGGCACACCTTCACGGTTCATCGCCAACCAGACTTTCCTGGTGCCGTAAACCCCGTAATTAGCGGCATACACCTTCTGGATCACGGGCTTGAGCACCTCATCACGTTGTTCTCGGTGAGATCGTGTTTTATCCACCCATTCGTAGTACGTGGACGGGGTGGTCTTCACCCCGTCCCAGTAAGCACCTGGCAGATCGACTCGACACCCCACCGCAATCCATTATTCTCGCGGTGACCGGCATGGTCCTTGATGTATTTCACGATCAGTGTTGTGGCGGTCGAGTTCGACCGCGAAAAAAGCTGAAGCACTCCGAAGGATCGCGTTCGCCCGTTTCAGCTCAGCGTTCTCACGCCGTAACCGTTTCAGCTCGGCCGATTCCGTGCTCGTTGTTCCAGTTCTAGTACCAACATCGATCTCGGCTTGCCGGACCCATTTACGCACCGTTTCCGGCACACCCACACCCAAAAGCTGGGCAACTTTTTGCATCGCCGCCCACTCCGAAGATGCACCCTCCATCTCCGCCACCATGCGCACCGTACGATCCTTCAACTCCTGCGGATACCGTGTCGTAGTTTTCCCTGCCATGTCCTGATCCTCTCAAACAAGAAAGTCTCCGGACACACCGGGGCGATTCAAGCTGGCTATGACCGGCCGATCTTCGTCCAGTATTTCGAGTACTTAGGCCAAGTTTTCTCAGGCAACTTTGGCACCACTTTGACGAACCAGCCAGTGACCGGAGTTCTTGTCACGTACGGGTCGGCGACACTCGAATTGGCCTTCTTCGCACTGATCGTTGCCCTGCTTTTAGGTATTCCGCTGGGCATGCTGGCGGCAAAGTTCCGAGATAAATGGCCAGACGCGGTTCTGGGCATATTTGCGATTTAGGGCTACGCAACTCCAGTATTTTTTGCTGGTCTTTTGTTGAAATTGATTTTCTCGGTTTGGCTAGGTTGGTTTCCAGTTTCAGGCCGAGCGAATACCGATAATGCACTTGCCTTACAAAGTCTTAGCGCACCAACGGGCATTTACTTCATTGATGCCATCCGAAGCGGGAACCTGGCTGCGCTGGGGGACGTGCTGCAACATGCTGTGTTGCCAGCAATTGCCCTAGGTCTCTTGACCGGTGGAGTGTTCTTGCGTCTGGTGCGTACTAACGTGATCGGTACGCTCGGCAAGGACTATGTCGAAGCAGGTCGTTCTCGTGGTGTGAGCGAATTCCGATTGGTGACAAAGCACGCCTATAAGCCGGCGTTGATTCCAATCATCACGGTGATGGGTTTGCAAATCGCCATGTTGCTGGGCGGAGCCGTGTTGACTGAAACAACTTTTGAGTGGAAAGGTCTGGGCTTTCAGTTAGCTCAGTATCTAGGTGCGCGCGATTTTGTGGCCGTACAGGGCATTGTTGCTTTCTTGGCCGTTGTCGTCGCAGTAACCAACTTCCTGGTTGATGTCATCGCCGCACTGATCGACCCCAGAGTGAGGTACTGATATGTCTGCACTTACTACTCCGCAACTTCCGGTGCGGAAGAGGAGCTGGCTCAGTCGGTTGCCTATTATTTCGCATCTTCAGATCAGCGTCGGTCTCCAGCGTGGCATGCTGATTGCCGGCACCATCTTGACCGCATTGTTTATTCTGACGGCGATATTTGCGCCCCTGATCGCACCTTTTGGTTACAACCAAATCAGCGATGCTCAAGGTAACAGCTTCCCGACGCAATCTCCGCCCTCGTCTCAGCACCTGTGGGGGACAATGGGTGGGTACGATGTGTTTTCTAGAACCCTATGGGGTGCCCAAACTGCAATTTCAGTGATTGTTATTGCCGTGATTCTCTCGATCTTTGTCGGTGTGATTTTGGGGTTAGTCTCTGGCTATCTTGGCGGCTGGTTGGATCGGGTACTGGTTGTCTTAGCAGATGCGATTTATGCTTTTCCGTCGTTGTTGCTGGCGATTGTTATGTCGATCATCATCTCTGGCGGTAAATCGAAGCTATGGTCCGGAATCTTCGCGGCAGCAATTTCAATCACGGTAGTTTTCGTACCGCAATATTTCCGCGTCATCAGAGCCGAGACCATCCGGTTGAAAGCCGAGCCGTTCGTGGAATCCGCGAAGGTTGTCGGTGCCTCGACCTGGCGAATTATGGGTCGGCATATTTTCAAAAATGCCACCCGCACTTTGCCCTTGATCTTCACCTTGAATTCTTCGGAAGCAATCCTGACTCTAGCTGGCTTGGGCTTCCTCGGTTTCGGTATTGAACCTACTGCCCCAGCTGAATGGGGCTTTGGACCTTAATAAAGCATTGGCAGATGCGACCAGCGGAATTTGGTGGACGGGCATCTTCCCCGGTGCCGCGATCGTGCTCACAGTATTGGGATTGACCTTGGTAGGCGAGAGCATGAACGACTTGAACGACCCGCGGTTGCGCGGCCGCCGTCGGGCCGGCAAGAAGGCCAGCAAGACCGAAGGCACGCAAGCCGTGCAGAATGCGGAGGGTACAGCATGAGTGGGAATGTGCTGGATATTGAGCACTTGAAGGTCACTTTCGCTACCGATGGGGGCGACGTCAAAGCGGTCAACGATATTGGTCTTTCGGTCGGCAAGGGCGAGGTGCTGGCGATCGTCGGCGAGGCGGGCTCTGGCAAAACCGTCACCGCTAAGACGATTTTGGGGCTTCTGCCAGAGACCGCCGTGAGTTCAGGCGCGGTCGTCGTGAGCGGTCATGACGTGATCAGCATTTCGAAGGCTGAACTGCGGGCAGTGCGAGGCCGCGATGTGTCGATGGTTTTTCAGGAGCCCTCTACTGCGCTCAACCTGGTGTTTACTGTCGGTTGGCAAATTGCTGAGGGCCTTTGCGCACACGCCGCGAAGAACGGCAAGAAGGTATCTCGCAAAGAGGCCAGAGCGGCAGCTATTGAGGCTTTGCGCAAGGTAGGGTATGCCAGAGCCAGAGAAACGAATCGATTCCTATCCGCATGAGTTCTCGGGCGGGCAGAAACAGCGTGTGGTTATTGCCGCGGCGCTGGCGCTAAACCCTTCGCTCATCGTTGCCGATGAACCGACCACAGCGCTCGACGTCACGGTTCAGGCAGAGATCCTTGAACTTCTTCGTGATTTTCGGGACAAATTCGGTACCTCAATTGTGCTGATTACGCACAATATGGGTGTGGTGGCAGATCTTGCTGATCGAGTCGTGGTGATGTATCGCGGTGACATCGTCGAGGAGGCTCCGGTCAAGGAACTGTTAGCTGCACCAAAGCAGCAATACACCAAAGACCTGTTGGCTGCAGTGCCGCACTTGGGCCGAAATTCGGCCTCGGCGGGCATGACCGAGCGCACTCATCAAGATGCTGAATTCTTAGTTGAGGCTAAGAATCTGGTGATTGAGTATCCGGGTCGCTTTGGTCGTGGCGGCTTCCGAGCCGTTGACGATGTGAGCTTTACGATTTCAGCCGGTGAGGTCTTCGGACTGGTAGGGGAGTCCGGCTCGGGCAAAACCACGATCGGTCGAGCAATTGCGGGCTTGAATCGAACAACCGGCGGTTCGCTCAAGGTCTCGGGTTACGAGATGCTTGGCTATAAAGAGCGCAGCTTCAAGCCGCTCCGAAAGGATATTGGCTTCGTTTTCCAGGATCCAGCGGCATCTTTTAATCCTCAGCTCAGTATTGGTTATTGCGTCGCTGAACCGTTGCTTATTCATACGCAGTCGTCCAAGGCAGAGTGCAACAAACGTGTTGGCGAGTTGCTAGAAGCTGTCCAACTGCCGGCGTCGTACGCGCAAAGGTTTCCGCATGAGCTTTCCGGTGGCCAGCGCCAGCGCGCGTCGTTGGCTCGGGCTCTCGCGCTCAACCCGAAGTTGCTGATCGCGGATGAGCCGACATCGGCCCTGGACGTGTCCGTCCAGGCTAAGGTGCTGGAACTTTTCCGCGAGATTCAATCCGAGTTTGGCTTTGCTGCCTTGTTTATCAGCCATGACTTGGCCGTGGTGGATATCCTCTCCGAATGGGTGGGGGTGCTTTACAAAGGCAAACTCGTGGAGCAAGGCATTGGTTCGCAGGTGATGAGTGAACCGCAAGACGCATACACCAAGCGTCTGATTGCATCGCTCCCGGTTCCGAACCCTGCAGAGCAGGCGAGGCGACGTGAGGCGCATAAAGCGCTGCTCGGCTAACTAAGCAAAATCTCTCCGTGCGCGCGTACTGGCGCTCACGGAGAGATTTTTGCGTTAAGCAGCTGTCGCGGTGGCCGGGATGTGACGATGCAGCCGCCATGCGAGCAGCCCAAAGATCGCCGTCGCGATAATCTGCACAACGAGGCAGAAAGCGAGTCCGCCAAAGAATCCAAACTGTTGTAACTGGCTCAATGTGAAGTATAGGCCGCCCAGAACCGCAACTCCGAGCGAAAATGCTAGCTGCTGCACGGTGCTAAATAGTCCGCCAGACAATCCGGCAGCCCAGGAGGGAATCTGGCTCATGACGGTATTGATAAGTGGCCCAAACATCACAGCTTGAGCGGCGCCCAACAGCACCAAAGCGATTTGCATATGCCACTGCTGCACGGCAGAGCCTTCGAACAGCAACTCAATTGACAGGGCAGCGAGCGCCAAAAGCTGAAATAGAGCGCCAACCAGCATGGTGTGCTTGCCGAATCTCCGGCTGATGTGATGCAAGTAAATCGAGGTGACGACGAAGGCTAAGGCAAACAACACAATGGCCAGGCCCGAGCCGAGTCCTGAATAGTGCATTCCTCGCTGCGTCAGCGAAGAGAACTCGAACATGAAGGCGCCATATCCGGTGAAGAAGAGTAAATTCAGGGCCAAGCCCATCCGGAGCGCCCGTACGCGAAATAACGACGTCGGCGCGAGCGGAATAACTCCAGCCGACTCCAGAGATTTTTCCCTACGGACGACAGAGGAGGCCAAGTACGGCTGCCAGAACCAGCAAGGTGGCGGCCAGCCAGAGTACAGCTCCTGCAGAAAAAAGCGTCATAGCGACTATGAAGGCGGCTAAAGCAATACCTAACATGACTGCACCGAAGGCATCCATGGCCAGTGGCGCATCCGATTTGGTGGGCCGTACCAGTTTGACCAGCGCCAGCGATATCAGCGCGATGAGCGCTGCCACGAACATCACTGGCCGCCAGCTCAAGCCAAAGAGATTGGCGCTGAGTAACACGCCGCTGATGATTTGACCGATGACGGTACCGGCGCCGGCGATTGCAGCGTAGGGCGCTAGCGCCCTAGTGCGTTTTTCTCCAGTGGAGGTTGCCTGGATCGTGGAAAGGATCTGCGGCAGCACCAGACCAATGCCGATGCCTTGCACTACCCGAGCAACAATGAGCAGTGTCACAGTAGTGCTGAAGCCTGCACCTATTGAAGCAATGGCGAAGATGAGAAGTCCCCAGGCCAGAACTTGGCGACGGCCGAACCGGTCGCCCAAGCGGCCGGACAGGATCAAGACCGTCGCGAGTACCGTCGTGTAACTGCTGAGGATGAAACTTTGCGCCAGTCCGTCTGCTTTCAACTCTGAACCGAACACCGGCGCGAGCAGGTTCATTGAACCAAAGGTGAAGGTGGCTAAGAACGCCGCGAGATAGAGAACCGGGTAGCCCAGTCGACCAACCGGCGAAGCGGCTTCCACGACTGACGATTGTGCTGTTACTGTTGCCATGCCTCCAGCATGAACTATATTTCATTCTGGTACTAGAAGTGTGTTTATCCTAGTATTACGAATGCTGTGCTGATGATCAGAGGAGCCATAATGAAACCCCAAGGCAGTGCCAATCCAGCTCGAATTGAGTTAGGCCAGTTTCTTCGAGATCGACGCAGTCGGTTGCTACCGTTCAACGTTGGTTTGCCGGGCTCGGGCCGTCGTCGTACGCCAGGATTACGGCGTGAAGAAGTTGCGCAGCTGGCCAACGTTGGTGTTACTTGGTACACCTGGCTGGAACAAGGGCGGAACATCAATGCCTCAGAGCAAGTGCTCAATGCTCTTGCGGACGCATTGCAATTAAACGCTGACGAACAAAGACACATCTTCACGTTGGCTGGGCTGAACAAAGTGGTCAGGCCCGTTGAGTGCCTAGATGTCACCGCACACCACCTTGCGGTAATTGAAAAGATGCTTCCTTATCCTTGCACGATTCAAAACGGGAAGTACGACGTACTTGCCTGGAACCGGGTTTATCGATTCCTCATTTCGGATATCGAAGAGCAACCAGAACTTCGAAGAAATTGTCTCTTGGCCGCTTTCGGCGAGCCGGACTGGGAAAGAGCCTATGGCGACCGGTATGAGGAGGTCTGCCGAAGCATGGTGGCTAGATTCCGGGCGAATACGGCTCGGCACCTAGGCGAACAAGGTTGGGCAGAGTTTGTTGATCGACTCAAAGCGATGTCGCCACTTTTCACCCGGCTTTGGGACTCTCAGCAAGTCCAACGCACTGATGAGCTCATCAAAATCTTCAACAACCCGCGAGTGGGGGTATTGCGACTGCAGTTCACCACCCTGTGGATCGATCAGCAACGCGATGTTCGCATGGTGACAGTGACACCAGGAGACGACCTGACGGCGGCCCGGTTGGCCGAGCTCGACAGACTTATTGCGGCGGAGCCCAAGACATCGAGACGCGACGCAGACGTTGCCGCATGAGGAGAACACGTCCACGGGCTGGGAAGCTTCGTCATGGATCGCTAACGCGGCGTACATCTCCGTAGACTGGAACCATGAGCGCGCAACACGAAGAATTCGATCCCACGGCCAGTTCACTTTCGGGCCAGATTTCAGCCGATGTGATGGCAGAGCTTTTGGCCGTTCGCTCCAGCATCGATAATTTTGACGCCGCTCTGGTGCATTTGCTGGCTGAGCGGTTTAAAGCGACGCAACGAGTCGGGGTCCTCAAGGCGAAGTACAACCTACCCGCAGGGGACCCGGATCGTGAGCTTGCCCAGATTAGCCGACTTCGCGATCTTGCCCAAGAAGCACAGCTTGATCCTGCATTTGCCGAGAAGTTCTTAAACTTCATCATTTCCGAAGTCATTCGCAATCACCACGCAATTTCGCAGACGCATCAGTCTGCTGACGGTAACTTGTGACCGAAGGTACCGTCTCCGCCACTGCGTTTGGGTCATGGCCGGGGCTTGATATCGCGGAAGCATGCCAAGTATTGCAAGGGGAACTGGGCGCACCGCATTTGCCGATCTTGCCACTTTTGCCTGGGCGCGGAGCGGCTAGCCAAGCAATCGGCAGAACTGCGGCGGTGCTGGTCGAGCTGCCGGTTGACGTGCAATCATACGGTTGGCGCCTAGTACAACGACCAGGAGCCGACCTACGCCGGGCGCAATCGTCCTTGAGCTCGGATATCAACGTCCTTGCCGACGTCGTTGGCGGGCTAGCGAGCAAGCCACCTCGAATCAAGACCCAGCTCATGGGGCCATTTAGCTTGGCAGCTAACCTACATTTGCCGTTGGGCGAAAAGGTCCTTGCCGACCATGGCGCGCGCCGGGAATTGGTTCAATCACTAGCTGCGGGCGTTACTTTGCACCTCAAGGCGCTGCAGGCGGCAGCACCAGGGGTTGCGGTGAGCCTGCAGTTAGATGAGCCGGGGATCGAAGCGATTCTTTCGGGTAAGGTGCCGACGGTTAGCGGGTATCGGACGATGCGTGCCGTACCGGTGGCTGAAATGCGTGCGGCCTGGAGCCTGGTCAGTGAAGCGGCCAGGGCAGCGGGTGCAGCGGAAGTCATCCTTTCAGTACCATTCGAATCTGCGGCGCTCGCAGCCGAAAGCAGCGCCGATGGCGTGGCCTTTAGTGACGTGGCTGGTGCAGAGCTCAGCGGTAGCTATTGGGAGCGCATCGCGAGCCTAGTTGAAGCCGGAACATCGGTGTTGCTTCCGGTGCCGCGAGGCAAGGCCGGTAGGGCCGCTGAGGCAATTTGGCGTCCATGGCGAGGGGTGGACCTACCAGCCCGGCAAATGGGCGCCTTGCGACTATTCGAGGCAGCTGACGTAGCTGAGATTTCACCGGCAGCGGCTCGAAAGGTGCTTGGCGAGCTCACCGATGTCATCGATGCGATTCAAGAACTTATCGCCTCAGCTTGATAGGCGAAATACGTTCAGATCCGCGATTCCCACCGCTCCGGGCGCGCATAGGCGGGAAGCGAATTCGGTACGCCGTGTGAAGCAGCTTCGTGGCGCGAATAATGCACCAAACGGTAGTTGAAGCTTCCTGAATAGACCAGTAGCGGGCCGATGAGGCGATGAATCACTTTGACCTGAATGCGAAATTTCTCCAGGTCCTGGTCCCACCATTGGCTCATATAGGCTTTTGCATCGAAAGGTCCGGGGACACCGAGCCGCAGGGCTGCGCCGAACACTCGGCTAGTATGCGAAACGGCGCGGAGGCGATTTTCCGGGCCGACAAAGGGCCGTAGATCAGTGGCTATTCGACGATGGCGACCCAAATAGTCCACCAAACCTTGCGAAGTGAGGCTCGTTGTATCTTGAAAAACACGAGTTATCTTGGGGAACTGCAAGGTACGAATCGTGGTCAGGCTAGGTCGGCCAAAGGGGTCCCGATGCGCATGATTTTCCACCTGGAACGGAATGTTTTCACCGTATTCTGGGAAAAATGCTTCTTCGGACGCTGTTGTTCGCAGCAACGGACGTAACCAGGCTTGCGGACAACCTGCAACGTCAAAGACCCCGCTACCTACCCCATAAAATCCTGAACCTGGCAGCAAGGAAAAATACTCCTGAAGCTGCGGTTGAAGCCGATTGAAGGCACTACCCATCACCGCTTGATAGACCGCTTCTGGCAAGCTCATATCAGTTCCCTCCGTTCAATGAGCCAATCCAAAAGCATTTTGGCGCTGAATCTTTGATGTTCTCGCAGGGCAGGGGAGTTACTAACCTCTGCCTGCGAACCCGCATGGATCATGTATGCCAACAAGGCCGAAAGCCAGGAGTCGATGTGATCCGGATCAGCGTCCTTACTCAAAGTCGACAGTGCCAATGCGTTTGCTACGTCGAGGCCATCCAGCCGAGCATATGCCAGCATGACTACCCAATCTGCCCACCGCGACCCCGACGCTATGAAATTCCAATCGCAAAACAGTGCGCCGTGTTCGGTCATCAGAATATTATCTGGTCGCAAAGCGTTGTGTTGCAGGCTCTGACCAGCGAGCGCTGTTTCTGAGTTTTGCAGCAGCGACTGTAATTGCCATCGGCTTGTTTCGGCTAGCGGAGGCAGGAAATCAGGAAAAGTTTCCGGAAAGACCAAGCCGAGTTCTGGATCGTCCGTGACGGTACGGCTGAGCGGCGTAGTCTTCAAGTCGATAGGAGCCGGAGTTAACACCTCATCAACTGTTACGAGAGCTGATTCGACTGCGGCAAGCTCGGCGGCAGTCCATGGATTTCCCGGGATTTTGCCAACGACTGATTCGACATAGATTAACTGCCATGAATCGCTTGATGTTGAAACACTCGAAGCCCCAAGGAAACGTGGCATTGGTATGCCCTCGGGCAAAGCAACCGCTACTTCGGCTTCCCGTCGATACGCATCGAACAGCCAGGGAATTCTCGCGGGCGCGGCCTTGATGAACCAACGGTCATTGATAACTGCAGCAAACCCTGGCGTAAAGCCGCCACCGGCAACTTCGACTCGGGTCACTGGCTGGGCAATGTTCGCCTCGATGGCATGCTGTATAGCAGCAGGAAGTTCCTCCCAACGGAGTCGCAGGGCAGTAGCGAGGTAATCAAACTGCATACTTCGAGGCTATCCCAGAGTTGAGGCCAAGATGATATACGTAGACTAATCCGCTCAAAGCGAATCTGCTATGGGCTGATCTGCCGAGCGCAGAGGGGCGTTCCCAGCTTGATCTGCCGCTGGCAGGCTGGGTCCATGAACGCACAGACCACCCCACTTTCAGGTTCATTTGATGAACAACTTTCACTCCGCTTACTTCACCAACGCATCGTGGTGCTAGGCACCGAGGTGGACGACGCCGTCGCTAACCGAATTGTTGCCCAGCTCCTTTTGCTCTCTGCCGAAGATCCCCGGGCCGACATCAGCCTTTACATCAATTCCCCTGGCGGATCGGTCAGCGCCGGAATGGCGATCTACGACACCATGATGATGATTCCCAATGAAGTTGGCACATTAGCCATGGGGCTCGCGGCCAGTATGGGGCAGATACTGCTTTGCGCCGGAGCAGCCGGAAAGCGATTTAGCCTGCCGCATTCGCGAATCCTGATGCATCAAGGTTCTGCCGGTATCCAAGGAACAACCGCTGATGTTGAAATCCAAGAGCAGAACCTTCGCGCAATCGAAGACATGGTGAATGGATTATTAGCTCATCACACCGGGCACACGATCGCGGAAATCGAACGAGACAGCGACCGGGACCATTGGTTCTCGGCGGAGGAGGCTCGCCAATACGGCATGGTCGATCACCTTGTGGGAAACCTTGCCGAACTTCAAAACCCAAATCATCGAAAGGCCGGACTATGAGCCATTACACCATGCCAACGGTGTTGGAAAAGACCCCATTTGGCGAGCGCAGTTACGACGTTTTTTCCAGGCTTGTGCGGGACCGAATCGTTTTTGTCGGTTCCGAGATCGACGACGACGTTGCCAATGTCATCATGGCGCAATTGATCTACCTGGAATCAGATAACCCGGATGAAGATATCAATCTCTATATCAACTCGCCCGGTGGATCGCATACCGCTTTGATGGCGATTTTAGACACGATGGATTTTGTTCGGCCAGATGTTGCCACGGTTTGTATGGGCCAGGCAGCCTCAGCGGCAGCAATTCTGCTTGCAGCGGGTGCAAAAGGGAAACGCAGCGTTTTAGCGCATTCGAGAGTATTGCTACATCAGCCCTCGAGCCAAGGGCGCGGGACTTTGGCGGATCTCAGTGTGCACGCCAAGGAAATGAGCCGAATCCGTCATCAACTCGAAGAGATCCTGGCCGAACACACTGGCCAATCCACCGAGATATTGCACGCAGATACTTCGCGGGACAAGATCTTCACGGCACAAGAAGCAGTGGATTATGGGCTTGCTGATGCCATTATTAGCTCGCGGAAGCTACGGCAGCCGGCTAAGCGGCTAGCAAGCTGAACTGAACCGGATTTTCAGCCTGCTCCGGCGCCGATGGGAATTCAACCGGAGCGGAGCGGAGCTGAGCCCTGGAACTGAATCGCTGAATTCATTGAATTTGTGGACTTCGCTACCAAGGGCGCCAATGGTGAGATACTGTCGTTGGGCAGCGCTGGTGAGATTGAGCAGACTCCAGCCAAGCGCCCGACATACCGCGGCAAGAATTTCCGACGATGGCTCCTTGCGCCCACGTTCGATTTCGGAGAGATACTGCATTGAAATGCCAGCAGTTTGCGCAACCTCGCCAAGAGTCTTGCCTTGCCGTTGCCGGGCTCTGCGAAGAATCTTGCCGTGCACTGAACGTAAAAGCGGCTCTGCCATGGCACCAGCCTAAGCAGAGGCACTGACATTGCAAGCGGTTTCCGCTCAGAGCCTACCGGCTGCCTTCAATCGGATATAAATGTCTGCGAATTTTATTGGTAGTTCTTGGGGATCCGCGTCAACCACTTCAGCGCCCAACTGTTTGAGCTGGGCGCTCACTGCGGCTCGATCCAGAATCGCTCGTTCTGCCGCAGCGGCTTCGAACGCCTGAGTTCCAGTAACCCGGTCGGTTCGCATTGCAGCCAGCAACGGATCGGTCACGGACGCGACCACGACAAGATGATTCTGCGCTAACAACGCCACCGTCGGGAGCAGACCTTCTTCCGCGGTGCCCGAGTCTAGGGCCGTGAGTAACACCACAAGCGATCGATGTGCCGAAGCGGAGCGCACTTGGGCTGGGATCTGCGCCCAGTCCATTTCGATGAGTTCAGCCTGTATTGGTGCGATGGCCTGTACCAACGACGAAAGCAGATTGCCCTTATTGGTTGTAGCCGCTCGAGCCCGAATTCGCCGATCGAAAGCGATAAATTCAACGTGATCTCCGCCGCGTTCTGCCAACACGGAAAGCAGCAAAGCGGCTTCGATTTCGGTGTCAAGGCGGGGCTCATCGTCAATCCTGGCCGCCGAAGTTCTTGAGGTATCCAAAAGGATAATGACACGGCGATCTTGTTCTGGTCGCCACGTCCGCACCACAACGGCCTGTCTGCGCGCGGTCGCTCGCCAATCGATGGAGCGAACGTCATCGCCTCGAATGTAGTCGCGAAGCGAATCGAATTCAGTACCGGCACCACGAATCTGGATTGCAGCTTTGCCCTCTAGCTCACGCAGCATACGCAATTTTGAAGGTAGGTGCTTTTTAGATCGAAAAGGCGGCAAAACTCGGAGAGTTCCCGGCACCCGGGTAGTGCGTTGTCTAGCGGCCATTCCGAGCGGCCCGAACGATCGGATTGTCACATATTCTGTCTGTAAATCGCCACGACGTTTTGGCAGCATTCGGGTTACGAGCCGCTGCCGTTCAGCTGGTGAAACGGAAATTTTCTGCCGCTCGGTTTGGGCACCAGCTGATGGTTGCCAGCCATCCTTAATCGAGCCTCGGATTCGGCGTTTCCCGTCGTTAGCAAGGAGCAGAACACCCGTGCAGCTTTCATCTAGTCGCACGGATTGCGGCAAATTTCGGGCAAAACGAACATCGCGTGCAGAGCCAGCGAACAACAAGTCGACTACCAGGACGACCAGCAACAAAGCGGCCCAAAGCATGACTGTTTGCGGTAGTGGGTAAAGCAGAATCGGAATGATTCCTATCAAGGCCAGGAGCACAAAACGTCCAGTAATTGCCATTTTCTGGTTGCCTAGCGTGGAACCGGTACAGTGGCCAAAATGCTTCCGAGTACGTCGTCGATCTGTACGCCGTCCATTTCGGCTTCTGGACGTAGCGCCACCCGGTGCCGCAGGGCCGGCAACGTGAGAGCCTTGACATCATCCGGAGTGACAAAGTTTCGGCCAGAAAGCCAAGCCCACGCTCTTGAGGTATTCAACAAGGCATTGGCGCCACGGGGAGAAACTCCCAATTGGAATGAAGGCGCGGATCGAGTGGCTCTTACGACGTCGACAATATAAGCCATTACCTCAGGAGATATCTGAACGGAATTGACGGCTTGTCGGGCAGCATCTAGCTCGGCGATTCCGGCAACGGCTTGTACACCGGCGGCTTTCAAGTCTCGAGGATCGAAGCCCACGCTGTGCCTACGGACTACCTCGATTTCTTCGTTGCGTCCGGGCAGAGGCATGCTCAATTTGAGCAGAAACCTATCGAGCTGCGCTTCGGGCAATGGATAAGTTCCCTCGTACTCCACGGGATTCTGCGTTGCGGCAACGATAAACGGGGTAGGGAGCGGACGGGTGATGCCATCCACCGATACCTGACGCTCTTCCACAGCCTCGAGCAAAGATGCTTGAGTTTTTGGTGGCGTTCGGTTGATTTCATCTGCGAGCAAGATATTGGTGAAAACCGGGCCCTCACGGAAGGTAAATTCCGAGGAATGGTTGTCATAAATAAGTGAGCCAGTGACATCTCCTGGCATCAAGTCTGGCGTGAACTGCACCCGTTTGGTATCTAAGCTCAAGGCGGCAGCTAGCGTCCTGACCAACAAGGTTTTTGCCACACCGGGAACGCCCTCAAGCAAAACGTGTCCGCGCGCCAGCAACGCAATTAACACACCAGTGACGGTGGAGTCTTGGCCGACGACGGCTTTGGCTACTTCAGCGCGAACCGCGAGCAATGCCTGCAACGCGGGATCCGGTTGAGGTGCGACGACGGGCTCTTGCTGATATGCCTCTTGCTGATATGACTGTGGCTGATTTGGCTCAGGCTGCTGTTCGGGTGCAGCAACTGCATTGTTCGGCCAGTAATCTTGCGTTGTTGGATTCTGAAGCTGCGCGTTCTGCGCGGCCACATCGTCTAATCCGTCGCGGGGCTGTTCGCTCATTTTTGTTGGTCCCTCTCGGTTTCACGTTCTAAAGATTCCAGCTGCTGCGACCAGGTCAATAGTTGCCCCTCTGTGCTGGGCACAGTCTGCAGCAGAATTCTGCGGATTTCAGTTTCTGGGATGTTGGTATGCCGGATTGTGGCCAGCACAATTGCTTCCCGGTTACTGCCAGCACCTAGGCGATAGCGCCGTGCCAATCGTCCGAGGGTTGCCGAACGTAAGTTATCGGCAGCTCGTTCGGTGGCTTTGCCATCCTGGTAGAGCCGAGCGCGTCCAGCCGCGGTTTCAGCAGCTTTCACCACAACGGGGAGTGGTTCTTCCACTAGAGGACCGTCCCTTCGGCCTTTCCAGAGCGTCGCTAAGACTCCAACAACCGCTAGCCATAATCCGACTGGGGCAAGCCAAGCAGGCTGTAGATCGCTTAGCTGAGGCTTCGAGTCGCTGCTGCTTGCCAAATCTTTAGCGCTGGGCAAATACCAAACCAAATTGGCATCATGACCCAATAGCCGCAACGCTAATGCCGCGTTGCCCTCTGCCGCCAACTTGTCGTTACTCAAAAATGATTGGCTGCCTAAAACGGTGAATTTTCCGTCGCTGCTCTGCGCCATCATTCCGGCAGGTTTGTCTGCGCCGTCGTTGGTTGTGAAGCAGACAACCGGTCCAGAGTAGAGCCGGCTAAAACCTGGAGCTATTTTTTGGGCCGCCTCGGCATCAGGGTTATTACACCCGGCATTCACGAGCTGATTGCTATCGGCTGCATGCGGATCGCCAGCGCCAGCAGAAACTAATCCCGGGTTCATCGCTTGTAGTTTCGATGGTCCCGGGGTGATAGCGATAACCCGAGCACCGGCATCAACGAGTTTTCGTGTCTGCTCTTCGAGAAGGAAATTATCCGGATCGAAAAGCACCACACTGGTGTTGGCAGCACCCAAACGAGAGATATTTGCTTCGGTATCGGAAAGGTTGTCAGTGGCAACGACGTTGACGCCATGTGCGCCAAGGATTTGGCCCACCGCCATTGCGCCATCGGGTGCAGGGTTGCTCATCGAAAGCTTTACATTTGATCGGGTTCATCCGCTGAAGCTCTGGTAAAGCGCAAAGGCAACAACCGGCAAGAAGACCGTGCCAATAATCAGCCAAAACCGGTTTTTGCGTAACCGAGATTTCAGCGAGCGAGTTGTTGGATCCGTTGAACCTTTTGAATCTTCTCTCGCCACTTCAGCTTCTGAGTCAGTTGCTTCGGCGATGTTGATGCCCGGTGCACTCATTGTGGACCCACCCAATTGAGCTGCGCTTCGTCGCTGTACTCAGGTTGGAGGGAAGCGAGCGACTCGTCAAGTTCGCGTATTGCCCTGAACTCGGATTCGCTTGCCGAGCTTCGTCCAGATGACTGTACTGAGTAGCGAACTCTATTGAACAGGGTGGCTGAACTCATGAGTGCTTGCCTGGCTGAGCCAAAAGCCGCTGATAGTTTTCCAGCGACCTCATCGGCGGTTCGTCCTGCTTGTGGGTCAATAACGCCGCGTTCCTCGCTGGCTCGAACGATGGCACGAAATGTTTCGGTAATTGCCAAAGCAAAATCACGGACGTCTGCCGCTTTCGCGGCGAGCGTTCGATGTTGTGCCGCGCTGAGCGTCAGCTCAGATTCGAATACTTCAGCATCTGGTTGCTCGCGGTGCAAAAGACGCGGACGGAGTAACAAAACCAGTCCCACGATCAGGCCGATCACGACGATCACGACGATCACCAAAACTATGCCAAGGACGCCCCCATCGATGCCGGTAGCGTTTTGTAGACCTTCCAGCAACGAGTTGAAGAATTTCACAATCGCATCCCAAACCGAGTCTAAAATTCCTGGCTTGGCAGATTGATATGGCTGTTTTGATAGCTCGTCAATGGCCCACTGGCGTGCTTGGTCAGAGTCTGGATCGACCGGAACATCCGTTGGCAAGCCGTCCAGGAGCGGATAACCGGTCATCATTGGCTCACCCAACCTCTGCCTGGCGGCGGCTGATACTGCCGGGAGCCTGGTATTTCCAAGCCAGCGCCGTCGGGCGTGGTTTCCAGACTTGCGAGCAGTTCTAAATCGAACCCTTCTTTACGGATTCGAAGGTCGACGTAAATCAAGGCCAGCACACCAGTTTGGAAGGCCAAAGTGACTGCCCCGATTAATGCCGAAATCAGGTAAGAAATTACTTGAGTGACAATCAGAATAGCGATGGCATCACGAGGATTTGGATTTGGATTGATGAGGCGAGACAAGATGCCGATCACCAAAGCAACCGGCACGCTCACAATGCCGGATATTGCCCCGACGATGAATTGCGAGAGCAAATAGGTACCGAAAGTGCGCCAGAAATTTCCGTTAGTAAGTTTCCAAGAGCGTGCAATGGCGGCAAACACCGAAAGGTTCTCCACCACAATTGACGCTGGGGCAAGGATCAACTTGGTGCCTATCCAGATTGCCAACGCGGCGACTCCGAGCATGATCAGAAACATGATCGGAATGGTGACCCACTGGATCGACATGGCAAGAACCACAGCTAGCAGAACAATAGAGCGCAATCGAGACAATCGCCACCGCAGCATAGAGCAGGGCCAGCAACACTAACGTCCAGACCCGGGGTCGAGTGAGGCTCCACATTTGCTTGAAACTAGTTGTCTTATTCACCGTGGCGCGCATGACCGGAATGACTAGAGCGCCCTGCATGATCATGGTGGCAATCACCGTGACAAGGACAGTTGCCGCACTTGCCGAAAGAATTGCCAGCAGCAACGAAAGGCCAGCGCCACTGTTTAACCGACCGGATCCGCTGCCACTACTGACGCTGCTGAGCAGGGAAAAGAGCCCAGCACCACCAAAGATTAAGAGCGTAAGCAAGCTCAGTACGGTGGACCCGGCCTGCACCAACAAGGCCGAGCCAAACATCGCTCTGCCATTGCGCCGCGCAGTTTGGAACGCGCCGTCGAGGATCTCGCCTAAGTTGCGCGGTCGTAGCGGAATCACACCGGGTTTCGGTGGCGCAACGTATTGCGGATACCCGGGTAGCGGGCCGGGTTGCTGACCCCACTGCGGCTGCTGCCCCCACTGGGGTTGTGGCGGCTCAGGTGTCGTATTGTTGCCCATCGACATTGCGTGTTGGACCCCTCCGGTTAGGACTCGCCACGATGGGCATTTTGACAGTTTTGCCATGTCAGTCATTTCGCAGCTTGGCTGGAAACTAACTCAACCACACTGTGATTTGCTCGACTGGAAAGCTCTGCTGCCTAGCCTACCCAGAATTGCAGGTCAGCTGGCAGCAGAAACCGCAGAACATTTCGGTCAATATATTGGCGTATCTCAGCGAATTTTCGGTTGAATCTGCAGGTCGGTGCGACACAAGTCCACTGGATAGGCGAATATAGAGGTATGAAGGCACGCATTTTGGTGGTAGACGACGACGAGGCTCTGGCCGAGATGATCGGTATTGTGCTCCGCAATGATGGGTTTGAACCATTCTTTTGTGCGGATGGGTCGCAGGCATTGGAGGTTTTCCGCGCTGGAAAGCCAGACCTAGTTCTTTTGGACCTCATGCTGCCAGGAATAGACGGAATCGAAGTCTGTCGGCTCATTCGCGCCGAGTCAGACGTTCCGGTGGTGATGTTGACGGCAAAAGCCGATACGTCCGACGTCGTCCGGGGCCTTGAATCGGGCGGGGACGACTACGTACCCAAGCCATTCAAGCCTGCGGAGCTGGTTGCCCGAGTTCGCGCTCGATTGCGACCTGGCGATCAGAAAACGCCAGAGACGCTCAAGATCGCTGATATAACGATCGACGTCGCCGGGCACGTGGTGGCTAGGGGCGAAACTCGGATTTCACTCACTCCCTTGGAATTTGATCTTTTGGTCGCTCTGGCGCGCAAGCCTTGGCAGGTCTTCACTAGAGAGCTACTCCTGGAGCAGGTGTGGGGATACCGGCATGCTGCGGATACGCGTTTGGTCAATGTGCATGTGCAACGCTTGCGGTCCAAAATCGAGATCGACCCTGAAGCTCCCGAGGTCGTACTCACGGTGCGTGGAGTGGGATACAAGGCTGGTCAGTAGCTTTTGACGCATCACTTTGCCAAGCAGATCCACGCTGGCTGCGAGGCGGTTCGGCAGCATGGCTAAGCCCTTGAACGCGCTTCGACATGCTGCTCGATCGACGCTCATGTTGGTCAAACGTGAATTTGAATGGTTCACCGGGAGGCTTCGCCGCTCACTGCAGTTCCGAACGGTATTAGTGACGATGCTGGTCGCTTTTGTCGCGATCGGCGGTGTGGGAATCTTTCTTTCCAACCAAATTGCCAACGGGCTGTTTCAGGAGCGCCTTCAACAGACTTCCGCCGACACCAGCCGAGGGATAGGCACGGTACGCACCAGCTTTGCCGCAGCGCAAATATCAGATCAAGCCTCCTTGGTTCAGCTAGCGAACGATACTTTGAGTGGGCTTGTGGTCGGAGACACCGGCAACATCCGCAAGTACCTGATGATTCCGGTACAAGGTCAAAAGAACCCGCTCGCGGTTTCGAGCATCAATAAAGGCGAGATCACCGCATCGGTTATTCCTGACGATCTGCGTTCAATGGTGAAGCAGAGCGACGAACTGTTCTCGAAATCTATGGCTTTGCCGATCGGCAGCTCGGGAAGCCACCCGGCTATTGTCTTCGGATCTCGGGTAGAACTTGCCAACAACTTTTACGAGCTTTACGTGGTTTACGATCTCAATTCGTCCCAGGAGACGCTGAACTACATTCAGTCTGTGTTGTGGATTTCGGGGGCGGCATTGCTGCTTTTGATCGGTGGAATCGCTTGGTTTGTAACCAGGAACGTTGTGCAACCGGTTAGCCAAGCCGCCTTAGTCGCGGAGAAACTAGCAGCGGGTGAACTACAGGAGCGAATGAACGCCAAAGGCGAAGACGAGGTGGCTCGGTTGGCAGAGTCGTTTAACAAGATGGCGAACGCACTCCAAGAACAGATCACTCAGCTAGCCACCTTGTCTCATATGCAACGCAATTTCGTTTCCGACGTTTCACATGAATTGCGTACCCCACTGACCACGGTGCGGATGGCTGCCGAAGTGCTTTATGACGCTCGGGAAAGTTTTGATCCGGTCAACCGGCGTTCGGCCGAGTTGATGTATCACCAGGTGGAAAGATTTCAGGCGCTGCTTGCGGATCTACTGGAAATATCAAGGTTTGACGCGGGCGCGGCCGTTTTGGACGCCGAACCGCAAGAAATTTTCACTGTCATTAGTAAAGTGCTTGACGAAGCGAAAATGCTGGCAGACAAGATTGGCTCACCGCTTACCTTAGTTTCGGCAGTACCAGATGACAGCTGCATTGTTGAGATGGATCCACGTCGAATTGAGCGAATTCTGCGAAATTTGCTGGTCAATGCCCTGGAGCACGGAGAAAAGCGTCCAGTGCAGATTTTCATTGCTGCAGATGCCGACGTGGTAGCGATTGCGGTACGCGATCATGGCATTGGTCTGACTGAATCAGAGATATCTCGAGTCTTTGATCGGTTTTGGCGAGCGGATCCGGCGCGTGCGCGAACAACTGGCGGCAGTGGTTTGGGCTTGGCCATTTCGATTGAGGACACGAAGTTGCATGATGGTCTTTTAGAAGTCTGGGGACGTCCTGGCGAAGGTGCATGTTTCCGCCTCACCTTGCCACGCAAACGCGGCACCGGCGTAGATCATTCGCCGCTAGCACTGCCACCAGGAAACGAGAGTATTCCACTTTCCTCGCTGGGTGGCGTCATGCATGTTGACGGAAAAACACCAGCAGAGGAGAAGCGCTGATGAGCCCGCAAAAGAAGCTGCTGGTGGTGCTAAGCGCTCTGCTCGTAGCTGTGTTGACGTTGTCCGCATGCGCGAGCATTCCAACCGGTGGCGGTGTTTCGAAGATTCAACCAACTGATCGCAGCGATACTCAACTTAATTTCAATTACGCACCGCCTAATCCGCCTGCCCCCGGTGCGGATCAGATGGCAATTATCAACGGGTTCATTAACGCCGGAACTGGGTTTGCCGAGAACTTTCAAACTGCCAGAAAATTCCTTGCCGGACCCGCTGCAACGACGTGGAAAAGTGATCAGCGCACCCTGGTGTTCCAAGATCAGCCGAATATCGTCAAAGGTGATTCTGACAACGATTTCAAAATTGAGTTGAAAACTCAGTCGAGTATCGACGCTGATGGTATTAGGACGCCCGCCCACTCTGGCGTGCCCAACACAGTTCAACTCACGATGACCCGGGTTGATGGCGAATGGCGGATCAGTTCGATTCCGGACGGAATTATGATTGCGCAACAGAACTTCCAGAATATTTTCAAAGCCAGATCGTTGTATTTTTACGACCCCAGCTTTTCCTACATGGTTCCGGATGTTCGTTGGTTCGCGGCGAGTCCAAGCACTGTGCCAACGGTCATGGTGAAAGCCTTGATTAGCGGTCCAGCGAGCTATCTCAAGGGGGCAGTGGCAAGCGCTTTCCCCGACGGAATCCGACTTTTAAGGGACACGGTGCCCATTGTCTCGTCGACCGCGACCGTCGATCTAACGGCAACTGTGCTGCAGGCTGCGAGCGCACAAGTGCGCCAACAGATGCGGGCCCAGCTGCAAGAAACACTTACTCGCCAGCTCAATACGGTAACTAACATCATCCTTCGAGCCGATCAGCTCACGCTGGACGCCAATGATGCACCCTCGAGCTCGCTAAGCCTTGTTCACGGCGCGCCGGTGCCAAACAGGTTAGCCGGAATTTCAAAAAGCGAACTGGTCTATTTTGACAACGGCCAGCAGCAGCAAATTGCCGGGATTCCTTCAGTCGCCCGGTATCAACCGAAATCTCCGGCTGAATCCTACGCACCGGGTGGTCCCGTTGCGTTTTTGAACGGAACTTCCACGGAAATGTATACCGTTTCTCCTAACCAGACGGAAAAGTTGGCAGTGAGCGGCACAGCGTTGACGCCGCCGTCGTTCTCGCCGTCAAACTGGGTCTGGACGGCGGAAGGAAATCAGAGCGGCCGAATATTTGCCAGCTATCCCGGTATCACGGACGGGAACCAGGCAACTACCGTTACCTTGACCGCAGACTGGCTAAAGGGTCGCACGGTCACTGCGCTGCGAGTCTCGCGTGATGGTGCGCGAGTTATGGTGATTTCTTCGCTGAACGGCCAAAGCCAAGTTCAGCTGAGCGGGATTCTCAAACAGGATAACAACTCTGTGAGTACCCCACGAGAACTCACGGCACCCTTGAATCTCTTTGCAGAAGGTTTGGCTTTCACCACCGGCAATTGGGCCGGGGAGTCGAAAATATTGGTGACGGCGCCCGGCCCTGGTGAAGTGGTAGCTGGTGTCATTTCAGTCGATGCTCCGGACAATAAGGCCTCAAATAAGTTCACTGCTTTGAAAGAGCTGAAGGGTTCCACCGTAGGTAACGATTTATCCGAGGTCTATGCACAAAATAACTCGGGGGACGTCTTCAGCTATGCGGTCAACGGGTGGCAAGAACAATCCCAATTGAAAGATCTGAACGATTTGGCATTTGCTGGTTAATCAATTCCAGTAGATCGCTTTTCTGACAGCCTGACTTGTCCGACACATGCCCTGTTCGCTTGGCTTTCCGCACATTTATCGAGGTTGTTTGTGTTCCGGGGGTTACCGGGGCACCGGTAACGGATCCTTGATTTATGGGGCTTCAGCAAATCTCAAGAGTGCGGCATCGGCACCAGCCACAAGCACGTTTGCTGCGCTGGTATAGCTTCATCGGCAGTGCCTGGCAGGAGTTTCTGGCCCTGGTGTTACCGATTGAGTGCGTCTCATGCGGACGTCCGAATGCTTTGCTTTGTACAGACTGTTCAGCTGCGTTGCGCTCGCTGACTAGTTCGCCATTCCAAGCGGCAGCTCAAGCGCCGGCATTAACAGATTTGGACGGCGAAGTACTGTTTCCAGTAATCGCAGCAGGTTCTTATCGAAACCAACTGGCTCATGCGATTCTGGCGTTTAAGAATCAGGGTGCAGTTCCATTGGCTAATGATCTGGCGGCTGCTCTTGGTCGAGCGATTGAGGCCTCGATATTTTCGGAGCAGCTAGCGGTGCCTGGCCCTTCCTTTCGGGCGCTGCCGCATTTAGTGCCAGTGCCTACGACAATTTCCGGCTACCGAAGGCGTGGCTACGACCCAGTGGGTCAAATACTTGGCAGCCTACGCCGCCGGAACAGTCAATGTTTTCCGGTTTCGGCCCTTTTGCAGAAGCGAAGAAAGTTCGATTGGAAAACCTTTTTCGCTCCGCAAGCCGCCCAGAAATCGCTCTCTGCCGTTGCTCGAAGGGCCAACCTTCGCGGCAGCTTGATGGTGCCAAAGCGAAAGCTAAATCATGTTCAGGGCCTCAATTGCCTGTTGGTCGACGATGTGCTGACCACAGGCGCAACCCTTGCTGAAGCGGCTCGGGCGGTTTCAGCAGCGGGCGGAAACGTCATTGGTGCTGTGGTTATTGCAGCAGTATCTCGAAATGTACAGCGACTTCCAAGAAAATAATTGCGAACAGAGGATGAATAACGGGTGGCTTTGAACTAACGTGAGTAAACGGGTACCTCTTCGAGGATGAGGACCCGTCGGCGGTCTGGCAGCAGAACCGAAAGCCGACCGTCGTGTCACTTTCGTCATGTGGAGGGCACTATGGAATTCATGATCAGCGGCCGCAATCTCACTGTCTCGGACCGGTTCCGGGAATACGCGACAGAAAAGATTTCCAAACTGGAGCACCTCACCGAAAAAGTCCAGCGAGTCGACGCTAAAGTGTCCAAGCAGCCGAACGCTCGGCTGGCTGACACCAAGTTGACGGTGGAGCTAACTGTCCAGGGCCGTGGGCCGGTGATTAGAGCTGAGGCGCATGCTGGGGATAAGTTTGCAGCCTTCGATGTTGCCTATAACAAGCTTTTGGAACGATTACGCCGCGCTAAAGATAAGAAAAAGCTTCACCACGGTCGGCATACGCCAAAAGCAGTGAGTGAAGCGACGGCGTCCCTGGAACCGGTAGGCACTGGTCCGATTACCTTGCTGAACACTGAAGTTTCTGTCGAAGCTGAAGCAGCAAAACAAACAGCGTCACCTTATGAAATTGAAAATGACATTCCAGCTGGTGACTCACCGGTCTTGATCCGGCGCAAAGTTTTTCCTGCTGCCGCTATGGGTGTTGATGACGCCGTGGACAACATGGAGTTAGTAGGCCACGACTTTTACTTGTTCATTGATTCGGTGACTAATGCGCCCTCGGTGGTTTATCGTCGCCGCGGTTGGACCTATGGCGTGATAACTCTTGACGCAGACTGTGCTGATGTCGGTTCTGCTCCTGCCGAGCAGATCTTGGCATATCGCTCCGAGGACCGGGCGGCAAGCGTTTCATAAGAATTTCCATCAATTAATGCCGTAGGGGCTATCTAGGACGTTTGCTGTCCTGGATAGCCCCTACGCTTTTTGCCATGACCTCCGCTAACAAATCGCAGCAATTGGCCACCGGTCAGAACCTAAGGCCCACAGCGTCCGCTCCGATGACTTTGGCGCAAGCTCGTCGAATCGCTATTGCGGCACAGGGTCTGATCAAAGGTAAACCGGAAGTCGCTGCGGGAGCTCGCGGCATTGCTAGAGTTTTTGATCAGTTGCAGCTCGTCAAGATTGACTCTGTCAACGTGCTTTCTCGCAGTCACTATTTACCGTTTTTTGCCAGACTAGGCAATTACGATCGTGAAATCTTGAACAGATTCAGCTCAGCTCACCCGCGCAAAATGGTCGAATACTGGGCACATGAGGCTAGTTTCATCAAGCCGGAGCACTTTGCTGATATGCGCTCTTGGCAACGTAGAAGCTGGTTCGGAAACAATCCGCAGCGACCAGAGCAGACGCGCGATCTTTCCCTGAAGATATTGAGAGTTCTCGAAGCTGGCCGAGCGATGACCGCGCGCCAAGTAAGCGAACGAGTAGGTTACGAAAAGACAACTGACCGCTCCAACTGGGGCTGGAACCCGGTTAAAGAGTGTCTTGAGCGACTGTTCATTGCCGGAGATATCAGCGTGGCAGGTCGGAACGAGCAATTTGAACGACGTTACACGCCAACCGGCCGCATTTTTCGCAGCGTAGCAAACGATGCCGCTGACCGCGCGGAGGGCATCGTGCGGCTCACCGAGGCGGCGGCTAGAGCACACGGAATCGGTACTGTGCGTTGCTTCGCTGAACTATTTTAGGCTGCCAATCCGGGACTCCGCTGCCGCCGTCGCCGAATTACTGGATACTGGTGTGTTGGAGCGAGTATCGGTCCGTGGGTGGGACGCTGACCTTTTCCTGCACCAGGAGGAGGCTGCCAAGCCCCGAATCTCGCGGGCGCGAGCCTTGTTGAGCCCCTTTGACTCGTTGGTCTTCGAGCGTCGAAGGCTGCTTGATCTTTTTGATATGCATTACCGGATCGGCATAATACACACCTGTAGAAAAGCGGACGCACGGCTACTATGTGTTGCCCTTTTTTTGCGTGAAGAAATTGTGGCCCGAGTTGATCTGAAAGCTGATCGGGCTGCTAGTCGGTTGTTGGTACGAACCGCATTCGCCGAACCGAATGCACCTGCGGATACCGCGACGGAACTTGCCGCAGAACTGAGGCTGATGGCTCAATGGCTGGAACTGACTGATGTCGTCGTGGAGCCGGTAGGTAATCTTGCAGACAAGCTTGCGGCAGCAATCAAAAACTAAACTAACCAGCGTCGAAGGCCGACCGGGTAACTAAGCTGGGGGCATGAATCAGCTGCCCCTAAACCAACCGGGAGACATCTCGTTGGCTGGCGGAAATATGGGCGGAGCTACCCGACGTGGCGACAAGGTACTCCGGCCAAGTGGCCCGTGGACGCCCACAATTCAAGCTTTTCTCAGCCATTTGCGGGCCAAGAAGCTTCCTGGTGTGCCGCAACCCTTCGGACTCACCGCTGACGGACGCGAAGAACTGGAGTTCATCAACGGAATAGTCCCGCACTATCCGATGCCAGATTGGCTGTGGACGGAGAAAATTCTTGATGATGCCGCGGTGTTTCTTCGAATGGTTCATGACGCAAGCCTGGACTTCGCCGTCGAAAACGTCCGTTAGCAGCTGCGGTCACATGAGCCAGCCGAGGTGATTTGTCACAACGACTTTGCCCCCCTACAATTTGGTGTTTCGAGAGCAACAGCTAGTTGCTGCCATTGATTTTGATACCTGTTCGCCCGGCCCTGGGTGAATCGCCCCGGTGTGTCCGGAGACTTTCTTGTTTGAGAGGATCAGGACATGGCAGGGAAAACTACGACACGGTATCCGCAGGAGTTGAAGGATCGTACGGTGCGCATGGTGGCGGAGATGGAGGGTGCATCTTCGGAGTGGGCGGCGATGCAAAAAGTTGCCCAGCTTTTGGGTGTGGGTGTGCCGGAAACGGTGCGTAAATGGGTCCGGCAAGCCGAGATCGATGTTGGTACTAGAACTGGAACAACGAGCACGGAATCGGCCGAGCTGAAACGGTTACGGCGTGAGAACACTGAGCTGAAACGGGCGAACGCGATCCTTCGGAGTGCTTCAGCTTTTTTCGCGGTCGAACTCGACCGCCACAACACTGATCGTGAAATACATCAAGGACCATGCCGGTCACCGCGAGAATAATGGATTGCGGTGGGGTGTCGAGTCGATCTGCCAGGTGCTTACTGGGACGGGGTGAAGACCACCCCGTCCACGTACTACGAATGGGTGGATAAAACACGATCTCACCGAGAACAACGTGATGAGGTGCTCAAGCCCGTGATCCAGAAGGTGTATGCCGCTAATTACGGGGTGCACGGCACCAGGAAAGTCTGGTTGGCGATGAACCGTGAAGGTGTGCCGGTGGCCAGGTGCACGGTAGAACGGCTCATGGGGTTACTTGGCATACAGGGTGCGGTCCGTGGCAAGGTCAAACGCACCACGATCAAAGACTCGAAGGCAGCCCGAGCGAAGGACTTGGTCCGCCGTGATTTCACACCAACGGCACCGGATCGGCTATGGGTAGATGATTTCACCTATGTTTCGACCTGGTCCGGGTGGGTCTATGTTGCCTTCGTGATCGATGCTTACTCTCGGAGGATCCTGGGCTGGTCAGCGAGTGCTTCTATGAACACCGTGCTAGTGCTCAACGCAGTTAATCAGGCAATCTGGAGTCGTGAACGGGCCGGGGCTGAGATTTCCGGGGTGATTCATCATCACGATGCCGGGGCTCAATACGCCTCCTTGGCCTTCACCGAACGCCTGGCCCAGGCCGGTATCCGCCCCTCGATCGGTTCTGTGGGTGATAGTTACGACAACGCCTTGGCGGAAACCATCAACGGGCTTTATAAGACCGAGCTGATCAAACCCGGCAAGCCCTGGCGGACTCTAGAAGAAGTCGAAATCGGCACCGCTGAATGGGCCGATTGGTACAACCACCGAAGGCTCTACCAGTACTGCGGAGACATCCCACCAGTAGAGCTAGAAAACCACTACTACAATCACTACCAGAGCACGGCAGCCGCCGACAGGCTCATCGTCTGAGAAACCCTCCGGACACACCGGAGCGATTCATGCATATTGGATCAGCAACTTTTTGCCAGCTTGCTGATGCGAGCAGAACTAACTAATCGGGCTCGGCGTGCGGTTCAGCACAACCCCGAGCGATTGCATCAAAGTATCCAGGTCAGGTCAGTTCACGGCAGCAGGGTGGCTGCCGGAATATACGAGCTAAGCATCGTGGTGTCAGAACGGGCCCGTTACCGCGCAGTAGCGATCCGGATAGAAAAACAGGGCGGTAACTGGAAAGTTACCGCCCTGTTGATAGGTTGATTCGCTAAAAGATTAGCGACGCTTCTTCCGCTTTGGTGCCGGCTTATTGGTCTTACGGGCCGACGGCGGCAAATTTGAATCACCAGCGGAACCAGCAGTCGAGCGGCGCTCAATACGAGTTTCCGCTTCACCCGAAGCATCTGGGGCTGTGAACTGAAGCTGGCTAGGGCGTTCCGGTTCAGCCAGGCCAGGAGCGTTGAGCACCGGCTTTGCGGAGGCATGAGCCTCAGCACCGGCGTCTTCACCGTTGACTCGATCCAGGAGCGCTGAAGGTTGATTTGCTTGCACTCCGGCCGAAGCTGCCGGCGCCTCTTCAACCTGTACTTCCAGGTTGAACAAGAAACCAACGCTTTCTTCGCGAATGGCGCCCATCATCGCTTGGAACATCACGAAGCCTTCACGTTGGTACTCAACCAGCGGATCGCGCTGAGCCATCGCTCGCAGGCCAATACCTTCTTTGAGGTAATCCATTTCATAGAGGTGCTCTTGCCATTTGCGTCCAATAACGGACAGCACTACCCGGCGTTCGAGCTCACGAATGGTCTCTGAACCGAGCTTTTCTTCGCGGCCTTGGTAGGCAAGCTTGGCATCAGAAAGGATCTCACGCTTGAGCACATCGGAAGTGACGTTTGCCAAACCGCCAACTTCTTCAGCGACGTCATCCGCGGTCAGACCGATGGGGTAAAGCGTGCCAAGCGAGCTCCACAATGCTTTGTAGTCCCAGCCTTCGGCGTGGCCTTCCGCCGTCGTAGCGTCAATACTTTCGTTGACTGTATCTTCGAGGAAGTGTTGCACTTTCTCGTGAAGATCGTCACCTTCAAGAATTCGACGTCGGTCACCATAGATGGCCTCGCGCTGCCGGTTCAATACGTCATCGTACTTGAGCACGTTCTTACGCTGTTCGGCGTTGCGGCCCTCAACCTGTCCTTGCGCCGAGGCAATAGCTTTGGAAACCAACTTCGATTCCAAGGCCTGATCGTCTGGCATCACTGAACGACCCATGAGCCGCTCAGCTGCACCCGAGTTGAAAAGGCGCATCAGGTCATCAGTCAACGAAAGGTAGAAGCGCGATTCTCCCGGGTCACCCTGACGGCCAGAGCGGCCGCGGAGCTGATTGTCGATGCGTCGAGACTCATGGCGTTCAGTGCCCAGAACGTAGAGCCCACCAAGCTCAACAACCTCTTCGTGCTCTTCCTCGGTCGCCTCTTGAGCTTTTTCGTAGGCTTCAGCCCACGCGGCCTCGTACTCTTCAGGGGTTTCTTCCGGGTCCAGCCCGCGTTTGGCCAATTCGGTCACTGCGTTGAACTCTGCGTTACCACCGAGCATGATGTCGGTACCGCGACCAGCCATATTGGTCGCAACCGTCACAGCACCCTTGCGGCCAGCTTGCGCAACGATCGAGGCCTCACGGGCGTGGTTTTTCGCGTTGAGAACTTCGTGCTTGATGCCTAGCTTGGACAGCTGCTTAGAAAGGTACTCGCTCTTTTCTACGCTGGTGGTACCCACCAAGACCGGCTGGCCCTCTTTGTGGCGTTCTTCGATGTCTTTGACTACTGCTTCGAACTTAACGACTTCATTTTTGTAAACCAAGTCCGACTGGTCGATTCGCACCATCGGCTTGTTCGTCGGGATAGCCACCACGCCCAATTCGTACGTGCCCATGAATTCAGATGCTTCAGTCTCGGCAGTACCGGTCATGCCGGAGAGTTTCTCGTAAAGCCGGAAGTAGTTCTGCAAGGTCACCGTGGCCAAGGTCTGGTTTTCAGCCTTGATTTCAACGCTTTCTTTGGCTTCGATGGCCTGGTGCATGCCTTCGTTGTACCGCCGACCAGCCAAAATACGGCCGGTGTGCTCATCGACGATCAGTACTTCGCCGTCGAGAATGACATAATCTTTGTCCCGCTTGAAGAGCTCTTTCGCCTTGATCGCATTGTTCAAGAAGCCAATGAGCGGCGTGTTCGCGGACTCGTAAAGGTTGCTTATGCCCAGGTAGTCTTCGACCTTTTCGATCCCGGGCTCAAGTACGCCGACCGTGCGCTTCTTCTCATCGACTTCGTAGTCGTCGTCGACGTCCAAGCGAAGAACCACTTTGGCGAATTCGCCGTACCAGCGGTTCGCATCGCCACTGGCAGGACCGGAAATGATCAACGGAGTACGAGCCTCATCGATCAGAATCGAGTCAACTTCGTCAACGATGGCGAAGTGGTGTCCACGCTGGACGAGTTCTTCCGAGCTCCACGCCATATTGTCGCGGAGGTAGTCGAAACCGAATTCGTTATTGGTGCCGTAGGTGACATCGGCCGCGTACTGCAGGCGTCGCTCAGACGGCTCTTGAGCCGAAAGAATGCATCCGCTGGTCAAGCCCATGAAACGATGCACTCGCCCCATCAGCTCGGACTGGTACGACGCCAGATAGTCGTTCGTCGTCACAATGTGTACGCCTTTGCCGGACAGGCCGTTCAAATATGCCGGCGCGGTGGCAACCAAAGTCTTGCCTTCACCCGTCTTCATTTCGGCAATGTTGCCGAGGTGAAGGGCCGCACCACCCATCAGTTGCACGTCGAACTGTCGCATGCCGAGCGTGCGTCGCGAGCCCTCTCGGACCGCAGCGAATGCTTCGGGCAACAGATCATCCAGCGACTCGCCGTCTGCGTGCCGGGCCCGGAGCTTATCCGTTTCCTCACGAAGCTCAGCGTCAGTAAACGTCTGGAAGGAATCTTCCAGCGTATTGATCGCGTCGGCATAGACGTGCAACCGTTTGAGCGTCTTACGGTCGCCGGTGCGAAGAATCTTTTCAAACAGTGATGGCACGTTCCATGCTCCTGGGTTGCAGCAGTCTAATTTCGGGGCTTGTGGTCCCCTGGACGGTTTCCAGCGTGATCAGTCTACGTGAGTCACGTCTCGGCGAGCGCCCCGATGAATCGCCCCGGCGTGTCCGGAGGGTTTCTCAGACGATGAGCCTGTCGGCGGCTGCCGTGCTCTGGTAGTGATTGTAGTAGTGGTTTTCTAGCTCTACTGGTGGGATGTCTCCGCAGTACTGGTAGAGCCTTCGGTGGTTGTACCAATCGGCCCATTCAGCGGCGCCGATTTCGACTTCTTCTAGAGTCCGCCAGGGCTTGCCGGGTTTGATCAGCTCGGTCTTATAAAGCCCGTTGATGGTTTCCGCCAAGGCGTTGTCGTAACTATCACCCACAGAACCGATCGAGGGGCGGATACCGGCCTGGGCCAGGCGTTCGGTGAAGGCCAAGGAGGCGTATTGAGCCCCGGCATCGTGATGATGAATCACCCCGGAAATCTCAGCCCCGGCCCGTTCACGACTCCAGATTGCCTGATTAACTGCGTTGAGCACTAGCACGGTGTTCATAGAAGCACTCGCTGACCAGCCCAGGATCCTCCGAGAGTAAGCATCGATCACGAAGGCAACATAGACCCACCCGGACCAGGTCGAAACATAGGTGAAATCAGCTACCCATAGCCGATCCGGTGCCGTTGGTGTGAAATCACGGCGGACCAAGTCCTTCGCTCGGGCTGCCTTCGAGTCTTTGATCGTGGTGCGTTTGACCTTGCCACGGACCGCACCCTGTATGCCAAGTAACCCCATGAGCCGTTCTACCGTGCACCTGGCCACCGGCACACCTTCACGGTTCATCGCCAACCAGACTTTCCTGGTGCCGTGCACCCCGTAATTAGCGGCATACACCTTCTGGATCACGGGCTTGAGCACCTCATCACGTTGTTCTCGGTGAGATCGTGTTTTATCCACCCATTCGTAGTACGTGGACGGGGTGGTCTTCACCCCGTCCCAGTAAGCACCTGGCAGATCGACTCGACACCCCACCGCAATCCATTATTCTCGCGGTGACCGGCATGGTCCTTGATGTATTTCACGATCAGTGTTGTGGCGGTCGAGTTCGACCGCGAAAAAAGCTGAAGCACTCCGAAGGATCGCGTTCGCCCGTTTCAGCTCAGTGTTCTCACGCCGTAACCGTTTCAGCTCGGCCGATTCCGTGCTCGTTGTTCCAGTTCTAGTACCAACATCGATCTCGGCTTGCCGGACCCATTTACGCACCGTTTCCGGCACACCCACACCCAAAAGCTGGGCAACTTTTTGCATCGCCGCCCACTCCGAAGATGCACCCTCCATCTCCGCCACCATGCGCACCGTACGATCCTTCAACTCCTGCGGATACCGTGTCGTAGTTTTCCCTGCCATGTCCTGATCCTCTCAAACAAGAAAGTCTCCGGACACACCGGGGCGATTCAGACAGACAGCTGCTGAGCAGGACGTACTTCTAAGGTGCCGTGTGCAACGTAGGCGGCAATTCTGCGCACGGTGGCTTGTTCTTCCTGGGGTGGAATTTCAAGGGCAACCACCCGACTCGAAGGTCGGCGTCCTCTGGCATACGCTCGCCGCGGCAAGGTATCTTGAGTTCCCCCAACTCCGCTTACCGATTCGATCGATTCAATGTTTTTGGACCTGGCGAGTTCCATAGTTCCTCCTTGGTCGTCTGAAAGTATTCTCAGGATTGCGGGGGAGTCTGTAGCAGCGTTCCCGGTGTGAGCAAGTTCGGATCATTACCGATTAGCTCGCGGTTTGTGGCATACCAGCGCGGCCATTCGTGGGCTATTTCCGCATCTGAAGCAAAGGAACCGAGAGCCCTTGCGGCGATTGTCCAGAGACAATCGCCGGGACGAACTACCTCGAAAGGCGAGAATTCGGCAAGCGGAGCGCGGGAGGGTGCTGGCAGCAAAAGCCCCGGACGAACTCCAGGGGGTTCGGCGCGCCAGGCAGGATCGACTAGATCCTCAGTCGGTATTTGCGTTGCTTGACTACTCTGATCTGTTGACCAGGCCGGATCGCTTCCTGCGGCAGTGGCCACGCTGACACTCGCGGCAGAAATCGCCAGTAGGTTGATGCCCAAAATAGTCGCGACCAATCTACGCATAAATATTGGTGAAAGTCGCGAACTGTAACTGGCAAAACGCCGAAAACCATTGGCCCATGCAACGGCCGAGCAAAATGCCGCAAGGAAACCGAGCAGCCACCACGAGACAATCAGCAAGCCGGCGGAAACTGCTAGTGCCGCTAACGCGTTGCTCAGACCAGACGAAGAGAAATCGGCTGTTTCGTTCCAGGAAGGCAGTGCTTGGGCTCCGCAAAACAGAAGCAGGACGCCCAAGAGCAAAAGCATCGCAGCCAGCGAAACGTCACTAGCCAATGAGGCCCGATCCTGGAGTGGCTCTTTAACTTGTTTTAACGTTGTTTGAATTGTTTTAATGTTAATAAAGCTTATTTGAGCATTAAGTAGCCATTTTGTCATCCTTTAATTTTCTTGACGTCAAGTGACTACGGCCCATACGCTGACCTGATGCGATGGGACGCACTTTTCGACGACTTACAAGGGCAGATGGCTGCTTCTTAGCTGCTTGATTTAGAGTCGGAAATTACCGAACGCGCACGCGTTGAGATCGCCAGGATCACGCTGATTGATCGGCTGAGAGCCGCGATTTCTCTCCGAATTACCGTCGATTTGGCGTATGGTCTGCAATTCAGCGGAGCTATCAGGCAAATCGGCTCGGATTGGATTCTGTTGAGTGAAGGTTCACAATCAGTCGTAGTTCTGTTGCCAAATATCATGGCGATCGAAGGACTAGGCGCAGAAACTCTGACAGCGAGTAGCCTGGTTCGGCAGAATTTTCGTACTCTTTCTTCTGCTTTGCGCTTGCTGGCGCGTGATCGAGCAATGGTAACCATCTATCTCATGGTCAGCGACGAAAGCCGCAGAAGATTTCACGCCGTGATTGATCGAGTTGGCGAAGATCATTGCGATATTGCCGTGGTGCGCGACGGCGAAGTGCGCCGGCAGCGTGAAGTGTTGGTTCGGAAAACCATTCCATTTGGTGCGATTCTCGCGATTGCTTCTCCCCTGGAAGCTCGCAATTAGCAATTAGCCACGGCATTGCGATGAGCGAACGAACCAGGTATTAGTCCTAGCTGGTTCCTTTGAGGCGATTTTCCGCGATGAGGCGTTCAGTCTCGGCGTAGCGATCTTGGATGTACTTTTCGAGCATTGTCTCTTCGACCCGCCATTGGCCTCGGCCACCAACCTGAATTGCTGGCAGTTCGCCGCTGCGGACCAAAGCATATGTTGCTGGTGAGGAGAGCTGTGACTGCTCAGAAACATCGGCAAGAGTCAGGAAGCGAGGCATAAATCGATTTTGTCACTTTTGATGCCATTTGGGTAACTTTGATCCGAGTTATCCACAGGTCAGCACCTGTCAGGCTGTTAGCCAAGGTTCGCAGTTTATTCTGTAGAGGATTCTTACGGTGAGGCGCGCGACGACGCGTGCCAGATTAGCCCAAGTGTCTCTTGCCCAGCAAGTATCGACCAAGGAGAAACAATGGCGTTTTACTCACCTGCTGCACCGCGGTTGAAGCGGCCCTCATGGCGGGATCCCCGGCTTCTTATTGGTATTCTCCTGGTTCTAGTCTCAGTAGCAGCGGTAGTGGTCTTGGTCGGCGGTGCGGACAAAACCGTCGATGTCTATGCCGCCAAAAGCGATATCGCAGTGGGTCACACTATTAATCAAGAGCTCTTGGAACGAGTGAAGGTTCGGTTGGACGAAGTTCAAGACCATTACTTTTTAGCCTCCGATATTTTTCCCGGAAATGCGGTTGCAGCGCGGCGAATCCCGCATGGTGACTTAGTCGCGAAGTCCAGCGTCGATCAGCCACAAGCGCTTGCTCGCAATCCGGTGGCACCGACCCTTGAAGAGAAGCTACCAATCGGTGCGAAGGTTGGTAGCAGAGTGGATGTTTGGGTTAGCTTGCCGGATGCGAAAACCGGCGGCTTTGTTGAGCCGAGGTTGCTCCTACCGGGAGTGGAAATATCTCAATTGGACTCCGAGTCAAATGGTCTCGGCAGTGCTAGGACGACGACAGTCTACGTACTAGCTGGCAAGCCGCAGCTGCCTCAAATCCTCGGTGCTTTGGCGAGCAAAGCAAAGGTTTCAGTTGTTTGGAATCCAGCAGGCTCCGGACGATGAATATATCCGTAGTAACAGTCGGCAACTCGATGGATGCGCTGGCTGGAGATCTCGAAGCATTACATGGCCCCGTGACAGTAGTCCGCCGCTGTGCAGACCTTGCAGAATTGATTGCGGCTTGTCAGAGCGGTCTCGCTCGAGCGGCAATTGTGGCGGAGAATGTAGCCGAGCTTAACGTGACTCTGGTGGATCGCTTGGCTACGGTAGGCGTCGTCATCGTTGCTTTGACGGATGATGCTGAGCAGGTAGATCGACTGCGCCGACTGGGCGTCTTGGTTGCTGCTGAGCAAAGTGAGGTGAGCGCGCTATCCGCACAGATAGTGCGGGCCGTATCTCAAGCAGGTCAGACGGTGGCTGCGGATCGCTACCATCACCTTGGATTTGCCGCCCCGGGCCAAAATGCGTCGATGACAGAGCCAGTTACCGGAGTTTCAACCCAAGAGCAGCTCGACGCCGGGCATCGCCTGATTGCCGTGTGGGGACCGGTTGGTTCGCCCGGCAGAACAACAATTGCCGTTAATCTGGCCGCCGAGTTAGCTTGCGCCGGAAAATCCGTGCTGTTGATCGACGCGGACAGTTACGGTGCCAGTATTGCAGCAACAATAGGGCTGTTGGATGAATCTGCCGCAATTGCTCAAGCTTACCGCCTGGCTGATCAAGGCAAACTAGACCAGGAGAGCCTTCGTCGAATTGCGCCAGAGTTAATGTTCCGCGGTGGGAAGTTCCGGGTACTCACCGGACTGACTCGAGCGGATCGCTGGCCTGAGTTGCGTTCCTCAACATTGTCCCGAGTGTTAGAAACTGCTCGGACCCTGTGCGATGTAGTGGTCGTGGACTGCGGGTTGTCCTTGGAAGCTGACGAAGAGCTTAGCTTTGACGCTCTTGCGCCTCGAAGGAACGCGGCTACCTTGACCGTAGTAGCGGCCGCTGATGAAGTTCTGGCTGTCGGCACTTCTGACAGCATTGGTATTCCACGATTGGTTCGGGCGCTGCAGGATCTCGACGCGGTTGCCCCGGGACAACAAGTCACTGTGGTCCTTAATAAAGTCCGAGCAAGTGCTGCAGGGCGTCACCCGGAACGCGCATTACAACAGGCTTGGGATCGGTTTGGACCGGAATGGCCGGTCGCGCACTATTTGCCTTGGGACCCGCAATCAATTGACAGGGCACTGCTCGCGGGGGAGGTGCTTCTGGAAGCTGCGCCAGAGTCGGAGTTACGTCGCCGCATTCAGAAAATCGTTGGTGCAGATGCACAGCGAAATAGGAAATACGCTGTGCCTTCAACCATAGCAACGTGGACTGATTCAGGCTACTGTCATTTTGAGACTGCAAGGAAGCGGCCTTTAAACTGCGACGGAGGCGTATTTCCATGTCGAACGGGTCCGAAGAGACCGTTGTGTCCAGCACCGGGACAACGAAGCTAACCGAAGAAACAATGGATAGTTTTATCGACGACTATTATCAGCAGATCGCCGAAGACGATCGAGCTAAGTACGAAGCAAGCACTTTGCGTAGCAGGGCACTCAAGCACTGGGAATTGGCAAAGAAGCGGCCCGCCGGAACTGCCAAAGTCGCCGTCGTCAATGAGGACGATGATGCCCGCCATTACAAAGAGTCGATCGTTTATATCGTGACGGACGATATGCCGTTCCTCGTTGACTCGGTTACCGCAGAAATTGTTCGGCAGAATGCGGCAATAACCCTCGTCGTACACCCAATGTTCGTGGTGTCTAGGGACAAAACCGATGACGAACTCGTCAGCGTCTCAAAAGTGCCCGCATATGTTGGCGTCTCCAGTGGAGACACTGCTGCGATGCCAGATATCTCAAACCTTATTTCCGATGGTGATCGGACTTCACATCTGGAGTCCTGGATCGCCATCGAAATCGGTCAACAAGATGCTGACTCCAGCCAGGAGCTCGTCGAAGGCTTGAACCGAGTACTTGCTGACGTTCGTGCTGCGGTGGACGACTGGCCAGCCATGCGCCAAAAAGCCATTGCTTGCTCTAGCCAACTGGCCAAAGTTACTGACGGCGATCAAGTGGCAGATCTACGCGAAGCAGAAGAGCTGCTCAGCTGGATGGACGCTGGAAATTTCACGTTCTTGGGTTACCGAGAGTACGACCTGATAACTGAACACGGTGAAGACGTACTGGGCAACAGAGCGGGCAGCGGTCTTGGCCTGCTCCGCGATGCAGAGGCGAATAAACAAGTCCAGCATTTGACCGCAGAAGGTCGTCGTAAGGCTCGTGAGAAGCGGGCCTTAGTCATCACCAAGGCCAATTCCCGCTCGACGGTGCACCGCACGGGTTATCTCGATTACATCGGCGTGAAGTCCTTTGACGCGCAGGGCAACGTCAACGGTGAGAAGCGATTCATTGGTCTATTCGCCTCGATTGTCTACACCGGATCGGTGCGCAAGATCCCGGTGGTCCGGGAAAAGGTCAATCAGGTCTTGCGGCACTTTGGTTTCCCGCCCGATTCGCACTCCGGTAAAGATCTCTTCGCTGTACTGGAGACTTATCCGCGTGACGAGCTTTTTCAGATTGATGTTGCCGATCTGATTGAGATTGCAGACGGGATTATGCGTCTGCAGGAACGCCGCCGCACTCGGTTGTTCCTTCGACCGGACATCTACGGGCGCTTCATGTCGGCGCTGGTTTTCATTCCGCGCGACCGCTACACGACGGCAGTTCGAAAACGGATTGAAGACGAGCTGACGCGCACTTTCGGCGCGGTCAGCATCGACTTTGAAGCACGAATGAGCGAGTCCGCGCTAGCGAGATTATTTTTCCGGATCCGCCTTCCCAAAGGTGCCAACGAAAGCCAAGTTACCGACGTCGATCCTGTCGCGGTGGAGGCCAGATTGGTCACTGCGGCACGGTCTTGGTCAGAGGGGCTGACCGAAGTTCTAGCGAAAGCCTTGCCTTTTGACCAAGCTCAGCCGATGGCCGTTCAGTGGGCTGAGGCATTTCCGGCCAGCTATCGGGTGGATTTCGAAGTTGAAGACGCGATTGAGGATATTCGTCGATTCGAAGAATACGACCAGGCTTATGTCACGGCGAAGAAGTCCGGAAAGACGCAGACCGGAACTGACTGCGAACCTGGGCTAACTGTTTATCTTCCCGAAGGTGCGGAAGACGAGCTTGAAGAAGACGCCCGCGTGAAATTGTATTTGGCGCACCCCAAGAGCCTCAGTCAAATTCTGCCGTTCTTTCATAATCTCGGACTCGAAGTACTCGACGAGCGACCTTTTGAAATTCAAACTGCGGACAAACGCGACTTTTTCCTTTACGATTTGGGCCTGAAGTATCCGGCCGGAATCGATCCGCTTGCTACCGGCGAGCTGCTCAAAGCGTCGTTTGGTGCTGCAATCACCGGGGCAAGCGAATCTGACGCTTTTGATCGTCTGGTGCTACGTGAGGGAATGCAGTGGCGCCAAGTGGTGATCCTGCGAAGCTACGCGAAGTACCTCCGGCAAATGGGTAATAGCAATTCCTACGGATTTGTTGCGGATACTTTGTTGGCAAATGCGGGCGTTGCCAAGGCCTTGGTCGAACTCTTCGAGACTAGCTTCGATCCTTCGGTCGCGGCAGAAGATCGCACGGTGCGCCTAGAGCAGGTGCGCGCTCTGTTGGCGGAACAGCTCGAAGAGGTACCGACGCTTGATGCGGACAGGGTGCTCCGGACGCTGGCTAATCTCATCGAAGCGACGTTGCGCACGAATCACTTCCAAGAGAAGCCTTACTTGAGCATCAAACTCAATCCGACTGCAATAGATGGGCTACCGTTCCCGCGGCCGCACTTCGAGATCTGGGTCTACTCCCCGCGGGTTGAAGGCGTCCATCTTCGATTCGGCAAGGTCGCTCGCGGTGGATTGCGTTGGTCGGATCGCCGCGAGGACTTCCGCACTGAAATCTTGGGCTTGGTTAAGGCCCAAACGGTGAAAAATGCTGTGATTGTGCCGACTGGCGCTAAGGGCGGTTTTTACGCCAAAGCACTGCCAGATCCAGCAGTCGATCGCGCTGCTTGGCTGGCTGAAGGAATCGAGAGCTACAAGACTTTTATCCGCGGTTTGCTGGATCTCACTGATAATTTAGTGGCTTCGGAAGAAGGCCAAATCGTGGTGCCGCCGGCTCGGGTGGTTCGGCACGACGACGAAGATTCCTACCTGGTGGTTGCAGCTGATAAGGGCACCGCAACCTTTTCCGATATTGCGAATTCGATTTCGGCGGAATACGGATTTTGGCTTGGCGATGCGTTTGCCTCCGGCGGTTCTGTTGGCTACGACCACAAAGTCATGGGAATTACAGCGCACGGTGCGTGGGAATCAGTCAAACGCCATTTCAGCGAGCTCGATGTCGATACTCAGAACGAAGACTTTACCGTGGTCGGCGTTGGCGACATGTCCGGAGATGTCTTTGGCAATGGCATGTTGCTTTCAGAACACATCAAGCTAGTCGCGGCATTCGACCACCGCGACATTTTCCTTGATCCAAATCCTGATCCAGCGGTTTCCTACGCTGAACGCCGCCGGATGTTCGAGTTACCCCGTTCCTCGTGGCAAGACTACGATGCCTCACTGATCAGCGAGGGCGGCGGAGTCTTCCCTCGGCAGGTCAAAATCATTCCGATTTCAGCGCAAGTCCGTGAAGCCTTGGGACTGCCCGAAGGTACCAAGACCATGAGTCCGCCGGATCTGTTACGTGCAATCCTGCTAGCGCCAGCGGATCTGCTTTACAACGGCGGTATCGGTACGTACGTCAAAGCCAGTACTGAGACACACGCGCAGGTTGGCGACAAGGCTAACGACTCGATTCGAGTTGATGGTCAAGACTTGCGCGTGAAGGTTGTTGGCGAGGGTGGAAACCTTGGCCTGACTCAACATGGTCGAATCGAAGCAGCCTTGCATGGCGTCATTCTAAATACTGATGCGATCGACAACTCAGCAGGCGTGGATACCTCTGACCATGAAGTCAATATCAAGATCTTCGTAGATCGTATGGTGGCTTCAGGCAAGCTGGATGCGGCAGAGCGTGCTGACTTCCTGGCCACGATGACCGATGAAATCGGTACCTTGGTCTTGGAAGACAACATCGATCAAAACGTGTTGCTTCTCAATGACCGAATGCGAGTCGTCGAATGGAGCCCAAGTTACGAAAGACTTATGGACTGGCTGGAAACCCATGCCGGTCTGGACCGAAACATTGAGGCACTGCCAAGTTCTGCCGAACTACGTCGTCGGCTCGAGGGTGGACAAGGACTGACCTCACCAGAGCTCTCAGTGCTTGCCGCTTACGCCAAAATTGAACTAGCTAAGGCTCTTGCTGAGAGTGATTTGGCTGAAGATCCCTGGTTCCGCACGACGCTGCGAAAGTACTTCCCGAAGCAACTGGCCGAACGGTTTGATGCGGAATTGGATTCACACCCGCTACGTAAGGAAATCATCGCCACCGTAGTGGCCAACGACATGATCAACGTTGGTGGTATTACGTTCGCGTTCCGCGCAATGGAGGAGACTAGCGCCGGCGAGGCAGTTGTGGCGCGTGCTTTCGTCGCACTGCGGGAGATTTATCGTCTGGATGACATCGTTTCGGCTTTGGTAACCTTGCCGCCGTCGTTCTCGACAGAGCACTGGTCTAATATGCACCTGGACATGCGCCGGATGCTGGACCGGGCAGTGCGTTGGCTGATTAACCACTCAGGGACTTCGCGTCCGATTGATGAGTTCGTCGCAAAGTATCAGCCTGTGGTCGGGACATTGAGCGCGCAGCTAAGCGAGCTGCTCGACGGCGTAGACCGCGAGCGCGTGCAGGCTTGGCATGAAAAGGCGATTTCCTGGGGCGTTCCGACTGAGCTGGGAAACCGTTGGGCTGAGATGTTTGAGAGCTTTGCGCTTCTGGACATTACTCGAATCAGCGATCAGATTCATGAACCGGTCGAAGAGATCGCACGAGTTTACTACGCGGTGTTTGCCCAGTTTGGCGTCGATAATCTTTTGGAACGCATCTCAACCTTGCCTAGGCTCGACCGCTGGCAGGCGCTAGCTAGAGCGGCGCTCCGCGACGATTTGTACTCAACGACGGCGGATATGACTATCGCGGTTATGCACGCGACGGTCCTCGGCGGCTCTGACTCGGACGGTAGCGAAGCGAGTTTGGACGCACATGCCAGAATTGAGGCGTGGGCAGCGAAAAATGCCGAACAGCTTGCCAGAGCGCGATCGATGTTTGAGGAAGTCAATCAGCTTGAAAAAGACGATATGGCTTCGTTGTCGGTAGCCTTGAGGTTGCTCCGTTCAATCGTACGGAGCTAGTTCTGCGGTCTGAGAGGCGGCTAGTCCGTGGCGATTTTTACTGATCCGATTCGGGAGCACGCCGATTTCGGTCCGGGCGACGCGGAGTGGCTGCACCTTTTGGTCGGTGATTGGCAGTTGATAGCTGATCTGGCTTTTGCTGATCTGGCGCTCTGGTTCCCGGATCCGGAGGGCGGGTATTTGGCCTTAGCTCATGTACGGCCGTCGACTACCCACACGGTTTTCCATAAGGATTTTGTGGGGGAGAAGCTGCGCGGAGATCTGGGACCGCTCGTCGAGCGTGCGTGGCGAAGTCATTCGATCGAACGAGCTGCTGAAGCGAGTTGGAACTCGGATATGGCGGTTCGTGTGGATGCGGTACCCATGGTGCGCAATGGCCGTACTTTGGCTGTTGTGACTTCACATGTAGACGTTTCGTCTTCTCGGTTGCCCTCCAGGCTGGAATTGACCTACCGGCAGAGCGCATATGATCTGTTGCGGATGGGCACCATGGGGCTGTGGCCCGATTTTGCTTCGCCGACTGGATCGCGTCGAGGTGCACCGCGAGTTGGCGATGGATTTATTCGGCTCGATGCCGATGGTGTTGTCCAGTACGCCAGCCCAAACGGTATTTCAGCCTTTCGCCGGTTGGGCGGTATCGAATCGCTTGAAGGCCGGTCCTTGGCCGAAGTTACTGCGGGTCTGATTCAAGAACGTCGTTTGGTCGATGAGACGTTACCGCTGGTGGTCACGGGTAGGATGCCTTGGCGAACCGAAGTTGAGTCTCGAGGCGTAAGCCTTTCGCTACGTGCAATTCCCTTGCGAGATCAAGAGCGTCGATTTGGCGCCGTTGTGCTATGCCGCGATGTTACTGAGCTGCGTCGCCGGGAATTGGAATTGGTCAGCAAAGATGCCACGATCCGAGAAATTCATCATCGGGTTAAGAACAATCTTCAAACGGTGGCAGCACTTTTGCGAATGCAATCGCGGCGGATGCATTCTGAAGAGGGCAAACACGGCTTGGAACAGGCAATGCGCCGAGTCGCCACTATTGCCCTGGTCCATGAAACCTTGTCGCAGGGTCTTACTCAGAATGTCGACTTTGATGAATTGATCGGACGGCATTTTCGCCTTGCGGCCGAGGTGGCCTCACCGTCACAGGGCGTCCATACCGAACGCGAAGGTGAATTTGGTGATTTGCCCAGCGACTTAGCTACCCCGCTTGCCTTGATCATCAACGAATTGGTGACCAACGCCGTTGAGCATGGTCTTGAAGACCGAGCTGGTACGGTGCGGTTGATTGCCGAGCGGTATATGGCGACCGACAGAAGTTCCGAAATGCTTCGGGTAACAATTGCCGACGACGGCGTTGGGCTTCCAGAGACGCCGCTAACTGAGGGCCTGGGCCTTCAAATTGTGCGTACTTTGGTCACCAGCGAATTAGGTGGTTCGATTCGCTGGACGCGGCGTACTGGGGGCGGAACTGCTGTCGAAATTGAGCTGCCCTTATAAATAAGGGCAGAGTGCAAGTTCTGCTAGAACTTGCACTCTGATGGTTCTAGCTTGCGCGACGTGCCCGAGCAGCCCGACGCTTGAGTGCGCGACGTTCGCCTTCGCCCATGCCGCCCCAGACGCCGGCATCTTGGCCACTTTCGATCGCCCATTGAAGGCAAGTGTCGACTACTTGGCAACGTCGACAGACACTTTTAGCTTCCTCGATTTGGAGGAGGGCCGGACCGGTATTTCCCACGGGGAAGAATAGTTCCGGATCCTTGTCCAGGCAGGCAGCGCGGCTACGCCAATCCATGCTTATCACTTGCTCCTTACAGGTATCGCAAACCGCTTGTGAAAAGATTCACGAGCAGTTACATAAGAAAAGGGGCTGCGTTTTGCTGTACTTCTGCTGTACATCATTCAAGGCAGGCCCCTGGGGTCACTCCAATAAGAGTTTCACGTTAACAGTGTGTAAACAAGGGGTGAAAGCCAACAACTTGCCAAGAAGCATGAGCGATACGTCACATTTGCTGACGTAGAACTCCTAGCCTGATGAATATCTCCGGTATGGTGCCAGTGTGTCAAGACCTATTGAAGCAAATGATGAAAACCCCGTCACACCGGTTGCTGTTCCAGCGCGCCCGTGGGGAGTTTGGGCTATTTCGATAGTCGTGGGCTTAGAGGCAATAGCCTTGGCGATTGCTGCAGTCAGTTATCTCATAGGGCTTTTTACCGTTCAGGTTGCAACCTTTGGCGGCGCGGTATTCCTTACCGTCATTCTGTTTTTACTCGCTGGCGCATTGGGCGCTTCTGCTATTCAGCACTTTCGCGGCTATCGATGGACAAGGGCTGCGACTTTCGTTTGGCAGTTGCTGATGCTAACCGTAGCGGTGCCCACGGTTCTAGGTGGTTATGTATGGGGTCTTGTCTTATTGCTGCCGCCTTTACTGGTGCTGGTGCTGTTGTTTTTTCCCAGCGTGGTGGCATTTACGCTGCGGGGTAATCGATCTGCTGTGCTCTGAAATCTTCGCGGGGAAGCCAAAGCTGAGACTCGGCTGAGAGTATTCGTATTGGGTGAATTGGCTCTATCTCTGGTGGGTCTAGACTCCAACAGAAATTCCGGGCGAATCGATCAAATGTCTGGGCTGTGACTAGATCTGGGATGAACTGCTTGACTTGCCTATCTTTCAACATCGATCCTCTGAGTTCGCTTAGTGTGACTCTGATTATTGATGTCTTGCGTTCCCGGGCTTGATCCTGGTCTTCGTGTCCTAGCACCAGACACAGCCCCTGCTGTCTGGTCATTGAAATTGATAGTAAAATTTGATTGGTCTCGCAGACCGTTAACCTTTGAGAAAATCGAAGGTCAGTCTTGGGTAAAAATCTTGCGGATAGCGGCAACCAACTGACTGGACCAGTGACTACCGCTTCGATTTCCTGCCAGGCAGTTTGCATCAACTGGCTGAGCAGGAAGTTAGAAACCGGCCTGAAGGGCCCAACAACCTGAATTGTTTGGGATTTCCTTAGCTGCAGAACTAGCCGATGCCTTTTTCCCTGGGAGAGGGCCATCGGACTCCTAGATAGCAAACGAACTCGTCGTTCTGTTGTTCTCGGGGTTTGATTTGGTGGTTTATCGCAGCTAGGTGAAGGTGTGCCGCTGTCAGATTCTTGGCTTCAACTGTTACGGGCTGATCTAATAACACCAAGCCGATTGTGCATCGATTGACGATGAACGTGTCATTGATGCGCAGCTGAACCGGCTTGCTTGCCCTCCGAAAAAGCGTCACTGCTCTTTTGGATACTTGAAGATCTATATATCTGGTCAGCTGAAGCAGACGTTGGCTTCGAGGAGCTAAGGTCACCAAGGCGGAGATTTCCCATCCGTAGCGGATAGAGGGTGCCAGCGTTATTCCCGTGTAGCACTGCGATTGCGAGTTGAAGCCCCTCAGTATTTCTGGGAGGCGGCGAGGTGCTGGAAATGATTGTTGCACCATTGACTAGCGGAGCAATCCCTACCGTATGGTGCGCAAGCGGGTTGCCATTAAGCCAGAGTGGAGCGGACCCAAAGCGCTGCGAAAGTGCCGCGCCGAGCTGGCTGGAGTCCGTTCCCGCGGCAACATCAATACTCAATTCGCTCAGCTGAAGGATTGAGCCAGCGCGAGGAAAAGCGATCAGTGTGATTTCGAGCCTCATCTAAAATCCTCTGGTTGCATTGGTGGACAACTGTTCGATCACTTTTGACGCTACGGTGAATTTGCAGCCGCCCAGCATCGAAATTGCCGGATGTGGACAACTCTTCGAGGAACCCAAGTTGTGGAGGAGCGACTGCGGCAGCGCCAAATACATGCTTCGGCGTCGTCTTCGGGTAATCTTGAGGGGATTGTACGGACGTTGCGACGACCGAAAACTTTGAGCCAGGAGAATGAGTGAACGCTGATCTAGTTGTTGTGGGTTCGGGCTTTTTTGGCCTGACAATCGCCGAAAGAGCCGCCACTGAGCTTGGCTTGAAGGTTGTGGTGCTTGATCGACGGCACCACCTCGGTGGTAATGCCTACAGTGAAAATGAAGCGCAGACTGGGATCGAGGTTCACCGATACGGTGCGCACCTGTTCCACACCTCCAACGAAAAAGTTTGGGAATACGTGAGTCGCTTCACGAAGTTCACCAACTATCAGCACAAGGTCTATACCAGCCACAATGGTGAGGTTTTTCAAATGCCGATTAACCTTGGCACGATTAATCAGTTTTTCCGCGCGTCCATGGGGCCAGCTGAGGCGCGGGCCCTGATCCAAGAACAAGCTGGCGAGCTCGCTGGCACGGATCCGCAGAATCTCAACGACAAAGGCATCCAGCTCATTGGACGCCCGCTCTATGAAGCCTTTATCAAGCACTACACAGGTAAGCAATGGCAAACCGATCCGAAGGATCTGCCTGCTGAAATCATTTCGCGCCTGCCCGTGCGCTACAACTATGACAATCGATACTTCAATGACAAGTACGAAGGCCTACCAGTCGATGGCTATACAGCCTGGATTGAACGGATGGCAGATCATCCGAACATCACGGTTCAACTCAACACCGATTTTTTCGACGACGGAGAGTTCGGACGTTCTTCGGTGCTGGGTCAGGCTCCGGTAATTTATACCGGCCCGGTCGACAAATACTTTGATTATGCAGAAGGCGATTTGTCCTGGCGCACCATCGACCTCGAAGAAGAGGTGCTCCCGATGGAAGACTTCCAAGGGTGCGCTGTGATGAACTACCCTGACGAAGACGTCAAATACACTCGAATTCACGAGTTCAGGCATTTTCATCCCGAACGGGACTACACAAAAGATGCCACGGTAATCATGCGCGAATTCTCTCGGTTCGCAGAGAAAGGCGATGAGCCTTATTACCCCGTGAACACGTCCGAGGATCGCCGGAAATTGCTGGCTTACCGCGACCTGGCTAAAGGCGAGCAATCTGTGCTGTTCGGCGGGCGCCTGGGCACGTACAAGTATCTCGATATGCACATGGCAATTGGCTCTGCATTGAACATGTACGAAAACAAAATCAAACCGCACTTCAGCGGTGGCAGCAAACTTGAAAGTGGGGGAGTCGACGCATGAGCGTTGTGACTGAAGAGGCCAATAAGGAACTTGTTGCCAAGGGATTCTTGACGCTCCAGCGAGTAATCTTGCCGGAGCAAACGCAAATTGATACGGTGCAGCTTTACATTGACTCAAGCGTTGCCACCTCGGCGCAGCTGAGTACCATGAACGGTTCTAAACAGTCCGATCGCGTTGTCTCAGCTGCGCCCACTTCGGTTGTACACGTAGAAGATTTCATCTCTAGAACTTCGACCAAAGTGCGGCCCGGGGGCCGGCTTTCCTTCGGTACCTACTTCAACGCTTTTCCAGTGAGCTATTGGCGTCGATGGACGTCGGTTGATTCCATCCGACTTAGCGTCCAGACTTCCGGGCCAGGTTCCGTGATGGTTTATAAATCGAATTCCCGCGGTTCCTTGCAACGTGTTGCGTCTGCCCGTGTGAGCGATGATCGAGTGTCGACGTTTGATTTGTCGTTGGCTCCTTTCGGAGACGGCGGTTGGTATTGGTTTGATTTGGTCGCTGGGTCTGAATCGCTGATTCTGCATGAGGCACAATGGCAGACCGAAAGCGACCGAAAAATCGAGGGCACGGTAACCCTTGAGATCACCACGCTGAACAAGACGGACTTTTGCTTGAACAATCTGCGGATTCTGGGTGGGAGCCAGGCGGCTCTTGAACACGTTTCTGAAGTGATCATCGTTGATCAAGGAACGCAGAAAGTCGCACAAGCTCCTGGATTCGAAGAAGCCGCCGCCGGAGTTGGCAGCAAATTGCGCATCATCAATCAAGACAACTTGGGTGGCTCTGGTGGCTTTTCTCGAGGTATGCTAGAGGCTGTAGACAATGGCAGCGACTACGTTTTGCTTCTTGACGATGATGTAATGGTGGAACCGGAGAGTATTAACCGGCTACTTACCTTTGCGGAATTGTGCAAAAAACCGACCATCGTCGGTGGACACATGTTTGACCTGTATAACCGGACGGTTTTGCATACTTTCGGCGAAGTCGTCAACCCATATCGAATCCAGCCTGACATGCCTTCTGAAGATGCAGAGCTGGGCCATGATTTTGCGCTTTCGAATCTGCGGCAGACTCCATGGTTGCATCGGCGCACAGACGTCGATTACAACGGTTGGTGGATGTGTATGATTCCAACCGCTGTCATTAAGGAAATCGGTCTAGCGCTGCCCATTTTTATTAAATGGGACGACGCCGAATATGGCCTCCGAGCAAAGCAACATGGCTACGCGACAGTGTCGTTACCCGGTGCAGCGGTGTGGCACGTCTCTTGGATTGATAAAGATGATCTGGTTGGCTGGCAGGCCTATTTCCACACCAGAAATAGACTGATTACCGCGCTACTACATAGTCCCTATGAACTGGGCGGCAGAGTCATCCGCGAATCGCTCCAGCTTGATATCAAGCACATGGTATCGATGCAGTATTACACGGCAAAGGGCCGAGTAATGGCTTTACGTGATCTAGTGGCGGGCCCGGATCACCTCCGTGGACTACTCGCGACGAAATTGCCAGAAATTCGCTCGATGACAGGTGAGTTCTCGGATTCGCAGTTTAAACCGGAAGTGGATGCTTTTCCCTCACCTAAGATGGATCGACCGCCTCGAAAAGGTCAAGGATTCAAATCGCCAAGTTATCTGCAGCTATTGCCTTGGACTATGCGAACAATTGCTAGACAATTGCTCGAGCCGGTAAAGCCCAGAAGCAAGGAGCGTCCGCAGGCCCTAGTCCCGCACCAGGATAATAAATGGTGGCGGATGTCTCAATATGACAGTGCTTTGGTTTCAAATGCAGATGGAACGGCTGTCTCTTGGTATCAGCGTGATCCTCGGCAGCTTCGAAAACTGTTGGGTGAGGCCGTTACTTTGCATGCTCAAATTTTCAAAGAGTGGAATCAGCTCCGGCAAAGTTACCAGAACAGCGCGGCTGAACTTACCTCCCTCGAATCTTGGCGCGCAATTTTCAAGGAACATTCGGAGCCCGAGGTACGAGACTCTTGAGCGCGGCTGAACTTGTTCAACCTGGCAAAGGACGGGGGCTTCGAGACTTACAATCGTCGGGCTTCCTACTGAAGCTGCTAGTTCAGAAGGAGCTTAAGGTCAGATACCGTGGATCGGTTCTTGGCCTTCTCTGGTCCTACTTCAAGCCGGCCGTTCAGTTTGCGGTCTTCTACGTCGCATTAGGCGTGTTTTTGGGTTTGGAGAAGAGCTCAAGAAATCCAACAGGCCTTCCTAATTATGCTATCTATTTGTTTTCCGGCATTATTCTCATAAATTTCTTTTCTGAAGCATTGGGAAATGCTGCACGCTCAATCGTGGCCAACGGTAATTTGATCAAAAAGATCTATCTACCTAGAGAGTTATTTCCTGCGGCTTCACTGTGGGTATCGGCAGTCCATTTTTTCCCACAACTTGTGATCCTATTAGGTGCATGTTTTGCCGTTGGATGGCGACCGAACGCCTTGCAAATCCTTTCAGCGGTTGCGGGGTTCGTCATTGTTGCCATGTTGGCTTTAGGGCTCGGCTTGCTCTTTGGTGCAGCGAATGTCTACTTCCGAGATGCTGAAAATTTTGTAGATATGCTTCTTATGATCGCGACCTGGGCATCCCCGGTGATGTATGCCTGGACAATGGTGCGTGAGAAGGCGGGCGAAACCTTCTATTTCTTCTATCAGATGAATCCCATGACAATCGGTGTTGAATCTTTTCACTACGCCTTTTGGCTTCCGACCACTGATGGAAGCAGCCTTATGCCAGATAATTTTCTCTCTCTCTGGGTGCCAATCGGGCTAGGGATATCCTTCATCCTAGTTCTCGTTGGTCAGTTCACCTTCGGTCGGCTGGAAGGCCGTTTTGCACAGGAACTCTGATATGGCAATTTCAATTGAAGTTAAAGACGTAACAAAGAGCTTTGTCCTGAGGCATTCCCGATCGATCAAAGAGTCAATAGTCTGGCTCCTCAAAGGTCGTAAAGGAGATCTAACCAACAAATTTGACGCGCTAAAGCATGTCGACTTGTCGGTCTCGGAAGGCGAAACGGTTGCTTTGCTGGGATTCAATGGTTCGGGTAAGTCAACTTTGCTGAAGCACATTTCTGGCGTAATGCAGCCCGACTCCGGCACTGTTCGGACCAGAGGTCGAGTCGCGGGCCTGATAGAGGTCGGGGCTGGATTCCACCACGACTTGTCGGGCCGAGACAATGTCTTCCTTAACGGCGCAATCTTGGGGATGAGTAAGGAACAGATTGACGAACGCTTTGAATCAATCTTAGATTTTGCCGAAATCGGCGATTTCATAGACACGGAAGTCAAGTTTTACTCGTCAGGAATGTATCTACGACTTGCCTTTTCTGTTGCAGTTCACACCGATCCGGAAGTCTTTCTGGTTGACGAAATTCTTGCCGTTGGAGACGAGCCTTTCCAAAGAAAATGTCTGTATAAGATTCAAGAGCTAGCAGATGCCGGTAAGACTTTGGTCGTGGTCAGTCACGACTTAGATCTTGTTTCACGAATTTGTAATCGCGGTGTTCTTTTGGATCATGGTTCAGTCGTTTTCGACGGCCCCATCGATGTCGCGGTCGCGAAGTTGCGTGAAGATGGCTAACAGCAGTATTCCGGTGGCCAAGGCCCAACGACCTGATATTCAGGGCCTCCGAACTATTGCCGTCGGTATCGTGATTGTTTATCACCTGTGGCCGAATTTTGCTCCCGGAGGGTTTGTTGGAGTAGATGTATTTTTCATAATTTCGGGATTTCTAATAGTCGGCTCTCTTGTTCGTGAAGCGGTCAGTACGGGAAAAATCGGACTCTTAGCTTTTTACGCTCGAAGGATTCGAAGACTTCTTCCTGCAGCAACTTTGGTGCTCTTGGCAGTTGTAGTTGGCACGTTCGTATTTTTGCCGCAAAGCCGATGGCAGTCCGTTTCCTGGGATGTAGCCATGTCTACGCTGCAAGTGCAGAATTGGAATCAGGGATTCAGCTCCGCAAGCTATGAAGGAGCAACAGCTGCCGTTTCACCGGTTCAGCATTACTGGTCGTTAGCGGTTGAAGAACAGTTTTATATCGTTATTCCGATACTGATTCTGCTGGCGGTGACATTGGCTCGCCACTTTAACGTGCTCAAATCAAGAGCCTGTCTGACACTAGTTCTCATAATATCTGCGCCTTCTTTCGCCCATAGCGTGTTTTTCTCCGGGTCTAATCACAACCTGGCCTATTTCGCGACCACGACTCGGATGTGGGAGTTGGGGTTAGGCGGAATTTTGGCTTTACTTGTGCATCGAATCAAGCTAACGGCATTGAGCAGATTTCTCATGGGGTGGTCGGGCCTCATTCTTATCTTTGTCTCGGTCTTCCTTCTCTCGACCACGCTGCCTTTCCCCGGATCAATTGCACTAATACCGGTATTAGGTACTTGCGCAATTTTGATGGCTGGTTCAGGAATCAAGAGTTCTCAGCACTACCGTGCCGGATCAATATCAAGCTTCCTGAGTCTGCGCCCGATGACTTTCGTTGGAGATATCTCATACTCGCTCTATCTTTGGCATTGGCCCGTCATCGTCTTCTGGGTAAGTATCTTGGGTCGGGAGCCGGGGGTATTCCAAGGGGCAATGATTGTTGTTTTGAGTCTTAGCCTTGCTTGGCTGTCGTACCGGTTTGTGGAACAGAGATGTCGGCATGGGAAGCCCGTTGAGTTACGAGGCGGACGCAGATTTCGTCAGTTGATTTCTCAACGAGCGGCATACGGATTTGCCATACTGCAGGTGGGTTCGAGCGTGGCGGCAGCTGGGGTGCCGTGGACCATAGTTCAGATGAAGGCTTCGGAACTAGGCGTCGCTGCAGATAACGAACGGTATCCAGGTGCCGAGGTGTTTGATCCTGTTGCTCCAGCGAGGGTTCCCTCTGGTGTGACAATTAGTCCTGACCATGCCGTGGCTTTGAAGGACGTTCCATTAACCGGCAAAGATGAGTGCGGCATTTTTGATCCGGAAGTTATTTCGGAATCTCAATGCATTTATGGTCCAGCTGATGCAACAAAGACGGCGGCCGTAGTTGGAGACTCGCATGCGAGCCAATACGTGGATCCGATCCTCGCAGCCGGAGCGGCGAATGGTTGGAAAGTGAGCGCGATGGTGCGAAATGGATGTCCTTTTTCTGCCATCCCTCCTATAGCAGCCAGCAACGCGTTGACGAATTGTTCTGATCAAAACAAGGTCACATTGCAAAGACTTCTGAAATCCAAACCACAGCTGGTGGTCATTAGCGCGATGACTCCGGCTGGGTATGCAAAGGCACTTCAATGGACTTGGCATGATGAGGAAAGCTTGGTTGAGGGCTACATTCAGCTCCTGAAGCCCTTGCGTGATGCCGGAATACCTGTTTCGGTCATTCTCGATAACCCTTACCCGGATTCCTCTGCATCTGAATGCGTACTGAAGAACGGTGCGCTGTCAACGATATGTAGCGCAAGGCCGTCGTCTGAAACTGGTGCGATGTCTGATCCGCTAAAAAGAGCCGCTGAACAAGTCTCAGGAGTGCGAATTGTAAATTTGCAACCCTACTTTTGCCGTAACTCATTTTGTCCAGACGTCATAGGCAACGTTCTTATTTACCGGGACAACCATATGACGAACACCTTCGCAAAAACATTTGGCCAAGCCATTGGCTCTAGCTTTGGAGCTTTGAGGATGGTTGGTAGTCAACCATCGGGTTTGGACCGGTCAAGTAGGATTCTCAAAGGCGAAGTCCGTTGGTGTCTCAGAGGAAGGTTTTGTACCCATAAATTTATTCTTGGAGGAGAATTGTGACTTGGTGGTCAACCGTTCCACTAGCGATAGTGGTTTCAGCGGTGATTTTTCTGCCTGGACTGCTTGTTGGTTTGGCATGCAGGTTACGAGGAATGGCGCTCTTTGCCATTTCGCCGCTTATAAGTGTCACACTAATCTCAGTTGCCGCGATTCTAGCCCCTTTTACGGGTTTGAAATGGTCACCGTTGCCAGTCATCGGTCTCGCCGTACTGATAGCTTTGGCGGCTCTTTTCGTAGTGTTCTTCCTCAAAAAGCGCTCAGAGCCAAGCCGTGCAGTACCTTGGCATTGGAAAAAAGGTGTGCTTCATGTGCTGGCCTTAGCCATCGCAACAATTTTGATTGCTCGTCGCTTAGTATTCGTTTTCGGCAAGCCTGATTCCTTTTCCCAGACTTTCGATAATGTTTTCCACCTCAATGCGATTCGATACATTCTAGACACCGGCTCGGGTTCGTCGATGGATGTCAGTGGGATGACTGGGGGAGGATTTTATCCCTCGGCTTGGCATGATTTGGTATCGCTGAGCGTTGGCATTTTTGGCGGAAGCATTCCGGCGTCAGTGAACTTGACGAACATTATCGTGGGTGCCGTCGTTTGGCCGTTAGGCTGCATGTTCCTTGCCCATCAGACGCTTGGTCGGCGCCCGGCCGTCAGTCTAGCTGCGGGAGTTTTATCCGCTGGATTCGGCGCATTTCCGATCTTGCTTCTCGACTTCGGAGTGCTATATCCAAATTTCTTGGGCAACGCGCTGCTACCGGCCGCCTTGGGATTGATGATTCAAGCTCTGGGCCTGGCAAAGGATCGCGATGTACCTAAGCTCATTACCTGGCTACTATTCATCGCCGTGTTGCCTGGAATTGCTCTTTCGCATCCAAGCAGCCTGATGGTACTTTTGGCCTTGTCGATTCCCGCATGGCTAGTTCTCTGGGGCAAGGCAGTTCGGCCCCGGCTTCGAGAGCTAAGGTCAAACTGGCTGATGTTGATTGTCTTGATTATCGCGTTAGTCGTCGGTGCTTTGGTCGCCTATCATCTATGGAAGAACGTCCGACCTCCAGAAATTGCTGCATTCTGGCCACCGGTTGAATCCAGTGCTCGTGCGATCGGTGAAGTGATTGCGAGCGCCGGCATCAATCGGCCGGTTTCCTGGATCATTATGATATTGGCGGTACTTGGCATCTTCAGCCTGGTCCTGCACCGTCGTCAATTTTGGCTACTCGGGATGTACCTGGTCATCGGGGCGTTGTTTGTCATTGTCGCCTCTTTCCCGTTCGGACAGGTTCGAACCTTTTTCACTGGCCTCTGGTATAATGACCCCCCCAGGCTTGCGTCTCTGCTTCCGTTGGTAATTTTGCCGATTGCAACCATCGGAGCGATTCGGATTTGGGATTTCTGCAAGGCAAGAATCCTTGGGTTCTGGGCGGCATGTAATAACCAAGGACGGCGTGCGGAGACAATAGTATGGCCGCGCGCGATTTCATTCATCTTGGTATCCGTGGTCTTGTTAGGGGGCTTAATCTGGGGGACTCAAAGGGAGAACTTGCGAGAAGCGTCACTCGCAGCAGTCCCGGGCTATCAGCTGTCGCCCCAGTCGCCACTAGTTTCTTCCGACGAGATGGCTCTGATCGAGCGCCTAGATAAAAATGTGCCGAAAGATGCAGTGTTGGCCGGAAATCCATGGAACGGTAGCGCGCTTGCTTACGCATTCGCCGATCGGAAGACGCTCCAGCTCCATATCCTCAGTACAATTCCGAACGGTGCTCCGGAAATTTACGATCATCTAAAGGACGCCAAGATTGACGCAGATGTTTGCCCTGCTGTCAGAGAATTGAAAGTCGCTTATGTTCTAGATTTTGGACATCGTGAAGTTCACGGCGGAGACAACGGATACAAAGGGCTCGATGACCTCGTGGCGAGCGGAGTTGCTACTCTGGTCGACTCTCAAGGAGACGCCAAGCTCTATAAGATTTCTGCCTGTTAGAGAATGGAGGGAATGCTCATGAACACTATTGCTCTGACTGGATCAAATGGTTTTTTGGGTTGGCACACTCGAGCCTTGGCTCATAGTGTGGGCTCGACGAGTCGCCGGATTGAGATCGGTGCTGAGTTCGAGATTTCGGCCGCGGCAATTGCAATGGACGACGTCGAAAGCGTGATTCACATAGCCGGAGTTAACCGCGGTTCAGATCATGAAATTCTCGAAGGCAACGTGAAGTTTGCGCAGCAACTCGTGAGCGCGCTGAAGATCACCACTTCCAAGCCGAAGCGGTTGGTCTTTGCCAATTCGATTCAAGCCGGAAATGGATCTGTTTACGGTGAAGCAAAGGCAGAAGCTGGCCGAATTCTCCGTGTGGCAGCTGAGGAATTAGGAATTGACTTTGTCGATGTACTGCTCCCAAACCTTTTCGGTGAGCACGGAAGACCTTTCTATAACTCAGTGGTGGCAACGTTTTGCCAGATGTTGGTAGACGGCAGGCATCCTGAAGTCACCGAAGATCGGGTGCTTGACCTGTTGCACGCACAGGATGCCGCAGAGGTGCTAATAGGCCAGGTACCGGTTTCCGCAATGTCTGAGTTAGTAGCCCAAAGATCTGTGTCGGAGCTGGCGAGTGCGCTTGCTGAAATCGCGGCGACTTACTCGCGGGGAACTGTACCAGCAATTGCGGATCGTTTTGATCGCAATTTATTCAACACCTATCGCTCGTTCCTAGTGGGAGATAAGCTACCAATTCAGCTGGATCGGAAAGAGGACTCGCGCGGAGCCTTTTTTGAAGTTGTGCGAAGTGAACACGGACAAGGCCAGTCCTCCTTTTCCACGACGGTTCCCGGCATCACTCGTGGGCAGCACTATCATCGCAGAAAAATAGAGCGATTCACGGTCCTGGCGGGTTCTGCAGAAATCGCGATGCGTAAGTTGTTCTCTGATGAGGTTGTGACTTACCGGGTGAATGGGGATCAGCCTGTTGCCATAGACATGCCAACAATGTGGTCACACAAAATCACCAACGTTGGATCAGATATGCTTTATACGATGTTTTGGATCAGCGAAATTTATGATCCCTCCTCTCCCGACACTTTCCCGGAGGAAGTATGACCGCGACCGACCGCAAGCTCAAAGTGATGACAGTTGTCGGAACGAGGCCCGAAATAATTCGGTTGGCTGCAACCATCCGACAGCTCGAAAAAGATACAAATCATATTTTGGTCCACACCGGGCAGAACTATGACTACGAGTTGAACGAGGTCTTTTTCGAAGATCTCGGGCTACGTCGGCCTGACCATTTCTTGCAAGCTGATACTTCGAGCTTGGGTGCGGTTCTCGGATCAATTCTTGCTAAGACTGAGGAAGTTTTGATTCAGGAAAAGCCGGACGCAATGCTTGTTCTGGGGGACACTAACTCTTGTATCTCAGCATTGATAGCTAAGCGGCTTCGCGTTCCGGTTTATCACATGGAAGCCGGAAATCGTTGTTTCGACGAAAACGTGCCAGAGGAGACGAATCGACGTCTCGTTGACCACGTAGCTGACTATAACTTGGTTTACACGGAACACGCTCGTAGAAACCTGCTTTCCGAGGGTCTACAGCCCGCTCGAATTCTCTTGACAGGTTCTCCTATGAAGGAGGTGCTTGCAGGCAACGCTAAGGCAATTGAGTCGAGCCAAGTTTTGGCGGCTCAGGGTCTTACTTCGGGCCAATATTTCATGGTCAGTGTTCACCGTGAAGAGAACGTAGACAGCCCGGAGCGACTCACTGAAATCCTCAAAGCATTGCAAGCGATCCAATCCGAGTACGACGTTCCTGTCCTAATCTCGACTCATCCTCGCACCCGCAAACGTTTAGAAGAGCAGCCTGAGGAGCTAAAAGCGGGCCTGATTTTCCATCCACCATTTGGCTTCAATGACTACGTGAAATTACAGCAAGAAGCGAAGCTAGTCCTTTCGGATAGCGGCACGATTAGCGAGGAGTCTTCGCTATTGGGCTTCCCAGCAGTGACCTTACGAGATGCTATCGAACGGCCAGAGTCGTTGGACACCGGAGCCATTATCACGACCGGAGTTAATGCTGACGCGATCGTTGATTCGATCGATATCGTGCTCTCGCAATACGCCGATTTGGGGCGTCCGACGATCCCCACCGATTATCAAATTAGCGATACGTCTCGACGAACCGTGAATTTCATTCGCTCGACAGCTCACACTCATCACAGACGTGCAGGAATATATCTCCGAAAGAACATCTGAAATATGGTTAGACCTGGTGATTTCCTCATTGAGAATTGACTTTTCGAGTGGCTTCACTTGCTCAGGCGAGTGGAAGTTGCCGAAAAGCCTTTGCAATTTCGCAATGGACCCTCCGCGCTATGAGGGCAGTCCGTTCAATAGGCCGGTTTCTCCGGGACACGTGTACAAATCACGATAAGGCGTCTCTTAGCTACCATTGACCAACAACGGCAGCATTGTTTTGAGTCATCAACAATTGAGTGCAGCGTCGCTATGCCCAAATTTGCACCGGGCGCAGCTGCGAATTACCTTGACTTTAGTCGGAGCCAAATGTTGGCTGCGCCTAGCACTAAGGCTAGAGCATACGCACGATCAGGCTTTGGCGACGACATCCTTCACGGATCTAGTGGCGGTCTCCACCCGTTGAGTCTTCATCTGAACTGGATTGTGACTTCACTTCGGCGTCCTTGACCAGTGCGGCCACTTGATGTCGAAGAATGGCAACTTCCTCTGCCAAAGTTCGCGTCTCTTCTTCGATAACGGACATTTCCCATGAAAGATGCAGACAGACGCCCAAAAGGAGCAAAATACATAGGCCGAATAAGAGGTTTGAAGCAACTTGGACGCCTAGGAAACTACTAACGGCTCCCAAAAGGCCAGGCCAGCCTGCGAGCACCATGGCACCAAGGCCAATGACAAGCCAGAGAGCGGCATATTTCTCCTTAAAGACCTTTCTACGCACCAGGTCGAGAATGATACAGACCACGATGAGAGCGAAGATGAACGCGGTAACCGTGCTACCCATGCTAAGCACCTTCCTGAATTACTGGCTTCGATTTACTACGCGTCACTGCAAACAGCAAAGCAAAGATGGAGCGCAAAAGATAGATTGCCGATTTCACAGGATTGTGGCTCGGCGTCCCGCCCTGACGCGGACGCATAGCCACGCTAACTTGAGTGACTCTGCAACCGGACTTGATCGCGACCACGAGGGAGTCAATGGTGTCGCCTAGGTATTCAGCCGGATAATGATCAATATATTGCGCTATCGCCCGCCGGTTGGCTGCCCGGAACCCTGAAGTGACATCTGTCAGTCGAGTTCTGGCGATACTCGAAATGACTTTCGCTAGGAAAATCATGGCCCATTGCCTAGGGCCGGACACTTTGTAGTCGCCTTTGTCCGCGAAACGGGCACCAATCGAAATATCAGCCGAATCTAGTCCAGAGATCACTGCTTCAATATCTCGTGGATTATGTTGGCCGTCAGCATCAACCTGGATGGCAGCGTCGTAGTTAAACCGCTGAGCAAATTTGAATCCAGCGCGCATGGCACCGCCGACTCCCATATTGAACGGAAGTTTCAAGACCATGGCACCGGCGGCTTCGGCAGCTATTGCGGTGTTGTCTTTGGAGCCGTCGTCGACCACCAGGACGTCATATCCCTTGTCTATGGAATATATTTCGGTGACCGTGTGACCGACAGTCTCGCCTTCGTTCCACGCCGGCGTGATCACAAGGATCCGGCGTCCATCGTTCCTGGGCATGATTTTGATTCTACGCTGAATGAATCGCCCCGGTGTGTCCGGAGGGTTTCTCAGACGATGAGCCTGTCGGCGGCTGCCGTGCTCTGGTAGTGATTGTAGTAGTGGTTTTCTAGCTCTACTGGTGGGATGTCTCCGCAGTACTGGTAGAGCCTTCGGTGGTTGTACCAATCGACCCATTCAGCGGTGCCGATTTCGACTTCTTCTAGAGTCCGCCAGGGCTTGCCGGGTTTGATCAGCTCGGTCTTATAAAGCCCGTTGATGGTTTCCGCCAAGACGTTGTCGTAACTATCACCCACAGAACCGATCGAGGGGCGGATACCGGCCTGGGCCAGGCGTTCGGTGAAGGCCAAGGAGGCGTATTGAGCCCCGGCATCGTGATGATGAATCACCCCGGAAATCTCAGCCCCGGCCCGTTCACGACTCCAGATTGCCTGATTAACTGCGTTGAGCACTAGCACGGTGTTCATAGAAGCACTCGCTGACCAGCCCAGGATCCTCCGAGAGTAAGCATCGATCACGAAGGCAACATAGACCCACCCCGACCAGGTCGAAACATAGGTGAAATCATCTACCCATAGCCGATCCGGTGCCGTTGGTGTGAAATCACGGCGGACCAAGTCCTTCGCTCGGGCCGCCTTCGAGTCTTTGATCGTGGTGCGTTTGACCTTGCCACGGACCGCACCCTGTATGCCAAGTAACCCCATGAGCCGTTCTACCGTGCACCTGGCCACCGGCACACCTTCACGGTTCATCGCCAACCAGACTTTCCTGGTGCCGTAAACCCCGTAATTAGCGGCATACACCTTCTGGATCACGGGCTTGAGCACCTCATCACGTTGTTCTCGGTGAGATCGTGTTTTATCCACCCATTCGTAGTACGTGGACGGGGTGGTCTTCACCCCGTCCCAGTAAGCACCTGGCAGATCGACTCGACACCCCACCGCAATCCATTATTCTCGCGGTGACCGGCATGGTCCTTGATGTATTTCACGATCAGTGTTGTGGCGGTCGAGTTCGACCGCGACAAAAGCTGAAGCACTCCGAAGGATCGCGTTCGCCCGTTTCAGCTCAGCGTTCTCACGCCGTAACCGTTTCAGCTCGGCCGATTCCGTGCTCGTTGTTCCAGTTCTAGTACCAACATCGATCTCGGCTTGCCGGACCCATTTACGCACCGTTTCCGGCACACCCACACCCAAAAGCTGGGCAACTTTTTGCATCGCCGCCCACTCCGAAGACGCACCCTCCATCTCCGCCACCATGCGCACCGTATGATCCTTCAACTCCTGCGGATACCGTGTCGTAGTTTTCCCTGCCATGTCCTGATCCTCTCAAACAAGAAAGTCTCCGGACACACCGGGGCGATTCATAGTGAGCCTTTCAATGCGGAGCGAGGAATCGAGGAAATAATTGCGAAAGCTATTTCGACGAGCAGCTTGGTTTCTAGGACCGGGGTGTTTGAAGCCGGTGCAGGTTCCAGTGCGGCAAGCTGACGACGACGTCGGAAAGAGAGGCCCAGGAAGCTAAGCGCACCCGCGGCAAAAAGTACTGGTAACCAAACTCCCCAGAGCTGTCTTTCCTGTTGCGAGCCCTGAGCAGATCCGGCTGCGGTTGCGGCCGAAGCTGCTTCTGAAGGGTCTATCTGCCAGTTATCCCTTGTCTGGGAGAAGGCCACAGTTCTGGCCGTGCTGAGACCGCCGTCGCTGAGCGTTACAGCGGCATCAGACTCGCGAGAGGCGTCAAGTAATTTTCCGTTTGCAAGCCATACAGTCAGCCCGTTTTTGTTGATCCAATGAGCCTGAAATGGTCCTGGATTACTTTGAGTGGAAATACCAACAGGTAACCGGCCAGCATTTAGCGCAATGAGGTCTTTGAGGCTCAGGTTTGCTGGTTGATTTGCTTCCGTGGGTAGCTGCAAGCTGAATCGCTGCGCGGCGACGCCAAGGTGCTCACCGAGCTCTTGTGGTTGGTCAGCTAGCTGGAAATCGGTTCGGCTGCCAGCTGGGCTGGTGAAGGAAAGTGTTTTACCGTTCAGCAGCCCAGCTGGCAGCCACAGTATTTTGAGCACTTACAACGTTTAGCGCTGCTGCAGAACTCTGCGGCGTGGGCAGAATGGCGGCAATGAGGGCCAGTAATACTGCTGCGGAACCCAAGCTAATCGCGATGATTCGGTGAAAAGCAGGCAACTTGGCGGGCGCAATGCGGCGCTTTGCTGGCCACAGCACAAAAAGCAGCATGGGAACGAGATAGAGCAGCCAACCTAGAACTTCAATAACTCGCGGATCTGCCGGTATGCCAAGAACACCAGTCAGCAATGCCGCCTGTGCTGAGCCATTTGGCGCTAGCCAGGACAAGTCGACCGTCTTATCTTGACCGATCATGATCCAGCCTGCTTCATGTGCGGTACGAAGCGCTTTGAGTACTAGACCCGCGGCAACTAAGACCAGGAAGACGCCGGTGATGGTGAAGAAGCGGCCCATATTGAGCTTGACGCCGCCACGGTAGATGCCATAGCCAATGACGATAGAAATCAGGACACCGATCAGAGCACCTGCACCAGCCAGTAGCGGGTCGACCGAGGATTGGAATGCTGCCAGCAGAAAGACTGCGGTTTCGACGCCTTCTCGCAAAACTGCAAGAAAGGCCATGGTGGCGAGTGCCGCCGTCGAACCGGTTTTTAGCGCACTCGCGGCATGTGCTTCCAAATAACCCTTGAGCGACCGGGCGTTCTTTGCAATCCAGAGAATCATTGCGGTAACCATTACGACGGCGACTGCGCCGATGATTGTTTCCATGCCCTCTTGCTGGGCTTGCGGTAGTCCGGCGGAGATGACTTCTAGGGTTACCCCGACGCCAAGGCTGATCGCCACCGCTATGCCAATGCCGATCCACATAGCGAAAAGGCTTTTGCCGCTGCGCCGCAAGAACGCCGCAATAATGCCGACAATTAGTGCGGCCTCTAGGCCTTCGCGGAGGCCAATCACCAAAGTTGCGAGCAAGAGCGTTCTCTCGGTAGCTAGGTTCCAAATCGTTCAGAACATAGGTAAGGCTACCCTCTGGCCGTTGTCTCAGGCCAATTAAGTCATGCGCTCATAACGTATTACCACGTTACCCGGGGGCTATCCAGCACCGTCTGGCCGGGTGCGACAGCGTTCCATTGTTCAAAAGGCAAGTCCAGGCGATAACGCCCGTCGTCGAAAAGAAGTGATCTCACTTCCGCGTTTTCCGGGTTATTGAGCGACTCGAAGTACTCAACGGACCAATGAAACCAGCGCATACAAAAAAGGCGCATGGTGAGTCCATGCGTCACCAGCAAGGTATTGGCGGCGTAATCAGGTTTCTGCCAATGTCGATGCAAAGTTTCCAAGAACGACGACACCCGATCGTAAACATCCGAGCCCGATTCGCCTTCACGGAATCGGTAGAAAAAATGCCCGTAGGCGTTCCTAAGCTCCTTTTGATCTGCGATCTCGGCAGGATTCTGAAAATTTGCACAGTCCTGCTCCCGAAGCCGAGGTTCTTCGATGACCCGTTCCACCAAGTTGCCCAAGTTTAGAGCTTCCAGGGTTTGATATGCGCGTAAATAGGGGGAGACGTAGACGCAGACTTGTTGGCCATCAAGACGGCGTCGAATATTTTCACCCGCCGCGGTTGCTTGAGCTAAACCAATATCGGTTAACGGTATTCGGTAATCAGGCACGCGGTTGTAAATGGTCTGGTCTCGATTCGCCTCAGACTGACCGTGTCGGAGCATCAAGATCTGCCGGGGTGCGCTCATGATCTGAGTCTAGTGTTCGAAATCTGTGCTCGGTTCTGTTGCGCACCGGGTGTCGTAACGGCTTGCACAAGGATGCCGAGGCAGGATGGTGCCATGTCTGTTCGCCGCCCACCCAGCGCATTACGCAAGCGTTGGCGTGTTGAAATTTTGATTGTGCTGGGGCTTTCTCTTGGCCAATCTGCGGTCTATGCCGTGGTCAATTTGATCGATAACCTCAGCCGAGGTCCGATCGCCCAAGCCACGGCCACCTTGAATACCAGCAAAAACAATCGCGAATACTTTGACCTGGCGTATCAGCTGCTGGGCAACTTCTTCGCCTTAATACCTTTGGCGTTAGTGCTCTATTTACTCTGGAAACCAGCCCGAAGTGGTTTCACCGCGATCGGCTTCACTTTCGCTAAGCCGGGTCGCGATTTGCTGTGGGGTGTGGGGCTATTGGTGCTCATCGGTGCGCCGTCACTTGGGCTCTATGCGATTGGCCGGGCGTTGGGAATTACCGCGCAACTCGTGCCCAATTCGCTGCAGGAATTTTGGTGGACAGTGCCGGTGCTGGTGATTTCCGCGATCCGCAACGCAGTTTTGGAGGAGGTAATCGTCGTCGGCTATTTGCTGGACCGGCTGAATAAGCTGGGATGGCGGCTGTGGCCAGCGATTATTGCCAGCGCAATTTTGCGCGGCAGCTATCACTTGTACCAGGGCTTCGGACCGTTTATTGGCAATGTTGCGATGGGCCTGGTCTTTGGCTGGCTCTATACCAAGACGAAGCGAGTCATGCCGCTGGTGATCGCGCATAGTTTATTAGACATTGCCGCGTTCACTTTCGGTAGGCAACTAGGTTTCGGCTGATCAACACCCTTAAACAAACGTCGAGTGTCGACTTGTGGCGAATAAATCGTACTCAAACTCGCCATAAGTCGACACTCAACGGATGGAAAAAAATTAGAGGGTTACTGGACCGTTCGCTGTTTCAAAGGTCACGCTCATGATGCCCGGCGTTCCGTGCGGAGCGATCCATTCGACGGCAACGTCTTCGAGCGGCTTGTCCACACACTCGCCAAGCCATTCGGTGACCCGTTCAGCCGAGCCGGCAATGGTAAGGCTAGACAAAATCACAGAGCTGGGCTCTGCCTGAGACGGGTGCAGGCTTGGATCGCCCTCCCATTTCAACAGGTAGGGCACCTGCGGATCGGCGATGAGTCCCTTGATGCCAATTTGCTGCCAAACAAGCTCGCGACCGTCTGGGAACTTTCGGTTACCAGGCACTGCAGAGCGGCCAAGCCGTTCTTCAAAAGGCGAAAGGTCGTTCACTTCGACGCACCAGCCCATCCAACCGCCACCGGCGTTGGAGCGAGCACGCACGGCTTGGCCGAAGGGTGCTTTATCTGAAGCAGGGTGGTCGAGGACTTCGACAACTTCGAGGTAGTGGCGCGAGGTGAGCGGGATGATCATATTCCGCGTACCGAAGCGAGGGTGTACGCCTCCGCACACGGCTTTGACGCCGAGTGCCGTGACAATCCGCTCCGAGGTGGCAGCTAGTCCATCGGGGTCACAAGCGTAAGAAACGTGATCCATGCGCATGCCCATATCCTTGCACTTTGTGACCCCTGTCTCGACTTAGGGTGACCTAAGCAACAGCTGTGGGGGCTGGCCAAAAAACGTCACACCCCGTCATGGACTTGAACTGATGAGCTTTGCTTGCGCAAACTTGTTTTAGGTCACGAGTGCCAGCAATGTCTTGACCAGACGCCTGCCCCGGCTTGCTGGACGGCAACCCTCCACCGCGGCGGGGTGCCCCGGGTGAAGACCTGGCCTCCACCAACCGGTAGAGGCAAGCGCGGGTCGATGCATCGCACCCGGTTGAACGGGGTATCTCTGGCCACCGTCCGGCCGCTGCTGATTATTGGGCCCTTTCCAGAAAAGGAGCCAGCCCTATGAGTAATGGTTGGTCTTTCGAAACACGACAAATCCACATCGGCCAAGAACCAGATGCAGTTACTGGCGCGCGAGCGTTGCCGATCTATCAAACAAGCTCGTTTGTTTTCCCTAGCGCTGAAAGTGCGGCAAATCGGTTTGCGCTCGCTGAATTGGCGCCGATCTACACCAGAATCGGCAATCCCACCCAGGACGCCGTTGAGCAGCGCATTGCGAATCTTGAGGGCGGCGTTGGCGCGCTGCTGCTTTCTTCGGGGCAGGCCGCTGCAACTCTTGCCGTGCTCAATATTGCTCAGGCCGTCGACCACATTGTTTCTAGCCCGAGCATCTACGGCGGCACCTACAACCTTTTTGCTCACACCTTCAAGAAGTTCGGGATCGAGGTAACTTTTGTTGACGATCCGGACAACCTGGATCAATGGCGTGCAGCAATAAAGCCAAACACCAAGTTGCTCTTTGGCGAAGTGGTTTCTAACCCGCGCCAGGACATCCTGGACATTGAAGGTGTTAGCGCCGTCGCGCATGAAGCTGGCGTGCCCCTCATTGTCGATAAGACGCTTGCCACGCCCTATTTGATTCGCCCGCTCGAATGGGGAGCGGACGTCGTACTGCATTCGGCGACGAAGTATCTCGGTGGTCATGGTGCGGCTATCGCGGGTGTCATAGTCGATGGCGGCACGTTTGATTACGCGAAGGATCCGGAGAAGTTCCCCGGATTCAATACGCCGGATGAGTCGTATAACGGCTTGGTTTTTGCCCGGGACTTGGGTGTGGGTAGTGCCCTAGGTGCCAATTTGGCATATATCCTCAAGGCCAGAGTTCAGCTGCTGCGCGATCTTGGCTCAGCGGTCTCGCCATTCAACGCCTTTTTGATTGCGCAAGGCTTGGAAACATTGAGCCTGCGGGTAGAACGGCATGTTTCCAACGCCGTCGAAGTCGCCCAATGGCTCAGTGAACATCACAGCGTCGAGTCCGTAGCCTACGCAGGCCTGCCATCTAGCCCCTGGTACTAGCGCAGCCGGAAATATGGGCCTCGTGGCACCGGTGCGGTAGTCGCTTTTCAAATCAAAGGCGGCGTTGAAGCGGGCAAAAAGTTCGTTGACGGACTGGAATTGCATTCGCACGTGGCCAACATTGGTGATGTCCGCTCGCTGGTCATTCACCCGGCGTCCACAACGCACTCGCAACTGAGCGAAGCGCAGCAACTCGCGAGCGGCGTCAGCCCATCAATGGCCCGGCTATCGGTTGGGCTGGAGCACATTGACGATATTTTGGCTGATTTGGATGCAGGCTTCCGGGCGGCAAAGTCTTGACGGCATTGGAAGTTTCTGCGGAGACCGCAGCAGAGAGTTTTGCCGATGGCATTTTGCAATATCAGTTGATCGGTGATGTTGAGCTCGAATCCGGCGCGAGCATCCCGGCAGTGGTTTTGGCCTATGTAAAGCTGGGGCAAACTCAACGCTGATGCTTCAACTACGGTTCTTATTCAGCACGCTTTGACCGGCAGCACGCATGTTGCCAGGGGAGACAGCGATGAGGATGGCTGGTGGGACGGTTTGGTCGGCCCCGGAAAAGCTATCGATACCAACCGCTTTTTCGTGGTCGCAGCGAATATTCTGGGCGGTTGTTATGGCAGCACTGGTCCGTCGTCGTTAGCGCCCGACGGCGTGCCTTGGGGCTCGCGCTTTCCCTACCTAACATTGCGAGATAGCGTGCGGTCAGAGGCAGTGCTTTCGGATGCATTGGGCATCCAGCAGTGGCATGCCGTGATTGGTGGTTCAATGGGGGGCGCTAGGGCGCTGGAATGGGCGGCAGAGTTTCCCGACCGCCTGCGTCAGGCAGTGATCTTGGCCTCGTGCGGAGCAAGTACCGCGGAGCAAATCGCTTTGGCGCAGACTCAGGTCCTCGCTATCTGGCAGGACGCCAATTTCGACGGCGGTGACTATTATTCGGGTCGACCGCCGCTGGCTGGGCTGGGGCTGGCGCGACGAATTGCGCATATTTCGTATCGTTCAGAAGCTGAATTGGGCCATCGATTTGGTCGAGCGGCGCAAGGTGGCGAGCAACCGATTTCTCTTGAGCGGGGCGAGCAGCCGGAACTGAACCGTTACCAGGTGGAAAGCTACTTAGACCATCAAGCGACTAAATTGGTGCAGCGGTTTGACGCTAATAGCTACATTGTCTTGACCGAAGCTTTGATGAGTCATGACGTGGGGCGCGGCCGGGGTGGTCTTGAACAAGCGCTTCTTGCCGCCGCTAGCGTGAGGTTCACTCTTGCCTCGGTGAGTTCAGATCGCTTGTATTTACCCGCACAAACTGAGCAACTTGCGGCAGCCGTGCCTGGCGGAGTTTCGGTTCGAAGTATCGACTCGAAGGTCGGCCACGATGCATTTCTGCTGGAAACCGGGCAGATCGCCGCACTCATTGCTCCGGCGCTAGCCTGAATAATAAACTTGGGTGCGTTATCAATCGGTGCCCGGCTTACGCTCATTCTTGACAGTTATTATGATCGAGTGACCAACCTACAAGCCCGTCGACGCGGCCGCGTACCGACTATTTCTCGTGAGTCGGTAGCCCGTGCTGCCATTAGCCTCGGTTTCGAAGGATTGACCATGTCCACTGTGGCAAGCTCACTGGGCGTGAAACATTCTTCGCTCTACCGACACGTCGGATCCCGTGACGATCTGGTCACGCTCGCCATTGGCCTTCTCGCTTGGGAAGCTAATTGGCCGGAGCCGAACGAAGGCTGGCGACGTTACGTTGAGCAACTGACCGATGTGATGTGGGAAATCTACGAATCGTTTCCTGGTTTAGCTCCGGAGCTGCAACGCTTAGCCTCAACGCCGCCTAGCGTTATTTGTATCTTTGCCGCCGGTAGTGAGGCGCTGATTGACTTTGGCTTTGAAGAGCAGCAGGCGGTGTTGATCATGGATCTGGTCTCTGATCTGACCATCGATAGCTATATGAACGCCTACCGTCTTCGACGCAGTGCGCTAAAACCGCTCAAACCGGAATCGGTGGTCAATAGTCGATTCATTGAATCACCGCCTGGACCCTTGAAGATCAAGAACCTGGCCGGGCTGGAGCACCTATTGGGGTTGGCTTTTAGCACCGATGGCAAAGCTTAGTGGCAGCGTAAGCGGGACGTTTTGCTAGACGGTATTGAAGCGTCGATGCGCGAACAAGCGAGTTTCGAGCCAAGTGAAACTTCGCCTCAGACTGCCCGTTAACTCAGTTTTTTGACGTCGACCGAGGGCATAAACACTGGGCCAGGGGTGGGCCTTTTTGCGCTGACTCCGTCGCCAGATGATTGGTGCCGCAATCGGCGGACCACCCACGGCACCAAGAACTCACATGCCCAAATAAGGTCCTCGCTCCGGGCGGCACGCCAGGTGCGGTGCGCGAGCGGCTCCGGCCGTAATGGCTCAAGCTGATGAGGTACGTTGAGCGCATCCAAGGTCATAATGGCAATCCGGTGATGGCCTAAAGGCGCAAAATGCAGTCGGTCTTCGTCCCACATTTGTGGATCGGAGAGTTCACGCAGCGACCACATATCGGCAATAACGGCGTCATGACGGGCAGCTACCGTGCGGAGATTTTCGTTGTAGATGGCGACTTTGCCGCGGACTAGACCTAGTACGGGGGTATCACGGATATCCGGGCCGTTAAAGAGCAATACCGTGGCACCCGAAGCAGTCATCTTCGCCACTGCTGCATCCATTTTCTCGGCTAGCGCGTCAGGGTCCGAACCAGGCCGAATCAAGTCGTTCCCACCTGCCGAGATTGAAATGAGATCAGGTTTCAGAGCCAGGGCGGGTTCGAGCTGCTCGGTCAGAATCTGTTGCAGGAGCCGGCCGCGAATCGCTAGATTCGCATACGCGAAGTCGTGATGTCCTTTGCTGAGCTCTTCTGCTAGGCGGTCGGCCCAGCCGCGATGGCCGCCTGGACTGCTTTGCTCGGGATCACCGATTCCCTCGGTAAACGAGTCGCCCATGGCACCGTATCGCGCCCAAGGGTGCGATACGGTTTCTGTTGCGGTTCCGGGTTCGCTGGCTGGCAAGTTCAGATTCGTCACAGTCCTATCCTGCTCCTCATGGCCCTTATTACGCCAACGTAGGTTCACGCCGAAGGAGCAAAAGGATAGTCTGTGTGCTTAGATATAGGCAGAAAATGCTGCCAGGTTGAGTGAATCGCCCCGGCGTGTCCGGAGACTTTCTTGTTTGAGAGGATCAGGACATGGCAGGGAAAACTACGACACGGTATCCGCAGGAGTTGAAGGATCGTACGGTGCGCATGGTGGCGGAGATGGAGGGTGCGTCTTCGGAGTGGGCGGCGATGCAAAAAGTTGCCCAGCTTTTGGGTGTGGGTGTGCCGGAAACGGTGCGTAAATGGGTCCGGCAAGCCGAGATCGATGTTGGTACTAGAACTGGAACAACGAGCACGGAATCGGCCGAGCTGAAACGGTTACGGCGTGAGAACGCTGAGCTGAAACGGGCGAACGCGATCCTTCGGAGTGCTTCAGCTTTTTTCGCGGTCGAACTCGACCGCCACAACACTGATCGTGAAATACATCAAGGACCATGCCGGTCACCGCGAGAATAATGGATTGCGGTGGGGTGTCGAGTCGATCTGCCAGGTGCTTACTGGGACGGGGTGAAGACCACCCCGTCCACGTACTACGAATGGGTGGATAAAACACGATCTCACCGAGAACAACGTGATGAGGTGCTCAAGCCCGTGATCCAGAAGGTGTATGCCGCTAATTACGGGGTTTACGGCACCAGGAAAGTCTGGTTGGCGATGAACCGTGAAGGTGTGCCGGTGGCCAGGTGCACGGTAGAACGGCTCATGGGGTTACTTGGCATACAGGGTGCGGTCCGTGGCAAGGTCAAACGCACCACGATCAAAGACTCGAAGGCAGCCCGAGCGAAGGACTTGGTCCGCCGTGATTTCACACCAACGGCACCGGATCGGCTATGGGTAGATGATTTCACCTATGTTTCGACCTGGTCCGGGTGGGTCTATGTTGCCTTCGTGATCGATGCTTACTCTCGGAGGATCCTGGGCTGGTCAGCGAGTGCTTCTATGAACACCGTGCTAGTGCTCAACGCAGTTAATCAGGCAATCTGGAGTCGTGAACGGGCCGGGGCTGAGATTTCCGGGGTGATTCATCATCACGATGCCGGGGCTCAATACGCCTCCTTGGCCTTCACCGAACGCCTGGCCCAGGCCGGTATCCGCCCCTCGATCGGTTCTGTGGGTGATAGTTACGACAACGTCTTGGCGGAAACCATCAACGGGCTTTATAAGACCGAGCTGATCAAACCCGGCAAGCCCTGGCGGACTCTAGAAGAAGTCGAAATCGGCACCGCTGAATGGGCCGATTGGTACAACCACCGAAGGCTCTACCAGTACTGCGGAGACATCCCACCAGTAGAGCTAGAAAACCACTACTACAATCACTACCAGAGCACGGCAGCCGCCGACAGGCTCATCGTCTGAGAAACCCTCCGGACACACCGGAGCGATTCAAGATGCAGCTGCCAGGCCTTATAGGAAATGCTTAGTCCGCCAAGGTCGCCGATGTTTTCGCCAAGCGTGAATTTCCCGTTGACTCGTTCCTGTGGCGCAGCAAGCGGGCTTAGCTCGTCATATTGCGCCACCAAAGCCGCGGTGCGAGTCTCGAAAGCTTCTCGGTCTTGGTCGGTCCACCAGTTTGCCAATGCGCCATCGCCGTCGTATTGCGACCCTTGATCGTCAAAACCGTGGCCGATTTCATGTCCGATCACGGCGCCGATTCCGCCGTAGTTAGCTGCATCGTCCGCGGTTGCGTCAAAGAATGGCGGCTGCAAGATCGCCGCAGGAAAGACAATTTCATTCATGGTGGGGTTGTAATAGGCGTTAACCGTTTGCGGCGTCATCAGCCATTCGTCGCGGTCGATCGGCTGCCCAATCCGGGCAAGCTGGCGTTCAAGTTCAAAGATATTGGCCCTGGTGATATTTCCGAGCAAATCCTCTGCCTTGATTTCAAGAGCTGAATAATCTTGCCAGACTGCAGGGTAGCCGATTTTGGGCACAAATTTGGAAAGTTTCTCAAGGACTTTGGTCTTGGTGCTATCGCTCATCCAATCAAGGGCGGTGATTGACTGCCGGTAAGCTTCGATGAGATCAGCCACCAGCTTTTCCATTCGCAGCTTGTGCGCAGGCGGAAAATGTTCCGCGACATAGAGCTGGCCGACCGCTTCGCCAAGGCCGCCTTCGACTAAGGCCACCCCGCGTTTCCAGCGTTCTTTGTTCTCGGTGGTGCCGCTGAGTGCAGTGCCGTAGAAAGCGAAGTCCTCAGAAACAAATTCTTCGGCGAGATACGGTGCTGCGGAGGAGATTACGCGCATTGCGAGCCAGTCTTGCCAAGAGCGCAACGGCACCTCGTGAAGTAATTTGGCTGCAGTACGGAAAAAGTCAGGAGTGACAACAATTATTTCCGAGCTCTGGCTTTCGCTGACGCCCAGATTGCTGAGCCAAAGCTCCAGAGCGGGGAACAGCTCAATGGCATCCGCTCTGCTAAGCAGGTTGTAACGCTTCTGCGGATCCCGCAGAGTCACCTTGTCCCAGTGGCCCGCAGCAAGCGCGGTTTCCAATTCCAGAATCCGGGCTGCAGCCTCGGTACTGTGCTCGATTCCAGCCAGTCGAAGTATGTTGTCCACATGTCCGCGATATTTCTGCAGTAGCTCTTGGGATTTCTCTTCCCGGTAATAAGATTCATCCGGCATGCCTAGGCCGCCCTGCTGGATTTGAAACAGGTACCGTTCTGGGTTGCCCGGGTCGTTATACACGTCAAAGCCAATCAGACCCGCTGTTTCGCTGCGCTGCAGCTTTGCCATCAAGGCAAGCAGATCTTCAATGCTTTCGGTGCCATATACCGAGCGGATAGTTTCCGCGATTGGTGCTGAACCGGCGGCATTAATTTTCTCTTCCGCCATGAAACTGGCATACAGATCGCCAATCTTGCTGGAAATCGGGTCGTCACTGGCCTGGGAAGAAGTTTCAACAATGGCTCGAACCGCTTCTTCCGATTTATCACGCAATGTGAAGAAGGCGCCAATTGCGGCGCGATCAGCCGGAATATCATTCTCTGCCATCCACTTACCGTTGACATGGCGGAAGAGATCGTCTTGTGGTCTGAATTCCTCAGCGAAGTTGCGCTGATCTATTCCTGACGATGTGCCGGACTGCGCCATTGATGCTCCCTTGATCGAGATTGGTTGATGACTGAACCATCGTTTTACGACGTATCTAGTTCATACTATTTGCCATGCTAGGCTACTTTTCGTGCGCGCTGATATTCTCCTTCTTAGCTTCCGCGGCGAGACCAAGACCCATTGAATATGAGCTTCATCGGTTGATGAAGCAGCATCAAGGGCAGGCCGGTTCCTCGCCGCGGAGTTTTTCGTACCCGGTCGAGAAATCATCACAAGAGATAAAGGCCTGCTGACTTGCGAAACGCACAAAAACCCTCTGGAATGCCTGTCCATCGCTATTTGCCGTTCCACGAACAGATCGAAGTGGAACTGCCAGATAGGACTTGGCCCACCAAACGAATCACCACGGCACCCCGCTGGTGCGCTGTGGACCTCAGAGACGGCAATCAGGCCCTCATTGATCCGATGAGCCCGGCTCGTAAGCTGAAAATGTTTGAGCTGCTCGTGAAGATGGGCTACAAAGAGATCGAAGTGGGTTTCCCCTCTGCGTCACAAACAGATTTCGACTTCGTCCGCCAGCTGATCCAGGGCGGCCACATTCCCGAAGACGTAACTATCCAAGTCCTTACTCAAGCGCGCGAACACCTCATTGAACGCACCTACGAATCACTTGTTGGCGCAAAGCAGGCCATTGTTCATCTCTATAATTCGACGTCGGTCTTACAACGCCGAGTGGTCTTCAACGAAGATCAAGACGGAATTATGGCGCTTGCAACTCAAGGTGCGCTGCTGTGTAAGAAGTACCAAGAGACTTTGACCGATACCAAGATCACCTATGAGTATTCGCCTGAGTCTTTTACCGGCACTGAACTGGATTATGCAGTTCGGGTTTGTAACGCGGTTGCTGATATTTTTGAGGCTTCGGCAGACAATCAAGTCATCGTGAACCTGCCGGCAACTGTGGAGATGATTACGCCCAATGTGTACGCGGATTCGATCGAATGGATGAGTCATAACCTGCACCCGCGGGAAGGAATAATCCTTTCACTCCACCCCCATAACGACCGGGGGACCGGCGTTGCTGCTGCTGAGCTGGGATATTTGGCTGGCGCAGATCGCATTGAAGGCTGCCTTTTTGGCAATGGCGAACGCGCCGGCAATGTTGACCTGGTAACGCTCGGGCTGAATATGTTTAGTCAAGGAGTGGATCCCATGATCGACTTCTCAGATATCGATGAGATTCGTCGGACCGTTGAATACTGCAATCAACTTCCCGCGCCGGAGCGGATGCCCTACGGCGGCGATCTGGTCTTTACCGCCTTCTCTGGATCGCATCAGGACGCGATCAAGAAGGGTTTCGAAGCTTTGGAGCGGGATGCCGACGCGGCCGGAATTGCTGTGGCAGACACGGTGTGGGCGGTTCCCTATTTGCCGGTGGATCCCAAGGATCTGGGCCGTAGCTATGAAGCAGTCATTAGGGTTAACTCGCAGTCCGGCAAGGGTGGCGTGGCCTATTTGCTCAAAAGCGAGCACAGCCTGGATCTGCCGCGACGCGCTCAAATCGAATTTTCGGGAGTTATTCAGCGTCGAACAGACTCAGTTGGCGGCGAGGTTAGCGCTGATCAGCGGTGGGAAGCGTTCACTGATGAATACCTGCCGAGTCCGGCTGGGCATCCTGGCGGGCAATGGGGACGTTATGCGCTGGGCTCGATGAATGCCGATACCGAAGAAGATGGCACCACGAAACTCAACACCGCAATGCGGATTGATGGTGTAGAACAAAGGCGCAGTGGCAGTGGCAACGGACCAATTGCCGCATTGCTGAATATTCTGCACGACGACGGCGTGGACGTCCGAGTTTTGGACTATAGCGAGCACGCCCTGTCCGAAGGTGGTAACGCGAGTGCAGCTTCGTATGTAGAGTGCGCCGTTGGCGATCGTGTGCTTTGGGGTCTTGGCATCGACCCCAACACCACAGTGTCCTCGCTCAAAGCAGTGATCTCCGCGGTCAATAGGGCTATCCGAGACAACCAAGTCGACTGAACTTCCGACAGCGGAGCGATAATCCATGCTCCGCCGTCGTTCGGTATCTGTGTGTCAAAATCTGCTTCTTGCGGCATCAAGTGGGAGAATGGCTAGGTGTCCCGTTCATCGAGCTTTGCCGTGCGCACCTATCGTGATGACGCCGTGGTGTTGCGTACCCATAAGTTGGGCGAAGCTGACCGAATTATTACTTTGCTCACCAGAGAGCATGGCCAGATTCGAGCAGTCGCTAAAGGTATCCGGCGAACAAGTAGCAAATTTGGTGCCCGGCTGGAGCCCTTTATGGTCGCTGACCTGCAGCTAATATCTGGCCGATCATTGGACATCGTTTCGCAAGCGGTCAGCAAAAGCGCCTATGGCGAGCAAATTGCTGCGCACTATGACCGCTACACAGTAGCCACCGCGATGGCAGAAACAGCTGAACGGCTCACGGACGCAGACAGCGAATCTGCTGGTGCCCAATATCGGCTACTGATCGGCGCCTTTTCGTCCTTAGCGCGCGGCGAACACGCGCCGGAGCTGATTCTAGATTCGTATTTATTACGCGCATTGGCCACCGCTGGCTGGGCACCCAGCTTTACCGATTGTGCCCGCTGCGGAAACCCTGGCCCGCATACGGCTTTTTCGGCCGCACTTGGCGGAGCCGTTTGCCATGACTGCCGGCCACCAGGTTCGCCCTCACCGGCAGCGGCCACGATGGAACTACTCCCAGCGCTCCTGAGCGGTGATTGGTCAATTGCGGATATCTCACCGATCACCAATCGGCGCGAGGCAGCGGGTTTAGTTGCCAACTACGTGCAGTGGCATCTGGAACGTGTCGTTCGGTCGCTCCAACTCGTTGAAAGAAGCTGATGGCTCTTCGTTCATCTCGGAAATCAGCACGTAAATCATCGCGCAGCATCACCAAAGCTGCCGTCGTGGCTCCCTGGCCACATCCTTCAGGCGAGTCAATGCCGGATATTCCGGCAGAACTTGTTCCCGCGCACGTCGCAATTGTGATGGACGGCAACGGACGCTGGGCTAACCAGCGCGGTCTGACCAGAATCGAAGGTCATAAGGCAGGCGAGCCGGCGCTACTAGATGTGGTGGCGGGTGCCATCAATCTGGGTATCAAACATCTCACGGTATTTGCTTTCTCAACTGAAAATTGGCGTCGGTCACCGGACGAGGTCAGATTCCTGATGGGATTCAATCGCGATGTCTTAAGGCGGCAGCGGGATCAGCTTGACGCCTGGGGAGTGCGAATCCGTTGGTCTGGACGCCGACCGAGACTCTGGGCCTCGGTGGTCAAAGAGCTTGAGGTAGCTCAGGAACAGACTAAGGATAATGACACGCTCACCTTGACCATGTGCGTGAATTACGGCGGCCAGGCAGAGATTGTCGACGCGGTTACCTCGATTGCTCAAGAGGTCGCTGCGGGGAAGCTCAAACCGTCAGGGATTTCCGAAAAGACGATTCAGAAGCATCTTTATCAACCTGATCTTCCCGAGGTAGATCTCTTTCTGCGTTCTAGTGGTGAGCAACGGATTTCCAATTTTGTTCTTTGGCAGAGCGCCTACGCTGAATTCGTCTTTTTAGATACGCTGTGGCCTGATGTGGACCGTCGCACTTTGTGGCATGCGGTCGATGTCTATGCGCAACGCGATCGTCGTTATGGCGGCGCTATTGACGCGGCAGCGGAATCTCAAGCTGAAGCATAAGAACGCATCCAGTCGCCTAACTCAGTATATAGCGAATTTTCGCACCGAGGGCCGAGACAAAAACACGTCATGCAAAGCGCCATCAAAACGGTTCACCATCACCCTGCGGCCAATCTGTAAGCCGAGCTTTGCCATCACATGAACGTCGATGACGGCGTCGACGCCCATCATTTCTTCGCTCCAGTCCGCCTGGATCAGTGTCCGTTCAGAGAGCAGCATCAGAATAGGGACGTCGATATGCAGCCCCTTAGCCACCTGAGCGTGCCCGTTGAGAACAGCTTTGATCCAACCAGCACGAAAAGGAAACGATCGTGCTGGACGCCAAGCCGGGTCTAGATCCCATTCGCCCTGCGCTGTCTTAGAAACGAACTGCCAGTAGGCAGACATATCTGGAAAATGAAACACTCGGCGCGGATCGGAACGAACAAACGGGTCCACTAGATGGGTGGCAATCTGGCGGACCAATCGGCTGCCCTGTAATTCCAACCAGGGCCCGTTCAAAATCAATGAGCAGATTCTGCCCGGATGCCGGTCCGCCCACAGACTGGCTATGAGTCCGCCCAACGAATGAGCTAGCCAGTGAACTTGATGTTCTGGACCTAGATCTTGAGCTATTGCCTCAAGTGCCGCCTCAATATCTTGGTCGTAAATCTGCAGATCGTCGGCGAATCCTTCAGATTGACCGGGCCTTAAACTCCGGCCATATTTGCGCAGGTCGAGCGCATAAAAGGCGATGCCACGGTCCGCCAAGAAATCTGCCAGTTCGGTTTGAAAGAAGTAATCGGCCCAACCGTGTAGGTACAACACCGCATGCCGTGGCGTCGCCGCCTGCGGCAAATTGCGATGCACTACGTGCCGTAGCCAGGAAGCATCAAACTTCTTAGCTGCCGTCTTGCGCCGAATCAAGGTCGCCCATACCGGGCCTTCGTCGTCGTGGCCCAAATCAAGGTCCAGCCGCTCAAAGTGCGGGCCAAGAAAATCAGCCTGCCAAGTTGACTGCGCACCCGATTCATACAGCGCTGTTGATCTGTCGTCTGAACTCACGAAGGATCACCAGCCGCTGGCTTAACGGGCTCCTGGTAAAACATGTAGCCGTGCAGCCAACGGCGTAAGCGTGCATATGCTTCATCACGCACAGGTTTTTCCGAAAGCAGTACATCGTGCAGACCGCCGTCGATTCTTTCTATCGTGACGCTTTCGCCAAGGGTCATAGCTCTGGCTGCCATGGTCTGAATATCCAAAACTGCATCAGCACTGCGCATTCCTTCACGCCAACGGGGCCCATTGAGGCTACGCGCACTCATCAGGACCAAAATTGGCACCGAGATCTTCAAACCCTTCGCTACCTGAGCCTGGCCGGCCAAAATTGCACTCATCCAGCCAAATATGATCGGAAAAGCTAACGGTGGGCGAAGCGAATCGTCCAATTCCCACTCTCCCTCAGCACTTGCTGAAATCGAGCGCCAATAGAAATTTCGCTCCGGTAATTTAATTCGGCTTTGCGGCCACCAACGAGCTAGCGGTTCCACCATGGAATAAGTAGCATGCCGAACGAAGGAACTGCCATGCATTTCCAGCCACGGACTGTTCAAAATTAGATGGCTGACGGTTTCCGGAAAACGACTAGTCCAGAGCGCAGCGACCAAACCACCGGTGGAATGCCCCATAAGTGCTATTTTTGTTTTCGCGATCGGGCCAGCGGGCGTGCCGTAGATTGAATCGACGTTCTTTCCAACTACCTCAATGGCTTTCGCCAATGCGGCGTCATAGTCATCCAGGTTTGCCACAAATCCGCCTAGATCACCAGTGCGGAGGCTCCGACCGTGGTTATGGAAATCTAGCGCGTAAAAGGCCACGCCCTGCTCGGTAAAAAACTCAGCCAGGTCTTTATTGAAAAAGTAATCGCTCCAACCGTGCAAAAACAAAACTGCTTGGCCTGGTTTGCTCACTTGATCTGCGGGCAAATGCCGTACCAGGGTGGCAACACGATTGAGCGAGTCCTTTACTCCGACGTTCAAAACTGTCGATTCGTATCCCGTGCCTAAAACATCGGGGGACCAGGTCAGTATTTGCATGCGCAGATCACCTGAAGAAGTTGACGGCTAGCATTCCGCGCCCCGATTTTTCTCCGTGCCATGGTTTTATGCTAACCCTCGACCAGCTGCTTTTTGTTAGTCGCATTTTGCGAAGTGAGCAGCTCACGGAAAACTAGAGACATGCGAATTTATCCCACCCTCTTCCGTGTCTGCTTCTCCTGGATGGATGCCGAAAGGGCGCATCGGATTGGCTTCGGTCTAGTTCGGTTAGCTCACCGGACCGGAGCGGGCGCAATTTTGCGTTCACTGACTCGACCGGCATTGTCGCTCCAAGTCAAAGCGCTGGGCCGAACCTTTCCGTCGCCCTTTGGCTTAGCTGCAGGCTTTGACAAAGAAGGTCATGGCATTGAAGCGTTAGCTGATCTAGGTTTCGGGCACATCGAGGTGGGCACCATCACCGGGCAAGCCCAAGCAGGAAATCCGCAGCCAAGGCTTTTTCGGCTCGTCGAGGACCGTGCGTTGATCAACAGAATGGGATTCAACAACGACGGCGCGGCAGCGGTCGCCCCTCGGTTGCGTAAAGCCCAGGAGGGTTTGGACCGCCGTTATCGGACAGCGCGTCCTGTGATTGGCGTGAACATTGGTAAGACCAAGAAGGTTGATTTGGCGGATGCCATTGAAGACTATTTGGTGAGCACTCGTGAGCTTGCTGCGATGGCGGATTACCTCGTAGTCAACGTATCTTCACCGAATACCCCTGGCTTGCGCCTATTGCAGGACGTCGAGACTCTTCGACCGTTGCTTACCGCGGTCCGCGCCGCATCAGTGAGCGCCGCTGGTAAAGCCGTGCCATTATTAGTGAAAATTGCCCCAGACCTCAGCAACGAAGACCTTGACGAGGTCGGCCGACTTGCGTTGGATCTGAAGCTCGACGGCGTGATCTGCACCAACACCACCATTACCCGCGAAGATCTGCGCACCGAGACCGCCCAAGTGATGAGTTATGGCGTGGGTGGATTGTCTGGCGCTCCTTTAAAGGAACGCTCCTTGGAAGTTCTGCAACGCCTACGCTCGGTAGTCGGCGACAAGCTGACACTGATTTCAGTTGGCGGTGTGGAAACTGCGGCCGATGTGCGCGAACGGCTTGATGCCGGCGCAACGCTGGTTCAGGGCTATACCGCTTTTCTCTACGAAGGACCTTTTTGGGCCGCCCGAATTAACAAAGACCTAGCAAAAACCGTACGGTAATTTGCTAGGTCTTTTCGATTGACTGTTTTAGGTTTAGTCCTCGATGTTTCCGCCACGCTTTACCTGCGGCTTGGGCAAGCGAAGACGGCGGAACTGCAATGAACGCACAACGCCGTACCAAACCACGCCCTGATCGACGGAGCCAAACTTGGCGATAATCCGCTTTTTCAACCGGCGGCCAAAGAAGAAGGCGTCAATCGCAACCAGCAAGACGATCACCCAAAAACCAATAAAGATGTAAGACTGCAGCGCAATGCTGCCTGGAACGAAGAGCGTTAGAACCACAATTGCTAAGGCAATGAACATGACAAATTCGCCCAGGCTGGTGCGGACGTCAACCATATTGCGCGCGAAACGACGCTGCGGTCCTTTATCTCGAATCGGCAGGTAACGTTCGTCTCCGGTATCGAGGGCCGCCCGCGTTTTGAGCTGAGCCTCGCGACGCGCGTCACGGTCCGCAACCTTGGCCGCGTTGCGATCATTGGGGACCAACGGTCGCTTTCGAGCAGCCTCCTGCTCTTTGCGGCTAGGCGTTGGTGTGCCCTTGCCGGCTCGCGGATCGTTTTTCGCGGCGGCGGCAGCTAACTCATCGGCTGTCTCTTGGGCAGTTGCGGCTTCTTTATTTCGTCCAAACACCTATCTAGGATACCTTCCTGAGATTGGCTTTGGAGTCGATTACGCTGAACGGTAATGTCGGGTTTATGACCAGCAACTCTTTTTCTGAAGAATCCGCCGCGCCAGTTGCCTCTCAACCGGCCCCGGAAACCATCGAAGCGCTCAGAGCGCGAGTCCACAGTGATTTCGAGCGCACCGTCGCGCAATTGATTGAATTAGCAAAAATCCCTGGCGTTGCTTGGGACGCATTTGACCCAGTTCATCTGGACCGCAGCGCAGAGGCAGTAGCCGAGCTGATTCGCAGCGTCGGTGTTGACGACGTACAGATCCTCCGTGAAGCTAAGTCTGATGGCTCGCCGGGCGGCCCGGCCGTCGTTGCGCGTAAGAAGGCGGCGCCCGGCAAGCCAACTATTTTGCTTTACGCTCACCACGACGTGCAGCCACCGGGGGACAGCACCCTGTGGAATTCGGTTCCCTTTGAGCCGGTAGAGAAAGACGGCCGTCTTTGGGGCCGAGGCGTTGCAGATGACAAAGCTGGTGTGATGGCGCATATCTCATCGCTTCGTGCTGTGAATGAAGTGCTTGGCGCTGATTTTGGCGTTGGCGTCACGTTATTTATTGAAGGCGAAGAAGAAGCGGGCTCTCCAACATTTCGCAACTTCTTAGAACGGCACCAAGAGCTACTGCGGGCAGATGTCATCGTGGTAGCCGATTCAGCCAACTGGAAGGTAGGCGTGCCCGCGCTGACCACAAGCTTGCGCGGTGTTCTCGATGCCGTAATTCAAGTAGATGTTCTAGATCACTCAGTTCATTCAGGTATGTTCGGCGGGCCGATCCTTGACGCCCCAACGCAGCTGGTTCGGCTTTTGGCTACCCTGCACGACGACGAAGGATCAGTAGCAATTGACGGCTTGATTCAAGCGGCAGAGCCGGAAATCGATTACGACGAAGCTGGCTTCCGGGCGGATGCCTCAGTACTGCCCGGGCTGGCACTTTCCGGCAAGGGCAGCATTTCCTCGCGGCTTTGGACCCAACCGGCGTTGTCTGTAACTGGAATTGATGCACCCGCGGTAGCCGTAGCATCCAATACATTGTTGTCCCGTGCCTCGGCGAAGGTCAGCATGCGACTTTCGCCCGGTCAAGACCCACAGGCTGCGATGGATGCGCTAGCTCAACACGTAGAAAACCACGCACCCAAAACCGCGAAGGTGACTTTCATTCCTGGTGAGAAGGGAAGCGCTTTCGCCACGGATACCGCAGCACCCGCTGCCCAAAGTATGTTGTGGGCCTTACAAACTGCCTGGGGAGTGAACCCGGTAGAAGCAGGATTAGGCGGGTCCATCCCGTTTATTGCGGATCTCACCGAGCTCTACCCGGACGCCCAGATTCTTATTACTGGTGTTGAGGATCCTGACTCGCGCGCGCACAGCGCCAATGAATCGCTGCATCTAGCAGAGTTCGAAAAGGCAGTCTTGGCCGAAGCTTTGTTACTCACCAAACTAAATTCTTGATCCTCGCTTTGCGGGAACAACTGCAAGGCCCCGAGTGTTGTCAAAGCTGAGGAGAGGTTTCTCAGCGGGTTGTGGCTGGGAAGTTGGCCACTTCAGAAGTACCATAGTCGTACACCAAAGTTAGGAATCAGATATGACGACCACGACAGAAACTCCCGCAGTCTCGGCAGCGGAGCCTACCGTGCATGGAGTCGGTTTGAGCGACGTTGCTGCGGATAAAGTTCGCAGTTTGCTCGAACAAGAAGGCCGCACAGATTTACGTCTGCGCGTCGCCGTTCAGCCCGGCGGTTGTTCCGGACTGATTTATCAGCTGTATTTCGACGAGCGCATGCTTGACGGCGATGCAGTGCGAGACTTCGACGGCGTCGAAGTCGTTGTAGACAAGATGAGTGTTCCGTACCTTGACGGTGCGAGTATCGATTTTGAAGACACCATCTCGAAACAGGGCTTTACCATTGATAACCCCAACGCGGGTGGATCCTGCGCTTGCGGCGATTCATTCCACTAAGTTTTACAGCACACGAAAGGCCCGGATTGCCGGGCCTTTCGTGTGTGCAGATCAGCTTGCAAGCGAGTGAATCTGACGCGCTAGACACAGTGTGCGCAAAAAGTTCCCGAGCGCGGTAAGCTCTAAGGGAATACTCTCTACACGCAGTAGTAGAACACAAAAAAGAGCATGGTTTTGAATGCAGAACGTTGCCACGGAGACATCCAGTAGGCACGTGCAAGAAAAGGAAGGGCCGTCTGTGAGTTCGCAGCACCGAACCGGCAGCCGACGCGCCAGGATCCTCACTGTTTCAGCAGTGGGAGTCGCGAGCGCCTTGGTCTTGTCGGCATGTACCCCCGAGATGAAAAACGGCTGGTTGCCGACTGAACGGGATACCACGAACCACACTGGCACCATCATTGATCTGTGGGTGAATTCCTGGATTGCCGCCCTTGCGGTTGGCATCATCACCTGGGGTCTGATTATTTGGTGCATCATCGCTTACCGTCGTCGCAAAGACACGGTGGGCTACCCGCGACAGATGTCTGCCAACCTTCCTTTGGAAGTGTTTTATCTGACCATTCCGTTGTTCATGGTTCTGGTGTTCTTCTACTTCACCGATCGCGATCAGCAATCTGTTGATGCTCGCGATCCAAACCCACAGGTGAAGATTGACGTCCGTGGCAAGCAATGGGCATGGGACTTCAACTACCTGGCCGGGAACGATATTTCTGAGAGTGTCTACGAAGCCACCACTCAGACGCCGCTTAACGGTCAGCCCATCGACAAAGAGAAGCTGCCAACGCTTTATTTGCCGATCAACCAGAGCGTGGAGTTTCAACTCAACTCACGCGACGTCATTCACTCCTTCTGGGTACCGGCGTTCTTGCAAAAGCGGGACATGATCCCCGGCAAGACCAACTACATAACGCTTACACCCAAGGCCCTCGGCACTTTTGATGGCAAGTGTGCAGAGCTTTGCGGCGAGTACCACTCCGAGATGCTTTTCCGGGTGAAGGTCGTCACCGAGCAAGAATTCCAGGATCATCTTGCGAAACTCAAGCAAGCCGGCAATACCGGCACGCTGGGCAACGAATATGACCGTAATCCCAACCTGAACGAGAAGAAATAGGGGTCCGGACAGGTGTCTACACTTACTGAAACTGCTCCCCAGCAGATTGAAAACCACGAACCCGTGGTGCCGATCTCCAAAGGACGAGTGGTGGTCAACTGGATCACCTCTACCGATCACAAGACGATCGGCTACATGTACTTGATCGCGTCGTTCATCTTCTTCTGCCTCGGCGGTGTGATGGCGTTGCTGATCCGTGCGGAGCTGTTTGAACCGGGAATGCAGATTTTGCAGACCAAGGAACAATACAACCAGCTGTTTACGATGCACGGCACGATCATGTTGCTGATGTTCGCCACTCCACTGTTTGCTGGTTTCACCAACGTGATCATGCCGCTGCAGATTGGCGCCCCTGACGTTGCTTTCCCTCGGCTGAACGCCTTGGCCTTTTGGTTCTTCCTCTTTGGTAGCACCATCGCGGTCTCGGGCTTCATCACTCCGCAAGGCGCGGCCTCGTTTGGCTGGTTTGCCTATGCGCCATTATCAAATACCACGTTCACACCTGGTATAGGTGGCGACCTTTGGGTCTTTGGCTTGGCTCTGTCTGGCTTTGGCACCATTTTGGGTGCCGTCAACTTCATCACCACGATTATTTGTATGCGTGCTCCCGGTATGACGATGTGGCGGATGCCTATCTTCACCTGGAACGCACTGGTGACCTCTATTTTGGTTTTGATGGCCTTCCCGCCGCTCGCGGCAGCGTTGTTCGCGCTCGGTGCGGATCGAAGATTTGGCGCGCATATTTTTGATCCCGAAAATGGTGGAGCCATTCTCTGGCAGCACTTGTTCTGGTTCTTCGGGCACCCCGAGGTCTACATCATTGCCTTGCCGTTCTTTGGTATCGTCTCGGAGATCTTCCCAGTCTTTAGCCGAAAACCGATCTTTGGCTATAAGGGCCTGGTGTACGCGACGATTGCAATTGCGGCACTGTCTGTGACTGTTTGGGCGCACCATATGTACGTCACCGGTCAGGTTTTGCTGCCGTTCTTCTCCTTTATGACGATGCTGATCGCGGTGCCAACCGGCGTGAAGTTCTTCAACTGGATAGGAACGATGTGGCGAGGGTCGATTACCTTCGAAACTCCGATGCTGTGGAGTTTGGGCTTCTTGGTAACCTTCCTCTTCGGTGGTCTGACCGGCATCATTTTGTCCTCGCCGCCCTTGGACTTCCACGTTTCGGATACCTATTTCGTGGTAGCTCACTTCCATTACGTTGTCTTCGGTACCGTGGTCTTCGCAATGTTCGCAGGCTTCTACTTCTGGTGGCCTAAGTGGACTGGAAAGATGCTTAACGAGCGTCTGGGCAAGATTCACTTCTGGATGCTGTTCCTTGGTTTCCATGGCACATTCCTGATCCAGCACTGGTTGGGCGTCCTCGGTATGCCGCGTCGCTATGCGGACTACCTCCCAGAAGACGGATTCACTTGGATGAACCAGTTCTCCACAATTTCTTCCTTCGTCTTGGGTGCTTCATTGATTCCGTTCTTCTGGAACGTGTACATCACCTGGCGCTCAAAGAAGCGCGTTGAAGTCGATGATCCCTGGGGCTTTGGCGCCTCGCTTGAGTGGGCAACATCTTGCCCGCCGCCGCGACACAACTTCACTTCGTTGCCACGAATTCGTTCTGAACGACCAGCTTTGGACTTGCATCACCCTGAGCTCGCGCAATGGCATACCGCTGACGAGCTGGCTACGGCCGGCGTCAGCGCAGCTGGTACCGTGCTAGGCAACGCCGATCAGGCTGATAAAGCGGCAGGAGAGAGCAAATGAAAATTGAGTCCAAACTCTTTTTGTACGGATCGCCGTTCTTCTTCGTCGTAGCAGTCGTTTATGGCTTCATGACTAATTGGAGCGAATGGGTCGGCATCCTGGGCATTTTGCTTGTGGGTTGCTTAGCCGTAATGATCGGCTTCTATCTTGGCTTCACCGGTAAGCGAGTAGGTTTACGTCCGGAAGATCGCAATGATGGCGAGATTCATGAAGGCGCTGGCGAGCAAGGACACTTCAGTCCTTGGAGCTGGTGGCCACTAGTGCTTGGTTCTGCTTGCGCTTGCGCATTCCTCGGCGTCGCAATCGGCTGGTGGATCTTCTTCATCGCAGCCGGTCTTGCCGCTATTGGGCTCGTCGGTTGGGTCTTCGAATATAGCCGTGGCGATCACGCTCACTAAATAATTACTGTAGGTCTGCAGCCGTTTCGGGTGCATGCTCGCTTGTGGATGGTATGTATGCCGATTTCTTCCCAGAAGCTGAGGATGCACCCGAAACGTTTTTATGCCTACTGGCGTTCGAGTATCGCCACCAGCGCCTCTAGTTTTCTTTCTAAGCTTTGACGATCAATCTCTTGGATTGATTCAGCATTCTGGTTAGCTGGGAATTCAATCGATAGTTGAACTTGTTCACCGTGTTGAAAATCAGCGGTCATCACTTCCAAAAGGCTGCGGGCGTCGGCCGACGTTCGGTTCGAGGTTGCGCCGTCGGCCGTCACTTTTGTGATCCGAATTGGCAGTCCGGTCTCGCTAACTGCTCTGACAAACTCGGCAGCTGGGCGTGCGTGCAGTCCAATCGCAGAGCTTACGACGGCGTGGCGGCTGATCATGCGGCAATCTCCAGTTCTCGGTATTGGCCCCAGGCGGCCAGCATTTCTCTCCCGCGACCTTAGCGGCACTTATGCTGGAGCAGGACCAGCAAATGCGCGGGTTGCAAAATTGATTAACTGTTACGACCGGAGGGTGCGGCTATGAGCGATACGGCGGACTCAATTGTGGGCCAGATTGATCGCAGCTCGGCGACGCCAATCTATCTTCAGCTTGCTGCTTTGCTACGTGAGTACGTAGCCGGCAAAGGCCCTTCTGCTACCGCCATTCCTTCCGAACGAGATATTGCTCAGCGCTTCGGTTTGGCTCGTATGACGGTGCGACAGGCGATTGACACACTGGTTTCCGCAGAAATTCTGGACCGGGTTGTTGGCCTTGGAACTTTTGTGCATCGTCCTAAGGTCGATCTTCAGGTAAAGCTGACGTCGTATTCGGAAGAGATGCAGCGCCGCGGTATGGTTCCCGATGCGAAAGTCCTGGATTTTGAGCTCATCGCCGCCAGTACAAGCGTTGCCCGTGAGCTGCAGCTACATGAAGGTCAGATGGTAGTTCGATTTCGGCGACTCTTGTTGGCTGACGAAGAACCAATGAGCGTGGATGAGAACTTCATACCGGGCTACCGTGTTCCCGGTCTGACTGACGGCCCACCGCCGTCGTCGTTGTACAACACACTGGGGGAGCGCTACGGCTTGGTCATGGAGTGGGGAGAGGACATGATCGAGGCCGCTGCCGCGGCGCCGTCTGTCGCTCGTCAGCTTAAAGTTGAGAACGGCGCGCCGCTATTGAAAATCCAAAGGCATGCTTTTGTCTCTGGCATTGTGGTCGACTACTCGGTGTCTTACTATCGCGCAGATCGCTACAAGCTCTGGGTGCCGCTACAGCGCCCGGGCTCGCGCACCTCTCGTCCGTATGCCACCACCGGCTTCGTTGACCGCCTGAAGGGGGTAGCAAAGCCCGGGTAGCTAAGTTATTGATTCCCCTGCCAATGGTTTTGACCGATGAAATAGCGAAGGGACCCAGTAAAATACTGGGTCCCTTCGCTATTTATTGCCGAAAACAGTTAGCGAGTTAGCGCCTTGTCATTGGCTTCTAATGCTTCGTGGTCCACGTGATCTTCGTGGGCCGGGTGCTCAAGCGCCTTGCGGTGCTCAGCAGGGGTTACTGGAGCAACACGATCTTCAAAGAACCACTTCGAGAGCCAAGCGCGACGCTTTTCTTTGCGCACCACGATGCCCTTTTCATTGGGTTCTCCTGGAAGTACCTTCGGCGATTCAAAGCTGACCAGGCGGTAGCGCTTGAATTCATCGAGCTGGGCATGCTTTTCCTTGTACTCACCATGAGGCAGGCGGATGATCCGGCCTGTCTCGCGGCCGTGCAAGACGATCTCGCGATCCTTACGCTGCAAGGCCAAAGCAACTCGCTTTGCCACTTGATAAGCAATGATCGGGCCAATGAAGAAGAGCGTCCTGAGCCAGTAGGTGACGTCATTGAGCGATACGTGGAAGTGCGTGGCTATCAAGTCAGAGCTAGCAGCTGCCCACATCACGCAGTAGAAGACGATGCCTGCCACGCCAATGGCCGTACGAGTAGGAACGTTGCGCGGGCGATCGAGCACGTGGTGCTCGCGATCGTCTTTGGTGATCCAGCGTTCAATCCAGGGGTAGGTGAACAACAGACCAAAGACGATGCCAGCTGGCACAAGGGCTGCAAGCAGAATGTTCAGCGACAAAGTATTAGTGCCCCAGGGCAGCGGAATTTCCCATTCAAAGGGGAAGTCCCACATCCAGCCCGGCATCAAACGCAGGGCGCCATCGAACATACCGATGTACCAGTCAGGCTGGGTGCCCGCGGAGACCGGTGAAGGATCGTAAGGGCCATAGTTCCAGATCGGGTTGATCGTGAAACCCGCCGCCATTGCTGCGACGATGCCAAAGACGATGAAGAAGAATCCACCGGCTTTAGCGGCGTAAACCGGGCCCAAAGGGTAACCGACAACATTGTTATCGCTTCGACCCGGCCCCGGGTACTGGGTGTGCTTGTGGACCACGACCATGAAGAGGTGGATCACAATCATGAGCAAAATAATCGCCGGAATCAGCAGAATATGCAGCACATATAGCCTGCCGATAACCGCAGAACCAGGGAATTCGCCGCCAAACAGGAAGAACGAAATATAGGACCCGATGACCGGGATGGACTTCAAGATGCCGTCAATAATGCGCAAACCGTTACCGGAGAGCAAATCATCTGGCAACGAGTATCCAGTGAAGCCGGCGCCCATTGATAGCAACACCAAGGTGCCACCAACGACCCAGTTCAGCTCACGAGGCTTGCGGAACGCACCCGTGAAAAAGACGCGCAGCATGTGCACCGAAACGGAAGCCACAAAAAGCAGCGCTGCCCAGTGGTGTACCTGACGGATAAATAGCCCACCGCGGATCTCAAAGGAAATATTCAACGACGAGTTATACGCCGCGGACATCTCTAAGCCTTTGAGTGGAACGTATGAACCGTTGTAATGGGTCTCAACCATTGACGCATCGAAGAAGAAGGTCAAAAAGGTTCCGGACAGCAACAAGATGACAAAGGAATAAAGTGCCACCTCACCGAACATGAAGGTCCAGTGATCGGGGAAGACTTTACGGCCAAACTCTTTGAGAATTCCGGAGCCGCCGACGCGCTGATCGACAAAGTCGGTAATTTTGCCGACCTTCGTCGACGGCCTGTACGTAGCCTCACCAGGTTGGCTGATAGTTGATGTGCTAGTCGCATTGCTCATATTTAGCCACGCTCCCAATAGCTCGGACCGACAGGTTCATGGAAGTCGCTTTGCGCCACCAAATAGCCCTCAGAATCTACCTTGATGGGCAGCTGAGGCAATGGACGCTTAGCCGGCCCGAAGATTACTTTGCATTCCTCGGTCAAATCAAAAGTCGACTGGTGGCACGGGCACAGCAGGTGGTGCGTTTGCTGTTCGTAAAGCGCCACGGGGCAGCCAACGTGCGTGCAAATCTTTGAGTAGGCAACAATGCCGTTGTAGCCCCAATTTTCGCGACCAGGGGAGGGGTTCAACGAAGCTGGGTCAAGGCGCATCAGCAGAACAACGGCCTTGGCCTTTTCGTTCAACTTGCCTTCCTTGAGCTCGTTCAAACCTTCCGGAATAACGTGGAAAGCCGAGCCGAGCGTAACGTCGGAAGCCTTGATCGGGGTGCCAGTTGGATCCCGAACCAGACGGGTTCCCTCTTTCCACATAGTGTGCCGGAGTTTGTTGACATCCGGGTTCAGGTCCAAATCCCTGAACATGACGATTGCCGGCAACGGCGCCAAGGCAATCGCCCCAATCAAGGTGTTACGAATCAGCGGTCGACGCTTGATGCCGCTTTCTTCAGCAATAGTGTCAACAATATGAACCGCATCTTGGCGATCAGATTCGCTGCGAATCGCGTGCCGTTCCTCAGAAACCTCGTGGTCTGGCATCAGGACCTTGGCCCAATGCACGATGCCAGTGCCGATTCCGAGCATAGCGAAAGCTGTTCCCAAGCCGAGCAGCAGATTCTGCAGGCGCAAGGCCCCAATGCTTTGGTCTAGGTGCACGCCGAAGTAGGCCACAAAGAACAAAACAGTGCCGAGCGCAGATATTCCGAAGAGCACCGCAACCTGGCGTTCGGCGCGTTTCGCCGCGCGAGGGTCGGTGTCAGCCAGCCGGAGGCGGTGCGGAGGAATTCCAGGATCTTGGAATTTCGCTAGTACCGTCTGCCCAGACTTAGCTTCGACCTCCGAGGTGCCTTCCAGCTCTGCCGGATGGTCGTCACTACGGTCGCCCATTGTCCTTCTTCCTTCTGTCGTCCCGTTTTACGGGGAATATTTCAAAATCATCTAAACAGAGGCCGCACTGGCGACCAGTCAAACTCATGAGGTTCTAGAGGTCAGCCAAATAGTGAAAGCGATAACGACGCCCAGGCCAGCGATCCAGACAAACAAGCCTTCGGCCACTGGGCCAAGTCCACCTAGCTCAGCGCCACCGGGAGAACCATTAGCTTCAATGGTCTTTAGGAAGGTGATGATGTCTCGCTTGCCTTCAGGGGTGATGTTGGCGTCATTGAATACCGGCATGTTTTGCGGACCGGTGATCATCGCTTCGTAAATATGTGATGGTTCGACCCCGGCGAGCGAGGGCGCGAACTTACCTTGGGTCAAAGCGCCACCGGCCGCGGCCGCATTGTGGCACATTGCGCAGTTGACTCGAAATAGCTCGCCACCTTCAGCGGCGTTGCCTTTACCGTCAAGGTATTCCTCGCCCGGTACAGACGGCCCGGCGCCCAAAGTAGCGACGTATGCAGCGAGCTGCTTAGTCTGCTCATGGTTAAACTGGCGGGGCTTCTGGTATGCCTGGGGGCCCTGCATCTGCAGCGGCATCCGGCCAGTACCAACTTGGAAGTCCACCGCGGCTGCGCCTACACCCACCAAAGATGGACCAGCCGGCGAGCCGCTTGCGCCCATGCCGTGGCAAGTCGCACAGTTGGCGAGGAAGAGCTTCTCGCCTTCTTTTGCGTCGTCGGCGGAATATTTGGTGGTCTCTGCCTTGGCCTCATTGACCGTCGTAGCGAGGGTATACACCCCACCTGTCACCAGCAGGCCCATCAGCAGCAATGCCAGGATTGCTAGAGGATGCCGTCGCTTCTGTGAAAGTGTCTTCACCGGTCAAGTTCCTTTGTTCTCGTTTCGACGGTCTTATCGACCGCTGTCTGAATTCTTCCGCTGCTAGAAATGCAGTCAAGTTCGGTTCGGCTTACTTCAACACGTAGATGACCATGAACAGGCCAATCCAGACGACGTCGACGAAGTGCCAATAGTAAGAAGTCACAATGGCGCTCGTGGCTTCAAAATGCCCGAACTTCTTAGCCGCGTAGGCGCGACCAATAATGAACAGGAAGGCAATCAGACCGCCAATAACGTGCAGTCCGTGGAAACCGGTTGTCATGTAAAAGGCTGAGCCGTACGCGTTCGAAGACAGCGTTACATGCTCGGAAACCAACATGGCATATTCGGTGGACTGCCCAGCTACGAAGATCCCACCCAGAATGAAGGTAAGGAAGAACCATTCCGTCATACCCCATTTGGCAAAGGCGAATGGACCGCCTACGCGTCGGGGTTGAAGTCGCTCAGCGGCGAAGACACCCATCTGGCAGCTAAATGAGCTGGATACCAGAATGATGGTGTTCACCAGGGCGAACGGGAAGTTCAGCTTCGCAGCTTCTTCGGCCCACAAAGAGCCAGAAGTCGAGCGGAGAGTGAAGTACATAGCAAAGAGCCCCGCAAAGAACATCAACTCGCTGGAGAGCCAGACAACGGTTCCTACAGAAACCATGTTGGGCCGGTTCAGCGTGGGGTGTGCTGGGGCGCTGGAGGCTTGGGTCGCAGATGTCACATAGACATTATGTCTGTAAAACTCCCCAGCGCCCAATACGAAATACCTTTGCCAGCATCTTTTTCTACAAACGTGCGAAAACTCGCGGAAGTTCCGCGGCTCAGTGTTGGAGGTCATATTGGCTCGCTTGGCCTGAACGCGGATAGCATCGTACGGTGAGCGATACCGCGGGTGCCCCAGCAAGTGTCCCTTCAACACCTCAGCCGAGTTGGCCGATGTTGCTGACTGAGTTGATCGATGGGCGCGATCTCAGCAAGGAACAAACAGGCTGGGCGATGGATACGATCATGGCTGGCGCTGCTACTGACGCCCAAATTGCGGGTTTTCTCGTTGCGTTGCGCGCCAAGCACGAAACGGTTGCTGAATTGACCGGCTTGGCGGACTCGATGTTGAGTAACGCCAACCCGTTTCCTTTTGCAGGTGATGCCCTAGACATCGTTGGCACCGGAGGGGACCGCCTTAATACGGTGAACATTTCGACGATGGCAGCCTTGGTTTGCGCGGGTGCGGGCGCTCAGATTGTGAAACATGGCAATCGGGCATCCTCTTCGGCGGCTGGCTCGGCCGATGTATTGGAAGCGCTCGGCGTGCGGCTAGACCTGACAATTCCGGAAGTTGCTCGTGCTGCGAGCGAAGTGGGCATTACTTTCTGCTTCGCACAAGTTTTCCATCCTTCATTTCGATTCACCTCGGTGCCGCGACGCGAGATGGCGATTCCGACGGCATTCAATTTTTTGGGTCCATTGACAAACCCCGCCCGCGTTTCAGCATCTGCGGTTGGCGTTGCCGACGCCAGGATGGCACCGCTTGTGGCTGGCGTACTCGCCGCGAGGGGCAGCCGGGGCTTGGTTTTTCGCGGCGGTGATGGTCTAGATGAACTCACGACGACGGGGCCATCGCAAGTCTGGGAGTTCCGGAACGGTGAAGTCGTTGAGTCCAGCTTTGATCCGTTAGAAATTGGCATTCAACGAGCTGTTCTGGACGATCTTCGCGGTAAAGATGCCGCCTACAACGCTCAGGTGGCAACCGAGACGTTAGCCGGCCGAGCAGGCCCAATTCATGATGCTGTGGTGATTAACGCCGCAGCCGGTCTGGTGGCATTCGATCAAAGCGCAGAAGGTTCATTGACGGAGCGGATGCAACACGCTTTGGCCACAGCAGAAACAGCTATTAGTTCCGGCGCTGCCACTGACGTTCTGCAGCGTTGGGTGGCGTTCAGCTCGAAATGAATCGATGGCGAGAAAGTGGCCGCGAAAGGCGCACTGAACGAGATTAGTGTTCGAATCCCAAGGAGAATGCCGCGTCTAAATCGTGCTTTGAATATGCGCGGAAAGAAATATGGGTTGTGGTCGCTTGGACACCATCCACTTTGGATAACTTATCTGCGATAACGTCCGCCAAAAGCTCATGTTTGTCGACTCGGGCGATGGCGATCAGGTCCCATTCACCGGTAACTGAGTACACCTCGCTAATACCGTCAATCTCAGAGATCTCCTGAGCTGCTTCAGGGATGCGGTCGACGTTGGTCTTGATAAGAACGAATGCGGTGATCACACGATCAGACTAACGCACCAGGATGAAATTATGCTGCTTCTTGATGGCGACTTTTGCGGTTTGCGATCACAGTGACAATCACGCGATGACCCAGCAGGAAGACGGCTAAAACTATGGCAGCCACGACGATGAAGCTAAATTCTGCCGTGCGTCCGCTCACGAGCCGCAACAGTATTCCGGCGATCAGGGTAATAAGCCAAAGACAAACTCCGTGTGGCCATAACCGTAATGGAGCTCGCCAAACTCGGCCGACGATCCAACTCAAGGCTGCACCAACCAAAAAAGGCCATGCGGTGCTGAGAACATTGACAATCGGGCTCTCTTCTTGGTGGCTAGCCCGGCCTATCGCGGCGAAAATCACGATGAGCACGAGGTCTGCAACAAAGGCGTAAAGTACCGTTCCGAACCGAACGGGCTTTGGACTGACAGAGTTTGAATCCATTCCTGCAGGCTAGCAGGATGCTAGAGATTCACCTGAGCGAGAACGGAGGTAGATAAGTATGCCAGTCGAACAATGCTGGGGGTTGAACGGGGCGCTCGCCCAATGTCGTGCCGGCGATATCGCGGTAGTGCACGACGTGCTGAGCTTCTCCACAACAGTTTCAGTAGCTTTGGATGCGGGGGCTGACGTACTGCCGTTTGCCGGCAACGATGAAGCTGCCATTGTTTTCGCGGCGCAAAACGATGCCATGTACGCAGCCCGACGCGGTACTCCCGGCCAAATGACTTTGTCACCGCTATCGATTCGGAGCCACTTTTCGCACGATTCGGGTACTTTGATGCAGCAAAAACTTGTTTTGCCTTCGCCAAATGGCTCGACGAGAAGCGCAAATTTGGCGGCTCGCGGCATAAAAGTACTGACTTCCGGCCTGAGAAACGCAAGCGTCATAGCAAAATGGCTGGCCGAAAAACATCATGGAAAAGTCGTTTGCATCTCGGCAGGCGAACGATGGCCAGATGATTCTCTACGCCCGGCCGTTGAAGACCTGATGGGAGCTGGCATGTTGATCAGCGAAATCAAGGCAATCTCCACAGATATTGCGCTCGGCATCGATGCAGCCGTTGCCTTGGACAGCTATCGATCGTTCGCTGCGCAGTTGGTCGAACTGGTGAAGTCTTCGGCCAGCGGGCGCGAACTGATCGACGCCGGATTTGCCGACGACGTCAATATCGCATGCGAACTCAATGAAAGTCGCTCGGTGGCTATCTTCGATCAGAGCAGAAAGAGTTTTAAACTTGCTTGATCGCGGCCTACTCGTAGCGAAAGTACTCCCGTCAGAGCTTGGCGGATACCACGACCTTGCCAGAATTAGCCCAACGGACTTCAATCTTTGAGATCTCTGTCAGCGGGGTATCAATCGTTGTTACCGGTGAAACTACCGAACCGTCGGAAGAATCCCAACTAGCCGCGACAGTTTCTTTGCCATTTCGGTCCACAACGACCAATTGGAACGGGGTTGATGCACCGCCGGTATATCCGGGGGTGCTCTGACTGGCCGCATAGCTGCAACGCCATTCAATCTGCGTGCCCCAGCTAACCGGCAGAGCCTTTCCTGAGACCGTAACGGGCTGCGCATCGATGGCGGAAAAGTTAAGCGGAACCGCATTTGCTTGTACTTGCGAAATGGGTGAGGCCGGAAGCGCGACGACGGTTACGGTCGTCGCCGCGGCTGCCACCGCGATGCCCGCTGCTACCGTCATGAGTCGACGTCGAACCTTAGACTTTCGTGCCCGGCGAGCCAACATTGGCAAGACATTTGCTGAGGCCTGCACTGGTTCAGCCTCTGAGCGCAACAGCGCTTCAGCTTGGGCGGCTGCTGGTAATGCCGCCAAAATACCTGGCATGCCTGCCAGTTCTGCTACTGATGCAGCGCAACGGGCACAACTACTCAAATGGATCTCAAATTCATGCCGTTCTGCGGGGGAGAGGGCACCTAATACATAGGCCGCATCCCATTGTGCTAAGGAATCGTTGTGGTCGGTCATTGGGTCACCCCTCTCTCTTGCAGTGCGAGCCTCATTAGCTCTTAACGCGTAGTGCATTCTGGATTTCACAGTTCCTTCGGGGATATCTAAAGTCTGCGAAATCTCGCGCACCGACAGCGCTCGATAGTAGCCATGCACTAGAACTTCTCGATGTTCAAGCGAAAGGCAGGCCAATGCGTCGGTGACTAGCCAGGAGTCCAATACGCGATCAGTTGCGTCGGCTTGATGCTGCTCTGGAGGGCTTTCGGCGCCTACTTCGTGCCGCCGTCGGGCACTTCGCCAATCGTCCACAACCAGATTTCTTGCCACGGTAAAGAGCCATGCCCTGACGGCAGCCTCTGGGCGTTCTAAGATCGCCGGACGTTGCCACGCACGAAAAAGGGTTTCCTGCGTGACGTCCTCTGCGTAGGCATGGTCTCCCGTTAGTCGATTGACAAACCGACCGAGTTCGGCCGCATGCGCGCCGTGCAGGGTACAGAGCATTTCCTCCTGCACTTCAGCGTGATCTGATCCCATCGGCTTCCCTCCCACCCATCAAACGATATGGCACAGCAAAAAGTTCATCCGACAAATAAAATATGCTTGACAAATTAATTTTTTGGCGTAAATCTTAGCTCATGGAAGCTCTCAGCATTATCGAAGATCCGGCGACAGCCGAGGCGGCCTTGGACCCGATTCGGTCATCCTTGCTCGCAGCGTTGCGCGAACCGGCTTCTGCGACGATGCTAGCGAATCGCCTTGGCTTGCCACGGCAAAAGGTCAACTATCACCTCAAGACTCTAGAAGGCTTGGGCTTAGTGAGCTTGGTTGAAGAACGTCGAAAAGGCAACGTCACCGAACGCCTACTTCAGGCGAATGCCGCCAGCTTCGTTATTTCACCGGTGGCATTGCTCGAATTGGCACCTGATCCCACCGAGGGGCGAGATCGCCTCTCTGCACGTTGGTTAGTCGCTCTTGCAGCCAGGCTAATTCGTGACGTTGGCACTCTCATCACCGGAGCCACGGCTGCCAAACAGAAGCTTTCAACCTTCGCTTTGGACGGCGAGGTTCGTTTCAAAAACGCAGCTGATCGAGCGGCTTTTATCGAAGATCTAAGCAGTCAAATCGGCCAATTAATGCAGAAGTATCACGAGCCTGCTGCCGCCAGCGGGCGGAAGCACCGTATCGTGCTCGCAATACATCCCAGCGTGAAAAAGGAAGCGGAAAACTCCGCAGCCTTGGTACGCACAACACAAACGATCAGAACGGAACAGGGAGAACGCTCATGAGCAGGAAGTTTGAAGTTCGCACCGAAAATCGGGTTGATGGCACGCCCGCCCAAGCCTGGGATGCCGTAGTCAACGGTAACTCTGGCTGGCTGTGGCCGATGGAAGTTGAGCCGAAACTTGGCGGCGCTGGTCCGTTTGGCAGCGAAGTGACAGCCTGGGAGCCACCCAACCATTTTGCCAATCACGTAGACGGTCCAGACGGCTTTTTTAACACCCTGGACTATCAAATTGAAGCAGCCGCTGACGGTGGAGCCTGGATTCGATATATGCACGCTGGTGTCTTCCTACAAGAAATGGATGACACAGAATGTGGAAACCAGTACGACGGCGTTCGCTTGCACACTGACTTTTATCAACACACGCTAGGGCAGTATGTAAAGCATTTTGCTGGTCAGCAGGCTGCCTTCACAGACATCCAAGGCCCGGCAGAGTCCCAGTCCGCGACAGGGTTTCAACTCCTTGAATCCGCTATTGGCGCTGACGCCTCTGTAGATACTGAAGTTAGCTTTACCGTTCCAGGCATCGGCGAAATTCGCGGCGTTCTGGACTATGCCACAGAACACTTTGCGGGTGTTCGCACATCGTCAGCGATGTATCGGTTTTTTGGCCGGAATGCATTCGGCCAAGTCGTGGGTATGACCGTCCATGAGTTTGAGCCCGGTGCCGCAACCAACGAAGCTGCTTGGCAGAGCTGGCTGGATGGGCTCTACTAGAGCGCACGTTGTTATAGCTTGGCAGCCTGGCTGATCCAGCCGACGAACAAATCATCATCAATTTGATCGTCTGATGCGATCTTTAGACTTGCCATCTGTGCCGAGCCGGATGCCGCTAGCCTGCCAGAACCATCCTGGAACTGCTGCCCTTACCAAAACATCAGTGTGACGTATTTCGGAAATGCTTGAAAGCCAGCAATTGGCTCCTTACCGCGCAGCCAAACGGGATGACCGTGCCAAAGTTGCCCCGTGGCGTCGGGAAGATTACTGCTAAGCAGGCCAGCAAGCGAAGCGGCTACTGCTTGTTGATCGGCGGGTAGGTCTTGCAGGTAAGTATCGATCGTTGTCATGAAAATACCTTAGGCAATAAAGGCATTGAAAGCAGCTGCTGCAAGCGAATTCATTGACTATGCACTTCTGCTTGTATAGCGTCATAAGTAAGACGAATTCTATCGAAAGTGCGGGAGATACTGTGGCGCGTCCAACCACACTATTTACAGGCCAGTGGGCGGACTTGCCATTTGAAGAGGTTGCCCGCCGCTCCGGAGAATGGGGATTCGACGGGTTAGAGATTGCTTCCTGGGGCGATCACCTGGATGTGTGGCGGGCGGTTGAAGACGATGCATATTTGCAAAGTCGACTGGATATTCTGGCGAAAAATAACCTGCAGGTCTTTGCAATCTCAAACCACCTGAACGGGCAAGCTGTTTGCGACGACCCGATTGATGAGCGTCATCAAGGTATTGTCTCTGCTCGGGTTTGGGGCGACGGCGAGGCGGAGGGTGTACGGCAACGTGCAGCAGAGGAGCTAAAGATGACCGCTCGTGCCGCTGCGCGGCTGGGCGTAAAGACGGTGACCGGATTTACCGGCTCAGCCATTTGGAAAACTGTGGCGATGTTCCCTCCAGTGCCTGACTCTATGATCGAACGCGGGTACCAAGACTTCGCCGACCGGTGGAATCCGATCATTGAGGTCTTTGATGAGGTTGGTGTTCGCTTTGCGCTAGAGGTTCACCCTTCGGAAATTGCCTTTGATTACTGGACCACCCGAGCAACACTCGATGCTATTGGCAATCGACCGGGCTTTGGACTGAATGTTGATCCGTGACACTTCATCTGGCAATACCTAGATCCGATGGCCTTTACTCTATGATTTTCAGGACCGGATTTATCACGTACACGTCAAGGAATCCACCAAACAACTGAATGGTCGTAACGGTCGAATGGGATCGCTACTTCCCTGGGGCGACCCGCGCCGGGGCTCGGATTTCGTTTCGGCCGGACACGGCGATGTACCTTGGGACAAAGTCTTCAGGATGCTGAATTCAATTGGTTACACCGGACCTACCAGCATTGAGTGGGAAGACGCCGGTATGGACCGCCTAATTGGCGCTCCAGAAGCATTGGCTTTGGTCAAACAGCTCGCCAGAATTACGCCCAGCGAAACCGCCTTTGATTCAGCCTTTACAACAAAATAGTTGCTGCCTGGGCAAAGCAGAGATCAGCTCATTATTTTTGTTCGAAAGATCCCACGAGCCTGCCTCGCGCGAGGATTTTTCCACTGGGCAGCGACTTCAGCGCTTTAAGCGATTTGATGCGGAACGCGGCCGCATCATCAGCCGAAAACGCATACGCACTGAATTCGTAGTGGTGCGGGCCATGCCCAGCAATCGGGTGTGGCCCCTCGTAACCTCGTCTGCCAAAACTTGCCGGCATGAGGGTGTTCTCTGTGAGTGCACCCGCGGCCAGCGTTACGGTGCCGTTCACGATCAGTTCGGCATTGAAAATAGCCACGGTGTGAACGATTGGCCTGGGTAGCGGAACATCAGAATCCTCGAGCAATAGCAGAACGCCGATGCTTGAAGGAAGGATATTTTCGATGCTCAACTGTGGCGAAATATTTTCTCCCAGTCCCTTGCCTGCGTGCTTCAGTAAGTGGGCTGCGTTTGCGTCGAACTCGGAGCTTGATAGCACCAGAGTCTCCGGAGCGTTAAAAGCGGACCGCTGCCAGAAACTGTACTTTTGACCGGCTCGCAATGGTCGAAACATCTTTCCGATGAAACTCATGGATGCCAATTTAGTACCAGATCATTCAACTCCGAAAGTAATTGGATTCGAGCATTTGCCTCGGAAAAGTCATGAGAGCTGGTGAATTCGTTATGCACAATCACGCAATCTAGTCCAGCAGCGATGGCCGAGCGCAATCCACGAGCAGAGTCTTCCACCACCAAGGTCTCATCGCGAGATGCGCCAAAGCGGCTTAGTCCGGCAAGGTACGGATCTGGTTGGGGTTTGGCCAGTTTGTAGTCTTCGCGTACCAGGACAAACTCCATGAAGTCCCTGATCCGCCGTCGTTCATGAATGAGTTCGAAATCGGCGCGCTTCGATGTAGTGACAATCGCTATCCTGACGTGTCGAGATAACTCAGGGAGGGCATCAAGTACCCCGTGAATCTCGATCTGCTCGGTGCGAAGATATTGTTGGTAATTGGTGTCACGAGCTATCCGTAGCTTGTCGATGGTTTCCACATCAACACCGGCAGCCTTGGCTTGAACCCAGCTGCCGAGGCCTAGGCTCATGTCCATAAAGATACTTTTCTTGGTCCAGATTTAGGCCAATCTCGCGCAACGCCATTTCGGCAGCCTTAGAAGTACCAAAATTCGGTGTCCACCAGCACGCCGTCATGATCGAACAGGATGTACTTCTTCACTAGAGAATTTGCCGTGCATCGCTCTTGACCAGGTCAATCAGCTCATCGCCTCTACCTGACATCACCGTACGCAGGGCATATAGTGCAAAAACTTTGGCTTGTTCTACCGTGATCGAGGGTGGAACAGATAGCTCCTGCCGTTCGGTGCGCACATCAACTAATGCCGGTCCTGGATGAGCAAATGCCTCGCTTAAAGCGGATTCCAGCTGAGAAGAGTTCTGTACGCTAAATCCTTTGATCCCCATAGCTTCAGCTACCGCGGCGAAGTCTGGATTGACCAAATCCGTGCCAAAAGTAACAAAGCCAGCGGCCTTCATCTCGAGCTCGACGAAGTTGAGCGAGGAGTTATTGAAGACCACAACTTTAACGGGCAGCTTATTTTGAGTGAGCGTAATCAATTCACCCAAGAGCATCGCCAACCCACCATCGCCAGCTAACGCAACTACCTGACGCTTCGGGTGCGAGGCTTGAGCGCCGATACCATGCGATAACGCATTCGCCATCGAGCCATGACTGAAGGACCCAATCATTCGTCTCTTACCGTTCATGGTCAAATACTGAGCAGCCCAAACAACCGGTGAGCCGACGTCCGGAATCAGGACGGCGTCGTCGTCGGCAAGCTGATCGATCAGTCTGGCTAGATACTGCGGATGAATCGGCTGGCCGTCTTTGCGCGGCATGGCCAGATCGTCGAGTTTTTTGCGAGTCTTTGCATAATGCTCCAGCGAGGCTTGGAGATGTTTACCCGGCTTTCGGGCACTAAGTCGGGGGAGAAGTTCCCGGATACTTTCCTTGACTCCGCCAACCAGGCCCAAGTCGATTGCCGTTCTACGGCCCAGGTTTTCGCCGCGAATATCCAGCTGAATTTTTGTTGCCTTATCCGGGTAGGGAAAGTCTGACCCGAGCACTAAGAGCGTGTCGCAAGCTTCCATGGCACAGTATCCGGAGGCAAATCCAAGCAAACCGGTCATCCCCACGTCGAAAGGATTTTGGTACTCGATGAACTCTTTACCCCGCAACGCGTGCACAATCGGAGCCTGAAGCGCCTCAGCTAAAGCGACCAGCTCGGCGTGCGCACCCTGGGCGCCAGCGCCAGCCAGAATAGTGATCTTTTCTGCCCTCTTGAGCAAGGTCGCCGCCCGATCGAGTTCAGCCGGCGCCGGAACGGTCTCAGAGACTGTTGCCTGGATGTTGCTCACTGCTTCTGAGGCAGCTTGGGCAAGTGCCACATCCCCAGAAATGACGATGACCGCCACCCCGCGTTTTTCCAGCGCGGTACGGATCGCAATATTGAGTACACGAGGCATTTGCTCGGGAGTTGAGACATGTTCAACGTAAACACTGCATTCTCGAAAAAGCTCTTGGGGATGAGTTTCTTGAAAATAGTTACTGCCAATTTCGGAGCTTGGAATATGTGCCGCGATAGCTAAGACCGGAACCCGCGAACGCTGCGCATCGAAAAGCCCATTGATCAAGTGCAAGTTTCCCGGTCCGCAACTACCAGCGCAGACGGCCAGATTACCCGTTAAACGTGGCTTCCGCGGCCGCCGCGAATGCCGCCGCTTCTTCATGCCGCACGTGCACCCAGTCGATCACCTTTGATTCTCGGAGCGCATCAGTAAATCCATTGAGCGAGTCACCGGGAAGACCGTAAACTCGCTGGACTCCGCTAGCTTCAAGAGTGGCCACGATATTATCTGCAACATTGCCCATATCAGGAGTCTATGCTTCGATCACTCCCGATCAATGCGATCTAGAACACACCTATTTGCATGAAATGAGGAATTGAGTAACGAACCGGTTGCGCTTTCCTAGGAGGCAGGTGAATCAACCAAGATTTGTTCTTCACGCTTGCTACCGTCGAAGGTATGAGCAGCGAAAATTTCGGAGAGACAATGACGCCCGAACGCGCTATCGCGGTGGACGCTTCGCTTGTGACCGGAGTGCTTGTCATGATTCCGGTAATGGTACTTAGCACTGCATTAGGGTTCCTTTTGAACATGTGGCTTTTCTGGACAGTGCCTGCTTTAGCGGGTCTTGCGGTCTGGGCGGTGCTGTTTAGCAAGGTGCGCTCGGAGCTCTCAGAGAAGAGCGCGGAACAACCGGAATCGGCCGAAGAGGGCTCTGCCGGCGGTATTCTCTAGTTTCCCTGCCAGTGCTGCCGAGACCGCAATTTGGACGATAGGGCTGGAAGCTTCAATTTTGCGCACAGCGCTACTATGATTGGCAGAGATCGAAGCGCCGATGATGGAATGTACATCCTGACCTTGGAGTGGCTGCTTGGCTGACTACACAGAGGACGAACCCCGGCTGGTGGCGATCTACGACGATCTCAATGGTGGGCGGTGGGATCATGACTTTTATTTTTCTCAGCTACCAAAATCACCGCAATACGTTGCCGATATTGGTTGCGGCACTGGCGCCTTTGCCGTTCGACTAGCCGAAGCGGGGCATCGAGTTATCGGGCTGGATCCATCAAACGCCATGTTGGATTTTGCGAGGAACCGTCCGGGGGCCGATGCTGTCAGCTGGCTCTCTGGTATCGCCAAAGTGCTTCCCGATGGTCCGTTTGATAGCGCTGTCATGATGGGACACGCATTCCAGTGTTTGATCTCAGATGCCGCGATTTTAGAGACGCTTTGCGCGATAAGCAGTCGATTGACGGCTCAGGGAAAATTTATGTTTGAGTCACGAAATCCGTCAGCTAAAGCTTGGCTGGGCTGGAACAGCGCCGAAGATAGCCCCTCGGTGTCAGAAACTTCCGCCGGTCGGATTGAAGAGTGCTACAGCGTCTTTTCTGTCGATAATGAACTGGTTGACTTTGGCTGCCGCACTAAATTTGATTCTGATGGCGCCGAGATTGTTGAACGTGCGACTTTTCGCTTTATCTCAGCAGCACGGCTGGCTTAGCTACTAGAGGAAGCTGGCTTCGCCCGAGTGGATTGGGTAGGGGACTGGGATGAAAGCCCTTACCTCGCGGATTCAAGTAAAGAAATGATTGTTCTGGCATACAAGAGTTAATCGGATCCAGCAAAGGAGCTCCTCATGGATTGGACGTTAGAAGTAGTTGTTCTTCCCGTCAGCGATATTGGCCGCGCGGTGGCCTTTTATCGTGACCAAGTCGGTTTTGTCCTCGATCACGACACCAAAAACGAGCATATGCACGTGGTTCAACTGACGCCGCCCGGATCAGGGTGTTCGATAGTCATTGGTGATCTACCTGCTCAAAGTGAAATGGCACCCGGTTCGATGCGCGGATTGCAGCTGGTGGTGGCTGACGCCCAGGCTGCACGCGATGAACTGCTCTCGCGCGGCGTCGAGGCAAGTGAGCTCACAGTCTTTAGCCCCGACGACGGCGGCACCTTCTTCGGCTTCGCGGACCCAGACGGCAACACCTGGGCGGTACAGCAACTCAAAGTGCGCGCTGAAAAGCCACTCATTCCCCTAGCCTCGAGGGAGCGATTCGGCCAGGAGCGATCCTCAACTATGAAGACGCCTGTTCCCGTTGACGCTGATCTGGTCCGGAAATTAGTCGACGCACAATTTCCGAACTGGTCCGGACAGCAAATAGCGCCAGTTGAGTTCAGCGGCTGGGATCATCGAACATTTCACCTTGGCGATTCCATGTTGGTGCGGTTACCAAGCGCTGTAGAGTAAGCGGAGCAGGTGCTGAAGGAAGAAACTTGGTTGGCAAAACTTGCGCCAACGTTGCCGCTGCCCATCCCAAGCCAGCTTGCGCTGGGCCGGCCAACCGAATCCTTTCCTTGGAATTGGGCAGTTTACACTTGGCTACCTGGCGACAGCGCAAGAGAAGGCAGAATCAACAACCTTCCGGAGTTCGCGACGTCGCTAGCGGAGTTTCTTACTGGGCTAGGAAATGCGGACGCCACCGGCGGACCGTTACCGGGCCAACACAACTTCTACCGTGGCGGAAGTCTTTCGGTCTACGACAAGCGAACTCGAGAATCGCTGTCCAAATTGGCCGGCATAATAGACGTCCCCTTAGCGACGTCGGTGTGGGAAATGGCTCTCGCCTCGAGCTGGCGGGGCGCTCCAGTCTGGTTTCACGGCGATGTTTCGCTGGGAAACCTACACGTCAAAGATGGCGAGCTCAGTGCAGTTATCGACTTTGGCACCTCCGGCATTGGCGACCCAGCATGTGATCTTGCTATTGCTTGGACTGATTTTGAAGGGGACGCCCGTGCTGCCTTCCGGCCTGGTTATAAAGTTGACGCACAGACCTGGGCTCGGGGTAGAGGGTGGACTTGATGGAAAGCGGCAATTGTGGCCGCAGAGATGCCAGGCACGGATAACCGCGAAGTTGCTCGGTCATTCCTAATCATCGATGAGGTCTTAGCCGATCATCGGGAACTTAGTTAAGAATTTCCAACAGCCTCCGGTGCGGTTCAGCGCTGCGAAGAATTTGCTCACCTGGAAGTAGCAAGACAATAGGAGTCCACTCAGAAAAGGCCCCTCTGCTAGCCAGCCGCGCTTGCTCCCAAATAAGCACCGATTCAAGCGCCACCTGGAACAGAACGCCACCCGGCTGTCGCGAAGGTTCGCCGTTGAGAATCCCCGTTTGTGTTCGATAGATCTCCGCTAGATTCTTCGTTAGCGCAGGTAAAAAGCAGTGCGGGGCAGCTTTGTCTAAAAGCGGCGTAAAGGCCGAAATTAGCAACTTCGCTGCCGTCTCAACTCGGTCCTCGGAAAGTAGCGCTAGCGTTTCAACTGAGTGAAAATACGGTTCCTTAGGCACAGCTCAGATCATGCCATGCAAGAATCCATATTGAAAAGGCTCTTTTATACTGAGTCAAAACTGCTGAATGGCAAAAGCGCCTGAGCTACTTCTTGGCGCGCTGCCGAATCTAGGCCCAGCAAGGGCCGGGGCATAAAAGAGTCTCCAACTAAGCCCATGACCTCAGCGGCAGCAGAAATCACTCGAAAACTACCGTAACGGCGGAACAGGTCCCAGAGCGGATCCAGCTGCTTTGAAAGGGCTCGGCTACTTTGAAAGTCACCGTTCTGAGCCGCGGTAAGAATATTCATCGCAGTCTTCGGTAGCAGCCCACCAACTACTGAAAACCAGCTCTGGCAACCGACAGAGAGCGCCACGGATGCGCTTGCGTCACCGCTAATACCAAGGGCAAGCTGCTCGGGCAACCCTTCCCGAAGCTGGTTTATCCGGTGCCTAGCAGTATCGCGATCAAGAGGTACTGGTGGAATCTTGATCGCAGCAACCCGAGGTAATTCTGCGATACGTGCATACAAATCATCGCTGAAACTAAACCCCGTGGTGGCTGGATTGTCGTAAACGCAAAGAGGTACGGATAACTCGCCGGTGACGTCCTGGTATAAACCAAATACTTCATCTGGCGTGAGCTTATGGTAGCCAAGGGGCGCTAGTAGCACGCCAGCGGGACCAGCGCCTTGAGCGTCGTCGGCCAACCGTAAAACCTCATCGGTGGTCAATGCACCGATACCAGCCAGGATTGGCGTGCCAACGGCAAACTCGGCCGCCGTTCGAATAATTTCAGTGCGTTCTTGGCGAGATAAATAGGCATAACCACCAGTCGAACCGAGAATGCCCAGCGAGCTAGCTCCTGAAGAAACAATTCGGCTAACCAGCAGCCCTAGCGTTGGGTGATCAATTTCCTGCGCCCGGACCGGTGTGATCGGAAAACCGCATAAGCCAGAAAACATTGCATTCCTCTGCTGTCGAATCCCTAGCTATCAGGGGTAGATTGTGTCAGGGCAGTTGATGCCTAGAATCAGCGTACCTAAGCGGGTTACTTCATTGAGCACTAGTAGCATTCTGGACAACATTGATTGGTTTTACATCTGACCGAGGAGCTGGCTTATGAAGTATGTAACTGTCATTGGAACTGGAGTCTTGGGCTCGCAAATTGCTTTCCAAACAGCCTTTAGCGGCTTCGACGTGGTTGCTTTCGACGTCGATGAAGAAGCAATTGAGCAGGCGAAAATCCGATTTGCGGCGCTGGCCACCACTTATCGCAATCAGGTGTCAGGAGCGGACGATGCAAAAGTTGATGGTGCGTTGGGGCGGCTAAGTTACTCGGTAGATTTAGCCGAAGCTGTCCACAACGCTGATCTAGTTATTGAGGCAGCGCCGGAAAATATTGAAGTCAAAAATGGAATCTTCCAGCAGCTCAGCGCAATCGCACCAGCTAAAACCATCTTCGCTACCAATTCGTCAACGCTGCTACCTAGCGCAATGGCACCGCACACCGGACGTCCGGAGAAATTCCTTGCTTTACATTTTGCCAATCATATTTGGGCGCAAAACACCGCTGAAATAATGGGCACAGCGCAAACCTCACCAGAGGTCTACGCAACGGTAGTGCAGTTCGCTCAAGATATTGGCATGGTGCCAATTGAGCTGAAAAAGGAACAGGCCGGCTACTTACTCAACTCATTGCTAGTACCGCTATTAGCCGCTTCATCTGCTCTCTATGTCGATGAGATCGCCAGTCCCGACATGATCGACAAGACCTGGCGCCTAGGAACAGGCTCACCGCGAGGCCCGTTCCAAATTCAAGACATTGTGGGTCTGACTACGTTCTACAACATCACTTCCTCGAGCAAAGATGCCAAAATGCAAAAATTCGCTCGCCAAATCAAAGCCAAATACATCGGCCAAGGGAAGCTCGGCGTAGCGACCGGAGAGGGTTTCTACACCTACAGACAATGACTAGGCGAATCAATAGCCGACAAACTCGGCGGAAAATTCGGTCGCAAATTCGTCAAAAGAACGGCCAGTCTTTCCGGTTATCTCAGTGACGGTGTTGGTAGTTCGAGCCGCCTCGCCGCGACGGTAGTGCGCATAATCTTCAAGTAATCCGTCGAGCTGCCAACTCGGCAGAATGCCTTGCAAATATTGGCCAAATTGAGCCGGTTCAACATCGCTAAAAGTAATCTGGGAACGAGTTGCTCGCGTCAAGGATGTTGCAATGTCTTGGTGAGTTAGCGAATCTGGCCCGGTCAACGTGTAGGTCTTGCCAAGGTGCCCTGATTGGGTCAGAACGGCAGCAGCGACGTCACCAATATCTCGGACATCAATAGCGCTCACTCGAGTATTCCCAATCGGGGCTGCGAAATTACCGGTCGCAGCAATACCTTCTTTGAATGCAAACAAGCCTTGAAAAACAGATTAGGGCGCAGAAAGGTATAGCCAATACCTAACTGTTCAAGTCGCTGCTCGACCACTGCGTGGTAGCGAAGAAAGCGAACGGGAGAATCGACGTCGGCGCCTAGCTGAGAGAGCAAGACTATGTGTTGAACACCGGCCGCGATTGCAGCATCAATGAAACGAAGTTGCTGCTGTTCTGCGTTTTCGCTCGACGGGGTGACCAAATATGCCCTATCGAGGGGTCGCTGCAGAAAACGGACTTTATTGTGTCGTAAGGAAGCGGACGGAGGTTTTGCCGGTTCGGTGGTCGCGTTTGCTTATCCATCTGATTCCGGTGGCACCTGGATCGCTTCTGTGGTGTGGGTTCCGGTCGAAAACCGGTTTGAAATATCCACAATCCAAGGAAAGGATTCTTACGATGATGCGCACGGAAAATAGTGGCCCAGAAAATAGGTACAGTGTTTTCACAGGCCGGAAGGCCTGTGAAGGCTCCTCGGCGGGGCGGGGAAGCCCGCCGGGTGTGAGAAAAAAGGAAGACCCCGCGACTGTTTCGGCCTCGAAAACGGAACCAGTCGTGGAGTCTTTACCAACACCAAAACGAACCATTTCTTCGAACAAGAAGGATGAACCGTTACCGGTTCACACCTTCACGGATCTACTACCCGGAACGTACACGGTTGAATTTGTTGCTCCGAATGGTCAGAAGTTCACGACCAAGGGCACCGATCCAGCAGCGGACAAGGACTCGAACGTTGACCCGGCTACCGGTAAGACTGATCCGGTGACGGTCAAGGCGGGGGATACCAACAACACGATTGACGCTGGTATTTTGCCGTTGCCTGCTGCTCTGGGCGACTTCGTCTTCGAAGACACCAATGGCAACGGCATCCAGGATGCTGGCGAACCTGGTATTGCGGGCGTCAAGGTCAATTTGTTAGATAAAGACGGCAAGCCGGTCAACGGTTCGGATGGTCAGCCACTGACCACCACAACCTATGCTAACGGTATGTACGCCTTTACTAATCTCTTGCCTGGCGATTATGTAGTTCAGTTCATTGGACCCGAGGGTCAAGCCTTCACCACACAGGGTACCGATCCGGCCAATGGCACCGACTCTAACGCTGGTAGCGATGGCAAGACTGCGCCGGTCACGCTGAAAGCTGGCGAGACCAACAACAGCATTGACGCTGGCATTCTACCCAAACCTGCGACCATTGGTGACACGGTCTTTGAGGACAGCAAAGGTAACGGTAAGCAGGACGACGGCGAGCCCGGCATTGCTGGTCTCAAAGTGACCTTGACCAAGGCCGACGGCACCCCAGCGACTGATTTGCTGGGTAACCCCGTTCCGGAAGCATCAACGGATCAGGATGGCAAATACAGCTTCACTAATTTGCCTGCTGGCGATTACATCGTCAACTTCAACAAACCTGACGGGCAAAGCTTCACCAACAAGGGAACCGACCCGGCAGCGGATAAAGATTCCAATGCTGATCAAGCCACTGGCAAGTCAGACAAGGTGACGGTCAAGGCGGGCGATACCAACAATACGATTGACGCTGGTATTTTGCCGTTGCCTGCTGCTCTGGGCGACTTCGTCTTCGAAGACACCAATGGTAATGGTATCCAGGACGCTGGTGAACCTGGTTTGGCTGGCGTGACGGTGACGCTGCTGGACAAGGACGGCAAGCCCGCTAACGATCAGTTCGGCAAGCCGGTTCCGCCTGTCACGACCGACGCCAATGGCAAGTACAGCTTCGCTGGCTTGCTGCCTGGCAGCTACACGGTTCAGGTAACAGTGTCCGCTGGTCAGAGCTTCACCAAGCAGGGTACTGATCCGGCGTCAAACACCGATTCAAATACCGGAACCGACGGCAAGACCGCACAGGTCACGCTGAAGGCGGGCGAAACCAATAACACCATTGACGCTGGTATCTTGCCGAAGCCAGCCACCATTGGTGACACGGTGTTCACGGATAACAATGGCGACGGCAAGCAGGGCGATAACGAGCCAGGCACCCCCGGCGTTACCGTGAACCTGTTGGACAAGGACGGGAATCCGGCAAAGGATCAATTCGGTAATCTGATCCCTACCGCGACGACCGATAAGGCCGGCAAGTACAGCTTCGGCAACCTGCTGCCCGGCACCTACACGGTGGAATTCGTCAAACCTGCAGGAACCGCTTTCTCACCGAAGGGTACCGATCCTGCCGCGGATAAAGACTCCAATGCTGACCCCAAGACAGGCAAGTCCGATCCGGTAACGGTCAAGGCTGGCGAGACGAACAACACGGTCGACGCCGGGCTGATCCCGTTGGCGACTTTGGGAGACTTTGTCTTTGGCGATAAGAATGGCAACGGCATTCAAGATCCGAATGAAAGCGGCATCGCTGGGGTTACCGTGAATCTGCTAGACAAGGACGGCAAGCCCGTCCTTGGTGCCGATGGCAAGCCATTAACTACGGTTACTGACGCCAACGGTAAATACACCTTCACAGATCTGCTGCCCGGCAGCTACATCGTCGAATTCGTCAAGCCTGCTGGTTTGGTGTTCTCGAAGCAGGGTACTGATCCGGCCGCGTCGAACGACTCCAAGGCTGATGTGACCATTGGTCGCAGCGGCGTGGTGACGCTTGCTGCGGGGGGGAGAACAACCCTCGTATTGATGCCGGCTTGCTCGCCGTTGGAAATATTGCTGGCGTCATCTACAACGACACCAACGGAAACGGTAAGCAAGATCCAAACGAGCCAGGATTCCCCGGCGTGACCGTGGTGTTGAAAGATGCCAACGGCAACGAAATTGCTAGGACGGTGACTGACGCCAACGGCGCCTAAACTTTCACCGGCATTCCGGTAGGCGAGGGCTACACCGTGAGTGTTGAGAATCCGCCCGCGGGTCTGAACTTCAAGGAAGCCGCCGGCAAAATCACCGTGGTTGCTAACCAGACTGCGGGAGCTAATAACTTTGGTTACACGAAGACAGCTCCGAACGGTGATCTTCCGGACACCGGCGTCAATGGCACCATTGGGCTCATTGCGGCCGGTGGCGGTCTATTGATTATTGGTGGGCTGCTCTTGATGGTCTTCCGACGCCCGTGTCGGAGCTAGTCATAGCGTTCTAAAACAATAATGGCGGTGATAAGCCGCTAAGAGCGGGTGTTGTGGATTGTTTCCGCAACACCCGCCCTTTTTTACTGCCCAGAAGCTGGACAACAGCTACTGGACAACAGCGCTCCGGGGTGAAAGCATCACGCAGGTGACCAACAGGCCAACTGAGGAACAGTATTTACGTGACCTGGCATTTTTGCGCAGAGTTCGTGATCGGATAGATCGCGAATATGCGCAACCGCTGGACGTTGAGGCATTAGCCCGGGGAGTAAATATTTCTGCCGGCCACCTCAGCAGGCAGTTCAAACTTGCCTACGGCGAACCGCCCTATGCGTATCTGATGACCCGGCGAATTGAGCGCGCAATGGCGCTATTGCGCAGGGGAGACCTGAGCGTCACCGAAGTCTGCTTCACCGTCGGCTGTTCATCACTTGGTACCTTTAGTACGCGGTTCACAGAGCTCGTTGGTATCTCGCCAAGTAGCTATCGAAACCAGCCTGATCTGGATATTCAAGGCTTACCAGCTTGTGTGGCCACACAGGTCACAAGACCGATCAGGAATCGAGAAGCGTCGGTTGCTGAGCTCGGCCTAGACTGACTGCCATGAACATTTCAATTCACTCCAGTTTCCTCCCACACAATGACGCGGATGCGACTTTAGCTTTCTACCGCGACTTACTAGGTTTTGAAGTTCGTGACGACGTCGGATACGGCGGAATGCGATGGATCACCGTCGGTCCCGCCGATCAGCCCGATACCGCCATCGTTTTAGAACCGCCGGCGGCCGACCCTGGTATCACCGATGAGGAACGCCGTTTTGTCGTCGAAATGATGGCAAAAGGCAGCTACGCACGTGTGCTCCTGGCTACAGACGATTTAGATGCCACCTTTGAGCGAATTCAGGCGAGCGATGCTGAAATCGTCCAAGAACCCATCGAGCAGCAGTACGGCGTCCGGGACTTTGCGGTACGTGATCCAGCAGGAAACTTGCTTCGCATTCAGCAAAAGCGCTAAACAGGGCACGACGTTGGCCATGAGTTGCGCTTTTGGCTTGGATAAGATGGAAAGCAAGCTATGCCGCAGGACGACCGCTGCGTTACGGATGGAGAGACCATCAGTAAGGCCACTAATACCGCGACGCAGTCGCCCGAGCTGTACGATGCTGACAGCCACGACCTAATTCGCGTACAAGGTGCGCGCGAAAACAATCTCAAGAATGTCAGTGTGGAGATTCCAAAACGTCGGCTGACCGTGTTTACCGGGGTTTCGGGCTCTGGCAAGAGCTCACTAGTCTTTGGCACGATTGCCGCAGAGTCACAGCGGATGATCAACGAAACGTACAGCGCTTTTGTGCAAGGTTTCATGCCGAATATGGCTCGACCGGATGTTGATCTGCTCGACGGATTGACTACTGCGATCATCGTTGATCAAGAACGTATGGGTGCAAATCCCCGCTCGACCGTTGGTACCGTGACCGATGTTAATGCGATGCTACGTATTATTTTCAGTCGCTTAGGTCAACCGCATATTGGGTCGCCGCAGGCTTTCTCCTCTAACGTGGCGTCTATTAGCGGTGCCGGTGCGGTCACGATGGAGCGCGGTGGTAAGACCGTCAAAGAGCGACGTAGTTTCAACATCACCGGCGGAATGCGCCCACGCTGCGAAGGCATGGGTAAGGTCAACGATATTGATCTGACCGCTTTGTACGACGAAAATTTGTCGCTCAATCAGAGCGCTATCACTATTCCTGGCTACAGCATGGATGGTTGGTACGGCCGGATCTTCCGGGGGAGTGGCTTCTTTTATCCGGACAAGCCGATCAAGAAATTCAATAAGACTGAACTGGCAGATCTGCTTTACAAAGAGCCGACCAAGATCAAAGTCGATGGCATCAATCTGACTTATTCCGGACTGATACCGTCAATTCAAAAGTCGTTTTTTGTCCAAAGATGTGGATGCGCTCCAACCGCATATTCGCGCATTCGTAGATCGCGCGGCAACTTTTACTGCCTGTCCAGAATGCGGCGGCACCAGACTCAATGAGGGCGCAAGGTCTTCAAAGGTGGATGGCCTCAACATTGCTGAAGCGTGCGCGATGCAAATTAGCGACTTGGCGCCCTGGGTTAACGGGCTTAAAGAAGCATCTATGGCTCCGCTACTCGCCGCCCTAGGTGAAACTTTGGACTCATGTGTTGAGATCGGCCTTGGCTACCTTTCGCTCGACCGCGCATCGGGCTCGCTCTCCGGTGGCGAAGCTCAACGGGTGAAGATGATCAGACATCTGGGATCTTCGCTCACGGACGTCACCTAATGTTTTTGATGAACCGACCATCGGCTTACACCCACACGACCTTCAGCGGATGAACGGTCTGCTATTGAGACTCCGCGATAAGGGAAACACCGTTCTGGTGGTGGAACATAAGCCGGAAACGATCGCGATCGCTGATCACGTGGTTGATCTTGGCCCTGGCGCGGGGACGGCGGGCGGGGAACTTGTCTTTGAAGGAACTCTGGCGGACCTCAAAAAGAGTGACACACTGACCGGCCGGCATCTTTGCGACCGGGCTACGCTCAAAAGCGAGGTACGCAAGGCGAGCGGAAAGCTAGAAATACGTGGCGCTTCTGCGAACAACCTGCAAGAGGTGGACGTCGATATTCCGCTTGGCATTTTGACCGTGCTGACCGGCGTGGCTGGCTCAGGTAAGAGCTCGCTTATTCACGGTTCCGTATCTAATCGAGAAGGCATTGTCTCGATTGATCAAGGCGCGATCAAAGGTTCCAGACGCAGCAAACCGGCTACCTATACCGGAATGCTAGAACCGATTCGTAAGGCATTCGCGAAGGCTAACGGCGTCAAACCAGCTTTGTTCAGTTCCAATTCGGAGGGTGCCTGCCCCAATTGCAACGGCGCTGGCGTTACCTATTTGGATTTGGCCATTATGGCCGGGGTGGCCACCACGTGCGAGGTGTGTGAAGGCAAACGGTTTCAAGCAGCAGTGCTCGACTATGACCTCGGAGGTCGGGACATTAGTGAGGTGTTGTCGATGTCTGTTGCCGACGCCGTCGAATTCTTTGCTACTGGCGAAGCAAAAATCGCCGCTGCACATGCCATCTTGCTTCGGCTGGCCGACGTGGGTCTTGGCTACATAACGCTTGGCCAACCGCTGACGAAGCTTTCTGGCGGTGAGCGGCAACGGCTGAAATTGGCCACGCACATGGGGGAGAAGGGTGGCGTTCTGGTTCTCGATGAGCCGACCACTGGTCTTCACCTTGCCGACGTCGAACAGCTTTTGGGACTGCTTGACAGACTTGTTGAATCTGGAAAGTCGGTCATTGTGATTGAACATCATCAAGCGGTGATGGCGCATGCTGATTGGATTATTGACCTTGGTCCAGGGGCCGGCTATGATGGCGGAAAGATCGTTTTTGAAGGAACGACTAGCGAGTTGGTGGCGGCTCATTCGACCCTGACTGGCGAACATCTTGCAGCCTACGTAGGCAGTTGAGTCAACAACGAAGCCAGTGCTGCCGTCGAGGTTCGGGGCAACACTGGCTTCGTGATGGTGGTGCAAAATTAGGCGGTGTACTTCGCCGTGCTGCCGTAGAGGTTCTTGGTAAACGAGGAGATGTAGCTGCTTGAGTCTCCTGCTTTGAGATCATAGGTCAGATAGACGCCATAGCCTTCGTCAACTGTGCGCTTAGATAGCTGGCAGCTGTTGAACTGCTGGTCGAATTGATCTGGACCGCGGCGGGGGAGCGCTTGGATTTGGAGCTGGGTCCACGGGGGTCAGACCAGGTTCCATAATAGGGATTCCAAGAGTAGTTGAAGGTATCCGCGATGCTATTTCCGTTGTAGCTCATTCGTTCAGCTGACGGACCAATGTCATACAGTGTGATCAGTTTGCTGCTACCCAGTTTGTGGCGCAATGCGGTGACTAAATAGTAGAAAGAACTATCGTTCGGATCGCCGGTGCCGTTGTTGCCGTATTCGGTGTATTCGTCATCGAAGTCAATGCCGTCTAAGCCGTACTGGGTGACCGCATTGGAAAGCTCAGCGGCAAATGCCTCAGCGGACGCTTTGTCCGGAAAATTGGTAAAGCCTGCACCCTGATGAGTGCCCAATACCGAAAGCAAAACCTTGATGCCCTTGTCTTGCAACGGCTTGATCTGGTTCTCCGCATCATTGAGGACTGCGGTGACCTGATCGTTGAAATGCAGGTAGGCACTATTGGTGCTGGTGTCGTAGTTAATATTGGCTGCAAAAATGACCGCAATATCGAACACCTGAGCGCCACCAGTGCTGAGTGTGTATTTCCCAGCATTGAGCATGCTGTTGCTGTTAACTTCGATATACACCACGCTGGTTGGACCAGATTTGGCAGCCTTCGCGGTGGTAGCTGCCACCGCCGGGCTAACTGCGGCAACTCCAGTAGCGGCTACCGCTGCGGTGGCGCCGAGCAGCGACAGCAGGGTTCTTCTTCCGATGGGCTGTTTCGTCATTGAAACTCTTTCTTTGAAGGGGCGTAAGACGCTTACCGGCTAAACCGATTAAGTTACCTGCTAATCTACGTCGAAATTCTGTGCTGTCAAGACTAAATCTCTGCGAGATACATACGAATTGCTTAGGGGAGTGTGAATCAGATGCTGGCTGCTAAGGCCTGATTGAATCGCTGGGCTAATGCTGAAACTTCAGCAAGAAGCTCGGGACTGTCTTCGATGCGGAAGCTAAAAGGCAGGACGGCCAAACGTTCCCGAACGTACATCGCAGGATTACTCGTGCTGCCAACTAGGACGCAACCTTCGCCTAAAGCGGTCAACGTGCCCATGGTGGGACTTATCCAAGGCTTTACCGACGCAAAGGGCTCATTAAAGATTACTCGGGTCTGAAATTTCCAGCCTTGGCCAAGATTTTCTTCCAAGGAAGCCACCGGATCCAAGTCTTCGGGCGGTTGGAAGCTGGCGTTCGTTGGGCGAACGCCGCCTATCCGGTCAAGGCGATAGGTGCGAATGGCTGCTGCTTGATGAGAGTATCCAAGCAAGTACCAGTAATGAAATCGGACGATGACCGCCCAAGGATCAACTTCAACAGTTGACTCTTTGCCGCCGGCGTTACGGTAATTCAACAATACTGAGACTTTGCCAGCAATTGCGGTAACTAGGGTGCTTGCCACGGACGGCTCAGGCGGGGATAGGTGACTATCTGGCACTGTGGCCGCGTATTCGCGGATTGTCCTCGCTTGCTGCGCGACGGCGTCGGGCAACACTCTGATTACTTTGCTCAGCGCCGAATCTAGGAGGTCTTCGCTGCTTTGTGAAGTCGTTTTCCCGCCGAGTACTGCCATGACTAAGCGCAAGGATTCAGTTTCGGTGAAACTGACGGGGGAGAGGCGCACGCCATGACCAAGTCGATACCCGCCATGGGCGCCGCGGATTGATTCCACTGGTATTCCTGCTTCGCGCAGTATTGCCACATATCTTCTTGCTGCCCGATCGGTAACGCCAAGTCGCGTGCCGAGTTCTTCAGCGGTGGTACCAGGACGGCTTCGGAGAATCTCAAGCGCCTGAAGCGCTCTAGCCGTGGGGCTCGATTCAGGATTCATCGCATCAGATTAGAACAGAATCTTTCAAAGCGGAAGTGTATTGTCCTGTATCAAAGTTACGCTCACCAGATCGGCAGAAGTTACACAACAGTAGGACTAATCGGCGCGCTGTTGTGGCGAGTCCTGGAAGACTAAGGAGTGGCAGTGGAAATCATACTTATCGCTGGATTGTGGTTGGACGCTTCGGCTTGGCGCGACGTCGTGCCCGAGTTGGAAAAGTGGGGCCATCGGGTGACCCCGTTAACGTTGCCGGGGCAGGGGGACGGCCAGGTAACGGCGACCTTTGCCGACCAGCGGGCCGCGGTGATTTCTGCTGTTGATGCGGCGAAGGGAAAACCGTTGGTGGTAGGCCACTCGGCAGCTTGTACGCTAGCCTGGATTGCTGCTGATGCCAGGCCGGAGAAGGTGGCTGCAACGGTGTTGATTGGCGGTTTTCCCAGTGATGATGCGGAGCTCTATGCTGATTTTTTCGAGATGAGGAATGGCGAGATGCTATTTCCAGGGTGGCAGCAATTTGAAGGCCCGGATTCTGCCGACCTTGACGCTGAGACCAGGGCGCAGATGACGGCGGCGGCAATCCCCATCCCAGAAGCCGTTGCCAGGGGAGTCGTACAGCTGGAGGACCCCCGCCGGTTCGATGTGCCAACCTTATGTGCTGTGCCCGGAATTTTCACCCGCGCAGGCAATGGAATGGGTCAAATCTGGCGATGTTCCAGAGCTGGCTAAGGCGCAAAACCTTTCTTATATCAACATTGAGTCAGGGCATTGGCCGATGTTTAGCCAACCTTTAGCGTTAGCTCAGATGCTTGATTCAATCACCAAGGGGATATGAGGTGGCGGCGTTGGCTGGGTACCGGAGTGCGCCACTCGATTCTGCTAGCTGGGATGCATTCGCAGAACTGGTTGAGCGTAATAACGGCATCTTTGGCGGTTGCTGGTGCATCGGATTCCATCTAGAAAACAAGCATGAGGGGATTGATCATCGAGAGGCTAAGCGGCAGCGAGTATTTAGTGATCAAGCGCATGCCGCGTTAGTCTTTGACGCCGACGGCGTAGCTCAAGGTTGGTGCCAGTACGGCAGTCCTAAGGAATTGCCAGGGATCAAACACAAGCGCGAATATCTCAAAGATCAACCGCCATGGCCTAACTTGCGCATCACCTGTTTTTATGTTGACACGAAACACCGCGGCCAAGGCATTGCCAGAGTCGGTTTAGAAGGTGCGTTGGCGCAAATTGCGGCCGCTGGTGGGGGATTAGTTGAAGCGATCCCTGAGGTAACGGATGGACGGATTGCACACGGCAGATTCTTGTACAGCGCTACGGTCGAGTTGTTTGAGGATCTTGGCTTTGAACGCGGCCGGCAACTGGGTAAACATGCGTATGTAGTGAGTAAGCTCGTCACACCGCAGTAATTCGTCGCTACGTTAAGTGGCCCTCTAGACGCTTAATTTCAGGTTTTTGGCGAATTCGATCGCCAGGTCTAGGTCTTGCGCGTTGGGGTGGTATTTGCTTACCCCACCTATCACCCCGAATGGCCCCCAAGTGTCTAGGCCGCGGCAAGTGTAGGTGCCCATGACCCGAAACCCTTTGGATTCAAGGAGCTTTTTGAGTCTGCGCGTGTAACGGTTTATCGGAGTTTCGGGAAGCCCACTGGTGGCGAAAATGAAAGCAGCACGCCCTGTGATATCAGGCAGATTTTGAATAAGCTGGATCAGCTCAGGATGGAAATTCATCCAATAAATTCCGGACCCGAAACCAACGATATCCGCCTCACGAATACGCTTGGGAACAGCATCCGCAGGAGCCAATACCGGGGCGTCGAGCTCGCCGGCGATCGCTTGAGCGATTTTGTGAGTATTTTCGTGGGGTCAACGTGATGCACTCACAAGAATGTGTTTCATTCAGCGTGACCTTTTTCTCGATGAAGATATTTACCCTGATAGATCGCACGACGCTCACGGGTCAAACTTCGGCACGTCCGCACTGCAGGTCTATGAGGATACTGGTACTCAAAGACTAACTGGTGGAAATTTAGGATCCATGGGATTGACCACTGCATTAAGAAGTCACCGATAATGTAACTTATGTAAAGTCATGGGGTAATCTGGATGGTATGACAGTTGATTGCCTGCGCATCGGACGTTGATGATCCTCGGCTGGGAGGTCGACTCAATTACACCCAGAGGCCGGAGATCGATACGCAGTTCGTTCCGTGCTTGATTAGGGTTCTGGACCCGCGGATAGACGCCGGAAGGTGGAAAATTGAGCCGTTTTTAAAATGATCGAGTCCGGGCCATCAGGTGATTCGTATTCCCACAATCATAGACATCTCCCAGATCGCCAATCTGTGGATCGGGCGCGCTAAGTGTCGAGACCGAACCCTTGTAGGGCTGAACCAGCTTGATCAGAGCGATATCTCCACCATCCCATAGATCCACACTCTTTGCCGTGAACACAGTCTGAATCGCCCCGGTGTGTCCGGAGGGTTTCTCAGACGATGAGCCTGTCGGCGGCTGCCGTGCTCTGGTAGTGATTGTAGTAGTGGTTTTCTAGCTCTACTGGTGGGATGTCTCCGCAGTACTGGTAGAGCCTTCGGTGGTTGTACCAATCGGCCCATTCAGCAGTGCCGATTTCGACTTCTTCTAGAGTCCGCCAGGGCTTGCCGGGTTTGATCAGCTCGGTCTTATAAAGCCCGTTGATGGTTTCCGCCAAGACGTTGTCGTAACTATCACCCACAGAACCGATCGAGGGGCGGATACCGGCCTGGGCCAGGCGTTCGGTGAAGGCCAAGGAGGCGTATTGAGCCCCGGCATCGTGATGATGAATCACCCCGGAAATCTCAGCCCCGGCCCGTTCACGACTCCAGATTGCCTGATTAACTGCGTTGAGCACTAGCACGGTGTTCATAGAAGCACTCGCTGACCAGCCCAGGATCCTCCGAGAGTAAGCATCGATCACGAAGGCAACATAGACCCACCCGGACCAGGTCGAAACATAGGTGAAATCATCTACCCATAGCCGATCCGGTGCCGTTGGTGTGAAATCACGGCGGACCAAGTCCTTCGCTCGGGCCGCCTTCGAGTCTTTGATCGTGGTGCGTTTGACCTTGCCACGGACCGCACCCTGTATGCCAAGTAACCCCATGAGCCGTTCTACCGTGCACCTGGCCACCGGCACACCTTCACGGTTCATCGCCAACCAGACTTTCCTGGTGCCGTAAACCCCGTAATTAGCGGCATACACCTTCTGGATCACGGGCTTGAGCACCTCATCACGTTGTTCTCGGTGAGATCGTGTTTTATCCACCCATTCGTAGTACGTGGACGGGGTGGTCTTCACCCCGTCCCAGTAAGCACCTGGCAGATCGACTCGACACCCCACCGCAATCCATTATTCTCGCGGTGACCGGCATGGTCCTTGATGTATTTCACGATCAGTGTTGTGGCGGTCGAGTTCGACCGCGAAAAAAGCTGAAGCACTCCGAAGGATCGCGTTCGCCCGTTTCAGCTCAGCGTTCTCACGCCGTAACCGTTTCAGCTCGGCCGATTCCGTGCTCGTTGTTCCAGTTCTAGTACCAACATCGATCTCGGCTTGCCGGACCCATTTACGCACCGTTTCCGGCACACCCACACCCAAAAGCTGGGCAACTTTTTGCATCGCCGCCCACTCCGAAGACGCACCCTCCATCTCCGCCACCATGCGCACCGTATGATCCTTCAACTCCTGCGGATACCGTGTCGTAGTTTTCCCTGCCATGTCCTGATCCTCTCAAACAAGAAAGTCTCCGGACACACCGGGGCGATTCAGCTCGCGGCAACTTTTCTTGATTGACCATGCTGGCTTGCCGCTGAAAACAGTGTTGGAACAGCTAGATCTCTTTGGCGAGGAAGTGTTGCCAACCTTGCGCAAAGAATTTGCCGCGCGCAAACCGGCACATGTTCCTGATGCACCAACGCATGCTAGCCGGAAGGCCGCTGCCGAAGCTGCCGCAACCAAACAAGTGGCCAAAGCATGAAAGCGCATCTGAGCCAGGCTGCGCGACGTAGGCTCAGCGTCGACGCTTGGGAGGCACTATTTCGTGCCCAAGTTGCGGTGATCAGGAAACTGCAGCCGGATCCGATTTTCAAACGGGTCAGCATGCGTGAATATGACGTGTTGTATACGCTCTCCAAATGCCCTGTTGATTGGTTGCGGCTCAATGAACTCAGCAAAAATGTCTTGCTCACCCAGCCCAGTATGTCCAGACTGGTCGAACGCCTAGAAGCTCGCGGTCTGATTGAGCGACGCAGTGCCGACGACGATCGTCGGGGGCTTCTGCTGAGGCTGACTGACGCCGGTCGCGAATTACAGCGGGACGTGGGCCGGGAACACGCCAAAGACATCAATGCTTTGGTGGGTTCTGCGCTCGACGAGGCAGATATGGCCGAGCTGATCAGGATCAGCAGAAAGTTGGAGGCAGCGGTCGAAACGTCTTAGTGCAAAGTGATGAGCTCTGCGGCATCTTCAACGGGCAGCTCGCCAGCCGAAGTGGCGCTGACTTTGATCTCTTTCAAAGTCAGCGCGCCGCCCACTGTGGAGAGGAAAGCCGTATCGGAGGCATCTCGGCCCGTCGATATCCGCAACATTGATGCCCTGGGTGCCATTCCAGTGGCATCAAGGGCAAACCATTGGCCGTCTACCCAGGCTTCGGCAATCGCGTGGAAGTCCATAGGAGCAAGCCCCGGCGCATAGACAGCTGCTAACCGAGCCGGGATAGCTTTGGCACGTAAAAGCGAGATCGCCAAATGCGCGAAATCGCGGCACACCCCGCGCCGAGCCAAAAGAGTTTCGACTGCACCATCGGTGCCACGAGAAGATCCGCTAACGTAACGCAGTTCTTGCGCAACCCAGTTCCGAATGGCTGCTACCAAGGCAATGCCGCGAAGCCCCGGGAATTCCGCATAAGAAGTGGGCAGCAAGCGATCTGACTCGCAGTACCGGGAGGGCCGTACGTACCGGATTAGATCAGTTTCCGAGCTGGTTTCCGGTGCTGCGAAACCGTCAACTTCTGCCCAGTATTCCATCAACACTTCACTCGAGTCGATGAGGTCAAAAGCCATCAACCGGCCACCATGAGCGTCTGGCAGCTCACGGTATTGCAGTGGCTGTCCGTTGGCCAGGAGCGTGAGATTCTCACGCACTTCCGCATAACCGCGATGCGCTAACGCAACGTTGAGCACCACGGAAGTCTGCGGTTGGGTGGTAAAAAGCAGACGAGAAGATACTTGCGTTGCAAGAATGCTCCTGAGAAACAGATGCGGCGACTACCGCGAGAATATTCTATGCGAATCCAACCCCAGACAGGCTCAGTCCGAGGCCAGCAACCTCGTCAAAATACCCCGATAAAAACTCACACCTTCGCCCAGCGTCGTTAGTGATACTCGCTCATCGGTAGCATGCAGGCTCGCTCGTTGCGCTGCACTCATCCGTAAGGGCGCAAACCGATAAACAGCCGAGCAAATCTGGTTAAATCTGCGTGAGTCTGTCAACGCCATCACGATGTATGGCGCCACAGCAACCCCCGCAAAGGCTTCCTTGATTGCCGCAGAAATAAGGCCAAACTGGGCATTATCAGTCGCGGATGTTGGCGAGGGCTCATTCGCTTCGAAGACCTCAAACTTAAGCTGCGGGTCTTTGGCCGCTGATCGAAGCCGTTGCAAAGCCGAGCTCGTGGTTTCGCCCGGAGCAATCCGCAGGTTGACCGTGGCAGTAGCAGTCTCGGCGAGCACATTCGCTGCCGTACTGCCGCTAAGCTCGGTGACCGCCGCCGTCGTACGCACCATGGCGTTCGCCTCCGGACCGAAAAACGGCAAAATCCTCGCCAAGGGCCAACGCAGCTTGCTGGCGCGACGCAGCAGCTGTGCCTGTGCACCGTCCATTCTGGCCGCAAAAGTTTCGAGCAGCTCAACACTGGCTGGGTGCAGACTGGGCTTAAAGGGATTCCGACTGATTCGGCTGACCGCCCGGGCAAGCCTGGCGGTTGCAGTCAGCGCCGGCGGCATTGACGAGTGGCCACCCGCTTCGGTTGCAGTCACCGTGACGTTGAGCGAGCCTTTTTCTGCCACGCCGACCAGAGAAATTGGCTCCGTGACACCGGGAAATACTTGCTCCGCCACCGCGCCGCCCTCGTCCAAGACCAGCCATGGATGGATCTGGCGTTCCTGGAACAGCTCAACAACGGCTTGAGCGTCAAGACCGCCGGTCTCTTCATCGCTGCCGAAGGATAAGTAGACATCACGTTCAGGCTGGAAGCCTTCAGCCAAAAGCGACTCAACCGCTTCAAGTAGCACTACTGCAGCACCCTTATCGTCGAGTGCGCCGCGTCCCCAGAGAAAGCCATCCGCCTGCACGCCGTCAAAAGCCGGGTAAGTCCGCTGAATGTTCGGGTCAACCGGAACGACATCCAGATGCGCCAGCAAAACCACTGGTGCCAAACCTGCATTCGCGGCTCGTCCTTGCCAACGAAAGAGCAATCCCGTGCTGTTAATCCGCTCACACGATAGCTCCAGGTGTATCCGCGGATAAAGTCTTTCCATCGCGGCAATCTGTGCCTCAAATTGCGCATCGTCACGATCTTCAGCCCGCCGAGTAGAAACTGTCAGGTACCGGATAAGTTCACTCAAACTTTGGGCCGCTCGTTGCCCACGCTCCGCTTCAGCGCCAGAAGGGTCAGTTGATGCCATGACCGGAGTTTATCGCGCACGGTCAGAATCGATCTGATTAACGATGAGTGAACAGTTGTTTCATGTCATCGATTTTCATGGATACTTCGTTCTTGATGACTTAGGGTTTCGGTGTGAGCATGAACACCCTTTCGAAACTTTCTACCGATAAACCGTTGCTAGTTCTAGATTTTGACGGCACCGTCGCCCTTGGCGATGGCCCGATCTACGCTTACGCGCAGGCCGTCGCTAAATACCTAGACAGCAGCGATCGCGACCGCCTGCTAGCCACTCTCGATGAGTTTCTCGCCGGTGGCCCGGAAAGCGCGAGTGAGCTTGTCTTCAAAGACGGGTACGACGCCGTCGCGAAACTCAGCGAGCACGCGGTCAACAGGGACCAACGCAATGCAGCCTATTTTGCCCGCGGTGAAGTCGGAGTACACGCACCGGAGGGACTGACAGATTTCTTAGCCGAAATGGGCCAGCATGTTCACCGTTTACTGTTCACCAATGCGCCTTTGACTGGCGTGGCCGAGTCCCTTGACTCGCTCGGATTAACCGGCCTCATCGACAGCATCGTGCCAAACGCCGGAAAACCGGACGGCTTCGCTAGCAAACTGCCCGAGCTACTAGCTGGCCGGACACCGGAACGCCTACTTAGCGTGGGAGATGTCTGGCTCAATGACATCAAACACCCCTTGGAAGCAGGTTGCGCAACAGCTTTTATCGATCGCTTTGGCCTTAACTCTGGCCCAGCGCATCTGTCTGCGCCCGCAATTGAAGACCTCTATACCGGAATGGCGGATTGGGCGAGGGACCCGATTGCCTTCCACGCAGCACATTCTGTTACTTGCTCCACTGTTTGACCGCACCGCAATCGCACATCACTCCACTCGATTCTGTTGAAATCCATGAACCCCATGAAGAGGCACAGCATGAAAAAGAATTTGACCTTGCGAGCTATCGCCGTGATCGGCGCTTTGGCACTTACTCCACTAGCACTGTCCGCCTGAGGCGTTAGCCAAGACTCAGCCAGCTCGGGCGCCAACAACTCGGCCGCAGCTACCTGTACCGGCAAGAGTGACGACTCAGCCAAAGCCCCCACTGAGCTGACTCTTGCCTTGGTACCTTCCGGCGATGCGAAGAAGTTGGTAGATACCGTCAAACCGCTCGAATCGGCGCTAACCAGCCGTCTCGGTATTCCAGTACACGGCGTCATCACCGCTGATTACCAAGCTGCGGTAGAAGCTATCGGCTCAAACCAAGCCCAGATCGGCATGCTACCCTCGCTACAGATGAGCCAAGCTTGCGATAAGTACGGCGCTAAGCCGGCCTTGCAGACGCTGCGTAAATCCAAAAGCATCTATGCGGCCCAGCTGATGACCAACAATCCCTCGAAATACTGCAAAGACACTCCGGCTGCCGGGCCGAATGGCATGCTCTACTGCAATGGCACCGCGAGCGGCAACGGTCCAGCTGGCGTCGATCAGATTAGCAAGATCAAAGGCGCCAAGGTCGCAATGCTCTCCTCAGCATCGCCGGCTGGCTACATCTTCCCGGTCGCCGCGATGAAGGCCCAAGGCCTCTCGGTCGATGATGTCTCCCCCATCAAGGTGACCGCGAACGACGCCTCGGTGCTCGCCGTTTACAAGGGCGATGCCGAAGTTGGCTTCAGCTATTGGGATGCGCGCGAAGTGGTCAAAAAAGACAATCCCGACGTCGGCCAGAAAGCAGTGGTCTTCGCACTCACCGATGAGGTCCCGAACGACGGGGTGTCAATGAGCTCTAAGCTGAGCGCCGACTGACAGAAAAAGATCTCTGACGCCATGCTCGACTTCGCCAAAACCCCGGAAGGCGTCACTGCGCTTACCGCGATTTATCAGATCACCGGCTTACAGCTAGACAATCCGGAAAGCCTGAAGAAGACCCAAGACGCAGCTCGCTCAATCGGTCTGGGCTAATTCGTGTCAGATTTAGCAACGAATTCTGAAAAAGGTGGCGCCCCGATCCGCTTTGAGCGGGTTGGGGTGACCTACCCCAACGGTTTTACCGGCTTGAAGGACATGAGTCTGGAAATCCCGGCCGGTCAGATGGTCAGCATCGTCGGCCTTTCCGGCACCGGGAAATCCACCCTCATCCGCAGCATCAACGGCTTGGTGCCGATTAGTACTGGCGAGATCAGTGTTGGCGGCCGCGAAGTTTCCAGCTTGCGCGGCCGCGGTCTGCGCGAATTGCGTTCCGATATGGGCATGGTCTTCCAAAGCTTCAATCTGGCCAAACGCACTACGGTGCTCAATAACGTGCTCATGAGCCGCTTACACGGCACACCAGCCTGGCGCTCGCTGATCGCAGCTTGGAAAGCGGACGACGTCGAGCTTGCCATGCGCGCCTTGGAGCGCGTGGAAATTGTCAGCAAAGCCTACGAGAAAGCTTCAAGCCTCTCTGGTGGTCAACAGCAACGCGTGGCCATCGCACGCACCTTGGCTCAGCGGCCACAAGTCATCCTGGCCGACGAGCCAGTAGCGTCGCTAGATCCGCCCACTTCCAATGTGGTGATGCGTGATTTGCAACGCATCAATGCGGAGCTGGGGATCACCGTGGTGGTGAACCTGCACTTCCTCGATCTGGCCCGCCGATATAGCGACCGTCTCATCGGGCTGCGTTCTGGCGAGCTGGTCTTCGACGGTGCGGGCGCTGATGCCGACGAGTCAGTATTTGAGAACATCTATGGCCGTTCGCTCACCGCAGAGGACGTCTTAGAAGCTAAGCCAGAGCTATGAGCAGCGCTTCCACTTTGCTCAGCAGCGCCCGACCGATCAGACCACAACATGGCTGGAAAATCTTGGTTGTCTGTGTGGTTGTTCTGGCGGTTACGGTGTGGGCCTCGATTGGCATCGGCGTCGATCTCCCCGCGGTTTTCGCCAACTTCGGCAATGCCTGGGGCAACATTGTGCAGCTTACCCAGCCGGACTATGCCTTCATCCCCAAGACGTTCCCCGCGCTTTTGGAAACGCTCTCGATGGCGGTCATTGCCACCGCATTAGGCGCGGCCGTTTCTTTGCCGCTGAGCTTCCTAGCTTCGCGGGAAACTAACCCGAATAGTGCACTGCTGACAGTTGTACGTACGATTCTGAACCTGATCCGCTCAGTTCCAGATATCTTGTACGCCGCGATACTCGTCGCTGTTGTGGGCGTTGGCGCACTTTCTGGCATCATGGCACTGTTTTTGTTCAACGTCGGGATTATTGCCAAATTGGTCTCGGAAGCGCTCGACGGCGAAGACCGTGGCGCGCAAGAAACTGCCCTCGCCGCCGGTGCAAGTTGGTTGAAGGCCGACCGAGCGGCGATGTTGCCACAAATATTGCCAACCTTAACCTCGCAGACGCTCTACACCTTCGAAATCAATATCTGCGCCTCCGCGGTGATTGGTTTGGTTGGTGCCGGCGGGCTCGGTGCTGATCGATAACGTGCGTAGCTTCTTCAGGTATCACGAACTGTCGATGATCATCTTTGAAATTCTGGTTATGGTCCTGGTGCTGGAATCGCTCTCCGCCTGGTTACGAAAGAGGCTGGTTTGATGAGCCGACCGAATAAGCCACACCACCCGGCGCGTACGCTTTCGTGGCTACTTATCTCACTTTTGGTGGTGGCAGCTTTCTGGGGTTCTAAGATCAATTGGGCCGCCCTCGGTGAGTTCCCCGCTGAAAGTGCCAAATACTTTGGGCTGCTTTTCTTGCCACCGGACTGGTCAAAGTTTGGCGAAGCAATTTCGGCAATGCTGCTCTCAGTCCAGATGGCTTGGATCGGCACCCTGATCGGCATCGTGATTTCGTTTCCGTTGAGTTTCTTAGCCACTGCCGGGATCTCTTCGCGTTTTGCCAGTTGGCCGCTACAATTCATCTTCGCGGTGATTAGAGCAGTTCCGGAAGTTGTGATCGCCATCTTGATCCTGTCGGTTACCGGACTGACCCCGTTTACCGGTGCGTTGGCCCTAGGCAAATGGGGTTACGAGTCATTCGAAGGAGTCGGTCCTGGCTCGCTTGAGGCGGTTCGCTCTGCTGGCGGTTCGCGTTGGGATCTGATGCGTTGGGGCATCTGGCCCTCGGCACAACCTGAGGTCTTCTCATTTTGGCTGTATCGCTTTGAAATAAACGTTCGAGCCTCTGCAATTCTGGGCCTGATCGGTGCTGGTGGCATCGGCAAAATGCTCCAAGACAATGTGCATTTCCGCAATTGGGACGCGGTTGGCATGCTACTTATTGTGGTCATCGTCATCACGGTGCTCATCGACCAACTCTCAGGTGCGGTTCGACGCCGGATCGTTGACGGTCGCTGGCGACGAGTACGACCCCGCAAGAATCAACCAGCTACCAAATTGTCAGTGCCGCAGGAGAAGATTGCCCTATGAGTACCTCGAATAGTTACGAAACTCTCAGCATCTTGCACCTTTCGGATACCCATGTGTTGGCCAAAGGCTTGCATTCCAACGTCGTAGATACCAGGCAGAACTTGCTCGAGGCATTGCGCGCCTTGGTTCCAGTCGAAGAATTGGATTTAGTCGTTGTCTCGGGAGATGTCTCGGACGACGGCACCGCGGAGTCTTATCGCATGGTGCAAGAGCTGGTGGAAAATTTTGCTAGCCATCGCGGAGCTCGAGCGATCTACACCATGGGTAATCATGATGGCCGGCCGGGTTTCTGGGAAGTGCTTGGCAATGGGCATCCAGATTCACCAGCGGAGCAAGACGGCGGACAATTACCGGTCTACGGCAGCAGTGTTTTGGGCGGATTCCGAATTATCAGCTTAGACACCTCTGTTCCGGGCCGGACGCACGGTTATTTGGACCGCGGGCAACTCGATTGGCTCACGGAAGAACTCGGCAGCGCAAGCGAAGCTGGCACTGTGCTAGTTCTGCATCACCCACCGGTGGAACCCGTGACGCCGCTACACGACGGCATCGAGCTGCAAAACCCGGAAGATCTGCTCGAAGTACTGCACGGCAGCGACGTTCGGCTGATTCTTTCGGGTCATTATCACCATGGCCTGGTCGATTCAGTACTACTGGGCGATCAATTGATCCCGGTCTTGGTGGCGCCGGGTATCGTCAACGTCAACGATGTGTTGGCCTCTGAAGGCCATGAGCGCGCACTGCGAAGCAGCGGTGCACAGCTACACACGCTCTTTGCCAGTGCCCCAACGGCGGCAGCGGCAAGAGTACGGTCGCTGCCGCTAAATCTTGGCGTGGTCGAAGAGCTCTTCGATTTGGGCCCGGAAGAATTGGCGGAGATCTCTGCCCGGATTTCTGCCCGCCCGGATGAGGGTAGCGATGGCTGAGCATCCTTCATCAGCTGATGGCCATGTGCCCGGGCAAGTGCTCGCCACCATCCGTTCGTTACTGCCTTCGTTACTGCCTGCAGCACAAGCAGTTGCGGCAGTCCTTTTAGAGCGGGCCGATCAAGTAGTGGAGCTGTCCTCACAACAGCTCGCGGAGCTTTCCGGAGCCTCGCGGGCAACCGTGGTGCGAACCTGCCAAAGCTTAGGTTTTACCGGCTACCAACAACTACGCGTATTGGTAGCTCGGGACGCTGGCTACAGCACAACTAGCCGGGCTCAACCGGTGGGATCGGCCGCGATCGTCGCCGAATCCTTTGCGCAAGTCAGGGAGGCAGTTGGCGCGATGACCGCGCTTTTGGCTAGCGCCGACGTCGAACGAGCCGTAACTGAGCTCTGTGCTGCCCGCCGGGTGATAGTTGCTGGCAACGGACTATCCGCGGCACTGGCTATGGACACCGCTGCCCGGCTGACCGCTACCGGACGGGCCGCCGAGTTCCAAGCCGACGCGATCGGGCAGCAAATCGCCGCCAGGCTGCTCAGCCCTGGCGACGTACTTTTGATGCTCAGCGGAAGCGGCGCCAACTCGACGAGCGCAAAGGTCGTCCAGGCCGCCCAAACCGCTGGGGCCATGGTCATCGTCATCACGGCGTTTGCTCGCTCGCCGCTCGCGGCGCTGGCCCAGATCAACTTAATAGTCGGTATGCCAGATTTGAGTTTCCGCGATGAAGTCACCGTCACCACTCGAATTCCGCAAACCATCTTGATCGAGGGTCTTATTGCCGCGATCGCCTCGAAACTCGCTGCGACAGCTGCGCGCGCGAAAACCGCAGCATTAGAAGTAATTGGTGACAACTTGGCCGAGTAGGCTGGCAACATGGACCAACCGGATCTTCTCGCGGCGCAGATCGCTGATTGGCGTTTGCAGACCTTTGAGCTCTATGCCAAAGTAAGGGATATGGCGCAAGAAGACCCTGCGACGGCACATGCGCACTGGTTACAGCGCCGAAACGAAATGTTTGCACAACACCCAGCGTCCGCGCTGTCCGTAGCAGCAAAATCACGTTTCAGCGCACTACCGGTGGGTAGTTACGATCCTGATTATCGCTTCGCTGTGGTGCTTAATCAGGTTGGCGTCGGCGAACAATTGAGCGTCCAGACCGGTACGGATGGTGAGGTACATTACGAGCGGCTTGGCACTGCCGAATTGGCTGGCCTAGGCTCGCTCGCAGTATGGCGGCACGGTGGTTACGGCGGCGGAATTTTCTTGCCGTTCCGCGACGATTCCTCTGGTTTGCTTGGTGGCAGTTATGGCGGCGGACGCTATCTCTTAGACACTATTAAAGGTGCCCACCTCGGCTCATTTGAACGATCCTGGATTATCGATTTTAACTTCGCTTACAACCCTTCATGTGCCTATGACGAGACGTGGGCCTGCCCACTGCCGTGGCCGGCAAATCGCTTATCCGCACTCGTTCCAGTTGGCGAACTTTATTCGCCCGAACTCAGCGTTTCTGCACCCAGTGCGATCTGATTCACAGTTCGCCAACCGGCCATATTTGGCCTGTTCATGGGAACCTGGCAGAGTTTAAGTACTATGGCGAGCGAGATCGCTGATCCGGCAGCAGAAATCCCCACCGGAAACCTCAGCCCCGACACAGGTGCAGCCAAAGCAACTGAGCGGTCATTCGTGGTGACCTCTGAGTCCGCTGCGCGACCGGCGGCAAGCTTGCGGAAGCAAGTTATTGGGTTTCTGATTGTTGGCGCAATTTGCACGGCGGCTTCGTTAGGCATCTTTACCGCATTGCGGCCATTTGCTGGCACGCAATGGGCAAATCTGATCGCATTGGTCCTCACCTCGGTATTGAATACTGACCTGAACCGGCGGCACAGTTGGTCCATCCGAGACCGCAAGCATTGGCTTGACGACCAGAGCAAAGGGCTTTGGGTAATGTTTTTGGCGCTCTTGCTCACCTCTTCAAGCCTGTTATTACTACACACGATCAACCCCAATTCCTCAGTGCTGGATGAAGTCTTGACGATTACCGGGGCTAATGTTCTTGCTGCGGTATCGCGCTTTTTATTGCTTCGCTACTGGATTTTCCGCAGGACTCGACGCTAGTTTTTCGAGCGCTCACAATGCAGCCGGCTCAGTTCCACGAACTTCGCCGCTGCCGGGCCTGGTGCACGGCGCCACATTAGATCAGCTCGACTTCGCACATTGCCTATTGGCACAATTTTGACACCAGTGTTTGCCCGCGCCGCCGACTCGTTGATCACTGCGATACCAAGGCCTCTAGCCGCTAAATCAAAAACAGATTCTGGCGCGCTCGCTTCAAAGTCGGGCCGAAACGGCATGCCATTCTGCTTCCAGATCTGCTCGGCTGCGCTTCGAGAACCGCTCCCGGAGGGCAAGGCGATGATCGGCACTTCCGCCAACTCTGTGATCGCAATCGCTTATTTGCCAGCAAGCGGGTGCATTCGGGCAATAGCTAACACAACCGCTTCGTCGAAAACCGTCAACCCCACCAGCTGCTTCGGCGCAGGACCTGCTAAACCTGCCAAAACGACGTCGAACTTGCCGGCTAGAACTCCATCGATCAATGCCGAGCTACGGTCCTCCGCGAGGGTGATTCGCACTTGCGGGTGCGCCAGGTGAAAGTCCGAAATAATCTGCGCTAACACCGCGGGCATTGCGGATTGCAAGGTGCCAATCGCTAAAGTTCCGCTCAGCACACCGCGGAGGTCCGCTGCTTCTTCACGTAAATTCTGCGCGGCAAGCAGAGTTTTTCGAGCGGATAACAAGAGCACTGTACCGGCGTCGGTGAGCACGCTTTGCCGGCTCCCCCGTTGGAAAAGCTGAATGCCAAGCTCGTGCTCCAGTTGTTTGATCTGCGCACTAACTCCCGGTTGGGTCAACTTCAGCCGCATCGCCGCATAAGTGAAGCTTTCTTCTTCGGCTACCGCAACGAACGGCTCCAGCTGGTGCAGATCCATCAACAAATCGTATAGCAATAACCATTCCTAGTTATTTTTCTTCTAGAAAGCATCGAGACAGAATGGAACTGGCTGCTAACTGATCTTTGGAAGGATTCCCCCGTGAGTCGCACAACTAGTGAAATTGCCGAAGAGTACTTCCGGGCTTGGAAAGCGGGTGATCAGCTAGCATTTCGCGCCTTACTAGCCGACGATGTGGACTTTTCTGGCCCGATGGCACATCTGAACAACGCAGATGAATGTGCCACGTCGATCATCAGATTGCAGACGATACTCACCGATATTGTGCCGCTGAAACGGTGGATCGACGGTGACAACTCCGTGAGCTGGTTCGAATTACGCACCAGCTGGACGGAGCCAATTCCAGTAGCGAATTGGACACACGTCGAAAATGGCCTCATCACGGAGATCAAGGTGGTCTTTGACCAACGAGCTTTCTTAGCTGGCATGCCGCAGCAGTAACGTCGCCAAGGACAAATTTAATTGCGCCCGTAACGGCTCAGTTCAGCTACCGCAGCCACCACCGCGTCGGCTGCTTGGTCAAGGTCTGCACTAGTAATTGAATGCGGGAAGCTAAACCGTACGGCGGTCTGCGCCAACTCCGAGCTAAGCCCTAACGCCAGCAGGACGTCGGACGGTTCTGAAGAACCCGCCGCGCATGCTGAGCCCGAGGAGCAGATCACCGATCGTCGCTCCAATTCCAGTAGCACCGACTCGCCATGGGTGCCGGCGAAGCAAAACGAGGCGATAGAAGGCAGGCGTGTGGCTGAAGACACCGGGCTAGTCAGTGGGTTTGGCCCGGTCAGCTGAGCGCCTGGCACGCGGTTCAGTATTGATTCAATAAAATCATCTCGCAACGCGGAGACCCGAGCCGCCGCCTCAACTCGTTCTGCTTCCGCAAGTTGGGCTGCGGTAGCAAAAGCCACCGCAAAGGCAACATTTTCGGTGCCAGAACGCAGTGCTGATTGTTGGCCACCACCATGAATTAGCGGTTCGATCGCAGTGCTCGACCGGGCAATCAACGCGCCAATTCCCTTGGGCGCGCCGAATTTGTGCCCCGCTAGGCTCATCGCTTGCACTCCGAGCTGAGTATGGTTCAGCGAAAGCCAACCGGCTGCTTGGACAGCGTCGGTATGGCAGGGAACTCCGTACTCCCCCGCGAGCGCAGAAATCGCGCGTAGATCTTGAACACTGCCAATTTCGTTATTGGCGTACATGACGCTGAGCATCGCCACATCTGAGCCCAAAGCTTTTTCAACTGCTTCCACATCCAGCAGGCCCTGCGAATCGACCGGCAGGATGCTGAGTTCAAAGCCATGGGCCCGGCGCAGGTACTCAGCGCTTTCGCGCACTGCGGGGTGTTCGATGGCGCTCAACACGACACGGTTTCGCCTCGGGTTAGCCGCTCGACGAGCTAAAGCAATACCTTTGATCGCAAGATTATCGGCTTCAGTCCCGCCAGAAGTGAAAGTGACCTCACCCGCCTTGGCCCCAACGACGCTGGCAATTATCTCGCGTGCATCCGCAAGCGCGCGGGCTGCCGCCATCCCCAAACTATGGTGACTGGAGGGATTGCCAAAAGAACCTGTGAGGTCGGGAAACATTGCCTCTATTGCTTCGCGGCGTACGGGCGAGGTGGCCGCAGAGTCAAGGTAAATCACGGTATTAGGCTTCCGCCCCTTGGGCATTGAAGGAAATATCCAGGCCCAAGTCGAGTGCTCGAACGCTGTGTGTGAGGGCCCCGGCGGAGATGATATCGACGCCGGTCTGAGCAATCTCAGCGACAGTATCCAACCGAACGTTTCCGCTTGCTTCGATGAGAGCTCGGCCGCCAATCAACTCCACGCCTTGGCGCAATTCGGGCAGCGAGAAATTGTCTAACAGGATGGTTTCCACCCCGGCTGCCAGCACCGGTTCGATTTGCGCGATTCGGTCTACTTCAACCTCAATATGCGTTGTATGCGAAAGCTTTCCACGCAAACCAGACAACACCTCGGTGAGCTTTTCCGGATCGCCTCCGGTCAGCACCGCTAAGTGGTTGTCCTTTGCCATCACGGCGTCCGAGAGGCTGAAGCGATGATTGTGCCCGCCACCGCAACGCACCGCATAGCGTTCTAGGGCACGCAGACCGGGCGTAGTTTTTCGAGTATCCACCATCCGGGCTTTTGTCCCGGCTAGCGCCGCGACGAACTGTGCAGTCAAGGTTGCAATGCCGCTCATACGCTGCAGCAGGTTCAATCCCACTCGCTCTGCGGTGAGCACCGATCGGGCTGCCCCTTTGACCGTCGCCAGATGTGCACCGGCGTCGAACTGCTCACCATCGGCCAGCAACCAGCTGACTTCAATCGTTGGATCTGTCATTTTCATCGCCGCATCGAAGACCGCACTGCCGCTCAACACACCGGCTTCACGCGCGCCTACGGTGGCAATAGCCGTTGCGTCCGCGGGGATCAGTGTCTGCGAAGTGATATCGCCATACGGTGCGTCTTCCAGCAGCGCGGCAGCAACCACTGCCTCGATCTGCTGCTTAGTAAGAGCTTGAATGGTCACAGTGTTTAAGGTGGTCACGGTACCGAACTTTCATTTTTGATCCAGCAATGACGGGGTTGATCGCGCAGCTCGGGAAAGTCGGAACGCCAATGTGCGCCGATCGAGCCCTGACGATTTTGCGCGGCCGCCACTAGGAGCTGGGCGGCCGTGACAAGTGGTGCATCGGCACTAAATTGCGAAAGTTGTTTTGCCGCTACTGCGAGCGAATCAGCATCACGAATCAAGCTGGCATGGCTCATCATAAGCTGCGGCAATTCGCCACGTTCCGGCGTGAGGACGCTGTTTTCCAGGGCCAATGGTTGTGCAGCGAAGCTGGGCCATTCGGCCCTCACCGGCAGCGCAAGTACTGCTTGCACTGAACGTGCCGCAAATACCGCAGCTTCAAGCAAGGAATTTGAAGCCAAGCGATTCGCGCCATGCACGCCGGTGCAAGCCGCCTCACCAACCGCGAAGAGGTTTCGGATCGAGCTCCGGCCAGATAAATCGGTAGCAATGCCACCCATCCAATAATGTGCCCCGGGGATTACCGGGACTGGCTCCCGTTCCCAATCGATTCCGCGATCAAGCAGTTGCGCCGAAATGCCTGGAAACCGCTTGGCCAGAAAGCCGAGACCATGCTTGGCCGCCACCGGTCGAGCATCTAGAAAAGCCTTGCCGCCAGCGGCGATCACCGCGGCGATGCCCCGAGAAACCACATCACGCGGCGCTAGCTCGGCCGCCGCGTCTACGGTCAGCATGAACCGTTCACCGGTTTGGTCAATAAGCACCGCGCCCTCGCCACGAACCGCTTCGGACACCATGAATGGCCGCTCGTGCTCAATCAGCGTGGGGTGGAACTGGAAGAATTCCAGATCTTGCACCACCGCCCCAGCGCGCCAAGCAACGGCAAGACCGTCTGCGGTTGCGCCCTCCGGATTAGTGGTGTGCTCAAAGAGCTTGCCGCCGCCCCCGCTGGCGAGTACGACGACGTCGAAGGTTTCCGTCATCTTTTGACCTTCGTCGCTGCGCAACTGCAAGCCCGTGACTTGGCCGGAATCCACCTGTAGATCTACCAGTTCAGTCTTTTCACGCAAGTGGAGCTTTCCGTCCCGCGCAAACTCCAACACAATCGCGGCCAAAGCCTTCACAATGCCAGCGCCACTCGCATCGCCACCGACGTGCAGAATTCGAGCAAAACTGTGCGCAGCCTCTAGCCCAAGGGCCCATTGTCCGCTAGCGATTCGATAGTGTGCTGCGCCTGTTCGCACAACAGTTCGACGGCGTCTCGGTAGTTGAGCTGCGCACCCGCGGTCATGGTCTCCGAGACATGCGAAGCGACGGAATCACCGGGGGTACGAAGCTGCTCGCTAAGCACCGCGGCAATCCCACCTTGGGCGTAGCGCGAGTTCGATTCGCCTAGCTCAGCCTTGCTCAGCAAGGTGACCTCGGCACGGCCAGCAAGTCCGATCGCTGCGGTAAGCCCAGCTAGTCCAGAACCAACGATGGCTACTTTCAGCATGATCGACTCACGGCCGGGCCGCCAGCATCCGCTCCAAGGCCACCCGTGCCGGCACCGCAACGTCTTCAGAAACGGTAATTTGATTCTGAATTTCACCGTCAAGGAAAGATTCCAAGACCCAAGCCAAATAGCCTGGGTGAATCCGGTACATCGTTGAGCAAGGGCAGATTACCGGGTCCAAGCAGAAAATGGTGTGCTGAGGGTATTCTTCAGCAAGCCGATTGACCAGGTTAATTTCTGTGCCAATGGCGAAGGTACTCCCTGCTGGTGCCGCCTGAATCGCTTTCACAATGTAGTCCGTCGAGCCTGCCTCATCTGCGGCGTCGACCACCGGCATGGGGCACTCAGGGTGCACAATCACCCGAACACCAGGAAAATCCTCACGAGCCTTGGCAATTTGCGCCACACTGAATCGCTTGTGTACCGAGCAGAAGCCGTGCCACAAAATGACCCGGGCGTCCTGGAGCGATTGTGGATCGTTGCCGCCAAAAGGCTTACGAGGCGACCACATCGGCATTTCTTCAAGCGGAACACCCATAGCCTTAGCCGTGTTGCGGCCCAAATGCTGATCAGGGAAGAACAGCACTCGCTGCCCGCGCTGGAAAGCCCACTCTAGAACGGTCTTAGCATTCGACGATGTGCAGACAATGCCGCCGTGCTCGCCGCAAAACCCTTTGAGCGCTGCCGAGGAATTCATGTAGGTTACCGGGATAACCGGCACCTTACCTTCGGCGTCCGGCGTCGTCATCGAACCATAGATCTCTTCAAGCTGCGCCCAGCAAGCTTCCACCAAGGCAATATCGGCCATATCCGCCATCGAACAACCAGCCGCCAAATTGGTCAGGATGACTGCTTGCTCTGGGCCAGAAAGCATGTCTGCCGTTTCGGCCATGAAATGCACGCCGCAAAAGACGATGGCTTCAGCTGCCGGTTTAGATTTCGCGGCATTCGCCAGCTGGAAGGAGTCGCCCACGAAATCGGCGTATTTGATCACTTCATCGCGCTGGTAGAAGTGGCCCAGAACTACCACTCGTTCGCCCAGCTTCGCTTGCGCGGCAAGGATGCGAGCATCGAGCTCCTCGTTGCTTGCGTCCTTATACTCTTGCGGAATATCGCCTTGCCGTGGCGTACTACTTGGCGCCGTATCGGCCACCGATGCCCCCGGACCGTAGCCAGGAACGCCATTGAGTGCCTCGGCGAGGTCGAATTCCCACGGGCCTTGGGCCAAGTCCGTGCCACAGGTGGCGCTATTGCTAGCGCCGCGGACGGAAAGCTGGATTGCGGTGTTGACTGAACTCATGGTCTTCTCACTGATCTAGGAGTTGTTCAATTCGAGCTAATGACGTCGGTGTTACCGGTGTAGCGGTAAAGCTTGGGCGGGCGGTGCTTCCCGCCTTGCAAATATTCATCAGTTTCGGCAATATCTGGCGTGGATTTGAGTTGACGCCTGAAATTAGCTGGCTCCAGCTCCCGGCCCAGTACCGCCTCGTAGACTTCGCGAACTTGGGCCAACGTAAATTTCTCGCCTAATAGGTGGTAGGCAATTGAGCCGTATTCGATCTTGTTGCGCAGCCGCCACAGGGCATAATCGACAATCTCGTTGTGATCGAAGGCCAGGCCCTCAGGCAGAGTTGTGGACAAGGAATCAGCTTTAAACCAGCGCACATTATCTGATTCCAAGGCCAGGGCGGCTTCGGTTGATTGAACTAGCGCCCAGTGGACGATCGACACCACTCGTGGAGCCGCTAGGTTTGGCGCGCAGCTCGCAGCACGTTGCAAGCCACCAAAGGCGTACAGCTGTTCTAGATAAAGCGGCTTCAAACCGGTAGTCTCGGCCAAATTGCGCCCAGCCGCGCCCTGCAAAGATTCTTCGTGACTCAAAGGGCCGCCAGGTAAAGCCCACTGGCCTTTAAAAGGCTCCCGGATTCGACACACAAGGGGTAGCCAGAGGCTAGTCCTGCCGGTTCCTTCAGCTTCGCGAAGTGCAAAGATGACCGTTGAAATAGCCAGTGTGGGCGGAGCAGATTGGCGCTCCGATACATTGGTCGCGTTGGCATAATCAGCGTTGACGTGCGCCTCCCCTCGACCAAGATTAGTTATAGTCATTTTGACTTTAACTAATAGTAGACCCGCTCACCGACGCAATCAAATCCTCCCCATCCCACCAGCAAACGGTGCACCACTTTTGGGCCTTAAAACTAGGGGTTTTAAGGCCCAAAAGTGGTGCACCGTTTGAAATAAGAGGGAGGTTATTCTGCTGAGGCTTCGAAAAGCGGCAGCGTCCGAGCTTCGAAATGAGTATTCAGCGCAAGCACCGTCGACGATCGAACCACGACTTTGGTTGAGGCGATGGCGTCTAAAACGCGCTGTAAATCCGAATTTGATCGGGCAGCGACCTTGACCAACATGTCGCTCTCACCCGAGACGGTATGCACATCAATAATTTCGGGGATACCGACCAACGCAGAGACAACCGCATCATGCCCTTGGTCCTGCTGGATCGTCAGAAAACAAAACGCTTAAGACTGGATAGCCAAAATTCACCGGCTCCAAAGTGGGAGCCCAAGACCGAATTGCGCCGGAGGCTTGCAGCTTCTCCAACCGCGAAACCTGGGTGGCTCGGGCAACGCCAAGTTGCCGTGACTCCTCAAGAACAGAAGTGCGCGGCTCTTGGGTGTAGAGCTTGACAATTCTTGCATCGAATGCATCTACCACTAGTCAATCCTTAAGGTTGAAATACCGTTCACCTGACAATATGGTAAGTGTCGTAACTCACACAATATGACCCATGCCCCATCAGAAGAAAGCTTTCAATGGCGAACACAAAAACCGCGAAAACCTCCACTGCCCTGGAGAGCTCGCAGAAGTCCTTAACTCGTGGTCTTAAGCCTCGCCAACTCATCATGATGGCGCTTGGATCCTCGATTGGCACCGGCCTCTTCATTGGTTCAAGTTCAGCCATCGGCGTCGCCGGACCAGCGGTACTGATCTCTTTCCTGATCGCGGGCGCAATTCTGATCTTCGTCATGCGGATGCTGGGTGAAATGGCAGCAGCCCACCCAAACAGCGGAGCTTTTTCCTACTACGCAGAACGCGCGATGGGCAAGGTTGCCGGCGCTACTGTTGGCTGGCTGTGGTGGGTGCAAATCGTCGTCGTCGTTGCTGCCGAGGCCACCGGAGCCGCACAAATCTTAAGTGAACTTTGGCCAGTACTGCCGCAGTGGCTGCTCGCTTTGGTCTTCATGGTGCTATTTACTGGGATCAACCTGCTCGGCGTAGGCCGCTTTGGTCAGCTTGAGTTTTGGTTCGCGATCCTCAAAGTCGCCGTAATCGTGATTTTCCTGGTTGTTGGCGTGCTCCTCATCGTGGGGATCATCCCCAGCAGCTCGGGCGCGGGTTTTCGCAACTTGTTTGACCATGGCGGATTCCTACCTACTGGTTGGGCGGGCGTCGCCGCCGGATTGCTTATTGTGGTCTTTGCCTTTGGCGGCACCGAACTGGTGACTATTGCTGCCGCGGAAACGGAAGATGCCGAGCGCAATGTGGGCCGCGCCATCCGTTCAGTACTTTGGCGGATCCTGGTTTTTTACATCGGCTCCGTTTTGGTGATGGTAGCGGTACTGCCTTGGGATTCCGCAGAGACCAAGAACCCGTTCGCCTCGGTGCTGGCCGAAGCTCATATTCCGTACGCCAAAGAGCTGACCACTTTAGTCATTGCCATTGCGGTGCTTTCCGCACTCAACGCCAACCTCTACGGCTCTTCTCGCATGATTTTTTCGCTGAGCGAACGTGGCATGGCACCGAAGTTCATCAGCAAACTCGGCACCGATCGGGTGCCACGGATCGCAGTACTCGCCTCAGTTCTCTTCGGATTCATGGCCGTTGTGCTGAACTACATCGATCAAGAGCATGCGCTCAAGATTCTGCTTCAATTCGTGGGCTCCACAGTATTGATGATGTGGCTTTCAACAGTGGCTTCCCAATTGATCCTGCGCCGCAGAGCCAATGCCGCCGGTGAAAAGATGAGCCTACCCATGTGGGGCTTCCCGTATTTGTCCTGGCTGACGCTGGCCTTGATCGCTGCAGTCTTTGTTCTTGGCTTCACAGATGCCCAAGTAGCTATTCAGCTGCTGAGCACGATCGGCCTCACCGCCGGAATCGCTATTCTCAGTTGGATTGGTCTCAAATTGTCAGATAAAACAAAGAAATAATAGACAAATTGTGTCAATATACACACCTTGACTAAGCAAGATTGCAGATGACCGTTCAGGTGACTAGGCTCACAGCGACACCTGTTCGCAGAGAGGCTGATGTGAGTACCGCACCCCGAAATGAGCGCTCGACGACGGTTACCACCCTTGAGGTGCCACCGTCGAACCTGAGCGCTGACCAGCAGCGTGAGCTGTACCAACTGATGGCCGCCGTCCGCCACCTGGACGTCTCCACCATTGGGTGGCAACGCCAAGGCATCATCCCGGGCTATGCGCCAGGACGCGGCCAAGAAGCGGCTCAAGTTGGCAGCGCCTATGCGCTGGAAAAGGGGAAAGACTTTATCTTCCCTACCTACCGTGAAGTGGGTGTGGCGCGGGCCTGGGGCGTGGACATGATCGCCTACATGAGTACACATAAAGCCACGTGGCATGGTGGCCTTTACGACCCAATGGCGAGTCGGTTTGCACCAATCCAGGCCGTGGTTGCCGGTTCGGTGCTACACGCCGTCGGCTGGGCTCATGGCCAGACTCTGGACCAAGCCGAAGCGGGCGCGCCACTAAATGTCGCAGTGACCTATTTCGGTGATGGCGGCTCCTCGCAAGGCGATGTACACGAGGCGATGAACTTTGCCGCGGTATTCAAAGCTCCGGTGATCTTCTTCGTGCAAAACAACGGTTGGGCCATTTCAGTGCCCACCGAACGGCAAGTAGCTGGCGGCTCAGTATCAGCGCGCGCCGCCGGTTACGGGATAGCCACCGTGCAGATCGACGGCAACGACGTCGAGGCTGTCTACGCGGCGACCAAAGCCGCCCGAGCATATGCTTCAGCAGGCAACGGCCCGGTATTGATCGAGGCAATGACCTATCGACGTGGACCACACTCGACCAGTGATGATCCAGGACGCTACCGTTCCCTCGAGGAAGAACGCGCTGAAGGTGGCCAAGATCCGGTGGATCGATACGCTGATGCGCTGCGCGCCCAAGGCGTTGCCGATGACGCGTTCTTTGCCGAGGCTCTCAGCGCAGCCGAAGCTGAAGAAGAATCCACTCGGCATGGGATCGAGGCCCTTGGTGCCCGCCCGGGAACCGAGATCTTCGACTTCGTCTTCCAGGAGCCCACCGAGGCTTTGAAAGCCCAGGCCGCGGCGTGGCGCGAGGAGAGCGAACATGTCTGAGTCGGTTTTGGAACGAGAGGCGGCATCGGTGACGAACACCGCAACAACAGAGATTTCAATGCAAAAAGCAATCAATCGCGCATTGGCTGATGCGATGCGCGAAGATGCCAAAGTTGTTATCCTCGGCGAGGACGTCGGTCAGCTCGGTGGAGTTTTCCGCGTGACTGATGGCCTCCAAGCTGAGTTCGGCGACCGCCGGGTATTCGATACTCCGTTGGCCGAATCCGGCATCCTCGGTATGAGCGTCGGCCTAGCCATCGCTGGTTATCACCCCATTCCTGAAGTGCAATTCGACGGTTTTGCCTACCCCGCGGTGAACCAGATTATCGGCCAAATCGGTCGACTGAACTATCGCAGCCGCGGCACGATGCCAATGCCGATCACTCTTCGGGTACCCAGCTTTGGCGGCTTGCGCGCCCCAGAGATGCACACCGAAAGCTTGGAAGCGCTCTTCGCGCATGTGCCCGGCCTCAAAGTGGTCTCGCCATCGAATCCGCACCAGGCCTATCACCTGATGCGGTTAGCCGCCAAGATGCCAGATCCGGTGATGTTCTTAGAGCCGAAGCCACGCTATTGGCAAAAGGACGACGTCGACCTAGCCAACCCGGGCGAGCTCAACGGAGCGCGAGTGGCCCGCGAAGGCAAACACCTGACCCTCATTGCGTATGGCGCCATGGTTGCCCGTTGCCTCAAGGTTGCCGAGCTGGCCGCTGAAGACGGCATCGACGTCGAAGTGGTGGATGTGCGCTGGATCAAGCCGCTAGACATTGCCACGATTGCGGCCTCGGTGACCAAAACCCAACGCGCCGTCGTGGTGCATGAGGCCCCGCTGACCGCCGGAATGGGCGGCGAGATTGCCGCGCAGGTAACTCAACATTGCTTCGACACGCTCAAAGCACCAGTTGAACGGGTGACCGGCTTCGACGTACCGTATCCCTCAGGAGACCTCGAAGACGAGTACGTCCCGAACGTGGATCGAATTCTCTTTGGCATTCAACGGGTATTGGAGTACCGACGTGGCTGAAATTTCTTTCCCTTTGCCGGATCTGGGCGAAGGCTTGATCGATGCAACCGTGCTTGAGTGGTTGGTAGCCGAAGGCGATCAGATTGAACGAAACACGCCGATGGTTGAAGTAGAGACCACTAAATCATCGGTGGAACTCCCCTCACCGCAAGCCGGAAAAGTTGTCAAGATTTTCGGTGAACCTGGCGACGTAATTCAGGTCGGCGACCCGCTGATTATCTTCGAGGTGCCAGATGACACGGCCGGGATCGTTGGCACCGTCCCGACCGAAGAAGCACCGAAACGTCGGGTTCGTTTGTCCATGAACCTGGATGAGGACTAATGCCGCACTCAGTTCACTCAGTAGAAGGACGGGCTTCCACGCTGCGCGTGCATCATTTCGGCGCAGATTCCGGCCGTCCGCTACTGATGCTGCACGGCTTTGGTTCGTCAGCAGAATTTAACTGGGTGCAATCTGGCTGGATTCAGCCGCTCACCGATGCTGGACGACGGGTGATAGCGGTTGATCTACCCGGGCATGGCGGTAACCCGGCACCGGAGGCGCTGGACGAATACACACCAAGCCGGATTCGAGCCGAAATCCTCCAGCTTCTGGCCGATGAAGGCGTCAAACCGCTCGACGCCGAAGATCCAACCTCGGGCGTGGACATCATCGGCTATTCGCTGGGTGCCCGCTTCGCTTGGGAATTCGGCGCAGCTCAGCCTGAGCTAGTGCATCGAATGGTTTTGGGTGGCCCGGCGGCCGATGATCCACTCGCTGACTTCAACTTGGCACAGGCCGAGGAGATGCTAACTTCGGGAACTCCGATCGCTGATCCGGTGACAGCCGATCTTATTGGCTGGGCGCAACAGATCCCCGGAAATGACATGTTCGCGCTGCTGTCGATGGCTCGGGCCGTCAAAACTGAGCCCTACGACGCAACCGAGTCAGTCCCGAAGATGCCGATCCTGTTTGTGGCCGGCGAGAAGGACAAATTAGCTGAGAAAATGCCAAAGCTGGCCGAGTTGAATGGTCACGCCGAGATTCTGATTTTGCCGGCCCGGAACCACTTCAACGCCATTACTTCAAGGGCGTTCAAACAAGCCGCTATCGCCTTTTTCGCAGCCTAAGCACCTCTGCGCACGGCGGCGACTCGCCACTACCGACCAGTTGCCGCCGTCGTCTGCTACCGCGGGCTTAAACTAACAGTCAAAGCCACATGTGTTCACTTCCCACTCATTTTGAGGAACGCAATGGACCGCGATTGTTCCGATGTTGCCCCTGACCGTGTCCTACTAACGCGATACCGACTCGCTGAGCGAATAGGCATTGGTGCCTGCGCTGCGGTTTTTCGTGCTGAGGACCTTCGACTGTCTAGACCGGTGGCTGTGAAGGTCTTTTCCGCCGGCCCCACCAGTTGGGAGTCCGAGCTAGCCATCCTTGCCCGACTGCAGCACCCGTTCCTGGTGACAATTCTCGATTGCGGTGTCTGGGCTGAGGAACTGAGCGCTCCCCGACCGTTCATGGTGATGGAATACGTCGCCGGATCAGACCTTCGTGCCATGATCGCTAAACATTCTACTGGCATGCCATTGGCAAAAGTAGCCCGGCTTGGCTGGGTATTGGCCCAGGCCCTAGAAACTGTGCACGCAAATTCGGTGGTGCACCGCGACGTCAAACCCGCAAATATTCTCATCGACACTTCGGGGTTACCTAAGCTCTGCGATTTTGGTGTCTCCCGGCTTCACGACAGCGCCGAGGCCACCATCCCCGGCATCACTATCGGCACCGCCAGCTACTTGAGTCCAGAACAGGCACTTGGCGAGCCGGTGCACGCCAGCGCAGATATTTACTCTTTAGGTCTGGTGCTGCTGGAATGCCTCACCGGAGTCAAAGCTTTCCCAGGGTCCGCCTTGGAAGCGTCAATTGCCCGGCTGCTGCGTGATCCCGTCATCCCTGAGTGGCTTGGCTCCGAGTGGTCTCAGCTGGTCACCGCAATGACCGATCGCGTTGCTGCTGACAGGCCTACGGCGACGGAATGCACCGAGGCACTTTTCGAACTGCAACTTCGCCAAGCCGCACACGCCGCCTAACCCCTCCTTCTTCCGTCGAGTGTCGAGTTGTGGCTGGTTTTCGAGTCGAAAACCAGCCACAACTCGACACTCGACGGAAGGGGTTTTGCTCTTGACGTGATGTAAGGCACCCGCTTATTCTGATCGTATACGATTTGATATCTTATCGACGACGATTTGAGGAGTATCCCTGTGAGCGCGAGCGTGCAGCCGATCGACGACAACCGGCTGAGTTCCGTTGGCAAAGTCATCGCGGTCCACATCAACTATCCCTCCCGCGCAGCTCAGCGCGGCCGCACACCGAAGTTGCCGTCGTATTTCCTCAAACCTTCAACGTCGCTTGCGCAGAATGGCCAGGTAGAACGACCGCTAGGCTGCGAGCTACTCGGCTTTGAAGGCGAAATCGCGTTGATCATTGGAAGCACCACTCGGCAAGTCTCCCCCGCAGACGCTTGGCAACACGTTAAGTGGGTCACCGCGAGCACCGACTTAGGTGTTTACGACCTGCGCTACGCCGACAAGGGTTCAAATTTGCGCTCCAAGGGCGGCGACGGTTTCACCCCGATAGGACCCGGCCTCATTGCGGCCTCTGACGTCGATCCAGCTCAGTTGCGCATTCAGACCTGGCTCAACGGCGAACTTGTTCAGGACGACAGCACCGACACCTTGCTTTTCCCGTTTAGCCAATTGGCCGCTGATTTGAGCCAGCTGATTACCCTGCAGCCAGGCGATGTGATCCTTACTGGCACGCCGGCTGGCGCCTCGGTCGCGGTTCCGGGCGACATCGTCGAGGTCGAAGTCTTTGCCGGCGAGACTTCGACCGGGCGACTACGCACCGAAGTTATCGCGGGCACCGTCCCGCTCGCAGAGTACGGCGCGAAGTCAAAGGCCGACGACGTGCAGCGTGCCGAAGCGTGGGGCACGCCAGCTCCGGAGCCCGAAGCGATTTTGAGCCCAGAGCTCAAGGCAAAACTAGCCAGAGTCGCTACCGCCACGCTGAGCTCACAACTGCGCAAACGCGGCTTCAACAACGTTAGCATCGACGGCCTGAGCCCCACCCGACCCGGTGAAAAGGTTGTGGGCACCGCGCGTACGTTGCGATACATCCCCAATCGCGAGGACCTTTTCAAAGAGTTCGGCGGCGGCTACAACGCGCAAAAGCGCGCCATCGACACGCTCAAAGAGGGCGAAGTTCTGGTGATGGAAGCCCGCGGAGAAAAAGGCACCGGAACGCTTGGTGACATTCTCGCACTGCGAGCAATACACAACGGTGCGGCAGCAATTATTTCCGACGGCGGTGTTCGCGATTACACCGCCGTGGCTGAGCTAGAGTTACCCGTCTTCGCGGCAAACCCGCACCCGGCAGTTTTGGGCCGAAAGCATGTGCCCTGGGCGGTTGATGAAACCATCGGCTGTGGTGGCAGCGCTGTACAACCGGGCGACATCATCGTTGCCGACGACGACGGCATCCTGGTCATTCCGCCGGCGCTTGCCGCCGAGCTGGCCGACGACTCTTTGCAGCAAGAACATGAAGAAAACTTCATCGCGCAGATGGTCCGCGAAGGTCATGGCGTCGATGGGCTGTATCCGATGAACGCGGCTTGGAAAGAGAAATACTTGCTCTGGGCAGCAGCGAATCCGCTACAGCCATGAGTCTCGAAACTAGCGCGGCTAGTAAATCGGAACTGGCTTATAGCTCGATTCGAGGCCACATTCTCGCTGGTGACTATGCTCCCGGTCATCGGCTGGTGCTGGCTCGGATCGCCAGTGATCTGGGCGTCAGCGTTGTACCTGTGCGCGAGGCCATCCGGAGGCTGGAAGCTGAAAAGCTCTTGACGTTCAAACGCAATATTGGCGCGACTGTTGCGGGTATCGATCCAACGGAGTACCTCTATACGATGCAGACACTTAGCATTGTGGAAAGCGCAGCTACCGCACTCGCACTGCCCGCGCTCGGTGCCGCAGATTTGGCTGAAGCTCATCGAATCAACGCCGCGATGCAAGATTGCCTGGCGCAATTCGACCCGGTTCGATTTACCACGCTCAATCACGACTTCCACGAACTCCTCTACCGCTCGTGCCCCAATCCGCACCTGCTTGATTTGGTGCACCGCGGTTGGAACCGGTTGAACGCATTGCGCACTTCGACGTTCAATTTCATCCCGGGCCGTGCCGCGCAATCGGTCGCCGAACACGAAGAATTACTGCGACTCATCGAGTCAAAAGCTGCCGCAGACGTCGTGGAAAACGCCGCTCGGGCACATCGATCCGCAACTCTTGATGCTTATCTCAGCCAACAAAAAACCTCGCAGGAGAATCCATGAAATTCCGATCCGATCCGGCTACCCACTTACGCGGATCATTTGCCGCAATGTTCACGCCGTTCAATGAGCCTGCAGAACCGGGCATCGGCACAGTCGATCACCATTCGTTGCGCCGCATGGTGGAATGGCAAATTTCTTCTGGCTCACACGGCGTGACCATCGGCGGTTCGACCGGTTCGACCGGTGAACCCGGCGCCCAGTCCGTTGAAGAGCGCGCAGAAGTAATCCGCACGGTAGCGGCCGCCGTGGATAATCGCGTGCCTTTTATGGCAGGAACTGGCACCGCTCAACTCCCCGAGACGCTGGAACTAACTCAGGTAGCGGTCGACGCCGGCGTAGACGCCTCGATGATTATCACCCCTTACTATGCGCGGCCCACACAGGAAGCGCTGTACCAGTGGTACGCCACCATTGCGCGGGAATTCCCCAGCATGCCGTTCATTATTTACAACGTGCCTTCGCGCACTGCGGTGGACATTGCGCCGGAAACCGTTGGCCGGCTCTTTCGCGATTTCGACAACATCGTGGGCATCAAGGAAACGACCAAGGACTTTGAGCATTTCTCCAGGGTTCTGCACGTAGCAGGCAAAGACCTGCTCGTCTGGAGCGGGCTAGAACTGCTCTGCCTGCCGCTGATGGCCCTTGGCGGGATCGGCTTCATCTCTGCGCTAGCCAACATCGCGCCGAAAGCGTCCGCCGAAATGTACAACGCCTGGACAGCTGGCGATCTGGAGACCGCACAACGCATCCATTACGGAGTGCATCCGCTGGTCGATCTACTCTTCGCAGAGACCAACCCGGCCCCGGCTAAATGGCTGATGGCTCAGCGCGGCCTGATCTCCTCGGACTACGTGCGGCCGCCGCTGATCCGCCCCACCGAAGGCGGCCTGACCAAAATCAATGCCCTGCTCGAAGCAGGCAGGGAATACCTCACCGAAGTTACGGAGCCGAAGGCATGAGCCAGCACTATATTCCAGAAAAATTGCCGGAAAAAATCCAGCATTAAATCAACGGTGAGTTTGTTGACTCGATCAATGGCGCCACTTTCGAGGTGTTGGACCCGGTATCCAACACGACGTACACCACCGCTGCGGCTGGCCAAAAAGAAGATATTGATACCGCCGTCGCCGCTGCTCGCGAGGCTTTCCGCACTGGCACCTGGCCACGGATGAAGCCGCGGGAACGTGCTCGGGTGCTGAACCGGATTGCCGACGCCGTCGAAGCCCAAGAAGACCGACTCGCTGAGTTAGAGACCTTCGACACTGGCCTGCCGATTAAGCAAGCTCGTGGCCAGGCACAGCGCGCCGCGGAGAATTTCCGCTTCTTTGCCGACTTGATCGTTGCCCAGTTCGACGACGCGATGAAGGTCCCGGGCGCTCAGATCAACTATGTGAACCGCAAGCCAATCGGTGTCGCCGGCCTGATCACGCCATGGAACACACCGTTCATGCTGGAGTCGTGGAAGCTTGCCCCCGCACTAGCCACCGGTAACTGTGTAGTGCTCAAACCTGCGGAGTTCACGCCGCTCTCCGCATCACTCTGGGCAACGATCTTCAAAGACGCTGGACTGCCCGACGGCGTGTTCAACTTGGTCAATGGGCTGGGCGAAGAGGCTGGCGATGCTTTGGTCAAGCACCCCGATGTTCCACTGATCTCCTTCACCGGCGAAACCACTACCGGGCAGACCATTTTCCGAAATGCAGCAGCCGGACTCAAAGGACTCTCGATGGAACTCGGCGGCAAATCCCCTGCCGTCATCTTTGCAGACGCCGATCTGGACGCCGCCATTGATTCGACGCTGTTCGGCGTCTTCTCACTTAACGGTGAGCGTTGCACCGCCGGTTCGCGAATTTTGGTACACCGCAGCGTGTATGACGATTTCTGCGAGCGCTATGCCGAGCGGGCCAAGAACATCGTCGTCGGCGATCCGCACGATCCGGCCACTGAAGTCGGCGCGCTGGTGCACCCGGAGCACTACGCCAAAGTGATGTCCTACGTGGAGATCGGCAAGACCGAGGGAAGGTTGCTTGCGGGCGGCGGCCGTCCGGAGAATCTGCCTGCTGGGCAAGAAAACGGCAGTTACGTCTCCCCCACAGTATTTGCCGACGTTGCCCCCAGTGCCCGGATCTTCCAGGAAGAAATCTTCGGCCCGGTAGTAGCAATTACGCCATTCGACACCGATGAAGAGGCGCTCGAACTAGCCAACGGCGTGAAATATGGTCTGGCTGCTTACATCTGGACGCAAGATCTCACCCGCGCTCACAACTTTGCGCAAAACGTTGAAGCCGGAATGGTCTGGCTCAATTCGTATAACGTGCGTGATCTGCGCACGCCTTTTGGCGGCGTCAAGTCCTCGGGGCTGGGCCATGAGGGCGGCTACCGTTCGATTGACTTCTACACCGACCAGCAAGCCGTGCACATCACGCTGGGTGCTGTACACACGCCAAAATTTGGAGCTTCCCGATGAACGCCTATACCTCTCCCGTCCCTGATATTGTCCGCTGTGCGTATCTTGACCTGGTAGTTACTGATCTGGCCGCTTCACGTGCTTTCTACGTCGATGTCCTTGGATTGCACGTCACGGAAGAAGACGACGAAGTAATCTACCTGCGCTCATTCGAAGAGTTCATCCACCATAATTTGGTCCTGCGGAAAGGTCCGAGCGCCGCTGCTGCGGCCTTCGCCTACCGGGTGCGCACGCCGGAGGATGTGGATAAAGCCGAGGCTTGATACGCCGAGCGCGGTTGCCGCACCGAACGCCGTCGTGATGGCTTTACCAAGGGCATCGGCGACTCGGTTCGCGTGGAGGATCCGCTCGGCTTCCCGTACGAATTCTTCTACGAGACCGAACACGTTGAGCGGCTTACCCAGCGCTACGACCTGTACAACGCTGGTGAGCTGGTCCGGCTGGACCACTTCAACCAGGTAACGCCCGATGTGCCCAAGGGCCGCGCCTACCTCGAAGACTTAGGTTTCAAGGTTTCGGAGGATATTCAGGATTCCGACGGCGTCACCTACGCCGCCTGGATGTACCGTAAGCAGACTGTGCACGATACGGCGCTGACCGGCGGCGACGGCCCTCGTCTGCATCACATCGCCTTTTCCACGCATGAGAAACACAACATCATCCAGATCTGCGACAAGATGGGTGCGCTGCGCATCTCAGATCAGATTGAACGTGGCCCCGGCCGGCACGGCGTTTCGAATGCCTTCTACCTCTACATTCGGGATCCAGACGGGCACCGAGTGGAGATCTATTCGCAGGACTATTACACCGGTGACCCGGACAACCCCACGGTCACTTGGGATGTGCACGACAATCAGCGCCGGGACTGGTGGGGCAACCCCGTCTTTCCGAGCTGGTACACCGAAGCCTCGCCGGTGCGAGATCTTGACGGCAAACCGCAACCCATTGTGGCGCGGGAAGACAAGTCTGAAATGGCAGTAACCGTTGGCGCTGATGGGTTCTCTTACACTCGCGGCACCACCGAATCAGGCGAACCCGGCGAAGAACAAGGCTTCAAACTCGGCAAGCAGCTCTAAGCACCCCTCAACGGGAGGTTTGGCGCTACGAACAAAGGAGTTCGCATGAGCAATACCGCAATCACACGCAAGAAGATGTCGCGGGAAGACCGGAAAGTCCTCGCGGGGACGCTGGTTGGCACCACGATTGAGTGGTATGACTTCTTCATTTATGCCCAAGCTGCTGGCTTGGTCTTCGCCCAGTTGTACTTTGCTCCGATGGGCCCGGCCAACTCGCCGGTCGCTCAGCTATTCTCTTGGGCCTCGGTGGGCATTTCTTTCCTGTTCCGCCCTCTTGGTGCAATAGTCGCCGGTCACCTCGGTGACCGAATTGGCTGCAAGGCGATGCTGGTGCTGACGCTAATCATGATGGGCGCTTCCACTGCGCTCATTGGCGTACTGCCGACCTATGTGCAGATCGGCATCTGGGCTCCGTTGCTCTTGACGCTTCTACGGGTACTGCAGGGCTTCTCCGCTGGCGGTGAATGGGGCGGTGCGGCCTTGATGGCGGTAGAACACGCGCCGACGGCGAAGCGCGGCTGGTGGGGTGCCTACCCGCAAATTGGCGTGCCGGTCGGCCTCATTTTGGCCTCCTCGGTAATCTTTGCACTCAACGCATGGCTTGGCGTTGAACAGTATTTGGCCTGGGGTTGGCGCGTACCGTTCCTAGTTTCGGTAATTCTGATTGTGGTCGGTTATGTGATTCGCCGAGCAGTGTCTGAAAGCCCAGTCTTCAAGGAGCTCGCGGAGCGCAAGCGCGAGTCTTCGGCACCAATAGTGCAGCTGTTCCGCAAGAACACCAAACAGGTGATCCTTACCGCGCTGATCTTCATTGGCAACAATGCCGTAGGTTATTTGCTGATCGCCTTCTTCTCCTCCTACGCCACCAAAACACTCAAAATGCCCACCAGCACCGTGCTGCCCATTGTGATGGTTGGTGCGCTCAGTTGGCTCGCGTTCTCACTTTATGGTGGCTCGCTCTCCGACCGAATCGGCAGAGTCAGAACCTTCCAAATTGACTACATTGCGTTGATCGTGTGGATGATTCCGATGTTTTTGCTGATTGACAGCACCAATATCTGGCTCTTCCTGATTGCCGTTATCGTGATGGGTTTTGGCCTGGGGCTTTCCTATGGACCAATGTCCGCACTGTATGCAGAGATGTTTCCCGTCGAAGTGCGCTACTCAGGTGTCTCAATCGGCTACGCTCTGGGTGCAATCCTCGGCGGAGCGTTTGCTCCACTGCTCTCCCAATGGCTTCTTGATAACACCAAATGGTCCGGCAGCATCGCTATTTACATGATCGTGCTTTGTGTTATTTCAATAGTTGGCGTGTCTTTGGTGAAAGAGACAAAGGGTGCGCGGCTTCGGGTCGCCGACTCACATGAGGCGACCACAAAATAAACAACAGCAAAATGGGCAACCGCGAACGGCGATTGTTTTTCGCCGTGATTCGTAACTGTCAATGCACGATGAGTTTGGCCCGCAGCAACAGCCCTTCGCCACCGGAGAATTGCACGCCGTAAATGCGTTCCGCGCGAAGGACTTCGCTAAAGCCAAACTCATCGTGCATTGCCACTGAGGACTCATTCCGCGCATTGCAGAAATACCAGGCCTCATCCGCACGTTCAGCGATCCAGCTCAGACGGGCTTTGGTGAGTTCGCGGCCAACAGACTGCCGCCGGAATTCGGGATGTACCGAGCAACCGACTAGATAGAAACCCGGTCTGGCGACGTCGTCAGCTGCGGGTTCCAGCCTGCTGGCCTTGGCATACCCCACTACAGCTGAACCGATTTCTGCGACCATGAGCAGCGCATCTTCACGCTCAATGCTGCGGACCCAACTGCTTCTGCGAGCTTCGCCATCGCCGCCTCGGATCAATTGCTCAATGCGCTCAAGCGCCCGAAAATCCGATTCTACCGGGCCTCTGATGAGAAGTCCAGCAGGGGCTGGCGCCGATCGTTTGCCGTGGTCAAAGGCGGCGAATAAATTCACCGGGTCAGCCTCAACCCGCAAGCCGCCGACTTCATTCTGCGCGACTCAAAAACTCGCGGACGCGTTCCCGTACTTGTTCGCGGTCATAAGAATTGACCAAGGCACAGGCCATTCGGACGGGATCGCCAAAGAAGAAGTATTCGTACAGCGCTTGCCGGCCGGAGAACGAGGAGATTGACGTATCATAGGCGAGCTTGAACAGGCGAATTCGCTCCGGCCCGGTGAGCGTTTTAGCCTGCAGCTACAGCTCAATATCTGGCAGGGCTTCAGAATTCAGATCTGCTTCGCCGGGCAGTCCCATCAGTCCGCTCGCGGAGAACTTGCGGATAATCTGTGGGAAACGCTGGGCCACTTTGGGGTACCAATTGCGCGCAGTGTTGAGACTGGACCAACGGGGCAGCAATACGCCGTCGTCAGTCAATGCGGCGTCCGCCTCGGAGGATCGCATGAGCGCTTTGCCAATCTCGACAGTCTGGATCAGCTCGGCCAAATCCTCTTGGATATGTTGAAAACCGTCGATACCAATCGAATCTGCCAGCTCTGAAGCTAGGCCCAGGAAGAACTCGCTTTTGGCAATGGTTCTGGTGACTACCTGGTGGGTCATCAATTGCTACCGCGTCAGTTTCCGAATAAAAGTTATTGCACAGCTCCGGGTGGCCCAACATGAAAATTCGTTCGTTAGGGACGAAGACGTTGTCGAAAACCACCACTGCGTCCATCTCTTCAAAGCGCGCAGCCAGCGGTTCGTCATGCACGCTCTTGCCGGTATAGAGCGAAGAGCGGCATAGGTATCGCACACCCTCGGTGTCATTGGGGATCGCAAAGGCATACGAATACGGGGCGTCTTCTTGCGTGCCGCGCAATACCGTCGAGGGGAAGACCAATAATTCGTCCGCGATCGGCGCGCTAGTAGCGAGCATTCGCGCACCGTGGATCACAATGCCGTCTTCGCGCTCCGAGACGATTCGAGCAGCCAGCTGACCGCCAAGCTGTTCCGAGCCAGAGACCGATCGGTTGACTTGCGGCGGGATCAACGTATGCGTTGCTAACAGATCGTTTTCACGGCAATGCTCGTAGTAAGCCCTTATATTGGCACCAAAATCGATGCCGGATTCGGTACCAGCCTGGGCGAACCACTTCTCGGCCGCAGCCAACGCGGTCAAGGCAGCGTTCATGTAGTCGCCGGTCCGGCCCAAGAACCCATTCGCATACTCGGCCCAGGTGGAAATCGCGGCTCTGCGATGTGCCAAGTCCTCTTGGGTTCGGGGGATCAAAAACGACGCGCTGACTTTATCGCCAGTACTCGGCGAGTCGTAGGTAAGTGCGCTTTGATACCTCGGCTCGTGCTGCATATCGAAGAGTTTCGCGTAACTACGCGCTACGTTCGCAAAAGCGGGATGCTCGGCAATACTCTCGCTGACCACCTGGCCGTCGATAACCACATGGGGGTGCATCGAATTCAATTTAGCTAAGTACTGCTGACCAGTTCGAATGCCCATGTGTTCTGCTTCCTTCGAGAAGGTACTAAAAATGTTCGACGACGGTCTCAGAGCAAATCTTCGACGCCCAGTTGGCTTTCCGGAATTGTCGTAAATCGGCTGTTCGCGAAAGCCAGGGCATCACCGTTCCGGTAGTTAAAATCAACTACCTCGCCGAGATAGAGCGTGTGATCGCCGCCGTTGTACTCCGCCCAGGGCTTGCATTCAAAGAAGGCCAGCACATTACTCAACCTCGGGGCCACTTAGCCCTCAACCCACACCGGTTCATGCGCTGGCCGGCCAGCGAAATACATCGCCAGGCCCTGCTGTTCGGCGCCAAGAATGTTAACGGTGAAGGGCCGGTCCTTGAGCTCATCATGGGATCTAGTGCTCCGAGCGATTGAGACTAAAACTAATGGCAGCTCCATGGAGACCGACGTAAAAGAATTGACGGTGATGCCATGCCGTTTGCCAGCTGCCTCGGCAATTCCGGCGCCATCGAAAGTCACAATAGCCACTCCGGTGGCAAACCGACCCAGCGAACCTCGAAAATGGTGATCCCGCGAGCGCAGGGTACGTTGACCTGATTTGCTCGATGTAGGTGAGTTCACCCGATCTCCCTCCGATAGCACTCTCTTACGTTACTCCGCCGCAGAGGACTGATATAGCATCGCGGCTAAACCGAACGACGCAAGGTCAAAGCGGTGACCAAACCCAAAACAAAAAGCAATGTCGCGGCCACCACGGGAACCACGAAGGCCTGATGGTAACCCTGGCTCTGGGCCAGTGAACAGGACAGAGCCGCGCCCAACGCGGTGCCGGCGACGATCCCGCTGGCCAACGCAGTCATCACTGTGCCCAACCAGCGGCGCGGTGCCACTATTCCACCGATGGTAAAGATGGTCACCATGGTCGGCCCCACTGGGATGCCAAGCAAAAATAACACCACGAGCATCGGCCAGATTTCAGTAGGCAGCAACAATAGCCAAGCCAGCCCGGCCATCGCCGCGGCGGAAAATACCCATCGCCAACGCGGCACGAACTTCCGCGGCCAATAGGCAACGGAGAGCGCTGCGGCAGCCGAGCTCAGACCCATCACCGCGTAAAGCAATCCGGCCAGTTCAGAACCGCCCGCAGTGGGCGCGACCTCGCCGGCGAAAGCGCTCAATGAAGTTTGGGTGGCTCCGAAAAAGGTACCCATGCAGAGCATGCCTAGCACCGGAACTGCGACTTTCAACCAAAGCCAGCGATCCACAATTTGTTCTTGCGGAGCCGGGGCATGCTTGCCACCACGTTGGATCGCGACAGAATTCACTGTGTGATGCAGCGCGAAAAGTGTCACCAAGGTAATAGTCAAGGCGGCCGAGATAACCAAAGGTAGCCAAGGTGCAATCAATGAAGCCAGGAGGCCCACAATTGCCGGTCCCAGCACAAAAGTTAGTTCGTCCGCGGTGCTCTCATAAGACAATGCAGTGTCTAAAAGGCCATCCCTGCGTTCTTGCGGGGCTTTGCCAACCATCGCCATCCAGCGCACCCTAGCCAGCGGTCCGACTTGCGGCGAGCTAGCGCCAGCCAACCAGGCCACAACCAGTAGCCAAACGACGGCCGCCGGTGCAAAGCCATCGTCGCTGGCGGCAATACTGTAGCTGAGGATCACCACGGCGATCACCACGATGGTGTTCGCCAGCGCAGCTGAAATTAATACTGGCTTTTGGCCGATTCGATCAGCAAGAAATCCCGCGATCGGTGCACCCATCGCGGCGCCAATACCTACTGCGCCAGCGGCGAACCCGCCAATTGCATACGAATGGCTGACGCCGGTTACCAGGGTAAGAACTCCCACGGTCACCATGGCCAACGGCAAGCGGGTAAAAAGTCCTAAGGGGATAAAGCCCCGGCCCGAAAGGGCGGTAATCCGGGAAAAACGGCCACCAGTGGGCGCCGTCGGCAATGTCGAATTAGTCGTCATAGAATCTGAACACACCTAAGACATGTGCAACGTCCCTCCGCCCGCTGCACCCAAACCGGTTACACCACTATTCTAGCTGACCGAGCATTGCATACTAGCCCAGCCGCCGCAGCGAAATTGCTGCCTTGGTGATTGTCGGTGGCACCGCCTAGGCTCGAAGCAGTGCGATAACCCTTCGAGAACCGGGAGCCCACGGTGAAGTTTCTGCATACCGCAGATTGGCAACTCGGGATGACCCGTCATTTCCTGGACGAAGACGCCCAGCCGCGCTATACCGCAGCCCGAATCGATGCTATTCGGGAAATCGCCGCGCTGGCACAGCGTGAAAATTGCGAGTTCGTTGTGGTGTGTGGCGATGTTTTCGAAACCAATATTGTTGCTCCAGGAGTGGTTAGTCGTGCTTTAGAAGCGATGCGTTCCATCCGGTTACCGGTCTATTTGCTGCCTGGAAATCACGATCCGCTCGAAGCTTCATCAATTTACACAAGGGCATCATTCAAAGCTGCCTGCCCCGAAAATGTCACCGTCCTGCTGACGCCTGGCGCCCACCAAGTCTCCCCCGGCGTGGAAATCTTAGCCGCACCCTGGTTTTCCAAAAAACCGCTAGAAGATCTTGCCGCAGCAGCAATTTCCCAGTTACAGCCGGACGGCACGCTTCGAGTGCTGGTAGCGCACGGTGGTACGGACTTGCTCGATCCAGACCAGACAAACCCCGCCTTGATCCGGGTCGCCAAACTAGAAGAGGCCCTCAGCCAAGGAAGCCTTCGCTATGTCGCATTGGGTGATAAACACTCAGCAACTAAAGTCGGAGACACCGGACGAATTTGGTACTCCGGAACACAGGAAGTTACCTCATCTCGAGAGCCGAACCCGGGCAAGGTTCTGCTTGTTGATCTGGACTCCTCGACTACAACGCCCAAGGTTAGTCAGCATCAAATCGGCACTTGGGCATTCCTTGATTTGGCCTTCGAGCTCAATAATTCGTTTGATCTAACAGACTTGGCCGCTGAGCTTGACGCGCTTGAAAACAAGGATCGAACCGTGCTGAGGCTCAGTCTGAAAGGCACGTTATCGCTCAAAGACAAAGCCGAATTGGACCTGCTGCTGGAAAGCAATAGTTTGCGTTTCGCTTCGGTCCATCTCTGGGAGCGTCATACCGACTTGCAGGTATACGTTGATGGTCAGGAATTAGGCGATCTTGGCGTCAACGGATTCGCGGCAGAGGCGGTAGCCGAGTTGATGGCGACCAGCGCTGGAACTGGAGACGATGCCGCAACTGCACAAGATGCCTTGTCCTTGCTCTATCGATTAGCCGGGGGCAGCAAATGAAACTGCATCGGCTGAGCTTGGAAAACTTCCGCGGAATCTCGGCACGAAGCCTTGATTTCCCGGAAACAGGCGCGATTGTCATCGAGGGTGAGAACGAAGTCGGGAAGACCTCGATGATCGAAGCCCTCGATCTACTCATCACGGAGAAAGACAGCTCAAATAAAGCTGCCGTACGAGCAATAAAACCAGTCAATGCAGACGTTGGCAGTTCAGTAGAAGCTGAGATCAGCACCGGGCCATATCGATTTGTGTATCGAAAACAGTTCAATCGCACCAGCTCAACCACGCTAAAAATTAGCAAGCCCTCCGCCGTGCAACTCAGCGGTGCAGAAGCTCATGAGCGAGTCCAAACAATTCTTGCCGAGACCTTAGATCAAGCGCTTTGGAAAGCGCTTAGGATGATGCAGGCGCAGCCGCTTAGCCAGGTAGCTTTGGCGGAGAGCGGCTCGCTAACTACCGCGCTCGACCGTGCTGCCGGCACCACCGCAGATCACGAAGGAAACGATCCGCTGATCACCGCGATCGAAACTGAGTACCTGAAATATTTCACCAAAACCGGCAAAATCACCGGTCAGTACCTTGCCCTTGAGAATCAGCTCGAGTCAGCGCGCGCAGAGGTTGCGAAGGCCAACAGCGCCGTGGCTGAAATCGCGCTCGACGTCGCAAAACACGAGTCACTCACGGCGCGAATCGAGCAGCTCGGCACTCAACGGTCGGTGACTGAAGAAGAGTTAGTGGTGCTCAACGAGCAAATCGAAGGTTGGCATGAGTTGGAACGACGGCAACTCGAAGCCGCCGAGGCCAGCGAAGCCGCGCAACAACTTGCCGAACGCGCTGAGCAAGATCAGCTCCGCCGGACTGAACTCCTTGAGTCTGAACGAAAACGCGCGTCAGCGGCAGCCACATTGCAAACCTCGATCGAACAAAAATCCCTGGAATCAACACGGGTAGCAACACAGCTAGAACACCACCAGCTCTCGACAAATACGTTGCGGCAGGCAGCCGATGCCAACCGCGCAATTTCGGAAACTGCACGTGCCGATGTAGATCACTGGCAAAGCGGCCAAGAGACTGTTCGGCTCAGTGCTCAGCTGACCGGCCTGGCTAAACTCGCAGAACGAATCGACGCAGCTCATCGGACCATTGCCGCTCAGATCGTGGATGCCCAGTTATTGGCAAAGATTGAAAAAGCGAAGTCCGCGGTAGATATCGCTGAAGCCACCCTTCGGGCCGCCTCAGCGCAGCTGACTGCCCAGGCGCTCAGTCCGGAAGTCAACGTTGAAATTGACGGGATTCCGTTACGGATCTCCCCCGCAGCCGAGCATGAGGTCTCGCTGAGCAAAGCTGTTGAGTTCGTAGTTCCTGGCATTATCAAGTTGGTGCTCCGGTCAGCTGCTGACGCTGGCCAGCTCGCAACCGAGGTTGCCACCGCCACCGAAGAACTGAACACGTTGCTTCGACAAGCTAAAGCAACAGATACTGCGCAAGCTCGCCTCAAACATCTGCAACGCCGAGAGGCCGACGACGAGCTCCGATCAGCTCAAAAAGAACGTCAGCGGCTACTGGGTACCGATGACGAAAGCACACTCAGGGCGCGGTTTGCGCAGTTAGAGACGCAGCAGCAAAGCTACCTCGCAGACCGAGAAGACTCGCATCCGCTGCCGGCGGATGAGGCCACAGCCAAATCGTTGCGTCACGATGCTGAATCTGCAGAGCGAGAGTCGCGTGCCGCTTATGACCTTGGGCTAACTGCACTAACTCAATACCAAAGCGCCTGGAGCGCTGTCCAACTTGAACTGGGCATTGCGCAATCCGAACTCAAAGTCCATGAGGATGAGTTACAAAAAGCGCAAATTTCAATTCAACAAGCTCGAGAGGTCGTGGCAGACGAGATCCTCGCCGGCAATTTAAAACAAGCCCAAGAAAACCTGACCACGGCCCAGCTGCTGGAACGCCAGTTCTCAACAGATTTGGCCGACTCTGATCTACCAAATTTGCGCGACCGAAGCCAGAACGCCGAAGAGCTCACCCTGAGCCTCCATCAGCAAATTGAGCAAATGCGGGCAGTACTGACCGAGGCCAAAGCTCGTTTTGAAATCGCTGGCAGCCAGGGCCGACAAGAAGCGCTCGACGTAGCAGAATCTCGCCTGGACCATACCGAAAAGAAATTCAAAACAGTCAGAGCGCGCGCTCAAGCGACCAAGCTGCTGCACGAGGTGATGCAAAAACACCGAGACTTCGCCAAGCAGCAATACGTTAAGCCATTTCAAGACCAGGTCAACAAATTGGGTCGTTTTGTTTACGGAAAAGATTTTTCCGTCGATCTGAACAGCAACCTTCAAATCACCACCCGAACAATTGGTGGGCTCTCGATTCCCTACGATGCCTTATCAGCGGGCGCAAAAGAGCAGTTAGAGATTATGGCTCGATTAGCTTGTGCGGCCATGGTTGACCCAGATGATGGCGTTCCGCTGCTGATTGACGATGCCCTTGGCTATTCGGATCCAGGCCGGATTCGATTACTGAGCGCCCTCCTGGGCACCGTGACGGCTAGCTCTGAGGCGCAGATCTTCCTTTTCACCTGCACACCAGGCCGTTGGAGCATCGGATCCGCAACCACCATTCGGCTGGAGCGCGAAACCAACGCTGTTTAGTCATTGCGCGACTGCGTAAAAAGTCACAGCGTAAAAAGGTCACAGCACACAAAAAGAAAGCCGGGCCCTGATCAAGGCCCGGCTTTCTAAAACCTCATGACTACTTATCGTCAGTGGTTTTCTTTGCCTTGTTGTCAAAGAATTCGCGAGCCTCATCCTCGGAGGGCTCAGCTTTGACTGACTTGTCAACGGGAACCTCAGCAGTAGCTACCTTTACCGGTGCACCATCAGCGGCTTGCTCGTCAGCGGCGTCAGCAACATTTTCATCAGTCGCCTCAGCGACGACTGCCACAGCTTCCTTAGCGCCGTCGCCGTCCGGGACCACAAATCCGCGGTAAATCAGACCGGCCAAGGCAGCGCCTACTAGCGGGGCCAGGACAAACACCCAAAGCTGACCAATTGCATCGCCACCGGCGAAGAAGGCAACCGAAAGCGTCCGTGCCGGGTTGATGCCAGAGTTGGTCAACGGCAGCAGCGCGAGCGTCAAGGTGGCATAGGTGAATCCGATGGCGATCGGTGCTACCGCTTTGTTCACTGTTGGCCGCCAAGCAGCGAGAACAACTGCGACGAGAACTGCGGTGGCAACTACTTCAATCAGGATCGCACTGTACAGCGGCACCTGAGCGGTTGAGGAAGCATCGAATCCGTTCGAGGCAGCCTTGAATACTGCGCTGACACCGCCGCCGTTGGGCGAAGGGGTCCGGAACACAGGCAGCGAATTGAACACTACGTAAAGCACCAGCACGGCAAGTAATGCCGAGACAGCTTGCACAACGACGTAATACAGTGCGTGCAGCCACTTGATCCGCCCGGCGATTGCCGAGGCGAGGGTAACAGCAGGGTTGAAGTACCCGCCGGAAACCTTACCGAACAAAACCGTCACGGCAACCAGGGCAAGCCCGAAGCCCAGCGCGGTCTGAACCGAGGCACTGTTTTGCTGGACGACGGCGAGCGTGCCACCGATGCCAGCGAAAATAAAGATGAAGGTACCCAGAAACTCGGCGCCCAAGCGAGCATAAAGTGAATGCCCTTTCGGCGCTGCTTCGGGTGTAATTATTGTGGGTACGGCGGCCTCAGCCATGGAGTTCCTTTGTTTGAGCGTTGGGATTAGCGTTACTGCGCTGATTCTGCAGATTACTGTACCGGTTCGGCTCTGTGAGGCGGCTGTGTCCACGCCGTACAAAACCTTGGGAGATTCCGGCAAGGAGTCATTCCGTTGAATATCCCGGTAGATTAGTTCAAATGCAGATCAGTTTCCCCTCCCGCGTCCGCGCCTGTCTGATGGGCGGCGCATTGGGTGATTCATTTGGCTATCTTGTTGAAACTGACGATCTCGCGACTATTCAACGCAATTTTGGCCCGGCGGGCCTTCTCGACCTATCCCAGGTGCCCGGTGCCGTGCATTTTTCGGACGACACTCAGCTGACTTTGTACACCGCGGACGGTCTGACGGAAGTCCTCGATTGGGCAAAGCAAGGCATCGCGGCAGATCCCACGGCCTGTCTTTGGCTGGGTTACCTTCGTTGGCTTCGAACCCAGGGTGAACAACTTCCGGAAGAGGCACCGACGCCACCGTTGCGCTGGATCGACCAACAAGAGGTCTTACAACATCGCCGGCACCCCGGCAATGCCTGCCTGACGTCGCTCAAAACCGGTGCGATCGGCACCCTGTCTCGTCCTATTAATCGCGAGGCGAAAGGGTGCGGAACGGTCATGAGCTCGGCGCCTTTCGGGCTAATTCCGCATATCGATGCCGGTTTGGCGGCCCGGATGAGCATGGATGGAGCCGCGTTGACGCACGGTCATCCGATTGCTATCCAGGCATCTGCGGCCTTTAGCTGGCTGATCCACCAGCTTGCCGTCGTCGAACTTTCGCTCGGTGACGCTGCTGATTCCATGCTCGAGTACCTCGAGTCAATCCCGGCCGAAGCCGGTCTACTAGCCGCGGTTCAGAACGCCGTGGTGCTGAGTCGAGCAGATCTTGACTCCGGTCGGGTCCGCACCGGGAACGAACTTAACGACGCACTCGGTGACGGCTGGGTCGCCGAGGAGGCCCTAAGCCTCGCGCTCTATGCGGCCATCGTGAGCGGCTCTCATGAAGCCGGCAACAGCCCGACGGCGCATTTTCTAAGCTCAATACGGATCGCGGCTAATCATCGTGGCGATTCGGATTCCACCGCGGCAATTGCCGGCAACATTATTGGTGCCCGCTACGGAATACAGTGTTTGCCAGAAGGTTGGCTGCGACTTTGCGAGGCACCGGAACTTATCTATGCGGTGGCTGACGCCCTGCTCGATGCTTGCAGTGTTGAGCCAGCTAGTTGAGTCTGCTAGCTCTGCTGACTAAATACCGAACGCAGGCTCACGTTATTGCAGGCTTCGCAAACTGACTCCGGGTTCACCCCGCGACGTTGCAAGAAGCCGAAGATCACACAACCCAAGCAGAACCCCAGGAATGATTCCAAGGATGATGCCACGATAAAAAGCACCAAAATCGCCCAAGCGACTACGGGAATCCCGGCGAAAAAGAACACCGTAGCCGCCAATGAGATCACGGCGCCCATGCCCTGTGCGAAGCGCTTTGGTGGCCCGGCGAACAACTTGGCTTCGCCAAGCCTTGGCGCAAGTACCTTGACCGATAGCAAGGCAAAAGGTGAAATTCGGGGTCCAAACAGCACTCGTAATACGAAGCCGGCAGCCAAAATTACCAACCCCCAGCCCCAGCCGGTAGCAAGAGTCACCAAAGCCAAGATGACGACTAATCCGGCGGTAAATCGCGCAGTATATTCATTGACCGGATTGGGAAATGCGAAGATTCGTTTAAACCGAGATTGCGGCACACTAATAAAATCTGTGGCCGAAACCGTGCCGGCTAATGCGCTAGCGCCCTTTGATTCAAATAACTGTGCCATTTTCAAAGCGTAGATCTGTGAATCGCTCCGGTGTGTCCTGAGGGTTTCTCAGACGATGAGCCTGTCGGCGGCTGCCGTGCTCTGGTAGTGATTGTAGTAGTGGTTTTCTAGCTCTACTGGTGGGATGTCTCCGCAGTACTGGTAGAGCCTTCGGTGGTTGTACCAATCGACCCATTCAGCGGTGCCGATTTCGACTTCTTCTAGAGTCCGCCAGGGCTTGCCGGGTTTGATCAGCTCGGTCTTATAAAGCCCGTTGATGGTTTCCGCCAAGACGTTGTCGTAACTATCACCCACAGAACCGATCGAGGGGCGGATACCGGCCTGGGCCAGGCGTTCGGTGAAGGCCAAGGAGGCGTATTGAGCCCCGGCATCGTGATGATGAATCACCCCGGAAATCTCAGCCCCGGCCCGTTCACGACTCCAGATTGCCTGATTAACTGCGTTGAGCACTAGCACGGTGTTCATAGAAGCACTCGCTGACCAGCCCAGGATCCTCCGAGAGTAAGCATCGATCACGAAGGCAACATAGACCCACCCGGACCAGGTCGAAACATAGGTGAAATCAGCTACCCATAGCCGATCCGGTGCCGTTGGTGTGAAATCACGGCGGACCAAGTCCTTCGCTCGGGCCGCCTTCGAGTCTTTGATCGTGGTGCGTTTGACCTTGCCACGGACCGCACCCTGTATGCCAAGTAACCCCATGAGCCGTTCTACCGTGCACCTGGCCACCGGCACACCTTCACGGTTCATCGCCAACCAGACTTTCCTGGTGCCGTAAACCCCGTAATTAGCGGCATACACCTTCTGGATCACGGGCTTGAGCACCTCATCACGTTGTTCTCGGTGAGATCGTGTTTTATCCACCCATTCGTAGTACGTGGGACGGGGTGGTCTTCACCCCGTCCCAGTAAGCACCTGGCAGATCGACTCGACACCCCACCGCAATCCATTATTCTCGCGGTGACCGGCATGGTCCTTGATGTATTTCACGATCAGTGTTGTGGCGGTCGAGTTCGACCGCGAAAAAAGCTGAAGCACTCCGAAGGATCGCGTTCGCCCGTTTCAGCTCAGCGTTCTCACGCCGTAACCGTTTCAGCTCGGCCGATTCCGTGCTCGTTGTTCCAGTTCTAGTACCAACATCGATCTCGGCTTGCCGGACCCATTTACGCACCGTTTCCGGCACACCCACACCCAAAAGCTGGGCAACTTTTTGCATCGCCGCCCACTCCGAAGACGCACCCTCCATCTCCGCCACCATGCGCACCGTATGATCCTTCAACTCCTGCGGATACCGTGTCGTAGTTTTCCCTGCCATGTCCTGATCCTCTCAAACAAGAAAGTCTCCGGACACACCGGGGCGATTCACTGCTCTTGCAATAGGCCCTAGTAATGTGTCGAACTAAGACTGCTTAGATGTGGCTGGACCGCCAGCAAGATCTATTTTTGCCAGCAACCGTGCAGAGGCAATGGCCTGGTATGAGGAGTCCAAAAGCTCCGCAATCTCCTGCCAATCGACGGTAGCGACTGCAAAGTCCAAGCCAATCCAACCCGCTGGAGCCAAATAGGCTGGTAAATAGCAGCGCTCATCGGCAAGGAGAGCATCGCGTTCCGAACCAAAGGCAAGTATCTGCACCGAGCTCGGATGCGGCCGCCCAGATTGCCCTTGACCGAAGTAGGCAAAGATCTTGCCCTTCTCCCCCGCCCGAAAAGTCGGTCTGCCGTGCGCTTCTTTTTCCAAGGCCTCTGGAAAAGCCAAAGCCAGCTCGCGCAACGGGGCCAAGCCAAAGTCGCCGTCGTCGTACATCTTCGGGTGGGCCATAAATCAAGATTAGTCCTCAAGATAGGCTGCAACCATCAATAGGTTGAACCGATGAGTGGACCAGGCGCTTATGTAGTTACCGGTGGCAGCAATGGAATCGGATACTTCGTTTCCGAACAGTTGGCCCGTGCCGGTCATCAGGTGATCATCGCGGCTCGCAATCCCGAACGCGCGCAGCACGCCATTGAGGCGATCCGGGCCCGCGTTCCGCTGGCAAAGGTGAGCTTCCAGCAACTCGATCTGGGCTCTTTGGCGTCAGTCCGACGGGCCGCCGCTGAGCTTTCCGACGCTGGGCAGCTGGCCGCTGTGATCGCGAATGCTGGCGTGGTGCACGGCCACGAAGCTCCGAGCACCGCGGACGGTTACGAGTTATTTTTTGGCACCAATCACCTTGGTCATTTCGCCCTGCTGGCGCAGCTCTTTCCGGCTCTAAAGCCGTCCCCGGGGCCAGAATCGTCCACCTCGGCAGTTTGTCCCACCTCGGTGCCAAACCAATTACTGGCGAACCAGGGAAACTCGGATGGTTCACCAATTACATGAACTCTAAGCTTGCAGTAATGCAATTCGGCTTCGAGCTGGACCGACGCTTGCGACGACGTGAAGTAGATCTGCTTTCGGTGCTGGCACATCCAGGTAATGCGCCAAGTGCTTACACGCCAAACCGTCCAGGACTTTCGCTCAGCGCGCCGATGAATCAAGTATTGAAAGCACTGACGGCGCCATTTTCAGAGGGTAAAGATGCCGGAGCCAAGCCTGTGGTTCATGCCGCAATCGATTCCGATGTATCCGGCGGATCTTTTTGGGGTCCGGACCGATTATTTGGCATGGTGGGCGAACCAACAAAGGTCTCGGCTGCTTCGACGGCCTATGATCGCGTCGCGGCCAGCCGACTTTGGCAGGCTTCCGTTGCCGCTACAAAAGTCGACTTCGATTTTTAGCCGATCATTTGCATGAACTCTCCTTCGGAGAGCACCTCAATCTGTTGACCTTTTCCGTGTAATTCCAATACTCGCTTGGCTTTTGCCGTGAGTCGAGAGCCTTTGGTTTCACCGCGGCGCAGGTCTGCGGCGATGAAGCCGTCTCCTACCACCAGAACGGTGGTTCGTCGGGTCACACTTGAGGCTGGTTGCGCGCCCAGTTCGGCTGCTTTTACTTTGGCATTTCCGCGCGGAATTTGGAGGTTCCCAGTGAAAACTACGGTCTGGCCAAACAACGGATGGTTGGCATCCGCCGCCGTATTAGCAGCGGGGTTAGCACCTTCTTCGGGCCAGCCGAGCCAGTTACGCTCCTGATTCGAAGCGGCAGAATCAGCTAGCAAACTTGTTGCTGCCGGCAGATCACTCGGTTGAAATACTTCCAGCGACGGCAAGGTCAGGCCAAATTTTCGATAGAGCTCTGCAATATTAGCCACATCATGCCTGGCGACAATATCGATCATGATTCCGGCGCAGGCTCTGGCATCTTCGACGGCGTCGTGATGGTTGATCAGCGGCACGCCCGCGGCTTCGGCAACGAAGGGCAATGAATAGGAAGGCAAAGAATAACTACGCCGCGCCAACATTACGGTGCAGGCGTAGTCATACCGTGGTCCCGATTTCGCCGATACTTCCTGGGCAGAACGCATGACGCCGGTGTCAAAAGCTGCGTTATGTGCCACCAAAATGTCTTGACCGATGAATCGCTGCACCTCATCAAAAACGCGATCAAACCTAGGCTGACTGGCCACTTGCTGCGGCGTGACACCGTGAATGGCAATATTCCGCGGATCAAAACGGTCGTGCCCAGCTGGTGGTCGCATCAGCCAAAAAGCCTCTTCGACAATTTCACCACCGCGGACTCTACTCAAGCCCACTGCGCAGGGCGATCCCCTGAAACCGTTGGCGGTCTCAAAGTCGATCGCCGTGAAATCCAAACTCACCTCTCAAGGTTAGCGCTGCGGTCCGACGTTTTTGCCTCCGGCACGCCCCGAGCATCAGAGGCGGAAAGGTTTCGATAGGCTGCAAAGGTGAGCTCACAAGTGAATTGGTATCTATTCGACTACGGCATGGTGATTTCGGACGCACCAACTGAGCAAGATTGGCGAGCGCTAAGCGAGGCCGCAGGCTTAGAGTTAGCGACTCCGAAGGGTCCTTATTGGCAGAATCGCGCAGATTATGACGCCGGTAAACTCAATGTTTCGCAATATTGGGAGCTGGTTCTGGGACGTGAAATTTCCGATGGATTGCGCGAGGAACTTCATGCGCTTGATATCCGAGCGTGGTCCAACCTCAATTCGGATACGCTCGATGTGCTTGAGGCGATAGATTCCACCGGCGCCAACATGGCATTGCTGTCCAATATGCCCACAGAAATGGCTGATTTCTTCCAGCACTCCAGTGCCTGGGCCAAGTACTTTTCCAAACTGTATTTCAGCGGTCATTTGGGCTTGATCAAACCCGAAAAAGCGATCTTCGAACACGTCTTGGCTGAGTTATCAGTCTCGGCCGAAAATGTGACTTTCATTGATGACCGGAAGGAGAACCTGGACGCAGCCGCAGCTTTGGGTCTGCGCACCGTGCTGCATCATCCCGGCGTCGACCTTTCCACCGAACTCAGACTCTAATCTTCGTCTCTGAATTCCGCCACAAGGCAGCGAGTGTCGAGTTGTGGTCGGAAAACACGTTGTTTTCCGACCACAACTCGACGGTTTTGGGGGTTGATTGTTACGGCGTCGTCTTGCGCAAGATCAGATATGAGCCACCAGCCAGCACTACCGCGATAACGAGCGCCGATGCCGCAACGCTGAGATTGGTCTGCCCAGAAAGCCAACCGCCGAACTCGGGCCATTTGCCCGACCAGGTCAATAGTGCGCCCAATCCGACCAGGATGATGGCAAGCGAAGCGCTGGTGATAAGCAAGCCCATAACCCGCCAGCGCTTGTAAATTGTGGCACCGAGGAAACCGAGCAGACACAGCAGCAACATCGCCGAAAAGAAGAATAAGATCACGGCAAACCAAGGCCCGTCCGAAACCCAAGGCAATTTGAACATGTGACCGTTCATGCCCCAGCCATTGGTGGCTCCTTCGATGAGACCGGCCAACCAAAAAATTATTGCCATGGCCAAGGCGACACCACCGAAAAGTAACATCGAACCCAGATAAAAAGCTTTCCGGCTAATGCTCAGCCCCTGTGAAAAAGGAAAAGTTAGCGTGAGGGCTTGGATACCGAGCGCGAAAAAATACCAGATTGGCGCTTGCCCGGCCCCAGCGAATTTATAGCCAACAGTGTTTGGAATCATCGCCCAGATCGCAAGACTGAGCAGGAAAGCTGATACCAAGATCACTGCGGGTATGCCTAAGAATGTCCATTTGTTGATCAGCTGCATGCGGATCACATTGAGTGCCTTATTCATCGGACAGCCTCCTTGCTGAGTTCGTTCTCGGTCTCAGTGAAATCTGAGCCGGCGGAACCAATTGTTTTGCGGACAATCAGCTGCTGGAGCGAAACTGGGGCCAATTCCAGCCCCAGCTCAGCAGCCTCTTGACGTTCGGCTTGACTCAGATGCCCGTTTACGGTTACAGAAGAAAGTGAACCGAAGTTTTCTCGGTGTAGCACCTCACGGTTGGCAATAAAGTGCTCCAATCGTGCTTTTACGCCAACCACGGTCACCGCACTGCCGCGAATTTCCTCGGCGTCGTTGTCCATGATGATCTTGCCTTTATCGATCACAATGACGTGCTCCAAAAGATTGGCCACCTCATCGATCAGGTGTGAAGACAACACGATAGTTCGCGGAAAATCGGCATAGTCTTCCACCAGACGGTCATAGAACAATTGCCGCGCCACGGCATCCAAACCCAAATAAGGCTCGTCGAAAAAGGTCAATTCGGCTCGGGATGCTAACCCGATAATCACACCGACAGCAGAAAGCTGTCCCCGCGAAAGCTTTTTAATCCGGCGTTTCATCGGTAGCTGGAAATCTTCGACCAATCGCTCAGCTAGAGCTTGATCCCAGCCACTGAAGAAGATTCTGGCCGCTTTGAAAGCATGCTGAGCGCTGAAGTCGTCCGGGTATTTCTGTAGACTCCCGAATAAAGCAGATTCGATCAAGAATCTTGTCATTTTCGTACTGGTCACCGCCGAAAACCTCGGCTGCGCCGCTGGTTTTGAATCCCTGTGCGGTCAGGATAGACATGATGGTGGTTTTTCCAGCACCGTTTCGGCCTAACAGTCCGTAGATCTTATTCGGCTCCAGCTGAAGACTCACCTTGTCCAGCGCGGTGAAGTTACGGTATCGCTTCGTGAGGTTCTGCACCTTCACAACAGGCGCAGGGGCGGTCAGCGTTCTACTCATCGATTCACGGCCCTTTCATGGTCGGTCATGGGTTCACTCGCACGGGTAATCATCTCGGCGAGTTGGTCGTTGTCTATGCCCAATTTGCGGGCCTCCAGTCGCAGTGGCTGGACATATTGCTGGAAAAACTCTTCGCGTCTGCGGACCACTAAGGTGTTCCGGGCTCCGGTTGCCACGAACATGCCAATTCCCCGTCGTTTGTACAAGATTCCTTCGTCAACCAGGAGATTGACGCCCTTTGCAGCGGTCGCTGGATTGATTCGGTGAAATGCCGCGAATTCATTGGTCGATGGCACCTGCGCCTCTTCGGCCGATGTTCCGTCCACGATTTCGTTCTCGATCAGCTCCGCGATCTGCAGAAAAATCGGCTTACTGTCATCAATCACAAAAGCCCCCGTTCACGGCCAACAAAGCTGGTTACTTGGTTAGCCGGTTCATTACTCATACAACTAACCTAAGGCGCGGTCTTTCCGATGTCAACCCGAGTTGGCAGACTTTCCTGACTAAAGTGGAAAAATGAACCGGATCGTGACCGTCAGCGCAGTGGCATTTCTCAATCAGAACAACGAACTGCTCACCGTCCGAAAAAGGAATTCACAACGTTTCCGACTTCCCGGCGGCAAACCCGACGACGGCGAAACTCCGCTAGAAACAGCCATCCGAGAGGTCCGAGAGGAAACCGGCATTGAGGTGCCAAGCTCAGCCTTGACCTCACTAGGACGTTGGCTCGGCGAAGCAGCAAATGACGACGCCGACCAAGTCTGCGCCGATCTCTATCTCGCCGATGGGCTGTGGCAGGCAGCGCCGCAAGCTGAGATTGCTGAATTGCGTTGGATTCCACTCGACGCTGACGGGCCAGAACTAGCACCACTACTGCGGCACTTTTTGTTGCCAACATTGCGTGATCGCTTCATTTCCCAGCCCTGAAACGGGCTAATATCTTGCTACTCCGCGTGGCCCATTCGTGGTTGCACCCGCAATACAGGCTCCGCAACTGGCTCAGCCACCGGCGTCGTTCCGGGCAGAAGCTACGCCTGAATTCGTTGCTCTAGGGCGGCAATTGCCTCTTCGGGCAACACTAAAAGCCCGTCAAGTTCCTTACGAGCCCGGCTTTACGCCAATTGTTTTTCCGCCTGGGTCGACGCATCGTCAACAGCCATTGTGAACAATTTACGTGCCGTACCTAACCGTTGCCGCTCTGGCTCGGTGTAATGCGCATCCTTGATTCTTCGCGCTTCGCGCTCTGCCACGTCAAATGCGACCTCAAAATTGCGTAACGCTTGCCGGTACTCGCTCAGCTGCGCATCGTTGACAACCCCGGAAGGGCTCTCCGGACGCAATCCATCAGCTAGTCGTTTGGCCCGTAAAAATTCAACCGTAAGCGGCTCTCGCACATCGGACATCATCGGAAAATCGATCAGCTTAGCTACATCAAGCTCGTAATCGAGCCAACGTGCGTTAACTGCATCATGATCAACGAAAAGCCGCTGCGTTTCCTCAAGTCGTAATTGTGCAGGCGTCTTTTCCACCGGAACAGAAACCTCGGGCTGCGACCCATAGTTCTGCTCCCGGTTTTGGTAACCGCCATGCCGATCAGCTCGACGCTGCTCAAGCCGACTACGTCGAGATTTGCCGCGGCCGAAGGTCGAGCGAACTATTCCGCCAAAGACTGGCAGCAAAAAGATCAACCACCAGCGCTCACCAATGAAGGTTAGGACGGTATTCAACGACTCATTCACGGCATATCACCTCTCCATGTTGCCACCTTGGCCCCGCAGGCTCAATGACGTATGTCATCGAAGCCCGCTAGCTCGCACGGCACAAACTCGACACACAAAATCTGACCGTTCGAGAATGCTCTCAGACCCGCTACTGACAGAATAGGTCTATGCAATTTTCGCTGACGCTCTTGCTCGTCATTCTGCTGGTCTGCGCGGTCAGCGGGCTCGGCCGCAAACTCAGAATTTCCGCACCACTGTTGCTCGTGATCATTGGTGCTGGTGTGTCGTATTTGCCGTTCGTTGAGCCGATCGTGCTTGACCCAGAATTTGTGCTGCTCGCACTGCTGTCTCCTTTGCTTTATGCCGCAGCATTGCAAACCTCGCTCATCGATTTCCGTACCAATCGGCGGGCCATCGGGCTGCTTTCGGTCGGTTACGTCATCTTCAGCACCGTGGGCGTCGGCTTAGTCGCTTGGCTGGTTTTCCCCGGTATTCCGCTGGCATCAGCCATTGCGTTGGGCGCGGTGGTGGCGCCGCCGGATGCCGTGGCGGCAACCGCCATTGCGCGAAAGGTTGGCCTGCCCCGCCGGGTGGTGAGCATTTTAGAGGGCGAGTCGTTGGTCAATGACGCGACTGCCTTAGTCTGTCTACGGGCCGCAATAACTGCCTCGGCCGGAACCGTCTCCGCCTGGCAGATTGGCACACAATTTGTCTGGGCAGCTGGCGGCGGCATTGTGATCGGTCTGGTTGCAGCCATCATTCTGATCTACATCCGCAAGCGCGTGCGCAACGTTGCGATCAACACTTCAATGTCATTGGCCGCGCCATTCCTGGCCTAATTTGCCGGCTGAAGAGCTGAGATCCCTGCACATCCCCGCGCTCGGCATCGAAGACATGCCCGCTTCTGGCGTGCTCGCCGTCGTCGTCTGCGGCTTACTCATGGGTGCCAAAAGCCCAGCCATGCCCGGCGGCGCCTCACTGTTGAGCCAGCGCAGCAACTGGGCCACCGTGCAGTTCCTGCTGGAAAATTCGGTGTTTTTATTGATCGGCCTGCAAGGACAATCAATTCTGGCGAAAGTCAGCCAAGATGATTTCGGTCTGGAAACCATTTGGTGGGGCTGCCTTGCGATTCTTGGCGCGGTGTTGCTCTTGCGACCGATTTGGGTTTTTCCCGCCACCTATTTACCACGGCTCATTCCGGCAGCCAGAAGAAACGAACCCCGGCCGCCTTGGACTAATCCGGCAATCATTTCCTGGGCCGGCATGCGCGGTGTGGTCACGCTGGCCGCGGTTTTGACGCTACCCATTGGATTTGAGCATCGCGATGTGTTGATTTTAGCGGGTATGGTCGTTGTCGCCGGCACCTTAGCTCTCCAAGGCTTTACGCTTCCGGCCTTGGTCCGACTCTTGGGCGTCCGCGGCCCGGATCGTCGCGAGGACTTATTATCTGAGGCAGCGCTGATGCAAAGAGCGACGACGACGGGGCTCAGTAAGCTCAAAGAGATCACCATCGAAGATGATCCGCCAGAAGTGCTTGCGATGCTCAAACGCCGCACCCAGGAGCGAGGATTGGCCGCCTGGGAACGATTAGGCCGGCCCGAGGCAGATGGCCAAACGCCCTCGCAGCGCTATGGACAGCTTCGGCGGGCAATGCTTGAAGCAGAACGAGCTGAAGTGTTGAACCTGCGCCGCACTGGCGAATATGCCCACGAAGTGCTGAGCGAAGTTCTCGATCGTCTGGATGTTGAGGAATCGATGTTGGAAAACGCCACCGAGGACAGTGAGTTTGGTGACCCCTCCGAGCTGGCGATCCGTAACGATGGCTGTGAGCACTTGTTAGCCGCGCAAGACCCCCGGGCCCCAACGGAGCCTGTCTGCGAGGAATGCTTCCGAGAGGGCGTTGAGCCAGTGCATCTGCGCATGTGTCTGCAGTGCGGCGAAGTGGGTTGTTGCGACTCCTCCCCCGGTCGGCACGCGGATCAACACTGGCGCGAAACCAAGCATCCTGTCATGCACAGCATTGAGCCGGGCGAATCGTGGCGCTGGTGCTACCCAGACGAGCTCCTTGGCTAAGCATTTGGTCGCTAGTTCCCGGCGTTGCTGAGAAACTCGCACAGCGGCGTAACGTACCCTTGAGTGGTGACTCTTGCAACGATCAGCCACGCCCTATTGTCCGCTTCCAGCACGCTTTCGGGTTTTACCGGCGGTCCTGTGCGTACCGGACTATTGCCCGACTGGCTCAATCCGATCAACATCTTAAACCCAACGCTTGGCGTCTGGGTCATTGTGATCGCCTGTGCCATTATCTTTGCCGAAACGGGGCTGTTGATCGGGTTCTTCCTGCCCGGCGACTCGTTGCTCTTCACGGCCGGCCTGCTAACCGCCGCAGGTAAGCTGCCGATCAATATTTGGGTTCTAGCGCTGTTGCTGATCATCTGTGCGATTGTGGGCAACCAAGTGGGCTATCTGATCGGCAAAAAAGCCGGTCCCGCCATCTTCAAGCGCCCTGACTCTCGTTTCTTCAAGCAGGAAAACATCGCCAAAGCGCACGCATTCTTTGAAAAGCACGGTGGCAAAGCACTCGTGTTAGCCCGATTCGTACCCATTGTGCGGACCTTTGTGCCGGTAATTGTCGGCGTAGCGCAGATGGACCGGAAGAAATTCTTCCTCTTCAACGTCATTGGTGGCGTGCTCTGGGCCGGCGGCGTCACGCTACTTGGCTTTATTTTGGGCGATCGATTCCCCTGGGTTACTGCCAACCTAGACTTGATCTTCGTTATCATCGTGTTGATCTCGGTTGTGCCGATTCTGATCGAGGTCATCCGGGGCTGGCGCGCCAGCAAGAAGAAGAAACAAGCCTAGTTAGACGCGCGGCTTCAGCAGTTCCACAATCGCGGGCAACAATTTTCGGAATGCCTCGCCACGATGTGAAATGGCGTTCTTTTCTGCCGGTTCCAGCTCGGCACAGGACCGATCTAAGCCTTCTGGCTGCAAAATGGGATCGTAGCCGAAGCCTTTTTCACCTCGCGGCGCGGCCAATAGGGCGCCTTTCAGCTCACCTAGTTCAACCGTTTCCACGCCAGGTGCTACGAGCGCTGCCGCGCAAATAAACTTTGCCGCACGATGCTCCGGGCCAATATCCCCGAGTTGCGCGAGCAATAACGCCAAATTTGACTTGTCATCGCCGTGTTGACCGGCCCAACGTGCGGAGAAAATTCCTGGCGAACCGCCAAGAACTTCCACCGCGAGGCCAGAATCGTCAGCAATCGCTGGTAATCCAGTGGCTGCACTAACGGCGTGTGCTTTCAAAAGGGCGTTCTCTGCGAAGGTGACGCCAGTCTCGGCAACATCAGGTGCACCCGCACTCGCGGCATCAATCACTTGGCTATCGACATCAAGTCCCGGCACTTGGCCTCGTAGCAGCTCGCGCAATTCGCGGAGTTTGCCTTGGTTATGGGTAGCCAGAATGAGTCGTGGTTGCTCAGCGCTTGCAAGCTCCGGCATCAGAGCAAACCGAGAGTTTCGCGTTGAATCTGAGCAAGTTGCGCAGTGCCGAGCAAAGCCAAGTCCAGTAATGCGTCAAGCTGATTTCGGTCGAAAGGTGCCCCTTCCGCGGTGCCTTGTACCTCAACAAATTTGCCGCTTCCGGTCACCACGACGTTCATATCGGTTTCTGCTCGAACATCTTCCACATAGGCCAAGTCCAGCATCGGCACAGTATCAATGATCCCAGCTGAGACCGCCGCCACGGTATCTGTCAACGGCTGAGCTGTCGCGGAAATGAGCTTGTTTTCACGCGCGAAACGGATCGACTCTGCGAGCGCTACGTAGGCGCCGGTAATCGCGGCAGTCCGGGTGCCGCCGTCGGCTTGGAGGACGTCGCAGTCAAGAACGATCGTATTCTCGCCCAAAGCTTTAGTATCGATGATTGAGCGCAACGAGCGTCCGATCAACCGCGAAATCTCGTGCGTGCGTCCGCCGATTTTTCCCTTTACGGACTCGCGATCTGAACGGGTATTAGTGGCCCGGGGAAGCATCGCATATTCGGCGGTGACCCAGCCCCGCCCTTCGCCGCGCAACCAGCGCGGAACGCCCTCGGTGAGCGAAGAAGTACACAGCACTCGCGTGTTACCGAATTCGATCAGCGCGGATCCCTCAGCTTGACTAGACCAGCCACGAGTAATGGAAATATCGCGAAGTTGATCAGCGGTACGGCCGTCGGCGCGCAGGTCGGAAGTAACAGAAGTCGAAGACATAACTCCAAGCCTACCGAAAATTGCCTGGCCGATCTGAGCAAAAATCTAAATCGTGTAATGCACTCCGGCCACGGCAACGGCTACTTCACCGGAATAGGCAGCTTTGGCTTCGGCAACGACGACGGACGGATCGGTCCAGACCGGCAAATGTGTCAAAAGCAAACGACGGACGCCGGCTTCTGTTGCCGCTTCGGCTGCCCGTTTACCCGTAAGATGCACGCCTTTGATCGCGTCATCGCGGCCCTCTTGAAATGCTGCCTCGCACAGGAAAAAATGTGCACCTTGGGCGGCCTCGATCAGACCAGGGCAAGTGTCGGTGTCGCCCGAATATGCCAAAACCACTCGCCGGTCCACGCCAGTGCCGTCAAACTCGCTGACCTCCACCCTCAGTGCATAGGCCTCCTCCATCGGATGGTCCACTGCGTAGGGCGTGATCGTGAACGGTCCCAGTGAGACGGCCGTGCGTTCAGACCACGTAATGAAATCAAATTCTTCGCGCATACCGGGTTCTGGGTCCAGGCCATAAGCGGTGGCAAGCCGGTCAGCGGTGGCGGCTGGTCCCCAGACCGGAATTCGGCCGGCGTCCCAACCATCTGGATCCCAGCGGACAGCCACGTGCAAGCCGCATAAATCCATGCAGTGATCCGGGTGCAAGTGGCTCAGGAATATGCCGTCGATGTCACGAAGGTCCATATATTTTTGGACTGCACCCAAGGCACCGCTGCCTAAATCAAGCAGAATCCGCCACGGTCGAATACCGTCATGCGCGGTCAACAGGTAGCACGAAGCTGGTGATTGCGGGCCCGGGAATGAGCCGCTACAGCCTACTATCGTGAGCTTCATCGCAGTCCCCCAGCCTTCGCCGAAGCATGCGCATCGCGCAGCATCTCCGGGGTAATTCGAGCCAGCGAGCCGGTTGGATAATGTGCCGAAACATGGGCGGCATGTTCAACTGAAAGAACTTCCGGCCCGAGGAAACGCCGGGCTAAGGTGCCAAAACCCTCAGCATCACCGGTTGAAATAAAGCGATGCTGCGGTGGCAGATTCTCTGTACGCTCCAGATCGTGCTCTATGAGCGCCTTATAGACGTCTTTGGCAGTCTCCTCGGCGCTAGAAACTAGCGTCACGCCGTCGCCCATGACATACGAAATAACGCCAGTTAGCAATGGGTAATGCGTGCAGCCCAGCACCAGGGTATCCACCCCGGCAGCCTTCAGCGGCGCAAGATATTCCTCCGCGGTATTGAGCAGCTCGGGCCCAGCGGTGATACCCAGTTCGACGAACTCGACGAACTTTGGGCAGGCCGCGGACGTTACTTGCAGGTCCGATGCGACGGCAAATGAGTCCTCGTAGGCGCGCGAGCCAATAGTAGCCTCGGTTCCGATCACGCCGATTCGACCGTTCCGGGTTGCTGCCACCGCCCGGCGAACTGCTGGCCGAATCACTTCAACGACCGGAATTCCGTGCCGTAACGTGTAGCGCTCACGGGCATCTGGCAGAACCGCGGCTGTTGCCGAGTTGCAGGCTATGACCAACAGCTTGACGCCAGAATCCACCAATTCATCCATTACACCCAGGGCGTTCGCGCGGACCTCGGCAATCGGCAACGGCCCATACGGAGCGTTGGCAGTATCTCCAACATAAAAGATCGATTCATTTGGCAATTGATCAATGACTGAGCGGGCAACGGTCAAGCCACCGACGCCGGAATCGAAGATTCCCAATGGCGCCTGGGCTTGAACTACAGGGTGTTGATTCATCCGGCCGCGCCCTCCGGTTTTTGTTGGTCCAGGTCGGCCAAAAGCGCCTGAACTACGCCGTTCTGCACCGCGCCCACAAAATAAAGTAGCGTCCGCAGTTCGTGATCGGTTGCTTCAGCGGTTTCTTCGGACTCCAAATCTCGGTGCAGCGCCTCTACTTGCTCGGCGGAATGGAGACCAAGCCGTTCAGAAAACACAATTCGGACGTCGTTCAATGCCCGGGCGAGCAGCTCAGCTTGTGCGCGGCTAAGGGTCAGTTCCTGAGCTTCAAGCATCAGACTAGCAGCACGCAATGCACCGATCTTGCTCTGCCGAATGGATCGCTCCGTGAGTCTGCGTAGCTCCAACGCCTCATCGTCGTCGCCTTCAATACCGTTGGGCAGTAGGCGCAGCAGCGCCGGATCGCTGGGCAGCTCAACATCTTCATCCCAACCGACCAGCGCCGCAAGCGAATCCTCTGACTCGCTCGGTTCCAGGATCGCGATTACTGAGGCGAATACTGCCTGCAAAATGCGCCGTTCGTCCTCGCCGATGATGGCGGTAATGCCTTCCGAGCTCACTCTAAACGCTTCAGACATCGGAGCCCTTCCGCACGGTAGCCTGCAAACCAAAGGAATGCATCGCCATCATGTCCGTTTCGGCTTTTTCGCGCGCCCCACGGGACACCACCGCTTTGCCACCGTTGTGAACTTGAAGCATGAGCGCTTCCGCTCGTTCTTTGCCATAACCAAAATAGCTCTGGAAAACGTAACTCACATAGTCCATGGTGTTGATTGGGTCATCCCAGACCACAACAGACCACGGATGCTCCCCCGAGGCGTCCTGGGCAGGCGAGTTTTCCACCGCGCTCTGTTCAACGGGCTCCGCCAAGGTGCTGATACTCATATGCCCATTCTAGGCGGGCCGGATTAGAGTACAGATGTGACTTCGATCAATGCCCGGCCAGCCCGCCCCAGCGCAGCCGCGAACACTGCTCTTTTGACCGACCGCTATGAGCTAACCATGCTCCAGGCAGCTTTGCTTTCCGGCACCGCAATGCGTGCCAGCGTTTTCGAGGTATTCGCTCGTCGGCTGCCCGAAGGCCGCCGTTACGGCGTGGTCGGCGGAACGGGCCGGTTGTTAGAAGGTCTTGCTAACTTCAGGTTTCAAGAAGCGGAGCTGAATTACCTTCAAAGCAATAAGGTAGTCAACCAACAAACTCTGGATTTCCTGGCTGATTACAAGTTCTCTGGAAATATATATGGCTACGCCGAGGGCGAGGTCTATTTCCCGGACTCACCAATCCTGATGGTCGAGTCGACCTTTGCTGAAGCCTGCATCTTAGAAACCTATGTGCTTTCCGTGCTCAATCATGACAGCGCAATAGCCTCCGCCGCATCTCGGATGACCTCCGCTGCGCAGGGACGCCCGTGCATCGAGATGGGCTCGCGCCGCACGCATGAAGAAGCAGCTGTTGCCGCAGCACGGGCAGCGATTATCGCTGGTTTTGCCAGCACCTCTAATCTCGAAGCCGGGTTGCGCTACGGTGTGACCACGGTGGGCACGGCCGCGCATTCGTTCACCTTGTTGCACGACAGTGAACGCGCAGCATTCCAAGCTCAACTTGAAGCCCAAGGCGTGGGAACAACGTTGCTCGTGGATACCTATGACGTCGCTGCCGCGGTCAACACCGCTGTTGAGTTGGCTGGTCCAGATCTGGGTGCAGTCCGGTTAGATTCAGGGGATTTGCTGGCCCAGGCGAGGCAAGTCCGGGCTCAGCTTGATTCATTGGGTAACCTCAATACCCGCATCGTCGTGACCTCGGATCTGGACGAATTTGCTATCGCCGGCCTAGCGGCAGCCCCCGTGGATGCCTATGGTGTTGGCACTTCGCTGGTTACTGGCTCGGGTGCGCCGACGGCCGGCATGGTCTATAAATTAGTCAGCCGTGCTGGTGACGACGGCCAATTTGTCTCGGTGGCGAAGGCCTCCAAAAACAAGACCAGCGTTGGCGGTAAGAAATTTGCCTTGCGTCGACGTTCCGAGGACGGTATTGCGCAGACCGAAGTCGTTGGTATTGGGCATCATGCTGACGACGACGGCAACGATCGCCCGCTACTGCAGGATTTTGTGATCAATGGCGTACTTCAGGACGGCTGGACTGGCGCAGAAGCGGTCGTGCGAGCCGCCGCGAAGCATCTTTCCGCCACCAACGAACTTCCATCATCTTGGCGGCAGCTACAGCGTTGCGAGCCCGTGATCGCTACCGAGTACCAATCCTGATCCCGCTAGCGCAAATTACGGAGACGACAATGGCACAAGCTCTCATCATCGTGGACGTGCAGAACGATTTCTGCGAAGGCGGTTCGCTTGCGGTCGACGGCGGCGCTGAGGTTGCCACCGCAATCAGTGAGCTGCTCGACGACGCCACCGAGTTCGATGTGGTGGCAGCAACTCAGGATTGGCACATTGATCCCGGTTCACATTTCTCTGAGACGCCGAATTTTCAAGATTCATGGCCGGTGCATTGCGTGGCAGGTTCACGCGGAGCCCAGCTGCATGCAAATTTGGACGCAGAGTACATTGATGCTTACTTCCGAAAAGGCCAGTTTTCAGCTGCATATTCGGGGTTCGAGGGCATCCTAGCAGCAGATCTAGAGGTGCCGTTAGGCGAGGCGAAAGCCAGCCAAGAACTCACTAGCGAGGATCGATCGAGCTTGGACGATTGGCTACGCGAAAATGACGTACATACGGTGACCATCGCCGGACTCGCCACTGATCATTGTGTTCGCGCAACCGCTTTAGACGCAATCCAGGCTGGCTACGATGTGCGGCTTTTGGTGAACTTGTGCGCCGGTGTGGATGTCGAAGCCTCGGAAGCAGCTTTGGCAGAGATGGCAGACGCCGGCGTCGAACTCGTTGTAGAGTAACGGCATGCATCTGTTCAAGTTCAGCACGACGACGTCGGGTCACCCCCGGCGTCCATCGGTGTGAGTGCGAACAAATAACACCGTCAGGCCCTGGGAGACAATCCCAGGGCCTTTTTGTTTCTGGCGTCGTTTCCTAGGGCACTTCACAAAAAACCCTGAGGAAATTATGAATAACGATGTTGACCAATCGAATATTGACCAGGCCAAGGCGTTGGCTGATCATCGCCAATTGGGCCGAGAGCTGGACCTTTTTGCTTCTAATCCCCTTATTGGTCCTGGGCTGCCGCTCTGGCTGCCTGATGGCGCAGTGATTCGTACTGAATTAGAGAAACTCGCGGTTGAAGAGTCACTACGGAGTGGCTACCAGCGCGTGTATTCCCCGGTGCTGGCAAAACGAGAACTCTACGAACGCAGTGGGCGTTGGGCTAAATTCTCCGAAGATATGTTTCCGCCACTGCGAATTGGCAATGAAGAATTGGTGCTCCGGCCAGCCAATTGTCCACATCATGCCATGCTCTTTGCCGCTCGCCCACACTCCTGGCGCGAGCTGCCTATTCGATACGCTGAGCTCGGCTCCATGTTCCGTAGCGAACTCTCTGGCGTGCTTTCTGGTCTAAGTCGTGTTCGGCAAATAAATCTGGATGATTGCCACGTATTTTGCACCCCAGAACAGGCTCAATCTGAAGTGGTCCGCGGCATCCAAGCCATCAGCGCTGGCTATTCAATTCTTGGTCTGGAACCGGACTACTTTCGACTCTCCGCTCGCGACTCGGGCACCAGTTTTGCCGGTTCTGCTTCGGATTGGGCCGCAGCGGAATCAGTATTGAAAGCCGCTCTGGACGAACTTGGCCTGCCGTATCGCAGAGTAGCTGGCGAAGCTGCCTTTTATGGACCGAAAATTGACGTTCAGTTCTTTGACGCGGCTGGAAAAGAAGAAACCTTGTCCACTGTGCAACTCGATTTTGTGCAGCCAGAGCGCTTCGATTTGGCATACATTGGCGACGACGGTGCCGCGCACCGACCAATGATGGTGCACCGAGGCCTTTTCGGCGCCATGGAACGTACTGTCGCTTTACTCATCGAGAAGCATCAGGGGAAAATGCCACCATGGCTGGCTCCGGTACAGCTCGCGGTACTTCCGGTCAGCGACACCCAAGCAGCCCGCTGTGCGGAGATCAGCGCGCAAGCTCTCGCCGCCGGGATCCGCGTCATTGTTGATCACGACGGTAGCGTCGGTTCCCGAGTGCGTAAAACAAGTCAACGGCGAGTTTCTTGGCTCGCCGTCGTAGGCAGCCAAGAGAGCGAATCCGGAAAACTGAGCCTCAGTATTCCGGGCGCGCGGCCAGCTCAACTCCTGCCAGTCACCGAAGCAATTGAACTGATGCGGCAGAAAATTCAGCGCAGAGAACCATCAGTAATGCGTTAAGAGCTGGGCCGAACGGTACTACTTTCGGCCGATGAACCAGCCTTGTAATCGCTTGATTCTCGCTTGCAGTTGAGCCTCATTAGCCTGGGCCACCGCTGGCCCACCGTCCAGACGACGCAGCTCAGAATGCACCACGCCGTGCGGGGTGCCAGTCCGCGCCGACCAGGCGGAGACATTCTTAGCTAGGTCGCTACGCAGCTCAGTCAGCATCCGATGATCAGGTATCGCGGGAGCAGCCGACGCCTCAGGGTTCTTCTTGCGGCGTCGGCTAACCTGTTCCGCCTGGCGCTGACGTAACAAGATCGACACCTGATCTGCATCCAGCAAACCCGGAATGCCCAAGAAGTCTTGTTCATCCTCGCTGCCCATTTCGCCGCCCAGACCAAATTCGCCGCCGTCGAAAAGCACCCGGTCAAAAGACGCCTGCGACTCAAGCGCCTCAAACTTGGTCTTTTCCAACTCCCCCGAAGCCTTTTCTTCCCGATTGGCTTCAAGCATCTCGGCGTCTTCTTCAACAAATCCATCAGATTCGGCTTCGGGCCGGTCTAAGGCGTGGTCCCGCTCGAGCTCAAGTTCATTTGCCAACGCCATGAGTTGAGGCACTGAGGGCAGGAAAACTGAGGCCGTCTCGCCACGCTTTCGGGCGCGCACAAAGCGACCAACTGCTTGAGCGAAAAACAACGGCGTCGCTGTTGAGGTGGCATAAACACCCACGGCCAGCCGTGGCACGTCGACACCTTCGGAAACCATGCGCACCGCAACCATCCAGCGCGTAGTACCTGCAGAAAAATCATCGATTTTGCGTGACGCGCCGCCATCATCGGAGAGAATAATTGTCGCGGATTCGCCCGTGAGTTTTTTAATCTGGCCAGCATAGGCCCGCGCATCTTCATGATCGGTGGCGATAACCATTGCCCCCGCGTCGGGCACCGTCCGTCGCACCTCAGAAAGCCGCTTATCAGCTGCCGCAATCACCGCCGGAATCCATTCCCCGGTGGGATTCAGCGCGGTGCGCCAAGCTTGCGCAGTGATGTCTTTGGTCACCGCAGCCCCTAGCGTGGCGGCCATTTCCTCGCCCGCACTGGTGCGCCAACGCATCTGCCCCGAGTAGGCCATGAAGATCACGGGCCGGACCACATGATCCTTTAGCGCAGAACCGTAGCCGTAGGTGTAATCCGCCCGGGAACGCCGAATACCGTCTTTATCCTCAACGTATTCCACAAACGGAATAGGCGAAGTGTCAGACCGGAAGGGCGTGCCCGTCAAAGCAAGACGGCGTGCGGCCGGTTCAAAGGCTTCCCGGATTCCGTCACCCCAAGACAAGGCGTCACCAGCGTGGTGCACCTCGTCCATGATGACCAAAGTTTTGCCAGCCTCGGTTTTCGCTCGATGCAAAGCGGGCTTCGAAGCAACCTGGGCATACGTAACAGCAACCCCGATGAAGTCTCGGCCATGTTTACCATCGGCGTTTTTGAAGTTCGGATCGATGGCAATGCCAACTCTGGCCGCGGCGTCCGCCCACTGCCGTTTCAGGTGGTCAGTTGGCGTAATGATAGTGATTCGATTGATCTGGCCGCTATCTAAAAGATTGCGCGCAGCAGTCAATGCGAAGGTAGTTTTACCGGCACCGGGCGTCGCCACCGCGAGAAAGTCCTGACGATCACCATCAAAATACTTATGCAGTGCCTCGGACTGCCAAGCGCGCAGCTTCTGGGCGGTACCCCACGCTGCTCGTGCTGGGTAGGCCGGAGAAAGCGCAAGCGTGGGGGTGTTCAAATCAGGGTCGGTTGAGCCTGATCCGAAGAGGGTTTCTGTCACGTGTGGTGCTCCCGAACCGGCAGAAAACTACCGGCGCTGTGTTGTGGTGCTTACTTCTTGTCGCTGTCTTTGCCCGGCCGCAAGCCGTCATAAATTTCTTTGCATTCCGGACAAACCGGGAACTTGTTCGGATCTCGACCAGGAGTCCAAACCTTGCCACACAAGGCGATAACGGGTTCGCCGCTGAGTGCGGATTCTAGGATTTTTTCCTTACGCACATAGTGTGCGAACCGCTCGGCATCGCCAGGCTCAAGTTCTTCGCGCAGCTCAGTGCGCTCAATAGTTGCTGTTGATCCGCCAGGCCCCATGGGGTTGCCGGGATCATTTTCGAAAGGATCTGGTGGCAAACTCATAGCCACCATCCTACCGTCTAGCTGAGCCCAATGAGTCCTTGCCCCAGCCTTGTCGACTCGCTGACTCACAGTCCCTGCCAAGCTGGTTTATTGAGCCAGGTATGGCGGTAATAGTCTGCGAGCGCCAAATCGGTGGCAGCTGACTCGTCGACAAGAAAAGTGACGTGTGGGTGAAATTGCAGCACAGAACCAGGGCAAAGTGCGCTCACCGGGCCTTCTACCGCCTCGCGAACTGCGGCGGCCTTATTCGCACCGGTGGCAATCATCACCACGTGTCGCGCGTTCATAATCGTGCCTAAGCCTTGGGTGACCACGTGATGTGGAACTTCATCGATGGAGTCAAAGAACCTGGCGTTATCTTGACGAGTCTGCTCGGTGAGCGTTTTGATTCGGGTCCTCGAAGCCAGTGACGAGCCTGGCTCGTTGAAGCCGATGTGGCAATCAGTACCAAGGCCAAGGATCTGCAGATCGACGCCGCCCGCTGCGGTGATTGCGGCTTCGTATTCGGCGCAGGCACTCGCAATATCAGTGGCAGCACCATTTGGCGCGTGGACATGCTCCGGATCAATATTGACCCGACTGCTGAACTCTTGCCGGACAACTTCGGCATAGGACTGTGGGTGCCCTACCGGCAAACCAACATACTCGTCCAGGGCGAAGCCTTGTGCACCCGAGAAATCCACGCCGTCGCGGTCATGTCGCAGAGCCAATTCGCAGTAAATCGGTAACGGAGAAGAACCCGTGGCCAGGCCCAATACTGCGTGCGGTTTTGCTTTGAGCCATGCTTCTATCGCATTTGCAGCCAGCGAACCTGCTTCATCCTTGTCAGAAAGAATGACGACTTCCATGCACCCTGCTTCCATCGACAACCCTACGGATCGAGAATTGATCCCGACTCATTCTCCGCAATACCGAGCCGATCCACCAAGCTCTGTCCAAAATATCTCAGTTTTGCGCTATCAATTGGGTCAGAATTTCTGGCGCACGCCGATCGTAAGCTTTTGCACCGCTTCGTAGGCCGATAAATAGCATCACGGCGCCTAATAAGATCCCGGTGACAAAAGTAATCCAAGCCAACAGCACCGATCCGGTAGCTAGCGAAATGATCAGCAGAATCAGCTCCGGTAGACAAACTACGGCAAAGGCAAGCAGTCCAGCCATTTGCCGCAGTGCTTGGGTGAAATTGTTTCCTGGCCTGGATTTGAACGGATTGTCCCCCGGCGCGGGTACGTTGTAAATGAAATACGCTGAAGCGATCGAGCCCAAGCCAAGGCCACTCAACGCGGTGCCAAGCATCACGCCAAGTTGGGCCGGAAACATTACCCAACCGTTAGTCAAGACAGCGCCCAACACGGTATAAATTAGCCCTAAGGGCAGCGCGATAACTGCGTAACCGACCGCGCGACCCAACCGGTCGTGGAAGCCGCTGACTCCGGTTGCCAAATGCAAGGCAAAAGCTGTGTTGTCATAAGAGGTGTCGGTGGATAATTACCAGGTAAGAAAGAAAACTGCAATACTGCCAGAAAAGGCTAGGGTGCCAAAATTCCCGCTTTGCAGCGCGGGAATCGCCATGATGATCGGCAAAAGCGGTGCCATCAAGACCGCGGCGGCGTAGCGCGGATCACGGCGAAAATAGCTACAGGTTCTAGCGGCCACCGCACCCCATGCTGTTGCGGGAAAGAACGCAAAGGCAGCCAACTTCCCACCCTCGCGACGCTGACCGCCGCTGTGCGTAGGCGTTACCAGAGCTCGAGCCAAGCTGATTTTCCAGGCCCAGGCTAAGAGGGCCGCCGTCGCAATTGCGATAAGAAACTTCACCGCAGCTTGCCACCACTGCCCAGCAGCGACGTCGGCCGGAACCGCCCATACGGCACCGAAGGGAGTATTAGGAGATTGATTCTGCGATTCCAGGCATCGATTGCCCCAAAGACTTGATGCCTTGCGTCAGCCCTTTAATAATCGGGCCAAGCAGAATCAACGGAATGAGGATAAGCAGCGCACTGAGATCCCGAAATTTTCTCGATGCTGCCATGTTGGCGCTCATCGAGGTCAGTGCCCTCGACCCCACCACGCAGGTAACTACAGCTAACATGGCGCAGAGTAAGGCGGCGACGGCGGAGAAGGGGTTGCGTGCCCAGGTTACCAATGTGCCTAATGCGGCCACCAATGTCACCAGGCCCGGAATCCCCACTACCGCTGCGATACCCAGTCCCAGCAGCAGCTGGCGCAGCGGAATAGCGAAAGTAGTAAACCTTTCCGGGTCTAAGGTCAGATCGACTCCGGAGAGCAGCATTGGCGCAATCCACCAGCCCAAAAGCAGAGCTGACCCGGCAAGCACGACAATTGTCCTTGCTAACTCGATTGGCGCGAAGGCCAACGTGATCAACCCGGCCACGAAGAAGATCATCAAAAATGCGCCATATATCCCGCCGATGATGATGCCAACCAGCTGTGCGGTGCTTCGCTTGGGTGAATTACGGAGGATCGCGAGTTTGAGCCGGATTAAGTGCGCAACCATGTCAGCCCCGCCCCGTGTGTCCGTCCGCCGACGAGTTCAACAAATCGGTCTTCCAAACTCAATTCACCGCGAACCTGGTCAACAGTTCCCGCGGCAAGGACGTTTCCGCCCGCGATGACCGCAACGTGGTCACACATTCTTTGCACCAGGTCCATAACGTGACTAGAGACAATCACCGTGCCACCGGACCGGACATAATCAGTCAAGATGTCTCGAATATTGGCGGCGGAAATCGGATCGACCGATTCGAATGGCTCATCCAAGACCAGAACTCTTGGCGCATGGATTAACGCCGATGCTAGGGCAATTTTCTTAGTCATCCCGGCCGAGTAATCAACAACCAGCGTGCCGGCATCCTTACTGAGATCCAAGGCGTCCAGTAAATCTTTGACTCGGGTGGCTACAGTTTCCCGGTCCATACCGCGCAATAATCCCGCGTAAGTGACAAGTTGTTCACCGCTCAAGCGGTCGAACAACCGCACGCCGTCAGGCAAGATGCCCAGCAGTTTCTTCGCTTCTAAGGGCCGTTCCCACACGTTGACGCCTTGAACCAAGATAGCGCCTTCGTCTGGGCGCTGAAGCCCGGTGGCCGCTAATAACGTCGTCGTCTTCCCAGCACCGTTCGGTCCGACTAAACCGTAAAACGATCCGGAGGGAACATCTAGATTAATGCGGTTGACCGCCACTTTTCCAGCAAACTTTTTGACCAGACCACGAATGCTCAAGGCCAAAGGAGGGACGACGCCGGGCGGCTGCGCGATTTCACTCATCTCTCTACGCTAATGCCTTTTGACCGAGATTAGCCAACTTTGCGGACTAAAGGGACTCGCTTAAAACCGTCCGCGCGGGGTAGCTCGTTCATACTGCGGGGCCCAAGGCAGCACGATGCCCAGATCATGTGCCGCTTGTTGCCACCAATGTGGGTTTCGCAAGGCAGCCCGCGCAACCAATACCGCATCCGCTTGCTCGGTGCGTAACAAATGATCCGCTTGAAAAGCATCAGTTATCAGACCCACACTGGCCACCGGGATCGCAGCTTCACGCCGAATCTGCTGCGCAAAAGCTGTTTGGTATCCCGGCCCTACTGGGATCTTCGCTTCAGCAACGATTCCGCCGCTAGATACGTCAATCAAATCAACGCCACGAGCCTTAGCCAAGACAGCGAGCCGAGAGACGGCGTCAGCATCTAGCCCGCTGGGGAACCAATCACTGGCTGAGACTCGAAGAAGCAGCGGCATTGACTCTGGCATTACCGCACGAACCGCCTCGACGACCTCAAGAGTCAACCGGAATCGACGTTCTTCGCTGCCGCCCCATTTGTCTTCTCTAGTGTTGACCAACGGACTAAGGAATTGGTGTAGAAGGTATCCGTGCGCTGCATGAATTTCTATGACATCGAAGCCAATCTGCACTGCTCGACGCGCCGAATCAGCAAAAGCCGAAATCACCTGCATTATTTGCGTCTCGCTCATAGCGAGCGGCGGCGCATAACCGGTGAAGGCTTCCGACGTCGCACCCAGACTTTGCCAGCCACCTTGGGCTTGCGGAACCGAACCGGAGTTTGCCGCGAAGGGCCACCAGGTGCTTGCTTTTCGGCCCGCATGCGCCAATTGGATGCCAATTTTGCTATCCACCGCGCCTTGCTGATGTACGAAATCAACAATTCTGCGCCAGGCTGCGGCTTGGTCATCGTTGTAGAGTCCGGTATCTCGAGGACTGATCCGGCCTTCCGGAAGCACTGCTGTAGCTTCGGAAAGAATCAACGCTGCTCCGCCGGCCGCGAATTGTCCTAAGTGCATCAGATGCCAGTCATTTGGCACACCCGGAGCGTTTAACTCATCGGCAGAATACTGGCACATTGGCGATACCCAGCCCCGGTGGCGTAGTTCCAGGCCTCGCAATGTCAAAGGTTCAAATAACTTAGACATGCTGGCTTAGAACAGTGCTCGCGCCAGCGCTTGGCGCGCCTTGGCAACTCGTGGATCAGCCGAGCCCACAATGTCGAATAAGTCTAGAACTCGCAATCGCGCCTTTTCTCGCTCAGACTCCCACGTGCTACCGGGATGCGCAGCGATATAACCCACTACTCGGTCCAAAGCGTAACCGACATGCCCGCCGACCAAATCCATGTCCGCTACCGCAAGCTGTGCGTCGACGTCGTCGGGCTGCTCGGCGGCTGCGCTGCGCAGCTTTTCAAGGCTTGCAGTATCTAAACCGTCAGTGCGTTGCATGAGCTGAACTTGCGCAAGCCCTACTTTGGCATCGCGGTCAGCCGGCGCTGCGGTAAGGGCTTTACGATATGCAGCTTCCGCTGCGGTCAGGTCACCGTTGTCAATGGCGTCAACCGCCTCTTGATGCAACGGCGGCAATGGGGCTTCCTCCGGCTCAGCTGATTCATCGCCGAGAGTACCGTTGACGCCATTTGCGGCTGCAACTTTGAGCAGCTCTTCCAAATAGCGCTTGACTTCTGATTCAGCAATTTCCCCGTTGAACAGCGGTACGGGTTGTCCCTTGACCAAAGCAACGACGGCTGGAACACCTTGCGTGCCAAAAGCCTGTGCAAGCTGCGGGAAAGTCTCAATATTGGCGCGCGCCAGCAAAATCTTGCCAACATACGCTGGAATCAAACTCTCCAAAGTGGCAACGACGGATTGTGATTGTGGTGACCAGCTGGCAAACATTGCCACCACAACGGGCACCTCGGCAGAAATTTGCACTAATTCTGGGAAGCTTTGTTCGGTTGCGTCAACCACAAAACTCTGTGATGGAGTTCTTTGCCCTGGCGTTGCTTGAGCAGATACCGGTTGGCTTGAACCATTCAAGCTGGAGAGATCGATCGCACCGCGAGTGTTACCCGCGCCAAGATTCGTTGTTGGCTGTGAAGCTGAGTTAGTCATGAAACCCAGTTTATCTATTTGAAGGCTGCGGTGGTGAGTCCGCGTTCTGCTGCCAACATCGTCATGGGCGCTGACGGACCGGCTTTCGGGATGTAAAACACCGCTTGTTCGTCGAAGGTCAACACATACCCTTTGAGTGTGTCCTTGCCGCTGGTAAAGGCCGCTGCGTTGTCGCCAACGCTCAATTTGTCACCCTCACCTTTTGGTGTGCCGTCTTGCGTGAAAGTGAAAGTACCAAACACTAGGGTTCCACCGTCGGCGGTTTCAAAGGCCACGATCGATTTGGGCTGCGGATCGTGCTTGAACACGATTGTCGCTTGGGGGCTGCCGGCAACAGTGTCCGCCTGGAACTTTGCCACCTCGTCAAGGTATTTGAAGCCTTGTGACGCCGCAAAGCTATCCTTGGCCGCGCCGTCCGGGTTAGTGAGCCGATCACCTAGCGCGGCGAGTGCCTCCGCGGGCGTCTTTTGTCCGGTGCCCTTTTTGTCTGCCGCAACGATCGCGGCACCGTTGGTATTGACTTCCGGCAGACTCTGACCTGGCAACAGTCGCGCAGTTGCGGTCAGTTTGTAGTTATCCCGAGGAGTTGCTTGCACCAGAGTAAGCAGCTGAGGTACGACATTGGCCGGGCCCTGGGTTACCGCGACCAAAGATCGTGGCCAAGCCCGATTGGTGCTGACAATCCTGGTGAGTAGTTTGTCCGCAATCGGCTCATTTGCTTGATAGTCAGCAACGACGGAGCGGATTTTGTAGTTACCTGTGCGCAATTGCAGCGCTGGATCAGCAATTCTGCTGGGAAGTAAATTAGCGTCTTTGGCAGCATCACCGTTAGCAACTGTCTTGACCACAGAGTCCAGAATTCTGGTGAATTGACCATCCGTCACTACTGAAGCCGCTAAGGAGTCTGGTTCAGCGCTAGCCGAGGCTGAAGCACTGCTTGATTCAGAGGATCCGGGAGCCGACGGCGTCGCGCTGTCATCAGCCTCAGCTCGCTGGGCGGGTGCTTGGCTAAGAGCTAACGCGGCAAGTAGCACCACCGCAGCAGCACTTGCCGCTCGACGACCGGAGCCGCCATCTTTCTTTCCTTTGCCCCGACCAAAGATCAAGTAAAGCAACCCAAGCAAGATCAGAACCGAACCGAAAACAATCAGCGGAACAGCCCACGGCGTGGAGGTGTCGTTGGGCACCGTCAAGGAGATTTTTTGTGCCGCAGAGGCTTTGCCGTCGCTGGCAACCAATAGCGACCAGTCACCGCTGCCCGGGGCGTTCCATTCATAATCCAAAGAACCAGAACCCCTTTGTTCGTTAGTCCAGAGGTCAGAACCTGCCGGATTAGCAGTGGCACCGGCGCCACCAACAAAGCTAGCGTTGAGCGAGCTGAAATTGTCCGAGGCGCTCGCTACCTTCAGATGTGGCGTCTGGCCAACCCACGCATCGACGTCGTCGCTTCGTCCTTGCACTACTTGCAAAGAACCGCTTCCTTGTACATTGACCTTCACCGGGCCAGGACGCTGGTTGAGGGCTTTAGATTCGATGACTGCTAACGGCGCATTCTGCCCGGCCGAGACTGATGAAACATCAACTTCTGCGGTGATATCCGCCGGCGGCTGCCAGATGGTACGTTGCGCAATGCCAAGCGCCAGGACGAGTAAACCGATCACAATTACCAGCAGCGGTGCCGCCAAAGAGAGTCGTCGTTGCACTGGGCCATTCCTCATCGTCATCGTTCGGTGCCGCAGCTGAATGCGCTGCCGCGGATACTTGCTGTTGTCAGTCTGCTTTTGACAGACATTTCGTCGAGCCAGCAAAAAATCTACTGACTGCATTTTGTGTTCTTATCAATACTAAGGGTAACCGTTTTGCCATTTCCGAACCCTATTGAAAGCGCCATGAGTGCGCGGAATCACTGGATCATCGAAGCTGCGCTGGTATGGTTTGGCTGAAACAGCACCGCATTAAGGACCGCATGAAACCCGCTGGAGGCCTGGCACATTGAGCACGGAGAATACAGCTGAGAAGGGCGCTCAGACTGCCCAAGACAGCACTGAAAGCACGCCTGAGCCCAGCAAGCGCAAGGGCTGGCTAGCAAAGCTATTTGGCAAACCTTTGCCCGGCGCGCAGCCAAGGATTCGATTCGACATGCCACCGGAAGGCGATGTTGAAACGCCTTCCGCTGAGGATGAGAAACGGCAGAATCCCACTGTAGTCCCCTTTTTCTTTCAGCGGCCAATTTACTTCGGCTTCATGGGTACTGTCGGCGTCGGCATCGCAATTGGTCTATATTTTGTCGCGGTCAATATCACTCAGCTCCTGGTCTGGATGCTTACCGCGCTGTTTATAGCCCTTGGATTAGACCCGGTAGTTCGGTGGCTTGAAAAACGAAAGATTCCTCGCCCGGCCGGCATAGTTCTCGCATTAGTGGTGCTCTTTTGCGCGATAGCGGGTTTCTTTTCCACGCTTATTCCCACGATCGTGGAACAAACTACTCAACTGGTGCAGCAAGCCCCCACGCTGATCAAGGACTTTTTGAACTGGGACTTCTTTGTGAGCATCGATTCACAGTTCCACGTCAGAGATCGAATTTCCGAAGAGGTAACAAAGTTCTTCGCCGATTCACAAGCCGTGGGTGGCGTGTTCGGCGGCGTCGTGGGCGTTGGCTCAACCATTGCCAATGGGCTTTTCGGCACGTTGATAGTGCTGGTGCTCAGTTTGTATTTCTTGGCATCTTTGCCATCGATGAAACGCTGGGCTTACCGGCTTGCTCCGCGTAGCCGGCGCTTGCGGGTTGAGGCTTTGAGCGAGCAGATTACCCGTTCAGTTGGCAACTACGTGATCGGCCAAGCCTGCGTAGCTATTCTTAACGCAGTTTTCGCTTTTGTTGTGATGTCGATTGTTGGAGTGCCCTACAGCATCTTGCTGGCCTTTGTCGTAGCGCTGCTCGCCTTTGTGCCCTTGGTCGGTGGTTTGATTGCCGGCGTCTTAGTGAGCCTGGTGGCGCTGACTAATAGCTGGCAGACCATGGTCATTTATGCTGTGCTGTACTTCGCTTATCTGCAGTTTGAGGCGTATTTCGTTTCGCCACGCATCATGCAACGAGCAGTGGCAGTGCCAGGTGCGGTCGCGGTGATCTCGGTTATCGCTGGCGGCAGCTTGCTAGGCGTGCTTGGTGCACTGATAGCTATTCCCACGGCAGCTGCGATCATGTTGTTGATCAAAGAGATCTTCTTGGCCCGTCAGGATCGCCAATAACGCTTCCGGCTCCAGCTCTTGACGGATTACCCGGCGCTGGCGAGCGGGCCTTGCCAGCTGCTGGACAGCTCGACCGGTTGGCCTAAAACGGTGCCGGTAATTTCGTTCAGGGCTCGTGCCGCGAACTTTTCACCGACCAAGAGATGTTTAGCACCGTCAACACCGATGACTCGCGCCTGGGGTAGCCGAGCGAATCGCTGCTGCGCCTCCGGCGGGCGAAGATAGTCGTCAAACTCCGGAATCAGCGCGGTAACTGGTTTGCCTGTCTTAGCCCAGCTCTCCAGATCCTCATCGGTAGCCCGTTTAAGCGGCGGCGAAAGGAGAATTGCTCCCTCGATTTGCTCAGCAACCGGGCTCAAAGCACCGTACTTTAGCGCAAGTTCAGTGCCAAAGGACCAGCCAAGGAGCCACCGATTTGGCAACCCTCGGTCCAGCGCAAATTGGCTTGCTGCAGTGACATCCGCATGCTCGCCGATGCCTTCTTCAAAATGCCCATCGCTGGTGCCCCGCGGTGACGAAGTGCCGCGGGTGTTAAAGCGGAGCACCGCAATTTTGGCCAATGCGGGCAACCGGTAGGAGGCCTTGCGATAAACATGAGAATCCATGAACCCGCCGTGGGTTGGAAGCGGGTGCAGTGTGACCAAGGTGCCGCGGATTTCGCCGTCGCTTGGTAGCGCCAATTCACCTACTAGTCGCAATCCATCGCTGGTATGCAGCTCAATATTCTCCCTAATCGCTGGCAGCACGGAGCCCGCCCGAATAGGTTCGGATTCACCGGAATCAACAAATTGGAAGATGTCTGGGTTGAACTCAGCGGAAGCAAAAGTTGCAGCATTCATAATCGTTATCTTAGGTTTCCTAGGCTCGGCTTCGGAAACTCCGGCCCCGCCAGCACGCTGTATGCCAATGCCTCCGACCAGCAATCGCATCAGCCTCGCCAAAAATCCAGTCTTCGCGCCAAATGACCAAATGCGCCATGCCAGCCTTGACCCCTTTTCCGCAACCTGGGCAAACATAATCTTTTTTGGCCTGCACGGCAGTGATTTGCCGAACCATCCACTCGCCGTCCCCAGCGCTCTCCACCGTGGCTCGGCCAGCAAAGACGCGATCTGCATCTAACGGCTCATGCTCAACGCCCGGATCGGGATTTCTACTGCCCGCTCTGCTCGACCCTCGACGACGGGGTCTATTGGATCGAGGCATAGAACTATTGTGCCGCAGGCATCGCGATCTGACCCAACGCGCGCTTATATGGTGCTCGCAGAGCGAATTCTCACGGTAGAGTTTTGGACGTGCGTTTGGTGATTGCTCGTTGCTCAGTCGATTATGAAGGTCGGCTCAAAGCCCATCTGCCTTTCGCGACCCGACTATTGATGGTTAAGTCGGACGGCTCGGTACTGGTTCATTCCGACGGCGGCTCCTACAAGCCGCTCAATTGGATGAGCCAGCCTGCCACTTTGCGGATCGTAGAAAAAGACTTAGACGAGGGCGTATTGGAGCAATGGGTTGTCCAGTCCGCAAAGACTGACGATCGGTTGATTATCAACATCCTCGAAAAGAGTCACGACTCAAGTCACGATCTTGGCGTCGATCCTGGGCTGATCAAAGATGGCGTAGAAGCTGACTTGCAGCGACTACTTGCCGCGCAGATCGAAACGCTCGGCGACGGCTTCTCGCTCATTCGACGGGAGTATTTCACTGCCATAGGCCCGGTGGATATTTTGGCCAGGGACGCCAAAGGGGCGACCGTAGCGATTGAGCTAAAGCGCCGCGGTGATATTGACGGCGTGGAACAACTCACCAGGTATTTGGAACTTCTCAACCGCGATCCCCTGCTGGCCCCCGTCCGAGGAATTTTCGCTGCCCAGCAAATAAAGCCGCAAGCCAGAGTCCTAGCAAACGACCGCGGCATAGACTGCATCACTTTGGACTATGACGTAATGCGCGGCGTTGACGACAGCGCTTCCCGACTGTTCTGATTCGCGCCGTCTGCGTTAAGCAGACGCCGACGCCAGGTGACTAGAATTGTCTGCATGACACCTCCTCCCTTGGCCCAGCAGCGCGTTGTCTTCGGCACCCTCATCAGCGATGGTTATCGCATTGACGACGGCGTGCTTGCGGTCGAAGGTGATCGAATCAGCTATGCGGGCCCCGCCGCTGGCTTTGTCCCCGACGCCGGGGCAGAAGAGACAAGGCTTCCGGAAGGCTCGCTAATCCTTCCTGGCCTGATCGATGTGCATAACCACGGTGCTGTGGGTGGAGATTTTCCCGGCGCCAACGAGACCGCTGCGCGGAAAGCGATCGATTTTTTACACCGTGCCGGCACCACCACATTATTGGCATCGATGGTTACCGCTTCAGAGCAAGATTTGCTTCGCGGAATCGAACTCTATGTCCAGTTGAGCAAAGAAGGCCTCATCGCCGGAATTCATTTGGAAGGTCCTTTTCTCTCGGAGGCCAGATGCGGCGCTCAAGACCCTGATTTTCTGAAAGCGCCAGATCTTCATCTAGCCCAGCGGCTCATCGATGCTGGCGAAGGCAAGATTCTCACCATGACTTACGCCCCCGAACTAGAAGGCGCAGAGTCCCTAGTCGATTTTTTGACCAGCCACGGTGTAACGCCGTCTTTGGGGCACACTGATTCCAACACGCAAACTGCTGCTGCTTCACTCACCCGAGTCCGCGAAGGACTAGAGTCAGCCGGCTTTGATGGTAATAGTGGACGCCCCACCGTGACGCATCTCTTCAACGGGATGCCTCCGATGCACCACCGCTCCCCTGGGCCAGTTGCTGCCTGTCTGCGCATCGCACGCGCCGGTGGCGCCGCCGTCGAACTCATTGCAGATAATACTCATTTGGACCCTCAAACCGTATTGATGGTTTTTGAACTCGTTGGCGCCAAAAACATTATCTTGGTGACGGATTCCATGGCGGCCACGGGTTTAGCAGATGGCAAGTATTCGCTTGGTCCCGCAGACGTCACCGTTAGCGGTGGCGTAGCCACGCTAGATACCACTGGTTCAATTGCCGGCGGCACAGCAACCTTGATCGAAGTCGTCAAACGAACTGTTGATGCCGGTGTGTCGCTTGAATCGGCAGTTCTCAGCGCAACCGCAGTACCTGCCCGGCTTTTGGGATTATCCGATGAGGTAGGTGGATTACGCCGAGGACTGCGCGCAGACGTGGTTATCTTAGCGCCTCAAATGAATGTGAGATTGGTCATGCGAAGTGGCATTTGGCTCGAATCTGGCGAGTAATTCCGCTTTTGAGACTAATTTGAAGCACATTTGAGTCAAAACAAAATATCTTTACTGCAAATATCGCCTTCTGACGTTGACCCAGATCATTTCCCATGGAATGCTTAGAGAAGTCTTTGTGTACGTGTTTTTCATGCTCGCAAGACAAGTTGCGAGCGTGGAGCGCCCGGACTGGTGTATTTCACTGATCAGGATTCTTCTCGCGCAGTAACTCTGGAGCTGCACATTAAGGTGCAACTCCACAACGTTTCACACGAGGAGATAAGTAACATGGCTCAAGGAACCGTCAAGTGGTTCAACGCGGAAAAGGGCTTCGGCTTCATCACTCCTGATGAGTCCCCGAACGACGTTTTCGTACACTACTCGGAAATCCAGACCAAGGGTTTCCGTACTTTGGACGAGAACCAGCGCGTAGAGTTCGAAATCGGCCAGGGTGCCAAGGGTCCCCAGGCTACAGGCGTTAACGTAATCGCCTAATTCGAGCAAATACTCGAGAGAATGGCTTCCAGCTTCGCGCTGGGAGCCATTTTTATTGCCCTTTAACAGGGTTCTTGGGGGTTCAGCTCAGAGTGAATGCCCCAGGTGGGTCCCAGTATCCAACATGTTTCAGTGGGACAAAACAGTATGTCCCAGTTCATGCGACCACTCAGCGGGACATACTGGCGGCTAGCGCCAGGTACCCACCCCAACAACGGGACCAGCTTCAAGCCACGAACTCAGTCCGGCATAGGCATCAAATTTCATCGCCATGCTGAAATCTTGGCCCTCATAACGAAGCAACACGATGACCGAATCAGGTTGCACCAAAGGACGCTCTGCCTCGCTGGGGTGCCGGCGTCCTAGGAGTTCTAGTGAGCTTCTGCGGTAGCTATATTGCGGCCGCGGGTTAAGCGACAAAAGCCGAAACCATTCCAGGTCCCGGTCTTGATAACGACAAACCCCCATTTGCCAGCGGTCACCCGACCGGCAAATGGAGGCGTCTACCGTGCCCAATGCACGGCGTAGCTGGAATCGCCTCACTCCGAAAAGACAGAGCGAGGCGATAACCAACAGGAAAATTACTGCAATGGTGATGAACGGGATTCCAGGGTCGTTCATCAAGGAAGATCTATCGAGTCCCTGCGGAGGTAACCCCGGATACTACATTGGCGTTGTCCGCAACGATCACGACGCGGTTGCTTTCAACGGAGAAGAAACCACCATCGACGCTCACTTCGATCCGGTTGCCTTCTAACGGCACAATCGACAGCTCGCCAGCAGCGAGAATCGCAAGTACTGGAGAGTGCCCCGGCATAATGCCGATGTCGCCGTCAGAAGTTTTAGCTTTGACCAAGCTCGCCGCGCCGGACCACACAAAGTGATCCGCTGCGACAATCTCTACGTCAAGTGCGTGTTCGGAGGACTCAGCCATTTACTTCGTCGATTCCTGGATCTTCGCCCACTGACGCTCGACGTCGTCCATTGCACCGACGTTGAAGAACGCCTGCTCAGCAATGTGGTCAACGTCGCCGTTGCAGATTGCCGTGAAGCCTTCAACAGTGTCCTTGATGGACACCGTGGAGCCTTCAACGCCGGTGAACTGCTTAGCGGTGTAAGTGTTCTGCGAGAGGAACTGCTGAATACGACGAGCACGCGAAACCACGATCTTGTCTTCTTCAGAAAGCTCATCGACGCCGAGGACCGCGATGATGTCTTGGAGCTCCTTGTTCTTCTGCAAGATCTGCTTCACGCGCACTGCGGTGTCGTAGTGATCTTTGCCGATGTACTGCGGATCCAAGATACGCGAGGTTGAAGTCAGCGGATCAATAGCCGGGTACAGACCACGGGACGCAATTTCACGCGAAAGTTCGGTGGTCGCGTCCAAGTGGGCGAACGTTGCTGCCGGAGCCGGGTCGGTGTAGTCATCAGCAGGCACGTAAACGGCTTGCATCGAGGTGATCGAGCGGCCCTTGGTCGAGGTAATGCGCTCTTGGAGCAAGCCCATTTCATCGGCAAGGTTCGGCTGGTAACCCACGGCGGAGGGCATACGACCCAGCAGAGTCGAAACTTCCGAGCCTGCCTGGGTGAAGCGGAAGATGTTGTCAATAAACAACAGCACGTCCTGGTTCTGTACATCGCGGAAGTATTCCGCCATGGTCAGCGCAGACAGTGCAACGCGCAAACGCGTTCCCGGCGGCTCATCCATCTGGCCGAAGACAAGCGCGGTGTCCTTCAGAACGCCCGACTCTTCCATTTCAACCCAAAGGTCGTTTCCTTCACGGGTGCGCTCCCCTACGCCAGCGAATACCGAAGTACCGCCGAAGTTACGAGCAACACGGGTGATCATTTCCTGGATAAGCACGGTCTTGCCAACGCCAGCACCGCCGAAGAGTCCGATCTTGCCACCCTTGATGTACGGGGTGAGCAAGTCAATCGACTTGATGCCAGTTTCAAGCATCTCGGTGGAGCCTTCGAGCTGATCGAAGCTCGGGGGTTTGCGGTGGATCGGCCAACGCTCGGTGTACTGGATCTCCGATTCCGCAACATCCAGGGGCTGGCCCAGAACGTTGAAGATGTGGCCCTTGACGCCGTCACCAACGGGAACTGAGATCGGCGCACCGGTGTCAGTGACAACTGCACCGCGAACCAGACCGTCAGTTGTCTGCAGCGAAATCGCGCGGACAAGATTGTCGCCCAAGTGCTGGGAGACCTCGAAGGTGACCGCGTGAGTGGCCCCGTTCAGGGTGATCTCGGCGGTCAGAGCATGGTAAATACCGGGGATGGCGTCAGCCGGAAACTCGACGTCGACCACCGGGCCGATGACGCGGGCAATACGGCCCGTGGCGGCAGCGGTCCTGGCTCCCTGTTCGGTTGCTGTGGCAGTCATCTCTCTCACTTCACTCAATGTAGCTGTCAGTAACTAGCTATGGGCTTAATACTATCGGTGCTGAAAAAAATTTAGATTTTCAGCGGCAGTTCAATGTTTGGCTACGACGCGTTGAGCGAGTCGGCGCCAGCAACAATCTCGGAAAGCTCCTGGGTGATTTCCGCCTGGCGGGCCGTGTTGGCCAGCCTGGTGAATTTCTTGACCAGATCACGTGCATTGTCGCTTGCGGACTTCATTGCCCGCTGGCGGGCAGCTAGCTCACTTGCAGCAGCTTGAAGCATCACATTGAAAATCCGAGCCTCGATATAGCGTGGTAGCAAAGCGTCAAGCACTGCTTCCGGCTCAGGCTCGTATTCGTAGAGCGGCAAGAGATCCGAGGACTCCGATACCTCTTCTTCGGAGACTTCCAAGGGAAGCAAACGGATAACCGTAGGTTCCTGGACAACCATCGACTTGAACCGCGTGTAGACAACGTGAATTTCATCGACGCCATCTTTTTCGAATTCCTCAGCAAAGTCTTCAAGAAGGGTTTTGCTGATTTCCTGAGCGGTAGCAAACTCCGGTGCGTCCGTGGGGTTGACCCAGGCCTTCGTGAAGCTGCGATTGCGGAACTGAAAATACGCTTGTGCTTTGTTGCCAACCAGGTAGGTTTTGACTTCTTTACCGTCTGCCTGCAGAAGAGTGTTGAGCTGCTCTGCTTGCTTCAGCACGCTCGCTGAGTACGAACCAGCGAGACCGCGATTTGAAGTCAAGACCAAAACCGCGGCACGAAGAATCTGCTCTGGCTCGGTGGTTAGCGGGTGATGGATTTCGGACTGAGAAGCCACTACCGAGACAGCACGAGTGATCGCGTTGGCGTAAGGCAGTGAAGCCTGCACGCGCGAGCGGGCTTTGCTGATGCGCGAGGTGGCAATCAGTTCCATCGCCTTGAAGAGCTTTCCCATCGACTGAGTCGATTTGATCCTCTGGCGGTAGACCCGAAGCTGGGCTCCCATTCTTATCCTTTCCTAAACGTCGGCGGCTGAAAGATAACTGCTGTTCCGGCCCGGCATCCGTACCGGAACAGCAGCGAAAATCAATTAGCGCTTCTGTTTGACGATCTTCTCTTGATCGACATCGGCTTCGGACAAGGAGTCGAACTCTTCGTGGCCAGCGCCAACCAAGTGGTTGGCGCCGTCGCCGAAGAAGCCCTTCTTGAAGTCAACAATCGAGGTCTTAAGCGCCTCGACGGTGCTGTCTTCCAGCTTGTTCGTCTGTGCCAGCGTCGTCAAAATCTCGGTGCTGTGGCGAAGGTGCTCAAGGAACTCTCGCTCGAAGCGAAGAATGTCCTCCACCGGTACTTCATCCAAGTAACCGTGGGTACCAGCCCAGATCGAAACGACCTGGTCTTCTACCGGGTACGGGGTGTACTGCGGCTGCTTGAGCAATTCCATCAGGCGCGAACCACGGGTCAGCTGCTGGCGCGAAGCCGCATCCAAGTCCGAGGCAAACATGGCGAATGCTTGCATATCGCGGTACTGAGCCAAGTCGAGCTTCAAGGTACCGGAAACCGTCTTCATCGATTTCACCTGAGCCGAACCACCGACGCGGGACACCGAGATGCCGACGTCAACAGCGGGACGCTGGTTAGCGTTGAAGAGATCCGACTGCAAGAAGATCTGGCCGTCAGTGATCGAGACGACGTTGGTCGGGATGAAAGCTCCGACGTCGTTCGCCTTGGTTTCGATGATCGGCAAACCGGTCATCGAGCCTGCTCCGAGTTCATCGGAAAGCTTTGCACAACGCTCTAGCAAGCGAGAGTGTAAGTAGAACACATCGCCTGGGTAAGCTTCGCGGCCCGGCGGGCGACGCAGCAACAGCGACACTGCTCGGTAGGCTTCGGCCTGCTTCGAGAGATCATCAAAGATAATCAGAACGTGCTTACCGGAGTACATCCAATGCTGGCCAATAGCCGAGCCCGCATAGGGAGCCAAGTACTTGAAGCCGGCCGGGTCAGAAGCCGGCGAGGCAACGATGGTGGTGTATTCCAGCGCACCGTTGTCTTCAAGCGTCTGACGAACTTCAGCGATCGTAGATGCCTTCTGGCCGATAGCGACGTAGATGCAGCGAACCTGCTTCTTGACGTCGCCCGAAGCCCAGTTAGCCTGCTGGTTCAAGATCGTGTCAACAGCGATCGCGGTCTTACCAGTCTTACGGTCACCAATGATCAGCTGGCGCTGGCCACGGCCGATCGGGATCATCGCATCAATAGCTTTGAGACCCGTCTGCATCGGTTCCTTAACCGATTGACGCTGAGTAACACCCGGCGCCTGGAGCTCAAGAGCACGCGTGGTCTCGGCCTGGATCTCGCCAAGTCCGTCGATGGGCACGCCCAACGGATCCACAACGCGACCCAAGAATTGGTCGCCTACCGGCACAGAAAGAATTTCACCGGTGCGGTGAACTTCCTGGCCTTCTTCAATCCCGGTGAAGTCACCCAAGATGATAACGCCGATTTCACGGACGTCGAGGTTCTGGGCTAGGCCCAGGGTCCCGTCTTCGAAGCGCAGCAGCTCGTTCGCCATGACCGAGGGAAGCCCCTCGACCCGGGCGATGCCGTCGCTGGCGGTGGTAACCCGGCCAACTTCGACACGTTCTGCGTTGCCAGGCTCGTAGGACGCCGCGAACTCATTCAACGCATTACGCACGTCGTCGGCGTTGATGGTCAATTCGGCCATCTGCAGTCCCTGCTCTCCTCAATCATGATCACCGCGAGTTACGGCAAATCTTTGTACTTTTGTACGGTGTTGCTAAATTCTTGCTCTTAGCCGGCCAGTTGCCGACGAAGTTCTCCGAGTCGGTTGACCACTGACGCGTCAACCACCTCATCGCCCACACGAACGCGTACGCCACCAATCAGCGTCGGATCGACACTGATATTGACCTTTAGATCGCGTCCGTAGAGGTTGTTCAGTCCGGCAGACAGCCGAGCTTCTTGATTCTTGTTCAATGCTTGGCCGACCGTAACAGTGGCAATCCAGCGTTGTTGCCGAGCGGCCGCCAGAGTTGCGAACTGCTCCACAAGCTTCGCCGGACGCGCACCGCGAGGTGCAGCAACCGCTTGGCCAATGAGTAGTTCAGCAACTTGCGAAGCGCCTGGAACTAATGCCGAAGCAAGTTTTTGCTTAGCTTCAGCGCTTGCTTGCGGTTCGCTGAGGGCTCGTTGCACTTGGTGATTTGCCGCAACTGTTTGATTGAAAACAAACAAATCGTTTTCCAGCTTTTCCAAACCTTCAGCGCCAGGAGCTTCATTCTCAGCGACAGCGATTGCCACCGTGGCAGCCACCGTCTCCAAAGCATCGCCAAGATCGCGAGCCGAAGCCCAGCGTTCTTTAGCTAATGAGTCAACAATCTGCTCAGCTTGCGCGGAGACCTTGCCCCTGACCAAAGAACTCAGCAGTGCTGCTTTGTCCTTTCCCTCACGAGACGGGTCGGTCAGCGCGCGGCGTAAACCGGCTGAGCTGTCTACCACGGCTAAGACCGAGAAGAGCTCCCGCGCTAATTGCGCGGTTGCGGTGGGAAGAACAGATTCCAGCTCAGCCAAGACCTTGGCCCGGGAGTCGGAGGAAATTCCAGCCATTACTTGGCCGCGCCTTCGCTCTTGCTATTCGCCTCAAGGTCCGCCAAGAAACGGTCGACGACACGGTTAGAACGAGCGTCGTCTTGCAATGATTCACCGACGATGCGACCAGCAAGGGTGGTAGCCAGCGAGCCAACTTCCGAACGCAGCGAAACCACTGCGGCTTGGCGTTCAGCGGCAATTGCCACCTGAGCCTGCTCAGTGATTCGAGCGGATTCGGAGGCAGCCTTTTCCTTCAGGTCTGCAAGGATCTGCGCACCTTCGGCACGAGCGTCTTCGCGGATCTTATTGGCTTCAGCGCGAGCTTCGGCCAGCTGCTGCTTGTACTCTTCGAGTGCTGCAGTGGCTTCGGCCTGTGCTTCTTCCGCCTTGGCGATGCCGCCTTCGATAGCTTCAGTGCGCTCCGCGAAGGTCTTCTCGAACATCGGCACCACAAACTTGATGACGATGAAGAGCAGGATCGCGAAGCCAATGAGAACCAACGCGGTATCCCAGATATTCGGGACGATCGGGTTCACACCCTCGCCGCTTGCGGCGAAAATTTCAGCGTTGCTCAATCTTTCACCTCTCCTTATCTACGTGGACAGAGTCCAGTTGGTTGATCTTCAGGTTCAATTAGAGAACGAAGGCGAAGACCAAACCGAGGATCGCGAGCGCTTCGGTGAATGCCAAACCAAGGAAGGCCAGCGGCTGGAGCACGCGCTGCGCTTCGGGCTGACGAGCAACGCCGTTGATGTACGCGGCGAAGACCAGTCCAACACCGATACCACCACCGATTGCGGAGAGGCCGTAACCGATCATGTTGAGAGAGCCAGTCATGATGTTCCTTTCAAGATACCGCCACGGTGACGGTAGGTTGTTGGAGTTATCCCGGGTGGGAATTCTTCAGTTGTAAAAAAATCTTTAGTGCGAGTCCGCGTGCAGCGAACCTTCAATATAAGTTGCAGTCAAAAGCGTGAAGACATAAGCCTGCAACACCATGATCAGCATCTCGAGCATGTACATGGCGATGAAGCCGACCACAATCAGAATCGAGGCGCCTTTTACGAGGAAGTTTTCCTGTTCCAGCAAGAACTCGGTGCCATAGCCAGCCATCAAAACAATCATGTGCCCAGCAAGCATCGTTGCAAACAAACGCAAAGAGTGCGTTGCAGGCCGAACCAAATAGTTAGAGATGATCTCAATCGGGATCACCATGAAAAGCAAGTACCACGGCACGCCAGTAGGTACTACTGAAAGTTTGAAGTACTTCCAGCCGTTGCGCTTCACGCCGAGAATAATCCAGGTGAAGTAGACGACGCCGGCCAAAGCATAAGCACCGCCAACGTGCGAAAATGTTGGAATTTCCAGCAACGGAATGGCTCCGAAGATGTTGTTCACCAAGATAAAGAAGAACAAAGTGAACAGCACCGGGACAAACTTGATGAAATCCCTGTTGCCGATAATGTCTTTACCGATCGAGTTACGGACAAAGCCGTAAGCGATCTCGCCGGCGAATTGGAATCGACCGGGCACCATTTTGCCTTTGCGAGCAGCCAAGACAAAGAACACCGCAATCAATACAACCGAGAGCACCACGAGTACGTGATATTCGGTGATTCCGTCCCAGGCGAACCAGGCGCCTGGCAAGCCAGCGTCACCGATTCCTGGCGGGTTAAAGCCGCCATCCGACGAGCCTTCGGCGGGGAGCATAAGCGCGTTCAACGCGTTTCCTCTCTGCTGTGTCCTTCATTGGGCAAAAGTTGAAGATCCGACTTCGGATTTTCAACGCTGAACTTGTTCGAAACTTGCCAGGCACCGTCACGCATCAGTTTTGATCCGTTGTTTTGCTGGCAGAACCCTTGGTCGCGGACGCGTCGTCGCTGACGTGCCCCCGTCGAAATCTTGGCGCAAAGGATAGGTACATTCCTCCGGCTGCGCCAAAAAGCGCACCAATCAGTACGAGCCATTGGGTTTTGAACAAATTTTCCAGCCCCCACCCTATCAAACTCCATACGACGATTCCGCCAAAAATGTAGCTGAATACAGCCATTCCGGCACTCGAAGTTGAGTTACCGTCGATATGATCGCTGCCACCTTCGGCCGCGGAGATTTTTTCTTTAGACATTACCGCCACCATTCGGCGTCGGATCGTTGAAGATCTGCAGACGTAATCTTGAGAACACCAGGATCTCTACACTGAGCCAGATTAATACTGCGGCGAGAGCCGAGATAAAGAACCACAGCTTAACCATCCAGTCAGGCGAACCCAGGGCAATGAAAACTGATGCGAAGCCAACAAACTTAACCACGTAACCGACCGCGAAAACTCCGAATACTCCTGAGGGGTTCTTGCGCCCCATGAAGTGTCCAATAAGCAGCGAGATACCAAAGAAGACAATCACAACAAAGCCACTGAGCAGAGCGCTTAGTGCCCCATAGTCACCGTTGACGATCCAGCCGATGACCGCAATGATCAGCACGGCCGGCACAGTAAAGCTCAGGCAGCGCAATAAGATGCGCATCCAGGGGGATTCGGTTGGACCCGAAACGGCAAGCGGCGCCGAAGAGACGGCTTTGCTGCTCTGGGAGTCAGTCATTGGGACCCAATCTTAAGTCAGGCTTTGGTCTGGAAGCCAGCGAAACAGGAAGCGGCACAATTCAATACCGCAGGATAAATTCTACACGAGATAGAACAGTGCTTGTGACACTACTGTGTCGCTGCTGTGCTGCGCGCCTTTCGATGTCTAATCAGGCGCTGAAATATTGTTGGCGTGCGCAAATACAGCAGGACCACCAGCACACAAAGAATCGCAGAAATCAAGAGCCCGGTGGGGCCATTTGCTACGGCAAAAATTCCCAGTGCACTCGTGAGGATCGTCGCAACCGTAACCATGCTGGATGCTTGCAGATGGCTCAACCCCACAATGACCACTCGTTGATAGGCATGCTGACGATGTGCCACGTACCAACGCTCGCCGGCTGCCATTCGGCGAATCAGGGTGACAAATGTGTCGGCTAAATAGATCAGTACCGGAGCGAAAAGATACTCGACCGGCACGCCGGCCAAAAACGCTGCCACGGCAGTAATCGCGATTGAGGATCCGAGCAGATAAGAGCCCACATCGCCAAGGAATACTGGTTTTCCGCTTAAATTCCACGGTAGAAATCCGATAAACCCTGCTGCAATCACTACGCCAACTACCACTAGCCATGGCGTTTGGGTCAGTGCACCAGCAATCGCATACGCGGCACCCACTACCGCGCCATGAAGACCGGATATCCCATTGATTCCATCCATGAAATTGGCCACGTTGATGTAGGCAGCCACGGCTACTGCGCCAGCGGGCGCCCACCAATAGCCGGTGCCACCAGTGAGCCACGCCAAGACTGCAGTGCCAGCTGCACCAATAATCAGATGAAACGCAGCACGATTTGTCACGCGCAAGCCCCGAAGGTCCTCAGCCCAGCCGACAATTGATGCGGCCAAGACCACGATCAAGATGGTCAAGATAATCGCTTTGTGGTTGGCGCTGAGCGGCGTGAAAAGCGAAACCAGCAATGCCAAAGACACCGCGGCAAGAACTGAGATTCCCATGCCGCGGATTGTTGGCACCGAATGCGAAGAGCGTTCGGAGGGCATATCAACGACGGCGAGCCGCTGCAACCAAGGCTTGAACACGAAAGGAAATAAAAGGCTCGCGACCAGAGCAACAACGGCACACAGAATGATGGTGAGCCAGAGCATTCAGGCCCCCTTGGACATCGAGCCGAAAGGTTCGACGTCGCCTTCTAATTCAAATGCCGGTTCGCCAGCTTCTTCCTGAGAACGAAGCAGCCAGGACGCGTAATCCATTAGCTGCGGATTCAGCGGTTTTGCCCTGGTGTGCGAAATTTTGGGATGCAGTGGGCGAGCGCCTACTTCGTCATAGCCGACGAGGACCTCGTGAAGTTTCTCCGACGGGCGCAGACCGGTGAAGACAATTTCAATGTCTTTGCCAGACATAGCGATCATCTGCTTCGCAACATCCAGGATCCGAACGGGCTCCCCAATGTCCAAAAGCAAAACTTCGCCACCGGTGCCAATTGCGCCAGCTTGGATGACCAGTTGGCAAGCTTCTGGGATAGTCATAAAGAACCTCGTGACATCCGGATGCGTAACCGTTAGCGGGCCGCCAGTACGAATCTGTTCGCTGAACAGCGGAAGCATTGAACCTCGGCTGCCAATGACATTGCCAAACCGCACCGAGACATAAGTCTTTCCGGTTTGCTGCGCCATCCAAGCCGTTAGTTTCTCCGCGACTCGTTTGGAATGTCCCAACGCCGTTGTAGGATTCGCGGCTTTATCGGTGGAGATATTGACTAACGTCTGCACATCAGCGTCTCTGGCCGCCTGCAACACATTCAATGTTCCGACAACGTTTGTCTTCCACGCCTCTTGTGGATACTGCTGCAACAAGGGAGCGTGCTTGAGCGCTGAGGCGTGAAAAACCACTTCCGGTCGGCGATCCAAAAAGATCTCTCGTATCGCGTTTTCATCCCGGATGTCAGCGAGAATGGTGTCTCTTCCGTTGAGTAGTCCGTGACCGGAAATACTCAGCTGCGTTGCTTGCAGTCCAGATTCGTCTCGATCCAGCATCATCAGCTCGGATGGATCAAAGCCAACTAGCTGTCGACATAGCTCGGAGCCAATGGATCCGCCCGCCCCGGTGACCAAAACTCGCTTACCGGTAACATAGCCGGCAATTTTCTCTACCTGAATGTCGACCGGGCGTCTGCCAATAAGGTCTTCAACAGCAATCTCACGAAAGTCAGAAATACCGCCGTCAAGCATCTTCTGCAACGGGGGTAGCACCAGCACCCGAAGACGAAGCCCCGCCACCATTTCGGAAATCTCCCGGACTTTAGCGGATTCCACCTTGGCGAAGGCCAAGACTAAAATTTCCGCGTGCGTACGCTTGGCAATTTCGGCAAGGTCGTCACCGCGGCCTAAAACCGAAACTGAAGAAAGATGTAGATGTTTTTTTGCTGGATCGTCATCAACCAACCCCACGGGGAAAAACGGTGACTGTGTATCCTGTAACATCCGGTTGACCAACGAATTTCCCAAGAAACCCGCACCATAGACCAGCGTGCGTTGTGCTTGCTCACCAGGACGGGGTTTGCCTTCAACGTATAGCCGTTTGAGATAACGAATGGCCGCCATAAACATGCAGGCGAACGGGAAGGCGATTGCGCCGACGCTACGGCCTATGCCCGTTTGGTTGATGAAGATGAACAGATAGAGCGAAGTAGTAACCGCCACAATCAACGTGACAATGACTAATAGTCTGGCCTCTTGAAAAGAGCCGAAACTATATCTGCCCCGGTACAGAGAGAACGAATATCCGGCAATCACCTGAGTTAGCACTGCTACACCCATGACGCTCAAGGCCGCAAGCCAAGAGATCCGATTGACATCGAGCTCGTAACGCAAAAGCAGCGCCAGCAAGATCGCCACGATCCAGCTGAAAGCGTCGAGGAAATATTGGGACCAAAGCCACATAATCGGCTTGGACTCAGTTTCCTTACTTTCTGACAATGGCCTACCTTGCGTCGAGTTTCAATTGAGTTGCGCAGCTGGTTTCCCGAATCCGCACTCATAACAGCTTAGCTTGGCTAGAGTGGGTCTGGTCCGTATTGCGGTCTTACGCGCCCGAAGAAAGCGATGGAATCAGTGAAGGTCTTGGTTACCGGTGCCAGCGGATTTGTTGGCCAAACGTTAGTTTCAGTCCTACGAAATCAGGGCAATCAGCTCAGGTACACGGTCCGAAGCGAGGCACAAGCGAAATTCGGTGCCGAGCACGTTGTGGTGCCTGATTTCAGGGACTTCAATGCGTGGCCAGAGTTGCTAGATGGAATCGACGCAGTCATTCATCTAGCGGCACGCGTACACCAAATGAATGACGATTCGGCTGATCCGCTCAACAGCTTCAGAGCAACCAACACGGCTCCCACTTTGGCCCTTGCACAGGCAGCTCATGACGCTGGCGTGTCGCGCTTTATTTTCCTGAGTTCCATCAAGGTCAACGGCGAAAAAACCACTGCTGACCCTTTCAGCATTTCATCGATGCCTTACCCAGTTGACCCCTATGCGATGTCGAAATACGAAGCGGAAGAAGGATTGGCAAAAATTGCCGCCGACGGCGCAATGAGCCTGGTCGCGGTCCGTTCGCCGATGGTCTACGGCCCGGCGGGGAAAGGCAATGTCGAGCGATTGGCTGGTCTAGCTCGCCGAGGCCTTCCCGTGCCGTTTGGTGCAATCCACAATCGCCGCACGATGATTTCGGTGCAGAATCTTAGCGACTTGTTAGCATATCTCGTACAAAAGCCAGCAGACAGTCGAGAGCTCGGATTGGTCTTGGCAGGAGATGCGCAGAGTTCATCTACCGCCGAGCTCTACCGCGAACTGGCAACTTCTTTAGGCGCACCTGCGAGGATTCTCTCAGTCCCCGTTTCGATGTTACGTTTTGCCGGCCGCCTGCTAGGAAAATCTGCAGAAATCAATCGCCTCACGGAGTCCCTGGAAATCTCCGTCGGCAGCACCGAATCCGGGTTCGACTGGCAGCCCCCGCTAACCTTCAGCGATGGAATTGCCTTGATGAAAGGTTAGCTTCAATACTCACAGCAGAGACTTAGCTGTTCTTGGTGAATGCAGCCCGGTACCCAGTGCATCGAATGCCGGTCGGGATCAGTCGATAACCGCAACGAATCAACACATTTCGCAGCCATTGCAAGGGCGAAATATAGCCAGAACAAATCATTCTGCCCTGCAGCGCAAACTCGGCTTTGAGCAGTTTCAGGCCGCCACGACGCTGATAGGCCCCGGCACTCACTCGGTAACGGACCAAGGCTTCTGGCAGGTTTACCGCTTTGCTGCTCGAATGAAGCAGCCTCATCCAAAGCCAAAAATCCTCAATAAGGTGCATATCTCCGTAGCCGCCGACTGCGAGCACAGCACTCTTTCGGTAAACAACAGAGGGATGATGAAAAGGGCTGCGGAAGCCTGAATTTGCCGCAAGCGCAGCTTGATCGGTAACTACCGGTCGGTAAGCAAGTGGCTGCGAATCGTCGTCGCCAATTTCTTCGATAGCGGAGCCGACAATGTCATAACCTGCTTCCAGATACTGCACTTGACGTTCAAAACGTTGTGGCAATGAAATATCGTCGGCATCCATTCTGGCCACGATGTCGTTACGGCACTCAAGCAGCCCCACATCAAGCGCGCCAGCTAGGCCCACTGATTGCGGAAGTCGTACAACGCGTACTAGGCCATCGGGCTTTTGTTCGCACTCCAGCAGGAAGCTTTCAATTGCGGCTGGCACTGGACCATCGCGCACAATTACCACTTCTTGCGGCAAACGGCTCTGTGCTGAACTGACAGATTCAACTGCCCGGCGAAATAGCTCCGCATCATCGCCAGCATAAACCGGGAGCAAAACGGAAAAATCTTCATTGCTACTAGATTGCGCTTGTCCGCCAAGTTTCCAATCAGGCAACTGATGGATCCCCTGAAGTGCTTGTTCGTTACTGCGCGGAGCCTTCCTTAAGCCTTCGCTGAGTCCGCGCAATCCCGCTTTAAGCACAACGCTGCGGCTCGAACTTCGGCCAATCATGAGCGTCCAGCGTCGAAGCGACGAAGCCCCATAAAGTAACTTTTCCCGGCCGCTCAGTGCTGGTGACCGGGTGAAAAGCCAAATCTTGTTCCGAACTTCGAAGAAGAACCGTTCGCCAACGTCAACGGTATTTGAGTCAAAAACCTTGGTGTGGTGACTTACCGCCGAGGTCTCGCTAGCTAAGGCAAAACGGCGTCGCGCGAGCCTGGTACTGAACTCAAAATCGTCGTTCCAAAGAAAATAGTCAATGATCGGCAGGCCGTTGTCTCGAATTGCTTGCGCATCAATAAAAAGTGAGACGAACGAGGCTGAACGTACTGGTCGCGCTGAATTTCGGCGGGCACGGTCCATCTCTGCGGGTCGGGCGCCAACCTTAGTCCGTGGCGTGTTCATCGGATGATCGCGACCATCAGTCCATAACACTCTGCTCGCAATGAGAGCCGGCTTAGCATTACTCGGATAAGCAGACCACAATTTCACAGCCTCACTGAGCGTGTCTTGGTGCGGCTCAGTATCATCGTCCATGATCCAAACCAGCTCAGGATTGTGGTTTGCCAAAGCATGGGCCATTCCGACGGCGAATCCACCAGCCCCGCCGGTATTGCTTTCCAAAGCGACAAGTTCGTAATCGAACGGCAGTTTGAGCGCTCGCAAATCGTCAGCTGCGCCATCGGTCGAGCCGTTGTCAACCACTACCAGAGCATCCGGTGTGCGCTCCCCCGCGCACAAAGCCTCAATGGCCTTTCCAAGAAGCTCCCTGCGGTTGTAGCTAACCAGCACAGCTACAACTCGAACCGGAAACTCAGCCGTCATCGTTTGTCGTCTCCAACGGCTTCCTGCGCGCCGTCAACGTGCTGCGGAGCTGTCGGAATCTCTTCGGTCCCGGGGACTTCAACGGCGGCAGGGATTTCATCAACTGTAACGACCTCTTCGGCAACCGGAACCTCACCAAAATCAAGGACCGACGGCACCACTCCACGGAGCTGATCGATGGTGATGACTCCCGGTCGAACGACCCGGAGCCGGTCCCCGGTAGCGTCGACGATTGTTGAAGGCTGCACCTCTGCACCGTCTAGCGGCCGTTCGCCTTCGCCCAAATAGACTTCGACAACTTCGCCAAGTTGTTCCCTGGCTTGGGCAACGGTTCGGGCCGTCGGTTGACCGGTGCGGTTCGCCGAAGACACGGCGAGTGGCCCGGTAAGCGTCAAAAGATCCAGCACCAATTTGTCATCCGGCATTCGGAGCGCAACCGTGCCAAATGAGTCACCAAGATCCCAATCTAGCGAAGGCTGAGCATGAAAAATTAGCGTCAGTCCGCCGGGCCAGAAAGCTTCAGCAAGTTTGCGGGCTTCCTCGCTGATATCAACAGCCAAGCCGTCCATCGTCTGAACTCTTTGGATCAAAACGGGCGGCGGCATCGATCGGCCGCGTCCTTTCGCGGCAAGCAATGTTGCCACCGCAACCGGTGAAAATGCATCAGCGGCAATGCCATACACGGTATCGGTAGGCATAACGATAGTTTGCTTTTGTGCGATGGCTTTTTTGGCGTGCGCCATGCCTTCTGCGCGTTGGGACTCTACAGTGCAGTCATAGACAATCGTGCTCACTAGCCCATTCTTTCATCAGTCGGGTGCGTTGGACGTGCATTGGACGCCAAGCGTCCACTTGTTGCACGCTCCTTGCCAGTCAAATCGAGATGTCCTTCAACATAGCCAAACCCAGCATTCTCAAACAGCCGCACCATGGTTGCTGCTTGAACTTCTGCGTGCTCCATGACAAAAAGACCACCGGGCTTGAGCAATCGCACGGCACTCGCAAGTGCCGCTCGGGGCAGCTCTAGCCCGTCGGCCCAGCCACCGTACAGCGCAATTTCTGGGTCGTGTTCAGCAACTTCTGGTTCGTTGGGAACTGCTTCATCCGGAATGTACGGCGGGTTACTCAAGACCACATCAGCTAAACCATCGAGATCTTCAAAGGCCGAGCGCAAGTCACCCAACCGTAGCTCAACCTGAGCACCATAACGGGCCAAGTTCCGGGCTGCCCAATCATGCGCCAAATCTGAAAGTTCGACGGCGAATACCCGAGATCCCGGGACCTCCGAGGCAATTGCCGCGGCAAGTGCACCAGAGCCGGTGCCCAGATCGACTACCACTGGTGCGGTCAACTCGACCTGGGCCGCAAGGAAGTTAATGGCCAGCTGAGCCACCCCCTCGGATTCAGGTCGCGGGATAAATACACCTGGCCCGACAGCAAGTTCCAGATGGCGAAAGTACGCCACTCCGGTGAGATGTTGCAGCGGAATTCGTTGCGCCCGCTCTGCAACAAGTTCAGCAAATCCAGCTGGAACTGGCGCATTTAACAGCACAGCTGCACGAATTTCGCCCAAAGTCTTACCGCTCAAATGCGCGGCGAGGATTTCAGCATCAACTTTTGGTGAGGGAACCCCAGATGCCGTAAGCTTGGCCGTGGCAAGTTGCAAGGCCTCTGCTAGGCCTTCGGCGTTGTTCATGACCTACTCAGAGCTACCCGAAAGTGCATCAAGGCGCGATTGTTCGTCCATTTCGATTGCTGATTGGATCACCGGCCCCAAATCACCGTTCATCACAGCATCTAGATTGTAGGACTTATAGCCAGTCCGGTGATCCGCAATGCGGTTTTCCGGGAAGTTGTAGGTACGAATCCGCTCGGAGCGATCCATGGTCCGAATCTGCGATTTCCGCACAGCAGAGTTTTCCGCGTCAATCAGCTCTTGTTGGTGCGCGAGAATTCGAGCTCGAAGCACCCGCATGCCAGCTTCACGGTTCTGTAGCTGTGATTTCTCATTCTGCATCGCGACGACAATCCCAGTAGGAAAGTGCGTAATCCGAACTGCGGAGTCGGTGGTATTAACCGACTGGCCACCAGGCCCGGAAGAACGATAGACGTCAATTTTCAAGTCGTTCTGACTAATTTCGACTTCTTCAGGCTCATCAACTTCGGGGAAAACCAATACGCCGGCTGCCGAGGTGTGAATGCGGCCCTGCGATTCGGTGACCGGCACGCGTTGCACTCTGTGCACGCCACCTTCAAATTTGAGTGCTGCGAAGACGCCTTCGGCTGGGTCGTTGGAACGTCCTTTGACCGCAATTTGAATATCTTTATACCCGCCAAGATCAGATTCGGTGGCTGAAATGACCTCAATCTTCCAACCCTTTGACTCGGCGTATCGGGAGTACATCCGAACCAGGTCAGCGGCAAACAAAGCCGATTCATCTCCGCCTTCACCTGCTTTGACTTCCAAGATAACGTCGCGGCCGTCGTCGGGATCTCTAGGAATCAGCAATCGACGAAGCTTTTCTTGGGCGTGCGCCAACTGCTCTTCGAGAACTGGAACCTCAGCGGCAAACTCCGAATCCTCGGAAGCCATTTCCTTTGCTGCCGCGAGATCATCCGAAAGCTGTTGAACCTGGTGGTAACCCTCAACGATGGTGCTCAGCTCCGCGTAACGGCGGCCGAGTTTTCGCGCCAATGACTGGTCTGCGTGAACTGCGGGATCACTTAAACGGATCTGCAAATCGGCGTGCTCATCTAGCAGACCTTGAATTGACTCGAACATCTTGTCTTACCTTTCACAAAAGCAATTTTGACCAACAAAAAACCGTTGAGGAGGCAGTTAACGCATCTTCCAGGCTAGCAAAGGTGCGTTAGCTGCCTCCTCAACGGCAGTTAAGCTATCTGTCGTCGTCGGACTTCGAACCCAAAGTGGTCTTTTGGATCTGCATCAAGAATTCGACGTTGCTCTGAGTTTCGCGGAGCTTGGAGGTAAGCAATTCAAGTGACTGCTGCTGTTCCAGCCCCGAAAGGACCCGACGGAGCTTCCACATAATGTGGACTTCTTCCGGCGAGAGCAGATTTTCTTCGCGGCGAGTACTGGATGCGTTGACATCCACTGCCGGGAAAATACGCTTGTCTGCAAGATTTCTGGACAACCGGAGTTCCATGTTGCCAGTGCCCTTGAATTCCTCAAAGATCACCTCATCGGCCTTAGACCCGGTCTCCACCAGGGCAGTTGCCAAAATGGTCAGCGAGCCACCATTTTCGATGTTACGTGCAGCACCGAAGAAGCGCTTGGGCGGGTAGAGCGCAGCAGCGTCCACACCACCGGAGAGAATACGTCCAGAAGACGGCGCCGAGTTGTTGTAGGCACGGCCCAAACGGGTCATCGAGTCGAGGAGCACAACAACGTCCATGCCCATTTCGACGAGGCGCTTAGCACGTTCGATTGAAAGCTCAGCGACCTGAGTGTGGTCATCCGCTGGCCGGTCGAAGGTCGAGGCGATAACTTCGCCCAGTACCGTGCGCTGCATATCGGTGACCTCTTCAGGACGTTCGTCCACGAGCACCATCATCAGGTGTACTTCAGGGTTATTGATCGTGATTGCATCAGCGATTGCCTGCAAAATCAAGGTCTTACCGGCCTTAGGCGGCGAAACAATCAAACCACGCTGGCCCTTACCGATCGGCGCGATCAAGTCGATAACGCGGGGACCAATCTTCTTCGGATCGGTTTCCAGGCGCAGGCGCTCCGAGGGGTACAACGGCACCAACTTGGAGAAATCAACGCGATCTTTCAGCTCTTCTGGCGTTTTGCCGTTGATGCTGGTGATCTGGACCAAGGCGTTGAACTTCTGCCGTTGGCTCTGCTGACGGTTCTCTTCACCTTCGCGCGGAGCCCGAATTGCGCCAACGACGGCGTCACCCTTGCGTAGGTTGTACTTCTTAACCTGCGACAGCGAGACATAAACGTCATTGGAACCTGGCAAATAGCCCGAGGTACGGACAAAAGCGTAGTTTTCCAGAAGGTCCAAAATGCCAGCTACTGGCAACAGGACATCATCCTCAGTGACCTCGACGTCGTCAACGTCGGGACCCTGATTGCGATTCCGACGGCGATCATTACGGTCGCGGAAGCGGTCGTTACGATCATTGCGATCGTTGCGGTTATTGCGATCGTTGCGGGCATTGCCCTCATTGCGATCATTACCGCTATTGCGGTCGGCACGCTCGTTGCGCGAATTGTTCTCGTTGCGCTGGTTACCTTCGTTGCGGGTATTACCCTCAACCCGGTTGCTGCCTTCGCCTTCGCCATCGCGGTCATTGCGATTTCGATTGCGATTGCGATTGCGACGATCATTGCGGCCGTTACCGCGACCTTCTTCATCGTCATTTCGGCGGTTGTTATTCTGGCCGTTGTTCTGATTATCCTGGCGCTGACGGTTGTCGTTGCGGTTTTGGCCGGACTCCTTTTGCACGGAATCCTGGGCAGCACCTTCAGCGGCATTCTCAGACGGCGAAGCTGCCTCAGCGGCGGTGTTCGTATCATCTGCACGACGGTTACGTCCGCGCTGGCGACGTGAGCCGCCCTCGTTGGCAACTGGCTCGTTGGTTGATTCGCTCTGAGCAGGTGCATCAACAGCAACAGTCTCGACTGCGGCCGGTTCGGTGCTTACTACTCCGCTGCTAGCTGCTCGGCGGCTGCGGCCACGACGAGCAGGAGCCGCTTCAGTTTGCGGTGTTTCTGCGGCAGGCTGCGCGCCATTCGAACCGTTAGCTGAGGCGGTTTCCGTTGCCTTTGCTTGTTCGTTCTTTGGCTGGGTCTTTCGGTCTGCAACCGAAGAGCCGCGCTGGTGAGCGGAAATCGCAGTGACTAGGTCACCCTTGCGCATCCGCGAACCGCCGGTAATTCCTAGCTGACCGGCAAGAGCCTGCAGCTGCGCCAGCTTCAAACCGGCAAGTCCATTTGATTTTGCCGGAGCCTCAGATGAGGCAGATTCGGCATGGTCCATGCCTGTTACCAGGCTGGTGGTTTCTGTCACGAAGGATCCTTCCCCCTCGATACCGATTTCATGGCGTCCATGAAATCGCATTGATTGGTTTCAGCTCACGGGGTGTCTGGCTCTTTGGAGTCAGTTCCAGTGAGTTGATTGTCCGGTAGAAGCACGCGAATTGGCGCTTGAACCAGGTGGTGAAACAACCCCCGCAGGCAATAGCGGTTCACGCTTGCGGCTCATGGCAACAATTGTTATCCATGGAAAGCCTTGAGTATGAGGATCCCGCAGCTCCGGGTGGTTTTGCATCGCAAGTGGCAGACCAACTAATACGGTCCCATTCAGGCAGTCTATGACTGCCGATGCAAGATTATTTTAGCACCTTCATTGTCTATTTCGAGCTCTTGGACACGCCACGCCGAATCTTCGGCAAAATTCCCAGCTAATTCAAGGGAATCCTGCACCTGATTTGGGTTTGCGGCCAGAACTAAAACTGTCGGTCCTGCGCCAGAGATTACCGCTGCCAGCCCATGATTTCGCCAAAAATCAAGCAGCTGGGCGCTACCCGGCATAGCCTGAGCCCGGTAACCCTGATGCAAATAATCTTCCGTCGCGGCAAAAAGGAATTCTGGTGCAGCACTTAGTGCGTGGATCAATAATGCGGCACGGCCTGAATTCGCTGCCGCACTCTGATGCGAAATTGACGAAGGCAACATTGCTCGGGCAGTTTCCGTTGATAGTTCAACAGCCGGTACCGCAACAACGGGACGAACTGTATTGCTCAGCGTCACTTTTGCGCTCCGGTAACCAGTGTCTTCTTGCCAGGAAATCGCCAAGCCGCCGAACAGCGCTGGCGCCACGTTATCTGGGTGCCCTTCTAGCTCAGAAGCCAGCTGAAATACCCAATCCAAGTCCGGTTGCAGCGAGAGAGGGGCCAGTCCCCGAACTGCGAGTAACGCCGCAACGATCGCGGCCGCCGATGAGCCCAGGCCACGACCATGCGGAACGACGTTGTTGGCCTCAATTCGTAGACCGCCGCGTCGTAATCCCAGCCGGTCCAATGCCACATTGATCGTGCGCACGGTCAAGTGCGAAGCATCGCGCGGCAACGACTCGCTGCCCTCGCCGTTGAGCTCAAATTCCAGCTCATCGCCACTGAGAGTCTGCACCGTCAAGGTGTCGTAAAGGCCAAGCGCCAGACCTAGCGAATCAAAACCCGGACCCAAATTTGCGCTGGTAGCCGGCACCTGCACAGTTATTGTCTGGCCAGAAACCAGCAACAAATCTCCGGCGTTATTGTCCTGCCGACTTGGTGAAGTCACCTCAGTTTTCCAAACCTAGTTCGCGAGCGACGCTCACGACGTCGAACTCCACCTTGCGAGGCTCAACCGGGCTGCCATCGAGGTTTCGTAAGGCCCACTCTGGGTCTTTAAGACCATGGCCGGTTACCGTGATCACGATTGTCTGGCCAGCAGCTAATTCTCCGGCTCGATATTTCTTCAGAATGCCCGCAACGCCGGCCGCTGAGGCTGGTTCAACGAAGACCCCTTCTTGGGCCGAAAGCCAGCGGTGCGCTTCAAGGATCTGTTCATCGGTTACTGATTCAATAACGCCACCCGATTCATCGCGCGCGGCAACAGCTTGATCCCACGAAGCCGGGTTTCCGATTCGAATAGCGGTAGCAATTGTGTCTGGTTCGGTGATGGGATGGCCCGCCACGATTGGTGCAGAACCAGCTGCTTGGAACCCCCACATTTTAGGAAGTTTCGAAGACACCGCTGGTTGATCACCAAACGGTGCAGCGTATTCACGGTAGCCCTGCCAATATGCCGTAATATTTCCGGCATTCCCTACCGGGAGTGCATGGATGTCGGGAGCGTCGCTCAACACATCTACGACTTCAAAAGCGCCAGTTTTTTGGCCCTCAATCCGCGCTGGGTTGACCGAATTTACCAAAAATACCGGGTACGAGTCCGCCAACTTACGCGCAACTTCCAAACAATTGTCAAAGTTGCCATCAACTTGAAGCAATGTTGCACCATGTGCCACTGCTTGGCTGAGCTTGCCCATCGCAATTTTTCCGGCCGGAACGAGCACTGCGCAAGTCAGGCCGGCAGCGGTCGCGTAAGCAGCAGCTGAAGCCGAAGTGTTTCCGGTAGAAGCGCAAACGACGGCCTTAGCGCCGGCCTCAACAGCGGCCGTAATCGCCATCGTCATACCGCGATCTTTGAAACTACCGGTCGGGTTCATGCCCTCGACCTTGACGTAAACGTTACAGCCGGTCAGCTCATATAATGCTCGTGCGGGCACCAGCGGCGTACCGCCCTCGCCAAGCGTGATGACCTTAGTTGATTCGGTGACCGGCAAGCGGTCGGCGTATTCACGAATTACTCCGCGCCATTGCTGAGCCATGATGTGCCTCAGACTCCTTCTACCCTCAGGACAGACGTCACAGCAGTGGTGACGTCAAGATCTCGGATTTGTGCCACGGTGGCGGCGAGCGCGGATTCTGCGGCACGATGTGTCACGATCCGAAGCTCTGCGTATTGTTGCTGTTGATCTTGGTCATCGGCAGGATGGATGGTCTGCCGCATGGTTTCGATCGAGACGCCTTGTGTGGCGAAAATTTGTGCAATTCGAGCTAGGACGCCAGACTCATCGGCCACTTCCAGACCAATACAATAGCTAGTTTGCACCGCATCAATGCTGAGAACCGGCACGCGTCCAGCGGTAGTTTCGGTTCGGCCCGGCCCGCCTAAGACGATGCGACGCGCGGCAGAAACTAAGTCGCCAAGAACTGCCGCTGCCGTTGGCGTACCACCGGCTCCGCGGCCATAGAACATCAGTTCACCGGCGTATTCGGATTCGACGAAAACTGCATTGAAGGCGCCACGAACCGCTGCCAGCGGGTGCTCGCGCGGCAGCAGAGTCGGATGCACCCGAACGCTCACGCCATCCTGCGCCCCATCTGTTGCGGTAACCTTCTCAGCTATCGCAAGAAGTTTGATGACCAGCCCAGCTTCACGCGCCGCTTCAATATCGGAAGCGGTGATTGAACTAATTCCTTCACAATAGGCATCGTCGAGCGAAAAGCTGCTGTGAAAGGATAAGGAAGCAAGAATCGCCGCTTTTGCTGCTGCATCGCGCCCTTCCACATCGGCAGTCGGATCCGCTTCTGCGTAGCCAAGCCGTTGCGCTTCAGCTAACGCACTGTTGAAGTCAGCACCCGTCGAATCCATTTGATCGAGAATGTAATTGGTGGTGCCATTCACGATGCCTAGAACTCTAGTAATCTTGTCCCCGGCCAGGCTGTCCCTGATGGGCCGAAGGATCGGAATTGCGCCAGCTACCGCTGCTTCGTAGGAAAGTTGAACGCCTTTAGCATCAGCCAGCTCATACAGTCGAGGACCGTCTGAGGCCAACAAGGCTTTGTTTCCGCTAACTACACAGGCATTATGCTCGATGGCCAACATAATCAGGCTACGGGCCGGCTCGATTCCGCCGAGGAGCTCAATAACCAAGTCCGCATTCTTGACCAAAGATTCGGCATCCGTCGTCAAGAGCTCGCGCGGGATATCGGCACTACGCGGTGCGTCAAGATTTCGAACCGCGATGCCGACCAGGTCCAGTCGGGCACCAGTGCGTGCGGCTAGCGAATCAGCGTCTTTTAGCAGAATTCGGGCAACTTCGGTGCCAACGTTGCCGCAGCCCAGCAGCGCAATCCGTAAGGTACGGTGCTGCGCGTCTGGGTTCGGGGTAGGAACAGTTGGCGTATCAAGCTCAGTCAAGGAATTAAGCTCCTGGATCGCGGGACAACAAATCTTCTTCGGTCTCTGCCCTGACAATTACTCGTGCTGTGCCGCCGCGAACCGCGACGACACCAGGCCTGGGCAGATAGTTGTAGTTGCTGGATAGCACCCAGCAATATGCACCGGTAGCCGGCACAGCTAGCAAATCGCCAGCAATAATGTCCCCGGGCAGATATACATCTCTAACAACGATGTCCCCAGATTCGCAATGTTTGCCCACCACTCGGGACAACACCGCATCTGCTGAGCTCGAGCGATTGGCCAAAATTGCTGTGTAATCCGCATCGTAGAGCACTGGTCGAGGATTGTCGCTCATCCCGCCATCAACCGAAATATAGCGACGTTCTGCCGGACCACTTGGTGTGTCCACCACGACAGTTTTTACCGTACCCACTTGGTAAAGGGTGAACGTACTTGGGCCCACAATAGCCCGGCCCGGCTCGATCGAAATCCGGGGTGCTGTGAGGCCAAGTTCGGCACATTCAGCACGGACGACGGCGGCCATTTCGTTTGCGATCTCCGCGGCCTGGCGTGGGGTGTCTGCCTCGGTGTAGGCAATGCCGTAGCCGCCGCCCAAATCTAGTTCGACGAAATCTATACCGTGGCGGGATTTCATGTCAGCGCTGAAGCCAAGCAGGCGCTGCGCCGCTACTGCGAAGCCCTCGGCATCAAAAATTTGCGAGCCAATATGGCAATGGATGCCTAGCATTTCAATATGTTTCCCGGCGTGTGCCGCAAGTACCGCTTGCTCGGCTGGGCTTACATTTGCGCCCTGGCTGCTGGCATCTTGCCCGGCTGTTGCCAATGACAGACCAAATTTCTGGTCCTCATGCGCGGTAGCAATAAACTCGTGCGTATGCGCGTGCACCCCGGGCGTCAACCGCAGCATGACCTTAGCAATAGTGCCCAGGCCTGCAGCGATCGAGTCAATCCGTTCGATTTCTGGCAGTGAATCGGCAACAATCCTGCCCACGCCAATTTCCAGTGCTCGCCGGATTTCAGCGTCCGATTTATTGTTTCCGTGTAGTCCGAGTTTTTCGCCAGGTACTCCGGCACGCTGCGCAACCAGCATTTCGCCGCCAGAACAAGTGTCTAACCTCAGCCCTTCGTCCATCACCCAACGGGCAACTTCGGTGCAAAGAAAGGACTTACCTGCGTAATAGATATCTACTCCCCCACAGATATCCGTAAATGCCTCGTTGAACGCGGTATAGAACTCTTGGGCGCGCCGTCGAAAATCCGTTTCTGACACTACAAATAATGGCGAGCCGAATTGCGCGGCAAGATGCTGCACGCTGACACCATCGATAGCTAACTCGCCAGCTGGGTGCCGTAATACATCGCACGCCCATTCTTGCTCACGCAAGGCATTAGCATCAACGGCTGCGCTCAACCAACCAGGGGCGATCGAGGACGGCACCGTTACGGAAGCCACCGTTACATCCTCTCAGGCGCACTGACGCCCAACAGATCCAGACCGTTAGCCAGCACCTGTCCAGTTGCATCGTTGAGCCAAAGTCGGGTCCGGTTCAGATCGGTAATTTCCTCCCCAGCAAACGGCGTGACGCGGCAGGCGTCGTACCAGCGATGGTACGTACCCGCCACAACTTCAAGGTGCCTAGCCACCCGATGTGGCTCACGAAACTTTGCTGCTTCAGCGACAACGGAGGGGAAGGCACCGAGTTGCGCCAACAAGTTCGATTCGGTCGGATGAGTCAGCAATGAGGCTTCAAAAGCACTGCGGTCAACACCAGCAGCCTCGGCATTACGATCTACGGCTTTGGTACGTGCGTGGGCGTACTGCACATAGAAAACCGGGTTGTCGTTGCTGGCCTTTTGCAACTGCTCTGGTTCCAAGGCAAGCGGCGAATCGGCCGGGGAGCGACCCAACGAATAGCGCAAGGCGTCTGCGCCAAGCCAGTTAAGTAGGTCGCGCAACTCAACGATGTTTCCGGCCCGTTTTGATAGCCGAGCGCCATTGACTGAAACCATTTGCCCGATGAGCACTTCAATATTGCGTGCCGGATCATCGCCGGCGCACGCTGCAATAGCTTTGAGTCGACCGATGTACCCGTGATGATCGGCACCGAGCAAATAGATCTTCTCAACAAAGCCACGGTCTTTCTTCGAAAGATAGTAGGCAGCATCGGCGGCGAAATAAGTCGGCTCACCGTTGGCTCTAATCAACACCCGATCTTTGTCATCGGTGAAATCAGTTGTTCGTAACCAAATTGCGCCGTCTTGATAAAAGACGTGACCTTGTCCGCGCAGCCTATCAACAGCTTTTTCTACCGCACCGGTGCTGTGTAATTCCTGCTCAGAGAAGAAGACATCAAAATGCACACCAAAGTCGTTCAAGGTCTCTTTGATATCAGCGAGCTGCGCAAGATAGGCCGCGGCGCGGACCACTGGCAGAGCCGCCTCATCGGTAAGTTCGGTCACATAAGGATGGTCCCGGACTACTTGTTGTGCCAATTCGGTGATGTACGCGCCAGGGTAACCACCCTCCGGAGTTGGCTCGCCTTTAATAGCTGCCAATACGGATGCTCCGAAGTTGTTCATCTGCGAGCCAGCATCATTGATGTAATACTCGCTCGTCACCGTGGCACCGCTCGCTTTGAGCAGCCTGGCGACCGAATCGCCGACGGCGGCCCACCGAGTGTGCGCCAAGTGCAGCGGCCCGGTGGGATTTGCCGAGACAAATTCGACGTTGATTACCTGCCCAGTCAAGGCCTGATTTTCGCCATACTGGCTGCCCGCATGGACAATATTTTTTGCCAAGGCCCCCGCCGCAGCGGCATCTAAGGTGATGTTCAGGAAGCCCGGACCGGCAATATCAACAGCAGCAACCCCTTCGATGGCCTCAAGCCGGCTTTTGAGTATCTCAGCAACGGCACGCGGATTCAGCCCGGCTGGCTTAGCCAGCTGCAAGGCGATATTGGTGGCCCAGTCGCCATGGTCACGATTCTTCGGTCGCTCAACCCGCACTTCGGCGGGCACCGCCTCGGTTGGCACAACAAGCTCACCGGCTTCGACGGCGGCCTTGAGACAGGCGGTAAGGGCTACAGAAAGTTCGTCAGGAGTCACTGTTCAAGCATAGTTGGAAGGAACCGTTGCCCCCAATATGACCCCAGTACTTGCTCATCGAGCAGCAGTTGCGGGAGGTATTGGGGTTGCCGTGGGCTGATTCGGAGCTGTGGCTGTTACAGCGCTAACCGGCACTGTCGCCGGTGCGGTGGTGGAAACAGGCGGATCAGGTGATTCCGGAAGGTGATTTACCGGGGTTGGCGTGCTCGGATCCGGAGCATCCTTGGTCAGTTGCTCCGGCACTGTCGGCTGTTCCGGCAAGGTTGGCTGCACTGGTGCCGTTGGTTTCTCTGAGCTAACCGGAGCCGTAGGATCCTGCAACGGGTTTTCATCGGGCATCGACGAACCGACATTGCCCGTATCACGATCTTGATCAGGGTTGTGTTCTGATGGGCCCTCTTCCCACAGCCCGCTCGGCGGCTGGAACGGCACCTCGGGCGGCAAGTTCAATGGTCCCCATTCCGACCAAGGATCTTTGGACTGATCTTTGCTCTGGTCAGGAGCAGAGTTATTGCCCGGCGGGAACAAAACGGGAGGGATGGGCAAGACCGGAGGCTTTGGCAAGGGCAACTGTGGAATCGGAGCATAGGGAACCGGTCGTTTACTGGGTTGCGTCGACGAGCTGGGTGTCTTACCCGGTTGCGTCGATCCGTTAGCGGGCGCGGTGCCACTAGTGCTGGTCGGTGGCGCCGCAACTTCAATCCGGGCAACCTGATCGGTTGGTGCCAACGTCTGCGGGCAATCGGCCAAGACGCCGGCCAAGACATCGTGCTCAGTTTGGGTGACCCAGAGCTTGTAGGTTGCTTTCACGCTGATTTGCCGAGCCACATAGGAACAGCGGAAGGCGCTATTGGACGGTAGCCAGCCAGCGGCATTGGCACTACTTTTCTGCAGGCTCGCAACTGCATCAACTGCAAGTAAGTTCAAGGGATCGTTGGCGAAGGCAATCCGCTGTGCCGCACTGAGATCTTGCGCTCCGCTCTGCCATGCGTCAGCGAGCGAGACTACCTGATCGACTTGGACCAATGCAGCAGTAGAGCGATCAAAGGTAATTCGTGTACCCAGATACGGGTCCGAAAACTCCCCGCTTTGCACTAAGCAACCCTTGTCGCCAGCCGTGAAAGAGACTTTATTAAGATCCCGACGCAACACCTCATTGCGCGCGTCACAACCTTTGCCCTGCAGATCAAGCCAAGCGGGACCAAAATTACTTCGGGCATAACCCGTTTTTGACGCTGACTCCCTAATAGGAAGTTGGGCCAGCAGCTCAAGGGCCGTGGTGCCGAAAGCTGGCTCATCACCAGGAGGCACGGCACCGGCCGGAATTTTGGTAGATTTCGGAGCTGCTTCCACCGGAGGTATATCAGCGGCTGAAACAGAGGCTTGGTTGCCAGGTGGTTTGGTGACGTAAATTGTTGGCACCGAGGACGAGATTGGCAGTGAGCTGGTCTCCGATGACGCCAAGGCTCCACGAAGCATGCCACCAACAACCAAAATAAAACCAAAAATTAGTAGTCCTACCAGCGACAAAGTCCAGTATCGGAATCGGGTAGGCAGCGCAAACGCCGGCTTAGGCTCAATTTTAGACTCATTGCCCATAGCCACCTCCCCATTTTTACTCTAATCGCACTGCGCCAACTGGATTTGGTTCGAGCTCAATCCATTTTTCTGGCTACAAAGACTCCCGATGAAATCAGACTTATGGAAGATTCCTGAAAGTTTGCAGAATATTTCCAAACGATTTCGAGAATATTGCTAAAGGCTAAGCTCGCGCCTGTTGATCCTCTAAGTAGACCGGCTTACAGGCGAAATTAAGCACCGAGGCCCAGAACCGCTAACGTGCAGAACAGTAAAGATTAAAGCCAGAGGCCCAATTTCCGGTTGCTTGATGTAGCAGTCCAAAGAGCAATGGTCCTATGCAAGCCAATGCATAACCTACACCCTGGCTAAATCCAGAGAGCGCGCCGGCACCAAGTTTAGTTCTCGTCCGATGATTGATCAGCAACAGCGAAAGTGGGAGCGTTGCAGGTCCGGCACCGGCAAAGACAACCCAAAGCCAGGTGGGGCTCGCGGGACTGAGCCAGAGGCCCAAGTAGCCAGTGACAAAACAGAGCAGCAGCACCAGCACGATCGGAAACGGATTACGCATCCGACTTGCCAACAACGGAATCAACAAACTCATTGGCAGCCCCAAAATTGAAAAGAGCGCCAAACATTGATCTTTTGATCTGATACCGCCGCGGTAGCCGAGGAATCCTCTACCGATTCTGTTTTACTCAGCGATCCGTCCGGAGCCATCGTACTCGCGACTTCAAGATCAACCCGCGCGTCAGCGGCCCGGCCTCTCAGCAAAACCAAGATCCAGGGCACAGCTGCGATGAAGTTTGCACCAGCCCAAATCACCAAAGAAACTTGCCAACCGGCACTGTCAGCAACCGGCACGGCAAACTGGGCCGGAAGCGCGGTTCCCAGTCTGAGTACGGTGACCTAGAGCGCGGTTATCAGCCCTACTCGGTCCGGAAAATAGTGCTTGACCAGGGGTGGCAGCACAACGTTTCCAGCACCCGTACCGGCCAACGCAACTACGGTAAATATCAAAAACAAGGGCGTGTTCGGCACAAAAATTCGCACAACTTGCCCTAACCACGGCAACCAACATGGCCAGAATGGTTAGCTTTTCTAGGCTTGTCCAACGCAGAACAAAAGGTGTTAAGAAGCCAAAGATCACGAATGCCAAGGTGGGCAACATGCCCAACAAACCGATAGTCAGCGAATCAAAAGGCAGATCACGACTGATTTCCGGGACCACCGGTGGAACCACGGTCACTGCCGAACGCAAGGTGACGGCAGCCAAGAGGATCCCGACTATGACAAGGATCCGACCTCTGAAAGTTGCTGATTTCACCACTCGTGTGACTCTACCGCGTAGGTAGACCAAACCGCTCGGGGAGCGAGTGTCTGATTCCTCACAGCAAATATCAAGGCACAATTGGCAGCGATAGCTGAACCAATTCGCCATCGCGCTCGTCTGAATTGCATAGGGTGTGAAAAGTTCATCACCCAGATTCGACACTGATGCGGAGACTACCGATGAAGTCGACCACCCGAAAGACACTTTTCGCCTCAACCGAGGGGCTCACCCTGGCCTCGGGCATGGCTGCTTGCGTTCCTGCGGCAAACCAATCGGCAGCTAAGTCACCAAGTACCAATGCACCGGCCGCCAGCTCTGCGACTAGTTCCGATCAGAGCTCGTCACCAAGTAGTGGCGCAAAGAGCCCCTATAAAGACGGAGCTTACCAAGCTGATGGCAGCTACATTTCGCCGAATGGCCAGGAGAAGCTCGGTGTTGAACTGACCCTCACCGCCGGTACCGTGACGAACCTGAAACTCACTTCTTATCCGTCCAATCCGAATACCAAACGGTTTCAAGGTGAATTTATTTCCGGCGTCGACGCGCAAGTAGTCGGCAAAAGCATCGACAGCCTGAATGTTTCAAAGGTTTCGGGCTCTTCTCTGACCAGTGGCGGCTTCAACGATGCGATTGCGCAGATCAAAAAGGAAGCTGCACAAAAGTAGTGAGCAATCCGCCAGCCGTCTACAAATTCGAAGCCATTGGCACGCAATGGCAAATTGATACTGCTGTGACACTTCCGGCGAGCACTCAACATGCGATTGCTGAGATAGTCGAAGAATACGATCTGGGGTTCTCACGATTCCGTGCGGATTCTGCGGTCCGGCAGTCGAGCTCGCCGGGACTTTACACGCTCCCGGTCGCTGCCGAAGACCTTGAGCCACTGTATCGAAGCCTTTACCGGCTGACAGACGGCGCAATGACGCCGCTGGTAGGCAGATCTTTGGAGCATCTAGGCTACGACGCTCGCTATTCATTACGCGCTGGCCCAGGTTTTCAACCTGCACCGCCTTGGGAAACCGCGATTGAGTGGAACGGCAGATCCTTGCTAGTCAAAGAGCCAGCATTGCTCGACGTCGGGGCTGCGGGCAAAGGGCAGCTGGTGGACTTGATCGCGCAGCGTCTCGACTTTGACGGACTCTCGGGTTTTTTTATCGATGCCAGTGGCGATCTGCTGAGCCGGCGTTTACCAGCGCAGCGCATTGCTTTAGAGCACCCCTACGATGCCTCCCAGGCGGTAGGGGTGCTGGAATTGGCCGACGCCGCACTGTGCGCCTCTGCTTCTAATCGGCGAACTTGGGGCGACGGGCTGCATCATGTGCTGAACGGTGCTACCGGAAAACCAGTTCAAACTGTGGTGGCCACCTGGGCAGTTGCCAGCAGCACGATGCTGGCGGACGCTTTGGCAACTGCACTGTTTTTCGCAGATTTTTCCACCCTTTCCGCTGAATTCAGCTTCTCAGCGGTGCGGATATTTCCTGATGGTCGGGCCGAAATATCGCCCAATTTCGAAGGTGAGATGTTCAGATGAAAGTTTGGCTCGATGGCCAGCTGGGCCGCCTGACAATGTACCGCCTAGTGTTATTCGCGCTGGGGATTTTGGCTGTTTACTCAATGATTTTGCAACTACTGGGTTGGCTCACCTTCGGACTCGGTGCGATGCTGCTCAGCTTGCTGGTCTGCCTGCTAGTCACGTGGTTGAGTAGTCGGCTCCTGGCGCTGATCTTTGGCGTAAAGATTCAAACCGAGTCGAGCCTGATTACCGGTCTTTTGCTCTATTTCCTCTTTACGCCAACGTTAGAACTGGGCCCGCTGCTAGGCATTGCCCTTGCCGCCGCGATCGCTGGTGCCTCAAAGTTCCTGCTGGCCTACCGCGGCCGACATATCTTTAATCCAGCGGCAATAGGCGCCCTTTTGGTGGCACTTATTGGGCCAGACTTCGTCGGATTGAACTTAGCCAGTTGGTGGGTCGCTACGTCCAGCATGCTGTGGTTAGTCGTCCCTGCTGGTCTGATTGTTTTATATCGCAGTTCGAAATTAATCTTCGCCACGATTTTTATTCTCCTTTCGGTGTCAGTCATTTTTCTTCGGTCGACGGCGACGCTGGACCCAATTGCCGCTTTAGCATCACCGCTGGGATCATACCCAGTGCTATTTTTCATCGGGTTCATGCTTTGCGAACCGCTCACGCTGCCGCCTCGACGCTGGCAAAAATGGGGTTTGGCCGCCGTCGTCGCTTTGCTGTTTTCGGTGCCGTTTAGCCTGGGACCGGTCTTTTCTTCGCCTGAGCTGGCCTTGGTCCTAGGTAACTTCTTGGCGTTTGCCTTTGGCCAGCGCCGCAAACTTCAATTGAAGCTCAGCTCATCGCGCACACTGACACCTAGCAGCCGAGAGTTTTCTTTCACGGTTCCGAAGCCAGTTCGGTTCCAAGCCGGGCAGTATCTGGAGCTGACTTTGCCGCATTCGCGTGTGGATGGTCGGGGAATTCGACGAGTCTTCAGCATCACCACGGATCCGCACGACGGCGGAAACCTTGCCATTGCGCTGCGGTTTTCTGAACCATCCAGTAGCTTCAAAACTGCCCTTGGTGCGCTTGAGTCAGGGCAACCAATCTCGGCAACCGGTGTCTGGGGAGACTTCGTGATTCCGAGAGGAAATACCGCATATTATTCCTTGCCGCTGGCGTAGGCATAACGCCCTTTATGAGCCATCTGCGTTCAGTACAGCACCACCCAGCAGAAAAGCGCGATGTCGTGTTGATCTACACGGTGAACTCGCTGGCAGACTTTGGCTTCCGAGAAGAATTAGTGGAGCTTTGCGCGGTAGACGGTGTGCGGCTCATCGTGCTTTGTCCTGAGGATCCACAGGTCCGCGAGTACTTAGGCGAGGGCTACCCTAGCTCGGAGCAACTTCTCCAGGCCGTCGCTGATATTTCAACTCGCCGAGTTTATGCCTCTGGCTCACCAACCTTCATTGCACATGCGGTTCACGCCGGGCATCAAGCCGGTGCGCGAAAGGTGCATACCGACCGTTTCCTGGGCTACTGAGATTCGGTCACCGGTGCGAGCTCGGGTTTCGGATTCTCGTTTTTTTCTCCTGAGCGGACCTGCTAAGCTCGATAAGTCCCGATGCCCTCGTAGCTCAGGGGATAGAGCGTCTGCCTCCGGAGCAGAAGGCCGGTGGTTCGAATCCACTCGAGGGCACTTTTGTGCAGGTTTACCCCTCATCTAGGGGGCGAACGATTTTCCCGCAGCAGCCATCGATTCCTTGAGAATTCGCAACGCCTTTGGCCCTACGCCATGCATAGCGGCCAACTGCACTTCTGAAACGCCGTCGAGCGATTCCAAGGTCGAATATCTAGCATTGGTCAAAGCCCTAGTCGCCGGAGCACCAATCTTCGGTAACGAAATCTTCTCGTCCATCTGATCAGCCTACTTGGCCACTAGTCCTTTGCCTCTCTAAACCAATTTGGTCGATTTGGCTTTAAACGGTCCCATCGGGTGCCGATAAATCTGCGCCATCGACGATGGTGCCTTCATGCTTCCGTCCAGGTCATAGGGCAAATCCAGCGGTCTATCCAAGCTCCGCACTGCCTTGCTGGGCTGCGCTTTGAGCAATACCGCCGCCCAAATCAGCAAGATCAAGCTCAACACCGTTCCAGCTGTTGGTAAGGGCCAGGTTGAAAATCCTTCCAAATAGGCGCAATAAACAAGCGAGCCAAAGCTAGCAATAAATAAAGATAACGCCACAAAGAACAGCAATGTGCCAAATAGCATCTTGCTGATTGCGCGCTGGAAAAACCCGCCCATAAGGCTTGCACCAGCTGATGTTCGGTCATCAAGGCATAAATCCCAGTGACGTCACGTTTTGCCCAAAACTTGAGTCAGCTCTCGGTGGTTTGTGGCGAAAATACGTCAAGCTCCGCTAACACCGCAGCTGCGAATTCGATCGGCGCCCAGCTGCCCGCCGTCACCAGCCTCGAATCAGCAACCACTAGTTCATCGAGGTAATTCGGTGCTCCGCGATAACCGTCAATGCTGGCCATCAGCTCGCGACTATCGCCAGTGTGCTGCACATTGTCCAGCAACCCAGTAGCGGCCAGTGCTTCGGTTGCGCCGCAAATTCCAGCCACCAACACCGAGCGACCGCTCAGCCGAGCCGCTAACGCTAAAACCTCTCGATTCGCTGCCGGATCCGCCCATGATTCGCCGCCCGGCAAAATCAACGCGTCAAGACATGCTTCGTCAACCTCAGCGAGCGCCTTTTGCGGTAAAAAGCTGAGCCCTCCCATCGTTTGCACCGGCCCCTCAGTTGCCGCCGTCGTGGTGACTTGTACTTGGACGCCCTCTCGCAGGAACCGACCAGTGTTCAGTTCAGCCGTCAAAAGCCCAACCTCCCAATCGGCCATAGCTTGCGGAAGGTAGAGAAGTATATTGAGCTGCTTTTCCATCCGATTCCGACCCCAGGTTTGGCAGCTGTCATTGAGTTGCATAACTTCACGATAGAAGTAATCAAGGACAGCTTCTGTCTGCGATGGCCAGTAGACTTTTTTCATGATCGAAACATCGGCCAGATTGCTGCAATTGCTCTCCCTCCTCCAAGTGCGCAGGGAATGGACCGGTTCTGCGCTAGCCCAGCGGATGAGCGTTACCGAACGCACGGTGCGTCGCGACGTAGATAAGTTGCGCAATCTGGGCTACCCGATTAATGCATCGCCTGGCGTTGCTGGTGGCTACCAGCTCGGTGCCGGAGCTGAGCTCCCGCCACTGTTGCTCGATGACGAAGAGGCACTTGCAGTTGCACTGGGTCTCAGCAATGTTGCCGTTGGCCCGGTTGCTGGCATTGGTGAAGCTTCGGTGCGTGCGCTAGCTAAATTGGAACAGGTGCTTCCGCCGAGGTTGCGGCCCAGATTCACTTCGCTAAAATCCGCAGTAAGCCGGATTGCCGCACCAATCGACGCCGTCGATCCGCAGCTGTTGACCCAGACATCAGCGGCGATTTCTGAACGCCGCGCGCTAGGGTTCCACTACCAAAAACACGATGGCGAATCCTCGCCGCGCGTCGTCGAGCCCTACCGCTTAGTCGATTCAGGTCAACGATGGTATCTGGTTGCCTTCGACCTAGATCGACAAGATTGGCGAACCTACCGAGTGGATCGGATCATCAGCAAGCCCCAGGAACGTCAACGCTTTAGCGCCCGTCCGCTGCCCGCCACGGATCTAGCTGCCTACGTGCACAAAGCAATTACCCGTTCACCGTACCGATACGACTTGGTAGTGCGCGTTCATGCCGCAACCTCGGAAGTTGCGGAAGCTTTTTCCACTGCGACGGCGGTACTGGAGGCAGAAGGGCCAGACCGAACTTTACTGCGATTTGGCTGGGACTCTCTTGACTCTCCGCTGGCCTATCTTGCCGAACGCGGGATGGATTTTGACATTCTCGCGCCGCCAGAACTTCGCGAGCGAGCCAAGCTGATGGCGAAACGACTGCTGCGGGCCATCGATTCCGACTAGGATATAAAGGCCATGAGCCTGACAATCACATACCCGCCCGAGCTTCCGGTATCTGCCCGCCGCGAGGAGCTAATGGCGGCAATACGAGACCACCAAGTGGTGATCATCGCTGGTGAGACCGGTTCGGGCAAAACAACACAGATCCCCAAAATGTGTCTTGAACTCGGCCTAACTGAGCCTGGTAAAGACGGTAAGCCCCGGCTCATTGGGCATACCCAGCCTCGTCGACTTGCTGCTCGCACAGTTGCCGAGCGAATTGCCGCCGAACTTGACGTAAAGATCGGCGAAGAGGTCGGCTTCCAGGTCCGTTTCACCGGTGAAGTTTCCCGACAAACTAAAGTCAAAGTAATGACTGACGGCATTTTGTTGGCCGAAATTCAGCGCGACAAACTGCTGCACCGGTACTCCACGCTCATTATTGACGAGGCCCACGAACGCAGCCTGAACATCGACTTCATTCTTGGCTACTTGCGCCAGATCCTGCCCAAGCGCCCAGATCTCAAGATCATCATCACCTCCGCAACCATTGATCCGGAACGCTTTGCCCAGCATTTTGCGATTGATAATGTGCCCGCACCAATCGAAGAGGTATCAGGGCGCACTTACCCAGTGGAGATCCGCTACCGGCCGCTTGACGGTAGCGATGGCGAACCTGCCGAGCAGAGCGAGGACGACTCCGAAGATAAGGATCCACTCGACGCGGTCTGCGACGCCGTGGAAGAACTTTCCGGCGAAGCCCCTGGCGATGTACTGATCTTTTTCTCCGGCGAGCGCGAAATTCGGGATGCGGCTGAGGCGCTACGCGGGCGCTTTGCGCATCATCCCCGGCTACGCGAGGCAGAGATCTTGCCACTGTTTGCGCGATTGTCGCTGGCCGAGCAGCACGCGGTTTTCAGCCCGGGATCGCGCCGGCGGATTGTGCTCGCTACCAACGTGGCTGAGACCTCGCTGACGGTACCCGGCATTAAATACGTGATCGACACTGGTACGGCCAGAATCTCGCGCTATTCGCACCGAACCAAAGTCCAGCGCCTGCCGATCGAACGCATTTCGCAGGCCAGCGCGAATCAACGTGCGGGTCGTTGCGGGCGCGTCTCTGACGGTATCTGCATCCGGCTCTATTCGGAGGCGGATTTCCAGGGCCGCCGCGAATTTACTGACCCGGAGATCCTACGTACCAACCTCGCCGCGGTGATCTTACAAATGAGTGCCATCGGGGTGGCGCGCGAGCCCAAAGATGTTGCCTCTTTCCCGTTCGTCGAGCCGCCAGACGCGAAAGCGATTGCCGACGGCGTCGCGCTGTTGAGCGAGTTGGGCGCATTGCAGCCCGACGGCGGCATCTCCCCCGTGGGACGCCAGTTGGCACAGTTGCCGGTGGACCCGCGTTTGGGCCGGATGATTGTGGAATCGGGCAAGCGTGGCTGTGCTCGCGAAGTGATGATTCTGGCGGCCGCTTTGACTATTCAGGATCCGCGCGAGCGCCCTACCGAAAAGCGGCAAATTGCCGATGAAAAACATAAGCGGTTTAGCGATGAGAACTCTGATTTCACCGGCTTTTTAAACCTGTGGCGATATCTACAGGAGAAACAAAAGGAACTCTCCAGCACTGCCTTCCGCCGGCTTTGCAAGGCTGAGTTCATCAATTACCTGCGCGTCCGCGAATGGCAAGATCTTTTTGCGCAACTGCGCCAATTGGCTAAGCCGCTGAACATCACGTTGAGCACCGGTGAAGTGGATCCCGTTGGGCTACATATTCCGGTGCACCAATCGCTTTTGGCCGGCTTGCTCAGTCATCTTGGTTTGTTCGATGATCGTAAACGCGAATACGCCGGTGCCCGTGGTAGCCGCTTTGCGATCTTCCCGGGATCGGCGTTGTTCAAGAAGAACCCCGATTGGGTCATGAGCGCGGAGTTGGTTGAAACTTCTAGGCTTTGGGCGAGGGTAAATGCCCGAATCGATCCAATCTGGGCCGAAGAAGTGGCTGCAGGCCTGGTGAAGCGAAGTTACTCTGAGCCGCACTGGTCCAAGCGCAATGGCTCCGTGATGGCCTACGAAAAGGTGACGCTGTTCGGCGTGCCGATCGTTGCGCAGCGCCGCATAAACTACGGTCGTATTGATGCACCGCTTTCGCGCGAATTGTTTATTCGGCATGCGTTGGTAGAAGGCGATTGGCGTACGCACCACAAGTTCTTCCACCGCAATCAGTCGGTGTTGGCCGAAGTTGAAGAACTAGAAACTCGAATGCGCCGTCGTGATTTACGCGTCGATGATGAAACGCTTTTTGAATTTTACGATGCGCGGGTGGGCGCGGAGGTTGTCTCCGAACGGCACTTCGACAAATGGTGGAAGAGCGCCCGGCATGAGAATCCCACGCTGTTAGATTTTGATCCTGGCGTAGTGATGACCGAGGACGCCGATCTTGACGAGACCGCATACCCGAAGTCGATTCGGCACGGCGAGTTTGAGCTTGCGCTGAGTTACGAATTTCAGCCGTCGTCACAATATTTGGCTGCCGGGACGCCAGTCAACGACTCTGACGGCGTGACTGTAACGGTTCCCGTACTGTTCCTCAATCAGCTCGAGGATGCGCCATTCAAGTGGCAGATTCCGGGCTTGCGAGCTGAGTTAGTCACGGCGCTGATCAAGTCGCTGCCCAAACCGGTGCGGAAGAACTTCGTGCCAGCGCCCGACGTCGGCAGGCAAGCGGCCACAGCCTTAGCTGCAGATTTGGATCCGAGCCAGGATGATTTAGAATCATCGCTCGAGTTGGCCTTGCGTCGGCTGCGTGGACACGTCATCCCGCCAGGTTCCTGGAATTGGGACGCGGTGCCAGTTCATTTACGCATGACGTTCCAGGTGGTCGATTCAGCAGGAAAGATCTTAGACAAAGGAAAAGATCTCGCCGCTCTACAGGAATCGCTCGCCGGTGCTACCAGGCGGGCGATTGCGGAATCATTGGGCGCAATGCCGAAAACTGCTGCGCCCAAAAATCCCGCACAACGCGGTCCATCTGCGGCCGTTGCTGCAGAGCCCTCGATTCGCGAGCTCAGCGGCTTGACTAGCTGGAGTCTGGGCACAATAGAACGGTCAGTGAGTCGGCTTGTCAACGGTCACTCAGTAACCGGATATCCAGCTTTAACTGATGAAGGCACCACCGCTGGCTTGCGGGTATTTCAGAACGAAGACGAAGCTCTGGTCTCTCATCGAGCGGGCGTCATTCGGTTACTGGCCTTGCGAATCCCGTCGCCAGACCGCTACGTTCTGGAGCATTTGAGTAACTCGGAGAAGCTGACCTTCAGTCAAAATCCGCACGGCAAAGTGACAGATCTGATTGCTGATTGCACCTTGGCTGCGATTGACAAACTGATCCCGGAAGAGCTTCCGTTCACCGAAGCCGAGTTTGATGCGCTTTACGAGGCGAGCCGAGCCGAGTTGATCGATACCGTGTTCGCCGTAGTCGCCGTCGTCGAGCGGATTTTGGCGAGCGCTCGACGGATTGAGACGCAGCTCAAGGGAAGCACCAGCCTGGCCCTAATCAGCGCTTTGAACGATGTTCGCGCCCAGTTGGATGGACTGGTTTATGCCGGATTCATTTCCCGGACCGGGTACGCGCAATTGAGCCAGCTACCCCGTTTTCTGGTAGCTATTGAAAAGCGTTTGGAGAAGTTGCCAACGAACGTACAGCGCGATGGTCTCAATATGGCGGCTGTACAACGTCTCGAAGACGAATATGACGACGCCGTTGCGGCACTTGCGGCCGGCCGATCGGTTCCGCAGAGCTTACGAAAAGTGCGCTGGATGCTTGAAGAACTAAGGGTTTCGCTTTTTGCCGTTGAGCTTGGTACCGCGTATTCGGTCTCGGAGAAACGAATACGCCAGGCGATGTCCCAAGCGCTCAGCTAATCCCCCCCCCCCCCCCCGACATACCCCGGCATACACCGCCACTTCACGAAACGCTGCACCACTTTTCGGGCTTAACCAGATGGTTTAAGGCCGAAAAGTGGTGCAGCGTTCCTTATATAGACTTGAACTCATATAATAAATGAGTAATATAAACGTTGTGGATGTCTTTGAAATCATTGCCGAACCTCACCGCCGAGCGCTCTTGGACACCCTTTTTGAAGGTGAACACTCAGCCGGCGAACTCGTTGCAAGCCTGCCGACTCTTACCCAGCCAGCGGTGTCACGGCATCTGAAAGTTCTGAAAGATTCTGGACTCGTCGATGTTCGAGTTCAGGCGCAACGCCGAATCTACGCGCTGCGCCCTGATGGACTGATCGAGATCAACGAATGGATTGATCGATACAGATTGTTCTGGGGCCAACATCTCACGGCTCTTGAAGAACATCTCGCCAAAAAGGCAAAGGACAACAACGCATGAGTACCCAACGCGGCGAAATGATCATCAACGGAGACGAAACCACTTTGGCATTCGTCCGGCAGTTGCCCTTCCCGATAGAAACTGTCTGGGCAGCTATTGCTGATCCCGAAGAACGCGCTCAATGGTTCGGCGAGACCATTCTCGACGGCCAGGTTGGTGGGTCAATCGAAATGGTACCCAACGGACCACCACTATCGCCCGAACGCATCAAGATGACTTGACGAATTTTGCGCTGGGAACCGCCCTACCTTTTGGAGCATGAATGGCGGCAATCATTCATTAAAGACGGCATAGTGCGCTACGAACTCGAGCCAGCCGGTGAAAATACCATTTTGAGGTTTAGCCACAGCGGACTTAGCACCAAACAAGCACAGGGTTTCGGCCCAGGGACTCACGCCTTCCTCGATCGCCTCGGCGCGTATCTGAACGGAGACAACTTGCCTGAATGGCAGGCACAGTACCGCCAGGTAGCGGCCGACTCATTGTGGCGTATTTCGTCAGTCGTTCCAGAGTCAGCAGTGCCAGAAAGGGACCAAGAAAATGTATGAAACGCAAGGATTCCCACCAGGGCAAAAACTCGCCGTTGCCTATCACCCCGGATGGGGGCACACGGCCAAGCTTGCAGCAGCCGTGGCCACTGGCGCGCACGAAGCTGGAGCCGAAACGACGATTTTCGCGGTTCAAGACATCAGTGAAAATGATCTGAGTGCTTTGGATGACGCCGATGCCATCATCTTTGGCGCGCCGACCTATATGGGCAGCATCGCCGCCGAATTTCAGGTTTTCGCCGAACGGACGTCTAAGCGATTGAGCAGCGGTCGCTGGCGAAACAAAGTAGCCGCAGGATTCACAAATTCCGGCGCAAAAAGTGGGGATAAACTCAATTCGCTGATGACCTTGTCAATATTCGCCGCGCAACACCATATGCACTGGGTGAATCTTGGCCTCGCTGCTGGCTGGAACAGCAGCACCAGCAGTCCCTCTGACCTGAATCGCTTGGGGTTTTGGCTGGGCGCTGCCGCACAGACCGACGTCGACCTACCAGCAGACCAAGTACACGAGGCTGATATTCGCACCTGCGAATACTTGGGCCACCGGGTAGCAGAAGTAACGGCGGAATTGGTCGCCGGACGTCGAGCATTGACCCCAGCAACCACTTAACCCGAAACGCTGCACCACATTTCGGGCTTAACCAGGTGGTTTGAGGCCGAAAAGTGGTGCAGCGTTTCGAAGGGTTTAGGACTCTGGTACGAATTCCTGATGGCCGGCGGCTTGCAGCACAGCGCGGAGCTTTTCCGCATTCGCATCGAGTCGCGCCGGGTCCGGGTTGTTATCCACTTGGCTAAAGTTGAAATCGGCCATTTCGTTGACCGGCCAGACATGCAAGTGCAAATGCTCCACTTCAAAGCCCGCAATCGTCAGCCCAGCCCGGGCCGAGGCGAAGGTCTCCACCTGAGCCTTACCAATAATCTGGGCTACGTCGGTCAACTTTCGCATCAGCTCTGGATCGGCATCAGTCCAGCGATCCACTTCTTGCCGCGGCACCACCAAAGTGTGTCCGTCCGCTAACGGCCCAATGGTCAAAAATGCCACCACGTCCGGATCTTTCCAGATGAAACGTCCCGGAATTTCACCGGCGATGATCTTGCCGAAAAGCGAAGCCATGATCGCTCCTAGAGAGTTGCCGTGTCGAGGACAAAACGGTACTTCACGTCACCGGCAACCATCCGGTCATAGGCGCCGTTGATTTGCTCGCCAGTCACCATTTCGATGTCCGAGACCACACCGTGTTCGGCACAGAAGTCGAGCATTTCTTGGGTTTCCGCGATGCCACCAATCATCGAACCACCATAGGCAAGCCGACGACGGATCAGCGCACCGGGGTTGACCGGCGGCATGGCCTTTTCCGGCATGCCTAACTGGACGATTGCGCCGTCGCGCTTGAGGGTCTTCAAATAAGTATTAATGTCGTGATCGGCAGCGACCGTATCAATGATCAGGTTGAGCGTATTGCGCGCACCCTTCATCTGCTCTGCATCTTTAGATACCACCACGTTGTCCGCGCCAAGCTCATGTGCAGCTTCGGCTTTCGCCGGACTGGTGGTGAATACGGTAACTTCGGCACCCATCGCCTTGGCAATTTTGACGGCCATATGGCCTAGACCGCCCAAGCCGACCACACCAACGGTGTCGCCCTCTTCAACGCCGAAGTAGCGAAGCGGTGAGTAGGTGGTAATTCCAGCACAAAGCAAGGGAGCCGCGGCGGCTTTATCTAGTCCCGCGGGAACGCGCACCACGTAATTTTCATCAACAACAACAGAGCTGGCGTAACCACCTTGGGTGATGACGCCACCGTTACGGGCATCCGGAACACCATAGGTGCCGATCATTCCGCGTTCGCAATACTGCTCAAAGCCTTCCTGGCAGGAATCACATTCGTGGCAGGAGTCAACGATGCAGCCGACGCCGACGGAATCGCCGGCGCTAAATTCGGTAACCTCGGAGCCCACTCGGGACACCGTTCCGACGATTTCGTGCCCAGGAACAAGCGGCCAGTGCGTATTACCCCATTCACCTCGAATTGAGTGCACGTCCGAGTGGCATAAGCCACAGAATTCAATATCGATTTCGACGTCGTTCGCGCCGGGCTCGCGCCGATCGATGGTGGTGGGTTTCAGTCCGGTTGTAGCGGACATAGCTGCATAAGCTTTGGCAACAGTCATAGCACCATCATATCGAAGCTCAGCAGACCGTTGCCTCCGGCTACAATCACTCGGTCCCGGTAGCTACCGGCAATTCAGCATGCTGCGACCAGGAAGACCAAGATCCTGGGAAAGCGCCGCTTTGATTCCGGCGATTTCCAAGGCCGTAATCTGATG